>NZ_LMRO01000002.1:0-155014 GCF_001426165.1 Rhodococcus sp. Leaf233
AGCCGGCGCAGGAGCCACCGGTGTCGGCTCAGTGGACGGGGCCGCTTCCGCGACTGCGGCGGCATTGCCGCCGCAGTCGCCGAGAACCCGAACGATGGCATCGTGTTCGGGCGGGGTGACCCACAGCCCGTAGGCGGCTTTGACCTCGACCCGCCGCGACACGTAGGTGCACCGGTACGACTTGTTGCTCGGCAGCCAGGTAGCGGCGTCGCCGTCACCCTTCTGTTGATTCGCGGGGCCGTCGACGGCCTGCAGATTACGGGGATCGTTGGCGAAGTTCTGCCGTGTGACAGAATCGAGTTGCTGCGCACCGGTTTGCCACGAATTGCTAAGCGCGACAACATGATCGACCTGCACGTCCATCGAAGTATCGGCACCGCGAACGAAGTCGATGGTTGTGCCGGTGTACGCGTCGGCCAAGGTGCCGGTCAGCACCACACACCCATTGGATCCTGGCTTGAGGGTGACGTCGGCGAGATCACGACGAAGCAGATCGTTTCGCTGGTCACAGCCATTTCTCCCAAATTCGACGTCGACATCGTCGGTCCAGGCCTGGCCGAACAAGTCACGGTCGTAGCCAGTCTTTGGGGCTCGACCTTTGATCGGCAGGGTCGCAAGCATGTCGAGAGCGGCTTGAGCATCGGGCGAGCTGTCAGCTGCCGATGCGGGTGTGGGCTCAGGGGCCACAGTTACCGAATCGGTGGTGGACGCAGGAGGTGGGGAGCTGATCGCCGTGTCGGTTGCCGAGGAAGCACTCTGGGCGGCCGACGTGGCATCGCTGGCCATTGTGGGGTCTGCACAGCCGGCGATGAGCAGACCGGACAGGGCCATCCCGGTGATCCATGGCCACCGGTGACGACTCCTCGATACGGGTGGTGCAAGCGGCAGGTAGCCGGAATCAGACACAGTGAATCTCCAAGATCGTGAATCGACGAGTCGGTCGACATGGTAGTTGGGCAGTTGTTCAGCAACCGGCACGGTGGAATGGCCTGCGATGCCTACTTTTTCGGAGTTTCGAGTTGGCAGCGAAAAAACCCGCACCTGCCGTGGCAGGTGCGGGTTCCGTGATGGACCGAGGTCGAAAGCTCAGCAGGCTGGTGCGCGCTGTTCTGGAGCTATTCGACATTGCAGAGCCGAAGGCTGTTGTATCGGTACATCTTTGCCCCCTTGGCAGGCCTCAGTTTGCCGTGTCGGTCACAATGACCTCCCCTCGACGGCTGCGGTGGCGGCGAGGAGACGGGCCGCGAGAGAGCGTGCCCCTTCGGCGTTCGTGACGACTTCGCCGCTGTGCCGGATCGGGTAGCGCTCCACGTCAATCAGCTCGACGGGGTTACGGAAACCGGGCGGCGCGGGCCACACGCCGGGTTCGGCCGGTGTCGGCAGTTCGACGATGCGGTAGCCGAGATGCGCCAGTCGGCCCACGACGATATTTGCTACGACGTCGTGGCTCCGAACTGCCGATGTGTCGCGTAGTGCCTGGGCTACGACCGATTCGATTCGTGCCCGCTCAGACATCGGCGTTCTGCTCCGTCGACGCAGCGGAATGCGGAATCGGGTGGGAGTCCAGGTGGATCGTGTAGCCGTCATTCCGAAGTGATTGGACGGGATCGTCCCGATCGACGGGATCGAAGTTCAAGACCAGGCAGTCGATGGCCGATTGCTCGCTCGTATGGAGACTGGATGTGGTCGGGGAGGTTCGGTCGTCGACAACCAAGACCCAGATGTCTCCGGCGCGGTCACGATCCTGCGAAGCTCCGAGCGGGAGCGTTTCGACGTGTCGAGCCAGCTGCTCGGCAGCATCGAGCGCGCGACTGGCGTACATCCCGTAGTCGTTGATCTCTGTTGCGCTGCCGGCGAGTTCGGCGTTGGTTCGTACGGTGACGATCAGGGCCGCCGTGCCCAGCACAGATTCCTCACCCCGAGTTACCGGTGGAAGGGAGTTCGACGAGTTCACGATTGCCGGACCTCTCGGTTGTCATCGGTCTCGCGCTCGGGATGCTCTTTGCGGAGAAGCGATGCAAGGGCGTTTCCGTACTCACCGAGGGCGTTTTCGACAGCGGCCTGTTCCATGAACGTGTGCCGTTCGTCGGACAGGTGCGCATCGTCGAGAGCGATGATCGCGCTCGCCAGTCTCAACCGAGCCTGAGCTTCGGCTCGCTTGAGTTCGGGGCATGACTTGCTGTGCATGGCCAGGCGAAAGGTGGCCTGGATCAGGCCTTCGCCCTCGGGTTGTGAGCTCACGGGTTACTCCTTGTTGTGTAGGTCCTCACGGCCGGCGTGCGAGGTAGCCGATCCCCGAACCTTCGACGTTGGCTTCGCCAACGAAAAGATCCCCGCCAGCAGAGCTGGCGGGGATCGAGGGCGATCAGGTCGGGGATCGCAATGTCACGACGGTTTCGTGGCACCGCCGGGTGTCGGCACGATGCGAACCGATCGCGGCGGGGTCGCCACGGTGAAGCCGTGTCGACGCGCCGCAGTGGTGAATGGCTCCGGATCCGGATCGACCGGCCAGGGCTGCTCCCCCGCGTCGGCGAACAGGGCTACGGCGTTCGGGTTCGGTCCGGTGGTGAACCGTGTCTGGTACTGGATTCCATCGAAGGCGGCATCGAAGGTCGAGGCCCACTCGTGCGGAACCGAGTACGGGGTCATGGACACCAGTTCCCTGGTCAGGCCGTAGTTCGCGGCGTCGTCCGAGCACGTGTCGGCCAGGTGATGATCGTGGGGCACAGTCAGGGCGGACAGGTGCCGCTTCGAGGCGAACTCGGCGCTGATCACTCCGGTTGCGGCCAGTGGAGCACCGACGGTCTCCCGGATCGCAGTGAGCTCGTCGTAGGCGAGATAGCAGGTGCCGCGCGGTGGGGTGAGGTCGAAGCGTCCACCTCCCGAGGACGCGAACCACCATGGCCCGTTGTCGACGCTGTGCCCGCGGTGCAGTGATTGCGCTGCGGTGAGCTCACGGATGGGGAATCCGTCGAGTGGCCTCGACGGCGGACCGAGTGCGACGTGGTCGCGGCCGCTCACGCCGCCCACCGTCGGGCGTCGGCGCGTGCGAGCTCGAGCACTGGCTCGATGGGGCGCCCTTCGGCGACCCACTGTGCTGCGCTGCGGTCGTCGAGGTCGGCGAGGGGACTGCGCAGCCAGGTTGCGCAGGTCCAGGCATCGGCTGCAGCACGCAACGTCGACCATAAGGTGAGCAGGTCCGGGTACACCGTGCCCGAGTCGGTGAACTGCCAGGTCGGATAGACCCATCCGCCGCCGTCGAGCCGGCAGGCGATCAGCGTGCCGGTGGACGATGCCTTCGCGACGGCCTGCCGGCTCACCCCCCACCACTGGGTCAGGCCCGAGGTGTCGTAGAACGGGCCGACGAGCTGGTCGTAGATATGGCTTGTCGGTAGTGCCGAGGTCATTGATCGGACGATGGACTCGACATCGGCGAAGACATCAGCGGGGACACCGGAGGCGCGGGCATCGGCAAATGTCCGGTGGACCGAGTGGGTGAGCAGGTCGAGCAGCTTGCGTTCCTGTTCGGCGAGAGTGCTCATGAGAAGTCCTTTCACGGTCAACCAAGTCAACCCAATTGTTATCATATGCGTCAATGCTGTCAACCCGCATAGGGTTGGCCAGGGCAGACGCTGTCAGATTTGCGACACGTCCTTCATTGTCGCTGCGGCGAGAATGGCTTCCAGCGCCTCGGCGTATCCGCTTCGGATGTCGACATCGACCGCCAAGTGCGCAGTAAGGCGGTGACCGGCGAGAGATGCGGTGAGGAGGCGAAGGAATTTGTCCGTGGCGAACCCCTCATGAAAGTCGCCTGCGGCAACTGCCTCTTTCGCCAGGTGGAGTGCAGTTGCGTTCCAGACCGCGAGGGTACGACCAGTGTTGAGTTCCGGTTCGACAGCCAAACGGGCCTCGGCACGTAGTGACACGTCGTCGATGAAGGCTCGTGCGGTGTCGTCGACCAACCCCCTGAGGGCATCGAGCGGGCGAGTGCCGTCTGAGGTCATCCAGCGTTCTGCGACTCCCCCGTAGCCAGCGGCGGCCGTATCGAGGACTGCATCCGCCATTTCTCGTTTGGAAGAGAAGTGGAAATACATCGCACCTTTGGTGGACGCGGTGTTCTCCAGGATCCGGATGACCGACGACGCCGCGTAGCCGTGGCGAGCGAATTCTGTCGCGGCCCCCGTCAGCAGAGCTGCCCGGGTCCGAAGCGCGCGCTGCTGGGTCATCGGACCGCACCGTCGATCAGAAGTGTGTGATCGACGTCGGTGCTGGTGCGCATATCGGCTTTGTTCATTGGTGTGGATTCCTTTTCGCTCGGCGGCTGATCCCGGTGTAGGTCAACCGCGCGGTAGCGCGGCCCGGGTTGCTTCGAGTTGTCCCGATGTTGGCTCCGCCAACTGGTCGGGCAACCTCCACTCGAATTGCGCGTGGCCCGTTACAGGTCTTCGGTCGCTGCAACCTTGGCTGCGCCGACAACACCGCAGATCGCGCAGGGAACGGGGTTCGGTGCTGTTCCACCGTCCACCAGCAGGCTTTGTAGATGAGCTGAGCAGGTTGGTGTCGCGGTCGGATGCACTGCGTGCCCGCACGGCCATGCAGTGGTTACGCCGACGGTGACTGGGCCGTGACATTCGCCGCGCCAGCCACATTCGACGATCCGCGACCGCCGGGTGAACAACTTGAACCGCATTTGTCTCGTTCCCTTCATTCTCGACGCTTCACCAGCCGCCCGCGAGGACGTTGTTGACGCTGTGCCCCACGACGCCAGGTAGCAAGGATCTGGTCCAGATGGCGAGCGCACCCCATACGATCCCGTCGAGGAACGTCGTGGCGAAGTTCAGTGCCGAGAACTGCTCGTGACCGGATGCGAAGCCGTACACGGAGATTCCGGCCCACACGCAGATGACGGCTGCGATGAGGAGCACTTGCTCCCATCGAGGGACCACGACTCCCGGTCGACGTAGTCGTCGCAGCGCGATGGTCGACGCCACGATGACCGGTGTTCTGAAGATCAGCTCTTCGACGATGACGTTGGCTGTCATCGTCACTCCGGTGATGTGCCCGGGGAAGGGCAGATCGTGCATCGCTTCGCGGGCATCCCAGGCTTGTTGCTGCGCACCGGCTTCGGAGGTCGGAAAGTACTCCACCAGCATGCGGAGGACGGGGCCGCTTGCGCGGACGAAGGTGTAGACGAGAACAACGACGATCGCGGCAGCCAGACACCACCAGCGGCGACGGGAAGTGCCGGCGCACCATCGGACTCCGATAAGAGCCAGTGGTTCTCGGAGCATCGACAAGTGTGGTCGGGGACGATCGGGGCCAGAATGACTGAACCACATCAGAAATGCGGCGTACGCGGCTGCGAACAGGGCCACTACCGACAGGCCGCAGACTGTCGCTATCTGGATGATGGCCGACTTGCCGTTCGCCACAGTGGAGGTCAGAAGGCTGGGGATCGCGAACAAGATGAACAGCGCCACCCAGAGAGAGAGGCCTGCGAAGAAGGTTTCCGAGGTGAACGTGCGCTCTGGCATGACTACCTTTCTGTATCAGGGAGATTCGGAATGTGAGGGGGTCGACTCTCGATGGCAGTGGGCGGGCCGAGGGAGCGAGGAATACGATCCCGGGATATGGGCTATTTCAGAGATGCCACTGCAGACGAGATCGAACGCGGAGAAGCGACGAACTGGAGCCTGAAGACTCCAGAGGACGCCATCGATCTCCCCATCGATGAGCGCTTCCGTAGAACAACCGAGGCGGATCTGCGATACAACCACCAAGTGTGGGTCGGCGAACCTGCGGACGATTGGGTCACCGCCGAGGAACTGGTCGCTCAGGGGTTCAGGCCCGAGGCGCTCACGACGCTGTTCGGGCCCGTCTCCGACGGGCCTGACGGCATCAGAGGCTGGTTGGTCGAACACGTCGACACCGTCGAGGAAACGGTCATCGAGACGGCAGCCAAGCTGCTCAAAGACAATGTGGACATGGAATACATCGAAGCCTTGTTTCAACGGATCCCGGATCGCGACCTAACCCCTGACGAGAAGCCGCCGGCCCGAAACTAGCCACGTGATCAGCCGTGACGTCGCCGATCACGGCTTACGATGAGTGATGCAATTCATGGACAAGATCATCAGAGCAATAGAGTTCCTCGAGCAACGTCGCGACCAGCCGGACGAGGGTATGGCCATGGCCGGCGGTCCAGGTTCCGCGCAGGAGACTCCGCCGTCCCGCAGTGAGCGCGATCGGATCGAGAGCGATCTGGACGAGTTGTTCGCGATCAAGGTTGCTGTCGAGCCGCCCAATTCGGTCATGCCAGAGAAGGCGTTACGTCAGAGACTGTGGGACGTTCAGGATCATTGGGGCCTACATGATCCGGCCGAGCTCAGACCGTGAAATAGAGGCCGTGATCAGTGGAGCGGAGGGTAGTCATGCGCTGCGACGCGCACGGCGCACGCTCAGATCATCAAGGAAGTCCTCGGCGGCATCGTTGCTGTGACGGCGGGTTACGTCGTCAGCGACGGTGTCAGCGGCCTTTACGGAGGGTAGGTGGCGAACGACGGCCGCCACATCGGTCGCGGTGTGCCCGATAGCGATCCCGAACACGCCCTGTCCCCCACGCAACAGGTCGACGATCTCTTCATCGGTCGTGCATTCGTAGACGGACACTCCGTCGCAGACCAGCGTGAGTGTCGCGAGGTCGTCCTGACCGCGAGCGCGTAAGTGGTCGACCGCGATCCGGACGTTCTGCAGGCTCACCCCGGTGTCGAGTAGCCGTTTGATCACTCGAACCGTCACGACGTCGGTGAACGAGTACAGGCGCTGAGATCCGCTACCGGCTGCGCTGCGGATGGACGGCTCTATCAGTCCCGTTCGCGCCCAATAGTCGAGCTGGCGGTAGGTCACACCGGCTGCCTGCTGCACCGCCGGGGCACGGTAACCGAGGCCGGCGTCGACGCCGGCGTAGCTGGTGGTTATTGGAACGGTGAACGCCTCGGGCATCCACTCGTCGAACGAGGTCTGTCCATCTGCCGAGTCTGCCGTCACGATCTCTCCCCCGTTGTCACCTGGCTGCACAGTCGATGATCGTAACGCCCGGAATCGTGGGAGCGGAGGTGCTCAGTGTCGAGGTGCGCTGGGCTGGTGCCCTGAGCTGCTGCTCAGGTCGAAGTTGCCGGTCTGCGGGCGCGGAGCTGGCCTAGAAGCAAGAGCGTCTGCGACGAGCTTTTCCAGGCGCGGATTCGGGCGGCCCGGGCTGTACGCTGCGGTGTCGCACGAGCTGGCCACGCTCATGACGTTTTGGTCCGGACGATGCGGTTTACCGGTCTCCTCGGTACGGGCGAGCGCGTCGGCGGTTGCGTGCTCACGCAGGCGCCGTGCATGGGCGGCCCAGTCGATACCAGCCACGCAGGACCCCTCTTTTTGATCTGACACGATTCCGTCGCAGCCGGCAAACGTCCCGGCCGAAGCCCATCGGAGCCTCCGGCGTCCAGAATAGCAATAATCGAACATGCGTTCTATTGCCGTTGCCTCAACTCACGCTCGATCGGCTGATTGCCGGGCTGACGAGATCACCGGCCGGGTCGGTGGTCTTTGTCCCAGGCGTAGTGGAGGAAGGGGCGCACTTGAGCGAAGGTGTCGATGACTTGGTGGACTATTCGCTCGATCGCGGCTGCGCCGTGCAGCGGGGATCCATCCGAATTACCAAGCTCTCCTGCTTCGATCGTGCCGGCGGCAGCGCGGATCTCCAGCACTGAACTGTCCGCGACTGCCAGTCCGTAGCCCGCGGCAGTTTCGTCCTCGGAAATGGGGTCTCGAAGCACATACGATCTGGCCAGTCTCCCCGGCACGGGAAGAGTCACGATGCCGTCTTCGACTGCTGTGGCTATCACAACCTCCTCCAGCCCAACGCCGGGCGTGAACGGCATCCTCGGGATCTCACCGCGTACGTACGCAGCTTCAAACTCCCTCGGCGACGCGTCGCCGAGGTCGCCTGGGAGCCAAGTACGCGCCCACTGCGACACATCTCCCACGATCCGGAAAGGCCCTTCGCAGGACTCGAACTCGGCCCTCGCCTTCTCCCACGCTATGCGTTGACGCTCGTAGAACTGTGTGCGCGCGGTCGGGGCTTCGGGCGTCTCGACTTGTTCCTGCTCGGACAGCGGCGGTTCCGCCGGCCGCTGTCGCCGTTGAAACCATCCCCGCACCGACCAGCTCATGCGTCGAGTAAAGCACCGACTGTCCGTGCGCGCAGACCCTGAAATTCTGGGGACGCGATGCCACACTGGTCGACATCGAGAGCCTGCAACAGTCTCTATCGACCGAAGGGGCAGCCGATGAACGTCCTCAACCTCGCGAACACAGCAAACGCCAAGACTGACATGCGTCGGCTACGAAGCCAACTCATCTCCAACTACACCCGAGAAGACGCGGAACGGTTTCTACACGCAGTCCGCAACTTCCGAATCCAACGGGCCATCACTCTCAAATACGTCCTAGCGTTCAGCTGCGGCATTTTTGCTGCCGCAGCCGTCGCCAACGCCAACAAGCTACTGACGGGGCGACACCCGTCGATCCTTCTGGTGCTCGCCCTGGGTGTAGCCGCACTCGCAGTCGCTGTCAGCGCCCACACTATGTGGCGGAACCGCAGGGACGGGAGATTCGAGAACACTCTCATCGCAGGAGACAGGGAACTCCGAACAACAGATGACGAGGGCAACCCATAGCCCCTTCTCTGCTGGGACATGCTTGGCCGGGCGGGCGCGCTGCGATGTTGGTCGAGGACGCGGCGCTGGTATGGAGATACCTCGACTGTGAAGTTAAAAAATGGACAGTTGCGCCGGATCGGACTGCGCTCGCCGACGCGTCCGCACAGTGCTGGTGGCGCGGTGACGCTCCGGGGCAGCGGGATCCGCAACCCCCGCGCGTTTGGCGATGAGCGCCCGAAGTTCGGCGCGGCGAGCGCTGCGGAGAACGCGGGTGAGCTCGTCGGGATTGTGAAAGCGACTGCGCCACTGGGGTGTGCCTGGGGCAGGTATCCCCAGCACAGTGTCGGTGACGCGATCGAGGAGCAGATCGAGTTTTTCGCGCACCATCTCCGCAGCCTGTGCGATCGCGGCTTCTTCACCGGTCGCTGCGAGGTCGCGGGTGGTGTGGCCGGTCATGGCAGCAGACCGTCGTCCGCTGCAGGAGCAAAGGTGGAGTGTTCGCGTTGCTCCGCCTCGGCGGCGCCGGTACACGTCATGTGCGCGAGCAGGATCGCACGCACCGTGTCGCGCGCGATCTCGTGCGGGAGCGGTGGGCCGTCGACTGTGCGTATTCGCATATCACGCATCGTGCACGGACCTACCGACAGAGAGTTCCGGTGGACCTGTTCGACGACGCTCACACCTGCGACCCTCCTGCTCGAAAAGTGTTGAGCCGCTTCCATGCTGCCCGCTGAGCAGTACCGAGCTGAACCATGTAGTCGAACAATTCGTCCTCGGGCCCCTGCTCGGCCGCCTGCATGAGTCGCTGCCCAGCGATGTGGAAACTCCGGCGGTAGGCCTGGGACAGGACGATGTCGGCGTAGTGCACTGCGGACACGGCTGGTGCGTCGGCGGTGACTACGTTCGCAAGCGCGCGGCGCAGTGGAGCGTCCTTCTGCCCACCTCCGCCGGATCGGTGCATGACTGCAGCGACCGAAGCCGGGTCGTGCGGTTGACCATCGGTGACCAGCGCGGCGATGAGTGTGAACAGTTCGGCGTAGGCCGGCTCCGTGAAGTCTCCAGGCACCAGCGCCTCGGTGACGCGCGCATCGGCGGCGGGATCGGTGCTCCACATGAGTGCGCAGAGTGTCAGAGACTCGGGATCTGTTCTCGGATGCAAACTGATGACATCGGCGACGGGATCGTCGCCGACTGGATCGGGTACCAAGTCGACGCCGTAGGGCGTTTGATCATCACCGGGGACGGCTCTCAACACGGTCATACCTCCCCACCTTGCCCGCTGATGATCTGGCTGGTGTTCGCCACACGTGCCATAACAGTGCCCCTTCGTGGTGCAAGCAGTCCGCTGCCTGCGGACTCGATGCTCTCTCGCGATGTTCCGACCAGTATTGCGCTGAAGATGGAAAGACCGCACCCCGCCGATGAAGGCAGGGTGCGGTCTTGATCGTCGGTCTCAGCAGTTGGTGGCGATCAGAACCTCGCCCCGGTGGTCGAGAACCACCAGTTCTGCGGCGATCGCCGCTTCGATCAAAGCTTCACTGAGACCGACAGCGAACGCGATCGCACATGCCACTGCGGCCTCCTCGACCGTACCGAGCACTTTCACAAAATGGGACTGCTCGATCATGCCAACACCGGGCACGGTGGCGATCAGGTGGATTGCTCCGGCGAACTCGTCGTCCGGGCCCACCCCGATCAGTGCACGCACGTGGGCGCGCCTCTCGCCCGCGACATCGACGGCGATG
Source organism: Rhodococcus sp. Leaf233 (assembly GCF_001426165.1). Classification (NCBI taxonomy): domain Bacteria; kingdom Bacillati; phylum Actinomycetota; class Actinomycetes; order Mycobacteriales; family Nocardiaceae; genus Rhodococcus; species Rhodococcus sp. Leaf233. Next base: position 10,454 of record NZ_LMRO01000002.1, read on the forward strand.
GCCGCTTCGTCGGCGACGAACAACGCCGTGGGCAAACTGGTGAGGTTTGCCAGGTCAGAACAGAGTGTGTCCGGGCGGGGGCTGTTGCGGCGGCGGCCGGGCAGAGTCGGTTGCACGGTGATCTTCACGGTCTTCTCCATCGATGGGTGTCGGGTCGAGTCGACGCCGCTCCGCCGTTGGCTCCGCCAATCGCTGCATGCTCACCGCAGTCGGCGGGAGCCATGCCTAAAAGAAGAACCCGGACCCTGCCCTATCGAGGCCGAGTGCGGGTTCTGGCGCATTACTGCGTGCATTACGACATGCATCACAGTGTGCAGTACGAGCAGTGTTAATTTGAGGAGGTCGCAAACAAGAGTGGTCGGGAATCGGTGGTGGCTGACGCGTTGTCATGCGCCTAGCCTCGGTCGATCGATGCACGGCGGCCGCCGGATCGGCCACCCTTCCCCACACCCTTGCGAGCGTCACGATGCCGATTGCGGTGCGGCCGAGCCGCATTGGACTGCCGAAGTTCGAGTCGACGCCGCAGAACCTCGGGAGCTGCCGGCGACGATGTGGTCCCGGTGGTGAGTCGAGAGTTCTGCATGGTGTGTCTCCTCAAGAAAGGCCGGTCATTGTCCTGTCTCTGCCGCAGTCGGCTCCGTCGATCGCAGGGCTGGCTCGCTCAACGACCGTCAGGTGCGTCGTGATCCTCCGCGGAGTTCACCACGTCGTCAGTGCGGCGGATCCCCGAGAACGTTGCCGTACCAGTGTTCAGGTCCACGGTCAGGTGATCCGTAACGTCGGAGTCATCGTGGTGGTGGATGTGGTGACTGTGTCCGGCCTCGGTCACCTGGTCGAGGTTGTGGGTTGCGCCGAGGCCGGTCCCCAGGCTTCCGTCTCCGCCTGATTCGGTCATGATGTGTCGCCTTTCTGGGGAGTTGTGTAGGGCTGCGTTCCACGCAGTGCAGGTGCAACCTTGATCGCTCGAACGGTAAACGACGACCGACTGCGATCGTGCCAGACGCCGCCGGGCGCAGTCCGGTGATCTAGTTCGTACTCGGCGGCGAACCGGGATCCGTAGGCATCCGACACCAGGTTGTCGCCCTCGTGGATGCCGTACTCGGTGTTGGTCACCGCGCCTTCACCAGCTCGGCTCTGGCGACGACGAGCAGCTTTCTCGCGGCGGCGACTGTGAAGTCCTCCATGCTCGGATGGATTTGATGGAGAACCAAGAGTTCGTCGAACAACGCAAGGAACGCGTCCCGCTTCAGATCGGTCAAGCGATGCTCGTTCAGAACCATGCTCTGGCCGCGGTACTCCGAACCGCCGACTGCGTTTTCGTCGGAAGTGTCCAGAGTGTAGGACGCGAGCAATTCCTGATCTGCGGCCAGATCGAGCGCAATGATCGGCCGGCCGACAACACAGATCAGTCTCACTTCGATCGAGGCTCTGTCGTCGACGTAGGTCGAGATCTTTCGGGTGAGGTACTTGGTCGAGCTTGGAGTAGCCGACATCGGAGGCTCCGTTCATGGGAGATGTTGGGTGGGGCGTGTCTGTTGCTTCGGCCGCCGGAGCTCCGCTCTCGGATCACTGTCGTGCACTCACCACGTCACAACACCCACTCCCCGGCGGCGTTGTCGAAGTAGGCGACCGGGGCATGCCACGGAGGCGTCTGCCCTACCGCGGCAACGATGTGCATGGGGTCAGTTTTCTCAGCACCCCGCAGACCGTAGTTCCAAGGCGAGCCCCGATCGCTGGTCCCCAGTGCGAAGCTCAACGACAGGTCATCACTGGTGTCACAGTGACGTTTCTCGGCCATGTCGGCGTATGCGTAGTTGTGGGCGGTGAATCGGTAGCTGACCGCTGCAGGGATGTCTGGAAGCGCCTGTCCTGAAGCACTATGGAAGCCGTACCTGTTGATCTGTTGCGTCACGCTCCACCCGATCTTCGCTGCTCCGATCGCCATCTCGACGTGGTCGCTCGGGATACTGACTTGAGAACCGGCGGATTGAACGTCGCGTGGTGCTTCGATCCACGCTGCGATCTCTTCGGCGTTCCAGTACCGCGGTTCACCGCCGAGTGGATCGGTCCCGAGATAGGCGGTCGGTTCAGGACTGTTCACCTGGGCGCAGACGAGAAGGATCGAAGGGTCGTCGTCGATCGCATTCGGCGGTGTGGTGGCGAACTTCAGTTCCGGTGCGACCTTGGTGATGTACAGAAACCAGCCGATCGGGGCATAGAAGTCGTACCCCATACCCTCGAATACGAGGCTGACGTCGTCGATGTTTCCACCAGCCAGAGCGGCCGTCATAAGCTCGACCAGTTCAGCTGGCATGTCTCTGTTGATGGTCATTGAAATGCAGTCCTCTCGATGTGTTGCGCTTCAATACTGTTGCAGTTGTACCGAGTTCGGCCCAGCGTTCGTCGAAGCGTGCTCTTTCTTTGTTGGGAGCCAACGCTGGTGCGACAACGAAGAACCGCTCGAGTGTGGGGAACACGGAGCCGCGTTGGCGTTGGTAGAGACGCATGATTCCGTCCTCACCGACGACGGTTGTGGTGAGTCCCTTCGCAGCACCGTCCGCTGCGAGGTGATCGAGATGCGATTGGAGCACCTCGCGGGTTCCCCTGCTGCGAACTCGAAGCGAACGCTCGACATTGCCGGACACCAAGCTGTCGCCCTTCCGTGCCGAGATGATGCGGCGTACGTCGTAGATGGCGTGCGTCTGCTCCCTCAGGAGCTCGTCGAACGCCTCCAGGACATGAACCGTGTTCTCGCTTCGGACCAGGTCGATCAGCCGCTTACCGCCGATCAGGCCCTGCTTGGGGTTGAGTGTGAGGGCGAGGTGCTCCATGAGCAAGGCGTGGGCGGCCGTCACCGGTTCGGTGGAGTACCGCTCCAACATGTGCGCGCGGCCCGCTTTGCTGCCAAAACTGAAGGGACAGAACGTGCAAGCGGACTTTCCAACGCTCGTCCCGATGACGGAAGTTGTGTACTCGATGGCGTCGTTGCGGAACCAGCCCCACTCGATCAGCGGGTACTCCCCCGTTCGCAGCGCTGTGTTGTAGTTCTGGTCCTTGAGTGCGCGTCGTGCCTCGCCGGCCTCGAAGCCAATGACGTGCCGGTATGGCTGTCCGCGGGTGATCGCAGCGATCACCGGATCCAGAACGTCTCCCTTCGCGTGTACGGAGCACATTCGTGCGCCGCCGCTTTGCGGAATCGTGCCCGCTTCGGTCATCTCGTCCCAGAGTGTGTACGAGCCGTCGAGATGCAGCGTGGTTGGAGCGCGGGAGTCGTCGAGGATGACGACGCCGGCACCGGCCTTGGTGACGTGCCGACGCGAGCGCGCGGCCTGGATGAAGCGGACGCCAGCGGTTGCCATCCGCGGCAGAATCAAGGCCTCGACTGCGGTTCGAGTGCTCTCCCACTCGTTGCCGGTCATCGCCGTGATGACGGCGAGATCCGACAGATCGAAGTCCCGAGAGGATGAATCTTCGAGCCAGCGCAGAAGAACGGCGGTGCTATCGGTGCCAAGTCCGAAGCTCATGACGACCTTCGGAGTAGGTTCGGCAGCGTTCAGATTCATGAATTTCGAGGTCGTCACGGGGCTGTCTCCGGTCTGTGGGATGGATGCTTCAACCGCAGTCCGGCGGTGGCTACGCCAGCGAATCTCACTATGGTCGCGCGGTGCGAGGTTGCCTCGATTGTGGGTGCCGAGCAGAATCGTTGGTAACCCATTTGGGTGTCGCAAGGCTCTGACCTGCGGTGACATTGCTCGAGACATCACTACATACTTTAGATTTGGTAGTGACGCCAAGAGTCAAACGGCGGGTACGGTGTGTAGTACGGCAGGGTGTGCCGCATCGTGCAATGTGTGCACTAGCGAGATAGTCACTTCTGTGCGTGCGGTCTGATGTAACACCACCTGTAGTGCACTAGGTAATGCATGCAGTAGTGCACACTGTAGAAGTAGGATCACTGCGTGATGTAGTACAGAACGTAGTGTCGACATTGACCATTTGGTTACGGTTAACGTCACGCCATACACTGCTATCTGTTGTGCGAGTGTCAGTGCCACAGACAGCACTGCACCACGTACGAACTGCGGCACGACGACCACCAATACGCGCCGTAGCAACTGCAATGCGGCACGCACTACAGTTGGCGTCGTAACATTCATTAACACACCACGCACGCCGCCAATCAACGCATGCACTGAGGAACACAGTGCGCCTGCTCGTACTGCATACAGTGCGCGACCAAGTAATGACGAGAGGAGACCCTGTAGTGAGTGAAGCAGTAGCAGACGCATTGACCCGGGTAGTCACGTTCGCCAACGGCAAGGGGGGTGCAGGCAAGACCTCCACGGCAGTCAACGTCGCGGGCCTCGCAGCGGCGGGCGGCTGGCGAACCCTGCTGATCGACCTCGACCCACAGGGCAACGCAGGGCACGATCTCGGCTACTACTGGGACGGACGAGGCGACTCCGGTCAACTTCTATGCAACGCGCTGGGTACCGGCTCCGCGCTCACACCTGTCGTAGCCGACATTCGCCCCGGCCTCGACGTCATCAGCGGCGGCGACGCGTTGGACGATCTCGAGTCCATCATCACTGGCCGCGCGCAACGATCGCGGCCGTTTCGATCCATGCTCGCCGAGGCGCTGGCACCCATAGCCCCCGATTACGACCTGATAGTGCTGGACACTCCACCTACTAGGCCGAATCTGCTGCAGCTCGCCTTGTGCGCAACACGATGGATCGTGGTGCCCACCCGCGCAGACCGCGCAAGCATCGAAGGCCTGCGCGTACTCGCTCATCAGATCGAGACCGCACGCGATGTCAATCCAGCAGTGGAACTACTCGGTGCCGTGTTGTTCGATGTCTCGACCTCAGCAAAAGTTGTTCGACGCAACGCATCTGCCGACATCGAGTCGGCGCTCAACGGTGCGGCCCCCCTCTTGGAGTCGATCATCAGACACGGAGAGAGTTCGGCCGTCAACGCACGCGAAAGGGGAGTGCTGGTGCACGAGCTTGCGGAAAAGGCCGAGTCCGCAGAGCCGTTCTGGAAGGCGCTGCGAGAGGGCCGTAAGCCCGACCGGATACCGGGTAGCGCCTCGGCGCTGGCCGAGGACTACCTCATGCTCTGCCAGGAGGTTCTGGAGCGAATTCAGACCGCCGAGCAAGCTGCCGAGGTGCTGGCATGAGTGAACGTCCAGGTTTCCCTCCGGTCGACGGACTCGCGAAGCGCACCGGCTCGATCCCCCCACCTCCACCGCGGCCGGCGCGAGCTGTGCCTTCACCTGCAGCAAAGGCCCCCACTGCGCAGCCGGTACGCACAGCACCCGCCGCGACGAAGAAAGTCCGAACAGTGGCCCCGGCTGACACGACAGAGCGCGCCGAAACCGCACCTGTGACCTTGTCCCTGCCAACCGCACTGGCAGAGGCGACAACGACCTTCGCGAAGAAAAACTCGGTCTCGTACCCCGATCTCGTGATGGACGCGATCGTGGCGTCGCACGATGAGCTGCCTGCGCTCATTGCTCAGGCCAACAACAAGGCCGAATCCGATGGGCTGTTCGTGCGCACGCACCGCAGTGCCGCCGGTCCGAGGTCGACGAGGTCCTTTCGAATGCGGCGGGACAACCTCGAGGTGATCGATCAGCTTGCAGAGAAGGTCGAAGCCGAGTCCCGATCACAGCTGTGCAGGGTGGCTCTAGAACGGTTCCTCGAGTCCAGCTCCAACTGACATCTCGGTCGCGGCGGGAGTGAGGCCCGGGGCCTCTCCGATATCGGAACGCCCCGGTCACTCCATCGCGCCGCACTCCCGCCGCACTCCCCGCCGCACTCCCGCCGCACTCCCGCCGCAAAGACGCCGCGCCACATCCGCTATATATCCGCACAGGGTCCGCGCATTGCCGCAAAGAGAGACATTTCACCTCCTGGCATATATAGTTGCCATAGTTCTGACATAGAACGGATATACAGCGGACACAGGACGGACTGGCTGTGGCGGTTCGCCAGTCGGGTGTCCTCACACTGAAGTTCGTATGGCGTGACGGGGCACGGAGAGGCCGAAATCGAGATGAGTTCGAAAACCAGTGACAACGAGTCGTTGTCGCCCAAGAAGCATCCATTGCGTCTGCAGTTACCTGCCGACGATGCGATCGTCGACGCCTTCATGGCCGCACAGGGAGCGCGTTTTCAGTCACAGGCGATCGTCATGTTGATCCGAATGTGGGTCAACGAGTTCGGTGCGGCCAATGTCATGGAACAGACCATGGGTGCTCTGACTACCAGCTCACTCAAGGAGCGCGTTTCGGCGACCCAGGCGACCGCCGCGCAGCTTGTGACCGCGCCGAAGCAGCCCGAGGTACCCGAGCCCCGTGTCCCGGCGAAACCGACACCGCCACCGACTCGCCCAGCCTCGTCTCCGCCCACCCCTCCGACATCCGCGTCACCGAGCGACGATTTCGAAGACTTGTTTCGCAAGAGGAACAGCTAGATGAACACCGCCGCAACGGGTTTCGCACCAAGACCACTTACGACTGACACAAGAAACGGGATTACATCATGAGCAGTGACCCTCAGGCCGGACTCTTCGAGTACACCGCAGGTCTCGACATCGGCAACGGATACGTCAAGGGCGTCATCGAAGATCGCGGCAGCGACACCGCCGCGAAAGAGTCGGACGTGGCGGTCGACATCATCGACATGCCCAGCGTCGCGGCGACTCTGATCCGCCCGAACCTCCTCCAGACCCCGGACGCCGACGCTCCGCAGGTGTTGGCTGGCGGCCAGGAGTGGTTCGACAACGCTGACATGGTGTTCAGCTCCAATCTGGTGCCGGACACTTATCGGCGCGTCATCGGCCGTCGCGCCCTCGCGACCAAGGCATCGAGCGTGGACGCGTTCGACCTGGTCGGTCACAAGTCCAAGGCCGAACAGCCACTGTCGAAGGTACTGGTTTTGGGCATTCTCGCTGCGAAGGCGCTTCGTGACTACGTCGCCGTCTCCGGCATGCTTCCGAGCCCCAACAACGCCGACAGCTCAGTCACCTCACTCACTGTTCGCGCAGTACTTGCTCTCGCGCTACCCATCAGCGAGTACGAGTCGCATCGCGGTAGCTACTCCGCAGGCTTCGTCGGCACCGCCGCCGAACCCCTCGTACACCAGGTTCGAATCAACAACTTCGTCACGCCGATCACCGTCAGCATCGTCTTCGACAACGTGCTGGTTGTACCGGAGGGGGCGAGTGCGCAGTACGCGATCAACTTCTTCGGTGAGCCACTGATGGAACGACTGCTCTCCGACGTGCGCAGCCATGGCGTAGTGCTCGAGGGTGTGGAGGCGAAGCACCTGCTGGCCGCGACGGACACCATTGGAGTCGATGTGGGGGAGGGGACCGTGAACTTCCCTGTATTCACCGGCGGCCGCTTCAATGCAGACGCATCGCGCACTCTCACCTCGGGTTACGGAACGGTGCTCGAAAATGCCATCGAGTCGATGACGGAGAAGGGCGATGCGCACGGTTTCGCCGGCCGCAAGCAGTTGGCGGACTTCCTCCAGCTCGACGTCAACCCACTCAAAGCCAAGTTCCACGGCCGTGTCGTGGAAGAGACCGAGGTGGCCTCGGAGTTCTTCGTCCGCGAAGTGGCCATGGAGCTCTCGCGAGTCCTCGATCTGGTCGGTGCAGCAACGCAGGCGATCTACGTCTACGGCGGGGGATCAGGTCCACTGCGCGAATTCCTGCACAAGGCACTGCTCGAGAAAGTGGTCGAGATGAACGGTGAAGACGCCGCGCCGGTGCTCTACCTCGATTCGACATATTCGCGAGGCCTCAACCGTGAAGGCCTCATCATCGCGGCACGCAACCGCGCGGCCTCGCTTGCGGAGGCAACCACGCCGCCGTCCGTCACGAAGACCTCACGCAAAGCAGCAGCCGCAAAGTAACCCGATCTCGACGTCAGGCCCGGACCTCAATGCGAGCTCCGGGCCTGACGTGCACCTCGGGTCGACCATGACGGCCGAGATCGATCTCGCGCCACCATGAATGATCGCCAGCGCCCACCCCTATCGCTGTGGTTCTCGGACGATCACAGCGCCCAACTCATGCGCGAGTAGGTCGAGGGCGTCCAGCATCGGATCCGTAGGCGGTGGGCCTGTCGCCATCAGAGCAGCCCACAGTTGTTCGGAATCTCGCTCACCCGGCCCGGAGGGCACCAGGGTCGGGTACTCGGGGGCGTCCATGTCGGGAGCTGCCGGCGTTGCAAACCTGTTGTCGAGCCAGAGTTGCCACAGCAACCGTTCTGCACGATGTCGCACGATACGGTCGGCAGCCACGATTTCGAGCCCGTGTGAGGCCGCTACGTCGTCGAGAGAGCGGGTTCCTACCCGCAAGGTCGATCCGTGTCGCTCGATCAGTCCAGCGATCGTCAGGTCGGCGATGATGTCGTATCCGTTGGAGGGTCGCAGCCGCGCACCTGCGAGAACGTCCTCGATGTTCGTGGCATGCCCGGCGGAGACAAGTTCGTAAGCGGTGCGGCCGCGCAGTCCGAGAACACTCCACGCTGGATGGACAGGTTCGACGCGGGCTCGCTCGATGCGCGTTCTGTTCGGTTTGTCGATCGCGCGGGTGGTCAAGGCGTATCGGTCGGCGTCGCGCCCGGCCCCACGGGCCACGAGCAACACTGGCGATCCGGGGGTGTCCCTGAGAACGCGCAGAGCAGTCCACACAGAGTCTTCTGACATCAGGCCTGCAGCGTGGGACAAACTGCGTCCTCCGACGGCCACCACGGGCACACCCTCGACCAGTTCTCCCGCTAAGGCCGAGCTGTACGCCAGAGCCTGGACTACGGCGAGTAGGACAGGCCGATGTCGGGTACCAACGAATTCTCGATCGATCCACAGCTGGGCGTGTGCCAGCCAGTCGCGACGAACACGGTCTTTCAGGTAGGAGCTATTGCCCCCTGTGTGCTTGTTCTTGTGCTGTGGTTCGCGGAATTGGTGGGCAACCCCAGCTGCCCACGTCAGGGCGTTGGCGACATCACGTTGCAAGGCCGTCGTGGCATGCCTGCCGTACTTGTCGAGGTACGAGTGGCGGATCCCTACCCACTCTTTGGTGGCCATGGCCGTCTCGATGTCTGCGGCGCTGCAACCCCGTAGGACTGCATGGCTGATAACGGACTGACGTGCTTCCGAGGGCGATTCCCACAGAGCTTTGAGGGGTTTGGTCAATTTCCCGGTGGCCGCGTATGTCACGACGGCCTCCGGGACGCGTGAGCTGCGGTGAAAACGAGGATCCAAGCGTCTATGCCGACCGACGCCGACAAGGCGCTCGTCCTGCGTGAGGGACGCGGCCACCGCGGCCACTGGTGTGCGGTGCCGAGTCGGAGACATGCCGCCGAGCAGCGCCATCAGACGTGCAGCAGCACCACGGTCGGATCGAGTAACGAACGTGTCGATCGCGACGTCCAGAGCGCCATCGAGACGGCGGTAGCCGCCTTCGCGAGTTGGTGAGCCCGGGGGAGTGATGCAGCCCTGAGCTGCATTGAGCATGGGATCGCAGTCGAGGGTGATCAGGCGTGCAGCGAGGAGCTTCATCAGAACTCTGACGTCGTCGACTCGCATAGGACTGTCGGTCGCCAAAGGAACCAGGACGTGGCGGCCGCCGCTTGTCGAACGATCGGTCACGACGCGTGCGCCGCACTCGTGAAGCCACTCGAGCGCGCGCTCGACGTCAGCGTCGACTTGCTCGGGCGTGTGGTGCTTTGCGTCGAAATCGAGCGCTAGCAGGGTCGTGCGGCCGCGCGCATATATCGGCACTGCGGCCGGTACCCGCGGCAGACGCTTTGTCCAGTTCTGCGCTTCGTCGTTGAACAGCCCGGTGTCGGGATTCCACAGCCGCATGGAGCGCCGCGCACGCACGAATGGTGACAGACGTCTCCATACGAGGTCGGGTGTCGACATCGACGACGCGACACGAGCATCAAATCTTGAACCTTCATCAGGGCAGGATGTACCCTGAGACCTGTCTGGCACGACAGTCCCTTTCATTGGGAAACCGCAGAATCGAGAATCGAGTTGGTACCTCGCTTCTCACCAACCTCGAAAACCCTCGTTCTTCGCTACAAGAGCGGGGGTTTTTCGATGGCTGGGGCCGACTCTGCGTGAGTTACAACCGTGGTCGGGTTCCGTCACGACCAGGCGTTCACGCCTATGCAGTCAGAGGCAAGACCTCCTGTGAATTGTTGAGCTCGCGCGCGAGGTCAGGCCGCCCGACATGAATAGCCAGCACGTCGGAGACGTACTGGCTGAAAGACGATGTGCCGGCTTCCATGCGGCCTTGCTGCAGCTTCTCAATGACCTCCTCGGGCAACCGGATGGTGGGTGCTCGACGTGAACCCTTGCTTTGTGGAGCCATCACGATTCCTTTCCTGGCGAGCTCAACGGTCAACCGCGGTGCATGCGGTCGGTGCTCATGGTGACTCAGAATCACCTCGAACAGTGCGCGACACGCGGTGCGGCATAGAATCAGCACAGTTAACACGAAGAAACGTATCAAATCATTCGAAGCTGACTCTGCATTGTGATGTGGCTCCTCGTCAGCAGGGCCATTCACCGGTAGGTTGTCGGGGTCACAAGACACGGGGGTCTTACTGACGGGTAACCGGGAAGGTGTCATGCATCTACGACGTCGGGTAGCGAAGCGAACGTCCTTGGCAACCATCATGGATTCGATACCGTTGACTCCACCCTGGACGGTTGAGGAGTTCGTCCTGTGGTTGTCGGACTTCAAGGGCAAGCCGGTCACGCTCAAGGAACGTTCGTCGATAGCGTCTCGGATCCTGACGTGCGGGACTTTGTACGTGATGGATGACGGTCTGACCATCATGTACAGCCCAGAGCACTCGAAGCGGCACCAGCGCCAACAGATTTTCCACGAAATCGCGCACATTCTCTGCGATCACCGGGGAAGCGACGTCTATGACGTTCCGGCCTCTGTCCTCACCGACGGCATCGACGAGGCGAAGGTACGCGAGATTCTTTATCGCGGATCCTTCGGCACTGCTACGGAAGCTGAGGCCGAGCTGGTGGGCACGCAGCTCGCGGTCCTCAGCCGTGGCAGCATCACCAACGACATGGACGGCAGCCTGCATCGAAGCGCGTCGCTGATCGAGTTCCCGCATAGATGACGTCGAGTGAACTACTGACCCGGGAGGCGACCAGCAGTCTTCCGGTGGCGGTGAGTTGGGCACTGATCATCTGGATCGCAGCTGTCATAACAGTCCGGCAGTTCGTCCTGGTGGACAAACGACCGGTCGACACAGCCGCGCACGCGCTCATCGGGTTTCTATTGATCAGCGCGCTGCTACGTCAGGCTTCGGTGCAGTCCGTACTGGGAGAGTTGGGACTCTCCCTCGGAACGATAAGGGTCTTGACGCACACCTCGGCAATAGGTTCTGCGGCCTGCGTATTGGTGGTTGGCCTTCTGTGGAAGCGGAAGGAAACCATGAACTTGCGGAAGGCCATTCCGCTGTTGTCCGCGGGAGTCCTGGCATGCGGCAGCGCTCTTTACGTCATCGCGTGGCCGGCTACGTCGAGCGGTCTGGCTGTCGAGGAATTACTGTCCTGGCGAACCGGAATGTACATGGTGGTCTACAGCCTTCCGACCCCTCTAGCAGCCCTTGTGACCGGGCAAACGGCGCTTGCACATGTACGCCGGCATGTGTCGTGGAACAGGACGATGTTCGGTCTTGTGGTGCTGTTGTGCATCACGGGTAGTTTCCTCGACCACGGCACACGGATGGTGTCGGGCCTGATGCTGTCGACAGGTGTACAGAACGCGTTCACCGAAGCGCGCACACACTCCAACGACCTGTTCTTTCTTCCTGTCGTGGCGGTAATGGTGTGCATAGCAATTCCGTCGATCGTCTCCTCGATCCGCGTACGGCGGGGCCGTGACTCCGCGGCGCATCACGCTCGAACCCTCGAACCCATATGGACCAACCTCAGCGAGACCGTCAGTGAAGTCGGAGTGCCGGCGAGTCACGATATTCCGGTCGATTCGTCGTTCACCGAGTGGCGAATGCTCATCGATATCGAGGACGCCATTCATGCTCTCCTGCCTCACTTTCCCCGTGAACAGGGCGACTCGCCGCAGGATCACGCTCGCGACATCCGTATAGCGGTCCAGAGATACCAGAGCAACCAGGACCCTCTTCACCACAGAGCGTTTGCACCGTCCTGGCTGAACGAAAGACCACGATTGCTCGCGGTCGCCGCGGCATGGAACGAACAAGACGAACAACCAGATTGGGATAGGACTATGACCGAAAGCAGTTCGGCTGTCACCGCTCGTCCATCGAAGAAGATGCCGCACCCCCCGCGTCGGGTCCCTATTCTGGGAGACATCCTCGGAATGGATTCCGAGCGACCAAATCAGCGGACGTTGGAGCAGATGGACAGGCTCGGTCCGCTGTACCGCCGTAGTTTCATCGGTGGGGCGAAGCTGACGTTCGTCGGTTCGGCAGCGTTGCTGCGCGAGGTAGCCGACGAAGCACGCTGGGAGCGGTTCGCGGGTCGGCCCATCCAGCGACTGAAGGTATTGGGCGGTGAGGGCCTGTTCACGACGGCGAACGACTCGGCCGAGTGGGCGGTGGGGCACGAAGCCCTCATGCCCGGGTTCACCAAAGAGGCGATGGTCCGCTACCACGCGGCTATGCAGTCGGTCGCTGACGAAGCCTCATCGACGTTGGCCCAGCGGTCGGAGATCGACGACGTAGCGGCGTTCATGGGAAACGTCGCACTCGAGGTCATCGGGCTCTGCGGGTTCGGGTACTCATTCGAACCCTTCACCAGAACCGATCGTCACCCATTCGCAGAAGCACTCACCCGAACCCTGGCCTACACCCAGCAGTCGGCAATTCCAGTGATCGGCGCGTTGACCGGGCGCGCCCGCGCGAAGCAAGCTGCTGCCGACAGGGAGTTCCTGCGCGCAACCGTTCGTGAGGTGGTCGAAGATCGGCAACGTTCGGGCGAACGGAAGCCTGATCTTCTCGACCTCATGCTGCACAGCGACGGAACGCCGATGGACAGCACGCTGATCGCCGATCAAGTCATCACTTTTCTGGTTGCCGGCCACGAAACGACTGGAAATGTTCTCGCGTTCGCTGCGCACTACATTGCTCAGGATCGGGAGATCTCCCGGCGGATACGCGAAGAAGTCTCTGCCGTCTCCGGCGATGGGTCGATCGCCCACGGCGACGTGAGCAAGTTGCGATACACGCGCGCTGTCGTCTCGGAGGCCTTGAGGCTATGGCCGACCGCTCCGGGATTCTTCCGAGCAGCTCGGGTCGACACAACGCTGGGCGGCTACGCGATCGAGAAGGGGGAGTGGGTATTCACCTTGCTGCTGGGCGTACACCGCGATCCAAGCGTGTGGGGAGACAATGCTGACGATTTCGACCCCGAACGCTTCATGGGTCGAGCCCCCGACGCGAGCCAATACAAGCCCTTCGGTACGGGGCCACGAGCCTGCATCGGACGGGCATTCGCTCTTCACGAGGCAGTGCTCGTGATCGCCACACTTGTCCAGGCACTCGACTTCGAGACCGACTCCAGTTCGCTCGACGTCGAAGAAAACCTGACCCTGCGTCCACGCGGACTACGGATGCGCTTCAACCGTCATGAGCACGCTCACGCAGCCGGCAGCGCCTGAACTTCCGCGATAAGGGCCTCGAACTCGACTCGCGTGAGTCCGTTCGCACGAGCTGCGAAGTAGTCGAGGCCCTTATCGCGGACGATGATCCACAGCCTCAGTCGCTGGTCGATATCGATGTCTCGACCGGAGGTTTCGGTCAGGTATGCCTGGTCGACGCCAAAGAACGCGCAGAGGGCATTCCGAAGCTGTTGGTCGACCTCGTTTTGCGAGATCGAGCCCTTACGCATCTCCGACAGGTAGTCGGGATCGATCTGTCGGTCGAGCTTCTGACCGAGCACCACAGCCACCGACTGCACATCGACCTGGGGCTCGCCTCGGCGATGGTAGAAATCGAAAAGCCTGTTCACCTTGTGAGCCAGGCTGATCTTGAGGTAGTCCATCAGTACTCCGATCTGATCGCGTTCCAACGCTGCTCGTAAGTGTGTACCCGGTCCGGCGACAAGTCGTCGGCCCTGCCTAGTAACCATTGCAGGTAACTGAGTTCGGTTTCGTCCTCGGCGGTAGCCGGTGTCGACGCCCGACTCAGATAGTCCTTCAAGAACATGTCGATCATAAAGTCGTTTTGCAGGTCGTCACCGCCGCACAGCCGCGTCTCGACCTGGACGATGATCCATGCTCGCATGACTCGATCCACATGCAGATCGAGTTCGGCCGATGCATCCTTCAATTCGGCCGACGCGGTCTTCGAGCTCGCGATTCGCTCGATTCTTTGTGCAGCCGTGAGCAGATCCCCCACTGTCCGCATCGACACTGTGACGGAGTCAGGATTCGGTCCACGTGATTGCGACGGTCGATGTCTGTTGCGGACCTCTTCGAGCGCCTCGGGCTCCTGGCCGTCGAAAGCGCGAGCTGCGGACCCCGACTTCCATTTGAGAACTTCGTCGAGCTTCGTGAAGGTCGCGAAGTGGGGTCGGTTCGTCGTCCCCTGCTCGATGTTGCTGACCGTCACCTGGCTCGGGCCGCCGCTTGCTGCCACGTCATCGAGTGATAGGCCCAGTTCGCGCCGCCGCTTGTTGACGATGGCCCCGAAGCGGGCCATATCAGGTCTACTCACGCAGGTCACCTTAGTTGTGACCACGGGGAGAACTGACGACCGGACCGTCAAGTCCGATAAACCGGGTCGGTTGGTGGATGATTTCTGGAACTTTCTATGTGTCTACTGAGTCGCATCGCTGCAGAACTGCAGCTCCGGCCGGTTGAAACTATGGCAACTCTATGTCTATTCTGAGGGTGAGCAGTTTCACCGGGCAGCGTCGCCCGGGAAACGTCCTGTGCAGCGTCAAACAGAGGCACACCCTCAGTACCGCCGTTCGATTTGAGGTCTTCGACGGCACTGAGGTCGCTCTTTCGCGATCCAACGACCAATTACCGATCTAGGCGAAGACGGGCTGCAACCCGCTCATGCCGCAAGACGAACTGCACTCGGTTCGGAGGACGACCATGACATCTTCTTATCCAGGCACAGTGTTACATCGCGAGTCCGACCGTAAACCCCTGCTGTGCCAGGCGGTGAACATCTCGGTCCCTGGTTTTGCTGTCTGTTCGTTGCGTGAGGGCACGCACGATCTGCATCAACTTCGGTGCGAGGCGACCGGCGAGCTCCTCGGTGAATGGACCGACGCGGACACGACGTTCCGCGAGCCCACCAACGAAATTCAGCGCTATATCGAGTTCAGCAGCACACCGATGCATGAGATCGGCGACGTCGCCTGACTCCCCAATCTCGACTGGTGTCACCCAGTGACCCCGGTCGTGAGTTGCAGGACCCCCTACTTCCTGCAACTCGACGATGGACCGGCGCGAGGATCGCCCAGTGACGCTTCACTCATCATGTGCCGAACTGCGCGATCCCGCCGGGACATCAATCATTCAGTCAAAGTTGAACTGATAGAGAGGAATTCACCCATGCCCTGGATCTTCACGCAGCTGTGGTTCTGGCTCAGCCTCCTGGGCTGACATCTGAAATGCGATGCGCCCGCCGGGTCGGCGGGCGCATCGCACAGATAGTGCACAACCGGCAACATGTCTTCGCCCGTCAAGGGTCGAGACATGTTGCCGAACTCGTTTCGGCAGCGGTCGCAGAGTTGGCTTCAGCTGCTCCGAACTGAGCCCGCCATACGCGCCCGCAGCTCCTCCAGGTCGGCGGCGAGCGCAGTGATGTGTTCGGCGTCCGCGACCGGGTCGAGGACCGAGATGTTCGCACGCAGGTTTCGTACCTGAACGGACCGCTCGGCGGCCATGCGGTCGGTGTCGGAGATGTCCGCTGCATGGGTCACACGCAGCACCGTAGCGTTCCGCATCGGCTCGATCGTTCCGCGGAGATCGGCCGCGAGCTGCTCGGCAATGCGGTGTGCATCCTCGGGTGAGTATGCGCCGACCTCGGTGTGCGAGTTGGGGATCGGGCCGGGCCGGGTGGAGTACACCTCCACATCGAGAACCTCGACCGCGGCAGGACCGTCGACCGCCGAATCGGGTAGCGGCGGTGACGCTTCGACGATGGCGGCTACTGCGGCGGTGACATCTTGGGGTGCGGAGATGACGGTACCCAGCACACCGTTCTTGTATGCAGGCAGTGCCGCCAGCGCGGCCGCGAATTCGCCAGGAGTGCCGATGAAGTCGACATCACGGTGTGAGCTGCCTTCGGACACGGCGTCGATGACGACGGAGACGGTGTCGACTTCGCGTGTATCCGACAATGCAGCCGCTTGCGTGAGTGCGAACTGCCCGGCTGAGCGGGAGGTGTAGAACGCGCCGCGGAAAAGGACGAGACCGGGATCGCCGTGCTCGTTGATGAAGGCGACTTCGACGTTGAATTTGGGCTGAGCCATCAGAGGTGTCCTTCGAAGGTTGTGGGCGTGGGGGGTCCCCGGGATCGGGGAGAGATCGGTGACTGTGAGCCTACGAGGTCAGCAGTATCGATGCTGGTCGGTCGAAGTGACCATCCCGCCGACCAGCCACAGCAGGAAAGAGGCCCCGCTGCAGAAACGAGTTGTCGCGAAAATAGAAGGCCCCGACTCCCTGCGGGAGGATTCGGGGCCAGCGGTGAGCTCTACTTGCGTTCGTAGATCAGAAAGCCTGTCTGCGCGCCGAGCCCAACGAACCTGAACTCGTCGGATCCGAACGCCGCTCGGGCAACTGAGCTACCCAGAGCAGGTGGCACGGTCCCGTCGACGTGCACGCGATCGTCGCGCAGCAGTACTCGGGGCAATTCCCGAGCGACCTGCTCGAGGGTGACGCCGCACGCTATCTCGGTGTCGGTCAACTTGTGTTTGTAGATGTTCATGATGCCTTCCGATTGGGAGCCGGGATTGTCTATGCGCTTACGCCGCCTGTTCGAGACGAATCTCCTGGCGTGCTCGTCGTCGATCACGCCGGTTGGCACCGGTCTTCAGGTTCTTGACTTCGCCGGCGCGCCAGTTGTGTGCGCGACGATTGCCCGCAAAGGCGTCAAACTCGCTTCCGCCGACTGTCTTTCGCTTGGCCATAATGTCCACCTTTGCTATCGCAGTGATCGGTGTTGCTCGTGGGCGTTCTCGATGGCAGCTCCGCTGCCGCCTTCCGGGAGCTCGGCCGGCGGGGTCGGATCAAGTTCGAGAAAGCGACACCCCGAACCTCGCGGGGAGGTTTCGGGGTGTGGGCGGCGAGCAGGGAGACTCAGGCAGCGCAGAGATCGACCAGCAGGTCGCGGTATCCGCAAGCGGGGCAGATGCAAGCAGGCTTGTGGTTCTGGTCGAAACCGGTTTCCAGCTCGAAGGAAACGTCGGAGCCGTCGACACAACCATTGGGGCAGATAGGCATGATGTTTCCTTCGTTCGGAGTGATCTGATTTCTTCGAGGTGGCTTCCGACAGCAGCTCCGCTGATGTCTCTTGTCCCGAAAACACCCCTGCCGCAGGTCGATCGATCCTCGATAATCGACCAGAGTCAGTTCTGCAGTCGACGTTTTCCGTCACGGTTTACAGCCCCGGGGGGATCGACCTCCCCGACGATTGCGGCACTGCAGTAACACCTGAGTCCGCACGAAGCCCTGCGGATGCGCCAGGTGCGTCCCGTGTTGACATCGGTCATCACCGCGCTTTCGGCGCTTTTCCGTTCGATCGTGTCGTACCGAGCGACATCGTCGAACGACACCGCCAGCTGGACGCGACCCTGCGAGTCGCGTTCGAGCCCGGTGAGGTGGTGATCGTCGTACGGGCTGAAATTCAAGACGTTCGGCGCGGTCACCATGTGTTGACGCCGTTCTCGAGCACCGCTGCGGTTTCGCCGTTGTAGTCGACGTCGATCACGACGCCGTCCCGGTGGTGGCCATCTACCTCGATCACGAGTCGGCCGGTCTGACGATCGACCCACACCTCGACGGTCGCCAGGGGGTCGCCGTCTGCGGTGGAGGTGGTGAACGCGCGGTGTTGCAGTTTGCGACTGTCGTGGGGGACGACATCGACGGTGGACTGTTGACCAGCCATGGGCTGATTCCTTTCTAGGAGTGTGGCTTTGAGATGCTGCGGATGTGTGTGGTGCAGCCGCGCAACGGGGGCTATCCGGCTTCGATTCCGGAAGCCACGTCGTGCTCCAGGGGTTGCTGACAGGTCGGCGACCACGAAATAGTGGGATCGAGAGCACGAGCAATATCGATGATGCGCCCGCGCCGCAGTTCGGACTCAGAGCAACAGATGTCCTGGCCACCAACGGGGTAGCTGGGGTGATCACTGGCCACGATGCGGCAATCCCAGCTGCTGTCGTGGCAGCTGGGCACGCAGGAGTCGGTAGGTCCGGGGTGCCGCGTCACTGGCAAGACCACGATGCGGTAATCGGCTGCCCAGTCGGGATGCCCTCCACCGTTCCGACCAGGAGCTTTGTCGACTTTGCGCGCGGGTAGCTCGATGAGGTGGTGTCGCGCAGGGTACGGAAGGGTGACAGGAAGCAGCGAAAGGCCGTGATCGATGGAACCGATCGGTGCTTGAGCGAGCCTCGATGCCTCTTCGGCATCGGATTCGAACAATTGGATGCCTTGGAAGATCATGGTGTGCTCCGCTCGGTGGGGATCTCGATTGTGATCGGGCCGGTCTCGGCGCGGCGATGTCGCTGTTGTCATCGGCGCTGCAGATGTTGTGTCTTGCAGCGCTGGACGCCGTCGACACGACCGATCGACGAACAGCGCTGCGTCACACCTCCAGAACCCGACCGCGACGCAGCTCGGACTCCGAGATGGAAAGGTCATGACCCCCGACCGAGTAACTGGGATGATCGCTGGCCATGACGCGGCAACCCCAGTAGTCGTCGTAACGGCGGGGCAAACTCTCGTCGGTGCTGCCTCTACTGCGTTTGAGCGGAATCACCACCAGACGGTGACCGCCGTCGCACTCGTGACCGAGGCCGCCGGTCGTACCCGAGCAAGGATGAATCTCCCTCCAGGGCAGTTCGATCAGTTGATACTCATTGGGATGGGAGTTGGTGACCGGCAGCAGCGACAAACTGTGGCTTGTGGAGCCGACGGGAGCCTGCGCGAGCCGGGCGGATTCCTCATCGTCGGTCTCGAAGAACTGAATACCTTTGAAGGTCATGATTACTCCGATGTCGGGTGTGAGTGATTGCTCGTCGTGTCGAGGGGTCTTCTGTCAGCGGCTACGCCGCCGATCAGTAGTTGAGTGAGGGGTCACCGATCGTCGATTCGAGGTTCACACCGTGGGGACCCGGGCTCGGGTAGGGCATGTTCGGTATCGCCGAAGAACCAACCTTGATCAGCAGAGGACGCAGATGGACCCCGGTAATCCAACGGTCGGCCGGCCACCGTCCAGCACGCGTAATGCCAGACGGTGGCGTCGAGTCCGACTGCGTCGGCGCCGTCGAGCGCGCCGTAGCCGTCGTACGAGCCGGCGTGGATGCTTCCCTGGGGTCCGATCGCAACACCGTTGTTCATCCATCGATTGACCGGTGAGGTTGCGGCCAAGGACAGCAACGGGTGCCCGCAGTCGACACAGTCCTCACTGAAGAATCCCATTACCGATCACCCTCGATCGTCGAAAGGCGAACCTGCGCAGGGTCAGTTGGGGATAGAGAGGCAACGCCGGCATCGCTCACGCGGTAGCTCAGGCCTGCGAGAGCGGAGAGATTGTCGATGATCGTTGCGATCGTGTCGACATTTTCGTCACCGCGGTGGTGGTCGGTCAGCAGCGCCTCGGTTTCCGAGACGACCTCGGATCGCGTTGTGCGTATGGGCATTACGAATCTCCTTCGGTCATGGACAATCGGGTTCGGATCGAAAGAAAAGGCCGCAACAACCCAAGTGGGGATGTCGCGGCCTTCTTGATGAGAGGTCAGCTCTTGAGCGCGATGGCGAGAGACTTCGCCGTGCGGTCGGTCACTCCCGAGTACACGCGCGCGGATCCTTCGCCGCCGGTGATTCCCCAGCGGATCTTGGTGCGTGCGGAGCCGGCAGCCCGACGGACGATGCCTTCGCCGCCGGCGCGGACCACGTTCTCGTTCAGGTTGCGCAGGTTGCGCAGCTCAGCGAGGAGATCACGGGCCGTGTAGCTGGGGAGTCCGGTGACGGCCGGATTCTCCAGTGCGTCGAGGTGTACGGCGAGATCTTCGACGTAGGCACCGAAGGAGGTGACGGTGGCGGAGTCATTGGCGGCCACGAACGCGTTGTAGCGGTCACCGCGAGCGTTCCATTCGGTGACGATGGTGCGCTGCTCGGCGACCCAGGCGTTGAGGTTCAGGCCCAGGGCCAGAGTGAGCTGTTCCGGTGCGGTGGCGGTGAGTGTGGTCATGATGTACCCCTGTCGTGAAAGTCTGGAGGACGGTGGTTCGACCGGGTGTGGTCGCCGATCCTGTTCAGGCATTTCTCCGCAGGGCTGCTCTGCTGCCCCGTAGTTGCTCGTCCTGTCCGTAATGGAATCCACCGGACAGCCGCGTTGTTGGTGAAGCCGTCGACGACGTTGGCACGTTCTGTTGGGCATTGCTGACGGCATGGATGACGTCGAGAGCTGAGGTGGCGACCGGATCGAGCCGAAGGCTCTCGCACAACAGAACCCAGTTGAGAGCGTTCCTTTCGAGCGGAGTGAGAGCGCTGGCGGTCATGGATGTGCTCCGTTGTGTCGGCGGGCGTGCGGGTAGCGGTGTGAGGAAGAGCCCTGGGTTACTCGAATCGGTCGTGTACCGAAATGATGTTCTGGGGGTAGCCGGTGAGATGTTCGAGCAGTTCGGGTAGCCGGCTGTCGGTGGTGCCCGCGTAGTTGCCGCTGGCCATACCTCGGCGTATGCCCGCTTCGACGGGAGCAAGGTGCATCTTCCGTGGTCTGCGGGAATCCAGGGACGCGCTGTAGCGCAGAACGACGGCCGGGGCGCTAGAGGTGGGTGCGAATACTCGGGACTGTTCGGGTAGTGCGGTGACGCGCATTCCGACGAGTGGGTAGAACAGCATGTTGTCGTCTTCGTCGGCGTCGGTCTCGATCCCGACGAGAGTGACCCGCTCGTGGCGGCCGGTGAGCCCTCCGAGTGTGAAGTCGGTGGCCAGCTGCGCATCCCGATACACGGAGAGGATCAAACCCTTTCCTTCGTTGGCGATAGCGTTTTTCGACATGATTCGTCTTTCTGTATGGAACTGGAATGGAATCAGGGCGTTTCGAGCGAAACGGCCTCCTGTGCAACAGGCTTCGGGACATCTGCGTCGAGGTGCGGTCAGGCCGGCGATGCGTAGTCGTAGTAGCCCTTGTCATCGCTCCGGATGAGCGCATCGGCCAATCTCTGTGCGTCGCAGGCATAGAGGCCGGAGTTGGGAAGAGTGTTGAATTCGATCACGACCGAGCGCCCCTGGTCGGGCACGTGAGCCAGGTCCACGACGTACGTTCGCAGTCCGATGGACGCGAGGTGCTCGATAACGGGCCCAGCTGCGACGAGATGAGCCGCGACGGTGGCCGGATCGTCGGTCACGGGACTGTCGGCCGCGGCCGCGATGTGGTTGCCTCGCCGGACCCGCATTGCGGTGTCGAATGGAGTCGGGCCGCTGTGATCGAGCGGTGTGTACTCCTCGATACACGCGGCGCCGGTGATGGGCCGGCCGTCCACGACGAAGATCCTGTACTCGCAGGTCATGTCGATCCACGGGCTGACAAGGAAGGCGTCGGCCTGGCCGTCGAGACGGACCATCGACCAGTCGAATGCCTCGTGGAGACGGTCTTCGACGGTGCGGTGATCCGCGTCGAGTTCGATGCGAGCAATACCCAGTTTGTGGCCGGCGATCTTGACCACTGCTGCGACGTGACCGGCGGCGTGCAAGGCAAGGAGATGCGGGATCAGGTGACTCGCGGGCGGATCGGCGATTTCGCTGTCGTGCATGCACGACGCGAAAGAGCGGCCGGTCATGCTGTGAGGCAGTGCCGCGAGCACCCGTTCGAAGTCATCGACGGTGTGCGATCCGCCTTGCTCTCGTCGCGTGAGCGGGCCGGTCCGGTGTGCGAGATCTGCCCGTGACCAGTCCGACGTGCCGGATCGGCGTTCGGTCTTCAGACCGGCGGCCATAGCGGCGCGGCGAATGGTTGCGATTCGTATGGCGTCTTCCCAGAAGTCTTCGACGTCACCCTGCTCGTCGACGGGCCCGATGTCGATGCCGGCGGCCTGGACGTCGGCGAGGATCGCGTTCATCAGTTCGAGGCGAGAGCCTTGGGCGGGTAGACCGTCTCTGGTGATCAGACCGGGGAAGGGTCGGAGCCCATGACTCATGAACAGGGTGGACATACGTGATCGATCCCTTCAGTCGGTGAGCGATGTCGAGGCGTCTGTATCGGCCTGATCGGTGTCGTCTTCTCGCGCGACGATCTGTCCGGTTGCCCACATCCAGTAGCCGAGATCGGTGTCGCCGTTCTTGACCTCGGAAACCCAGTCGATGCGTGGGAAGTCGACCACGTCGCCGTGATAGCCGTGATCGGCGATCAGTTCGACCATCCGCTCGGCAGCGGCCACGGGGTGGCGTTGATCGTCGATCCCGGAGCGGTTGGCCTCGCGCACCCGGTCGTCGAAGAAGTCGCTCCGAAGAAAATCCTCGTCCACGTGCGCCTTCCTCGGCCAGCCCACGACCTCGAAATATGGTGCAGCGGTGACGTCGTCCTCGCAGTTGCGGACGCCGCCGGTCAGATCATCCCCGTCCTGCGTGAGGTACGAGATATAGGCCTCGGCCTCTGCGGCCGAGCGAGCGTTGATGAGGGTTGTTGTGGTGGTGGTTTGAACGTGGGTGATGTTGTAGGTCTTCATGATTGGCCTCTCTCGATGGGGGGTTACGAAGCAGTAGCGATCCGTCGGGTGCGTCGCGGTAGGGGAACACCCCACAGGACCCGGTAGGACGTGATGTCCTACAACAGTGCAGCTTTGACTCGACCACCGATCCATCGCGCGGCATCGACGGACACTGCGTTACCGATCTGCTTCTTCACTTCGTCGACCTTCCCGGTGAACTCGTAGGTATCCGAGAACCCCTGTCCGCGTGCACATTCACGGTTGCTCAGCATGCGGAATCGGGGCCCTTCATCGGTCAATGTGGCGACGCCGTGATGGTTGCCGCCAGCGGTGATGGTGGCCAGCGGGTGCGCGTCTGCGCGGCGAGCCTTCGCATTGCGGCGGTAGGTCACCAGGTGTGGGGTGTCGAAGTGGGTGATCTGATCGATCTGGTCGGAGACGTACAGCTTCCGTGTCACGAGCTTGCCCGGGTCGGGGTCCAGAATGCTCAGTGCGGTGGTCCGTTTCGGCTCCCTGAGAGTGAGGTCGACGTTCCCGTCACGTGTGAAGATGGCGAAGTACCGGATCCGGCGCTGGGCCGCTCCGACGTCTGCCGCATCGAGGATGATGACCTGATGGCAGTACCCAAGAGCTCGCATCCCGGCAAGCCACCATGAGTACAGCGACCAGGCTTGGAATTCGACCACGTTCTCCACGATCACCGCGTCGTAGCTATGTACTTCCGTCGCAGCGATGACAGCGAACGCCGTAGCTCGATCGACGGATCCGGCGTCGGCACGGCGCATCTCCTCCAGGACGGGAGGCTGTGTGCGGCCACCCGAGCGGGCGTGCCAGACGCAGGAGGGTGACGCCCAGAGAACGTTGGTCGACGGGAAGGCCCGCCAGTCCACCTCCGAGAGATTCGCCAGGATGTGCTCGGTGCCAGGGTGGTTCTTCTGATGCGTAGCGATGGCGACAGGGGAATGATTCGCGGCCGCGGCGACGTGGAATCCGGCTTGGGTCATCCCTTCCGAGCTGCCTCCGGCTCCGCTGAACGCGTCCGTCATGGTGAGTGTGACGCCGCGCGTAGTGTGCTTTCGGCGCGGTTGGGCGCGTGTGCTGATCATCGGTGAGCTCCTGGGTGGGATTGCGGCGCGGCGGTCCCAAACCGCTCGACGACGAGGTGCGAGCCGAATCGAGGGTGTGTTCGGGTCATATCTGTCGCCGCAGGGCTGCTTCGCTGCCCGTACTGCTCAACTGATCAAGACGCGCCATCAGGGCCGCTCGCGAGAAAAAGAAGGGACCGCAACGCGGTGTAGCACGCGTTGCGGTCCCGATTCCGGATCGACGAGGTCCGGGGTGAAGTTCTTCCGCAGCGCACCCCCGGTAGCGAGGGAGGGTGCGCTGCGGAGTAGGAGGGCGCGTGTCAGGTCGCGCTTGCACGCGGTGCCTGAACGCACCCTCTTCGCATGACGGCGCTCAGGCCGTCCGGTTCTTGGTGGCGGAATCGGTCTGCGTGACTGCTTGTTTCACGCTGACCATTCCACTCACTGCTTTTCCGGTGGGCGCTGTGCGCCCATCCGCGTGTTGCGAGCAAAGCTCGTGCCCGACAGGGCCCTTCCTGTACTGCTCAGGTTTGTGGTCGCACGCAGTTACGGGCTCGGAGTGGGTCGACGCTGCGCACCATCGAGCTGGTCGAGTCGGACTTGTGCCGCGGCGGCAGCCGCCTGGGAGGCCTCCAGTTCCTTCAGAGCCACCACCCGTGCTTCTGCGAGTTCTGTCTCGGTCAGCTCCTCGACCAGGGTCGACAGTGCCGGGTTCTCGCTCTCGTCGATCTCCAGGACGACGGTGATCCGAGTCTTCATGTCGCCGTAGCCTGCCGCGTTGGGGTCTATGAACGTCGTGGCGTTTCGATAGCCCTTCCGGTTGTACGTTCGCGCGACCTCGAATGTGTCGAAGGAATGCCACGCCGTGTTGAGCTCGGCAAGGATGTCGAGCACCCGTGCTCGGGCTTCGATGCCGTGATGGTCGTCCGATGTGAAGGCAGCTGGTTTCATGGTGTGTCCTATCGAAAGCTCGAGGTGTCGAATCTAGCTGGCGTGACGAGATACGTCAGCGACCAACCGGATTGCTGGAATCCTGTGCGGCGTGGACGTGCGGACGATGTCGATCGGTTCCGTCTCGGCCGGGGTTGCGATGGGGTTCAGTAGCCGGCGGACGACGGAGACCAGTCTGAATGCAGCCCACAGGCTTGATCCGACCGCGATCAGGGTCGCTGAGTTCACCACGCCAGGTATGTGGCCGACGCCGAAGACGAGAGCCGCGACGATCAAGGCGAGGTTGATGGCGACGAGGTCGCGGCGCAGGGTGGGCATGGTTGTACGCGAAGTGTGTGTCATGAGGGACCTGTTCGTAGGCGAAGGGTCGGCCGGCGTGAGGACCAGAGCAGCTGCCGGTCAGGTGAGGTTGAGCTGGTACTGCCGAGAGCGTTCCTGGCAGCGGCTGTGCCGCTGAACCTCTGGAGTCGGCCTTGCGTGCCAGTGAGAGGGTTCGAAAGCAGAAAAGACCCTGTTCGCCGCCGACAAGGGGGAGCGAACAGGGTCTTTTGCAGGGTGCTGTCAGCTGGTGGGGCTACTCGATGGTCGAGATCAGACCGAGTACCAGTTCCGCCGCGGCGATCGCTTCTCGTTTTCGGTCCTGCCAGCCGGCGGGATCGCCAGCGTCGACTGTGACGAGCTGCCGCAGCGGTACCTCGTAGGGGAGCGTTCCTGCACCGGCCGAGATCCACAGGTGGAACGTCCCACCGGTCTTCCAACCGCCGTCGGACTTGAGAATCGCGGCACAGTCGTGGGTAGCGTTGAGCCACTGAACTTCGCCGATACCGCCGTCGTCGTAGTCGCAGATCGGACTGATCCGTTTATCGGGTCCGCGGCCACCGTGAGAGGCCTCCTCGGGAGTCACCGCGGTGGGGAAACCGTCGAGCCAAAACCTGTCGATGCTCTCGATCTCGTGGTCCAGCATCTGTACCCAGCCGTTCGCGTAAACCTTCATGAGGTCCTTTCCTCGGGTGTTCTGTTGACTTCTATCGGTATTGATTCGTCGAAGGCTCGGCCGCTGGCGACCAGATCGAGATCCACCTCGCCCTGTGCGAGACCTCCGAAGTTTACGAGCTCGAACAGCTCGCGCTCGGCGTCCATCGAACTCAGCTGACCCTCGCACACGCCGATTGTGAGGTGCTTGAGCCGACGCTGCGTAGGAAGGTCGAGATCGGAGTGAAAGGTCCACCCCTTCATGGGATTTCCGGTCTCGAAGTCGGAGAACCATGCGCCGTCGAGGGAGAACTCCCCAAGGAGAAAGCCGGTGATCGCGCTGATGCGTTGTTTGCCGTCGACGATCGAAAACCACCGGTCGGAATCGTCGCCTGTATCGGGGAATTCGGCTGTCAGACGGTCGTTGATGACCAGTGCGGGGATGGGGATCCCTGATAGGAGTGAGAACCAAAGCGCTCGCTTCCTCTCGACTCCCCAGACGACGCCCCGCTGGTAGGGCGGATTGATGTCAAGTTGGGGGAGATAGTGCAACAGGAATTCGAGGGGACGGTTCGTCGTCGTCAGAGAAGCGCGGGGCAGGGCGATCGGCATTCGGAGGGCCTTTCTGTGCGCAGTGACATGGTATCGATCGAAGGCAGATCAACCGGTTGCGGAATCAAGTTGCCCGGAGCACAGATCCGGCTCCCACTCGGTGGATCGGATCAGCCGCTGGCGCGCGGTCGGGCCGTCCACTGCCCTCACAGCGGCGATGTACTCGAGCAGCGCCTCGAACCCGGACACAACCTTGCCGCTGCAGTAATCGAGTCCGTCGACGGCGAGCTCGGAGAGCAGAGCCAGCGCCTCGGCCTGGCCGACACTTTGATCGGAACCGCTTACGACCGCGACAGATTGCACCAGCGAACGCCATTGTGCGGTGAGGGCATCTGTGGCGCCGCCCGCGGTCGCGGTCCGTCGGCTCAGACGAGCTGCCGTCTCGCAGAGTGCTGCGAGCGCGGGCACTTCGGTGGCGAGTCCCCAGCCATGATGGTCGAGTAGGTCGGCGAACCACGCCCATCGGCGGGTCGGGCTCGCTAGGACGTCTGGCAGATCGAGATGCCCGAGACCGAGTTCGACGACGATGTCGTCGAACGGGCACAGGGGGTTTCGCAGTTTCTCGGCGAAGGTGGCGTGGGGGGTATCGGCGATTGCCATGGTGGGCCCTTTCGGAACTCATGAGGGGTGTGCGCGCGCGAAACCTGGCCCTGAGCTCATCGGGAGCGGGCCGGATTCGTGCGAGGGAAGAGGGCGAACAGGTCAGAACGGGACTTCGACGGCGGCGTCCGCGAGGCTGATGGAGCGGGCAGCCAGCCGAGAGTTGGCTGTTGAACCGGCGCTCTCGCGTGCGTGAAGAAAGCGCAACGACCAGTGGGTGGTGACCATCCGCGCTGTTGTGTCGTCGGACCAGAAGAGCCGGAACGGTGTTCTCTGGCCGCCGTCCGGGCTCCACACGATGAGGGTGGGGATCCCCGCGCGGACCGCTGAGTCGACGCAATCCCAGGTGCCTTTCGACCGGCCGAGCTGCGGGGCTTGATTCCTGGACACGGTCGGCATTGCCAATAGCAGTTTGGGTGCGAGAGCGATCATTGCCGCGTTGCGGCGATGTCCAGCCATAACGCACACGTCGGTGCCGACGTGCCGAGGTGGACACAAGCTGACGCGCTGCTCCGGATCATCGGCAGCGAAGTTCGGCATGGTGAAGATGTGGGTGCCCCACTGGGCAGGGTGGCAGACGGTCTCCCACCCCGGCGTAGCGTCGCCGGCTGCTTTCCACACGGCGGTATCCGCTCCACCGGCACCGCCGTGATCGAGCAGTAGCGGTTGGGGGTCGGAGACGGTGTCATCGTCGAGCAGGATCCGAGCAGCGATCAGTGCTTGTGCGCCGGCGGCAGCCTGGGCTTCGCTGGTGGCGTGTCTACATCCCGAGGTCAGTACACGCCGCCGGCCGGCATGTTCCGGGGGAATCGAGTAGATCCGATAGTCGGACATGGGGGCGCTCACTTTCGTCAGGGACGGGTCCTGGCACGTGCGTTGCTTCGTGCTCCTGTGCGTCCTGTCAGCGGCTCTGCCGCTGCGTCGCCGACGGTGAACTGATCTCGTGCTGTCGGAACAGAAACGCCCGGCTCGTCTCACCAGAGATGAGACGAGCCGGGCAACAATCGGCTCAGTCGACTGTCTTCAGGGGGCGGTGAGTGTCAGAGTCCGCCCAGCACAATGGTGAGATCAATGACGGTGTAGCAGACGACCACCGTGAGCAGAATGAGTACCGCGCAGCAACCGACCAGAATCTGGCGTTCACGGCTCGTGGCCCTCAACCGTCGAACTTCTTCGAGCAACAGATGCTCGGCGACGCCAGGCTCATACTTCTGATCGTGCTCGAGCACAAGGGTTTCCACGGCACTCTCTCGCCGGTTGCGTAGCAGCAGGCCGAGGAGAAGCCAGCCACCGAGAACACCCACCACGACGAGCGCAAGCATCAGTGTCAATGTGGTCGGATTCATCACCAGGGAATTTCCGCTTTCTTCTCGAATGGTTTGGTTTGCAGCGCTTGCGTGTCGGGGGCGTCGATTATGATGGCGAACAGACCGGCTCACCCGTCCCCCCGGGGGAAGTCGGTCGAGTGGCGCAAGCCCTCGAAATTGGCCGCCCTGAGCCCCCCGCACAGGGCGGCCACTTTCGTCCTCCACGATGAAATCTCAGAGCCGGACACCCGTTAAGGGTGTCCGGCTCTGAGGTATCGAGATCGTTGTCAGGCGAAGGGCCCGTCGGCGTTCTCAGCGGAGGCCTGCTCGACGGGACCGGTTGCTGCCGCGGCAGCATCGGTGCCACCCTCGGTCTCGGCGTTGCGCTTGCGCCGCGCTGCGGTCTCGGCCTTGCTCTCCTCGAGCACCACGTTCTTGATCTCGTTGGTCGCCTCGTAGACGGGCTTGCCACCACGGGTGAAGGACTGCGTGTAGGGCTCGTAGAAGATGCCCACCTTGGATCCGCGCGTGACGTAGCTGTAGACGCCCTCGCCCTTGCCCTGGGGGATGAACCCGGTCAGGTCGACGTAGCGCGGCTTGGCCTCGTCCTCGCTCTTGCGCACGAACTCTTCGGAGTACGCGAGCGTGATCTTGACGGTCTTCGAGCCGTCCTGGTTGTCGAAGAAGACCGGGTCACGGGTCAGGCGGCCGGTGACCTTGGCGAAGTTGTTGGCGTTGATCTGCGTCATGATTTTCTCCTGAGGTGTGTCCAGGGTGGCCCTGGTTCGATTCGGATGGTCGACCCCTGCGACTGGTGTGTCAGTGGGGGCTCACGGTTTCTCCGGCGAAGGCTCTGCCTGTCGCGGTTTGTAGCTCGTGATTGTCCGTGCACTTTCTCTCGAAGTGCATCGGTGCTATCGCATTTTTCTCGCCAGCGGCTTCGCTGCTGGATTTTTGTGAACTGCTCACTTTCCACACCGAGAAACTCTGACTGATACTCTTTCGGCAAGGACACTACGCGCCATCACCGATCTGCACTAGCTCTGACCAGTGTTGATGACCGCGATCGAAGCGCAACCAATGCAGACTGGAGTTTCTCGGTGACTAAATCGACACGCACGATCGCGGCGGTCGCGATGGTCTGTACCGCGATCCTTGCGTCGTCGGGATGCTCGCTTGTGACCACCAGCGGTATCGACTACTCGTCGGCGAGCGCCGAGCAACCCGCGGGCGCGCCCAGGATCGTGGAAATGACGGTGACCACGTCGTGGCCAATGAGGAACGCGAGCAGGATCCGAGGCATGGATACGCTGGCCGACGGGAAGCTAGTGGCGATCGCGGCACCCGACGTTCCGAATGGTGCAGCGGGGGCATTGTTGTCGATCGACACGGAAGTGAGCACCGATGTCGATCCGGCGACCTCGCTTCACCCGATCGCCTTCGGTACCGATTACGCAGCAGCTCAGGCGGCGATGATTCAGATCGCCAGAGGGTGGGCCGTTGCGGTGGGGCCGGACGGACACACGGTCATCAGTGCGGGCACTCGCTACGGCGTTCTGGGAGACCTGGGGTTGTCACCAGACGAACCGGGGAACTTCTTCGGGATCGCCACCGACAAACCCGGATCGCCGATAACACCTGTCACGGGAGCATGCTGGTTCCCCGGCATCGGTGACGAGGCCGCCGGCACATTGACCGCAGACGGGTCGAACACGCTGGAGCGTCGTATCGCTTCACCAGCCGGTCCTGGGGACGGGCGACCCTCGCGAGTACTCATGCAGACAGGGCCGCGGCTCGGCCTCCGTGAGGATCAACAATCCATCACCGATCAGAAGGGGCCAGCGGCACCGCCGAGACTGGCTCCCGCGCAGGAACTCCTCGTCGGTGGACTCGCCGATATGGCCTGCTTGGACAGCACGCAGGTCGAGGACCTGCGCAGTGCAGGTGTGACGGAGGGACTGCGGCCCGGGCGCGGTGCTTCGGTGTTGGCGGTCATCGACCGTCAGCTCGCAGACTCGTGGTTCGACAGCGGCGTCGACCTTGCGAAGAAGACGGTCGAGTGGCACCCCGAGGGAACACACAGCAGTGGTGGGTTGGTCGGTGAGGCAACGGCTGCCGGGCCGGATCGGCTCGACGCGGTGGCGATCGACACCGGAACCGGTGTCGCAGTGGCCGGGTTTCACCTTCAGGGCGAGGGTGTTGCCGACGACGCGCAAATCACGAGCCTGACACTCGACAAAAATGATGGTGCCCGAGGTTGGGTGACGATCCAGGGCCAGGACAGACTGTATGAATTCGTTATTGGTGTGAGATAGTCAGCTTGAAACTAGAGAAAGAAACTCCGCATATAGGACATGAGCAGACACACCACCTGCAGTGGCCAACACTTCCGAGCGCTCATGTTGCGGCGGGGGATATACGGAAAGACGAACTGATGACGACGCCGAACGGACCCGATCAGCCGGGCGCACGCCCTGGCCCGCCCTCGCCTGAGCCGCCGTACAACCCTCGGCCCAGCGTGCCTCGGTCCGTGATTCTCGGCGGGGCTGCGGCAGTCGTCGCAGTGATCGTCGTGGTCATCCTGGTGGTGTCGCTCAGCGGCGGTGGAGACGAGAGCCCGAACGGGGCCTCGGACGGGGCCGAAACCAGCATCAGCTCCAATACCGAGACGCCGAGGTTCGCGCCCGTCCTGAGTAACGCAGCATTCACCCGGTCCGGTTGGTACGACAAGGCGACACAGGAGCCTGTCGCCCCGCCTCAACGGATCACGATCACCGGCAGCATCGACCTTCGGGCAGACGTCGAGTCGATCGGCTACGGCCCTGTCGAGCAGAGCATGCCCAAGATCGCGAAGTATGCGGACACCGATTCGAGCTTCCCTCGAAACCCGGCAGTCACACTTCTCGTCGACGACAAAGGGGCACTTCGGATGTTCTGGTCGTGCGAAACCATGTACGACAAGCCCGTCGGGGCCAACTGTGGCACGCCCTACAACCTGACACTGGACATCTCGGGCACCGAGCCGGTCGTCGTTTCCAAAGCGACCGGCTCCGTGGACTACGGCAGTGAGTCGACCACTTCGTCGCGGGAAGAAGACGGGAACATGTCGGTATCGAATCCCGACCGGCTTCCGTCGTCCACACTGGCCAGTGACGAGAGGACCGGCGCGACAACAGCAATGGTGCTCGGGGCAGTGCAACCGA
This sequence comes from Rhodococcus sp. Leaf233, assembly GCF_001426165.1. Taxonomy (NCBI): domain Bacteria; kingdom Bacillati; phylum Actinomycetota; class Actinomycetes; order Mycobacteriales; family Nocardiaceae; genus Rhodococcus; species Rhodococcus sp. Leaf233. The sequence continues at coordinate 42,112 of NZ_LMRO01000002.1, forward strand.
ACGAGAGCCGCAGCAAGGTCTACTTCGTAGTTCCGGATTCGCTCGAACTCTTTATCGGAGAGCTCGAAAGCAGCCGATAGGACCCGGCTGGAAACAGAACCCCGCATCGGATGCCGACGCGGGGTTCTGTTCTTGGCGGTGAAATGAGCGAGCAGGCAGGTCTGCTGAACTTTGTTCAGCCGGCGGTCGGCGCGACGAGATAGTCGGGGTCGCCGGGTTCGAGAGCGTGCGCGCCGTTGTGCTGATCTGCCGCGTCCTCGGGGGTCATTCCCCGTGCTCCGGGGCTCAGCGTTCCGGCTGCGATCTGACGCTCGGTCCAGGAACTGATGGCGTCCTTCATGTCGGTCATGGTTGTCCTCTCTCGATGCTGTGTCGAGGGCGCATCCGCCACCGGCTCCGCCGGAGGGCCAGGGTCGACTGGAAGACGATGCCGTGCGCACACAGCCGAGGCCGGCGCACCTGAATGAGAAGTCCAGAAGTTATTGTCGACCGACCCGAGCGAGCGACTATGCGCAGGTGAAGTGCTGTACCGTAAGACGTCATAGCGCGTCGTAGGAAAACTGCGCCGACATATACGAGAAGGTGGAGCGATCTCAAGTGGCAACCGAAGGCAAAGAGAAGGTGTCCGTCGCTCGCCCTACGATCAGGATGAATCTCCAGACCTACGAACGTGCGAAGTTCTGGGCGAGTCGAGAGGCCGAAGCGGCCGGAACGACGCCGAATTTCAATGACTTCGTGAGCGCGGCGGTGGAAAACGAGATTGCTCGCCGATCGGGCGTCGAGATCGATGCTGACAACATCTTGACCGGCCGTATCAACCAGATGGCCGATGCTGTGAAGTCCATGGAGACACAACTCGATGCCATGAGCTCGATGGTGAGGACGACGTTCTCGACGTTGATCGAGCTCGCTCGCGGCGACAGCATCCTCACCGATGCCACCGACGAGGAGGACGGCGAACTGGACGGGGTGCGGAAATGAGCGCCAGCGAAAGCCAGAACGACGCAACCGCCGACCCGCTGGTGAGCTGGGAGTCCATTCCTGGGGCAGGAGGATCGCGAGCGGAGCAGGACGGAGCCGACACCGAGCATGCAGGCAGCGCGTACGAGCAAGTGCGCGGACTACTCGCCGAGCCAGGACCACGGGTTGGTACCAGCCGACTCAGCGAGAAGATGGCCGAAGAGATGGAGTCGTTCGACCAGCGATGGAGCGAACGACCTGTGTCCTCACTGGTCGCAGCCGGCAAGAAAATGGTCGACACCGGACACACCGCCGGCCTCGATCGCTTGCTGGGGCTGGCCTCACCCCCAGCAAGCGTGCCGGACGGCGTCGACGAGATGGCAGTCGCGACACCCGATGACGAGGACACCGCGGCTGAGCCGTCCACAACGTCAGCGCTCGACGTCGAGGTACCCGATCAGTCGACCCCGCCTCCGGTCGAGCAGGTCGCGAGCCAGGAGCGTTCGACGGTGGCGACTGCGAACCATCGGTTGGCGGCCGCGCAGGAGGCGTACCGATCGCTCAACCCGGTGGAAGTCGAGATCTTTCTCGACGAGGCCGAGTTGCTGCATCGTCAACAAGCGGCGGCCGCAGCCTCACGCTCACAACGACTGGCGCTCGACAGCCTCAACGAGCAGGAGGGTCGCATCCTCGCCCTTCAGCGAGACCTCGAGACAGAGCGTGCCCGAGCCGATGTTGCGACACAGGAGGCAGCGGCCGTCAACGAAGCCCTCGCTGCTCAGGTGGCGATGCTCGAGGGGCGACTCGAACTTGCGGCAGCCGAAATCGAATCGCTGCGTCGTATAGAAGGAGACGATTCCGAGGGCGGCGCGGGACGGCAGTTGATCAAGGGTTCGGACGATCTGCGCCCGGCGGACGCCGACGAGCCGCACAGCTCTGCAGAGACACGCGAGAACGCCGACGCCGACGCTGACGAGACAGTGGACGACGCGTACACCGCGCTGCCGATTGAGGTTGCTTCGGAACAGCCCGATGACGTGCTCGCAGCGGACGTGTCGGTCGACATCCCGGACGAGAGCAGCAGTGTCATGCGCGAGGCCCTGCAGCGCCTCGCCAACGGCGAGCACGAGCACTCAACGCAAGAGGCTTTCGGTGAGTAGAGAGACGACAGAACATGAATGAAGCCCAGACTTCCGCTGATCGTCAGCTGCTGCTCGATCGCGCCGGGAAATTGTGGGATCAGTTCGTCAAGGCCGAGCGCATTCTGTTCGACACCGGTTTCAGCGGGTGGAGCGCACCCGAGAACGGTCGGGTGTGGCAGTCGGTCTCCGCCTCTCGGGGACCGCGTTTGATGAAACTGATCAAGGACGTCGATCCCGACCAGCTAGAGAAGGCGATCGATACCTACCTGATGGGAATCGACGAGCTCCACGCGTTGCGCGACCAGATAAAGGCGATCGACGCCGGCGCTGCAGATGCGGACACCAGTCCGGACGGTAACCACGCCGGGGCGCTGGCGACGGAGCTGAGCAAGCGGAGTCAGGAGCGGCTGTCGGGGTCGAAGCCCGGTCTACTGGTCAGCAAGTTCACCGGCCGGAAGGTGTCCCTCAGTCCGAAGGTTCTTGCGGTCGGGCCGGAAGCGGGAGCCTGCATAGGCGTCAGCGCACCGCGGGCGCAGGCCTTGAGCGCACTGGCAGGGTCGGTGAAGAAGGTCGACCGAGTCGACGAAGCCCTGCTGGAGTTGCTGCGTGAGCGAGCCAGCGTCTCGATGCGGGCTGCCGGCATCGAGCCCTCCGGCGTCGGAACGGAATTGGGTACGGTCTCGCGCACCGCTGTGGTCACCGCAGCTCTGGCAATGGTCGTACGGGCAGCAGGTGTAACAGGCATTCGCCTCAACGAAGAAGGCGAACTACTGGTCGAACTACTCGGTGACACTGGGGATCTCGCGCGAACGGCGAGCATCGATGCGCGCCTGGCACTGCTCGGGGACCAGCTCGACAGAGTGGAGGCCACAGGCAGAGCCACACACGCCAAAGCGGTCCAGATCGAGAAGCAGGGGTTCCTCACCAACTTAATCGCGAATTTCTCACTGGCCGAACGTCTGCGAGTGGTCCGACCCGGTACCGACAGGCCCGAGACGGAGGTCGACGTTGCGGATCCGAAGGCACTCGGCCTGCTCGACACGATTACAGGTCAGGCGCGACGAGAGTTGACGCGCCGCACTGACGCCAAGGGCCGTCCTGGTCCGAACCGGCCTGGCCACCCGGCCGAGTTGTAATACTTTCAAAACTACTCGACCTATATTATTGGAGCCTCGACGCATGGCGTATCCCCAGGTCCAGTGTGTATAGTCTCAAATTAGGGAAACAATTACCGGGTCGGGCGGTTATTCGTCGAGTTTCTTCGGCATACCGTGTGACCTTTACGATCCGGGCACGCGTTCCGGGGAAGACACGAGGAGTGGCACATGAGTTCGGATGACAAGCTCAACGTCAAGCAGTTGCTGGCGGACATCCTGAAGAAGCTCGGGTCTCTTGAGGAGAAGATCGACGCCGAGATCGAGGCCCGCCGTGACCTCTCCGAGAGCGCGACCGAGACACTCACGAACTACGGCGCGGCCATCGCAGGGGTTCAACAGGGAACGTTCGCGATGCTGAGCATGCACATCGACATCGTCGGGCCGCGGCGCAAGCATTCCGACCCCGAGGTGGCAGCGGAAGCGGAGACTCACGCGCAGATGGCGATGGAAGCACAGGCATGGGTCGCACCCACCTTGTTCGAGAACCTCTATGGTGTCAGCGCTGAGACGGGCGAGCCGCTTCCCGGCCGCGTGCCCGGCGTCGCTCTCAAGAGCGCTGATGCTGGCGTCGCCCTCGAAAACGTTTGAGCCATGCGGAGTTGCGAGGAATCCAGGGTAGCTGGTAACCTCATTCTTACAACCGCAGGTATTCGTACCTGAGAGAAGCCCCCCGGGAAACTGGGGGGCTTTCTTGCGTTCTGGGGTCCACTGGCGTCGGAAGGGCAGTGAGTGAGATGTTGGTTGTGGTGGGGTTGGTCCTGTGGGTAGGTATCGGCGCGGCCTTGGGTCTGGTCGCTGCCTCTGAGGCCTTCGCAGAGGGATGGTCCGAGGCCTCCACGCAAGACCAAGAGGCCGTACAGCAAAAAGGAGTGGCCGACGATCACAAGGATCGCCGGCCACTGGTGGCGGGGACAGTTGCCGCGGTGGTTGCCGGCGCGATCTCGATGGTGGCGATCACAGGCGAAAGCGTTGTAGGACTGATGGTTTCGATACCCGTTGCGGGCATCGGTGCCGCAGTGGTGCTGGTGATCGTGTCGGCGATGAAGCTCGTGCCGAACGACGAGTCCGGTCAGGACCGCAATCAGACACCCTTCGACCAGTAGGCGATCCCGGCGCGCTCATGAAGGGCGGCCATCACTGTCTCGTCCGGCATCTCGGCAACGGCGTAACGGAAATCTCGGTCCGCGTCGTACAACACGATCGAGGTCCGCACATCGAGGTTGCACCGATTGATCAAGTCGGCGTTGATGAACGCGACCATCTGCCCGCGGTTGATCTCCCGGCACATCGGACTCTGTTCGGTGAGCTCGGAGACGATGCGGTCGAGGTCGGCCGAATTCGACTGGGGTGACTTCTGTTCGGGCTTCTGCGCAATCCCGCTTTCCTGATTCTGGATCGTCACGGTGGTTTCCTTTCGAAAGGGAGGAGGTGGTGGTTGACGGTCGTGAACGTGGATCTCGGACGATTCGGTGGCGGCTTCGCTGCCGCATGTGCCAGGCGACCGAGCCGGCAGGTCGCGACGGAGATTGCAGCGAAGATGGCGCTGTCCGGCGGTGATCGATGAGGCTCAGTCGTCGGCTGGGACCCGCGAGGCATCAGCCGTCTAGAGTGAGTTGTGTGACCGGCGTGGAAGCATTCAGGGAAACAGATGGTGTCGCCGCGAGCGGAATCGTCCAGTGGGGGCCCAGGACACGCACGATCAGCGCCGCAATGCAGTTCCGCGGTGGATGCGTACGTCGGCATCCGCAGGTGTATGACTTCACGATCACAGCGGTGATCAACACTCCGATTTCAGCGCAGGGCGACGAGGGAACGTGCAGTCCCGAAACCCTCGAGAACCTGCTCAGACAAATCGCACAGGCGCTGGGGCATCGCATGCTGTGGTGGCCCGAAGACGAAGACACCGAAGCACTGGGCCGAACGATCCAATGGCCTGCCGGTGTATGTGGACCGATGCTGCCGTTGCTGCAGTGGCAGATTCGACCGAGCGCCGAGAACATAGCGATGTGGGTCGCCGGTCGGCTCAGCTCGCAAATCGAATCGTTCTCGCTGGACACTAAACTGGTGGCCCTGGAGTTGCGTGAGTCACCGCATCTCGCCGCGGTGGTTCGTGGGGTGGACATCGCAGACTGCAAGGGGTTCCCCGGGCCGATTGCTCGGATGTGAGGAACGGATCTCGCCGATGACCGGTCGACAGCATGGCACCATCGCTCGGCACGCCCAGGTCGATGTGACCCCGCACAGCCCGGCCGTCGGGTCGGACCCCGCCCGCCGGGCATCGGCATCCGTGTCCGCTGATGTAGCTCCGCTGCTGATGATCGACGGCGCAGGATCACGCGATCGCGACGACGCTGTCACTGCGGTCGCGCTCCCCGGTGGCGGTTGGGCCATCGAGGTACACATCGCAGCGGTAGCCGATGTCGTACGAATGGGTTCTCGCGCGGACGAGCAGGCCTTCTTGCGCGGCGAAACGCGCTACCTGAGAACTCGTACGATCCCGATGCTTGGGCCGACAGCAGAGGCCGCGGCGACACTCACCGGCGACGAGAACCGCACCACCATGTGTGTCAACGCCGTGTGCGGAGCGGATGGGACATGGCGAGAAGTCGACATAGCCCGAGCGTCCGTGCCGGCAGGTCGTTGCGTGGCCATCGACCACGAGTCGGTGAAGGCCGCCCTCGACGCCCCTCGGCATCCGCTGCACGCCACAGTGATCGCGGTACAGGATGCGGCGCACGCCATGCTCGCCGCCAGGCGTGACGCTGGAGCGCTCGCGATCTACGACTTGAGTCGGGGCTGGGCCACAAGCGAGGAGGGTGCTCCCGTGGCAGTGGCGGCCGCAGAGCGCACCGTCGGGTATCTCATCGTCCAGGAGTTCATGATTGCAGCGAACCGGGCCATCGCCTATTGGGCTGCCGGACGGGGCGTGCAGATCCTGTTCCGCACCCACCGACGAAACCCTGTCGAAGACAGCGCATCCGCCGTAGTTCGCGAGTTCATGGCCGCAGCCGGCGATCCGGGATTGTCCTCGCAGCTGCGCGAACGACTGTCGGCCACGGCGCTACCTGCTCGCTACGAAGGAGTTGTGGCAGCCCATCACGGGTTGCGACTCGCCTGCTACACGCACGCCACCTCGCCGCTGCGTCGACTCGCAGATCTGATCAGCCAGCGGGCGGTGTTCGCATATCTCGATCGCGACAAACCTCCCTACACCTCGGAGCAGCTCACGCTCATCGGAGACGAGCTCGATCGTCGCGCACGCCAGCGGCGTGAAAATACCGCCGCTCACCACAAGGCAGTCGCTCGCGCGGGCATCGAGTCGGACGCTACCGGTGACCTCGCAGCTCTCGACCCCGCTGCGTTTACCAAGGTGCTTGCGGTTGTGTGCACTCGGCCGCCCCAGGACACTCTCGCTGAGGAGGTCACCGCTCGGGCGAAGACCGAGCGGCTGACCATCGTCGATGTCGTCGCGCTGTTGTCCGCGGATCACACCGAGTGGCGCCCCGTGGCCGCCGACGTCGTACGGATCGTTGCGGAGACACACCCGCACTGGTCACCGAGCGTCACTTCCGGATGGAATCAGTCCGTCCCGGACGGAGTCGCAGTCGAGCTCGAGGACGATCAGTCCGGACCCGCGCACGCTCCCGAGTTCGCGGCTCGCGGTCGGATCGCAGGCACCTCAGGTGCCTGGACCCTGGCAGCAACGAAAAAACGCGCTAGGCAGGACGCGCTGTGGTCCGCGCTCGAGGCGTACCTGGATGGCATCGAGCGCCCTGACGATGCGCCGACCTGGTCGCATGCGGTACCCGTAGCGAGCGCCGTCGCGTCGACCGGCACGCCGCTCACTCCTGCGCACCCCCCTCACGTACATGACGGCGACGCCGCCCGGGTCGCTGACGCCGTCGCCGCCATGAGCGAGTCCAGACGAGCAAGGGCGTTCGGCAACCCAGTGGCATGGCTGATGTCGTTCGCCGCGAACATCGGTGTGCCGGCACCTGTTTACGACACCACTGCCGAGGGACCCTCGCACGCTCGGCAGTTCGTCACAGCAGCAACCTTCGTCGACCATCACGTCACCGCTACCGCCCCAGCCAAGAGCGTGTCGCGGACTGCTGCTGCTGAAGCCCTTCTGGCCGCGCTACTCGAATCGATACCGCGCCCGTCCTGAGCATTGCTCTCCCTATACGCGAGCGGCCGGTCCGAAACGGTCGTGATTCCGTCGCGGCACGGACCATGAAGACACCGCGATCTCGATCTCCCTTGCCTCACGATGCTCCGGCACGTGGATGCTCGCCTCTGAAGCGGCAGATCCATGACCTCTGCTGTTATGCTGGTTTTTAATACGAGAATAAGGCAGCATTGCTCTCCATGCCGTCCTACCTGCATAAATGGACCCGCATTCAAGTTGGAGTAGATACTATGAAAAAAGTCGCGCGTCATACTGAAGAGGCACCGGCGGGCCACCCCCACCATTTCCCGCAGACCGACCTCCCTAAGTCTTCGAGGTAGGAGCGACTGCCATGGTCGGCATCTCAATTCCCGATCTCGACGACGCTTGCAACTTCAGGGGCACAGTGTCGCTACCTATTCGATTGGAGCTGTTCAGATGAGTCCCGGAGACCTGTTACCTGACACTGCAAACACGCGGCCAGCAGCAAGGTTCGTCCGTGAACTTCGGCCGTACCTGCGACCCACATGCTTTTTCGCTATCCGTGTCGCGGGGGTGACGTTGCTGCTCGGTCTCTCGCGGTGGGTCGATTTCAATTCGGTACGCGCTGATATTGCAGCCTCAGACACCTTGCGGCCAACGATGCTGGCGGTGTTCGACGCTTTCGATTCCGTACTGAGGGCAGCGGAAGAGGTCGGCTCCAGCAGCGTGGCTGCCGGATTCGCGCTTGCTCTGACGTGGTTGATTGCCGTCGTCGCTGTTGCTCTCTGTCTCGTCTCGATATGGGTATCCCCGTCGTCGCTGCGCTCGCCGCGGCTTCGACGATCCTTGGCTGTGCTGCCGCGCCGGATGGTGCGGGAGATCTTCGCAGTTCTGATTGCCTGCGGGATCCTCGCTCGCGTCGCAGGACGGCCTGAATATCTCTTGAATCCGTACATGTGGATGAACGCGGCACTCATTGCGCTGGTGATGGGGATGACGGTCCTCGCCGAACAGTGGTGGATGTGCGCTGGCATATCGCTCGCCGCCGCTGGGCCGCCTGCGACGGGTGCAGTGGTGGCAGGGCTCGGATCGACCGGCATCGTCTGCGCGGCCGCAGGTTCCGCACGTGGCGGATCAATTGACTTGAAAAAGGGTGGATAGCATGGGAAAAGTTGGAATTTTGACTGAGAAGCCCTCGGCGGCACGCAATTTCGCGGCAGCGCTGGGTGGGATGAGCGGCACGTTCGACGGGACGGAGTACGTCATCGTCAATGCTCGCGGTCACCTGCTCGAACTGAAGGATCCCTCAGCGATGGTGCCGTCGTCTCTCGCCGAGAAGTACCGGAGCTGGGAGCTCGAACATCTGCCATGGAATGCCAGCGACTTCCGATGGGAACGCGAGGTCCGACGCAAACTGACCAGCGGCAAGCTGGTCACCGATTCCGACGCGAAAAGCTTGCTGCAGGACCTCAACAAGGTGCTTTCAGGCTGCGAGACGGTCTGCAACGCAGCCGATCTCGACCCAACCGGTGAAGGCTCACTCCTGGGCTGGGAGATCGTGGAATACCTGGGTCTGGAGAACAAGAAGCTCGAGCGGATGGAGTTCCTCGACGAGACGCCGGCGTCGCTGCAGAAGGCCTTCAGGACACGTCGAGCGGTCACCGCGATCCAGGCAGAGGGCGACTACCGCAAAGCCGACTTCAGGTCGAAGTGGGACATGCTCTCGATGCAATTCACCAGGCTCGCGACCAAAACTGCGGGCGCGAGCACCGTACTGCGCAATGGGCGGCTCAAGTCTGCGATGGTCGTGATCGTGGGTGACGGTCTCGATGCGCACAACGGATACGTCAAGAAAGCGTTCTACGAGAACCGCTTTCGAGACGAAAACGGCGTGACGTATTCCGACCCAGAGGTAGATCGATTCGAGAAGAAGGACGATGTGCCCGGCGGCTTGCAGTCGTCAGCGGTGGTCCACGACGAGACAACCCGAAAGAAGACCGGGCCGCCGAAACTGATGGACCTCGCCGGACTGTCATCTCTGTTGTCCAAGAAGAGTTTCGGGGCGAAGAGCGTACTGGACACGTATCAGAAGATGTACGAGGCACAGGTTGTCTCCTACCCGCGGACCGAGGACAAATTCATCTCGATCGAGCAGTTCAACGAGCTGCTCCCACTGGTCGACAAGATCGCAAGGGTGGTCGGCGTAGATCCGGCGGCTCTCAGTCACCGCGGCCCGCGTAAGAGCCACATCAAGTCCGGCGGTGCCCACGGTGCCAACCGCCCGGGGCCCACGGTGCCGGCGAGTCTCGATGCAGTGGAGAAGACCTACGGTGAGCTCGGTAGGGAAATCTACGAACTCCTGGCAAAGAACTATCTGACGATGCTCGCTCCCGACTACGAGTACGACCAACATCGTGGTCATGTCGAGAAGTACCCGAGCTTCGTCGGTTCGCTGAACGTGCCGGCAGTGCTCGGATGGAAAGGCGTCTTTGTCGTCGAGGAAGAGGACGGCGGCGAGCGCGACGAGCAGCCCGCGGATGCAACAGCGCTGGGTACTGTCGCGAACCCGTTCGTTCACGAAGGCTTCCCCGCACGGCCGCCGCATCCGACCATGGGGTGGCTGATGAAACAGCTGGAGAAGCGGAGCGTGGGCACCGGTGCCACCAGGACGAGCACCTACGCCGAGGTGACGAACAACCGCAACGGCAAGGCCCTGATGGTCGAAAAGCGGGGCAAGATCACCCTGAGTGTGATCGGCGAGCTCAACCACCGGATCCTGCCCGGCACCCACATCGGAGATCTGACGATCACGGAGCAGGTGTTCGAGCAGATGGCTCAGATCGAGGCGGGGACCGGCGCGGCTCCCGACTATCTGTCTTTGGTGGCAGACCTGGTTCGCCACGACCTCGAGAAGATGAAGGCGAACGCCAGCAGGCTGCCCCGCGAGCTCAAGGAGCGGATGGGCAACGCCGGGGTCACCCGCGAGCCGGTGGAGACCTTCGATCTGCCTGCGGCACTGCAATTCAGCCATGCCGGAACAGTGGTGACACGCGCGAAACGCGTGTTCGGTGGCCATCGATTCACCGAGGCCGAGGTAGCGAAGCTGCTCGCCGGTGAGGTCATCGAGATCGTTGCCACCAGTGCAGCGGGAAAACAGTTCGACTGCAAGGGAAAGCTCGAATCGGGCGTGATGGAGAAGAACGGTAAGCAGTATCCGTACGTGAGCTTCAAGCCGCAGTTCGAGGAGCGTGTTCCCCGGACCGATCTGGTCAGCGGAGTGTGGAAGGGGAAGCCGGTTTCGTTCAAGGGTCGGGGGTGGGGTGCCAACGAACACTGGCCGGGTAAGGACTTCACCGAACAGGAGCTCGTGAAGTTACTGGCAGGGGAGACCATCGAATTCGATGCCAAGAGCAAGACAGGCAAGACGTATCGAGCCAAGGGTGCGCTGGCCGCAGGGACCTATCAGGGCAGTAAGACGTTCGGCTTCCAGTTGAAGTTCGAGGATCGAAAGACACCGCCCGGCAACAAGAAACGCGCCGTTCGCAAGTAGGAGGACAGCCACCGGACCACTCCTGGTCCGGTGGCTGTATTCGTGGTTCAATGGTGTCAGACTGTCGGATCATCCGACACGCAAAGAGAGAGGGACCCCGGTTGCCATGACCGAATCGAGCACGCTCACCGAGCGCGAATTCGTCGATCTACCCGATGATCTGCACTACTGCACCGAGTACGGGACCGCGACGAGGTTCAACCGGACATGGGCCGGCCACCGATTCACCGACGACGAGGTGACTGCCCTGTGCGCGGGGAAAAGCGTCTCGTTCGTGCTGACTCGCAACGATGGGAGCAGCGAGAGCGTGGTCGGGCATCTCGAAGGAAAGATGTTCGACCCCGACGACGATCCCGATCGGGGACCGATCCCATACGTGGGCTTTACCAAGGAGGCCAACAGCGCCACTCATGCCGAAGGCGTGTGGGCGCGCACCGGAACGAAGGTGAAATTCAGGCGCTCTTTCGGAACCCACACCTTCAGCGAGGGCGAGGTAAGGGCGCTGCTGGCCGACGAATTCGTTGGGTTCACTGCAATATCGAGGGCAGGTAACGAATACGAGGCCGTCGGTCGACTCCAGCCCCAGACGTTCGAGGCAGGAGACGGCAGGGTCGTGCCGTTCGTGGGATTCAAACCGGATTTCGGAAACTGATGTTGCCACGGCCATCTCGGTCGAGTGCAGCGACGAGAAAGGAGCGGGGAATTGGCAAAGAGTTCGTACAAGATTCCGGTCAGCATTGATCGAAGTCGACTCGATCACAAGATCACGCTTCAGGCATGGCAACTCAAGAGCAAACCGATCTCGATCAAAATCATCCTGTACTGGGTACTGTTCATATTCGTCACCGCGTGGGTCGTGACTCAGAGCCCATTGTCCGCCGCGCCGTGGATAGTGCTTGTGTTCCTGGTGATCTGGATGACCGTCACCGCGGCGGTGCTGGGTAAGCAGACGAAGACCGGCGACATGAAGTTCATGCAACTGCCGGCACTGCTGGAGTACATACCGACGCGTAAACGCAAGGTGATGACCCGCACCAACTCGAAGCCGTACGGTTTCCTGTCCATCGTGGGCATCAAGGACGTCGAAGCAAGCGGGATCATTCGGTACGTCAACGGCGATGTGGCGCAGCTGTACTCGGTTGTGGGCAGTGCCTCGGCACTGCTGTTCGAGGGAGACCGAAATGCGATCATCCGCAGGGTGGACAACTTCCACCAGAAGATCGATAGCGGGCCGTCGTGGTGCTACATGACGACGAAGGAGTCCCAGCGGGTCTTCCAGCAGATCGCAGCCATCGAGCATCAGAATCGAGAACTGCGGCACCGCGATCCGGAGTTGCTCGCGCTCGAGCAGGAGAAGCTCGACGTTCTTGTCAACGATGTGGGTGGGCAGTTCAGTTCACTGCACCAGTACCTGCTGGTCCGAGCCACGAGCATGAAGGAGCTCAAGGCCGCGCATCGAGTACTGCGCGCAGAACGAGAGAACTCATCTCTGATGTTCAGACGCTGCGAGCTGCTCAATGGTCCCGACGGGCTGGAGGTCCTGCGCTCGGTCTACCAGAGCCCCGGTAAGGACAGGATCGAACCGATCAAGTAGGTCGCCGTTGACGAAAAGGCCGATAGGACAAACGATGTCATCGACAGTAACGGCTCCGGAACCATCCGAGGCCCAATGTAGGATCATCCGCATGGGTAAGCACGCGATCGTCATTGGAGCGGTCGGCCACATCGTGGCCGACAGGCTGGTGAGTCGACGCGCCGACCTGGGCATAACACAGACCGACCTAGCTCTGATCGTCACTGAGGCGGGGCGTCGGATGGGCCGACAGGCGATTGCAGAAATCGAGACCCGGCAGCGTCGTGTCGACGTCGACGATGTGGCGGTTTTGGCGGCCGTTCTCGACACCACCACGGCCTACCTCATGGGTGAGCTCGACGATCCCAACCAGAAGTACACCCCTGCGCGCAGGCGGTAACAACGGTTGACCGCACGCAGGTCAGGCCGGAGCGGCCGGACGGCAGTCGTGATCGAGTCTGGAGCCGGCACGGTGGCGACTACCTCGCGTGCCGGTCGGAGTCAGAACAGCCGCAGCAACACCGGCGGTATCCGACATAGCGACATCAACGGTCGAAACCAACACCGCTGCAAGGTAAAAGAATTCAGGCCGACAGTGTCGGCTACGTCGATCCGCGACGCATCCGTGAGAGGGAAAGTCCGATGGCAGCAGGAGCAGAAGTGATGACGGGGACCGCGCTGGACGTCGACGTCCCGAGGCCCCCGGTCGCGCCCGCGCCGACAACCCCACACCTCACGCTCAGCAACGAGCAACAAGCCGTGATCGACGCCGTCGTGGCCGGCAACGACGTCATCGTCGACGCCAGCATCGGCTCGGGCAAGACCAGCACGATTCAACAACTGTGTGCGCGGCTGAGCCCGAGCAAGAGGATCCTCTACCTGACCTACAGTCGCCTGCTCAAGGCGGACGCCCAGGATCGAGTCGGCGGCGCGCGGGTGCAGAACTACCACGGAGTCGTCTACCCACATCTGCTGCGGCTGGGTGTGAACTGCGGGGTAGGAGAGTCGGTGCAGGCCTTCAACGACCACTTCGCAGACATCCGAACGGAGTTCGAGCTGTACGACCTCCTCGTCGTCGACGAGTACCAGGACATCAACACCGAATATGCGGACCTGTTGCGCAACATCAAGAGCACCAATTCTGGCATGCAGGTCGTGCTGGTCGGTGATCTGTCGCAGAAAGTGCGCAGCGACACCACACTCGACGTTCAAGCATTCGCACGCGAGTTCTGTGTCGATCCCACCATGCTTCCCTTCACGCAGAGTTTCAGAATGGGCCCGATGATGGGCTCTCTGCTGGGTACGGCATGGAACAAGCCCATCGTGGGTGTCAACGACAACCAGCGGGTACGTGTGCTCGACCATGCGGACGCGATCGAGCTCATCGCCGCCACGGAACCCGGGAATCTGTTGTGCCTCGGTAAGCGGACGGGGGCGATGGTGCACGCACTCAACGAAGCGGAAAAGCTTGCTCCGGAGCGGTACAACAAGTCGACGGTCTTCGCATCGATTCGCGACGGTGACTCCACGATCCGGCCGCAAGACGGAGTTGCCGTCTTCACCACGTTCGACGCCTCCAAGGGCATGGAGCGGCCGGTGTGCGTGATCTTCGACTACAGCCTCGACAACTGGAACATGCGGTGCAAGTTTCCGAACACCGACTACGAGGTACTGCGCAACGTCTTCCTCGTCGCGGCGAGCCGGGGCAAGTCCGACGTGGTCTTCGTGCGTAGCGGCGCGATGCGTAAGAACCCGCTACCGACCGACCCCGGCGCGGAACCGATGATCGGACAGCTCCCGATTCGCCGGTTCACCGCGCTTCCGAGCGCAACGCGCCCGCAGTACACCAGACCTTTCGCGGCTGCATCGGCATTTGGGTTCAAATACGCCGAGAACATCGCCGCTGCAATGCAACTGATCAAACGCGAACGTCTCGATGACGGTACAGAGAACGAGATCGTGATCGATCGCGCAGACGGGCTGATCGACCTCTCGCCTGCGGTCGGCGCGTACCAGGAGGCCCTGTTCTTCGATCACCACGACGCGACCGCGCAAGCGGTGATGATGCTGCAGACTTCACGTTTGGCCGCGAGCCTGGTGACCGAGATCAAGGGGGAGCCCTGGAAGGACTCCTTGGTCCTGGCGGCGATCGAGACGCAGCAGATGCGCTATCACAACCAGGTGAGCGCGACGATCTCCACGGAGGTCGCGACTGCGCTCGTTCAGCGCCTGAGTCAGCAACTTCCTCGTAACTGCCAGGTCCAGGTCGGCTTGAGTCTGGCCGGCACCGCCCGAGCAGGCAGCACGAACTGGAGTCCGATCACGTTCTCGGGAATCGCCGATGCCATTCATCACCGCCAGATTTTCGAGCTGAAGTTCACCAGCGCCCTCGACCACGAGATGTTTCTGCAGACTGCCCTGTACGTGACCATGGCCCGGTATGCCGGTATCGACATCGATTCAGGGGTGCTGTGGAACACGCGCACCGGTGAGAGATGGTCTGTGCAGGTCCCGAACCCGGCGAGCTTCTTGAACGCAGTGGTGAAATGCGTGACCAAGCAGAGTTACCGGCATTTCGACCCAAGCGGGACGGAGCAATCGTGAGTCCAGCTGTGGTGAGCGATCCCCGACTCTGCCCCCGACCATATGGCACTAAGGCGACCGTGCCGTGTGGATCCAGTTCGACTCGGGCGGGATCCGGGAGACCGGATGATCACCATGGACCGAAGGGATGCGAAGAAATCCCTTGTGCCATCAGGAATGAAGTGAAATGCGACATTGTGACACCGAAGGGACGGGACGAGAACATGAGTAGGACGTCGAACGCGGAGCTGGTTCTGCGATGACCACAGTGATGCGAGAGTTGTGGACCAGTCGGCGGACCTTGTTGCTGACCGTAGTGGGGGCCGTTCTGGTTGCGGTGGTCGGTATCGTCGCGCTGCTCTGGCTGCTCGGCCGGGGAGCCGACTCGGCCGACGATGCGGCCGAGATCGACAAGATGCTCGATGCGAGACCGGTGAGCGAGGGCGTTGCTGCCGCCGGCGGCAGCTGCGAGGCCTCAGGTGCGATCGACCGCCGGAACTGCACCCTGGAGGGAGTGCAGTTCCAGCTCGCAGAGGGAACATGGGTTCGGCAATCAGGAGAACGCGAACGTGAGTGCAGCCAGGGGCAGGCTTCACGCGATACCAAGGTGCTGACCAATCGAAGTTGGATGATCTACGCGGACGACGAAGCACAGCTGGACAAGTTGCGCGGGTTGCTGGCGAGCAACGCCGTGCCCTCGGAAGTCATGGGCTACTGCGACTGGGACCAGTGACTGAGCGGTCGCAGGTGGTCCACCTCCGACCGCGAACGTTTCGACTCAGATCGACACAGAGAGCCTCGCTGCATTTTCGCCTGCAGCGAGGCTCTCTGTGTCGTAGCAGGCGGTGTCTCCCACTAGCCGGATCATAGTTCTCGGGATAGTTCGAGAAATTGGACAAGAAAGTATCCAAGTCCCACATTAGGCCTTTGAACAGGTACTACATCGCTTCTTGGGCCGGTCGCAAAAAAACTCACCGTGTTAGACTCGACCCAATTATCGACTCTAGGGTGGGATTGCGAAGATGGGCCTGTTCAAGCGGAGGAACGACGCTGACATCGACTACTCCATCTTCGGTATCGAGCCCGACACCGCAGATGAGACCGACGCGGATGTCGACGGTGATCTCTGGGGTGAGTCATGGGGAAAATCGACTCGCGGGCAGGAAAGTCCACTCGGCCAGATCGACGTCGCAGACGATGCCGGCCGCCGTCCGTCAAGCCCAGACACCGAGGACATCGATTTCGAGGACGTCCTCGGTGACGAGATCTTCAATGTCGTCACCGAGGACGTGCAATCTCGGGTGGAGAGCCTGCGCCGCGGAGGACCGGAGGCGCACGGACCGTCGCCGAGTCGGCGCTCTGGTCGTTTCAGCACCAGTCGACTCGACGAGATCACCGCAAAGATTGCGGCAGAGCAGGCAGCCAAGGCCGATGACGCCTCCTTCGACGTCGAAAAGATGTCGAAGGAGCAGCGGAAGCTCTACATCGAAGCCCTCGGAGAGTCGCTCGAGCTCTACGCCCATCTGGTGGCCATCAAGCCGCGAGAGCGATACGTGTTCCGATCCGACTACTACGAGATCGACGGTACGGGGGCCGTGGCCTGCGTTCTGGCGCTCTTCCACCGCGACGAAGCACGCGACGAGTTCCCGAATTTCTGGGGAGTGAGCCGGATCCCCGCTGACCTGCCGGATGGCGTGTCGGCGATCGTGTTCGAGCAGATCGAGCGCAAGGACGAGAAGTGGGTGGAGGGCGCGCTCAAGCGAGCTGACAAGCTCGATCGACTCGAAGAGCGTGAACAGGCCGACGGCGGCACGATGAGCACGAAGCGGACGGCAGCCAAGGCAGCAGACGATCTGTACAGCACGGTGGCCGAACTGCAGGACGGTGCGTCGTACTTGTCGGTTCAGAACCGACTCCTGCTCCATGCGCCGAATCTCGCGGCGTTGGACCTGGCCATCGACAAGTTGGCCCGCCAATACATCGACGCGTTTTCGTCGTTGCACGCCGCGCCGTACCACGGGGAGCAGCGGCAGGAGCTTTCGACATTGTTTGCGCCCAATCAGGACAAGCGAGGCGACGGATTCCACATGACCTCAACGGAGTACGCGGGGTCGTACTCGCTGGTTACCAACGGGCTCAGCGATCCTGCCGGCGAGTTCGTCGGTCAGATGGGCGGGGACTTCAACAACTCGGCAATCCTGTTCGAGGTCGACCGTTGGCGGCATCACGTGGTCCTGGCCGATCAGGGGCTCAACCACGCACTCGACCGCGCCCGGGTGGTCGACATGTGGGGGAGCAAACTCAGCCAGGCCGCACTGTTGAACAACCACCGGGTCGTGCACCTGGTGTTGAACGGGGCCGAGTTGGAAAAGCTCGGGCCACCGCTCGAGAAGCTGACCGCGCGGTTGGACATGACGCGCGGTGACGTGAACATGTTCGAGCTGTTCGGATCACGCGAGGATCAACTCAGTCTGTACGGCATCCATCTGACCAAGTTGGTCCTGATGGCCGAACAGGCCTTGGGCGCAGGCGATCCGGCTGCGATCTCGATCATCCGCAGCGAGCTCAAGGATCGATTGACCGAGTTCTATATCGACCAGAAGATGTGGGCACGGTCGGCAGAGAAGAACCAGGAGAAACTTCGGTTGGTCGGCCTCGACCACAACGAGGTCCCCCTACTCCAGCACTTCGTGCCGTACCTCGACACGATGCACAAGAAGCTGCTCCAGCAGGGCAACCAGGATGCAGACGCACAACGCGCGATCAAGACGCTGCAGGGCGTGTTCAAGGACATGCTGCATGCGAACTCGGACTTGTTCAATCAGCCGACGTCCTCAGCGATCAACTCGGCGATCTCAGCGCGCAGAGTGATCTACGACTTCTCCGGACTGGTCAATCGGAGTAAAGGATTGGCGATGGCACAGCTGGTCAACGTGGTGGGGTTCGCCGTCGCCTCGTTGAACGAGGGAGACGTCCTGCTGATCCATGGGGCCGACCAGATTGTCGACGATCAGGTCCAGGAGTACCTGGTGTCACAGTTCGAGCGACTGTTTCGACGGGGAGCTCGTGTCGGATACCTCTACGAGAATCCCGACGCGATGTTGGCGAATCAGCGCTTCAATCAGTTCGAGCGAGCCGACTACACGGTGCTGGGCCCGATGGCGAAGGAGACAATCGCCAACTACGAAATCGCATTGCACACAGCAGTGCCGCGCGAGCTCAAGACGCTGCTCGCGGCAACCGACCTGGCGATAAATTACCTACGGCGCGGTGCGGTCAACGTGGTGTTCAGTACGAAACTGAGCCTGGGCCTGAAGATCGCTGCAGGACCCGCCGAGAGCGGCGAGAGCATCGCGGCGCGGGTACGCGAAGTCGATCGAGCCAAGAAAATTGCTGTCAACAGCGAACTCGCAGCACTGGAGCGGGCCGAGGAAGAGCGTGCGAGGGAACGACGTGAGGCGATCGACGGGCACCCCGCCCGCGACGGAGGCAGGCCCTCAGGGCAACTGTCGGCGGATCGGACCAGCAGATGAGAGCGAGTACAGCTGCAGCGCCGGGCGTGCAGGTTCAGGGAAGTGATCGGCGCTCGCGTCGAAGTACAGGGACGACACGACGGGGACGAGGTTTCACGATGGGGGAGGTGACGACATCTCGAGCGTGCGGTCGCAGGCTGCTGGGAGGCCTGGTGGTGGTCTTACTCACCGCCATGGTGGCGGCCGGCCTGATTGCGTCCGCCGGCACGGCCAACGCGGTTCCAGCCGATGCCAGCGCAAAATACGGGCGCGGATACACCGAGCTGGCAGAGAAGAACATCGCCAAACTTTGCCCAGAGAGCGGAGCCGACAGCGGGTCGAGTTCCACCGACGAGGCCACTGCCGATCCTGGACTCGACGAGCCGATCGTCGGTGGGACAGGCTGCTCGATAGAGGACCCGGCGCTCTGGGAGGCGGTCGGTGTCTGCGCGGATCCTGAGAAGAAAGCCGAGCCGGATCCGGCGAAACTCGACGAGGCCGACTTCATCAAGTGCATGGCGGGCAAGGGATTCGGTAAAGAAGAGAAGGAGGCCGAGGACAAGGCTGCGCCCGGCGACGAGGCCGTTGCGAACCTGTCACTCGCTCGTCTGAGCTCGTCTCTGACCAGCTTCTACGTCAACGCGTTGTCGCCACTGGGCGCAGGCAACTCGTCTGGAGATACAGAGGCAGCCGATTCGGAAATCGAAGGTGCGGCCGGTACGGAGACCAAGGAAGGTCTCGACGCATGGGAACCGATTCTGAGCCAGCCCGGCAGCGCCGGATCTTTCGTCGGCAGTCCAGACAGAAGCAAGCAGGAAAGCACGGATTGGCTGTTCAGTGCTGCGGATGCGGCCAATGTGTCCAGCGTGAACTATTCCGCGTTCAACAGAGACAACCCTGAAGCGAGGGGGACAACCGCCGAGACGAACGCACCGGTGGACGGCGGCGTCGAGGGATACCTGCTCTACGGCGCGATGCTCTCGGGAATGGGCTTCGATACGGTGATGGCCGCTGACGGCGGTGCTGCGGCCGGGCGCGGCCTGTCCGGAATGCTGATGATGGCGGGATATGCCGGAGCCGGGTTCGTCGACGTCGCGTTCGATTCGGTGATGTCAGTTCTGCAGTGGACCAACCCTTTCCGGTTCATGGTCGACGCGGTCAGTGACAACACCGACCCCAGCTTCACTGCAGGCATGGAGGGCAGCGCTGAGGAACCACCTGGTGCCTTCGATGGTTTGCGTGAGTTCTTCGGTCAGATCTATGGCGCGATGGTCGAACTCGGCTGGATGGTGACCATCCCGATGTTCATCGCGACAACGGTCGCCGGGATGCTGCTACTACGCAAGTTCGACAGCGGCAGCAAGATGAAGGCTCTGATCATCAGGATCGCCTTCCTCGTCGTCGGCCTCCCGTTGCTGGGAACGAGTTACACCGCAGGTCTGGACGCGATGAAGGGTGCCTCCGGAGACGCCGCCACCGCACAGTCCACGAAGGTCGTCCTGAGCACGTACGTCGATTTCGAGGCCTGGGTCAATGGGCCTCGACTACAGCCACCGACAACCGCTCAGAGTAGGGGTGAGTTCTGGTGGAACGAGGACAACGACGCCCCGAACGGTGCCACCGCTGCGGTGGCTCGCAAACTCGCGTTGAGCATCAACGCCGGAAACAGGCCTGTGTGGGCAACTTTCGGCGAGGACAGCTCCACCTCACCCAACGGAAACGACACGAGTTGGGCGACGTCGGTCAGCGGCAGCAGTCCGACAGGAGGCACCACAGGCTCCGCTGACGTGAGTGATCCGAACGTTTTCACCTCAACCATGGAGTTGCTCAACAAATTTCGCAACGGTGACACCGTCAGCGCCGGCGGATTCGAGTCGAGCATCAAAGCGGGCTTGATCCAGGAGATGGACAAGTACAAAGGGACGCCGCTCGAGCAGGAGACACGAGAGACGATCGCGTCGTGGTTCCAGGACCTGTCATCGCCGGAGGCTTTGCAGTCGATGACCGGGACCGATGTGGGGAAGATGAAGAACCCGCTCATCGAGGTGGCACCGGGCGCGAGTTTCAAGGCCGAGAGGGACCCGAGCAACGACTACTCGATCATGACATTCGCGAAGGGCGACAGCAGTGGTGCGTGCCTGAATTCGACAGTGGTCAGTCGAGACTGGGATGGCAAGGCGGACAGCGAGGCTCGGACGAAGTGCAACATGTCTCCACTCGCCATGTACAACTACCTGAACACCTCGTTCGGGCCGACTGGCATGCAGGTGTACACGCCAGGTCAGACGACCAGCTCGTGGGCGCGCGAAGCGCATGCCAGCGTCACTGCGATCGGCACTGGACCGGCGCAGTTCATGTATTGGTTCTCGGCGATGACGATGCTCTTGTCGTTCACGATCATCGGCCTGGCCTACGCGATGATGATGATGATCTCGTCCCTCAAGCGAGGTATTCAGCTACTGGGATCGGTACCGTTCGCGACGCTCGGTTTCGTCGCTGGTATCGCGAAGTGCGTTATCTACACCGCCGCGATGTTCTTGGAGATCCTGGGCACGATCTTCATCTACAAGGTCGTCCAGGAGCTCATCGTCGTCGTGCCGACCATCCTCGAACGGCCGCTCGCCGAGAGACTGACAGACGGAGTGTCGGAAGGGACGAAGGTCGCGGCGGGAGCCGGTGCCGCCGGATTGCTGAGCCTCGCTGGAGAGAACAACCTTCACACAGTCGTACTGATCATCACTTTTGTCAGCTCATTGGGCCTGATCATCTTCACAATGATGGCGCTCAAGATCCGGAGGTCGTTGCTCGACGGCGTGGATCAGGCGGTAACCCGGTTGGTCAACAAATTCATGGATACCCAGGCGTCCGGCGGTATGGACCCGGGCCAACCCGGAGCACTGCGCCAGGGCGTTGCCCGCGGGGGCGGTATGGCCGCCACGTCGATGCTGATGGGCGGAGGTGGTTTCGGCGGTGACGGCGGCGGCGATGGCGGCGGTGGAGACATAGGCGGAGATTCGGACGGAACAGGACCCGACGGCGGTGGGAACGGTACGCCGGGCAAGCCCGGGGCCGGTGACGGCTCGATGAGCATGGACAAAGACGGAAACCTTGTCGACGGTACGGGCCAGTCGGTCACCGGCAGCGGAGGTCAGCCGCTGACAGCAGCAGACATGATGCCTATCGACGCCAGTACCGGCAACGTCCACGACGGCACGGGTGCACCGATTCTCGGCGAGGACGGCTCGCCGCTGAGCGCGGACGATGTCGCAGGGTTCGACGGACAAGGCCGCATGCTCGGCGACAACGGCGAGGTGCTCACAGACGCCAACGGTCAGGAACTGACGAGCCAGCCCGCTGCTGCAGCGGCATCGCGACTGGCGGGTGACCGAGCCGTAGCGGCGAGTGTGCTCAGTCGCGGGCTCAGCGACTTCCCCAGCGGTGCACCGGCAGGATCCCCGGCGGGAGCGATTGTTCCTGTGTCCCCGCAGAATCAGCCGGCCGCCTTCGATCAGAGTGGACAGACTCGTCAGGTCGGTGGGCCTCTTCGTTCGGACGTCATCGCCAATGGCGGGGACGGCGGCAACAGTTCGGCCCTCAGCCACACCGCGGCGCTCACCGCGTCCTCGATGGTCTCGCAAAGACTCGCGGGCCCGCCGCGGCGTAGGCCGCCGGAGGCCATGGGTCCGTCGGGCAAGGGCGCAGCGCCATCCGGGAACGGCCACGGCGGCGGGGGCGGCGGTCAGACAGGCGGGCAAGCGCCGCAGCGGCGGGGCACGGGTACAGGATCGGCGATGACCACAGCGGCGATGAGCGCGGCAATGCATAACCAACGGGGAGACAGTCCAGCACCTCGACCCCCGGCCACCGGCGAACGGGGCGAGGGCCCTCCGACACCGCGGCCGCGGGAGAACTGATCTCGACCTTCTCACGTCGAGCGCCATGGTGCCGGTCCGTTCACCGGGCTACCGCCGTCACGAGTAGGCCGGACCGACACCGCAGGTACATCTCGATAAAGATATTTGTCGAGAGTTATTCTCGACAAGGATATTGACGTCCTCACCTGGACAGAGTGCTGATATAGTTTTTATCAAGGAGTTATACAGGCGCGATCCGAGTCGCCGACACGGATACGTCGGTGACGTCACCAAGACCACAGACACGACCCCGGCACTGTCCGGCGGACAAGGAGAGATCGCGGATGAGCTTCATGCAGATGGTGACTTCGGCCGAGAGTGCTGGATCGACGTTCTTGGCACAGACCGGCGCAGACGAAACCGGCGGTGGCAGCAGCGGCGGGGACTGGGACCTCATCGAGTTCTTCACCAACGGACAGAGTTACGCAGAAAAGGCCGGCGGCGCGTTCCTGGGCCTGGTCGGCGTGTTCTGCCTCTTGTTTGCCGCATGGAAAGCCTTCCAGAAGCTCACCAACGAGCAGTCCCGGGAGAGCTGGGGCAAGGTCATCGCACTTATCGCACTCGGTGGCGTGCTGCTCTTCGGTGGCTACCAGTTGATTGCCGATCTGGCAGAGGGCGGCAAGGACACCGTCGACAACTTCGGGGACAACGGTGGCGGTGCGATCACCGTCTCCCAGGGTGCCGTCGGGCCGAGCCTGCTCGATCTCGGCACCGGAGTTGTGGCTCAGCTCTAGGTCTGTGACGGAAAGCGAACCCCTGAACTTGCACCCATGTGGACAAGTTCAGGGGTTCGCCTGCTTTGCAGCGGTTCTGCGGGAGCCGCGAAGAGAAGACACTTGAGGGGTGAGTGATGGCCAATTCGACGGATGACGTTTCTGTCGTCGGCGACGAGACGCGGCTCGAAAGCTTTCGGAGAGTGTGGAAAACGTTCTCCGATCGATTCAAGCTGGGCTCGCACTACACGATCGAACGGTTCGGAGTGATCGTGGCCGCATTGTCGGTGTCCGGTGCGTTGGTTATCGGAATGACGGTGTGGGGCGCTATCAGCGCAGGTAACACAGTTCTTGGCCAAACCGCGCTCTACACAAACAGTTTCGTCGCGTCGCGGACCGGCGTGCAGGGCACCGTGGAACCGGTGTACGTCAACCGGGAGCGCAATAGGGCGCTCGTTCTCATGAAGTTCGAGATCCCCTCCCAGATGAGTTCGGACGCTGCGGACTATTACGTGTACGGGACTGGCATCGAGGGCGGTCCAGCAGGCGGCCCGACCAAGCTCGAGACGCCGTTGGCCGGCGCGGTGTACTCGTTCGCGAACACCGGATACCTGGGAATCATCCTCGAAGCGCCCGATGGTTTCGCCTCGCAGTTGATCAACTTGACGGTGCGTGCGCGCAAAGAACTGATGACACCTCTCAACCGTCCCAAGGCGGCAGGAATGGACAACAGTTTCATCGAGCACGACCAATGGCGGATCGTGGTGAACCCTGGAGCAAGTGGCGCAACTCCTTTGCGCGCGTTGGATTCCGACCGCATACCTGAGCCCGAGGACATCTTCGCCGATGCAGTGACGTGGCGGAACGAACAGGCCAAACGGAAGGTGCTCGACGGCAAGTTGGCGGACATGAAGACGCAGCTGACGCGGATCTCGAATTTCACCTCGATGATGGCCCAGACAAGTGTGCCGGTGGGCGACGATCCCAGCGTGCGCCTGCTTCCGCCGGCGCTGCCGTCCTCCATCGACGGCGACTCGATCACGGGTATGTCGTCGACCGAACTGCGCAAGGCGCTCTCCGAAAAGCCCGCCAGCGAGGTCGAGGGTGTCGGATCGAAGACAGAGCGCGCCAGGCTGCTCGACACGTTCTCCAACGGCTACTGGGTCAACGGGTACACCCTGAACTCGCCGGGGGCGATGTCGGGCGGCACCGACTTCGACTGGAGGCAGCGCTCTGTGGCCGACGGCTACTTCGAGACACTCGGTGCCCGGGAGGGCTCGATTGGCGAGTATCTGGCGACGCTGTCGAGCCAGCCGATCCCGTCGATGAGCTCACGGGATCTGCGGTGGCCGCTGAGCAACGGCCAATCGATCAACGACCTGCGGCCCAAGGACACCGCCTCCAAGCCATTGATCGAGCTGCGGAACAACGCGATGGCCGCCTACGACAACTACTTCACGCTCAAGCGGTCATATCAAACTGTGGATCTGCTCGAGTTGCTCGTGATGGAGCAGACGTTGGACCAAGTGGCATCAGGCTCAACTAAGGCGTCGGGTCCCACAACGGCGAGCTTCCGCTCGTGACCGCGGCGTTGGTGCGCCGATGAGCAAAGGCGATATGCCGCCGGTACAGCCGCGGCGAGACCACCAGGGCTCGGGAGAAGACGACAGCGGAGCCAAAGCGAGTGAGGCTGCGCTGAGTAAAGCGGGCGCGGCCACGGGCAGTGGCGCACTCTCTGGTGCGGGGCTCGCGATTAATGCCGCGCGGGGCGGTTCTCGATGGGTAGGCGCCGGGGTACGCAAACTCGCCATGGCGGGTGTCCAAGCGGGAGCAAAGGTCTCAGGTCTCACCGGCGGGGCGCTCTCGGTAGGCGCAGGCACGGGCGTCGCAGTGGGCGGTAGTGGGTTGATATTGGCTTTGGTGTTGTCTCTGGGCGGACAGGTCATCGATCAGAAGGGACAGCGGCGCGAGTCGCTGAGCGAGATCTGCCAGGAGTTGACCGAGTCTCCCACGACACGGGCACGCAGCGGTGATGCTGCGACCGTCGACGCGAGTATGGAGGAGCAGGCCAAGAAGGTCTACTCGGTTCTGAGCTACGCCGGAATGAACGATCAGAACATCGCTGGGGTGCTCGGCAACTTCCAGACCGAGTCCGGCATCGACCCGACGTCGATCCAGAACATCTTCGACGAGCCGTACAAGGTCGGGCCGAAGAAGCAGAGCAAGATCGATGCGGGTGGATTCGGAGGTAACTCGACTGGTCTGGGTTTGGGCCAATGGACAGGGTCCCGCGCGCAACAGCTGCTCGATTACGCCAAGGACAAGGGCGGTGACTGGCACGACATCGAGATCCAGCTGGCATTCGCGATGAGTGAGGACTCGGGGGCACCGATCTTCAAAGACATGATTGCTGGGAAGAATCCCGGTGCCGACGATCCTGGCGACGCTGCCTTCTACTACCTCGACGAGTGGGAGAACCCAGCAGATCAGGCCCGGGGTGGGGCCAACGATGTCACGCGCCGAGAGCAGGCCGGAATCTGGTACGTGAAAATGAGGAGCTGGTCGGCTGACAGCTCACTTGGGTCGTCGGTTCTGGCCCTTGCCGGGCAGACCCAGCGAACGGCCGACAACAAAGCGCTCGTGGCGGAACTGCTGAACTGCCCGGGCCTGAGCGGAGGCGGCGGCAGCGCCGGTGGAGGGAACAGTTCAGCGGCCGAAGCGATGGTGTCCTTCGCGTGGCCGTTCCTCGACGACAGCCGAGGAAACGACGGCACGGACCTGTACATGTATGTCCACGACCAGGTGTACACGGGTGACCCGTACTACGCCAGCTGCGACCGAGGCGTCGGCTCGGCTGTGCGCTGGAGCGGAACCGACGACGCGTTCCCTCCCGGCCCTGTTAGTGCCCAGGAGCAGTACGTCAACGGAGAGGGCCGGGACAAATGGGAGAAGGTCGGATCCGCGATGAACGAGGCCGATCTCAAGCCCGGTGACGTGCTGATCGCCCCGAACCACATCGAGATGTACGTGGGCGAAGACGCGGTGAAGAAGGTGTGGCCGAACGAGTCGGACCATGAGCCAGACGCCGTCATCGGGCATGCCTCGCTCAATGACAGGTCTCCGGCGCTCGACAGTTTCGGAGCGATCAGCGATGACGGCCGCAGTTTCGTCGCCTACCGGTCCAAGAGCAAAGAGACGGACTCGGAGTTCACCGACGTCAAAGCTCCCGCCGGGATGAAGCCCGGAAAGGGCGACAAAACAGCGGCTTCCACGACGCCGGGACCGTGACAGCAGTGCCGAGCCAGGTGTCGATCCGATTTATCGTGATATTCTCGTGTCTCGGACAATAGGCGCTCTCACCTGCATCGATAGCGACTTTTGAAACTAGTCAAAATTACTTTGAAAATACTCCGAATGAGAGGATGTTCTCCATGGACGAGGACACGCCGACCGAAAATCGCGGGACCGAACCTACCGAGAATTCGGCGCATCGCCCCGAGGCAGGCATGGCCGATCGCATGCGCAAGGCCCGTGAAGCATCCCAGAGAAGCCGGATCGACGACGCGCGCAGGCGTGCACCCAAGGCCTCGGTGATTCGATACACCATGGTGGTAGTTCTCGCTGTCGCAAGCCTGGGCATGGTTGTGTACTTCACCGGCACGAGTTCCGCGCACGAGAGCGCCGTGCGCTCGAATCTCGCGGAGATCAGAGAGCTGGAGAAGGCGCTCGCCGAGTCCGAGGTCGCTGCCGAGTCGGTGCCCGATGCAGATGAACTGCGGCCGGCGTTCAGCACTGCAGCGGCCAAGGGCGAGGAACTCGCCACTCTGCAGAACGAGATGGGCGGCCTGAACTTCGAGGTGCGTGACCGCAGTGCGGCTCTCGGGGAATACGGGGGTCTGGTCGACGAAGCAAAGAAGTACTTCACCACCGGCTCTCTTAGCGGCGGCGCTTTCCTTCCGCACGGACAGTGGTATCAGCCGCACGAGCCGGGAAAGAACGAGAAGGGCCAGGCAGCCTGGATACGGGTGTCGGGAGACAGTTGGGAGTGGCGCTCGATTCCGACCAAGACGGTCGATGGATCGGGCAGCATCACTGCGCTGTGGGAGGCCAGCTTCGTAGGCGGAGAGAACGACGGAATGCTGCTTGCCTGGGTGACCGGCAAATTCGACCCACAGCGTGGCGAGTTCTACGACATGAAGCGCGGCCTCACCACGGAGGGCAATGCGCGGCTCGGGGCAACGACGAGTCCACCGGAAGGAAGCACGGAGAAGTCACTGGTCGCCGCACCGAACGAGAAGGATTTGATCGATGACGCCCTGAGCGCGACGCCGACGACAGGATCGAGCAGGGGCACCGGAACCACCAGCGCCACACCTACTCCTACGCCCACCGGCACGGCGGGCTCGACTACAACTCCGGCGCCGACGGATGCGCAGGACCCCGAGATGGCCGACCCCGGCCTGGACGGAGTGAACTGAGCGATGAGTAACCAGAAGAGCAGAACCGCGGGGAGCTTTCACGCCGACGCGTCGGACTCAAAGCAGGAGCGGTTCCGTAAATTCTTGATGCGCAACGCGCTTGTGATCGTGACGGCGGTGGTCTTCGTGACTGTGTATTTGGTGTTGGGCGGGATCTCATCCGACCGAGACGCCGACCTGGCCAGCCAGAGGTCGGAGATCCTTTCGCTCCAGGGGCAACTCTCGATGAATCAGGACCAGGTGCACAGCGAGCAGGGAGCGGCGGTCGAAGAGGCGACCAACGGCCTTGAGATCGACCACAAGGATGACGACGATCAGACCATCACAGAGTTGATGAAGCGTGCCCTGACGTGGAACGGCCTCAGCGAGTACCTCGATCAGCGCGACAAGGTGATGAAGACCTACGGATTCGCCGAAGACAGTCAATTCATGCAGGTGTTCATGCCGGGGGAGGACCAGGGTGCGCAGCGTACGGCCCCATCGGGCAAAACATACGGCGCGTTCGACAAAGACATGAAGAGCGAATTCGTCTCGCTCAACAGCTCGGTGACCAGCATTGCCGGTGATGTGTACGGCTACTTCTCGATCGTCGAGATGCGTGTGGCCTCCGGCTCCGGCGCATCGAGCTCCACCGCCTTCGTGTCACTGAGCTACGACATGATCGACGGCAAGCCAGGAAATCTCGACGCCTACACAATCCCTGGAGGGGTCCAGCGGTCAGGCTAGAAAAGTCTGCAAAGAAAGTCACGAGTCCGGCAAATTAGGGAAACGCCGCAGGTAGAACTCATGTTCACCTGCGGCTTTCTTGATGATAAGATTTATTCCAGATAATAGTCTGCAAGGTACGCAGGACGGTCTTGGACCGCCGACGAGGGACCGTGGTCCACGCACGGCCACGGGAGGACGAGGTAGGAACATGACCGCGAAGAACAAACGCAGAGACGCCGGAACCGGAGCGAGCGACGCTCGTGCTGAGATCGGTGTCGCGCTGGGTGAGATTCGTCAGAGCGTGGCGCGGAACGCTGCCGCGAGGCAGGAGGACCTGGGCCCCCTCGGCCTCGCGGTGGTAGACGCGGGTGCCCCGGAGTGGACCGTGCGCGCACACAATCGTCTGGGACACGTCGGCGGTTTCATCTTGTTCGTGTGCCTGATGGTGATCGGATGGCCGCTGCTCGTGGTGTTGGCGAGCACGCTAGTGCGCATCGTAGGCGTCAACGTGATCACCCGGATTCCAGCGTCAGTGCTCGGCGAACTGGGTGTTCCGGTCGAACTGGCGGCCAGCACCAGCGACCGCTTCTTGTTCACCTGGGTAATTCCCGTGGTCTTCTTCGTGCTGGTACTTGCGGGGTTGACGTGCCTCGCCCTTCGACGCGTGGTCCTGTGGTCGTGGGAATGGACCCGTCGACTCGCACTTGGTCTGTTCGCCGGATACGGCACCAGCGTGCTCGCGGACAGACGTGATCGCCGCGCGCAGAAGATCGACAGCGACAGCGCGAAGGCCGCAGGTCGGAGACATCGAGCAGGGGACGACAAGGCGCACGCGGCCAGGGACACTGCCGCTACCGCAAACAGGTGATCGGGGGCGGTGCGCCCGTCGACCAGGCCGGAAACCTTCTGAAGTCAGCCTTTACGAGGAGTACGCAGTATGGACAAGCCCATCAAGCTCGCAGGATTTTCGGCAGCGACGCCTTTGGCCAGGCAGCTGGTGGCCGCGAACCCTGCCGGCATGATCAGCCTCGAGCAGATCCCCATGCTCGCTGTGTTCACATTGCAATCGACGACGTTCGACTATGTCGGTCACCAGCACGTACCTCAGCTTCGCCTCATCGGTCGTTTGGACCGACTCATTCCGGAAAATCCACAGGAGATGCCCTACAACATCGGTGAGATCGGGCTCAACGAAGAAGAGTCGATCAGGATTGTCGGGGACTACCCGTTCAACGCGGAACAGCTTGCGACGCTGCTCGACAAGGGTATGTACATGGACGGTTTCGGTCCGCCGGAGAAGTTGGTGGGCCTGCCGTTCGAGGTCGACACCCGGATCGATCTTCGGATCCTGCCGCCGAACCAGGAAGGCGCGCCGCCGTTGGCGATCGCGGACCTGGGACCGATGCGCTTTTTCGATATGCGATTCGAGACGTCGGGATACGAACTCGCTGAACAGTTCCCGGACCATCGAGGCCCGCTGATCGAGGCCGGCAAGATCACGGGGCACGAGGTATTGGGCGTTGATCAGGAATTGACCTCGGAACAGGCTGACCTGGCCGACTTCTCCTTTGGCAGGGCAGGAGAGGCAGGCGATCCGAGGATGACTGCCGGCTCTGCGAGCAAGAACCTCGTCGAGCGGCTCACAGCACTGTTGGACGTCGACCTGGATGCGCCGAGGGCGTTGCGCGGATTGCGTGAGGATATGCGGGCGGTGCGGTCACGGTCCGATCGTGTTCGCGCGAATCTGTTGTCTCCTGGACTGGCCGACGATTCTATCGAGAGTACCCCGCCGGCGACCGACAGGTCGACCACGAACGACGATGAATTGGGCAGGGCTGCAGCGCAGTTGGAGAACATCGACCTCGACGACCTCGATTTGAGCGGCTTCTCACTCGAGGACGGCTCGCAGGATGACGACACCTCGCTGCCCACGCTCACGCTGTCCACACAGGACCCAATCGTTGCGTCACTGATTGCAGAGCACGAGGACAACGGATTCTCTTTCGGCGAAGCAGCAGAGGATGATTCGGCGATCAAGGCTCGTAAGGCGCGACAGGCCCGCGAGGCGTCGGCGCGTCGGGCCCGTCAGAATCAGCAGACCGAGGCGACACATCACCTGTCCGAAGGAAACGCCCCTCGGACGACGGACCACGACGGCCCGCAGCTAGGCGGCTGAGTGCCCGAACGGGGCTGACACCGAGCATATTTCGGTAGCAGCCCCGTTCTTAGTAGCGAAGGACACTGATGGTGACACTGAAGCAGTCGATCATCGTGGTCAACGAATACACGATCAAGACCGATACCGACAAGACCGGCGGCACCCGTGGAGGTAGCCCTGGTGCCTATGTCACGCGGTACATGGCGCGAGAGTTGGCGACCGAGCCGATTGCGCCTGTGCAGCGCGCGAGTCTGGATAACTTCGTCACCAAATACATGGCGAGGGCGGATGCGGTCGAATCCATGCTTGCCGACCACCGAACAGGCGAAGCGAGTATTGCCGGCGCGGAACGTACCTCAGGATACGACGCACCGACGCTCTCAGGGCGACGCATCCAGCGCAGCGCCCGCAGAGCGATGGAGAAGGTGCGACGGGCAGTCACCGGAACGGGGAGAGAGCAGGTGGGCCCGGCCGAATTGAAGTCGGAGTTCGCTGCAGCGCAGGGCGACGGCGGTGTTGCCTTCGGACACAACGGAGTTTCCCTCAGCCACGAGCGCCTTCACGGCGACGCCAAGCAGATCCAGGAGCTGTTCGACACCGGCCACACCGTGATGAAAACCGTCCTGAGCTTCGATCACGATTACCTGCTCGAACACGGGCTGGTTCCGGCGAGCATGGAAGTC
Source organism: Rhodococcus sp. Leaf233 (assembly GCF_001426165.1). Taxonomy (NCBI): domain Bacteria; kingdom Bacillati; phylum Actinomycetota; class Actinomycetes; order Mycobacteriales; family Nocardiaceae; genus Rhodococcus; species Rhodococcus sp. Leaf233. Next base: position 73,393 of record NZ_LMRO01000002.1, read on the forward strand.
GATGCCAGCACGGGAACTGCGCGCAGAGGGGCGTATCGAGGTCAGCTCGACCAACTCAAACTGCGGCTCGCGGTTATGGAAGGGCTTACCCGAATGTGCCGGGTAGGGGACTTTTCGGACCTCAAGTACGTCGGGGTGATTCAGGTCGACACCGCTCACGTGCACGTCCACCTGGCGATGGCGGATGCGGGTGCAGGTCGCCGCGCGGGCGACGGCACGCAGAAAGGAAAACTCACTGCGCGGGAGATGGGGCTGCTGCGCAGTGGGCTACATTCGTCCCTCGATCGCCATCGCAGGATCGAACACCTCTCGAGCGCCGTCGGATACCAGCGCCGCAGTGTCAGTGCGTTCGTGCGCCGATGGGCGTACGAGTCCCTGAGCGTGAGTGCCCGGGCACAGTTCGTTCTCGCGTGCCTTCCCGAGAACCGAGCACTGTGGCGAGCTTCGACAAACAGCAAGGAAATGTCGAAGGCCAACAGGCTCGTTCGCGAGTTGGTCGAGGACAACCTCGCACAGCCGGGTTCGCCCATGCCGGAGGCACTGACGCAGATTCGAGAATACGCAGAGCAACGACGGACGAAAGAGGGGCTGAGCCGAGCCGAGCACGACCGACTCGTGGCCAATGGCCGCGAACGGATCGTGCTCCAGGCAATGAACGGGGTCTACTCGGTGCTCTCTGCCGTAGCCGATGACGAACTGAGCGTGCAGACGCCGATGATGCTCTCGATGAGCGAGGACTTGGGTCAGTTGGTCGAGCAGATCTCCGCAGAGCAGCTCGACGCGACGGCCTCGGGCCGCCAGGTTGCAATGAGCGCCGGGCACTTTGCACTGCGGCTGCGCGCATACACCGAGAGATTGGACCGACACAGCACGCTTCGGGAGCAGATGCTGCTCAAGGCGCGGTCCTGGGAAGAAGCTGCCGCGGTCGGCCGCACCGCGCCAGGGTCAGAGGCGATGCATCGCTTCTATCTCACCGAGGCCGACTATCACGGGCGATGCGTGAGCAAGTACCAGCACTACCTGGACATGGGAGGTGCGCGGTTCTCGGAATGGTCGCAGCAGTGGCAGAAGGTCGAGGCGTACGGACGCAAGCTCACGGGTTTGCGGGCGCTTCGCGCGGATAGATCGATCCCCAAGATGAACGACCCACACGCGGCCGAGAAGGTAGGCCGCGAGCTGTACGGACAGGGCGGCGGCGCTCGCTTAGCCCAGAAGGGGGCCGAAGGCAAAGCTGGACGGGCCGTCATCGACGGACGCCTGGAGCTGATGGCCCGTCGTTACTCGACGATGGTCGACGATCTGGTGGAGTCATGGCGCGTCAGCGGGTCGGCGATTCGCGTAGCGACCGTGGAGCCGGGCACTGTCGCCGAAGCCGGCCAGATGCTGCTCACGGGCGGCGCGCCCGATGGGCCTGCCCTCGACATACATGAACCAGGAGCTCACGTGGTGGTCTCGGCCCTTCCCGAGCACCGATTCGAGCTGGTCAAAGGTGTCGATATGCACGAGCTGGGACTTGATTGGAACAAGGACCAGAAGGTCGGTCCGCGCACGGCCGCCCGATTCGGCAATGTGGCCGAGTCTCGCAGCATCGTTGTCGAGGCTGCCGAGGAATGGATGATCGCTTCGGGACAGAGCGCCGAGGTCGCAGCCGAGCTCGGTACTGCCATGTCGGACATCGGCTCTATGCGTGAGCACGCTCGACAGATCCGTTCGAGCGGTCTACTGCCGTCGCTGCTGGCGACGGCAGCCGACAAGACCCGCAGACTTCGACGACGTATCCGAGCGGAAGTCGATGCAGTTACTGCCGCCGAGAACAACACCGCGGGCCGCGATGCCGATCAGGAGGCTGCCGCGAACGAACGAGTTCGTAGCGATCTCGAGACGCTGCTCGTAGAGCAGTCCCGGGGCCGCAAACCCAAACGCAGAGGCACGACAACACGGATCGACACCGGGCTCGGCGGCGCGATCAACGCGTCGATGGAGGTCGCGGTACGCGAGTATCGGCTAGACCACCCCGACGACGGCCGGGATCCGCAACTGTGATCGGCGATGACACCGAAAAGCTCTGTGCCGCTGCGGTGGACAAGGTTCCCGATCCACAGCGGAGTGACCGTCGACATCGACTGTCGACGCGGCCTGAGGGACCGACCGGTCCCGGCAAGTGTCGAGTGAGGGAGGCGTACAAGTGGCGCGAGTGAAACAGACCGTGGTGGCCGTGGTGCACGGCAACGACGACGGCCGCGGTGTCGATGTGGAGGTGTACCCCTACGCCACTGAGTCCGCGACCGGCCGAAGAGCACAGCAACTGCTCCAGTCGTGGCGACCACAGCCTGGAGAGCTCGACGACTCGTCGCGGGTGGGGCGGCGTATCCATGCGCTTCAGACCGCACCGGGCCATAGCCGCAATCCACAGGACCGCGCAGCAATGGGCTTTTTGACGCGTGCCGTCGAACCGGACTTGGCGTGGGCTCGAGCGATGTCCGGCTCGACGAACGCCCCTGTGTACGACGCCGGCTACGAGTACGAAGTCGGCGAGGTTCTGCTGTTCGACGCGGAGGTCGACACCGAGCGTCTGGAGATCGATTGGAGTACCGCTGTCCCTCATCCCTCCACGAGCCCAGAGACGATCCCGTATTCAGGCCAGGTGGAGCGCGTCGATGGAATTGTCATCGACCCCGAAGCGTGCCGGGAGCGACGGCATCTGGTGACGATGACAGACGAAGGCACTCTGTGTCCGTTCAACGAGGCAGGACAGCTCGTCGTCGGCCTCAGCGATGAGGAGAAGCACGACTACGAGATAGCGGATCGCTCGCAGATCCCGCACAGGGGTCCGCTGCTGGTTACGGTCGATTTCGGCAGGCCCGTAGGGGCGAACCCGCGGCTGCGGGCCGAGCCGACCGATGCTGCCATCGGGAGGGGCGCACTCGAGAGATTGGAGCCGACCGACGGGGTCCGTTTTCGACCCGCCGATCTGGAGGCGCTGCGCCTGGCGGCCGGAGATCAGCAGGTACACATCACCGATCCCACAGGTGCAACGGTGGGCGCGGTGTACCTGGTGGAGGCCGACTACGGCACGGAGCTCGTGAACGGCTCGGTGATCTTCGACGGATTGGGTGCGTCCAATGCTGCGGACAGCGGACTTCGCGTGAACATGAGCGGAGTTCGCTTTGCGAATCACGCTCAGGCTGTTGGAGATACGACTCGAGGATCGGCGTTCCTCGGCGGAAGTGTGTCGAGCAGTCGACGTCAGGGAGCAGGCGCGGTGTACTCGCATACGACGATCGGCGGCCGGGAGGAAAGTCTGGAATCGGCGCTCGACCTCGCGAGCCCGAATCGGACAGCCGACTCGAAGTCCGGTGGTCGTAAAGCGCTCGCGGCGGTCCAGTCCCGTACTGCTTCTCTGGTGCGAGCACATGGCCCGACAGTAGTGGCGGCCACCCGATCGAAGCTGAAGGATCCGGCTGTTCAGGCGGTGCTGCGGAATACGTTGATGACCGCGGTGGAGATCGGACTGGCGGGTAAAGGCGGCAGCTCGATGAGAATCGCACAGGCTGCAAGCACGGCTATGCGAGTAGGAGACATGGTCGCGACAGCACAGACGAAACATGGCGGAAGTAGCGCGGGATTGTCGAGATGACCGAACGCATGCCAATTTGACTCTCTCGCAACGCTGCTCCGAGCCATGGACCGATAAAGTTTATCGGACTATGCTATTAGTATAGAGCAGCCTAAACCGAGAGGGATCGCCCGCGGCACCTCTGTCCGGGTGACAAGTCTCGACATCGAGGGGACATCAGACATGGCATATCTGCGAGGCGGTTCCACCAAGAGCGTGGTTTTGGTCGGGAAGCTGTACGACAACGCAGCGTTCGAGGGCAAGCCCAAGGACGACGGCACGGCGACCAAGAGCGGTCAGTTCGTCGATTTCGAGATCGCGCGCTTCGTCGACGCGAACGACAAGAAGGTCAACGACAACCAACCACCCCAGTTTCAACCCAGCCTGCGCAATACCAAGTCGAAGACTCGCGAGAACACCTTCGACAGGGGCGTGGCGTACAACCAGGACGAGTTGGCGAGTTTCCTCGCGGCGGCCGGACCGAACGTCGAGAACATCCTCAACCACAACACGGGCGCGCAGGTCGGCAAACTTATTGTGCTGCAGGCCGACTTGTTGCCGAGCAAGGCCAACGACGGTCAGTCGTACCTTCGTGTCAACCACAAGAGCGCCGTACCGATCAGCGGAATCGAACTCCCGGAGAACGTCCGTGAGGCCCAGTTCGAGGGGATCCAGAACGACATCGCCGGTCTGCAGGCCGAGAAGAAGGCCAAAGACGATGCATCCAAGGCCCCCGAGACCGAAGCAGCCGTGAGCGCACCGGCGGCCGAGAAAGACGCCGTTCCGAGCTTCTGATTCGTCTACATCTCCCGACAACGGGCACGACACAGGCGCGGTGAGGGCAATCCCACCGCGCCTGTGTCGTTGATTCCGAAGATTTCACAGAACGAAAGCGAGGAACACCGATGGCACCAGCAGCAGTCGCTCTACCGCTGATCGGCAAGGGGGTGGCGGCAGGCGTGGCCAGTTTCGGGGCAAGCAAGGTCCTCGGAAAGATGTTCGGCGACGACGAAGACGAGACTCCGACACCCGCCGCGCCGGCACCCGCTCCCTACGGGCAGCAGTACGCAGGACCGAACCCGTACCAGCAGGGATCACCGGCAGGGCAGATGAGCCCTGCCGGTCTGCAGCAGCCCGCGGCAGCAGGTATGGCGGGGGCGGGCGGAGCGATGATCACAGCCGCGTCGCCCGTCTCTGCGCCTGCCACCGGAACGCCCGGTACCGAAACCCGAGAGCAGGAAGACGGGTTCCTCGAATCCGCAGGCAAGGTCCTTCTGGCCGCAGGTGCCGGTGGCATCGCGGGCTTCGCGCTCAAGAACAAGGAAGCTCAGGAGGACGGTCTCGAAGGTGGAGCGAAATTCGCCGAGATCGCCAAGGGCGTTCTCGCCGGAGCCGGATCCGGCGCGTTCACCAAGATGGGGTACGACGCGATCCAGGAGGAAGGCGGTGGATTGAAGGCCGGTCTGAATGGCGGTATTGCCGGAATGCTGGCCTCGACACTCAAGGACGGCGGGCCCGGATTGGGAGCGAGTTTCGCAACGGCGTTCGGTGCTGGCGCGGTGAGCAATCTGGCCCACGACAAGCTCGAAGAGCACGGCAGCAGCAAACTCGCCGACGCGGTCGCAGGTGGCGGTGTGGCCACCGGTTTGGGATATATCGGTCTCGGCGACGGCAAGGCCGCAGGCCTGCTCGGACTTGGTGGTGCCGGCGTGGGCACCGCACTGGGCGCGCTCGGCGATTCCGGAGGCATGTCCGGCATGGTCACGGAGGACGGCCCCTTGGACAAGTTGAAGGATCTCATCGGAAACGATGCTGCGCCGCAAAAGAATTCAGAACAACAGCTCGACTGAACGACTCTCGACAGATGCGGGTGGCGCACTGACCGCCGCCCGCAAAGCCCGACACACAATCGCAAGGTCACTGACACAAGGAGAATGACATGGGACTTCCCAATCCGATCACCGCGGTCGGCACAGGACTGGAAAATATCGGCAAAGGCTTCGGCGGTGCGGTGACCTCGAGCAACGATTGGCTCGAAGATCGCGCCAAGGATGTGGTGCGCGGCGATACATTCGGCATCCAACGCCGCGAAAGCGAGGAGCTGCGTAGAACTTTCGACGAAAAGCTCGGCGAGAGCAATTCAACGCTCGCAGATCTGCGTGAGCAGATCGAGAAGACCGGGCTCACCGGCAAGACCGGAGGGGCGGAGATGACCAATGCCGCCACGTCGTCCGTACACGGGGAGACCTCGTCCACCGGTGCGTTGGCGAAGAGCCTCGACGCCTCGTACACGGTCGCCGATGGCGACACACTTTCGGGGATCGCTGAGGGCAAAGGCAAAAGTGTGGAGGAGCTGCTGGGGCTCAATCCCGAACTGGGCGATGGAAACCTCATCCATGCGGGACAGGAGATCAAACTCGACGGCCTTGTGGCCCAGGAGTCCCCGGCAGCGCAACCCGAGCCTGCACCGGCTCCCGCTGCCCCTGTTCACGAGGTCGGCTTCCAGACGTAGCACGGGCGTACGGCGTATCGCCGTAGTACCGACTCACTCAACACCCCAGCGGGGCGAACCGCTGGGGTGTTGTGCGTTGCTGTACGACACACCAGAGGTGACGTCACAGGCCTGTCATGACGGGCGTCGAGACCTCATTAGTTCCACCCTTAGGAAGTCCCTGAATAACGCGCTAGACTATCCAAAAGGCACGAATTGCCGCGTCACGGGGCCTGTTTACAGGTTCTGAATAAACTGTGGGGACTATCATGCGAGACATTTCAGAACAGGATCTGCGGTCGTGAACAGTGACAGTTCCGGGTTGCCGAGCGACATCGGCACCGACGAGACCGCACGTCTTGGCGAACCTGTGGCGTCGAACTCCAATCGCTGGGGACGGGCCGGGGAAGAGACACCTGGAGGCGTTGCGATCCTGGAAGACGGGTCGATCAATACCGAGCGGTTCTCGGAGGGGCCAGACACCGAACTGGAAGTGTCATGGTGGAACAAACGGATGCTGTGGCAGGTGCGGCGTGAGCCAACCGGACATCGTGTCGTGGTTGCTCGTGTGGTGGAGAACATCTGGCGTATCCACATCATGGTCGCAGGAGCGATCACCGCGCTCGCAGTGTTCGGCATGGTGATCATCGGAGGCCTGCCGCTGCTCTACGCTGCTGTGCTCGGTGTCGTGATGGCTTTGATCGGCTACGGGGCGCTGGCGTGGGAACGTCGCGCCGGCGACGAGAATGCCGGGATCGAGGAGATCATCGAGATGGACTCGGTGATGTGGGTCGGGGTGAGAAACAAGGTTCGCTCGGAGTACATCGCGTTCACCGAGGAAGGTCAAAAGCGCAGCTACAAGGAGGCGGTTGCGCACGCACGCACTCTGTACGAACGCAAATACGCCGACCCAGCGACTGGCAAGGTCGGCAAAACCTACGCCGCCGGCGGCAAAGTCCTTCCGGTGAAGAAGTTCGTGGTGCCGAAGCAGATCACCGACGAATTTCTTGACAAGAGAACGCGTCTCGGACCTGACATGGTTGTAGACAAGATCAAGGGTCATCTGGTGCCCGCCCGTTTGGAGGGACACCGGAGGACCTTGTTGACGAGATACCGGCGCGAGCCCAAGCTCGTCGAAGCCATGGGGCGCGGCGTCCTGCGTTGCGAGTGCGCTGCGTGCGTGGTGCAGGCCGAACTGGGCATTGTTCCCGAATTGTCGGGGGCCGAGGCATCGCGGCGTCGAGCCGCGGCGGCGGCGGCGTCGAAGCAGGCCGATGCTCGCCCTGCCGATCCGGCCACGCGTTTGGAGCAGCTACGTCAGGCGGCCGGACTTCTGCGCGGGACGGATCGTCAGAGCTCCGAGCCTGGAGTGAGCGCGGACGTCGCCAGGGCGCGCGAGGTGCTGGCGAAGACGGAAGAGACTTCTCGTAGACGCGAGCAAGATGAGGCCGCGCAGGAAGAGAAAGGGCTCGAGCGCGAGCGGCGGGACGCTTCGCGCGCTCGGGTAGCAGGGCAGGTCAAGGAGACCACAGGGCAGAAGGACGGTGGCCTCGCCGGCCGTCCGATCAAAAAGAAGAAGGGCAAGGCCGCAGTCCTCACGGTGGCGGGGGTGGTCAGTGTCATCGTTGTGGCACTGGTGGCGGCCATCATGCTGTCAGGCCAGCCGGATGAGACAGAGGTACCGACGATCTTGTTGCCCGAATCGTCAAGGCCCTCATCTACTCCGACTACGACACAACCGTCCTCGTCGACACCGGCGGCACTACCGACAAACGGCGAGGTGGTCGGCGTTGCGGTTCCGGCCGGGCCCGAGGACCCCGGTAGCCAGAAGGGCGGCGCAGCGGTGATCGCTGCATACGACTACGCCTACTACGTCAAGCGCTCCGGCGCGGAGGCTGTGGCGATGTATGCGCCAGGCGCTCGCCCCGACGCGGGATTGGCACAGAACGCGATCGATGCCAATCCCGAAGGGACGCGCTATCAGCTCGCAATCACCCCGGTCGTCGTCGGCAAGGAATACGACGTCGTGTTGAAGGTCATGTGGCCGGGCCTACCGGAGACGGAAGCCCGCCAAAAATTCTTCACAACATATTCGGATGGAAAGTACTTTCTTTTGCGCCAGGCCTCTTGAACGCCCCTGGACCTGGGACGATACGGCTGCAGCGGTAACTCACCAGAAGCATATAAAGTTTGTCTCTATGCTATTCTCGACCACGGGTCTGGGTGCGCAACCGCGTACCGAAACGTAGTGGTACTGCCGGGGTTGGTTGATCTCGGCGTTCAGCGGGAGGAAACAGAAGATGAACGAAGCCGGAAACTCCGAGGCGCGGCCGAACCGCCACGCTCGGCGAGCTGCTGGCCAGCGGGGCATGCACAGATTGAGCGCACCGCCTCGTCGCACCACTCTCGGTCTGGTCGGATTTGGAACAGCGCTAGCTGTCATCGCTGGCGGCGCAGGTACCGCCGGTGCAGACCCAATGTTCAACCCGGTTCCGCCGAGCGCCAGCAACCCGACGCCCGGAACCTCGAACCCCACGCCGCCGCCCACTGCTGATGTTGGGCCGGGCGCGATCGTGGATCCGCCGAGTGAGTCCGGATGGCGTCCGAACCCGTACTCGAACAACAAGCCCACCTATGTTCCGATCCAGAACTGGGCACCGGCACCACAGCCCACATTCATTGGGCCGGTTCAACTTCCGCCTCCACCGCCCATGATCATGCCCGAACCAGGCATGGTGCGAGTCGGTAAGTACCAAGAGGTCAAGCCTCCGTGGATGACCATGGCCGAGATGAATTCGATCAACCGCTGGGCGGCTTACACCGAGTCTCGGGTAGCGCAATTCTGGCTCAGTCAGGGCTTCTCCCCTGAAGAGGCCGACCGCAGAGCTGCGTCGATGACGGTCGGTGGAATCATCGGCGGAGGCGTCGGCGGCGCGGCGGGCTTTGCTGTCGGTGTCGTGCCTGGGGCGTTGGTCGGCGCGGGTGTAGGTGCTCTCGGCGGTCTGGCAGCAGGCGCGGGTACCGCAGCCGCACTGGGCCTTCCGCTCAACGCACTGTTCCCGGTGGCAGGAACGGGCCTGTACGGATCGTTCATCGGCATCGGCGCTCTGGCTGGAGCCGGAATCGGCACCGCGGTAGGAGCTTTGGCGGGCGGTGTAGCCGGTGGTCTGCTGGTCGGTGCTCCGGCTGCTGCTCTCGGCGTCGGGCTGGGCTCGCTGTTCGGCGGCGGAGATCCGAATGTTCCGATCGATCAGCCATGGAACTACCGTGACGGGCAAGGCGTCATTACACCCAAGGCCAACGATCTCGAATTCGATTGGGATGCAACCAAATCGAACATGCTTCCGGGTGGCTGGGTTCTGCCGGAAGAGGCACACGTCAACTTCCAGATCAAGGACGACAACACCTACGTCCTCAAGCTCGGCGAAGAGCGGTGGCTCGGTGCGACCGAGGATCAGCGCGACCAGTTCTTCTACGGGGAGATGGACAAGACGCTGCCGGGCGCCGGCGACGTGGTCAAGGACTTCCTCGAGAACGAGAACGGGCCGGTCCAGACCGGACTTCGGGGGGTGTTCGGGCAGATTGCTGGGGGAGACCCTGCGACCGCTCAGTACAACCCCACTGGGGACATCGCGGATCCGTCGGCGCGCGCCGAGCGTGCCCCCTACCCAACTAGCTCGACACCCGATCCCTGGGACGAGCCGAACCGGGAGGGCGTCAACCAGCAGAACGAGATCAACCGGGTTGGCGAGCCGCTGCCGGGGCTCGGTGTAGCACCGACAGTGGTTGCTGCACAGTCGACGCCGGGTATTGCTACGGTTCCGGCATCGAAGCCCGTGAGCGCACCGGTGTCCGTGCTACCACAGCCGGCGCAGGCCGCACTGGACACGGCTCCCGAGCCCGTCCGTCAGGCAGTCAACGATGCACAGGCTGCACTCGGCGATCTGATTCCGGGAATCCTCGGAGCCTGAGTACCAACCCCGCACGAGCAGGACAGCCCCGCAGCGATCGCGCTGCGGGGCTGTCCTGCTTCGAGAGGGCCAATACGAGATGGACGGGATGATATGACTGCACGAACTGCAGAACGTAGACAGTTCCTTTCGGGCCTGCTGAGCTGCGCAATCGAGAGCGGCATTGAAAAGTGGGCGGAAGTTCACGAGTACCGATGCGGTGGCCTCGAGACCACAGCCGGACCTACGGCCACGATCCACGAGACGGTCGCGGACTGGTCGAACATGGCGGCGCGTGGAAAGGGTTCCGGCCGTGGGACTGTCGCACGGTACGAGGTTGGTCACGAGCTCGACATCGACATCGTGGCCAGGGGTATTCGTCTCATCGCATCGGGCAGGGTGAAGTACACCAACCCTAGTTACGGGGCGGATCGCGACACTGAGGCGGATCGGGGCCATGCACGTTTGCGTTGTCAGAACAGCTCGAATGGAGCGGATCGCGAATTCGGAGGCTACGACGCTGCCGATGCCGACGCCATCGTGCAAGCGGGCCTGTTCGACGAACTGAAGTACACGTGAACCGCGTCGTCAACGTTACGCGCGAAAACCAAATCCAATTATTGATCAAGATTCTCCACAGGACTATCTACCCAGTTCAGAGCCGGTGTTAGGGTGACCAGTAAGTAATTGCGTTCATATACTCCGAAGAGAAGAGAGACGATGGTCGAGGCCATGACTTCGAGCAGAGTGATCGACCCGGGGGCTTACCCGTTGCTGGCGAGATACACCGCGGCTCTGCTACCGCCGGTAGGCCGGATTATCGGCCGTGAGGACGAGCGTCAACAGGTGCTGGCTTCGCTCAGCCGTCCGCGACTATCGAACATCCTGCTGCTGGCTCCGGCCGGCGCGGGAAAGACCGTCCTGGTCCAGGACACGATGCTCCACGACCCGGAGCGGATCTACCTCGAAGTCGATTTGGCACGAATGAACGGTGGAGTGGGCCTGGCCGATCACATGGCCGGAGAGATCAAAGGACTCTTCGACGAGGCAGAGGCCTACGTCATGGCCGAGGGTCGGGAGCTGGTTCTCTTCATCGACGAGTTTCACCAGATCGTGCAGATGTCCCCAGCAGCCGTGGAAGCACTCAAACCTGTACTCGCAGCATCGGGTTCGCGCGGGTTGAAGATCATCGCAGCGACGACGTTCGAGGAGTGGATCGAACATATACGGCCGAACAAACCACTCGACGAACGCCTGCAGCGCGTCAATCTGACACCTGCCAGTCGGGAGATGACGATCGAAATCCTGCGCAGCTTCGCGGAAGAAGCAGGAGTGTCCGACCAGTTCGTTCGCAACGACGGACTCTTCGGAGAGATCCACGACGTCACCAACAGATACATTCCGTCGTCGGTGCAGCCACGTAAGGCGATCGGCATTCTTGACGGCATGATCGGGTGGCATAGACAGACCCGTGCGCCGATGTCCCTCGCGTTGATGTCGAAGGTCCTTCGTCAGTCGACCGGCGTGAATCTCGAGTTCGCGATCGACGGATCGTCGATCAAGGCCGGCCTGGACCAGAAGGTATATGCCCAGGACCTGGCGACAACGATCGTGTCGGACCAGTTGCAGCTGGTTGTGGCGGGACTGCACGATCGCAAACGGCCGAAGGGGCGGTTCCTTTTGACGGGCAGCACTGGTGTCGGGAAGACCGAATTGACCAAGCAGCTGGTGGATTTGCTGTTCGCAGACGACCTCAACAGGCTCATCCGATTCGACATGTCCGAGTTCGCGCTGGACTCATCGATGGACCTCTTTCGGTCCGAATTGACCAAGAAAGTCGTGTCGATGGGTGACGCGGTGATCTTGCTCGATGAGATCGAGAAGGCATCCCGCATGGTGCTGCGACTGATGTTGCAGGTTCTCGACGACGGACGACTCAGTGACGATTCCGGTCGGCAGGTGAGTTTCCTGGACTGCTACATCGTTCTGACGACAAATGCCGGCAGCGAAGTGTTCAACACGATCAGTGACTACGCGTCCGACGACACGGGTTCTGGCGAGGGTCTTCAGGACTACATGAAGGCCATCGAAAACTCGATCCGCAGTGCGAACGACTTCCCGCCGGAGCTGCTCGGACGTTTGGACCGGATCGTGCCCTTCCAGCCACTGTCCGATGCGACGAAACGAAAGATTCTGCAGCGCGGCTTGGACGAGCTGCAGAGGGACGTGTGGAACAAGCATGACGTGAAGCTCGGCATCCATCCTCGGGTGATCGAGTATCTGGCTATCGACGTGGGGGAGGCATCCGCGGACGCCGGAGGTGCGCGCGAATCGATGCGGGCCCTACAGGGGCAGATCAAGGTCGAGGTGGCGAAATACATCAACGCTCATCCGAAGGACAAGATCCTGTTGCTCGAGATCCACGGGGAGATGCGGGCCGAGAACCTCGAACTCCGTAAGTCCAAGGCTCGCCCCAGGGTTCGGGCCGATCAGCGAGGCCGGTGACCGGCGCGGATCACGAACCTAACAGAGAATTTGTGTCGGATCTTCCGACATATCAGTGTAATATTTCAGCAGGTGCTCGATAGGGCCGTTCGCAGCTGTCAGCAGGGTCCGGGTCGACCCTTCACACGGAGATCAGAGGTTTTCAATGGATGACGAAATCGACTTTTTCAGTGACGTCCGCATCGACGAACCCGAGGAAGCGACAGGTGCGGAGTCCGACGCGAGTGCAAGCCGTGGCATCAAATCCACGGTCGGACGCGTGGTCGGAGGGGCACGACTGCGGCTCTCGCGAGGTGACGGGACTGGCGATCTTCTCTCCTCGGACGCCCGGCTGGCCTCGGTGGTCAACGAATCGACGCCGGGTGCAGCACTTGAGTTGCTGCGCCTCAACACAGCTTTCGCGTTTCCGGACCTCAATGCCTATGTCCTGCTTGTGCTTCCCACGGTCGGCGAGTTCGGTGGCCTCAGCCGTAGGAGCAAGGACGAAGCTCGCGGCACGATCATCAACCTGATTGCAGCCGACAATATCCATGCCGTCGTCACCGCGGAACTGCTCGCCGACGATGCACTCGGCATCGTGCCGGATGCGCAGTCGCTGGCACGCATGGACGAGATCGCCCTTCTCACAGAGGCGCGTTACCTGTATGCCGTCGCGTGCGAGGACGTGGACACAGGTGAAGTCAAAGTGTTCGTGGTACCACCGATCTCGGAGGAAACCGCGGTCAGCGGCCAGCTCTACGCGCAGGTCGTCGAGATCGCGGAGGGCCGACTCGACCTCTCGTCGGTACTCGACAAGACGCTCATCGCCTCGATGCTCACGATCTATCGATCGGCTGAAAGCACTGCGTCTGGAGCCGGAGCGCTGAACAAGGCCGAAGAGATAAACATGGAGTACCTGGCCGGCGCGTTCCAGCAGGGACGGTATCCGACAGCATCGGAATTGGTGGACAACCTAGCCAGCGAATTCGCCGAACTGGCCGCATACTCGGACGGTCCGAGCGTGGGCGGCAGACACAGTGCGGTTGCTGAGGAGTCGACTGCAACAACCACGGACGAGGACGACAACACGGAAACCGTCGGCATCGAGGACTTCACCAACTTCGAGATGGGTGAGGACATTGCTGCTGCCGATCCGGTCGACTTCGAGCATGAACTCCACGAAGTCGAGTTCGACACCGATTCCGACGATTACGACGCTGTCGGTGTCGACACGGCACCAGATTTCGCGGAATCGGTGGGCGGCAATGAACCCCAGTGGTCCGAACCCGACTTCGCTGACGTACCCCCGAGCGGAAATGTTGACCCCGACCGTTTGACGCAAGCGGTAATCAAGGCGACCGAGGGGCAGATCGATTCTCTGCGTACCGATCTCACGGGTTTGCTTGCGGAGATGCAGAAGACGATGGCTCCCGCACGGCGTTCCACCGAGGGTGGCGTTCCGATAGCCGATGGCGTGGACCGATCAGCGTCGATTGCTGTCGAGCCGGGTGCCGAGTTCACGTACGACCAGGCACTGGAAGCGGCCGGTCGCGAATACAGAGACGACGATCTGGGGCTGGTGGTGGATCCACAGCCATTCAAGGAACGACTGGTCTCGCCGGTCCCACAAGTTCCGGTTCCCAAGGGTTCTCACACCCCATGGCTGGGCGAGCAGGCGGAGACAATGGCCGCAGTGTTCAACGAGCAGCTGCGCAAGCTGCACGTGGACAACGAGCGCCTGCTCTACCGGCAATTCATGCACCTGGCGGACCTTGCGGCTAAGGAGATCAGCTGGGAGTTCGATCCGCAGCGCAATCCCGGTTCCCGTTGGGGCAAGGTGCATTCGGCGATCCAATCGGATCGGGAAAAGATCGCAGAGCGTGCCGCGCCGGCAAAGATGCGAGCAGAAGATGCGGTGCGGGCGATGTGGGAGGGACGAGCGGAGTTGTTCGTCTCCGATGCCGCCGCTCGAGCTCGGCAGGAGTACGAGCACCGCAACGGCGCTCATATCGAGGCCGACGTCCGGAAGGCCGGCGAGCAAGTGCTCGCGGATCTCGAAGCGATGGGCATGATGAATCTGGCTGAACTCAATGAGAGTAGAAGCGCGGCAGCTCGTTTGATGATGGACGAGAAGCTCTCCGACATCCTGCATTCGCTCGAGAGCAAAGCCCTCGAACAGCAGGCCAACGAGGCAGTGGCGTTCGAGGCTGCGCTCACCGCGGTGACGTCTTACGTCGAGGACCACCGCAAGGACGACCTTCTCCAGTCGGACGTGGCTGCGCGCAAGCTCGAAACTGACGCGCGGTACGCCCAGTTGATGTCAGAGGCGCAGGCCCAGATCGCGGCCGCACGAACCGAAGCGGACACCCGGATCGAGATGATGCGGGTTGAGATGATGCAGCAGAGCGCCGCTCACGAGCGCGGCCTCGAGCTCAAAACCAGCAACTTCGACCTGCAGATGAGTAATCAGAACCAGCGGGAGCAGCACCTGCAGCGACGTCTCGACCAGAGCCTGGCCGATCGCGACAGCGAACTGCAGGAGGTGGCGAGCATGGCCAACGCGCGCGTGGAGATGGCCGAGAAGGCGCGGGACGAGGCCATCGCCGACAAGGAGACCATGCGCGAGCGCGATTCGCGCATGAACACCGCAGCACTGGTGCTCATCGTTCTGGGCGCGATCGTTCTGGTCAGCCTGGGCATCTTGGCCGGGGCATTTCTGATCTGACCGCTCACCGGATGGACTCGTCGACGATCTCGGCCGGTCCTCGTATCACGTGACGAGCTGGACCACCGGCACTAAGAAGAAACGGAAACTGGCATATGAACGCCAAGAGCAGGCCGGGACGTAACTCGGACATCGACACCGCGCCGTCGAAGAAATACAAGGCGGCCAAGGGTAGTGGCAAGCTCGGCCCCAAGGCGTCATCCTGGGATCGGATCCGCAACCGGAGCACCAAGGACACCATCGCGAACCGCGACGTTCACGGCGCACAGCAGCTCGAACGCGGTGAGATCGGACGTGTTCGCGGCGAAGGCCTGCCCAAGACGGCCGCCATCGTCATCGGGATCCTCGCTGCCATCCTTGCCTGGACCGTGTGGGGTCTGGCAGGGGCGCTCACGGGCACCGTGAGCAACTTGACGGACAGAGGGAGCTCGCAGTTCGAGGCAGAACTCAAGCAAGCCAAGGAGCTCGGCGTTCAGCCGTACTTCCGAGTCCAGCAGCGCGGTCAAAACAGCGCGGTGGAGAAGACGTGCTATCTCCTTCTCGACCCGAACGGACAACCCGTCGACAACGACTGCAATTCAGCGCTCGACGACATAGCGCGTCCGCAATGGCACGTAGATGCAACCCAGGCCGCCCGCGAGAGTTCCGGGGCACCGACACCGCAGATAGAGAAGAGCGACGCCTCAGTGGCCTCCTGGCTCGGCGGCGGACACGTGAGCCTTGTCCGCCTCCTGGCTACTCTGCTGGCAGGACTTGCTGCTTGGAGCGGCACGAAGGTGTGGCTGCTCCGCAAGCTCGATGCGCAGAATCTCATGTACGAGACCTCTGACATCAACCAGTACGACGACGACCAGCACATCGCTGTGCCCGAAGAAGTGATCAGGCAGTACGGGATCTTCCCTGACGTCGGGGCACACTCCTTCAGCGCACCGTCGTCTCTTCTCGGTCACGCGATGCTGTCGAGCCGAGGGGCGAAGAAAGTCCGGCTACTGCAGCGATACGAGTCCGACGTAATCGACGAGAACGGAGAGACGCTGCACTACAAGGGTGAGGTGATCCGCGACGAGAACGGTCACGCACTGTTCGATCAGGTGCCCATTCTCGATGAAGCGTTCGCGCACAAGCTGTTCGATGCCTCGGACCTCCCGGCAGACAAGTCGCTGCGCAAGTTCTTCAACCCGCAGAACATTCCGTACAACCCGGGTGGCGTGAATCGGGACAAGCAAGGCAGTCAGGACACCATCGCCAAGCGCATAGACGAGGACTGGGTTTTCCCCGAGTACGAACCACAGCGGCCGGCCGGAGTCTATTTCGTCGACGAAGCGCCTGTGAACACGATGGTGCTGGCGATGACCCGAGCCGGTAAGGGACAGACCTACATCGAGCCGATGCTGGACATGTGGCAGCGCGAACGGCGACCCAACAACATGGTGATCAACGACCCGAAGGGTGAGTTGCTGGTCAAAAACTATGTGCGAGCAAGTGTTCGGGGCTTCCAAGTCGTTCAGTTCAACCTGATCAACGCACTCAAGACCGACATCTACAACCCCCTGGGCATGGCCGCCGAAGCCGCCCGCGAGGGCAACAGCACGGCCTGCGCTCTGTACGTGGAGAACATCGCAGAAGTCTTCTTTCCTGTCGACAACGCCGACGATCCTGTGTGGCCGAACGCCGCAAACAACGCGTTCAAGCGAACCGCCTACGGCATGATCGATTTCTACCTCGAAGAAGAGCGGCAGATGCGTAAGCAGGCCGCTGCCGAGGGGTGGGACCTGAAGGTGCTCGAGACCAAGCTCGATGAGAGCTGGGGCAAGGTCACTCTCTACAACTGCTACCAGCTGTTCGTCCAGCTTTCGGCCAAGAAGCTCAAGGACCCGATCACCAGGCTCAACGCCGAGGTGACTGCCGGCGCATTCGGAGACCTCGAGAACGATCTCGATGCCCAGGCAGCCTTCAACGAGGCCAACGAGCGTGCGAAAGAGCTCATGCCGATGTGGAACGGCGAGCAGGAGGTCGACATGCTGACCCTGTTCTTCAACGCCACGGACAAGCTGCCGGTCAATTCGATGCGGACCCTGGTGGGCAACTCGGACAAAGCACTTCGCGCGATGGGCGGTGCCGAGAAGATGCTTGCTTCGGTGTACGGCATCGCAATCACCGCTATGTCGTTTTTCGTCGACCCGACGATCTCCACACTGACCTCTGGGACGCTGAGCCAGAACATCGACCTGGGGGGAATGAGCTTCCCTCGCCGCTTCGGCGTCCGTTTCGATCAAAATTATGTGCGCCGGTACAACCTCATCGGTATGCAGGCGAAGTGGGATTCGTTCACCGACGCGAATTTCGAGGAGCCACTCGGAAAGGACTACGAGCACGAGGACACCGTCAGTCGAGAGGGTTGGGCGCGGGCGTTCTTCGAGGGCATCTACCCGAACGACATTGCATACCTGCGGCTGCGCTTGCTCAACACCGAGTCGGGCACTCTGGTCAAGACGTTCTACTTCCGGTTCACCAAGAGCTATCAGACCGACCTCAAGGGCCGGATCTACATCAAGGATCCGGTGCTGGAGACGAAGATCGTCAAGAACGGTCTGCTGGCGGAAATGGTGCCGGGGTCGGACTCGAAGATGGTCGTTGGCTCGACGACGTTCGAACAGGAAGTGCTCAACATCGACCAGCTCACACTCGATCAGATCAACTCCGGTGACAATGACCTGATCAAGAAGGTCAGGGGCCGGCGCAACGCGGTGCTCAGCACTCAGGTCCACTACTCGGAGAAGCCGAAGGCCGTGTTCCTGGTGACACCGCCGCATCTGATGAAGTACGCGAAACTGATTCTGATCCTGCTCAAGCAGTTGGTGGACCTGAATTTCGACAAGTCGTACATGACGAAATCGACCCAGAAGCCGCTGTACAAGACGCGGTACATGCTCGACGAGCTGGGTAACCTCCAGTCGGAGGGACACGGCATCGCCGGGTTCGAGACCATGCTCTCCATCGGTCTCGGCCAGGAGCAGCAGTTCACACTGATCCTGCAGACGTTGCAACAGCTCCGTGACGTCTATGGCGAGTCCGTGGACAAGATCGTGCAGGGCAATGCTGCAAATCTGGTCTTTCTCAAGTCCACGGACGATTCGATGCTCGACACCTTGCAGAAGATGAGCGGCACCCGCCACCAGGTGTACCGAGATTCCAAGTCCGTCACCAAGAACGCCGAGAAGGTGGCGTTCAAGACAGCGGGCACGGTGACGTACAACATGACGGCGAAAGAGATTCCGGTCATCAGCTACAACGATCTGGCGTTTCTACCCCCACGAAATTCGATCGTCTTTTCCGCCGGCGCTCCGCCGATCTGGAACCGCAACGAGACGATTCTGCCGATGAGTTTCGCCTTGTTCGGCAACACGATTGCGCAACCGGGCAAGGACTACTCGCTGCAGACCATCCCGACGCTGAGTTCGGCACGGGACTTCGACGTTCGACTGAACCAGCCGAACTTCTTCCAAATGGTGGAGAAGCGTATGGCGCAGGCCGCGGTGGCACCGGCAGCAGAAGACCTGTACCGCAACGCCTACGGGTACAGCGACTTCGACATGACACGTTTGGATCCGGACGTATCGAGCAACGAAGTCATGGACATCAATGACGTGATCCTCGGTCGCAAGTTGTACGAGAAGGCACGCGAGCGGAAGGCCGCAACCGACGTCTCGGCGGAAGCTGCGGAATTGGCGGCGATCTTCGGTGAAATGGAGCCACCGGCACCGCCAGTGGAGGATGCAGTGTTCGGTTTCGCAGAGCAGGAGGCGATGTTCGAGGCTGCGGCCGAAGCGACAGTCAGGGCCGCGACCGACGACGTCGAACTCGAACAAGAGCTGATCAGGCTCGAAGCGGACCGTACTGCGAGTGCGCAGAAAATCTACGCGGAGGGATGGGTCAGCAAGGACATGCTGATCGACCCGATCGGAGGCCGGGTGTACGAAGCGCTCGACAAGGAGTTGGCCGCCGCGTACGCGGAATGCTGGCGCGACTTCGATCGCGACGAGCTCTTCGCGCTCTTGGGAGACAACTTGGTGCTCCGGAGTAACGGCGCACCGATGATTACTGCCCGCAGCGAGTCAGCAGCGATGCGTGATGCTGCACGCGCGGCTGCAGACGAGGGCTCACGGGTCCATATGGAGCAGGAGCCGGACCCCGACTCGATGGCGGCTCTCTCCGCGTACAGGATTCACCCTGAGTTCAAGAAGGTGCTCTCGGAGCAGTCCTCGTGGCGAGGGATCGCTGACGGGCACTTCGAGGCGGAGATGGCGAAGCAGATGAGTATCTCCGAGAATTAACTCCGAGTATTTTCTCGACAAAGGCCGGGGCGGTGCGAACGCCCCGGCCTTTCGCATGTCACGGGGGTGTATCGGTAGTTGTGGAGAATCCGCTGACTTGGTCGTATGTACTACTATAAGAATAGATCCGGTCGAACTGGCTCGTTCGACACACTTCATGAGACGGGGTTCTCCGTGGACGTCAAGGCTCGCGGCATTGGCCGCTACTTAAACGAATACACTTTCCACAGAGCTATCTCGGAGTATCCGAAGTGGCGCACGGCGCGGGGCGAGCAGGTACCTGCGCTCCGGGCGAGCCAGGGCCGCGAAGCACGCCGCCGACTGGACGTAGCACTCGAACGCAGGGGTGCGACCATCGACAGGCTCGGCGAGGGTGGCCCCTCCGTCTTGATGGAGTCGATCGACGAAGCACTCGGTTCGATGTTCGAGGAGTACACCCCGCTGTTCCCGGACGCCGAGAGAGGCACGGACCAAGTCAGCTACGCCAAGATCAAGGCGAGCTTCGGTACTTTCATCGGCGCCGGCGGCCAGACTCCACCAGGTGGAGTGCGGCTCCCCGTGAGCCCGTTCGATCCGCGCTGGAGCCGGCGCGAGACGGTTCTCGGCCACGGCACACACCTCCTGTCCATCTCCGACGATGACGTACGCAGCGAGATCGGAGATGCAGTAACGGGTTTCGATCGGCTCGATCGTCTCGGCCCGTTGGGGGCATTCATGCTGCAGACGCTGGAGTCGGACCCCGAACGCGGTGAACCCCGCCAGGTAGGGGCCGCGATTACCGAGGCCGACGTGACCGGTTTGAGTGCGCTACGTCCGTACATGAGCGCGTCCGAGTACCGCGACCTCGCTCCGTGGGTGCTGGCCGGGGCACGAGAGAAGGGTCCGATGGGCCCAGCGGCACTGGAGCGTTCGCTTGCGATTCTCGATCACTTGGGTGAGTCGGGTACGAGCTACCGAATGGTCAAAGACCGGAACCCCGGGCAGATCGCAGCGTCGATCGTGGGGAGCAAAGCATCGGTGCGAATCGCTGATGTGGCGGCGAACGATGTGTGGGTCGGTCGTGTGTACGACGACGGCATTGCGACCTACTACTCCGACAAGAAGGGGAAGGGTGCAGCAATTCACGCGGCCTCCCCCGAAGAGGCCGTGTCGCTGCTGCGGTTCGCTCTCGGAGAGCAGGTACAGCGACTCGACGGGCAGGGGACCATCGGTGTCGTCGGGCCACGTGACCGGTCGGCACCCCGTCAGCGACAGAACAGCTATCACGTCGGATCGAAGAACGAGTCGATGCTCGAAACACGACAGGGTCTGTGGATACGACGAGATGCGAAGGTAGTCAGCCAGCGCACGACGTGGTTCGAGAGCCCCGAAGCCGCCGAGGAATATCTTCGTGACGCGGTTGCGTCGGCCGCCGAAGGCGTCAGCGCGGCCATCGACGTGGAAGGCCTGATCTCCGAGGCAAGAGCGAACGCCGGGGATCCGGACTACGTGCCGGACTTCTCCGGTGCGCCGGAAGATGTTGTCGCACTGGCACAGGACTACTGGCGACTGTTGACCGATCCCGACTCGGGCGTACTACTACTCGACCCGGGCGCGACGGCCGCGGACTACGCGCAGGCTGTCGCCGACGGTGACGATGCGGCTGCCGCCGCGGTCAGCTCGGCCATGGATGCAGGGCCGCATCCGCAGGACAAGGTGCGTGCTCATGCAGAGCTAGTCGCGACGTCGATGGTCGGTAGCTACGAGATCGGTGACGACGGAAAGCGATTCGATCCGGTACGGGTCGCACAGTTCATGGCAACCGAACACAACATGTGGCGCAACAACGACGACATCGTCGAAGCCTGCGCCAAGGCCGGGATTCCAGCGGAGCAGCTGCGCGGCGACGGCTACTACAACAAGATGGTCGCCGACAACCTCATCAAATTCGACGCGGAGACCGCGGTCGACGTCGAGGAACATCCATCGGCACTGATGCGTGCGATGGGTGCGCGAGTGAAGGCGGCAATCGAGCGCGGTGCCGCCGAGGTGACCAGCGTGCAGGTTGACGACAACGGGATCATGGTGTGGCAGGCCGAGCGACGAGTCGGAGAGGACGACAACCGTTCGATCGGTGCAACCGGCGAAGAGGTCAACCGCAAGAAGCGGTACGTCACAGGCACCATCGGTCAGATCTTCGATCGCGGAGCCAACAACGAGGTCGTCACGAAGTTCGCCGGCGGCGACAACTTCCTGTTCATGCCCGGATTCGAGGCGTCCGTGGTCTCGCAGAAGCCGGGAGAGAACCTGAGCCTAGAACAGCGCACGCGAGTCAAAGGCTACGAGCAGGTGCTCGGTGAAACGATCGAAGCGACCATCGCCAAGGACATCGCGAATCCGCGCAGTGAGGTCGGCCGTGCAACGTCTCTGAACTCGACGATCCGTCGACTTGCAACGAACCGTCACCAGGTCGACTTCTTCGAGCGCTCAGCCGAAGAAGGGCTGTCCGAGCAGTGGCGCGACGCGATTCTGTCCACCGAGGCGCGGCGCGTGCGGTACCCCACCGAGCTGGCCAAGGGCTCGAACGCACTCAAGCACCGTCAGGCGCAGAACGATCCGAAGTTCGACGAGCTCAACGACAACGGGCGTGATCCGCTGATCCTGACGGGAATGAGGAACATGAGTGTCCTCGATCGTGACGCGGGATCCGGAATCTTCGATCCGATGATGACCGGTATGGCCGAGAACCAGGGCGTCGTGCGCTATCTGACTCCCGGTGCCACCATCACCGCGGACGGGTCTCTGCTTCCCAGTCCGACGCCGGAGGCTCGAGTACCGATCGCGGCGCACGAGGGCGCATGGGCGATGGGGTTCGATCCCCACGATCGACAGAACATGACCTTCTCCAACGTCATGCAGGCCTCTGCGGTCGTCGAAGGTGCGAAGACGGCGATGGCGCAGATCGGCGGTTGGAACTTCGAGGACGGCATTGTCGTGTCGCAGGACTTCGCCAGGGAGCATCTGATCCGAGACACCACCGGACAGATGAGGCCTCTGACCATCGGCGACAAGCTCAGCGACTTCCACGGCAACAAGGGCGTGATCAGCCTGATCGTAGATCGCGAGATGGACCTGCAGACGTCCGCGGAGCTCGGACTGACGGAGCAGGTCGAGATGTTCCGGGCCAATCCGGACCTCGACGTCGTCATGAGCCCGTTCTCGCCGATCAGCCGTTTCAACGGCGGCACCGCACGCGAGTTGATGCAGTCGCCTGCGGATCTGTTCGTTCGCGATGAGCAGGGCGAGATGACCGCGATCCCCGCAGCGATGGGCGAGCTGAACCTGATCGTCACCCACATGGCGGTCGACGCGAAGACGAACGTGTACGACGCCGAAGCGATGGCTCAGGGCAAGGGCCGCAAAGCGTCCTCACAGCTGGCATGGGCGTTGCAGAGCCAGGGCGCGTACGAGGTAATGCGGCAGTTCTACGGGGACAACACTTCCGGCCTCGCCAATGTCCGCGAGTACATGTTGGTGTTGGGTCTCGACGTCGAGCCGGACGGATCACTCAGGTCCGAGCCGACTCCGCAGGCGCTTGCCGAGCGCAAAGTGTTCGAGATCCCGGCCCCGATCAGATTCGCCCGCAGCAAGTCGTTGCCCGAGGATCAGCTACCGCGCATCAACAACGCGGCGATGGGTGAGGCCTTCGGTGAAGCGATCAGCCGTAGTGGCGGTCTGATGGAGCTACCGTTCGCACTCAAGCTCGCCAGTGGCGGTGCCACCCAAGTCTCGCCGGTGAACGCCGGCCGGTGGGTGTTGCCGGTGCTGAGTTCACGGCTGCGCAGCGAGCAGGACATGGTGGACGGCACGGTCAGTCGGCACGACCACACCAAGCTGTACATGTCGATTTCGGAAAGCGCGACGGCCTACCTCGAGGCGGAACGTCTGCGTGACGAGGCACTCGCCAAAGGCGACACCACCGGAGCTGCACGCCAGAGCGAGGAGATGGGAGCACGCCAGGCCGACGCCCAGCGTTCCTACAACTCGATCTCGGCTGACGTCATCTCTCGCCGTGTCGAATCCAAGAAGAACATGTTCAAGGAATCGATCATGTCCAACCGGCTCTCGCACTCGGCGACGGCGGTGTGGACCGGAGATCCGCGGCTCGAGGTGGATCAGGTCGCGATGAACTCGGCGATGGCTGTCGAGCTCGGAGTTCCGATGATGACCCGGGAGGATGCAGCCGAGGCAGGAGTCGAGTACACCCCCGGAACGCCGCGTGACGATGGCTACGTGCTCGTGTGGCGCGATCCAGTTCTACGCGACGGCGGTGTCCGGTACCTGCGGGTGAGCATCGACGACTCGCTCACCGGTGTCGCGGTCAACCCCGTGTCGGTCAAGTCGATGGACGGCGACTTCGACGGTGACTCCGTCGGCCTGGTCGGAAATCTGAGTCCGTACGCGCACTTCGAAGCGCTCGACAAGCTGACGGTCGAAGCCAACCTGCTGGACAAGGGTGCCCGAACCACGATCGGTGTGTGGGAGCGCGACGATCAGGGTCTGATGAGGCGCACGGGCGAGCGTGAGGTCTACCCGCTGAGCTTGCACACCTCGCTCGATGTCGAAGTTGCTTGCTACGAGAACGTCGAGCGCAGAGCCGATCTGGAAGGTTTGATCGGCGAGGCCAACGACAACGAGCAGGCCCGTCGTGACGGTCGAATGAGCGCCGAAGAATTCTGCGACGCCAATCGTGCCGTGATGGCCGCTCTCAGCGAGTCGGTTTACGGAGAAGGCATGGCGGACACCAAGAACCGGGTTGTGCTGCGATTCGGTGACCTCGGTGACCACCTGGAATCGGTGAAGGGTTGCTACGAGCGCGGCGGTAAGGGCAGCGTCTCGAAACTGCGCGAGTATGCCCAGTATCTCGGTACCGATCTCGACATCGCGGACGACGGGACCATCGCACGTTGCGCCGATGTCGGTATTCCCGATCCGAAGGTATTCGATGAGAAGTATCGAGGCTCTCAGGCTGCGACCGCGTTCAAGTCGCAGATCACGGGGATCGCGGGTTCGATCAGCCAGAGCGCGATCCAGCTTGCGAGGGCACAGGGACTGGTCACTGCGGCGTGCGAAATAAGTTATCCCGCAACCCAATCCGTTCTGCAGGCCAAACACGACCCTGTCGACGCGGCATATCGCGCGGACATCATCAGCGGTGCTGCCAAGGATCTGTGGCGTGGCAACAAGATGAAGGCGACACCGGACGAGAACGGGCGACACCGCTGGGAGGTTCTCCGTGACGAACGGGGCCAGCCCTTACAGGCGACGTCGAAGCAGTGGACCGAGCAGTTCATGAGCATGTATGCCGACAAGGCCGGTATGGGTGTGTCCATCGTGCGTGAGCACGTGGAGGCGATGGCTGCGGCACTCAGCGATACGACGGGAACGATGTTCCGCACGGACCGCCAGTCGTGGGAGGACTGGCCTGACGACGCCAGACCACTGACTCTGGATGCGCTCGCATACGGCGGCAAGTTCGACGATCTGCTCGACGCAGCGCAGGCCCGCGGCAAACTGTTCGAGGGTGTGAACGCGTCGTTCGCGCCGACCACAGTGCTCGACAACATCGAGCTCGATGCCCAGCTGCAGGCTGCTGGCGTCGAACGATCGGAGTCGGTGGAGTACGCGGCCATCGGACGAGCCGACACGTACCTCGAACACCGCCCGAAGCTGCTGCGTTCGGAGTGGACCGCTCGGACACGCAGTGCAGCCATGGGTCACTCGTCACGACCGGATCCGTTCCTGAAGCAGAGCGCGAAGGATGCTCGCGCAACACGGCCGGGCATCGACCCAGCTGCCCCTGCAGTGGGGTCGGTGACCACACACACGGCAGTCACGAAGCCCGTGGTCCCGGCCGGTGGCGACACGAAGGACGGACGTTCTGCGACACCGTGGAACAAGCTCGCGGCCGAGGCTGACGCGATCGCAGCAGGATCGGCGGCCCGCAGGATGGAACACGAAGGAATGGGAGCGTAACGGCGTGGCAGTCGATTTCAGCGCCGAACCGAGCCCCGAAGGGCTGGAGCTCGCAGCCCGATTGCGACGGGAAAGGCGGCAACGGGACAAGGCCGCTGAGGACAGACTTGCAGCAGCAGAGGAACAGGCACTGCTGGACGAGGGGCGAGTCAGCGAAATACCCTCCGCTTCCCGAGTGGCAACGGAGTCAGACACCGAGGACGACGACGTCGATCGGGATAGGCCGGATGAGCCGCGGAGGCCCACGCCGTCGGTCCCCAACGAACGGATCGTGGAACCGGTGGCCGGGCCATCTATTCAAGCTCGGCTCGACGAGTTGGCGGCGGTCTCACATGCCATGTCGCGCAAGCGAACCGCTGACAGACAGCGCTGACCGAGGGCAAATCAGGCACGCGAGTACAGATCAGGCGAACACGAACTCAGAAAGAGCGACACCGGGCGCACGGGTGTCCCTGCGAGAAATGGGAAAGCAACGATGACCGCACCGATAGGCTCGCCGAGCCCGATACCGAGACAAGCGCCGGAGCCGACTCCGGCAGCGCAGCCAGGGCTCAAGAAGCGCCAACCACGCGGAATCGAAAAGGCTCGGGCGGAAGCGGAACCCGCCCGAGAGCCGGTGTTGGCAGAGGAAGAGCCGATCGACGGTGTCGACCTCGCGGACCAGGTCTTCGCGGACGTCATCCCCGGACCTCCTGCCCCGAATACCCAGCCAGCCACCGACGAATCGAAAGCAGCCGTCGCGCGAGAGGCTACGGCCAGACGTCAGGCGGTGACGAAAGGCTTGCGAGACGAGGCGGTCAGGAACCGGCTCTTTTCTGGAGAGAACGCCAAGCGCAGCCCGAAGGAGAAGGCCGGCCTACTGAGCGAGCGGCACGACCAGTACACGCAACTGATGGCACTGAACTGCATCAAACCCATGGCGCAGGGGATAGATGCGAGCACCTTGACGGAGGCAGTGTCGACCGCCGCTGTGATGTGGGCCCTGAGCCCCCGCTTCCGTGAGCTGATGGCCGACTACAACACCAAGATCAACGACGCACTACGTGTGACTCGATCGAAGAATCTCGACAACAACACGCGGGTTCCACTGGGGAGCAGCCGGGAGACGGTCGAGGCGGCGCAAACGATGGCGCAGCGCGAAGACAAGGCGATGCTCGATCAAGTCGCGGCAGTACTGAAAGGCGCGGAGTCGGTACCGTTCTCCACCGAAGCCGCCGCGATGTCCTTGCTGCAGATCCACGAAGACGCCTACGTCGCAATGCGCGAAGGCGAAGATCCCGACGCGGTCACGGCGAGCCTGAAGGAGACGGTCGACGAGCTCAACGACATTTGGAAGTCGCAGAAGCTCGATCCACAGTTGGTCACCGCGACCGCGCGCACCCTGGCAGGGCGGACCGACGGGGTGGAAGATCTGCGCCTGGCGCAGTTCGTCGAGACTGCTGGCGGCAGCGTCCGCCCGAGTCAGCAGAGCGTGGTTACCGGTAGTGGAGGCGCTGCGGTCGCTTCGTGGGGCGGGCAGTGGTCGATGGCCGCAGGCAAGCTCCTCGACAGTGCCAGGTCGCGCATGTTCGAGGTGCGCAGAGTCGCCGATGCACGGAGCCACCAGGATTCGCTGAGCACGTTGGTCTTTCAGGATCTAGCTCTGGCATCGAAAGCCGGTCCGGCCGAGCTGCGCAAAGCGGTGATCGGGCACCTGGCGTCGTGGGAACTGCGGGACTACAACCTCGATCCCAGCGGAATCGGTGGTGCATCGAGGGACAGGTCTGTTGCCTGCGCACAGCGCAGCCGAGTTGCGTACGCAGCGATGGCCGACGACGGCATCGACGAAGGAATTCGCCAGACGGTCGCCTCCAATGCACTGATGAACGGGATGAAAGCCTTCGAGACAGCCGAACCCGAGGCGGTTGCTCTCATGTCGAAGCAGTTCGGGGACAGTCACAGTGAGGCTGTTGCTGAGTTGGTGGCGCGGGGGAGGGAGCGAGGCAAACACGTCCCTGTGCGCCCCCTGATCTTCGAGCCGGTCAATCGCGAGCACGCAGCAAAGATGGTCGGGCAGCCTGCAGCGCCGTCGGAACAAGCACGCGAGTTGGGTACCGAGGCCCCTCGACCCAGTGCGCTGGCTCCGTGGGGTCCACGGGCACATCCCGATGTTCTGGCGGCAGAGCGGACGAATCGTCAAGGAGGCGAGGCTCTCGCCCCACGACGTGTCGTCAACGTTGCACGGCCGCAATCGGTTCGGCGCGGAGTCGACAGACGAGAGCCGCTGGACCGAACTAGTGTGGCGACACCCGGGCGGAGTGCCGGTACAGAAAGGCAGGATCAAGCTCCGACACGATCGGAGTCCCCGAGAACGCCGACGCCGGAGCACCCTCGTCAGGGGCGGACGAGTGAACCAATCCGAGCAGAGCACACTGTGGGCCGCCACGCCCGCCGCGACGAGGCCAGCGCCGGGGCTCCAGCGCCGGCATGGACCCCGCCAACATCGAGCGCCCCGCGGTCACCGTGGGAGCCCGGCCCTGATGTTGCAGGTGTAGGGAAAGGTCTTCGGCCACAGCCGGAAAAGCGTGCGACCCCACCCGCTCTCGGGGGAAATGCTGCAAAGGCAACCAACCGAGAGGTCGGCCCTGAGCCGACTACATGACTGCCAACGCGACGTAAACCAAGACCAAGAAACTGATGTCCGAAACAGAAGAACGAGGGGAACACAATGGGAATCTTGAGCAACATGGTCTCTGAGGGAATGGGCACACCCAAGACCGAAGCCGAATCCGCCAGGCAGCAGCGCGCGGCCGCGGCGACAAAGCTCGGCGGGGACGGTATCGAGCGAGCGCTCGCGATGAAAGAGCGCACTCTGTCTCAGCTCGAAGCCGCCGGTGTTCGGGACACAAGCCGTGATGCGCAGAAGCGTGACGAAGAGGAGGCCGGCTCGGCATCTCCGCGAGCGCAGGTCACCTACAGCATGGACCTGACGGGCAACCTCGCGAGGCAGCATGCACGGGACAACGGCTACGAACTCTGACGACGTGAAATACCGCCTATCGATCGCGAGACAAAAGACCCGCGCAGCCTATCGGCTGCGCGGGTTCGATGTTTGTCGAGAAATATAGTCTGCGTCCGTCGGGCCAGGTACAGGCCCTGATTTGATAGGCTCGCGAGAAAGTACAGTTATTTGGGGCGACAATGTCGAGCACTCCGGTCGACAGATGAGGTGGGAGATGTGATGGCGGCTCGTTCGAGACTGAAGCTCGGTATGACCCGAGCGTTGGCGACACTGAGTGTCATGACGGTCGTCGCCGCGGGAAGTGCTGTTACGGGCCTCCAGACGGCAGCAGCCCAGACCCTCGGCGAGGGATGCACGGAATACATGGCCTACATGGTTCCTGGCACGACCGAAACGACCATCGATGCGGATCCGAGCAAGCCGGCTGGGATGCTGGCCAAGGTCGGGACGAAGCTCGAGCAGAAATTCGGCCAGAAGATCACCGTCGTCTACGTCAACTACTCTGCGAGTGCGTTCGACAAGGGCATGACGTACGAGGCCAGCGAAAGCAACGGCGTGCAGGCGACCGCTGGACTGATGGCGAAGTGCCCGACGTCGAAAATCGTCCTCGCGGGCTACAGCCAAGGCGCGCAGGTCGCCGGTGACGTCGCCTGGCACATCGGCCAGGGCCAAGGGCCGGTGCCGGCTGCCTCGGTTCGCGGTGTGGCACTTCTCGCAGATCCCAAGCGCGGATCCGAGAAGTTGGTCGGAGTGAAGCTGGCGGGCAAAGGTGTTGCTGGAGAACGCCCGGGCGGCTACGGCTCCCTCGAAGGACGTATCAAATGGGTGTGCGACGAGGATGACATGTACTGCAACACCGACTCTTCGAACCCGTTCGTCGGGATCATGGGCAAGGCGGTCACCGGGGCGACCGACGAAACTGTTCCTCCACTCGACGGAACTGTTGGGCCGAGTGCTGGTGGCTTCGAAAACCTGGTCTCGGACTTCGGCGACACGGATCTGACAGCGGTGGGGGACAAAGCATCCGAGCTGAAGAACCGGACAGAGGCGCTCGCCCGTGAGGGTGCAGGTCTGCCGAGCAAGGCACAGCTCGACAAGATCGGACAGCTGGCGGGGAGTCTGAACAACACGTACAGCTCCACGGCGGACATCAAGAACTTCGCCGATACCAGCGGCACCCGTGAGTTGCTCGGGGCAGAGAAGACGGGCACACCCGGCGCTCAGACCTCGGACGTGCTCTCCACTCTCGACGGGGTCGATCTCGGTGGTCTGATCTCGAACACGGCGTCCATTGCGGAAACGGTGGCCGGACTGACGTCGGGTGACACCAGCACTACCAACCTCGCCGGCGGCGGAGAGGCTCTCAAGTCTCTGGCGACGATGGGTCTGAACGTGGCCTCGCAGGGTGAGGCCCTGAGCAGCATGGACCGGTCCAACCTGACTGCCGCCACGGGAGTTCTCGGTGAGCTCAAGATCTCGACAGTGGTCGACACGGCGATGATGACGCTCACCACGGTGCTGTCGACCGATTTCGCGGCCATCGCCGCGAAGGTCAATCAGCTCGGGACCCAGCTCGCAGCCATGGACGCCAAGGGTGCACACGCCAGTGCCGGCGACCTGAACAACATGCTCGCACCTTGGGTCGATCTTGCCGCTGCTGGTAACACCAATGTCATGCCTATGGCTGCGAGCATGGTCGAACTGATTCCGGATCCGTCCGGTGGTACCAAGATCGCCGCCGAGGTGATGCGCATCCTCGCGAAGGTCGATGTCAAGAGGCTGGCCGACAATGTCGGTCAGGCCCAAGAGGTGGCATGGTCTGTTGTGGAAGGTAACGCGGCCGAGGCTGTCAAATTGGTGCCGATCGGCATAGACATTGGCATGGTCGGCCTGCAGTCGGTGCTCGGTGGAGTGATGGGCACTCCAGTTGAGAAGACCGGCACCAGCGCGGTCAGCGCCGGCGGGGGCGATCTGGTCTCGATGACATCTCAGCTCGTCAACAGCGTCGGTGGAGCAGGCGGTATCGACACCATCGGCAAGTTCGCGGGAGACATGATGGACTTCGGTTCGTTCATCGCCAGCGGCGTCCATACAAGCGCGTACACGTCGAAGACGTTGGTGGGCAACCTGAATTCGGTCGATTACATGGCCGAGTACTTCATAGTTCAGCTCGGCGGCAAGTCCGACACGAAGACGACGACGACCCCGCGGACGACTGCACCGGCCACCACTACATCGGGCAGCAGTGGCCGATGACGGTGACACTCGGGTAATCGATACAGCAGAAAGCAACACCCCGTCCGGCTCGCGTGAGCTGGGCGGGGTGTTGTCGTATGTCCGTCTTTCTCTCTTGACCCCAGCAGGGGACCTGTCAGAAAGGAGGCTCTTCGTCCGAGCCGCCGCCGAAGGATCCGCCGGCAGGCGCATTGCTCCAGGGATCGTCGTTCGCACCACCGCTGCCGCCCGAGCCGGTGCCGCCACTGCTCCCGCCGCCTCGGTAGGCGCCGCCTCCACCCCCGCCGCCACGAGATGCCTTGTTCACCTTCGCGGTTGCGTATCGGAGAGAAGGCCCGATTTCATCGACTTCGAGTTCGACGACAGTTCGCTTCTCACCTTCACGTGTCTCGTACGAGCGCTGCTTGAGTCGACCGGACACAACAACCCGCGCACCCTTGGTGAGGGACTCGGCGACGTTTTCGGCGGCCTCACGCCAGATGTTGCAGCGCATGAATAGCGCATCCCCGTCTTTCCACTCGCTGGTCTGACGGTCGAAGGTGCGGGGCGTCGACGCCACAGTGAAGTTGGCGACCGCGGCCCCGGCCGGAGTGAACCGGAGTTCTGGGTCCGCTGTGAGGTTCCCAATGACGGTGATGACGGTGTCGCCTGCCATGTATAAACTCCCTGGATTCGGTTGTGCGAGTGCACTGATCGTAGCTGCTTTCTGCGTGGGTCGACAGGTACACCACCAAGCACTGAACTGTGTTGTCCAGAAACGCGATTCGCTCAGAACTACGTTTCGGCAGTATCCGTGTCGCGTCGTGCCGAGCGGCGAGAATGTCTGCCGCTGTTGACGATATGTTCTGTGTCAGCGGATCGAGATACCTGTGTTGGTGCGCACTATCGTGACGACGGTACTCGGGCCGGGATCCCCGACTTCGTGCCGCAGTTCCCCCGAGAACTCGGACATGTCCGCGATGAGGATCTCATCGCTGTCACCGTCGGCGTAGTCGACGGCGACGGTGTCGTCGTAGAAGTAGCCGTTGTCCCATAGATCGGAGGTGATTTCGACTCGCCGAACAGTGCGGCCGGTCTTCTCCTCGATGTACGCGACGATCCGGTCCTGAACCTGTTGGAACGGATACTGGTCGGAGAAGTCGAGAGCTGCGACAACGTCGAGTTCGATCGTGTCCAGGTGTCGTTCCCACGCGCTGGAGTCGCCCGTCGGCAGCCGGTGCAGCATCGCGATCAGACTCGGTGCGATGTCTGCATCCACCGATAGCTTCGTCTCAATTCCGTCGACGTCGCACGCGACGGCGTCTCCGATGCACAGGTCACGAATGATGACCCGAGTCGCGGCGGGATACTGGGCTGTTGCCAGACGAGCGGTCGTGTACGCCAGCACTTTCCGCTCCTCATCGAGGAGCGAATCGATCTCGTATTCGAGGTTGTGTGTGTGGCTGCGGATCAGTTGGCGTGTGGCTTCGGTGAACGGCATTGCCGAGGTGGTCGCGGGTGCGGACATGGGTGTACTCCAGTTCGTGTGGTGGGGTGCGGGCCGAAGTTCCCGACCACGCTTCCTTGATTGCTGTGCGGCTTGGATCAGCTATGGGCATGGCGAGCACCGCCCCCCAGCGCTGGGTCAGGGCGCTGAGGGGCGGGCGTTGTGGGGTGCGGGACGGACATGGACGCACCGAGGAGGAGGTCAGAAGGGCGATTCGGGCCGGTCGGTCGCGGCGATGAGAGCTGCGGTTACCTCACGGGCGGAAACGATTTCGGCTATGCGTTCGTCGCGGGTGAGATTGTTCCACCGATCGCATTCACTGCAGTCGTCGCTGTAGCTCTCGCAATCAGGGCAGTTCACGCCGAGGACCGCGTAGGAGTACGACATTCCGCCCGCACCCTCTCTGATCGAATTGCACGAGCACCGAAGCTGTTCTCTGGGTGTGTATTCCATGTCCGCCAGGTCCGATTCGGTGATGTCGAGAGTCATTTGCTCCCCTCCACGCGGTAGCCGGCCTTTCGCATGATGTCGGCGATGCTGTCGAGGGTTTCGGGTGTCCAGGTGACACCGTCCATCAGTTCCTGGATTGCCAGTAGTGCAGCGTCTGAATTCATCGGTGAGTCCTCGTTGATGGTGGGCGACGAGCCAAGGGTGCGGCGGTCAATTCAAGATCAGGGCGATGGCCGTGGCCACTGGCCAGGTGCGCAGGTGACGGTGTTCATCAGCGAACTGGACTGCCATCTCGTTGACGCCGATGATGACGCCCGACACTGCGAAGATTTGTTCGTGGTGAGCAAAGAACACCGTCGCACTCACCGCTCCGAACCCGACAGTCAGCCGGGACGAGATCAGCTTTGCGACAACGTGTGGAGCACTGTGACCGTTAACGGCGCGGGCGATCGCGGCGGCAGAGGAGACGATTTGATCGAGAGCGGAGTCGAGCGAGACTGCGGCGGCCGAGTAGGGGCCGAATGCCGGGATGGCCCGTTCGGTGACCAGGCCTGCAGGTTCACGTGTCATGAGGTCCATCGGTGACTCCTTGGGATATCGGTCCAGTGAGAGGGGTGCGGCGGGCTTCCGACACGTACGCAGTCGAGGTGCGTTCAGCATCGGGGCTGCTATCAGCCACGCGTTTCTACGTGCACGTCCGGCCTGGGCGTTGCCCTGGCGGCTCTTCCGGCGATGGCATCTGTGCGCTCGTCCGGTCAGGCTCTCTTGCGGGGATTACCGGGGCTGCTGTCGGTTCTGACCGCCCGCTCGCGACTCTGCGCCTCCAAGGTCTGTTGCCCAGATGTGCTGTCAGAGTGCGCTATCGAGCACCGCAAGGAGCCGTTCGAGGATGGCGTCGGCTCGGTTTTCGATGTCGTCGAGTGTCGAAGTGACATCGGTCAGTGCTTCATGCGCCCGTCGGCGGGCCTCGATACCGGCCTCGTAGTGTCGATCGTCCAGCACTACCTCGGGGTACACGATCGGCTCGTACGCCGGGGCGTCATCGGTCCTGCGCGCAGTCTTGCGATGCGGGTGATGCGTAACCGCTTGGCCATTCACGTGTGCAGCGAAGACTCGCGCGATCGATTGTGCCGATAGGACCGATTTTCCGAAGGGCGTGTGTCCCCAGCGGTCGATGGGCGTGAACAGCGGATCCGCCTGATGTTGGGCGGTGCGTTGTTCGGCAGCCTCGCTTGGCGGATAGCTGGTCGGCAAGGTGTCGGTGTCGAGACGGTCCGCGAGTAGTCGGGTGGAGGGGGCTCGGTCCTGGAACGCGAGGATCTCCGACCACTGTTGGTAGATCTGCGCAGGTGAGAGCGAACCGGGTAGATGGAACGGGGGGAGAGTGAGGGTGTGAATGCTTTCGACAACGAGGGTGTCATCGTCGATATGCAGGTCACAGCGACGTAGAGCGCTGATGTGCTCGAAGCTCAGGCCGGAGACGGCGAGAAGTAGAAGCAACCCGTCGCGTCGGCCGAACAGTCCCGCTGTCCATCCTGCGGTGGGCAAGTGATCGACGATCTCGGAGATTGTCGATCGAAGTTCCGACAATCGTTGCGCCCGAACCCGTCCGATCATCCGACGGATCGTGTCCGCATTGCCCGGCGCTGGCAGATCCGCGCTGCGATGCACGGTGTTCACAACAGTGATGCGGCGGCGCTGTGTGGCGAGAGCCGCGGGGTTCTCGGCGATGAACGCGCCAAGAGTGAACGGATCGGCGGGGAGGGCCACCATGTCGGCACCGGCGCACCAATCGTCGAACAGCGTCCATACGGGCCGGTCCTTCGTTCCGAGAGCGGGGACAGAACCCATCAGAGACCGATCTCGTTGACGGCGTTGTTCATGAGCGGAGCGTTCTCACGGGCGTAGACCTCGAGCATGTCGGTCGACTTGTGACCTGTCTGGCGCATGATCGAGTGAGCGTCGGCCCCGTTGCGAAAGGCCTGAGTGACGAACCCTGCACGCAGCGAGTGCCCGCCGAGGGAGGCAACCAGGTCTTCGTTGTATCCAGCGGCTCCGGCTCGACGCCGCACAGCGGCGTGAACGCTCGCACCGGACAGCGCGGTGGACGAGAGGTTTCCGTTCTTGGCGATGGATCGGAAGAACGGAGAGGATGCAGGGGTTCGCGGGCCAGTCGTTCGGCAGAGATGTTCGGTGAAGTCGGAGGGTCCGCGTAGGAGCCTGATCACCGCCGGCCGGCCGCCGCGTTCGTGGGCAGCAACGACCTCCCACCATCGCATCGCGGCGCACGGCGGGCAGCTCTGGTGGGTGACAGTGAACGGCAGAGCTTTGACAGTGCCGCGCCCGCTCTGGTCGGTCTTGGATTTGCGCAGATGGACATGAAGTCCGTCGAGACGGTTGACGGAGACGTCGGCGCACCGTAGGTCCGCAAGCTCGCTGCGACGAAATGCGCCGGCGAACCCCATCAGCAGGAGAGCACTGTCGCGGCGCTCGAGTACTTCGCTCGCCCAGCCGGCGATGGTCTCGCGGGCGATCCCCACCATCGTCACGATGTCGGTGACGAGTAGTGGGGCCATCTGCTTGCGGGGGCGGTCGCCAGCAGAGGCATAGGTGCGGCGAATTCCCGACAGAGTCGCACGGACGGCCTCGTGGTCGGTAGGGCTGATGTGTCCGTTCGTGCGGTGGGTGTGCGCGATCGCGGCCATCCACTTCGAGAGTGTCGCAAGAGCGAAGACGCGGTCACCGTCGGAAGTGAAGGTGTCTGATGCCTCGACGAGGTAGGCGGCGACGGTGACCGGATGCGCGGGGAGCGCGATGTGCCCGTTGGTGCGGCACCAATCGTCGAATCGTCGCCAGGCCGAGGTGTAGGCCTTCAGCGTCCCGGCCGAGCGCGAGGCGGCCATCGACTGCACGATTCTCGCGGCCACGGCGTCAGACAGCTGCGGGGGGACGGCCGCAGAGACCTCGTTGGTCACGCTGACAGGGGCCGGTACTTCAGGTCGAGACGCCATAAGCCCACCGTACAGAGCCTCACCGACACTCTGTTATGGGAAAAGTGTGCTGAGGTGGGGTTTTGCAGACGACGCTGCGGGAAACAGAATTCTCCTTGGCAAGCGCGTTTAAAACAGGAGTGACAACTACGCGCAGTTCTGAAGGCCGATTTCAGGGCTGATGCGGGTGCCGTGATGAGTGACGATGCTCAGAAGCGCGCTATGAGCCGCAACCACGCGTCACCTGCAGTAACGCGCACAGAAGATGCGTGCGGTGGTCATCTGTCGAGTCAGGGTAGCTTTGTTTGGTCAATCGCCGATCAACGTTGGGGGCACCAACGAGGATCGAAACGCAATCCGCCCCTCGCGGTCTGCGTCGACTGCGACCTCGCAGAGAGATGAGCGATCGGAGAGCGGTAGTGCCGGACGAAGTGGTCAAACGATTGGATCCAACAAAAGACACACTGGCGATTGTGTATCTCTACTCGGGGAACCAATGTGCGTTTCCGGACTGCGGTGTCGCGATGTTCCAGGATGGTAGGTACGTCGGCGAACTCTGCCATATAGAGGCGGCGTTGGAGAATGGCGAACGCTTCAACTCGAACTCGACGAACGAAGAACGTCGGCAGGAGTCGAATCTGATGTTGATGTGTGGACCCCACCATCGCATTACGGACGACGTCGAAGAGTATCCGGTCGAGCGGATGCGGCAGCTCAAAGCTGATCACGAGCAACCGTTTCGTATGGGCTTCAACAACATGCTCCTGCAGGAGATCCGCGACCACTCCGCGGCCGATATTCTCGTGCCGGCGAAAACGACTGCCGCGCTGTCCGATTTCTACTTGTTGGGGCTCAGTCCCGAACAGACACAGGCCGAGGTGGAGTACTGGCGTCAGTTCGGTGAGGTCCTAGCTGGTGTGACCAGATATGCCCGGTTACTGCTCGCCATCGCAATCAAGCACGCCCACCGGAATCGGGACTGGGGGTTGACCGTTACGGAATTGAGTCGACGAACACAGGAGTCGGAAGAGCGGATCGTTGAGTTGGCGCTGGAGCTGGAGCAGAGTGGACTTGCTTACGTGAATTTCGATCCCGAGTGGTACGAACACCCATTTCCTATGTTCGTCATCGGTGCAAAGTTCGACGAGCAGCTGCGGAATTTGGAGGGCTATGCAACTGGTGCTGGTATCGATCTGACAGAGATTCTCGCCGCACTCCGGTTCGATCTGCTCGACTCCAAGGACGGCGAAGAGTAGCCGCCAATCTGTACCAATCTGACTGACTGTCACACAGACGAAAAACGGGGCCTGTCCGATACGTCGGACAGGCCCCGCCTTCGGTTCCGTGGTCAGGATCCGATCAGCAACTGCTGTACTTGCCACCTGTGGCTGCTCGCACGATCCACGGAGACTTGCATGCGACACCCACGACGTAGTTGACGATGGACCTACCCCACGAAGTGCTCTGGAGAACCCACGTCGTTGGGCAGTAGCCCACGACGAAGGCGAGCACCTGCCACTGCTTGGCGTTGAGAAGACCCACACATCCGTAGGCGTTGTAGTTCGATGCCAGTTGAATGTCACCGGCACCGACCGTGCGGGTCGACGGTGCGACGTCGGTGGTCTTGTCCGTCGACGTGTCGATGGTCTGCTCAGCGGCGATCTGCGGCGACGCAGATTCGTTCAGCGTCGAGACGCCGGTCGATCCGAACAGTGCCGTGGCAGCGATAGCTGCCACAACCGTTGCGGTCACCACGAGCAACCAGAGTTGGGTTTTGACGGCTGAAATGACGGTGTTCATCGTGTGTCCCTCCGCGTTGGCCGGTCGGGTTGACCAGCGCATGAGAAGCTTTACAGACGTCGCGTAGCAGCAAAACCCAAGTCGGCGATATGTACATTCGAAGTCCGCGAGTATCCATAACGATGTCGTAGGTTGGAGTAGGTATGAGTCAGGTATCCAGGGCTTCTTCGGAAGGACGAAGGGACAGTTCCACGGCGATAGACCGCCGAAGGGAGCGAACCCTCCGCGATATCTACACCTGCGCAGCGCGACTGGCGGCGAGTGAGCAGCTGGACGGCATGAGCATGAAGGACTTCGCTGCAGCGGTGGGAGTGGCGGTCAACACGATCAAGCGGAACGGCTTCGAGTACGTGTCAGACGTGGCCGATTCATTGGTGGAGCAACCCGAGGTCATCGACACGGTGTTGACGCCGACCGCAATCGACCATCTGAAGGTGGCCGGCCGACAGAGCGCCGCTCGATCGAAGAGGGCCGCCGTCCATCGAGCCCAGCAGATCGCCTCCGACATCAAGGGGAGGGTCCAGCACGGACACCACAACATCGGGTCGGCTATAGGGAAGCTCGAACGTGAACATGCACGGCTGGCCCGTGATCACGCCGACGAGGGTGCCGTGCTGGCTGAAATGAGCAATGTTCTCGCCGAGCTGCACCTCGACCAAGCCGCCGACGATTCGACCGGAGAATCCTTCGGTAAGGCCTACGCCTGGGTCGACTCCGGCATCAGGGAGTTTCAGAACGACAGTCGCTCCAGAAACTTCACTCTGGGAGTGAAGCTGACCCAGAACGGATTGAGGGCGATTCGCGGCTTGATCGACCAGATCAACAGGGGCCTGCCCGCTGAGCCGTCGGAGAGCGACATCAAGGAAGCCCGCCTTGCAGTGGCACCCCATTTCTCGAAGGTAGCGCTGTTGATGGCAACCGAGCAGAGGTACTGCACGAAGCTCAATCATCCTGTCGGAGCCGCGAATGCAGAATTTCACCGCAGACGCGCCGAGGCTCTTCTCGTCGGCGGCGACGCCGGGGAGCGCGAGGAGATCGGCGCAGTTTTCGAGATGGGCCGAGTGCTGCGACGTACGACCACACGCATTCCCGATGACGTGCTGAGAACGTTCCTGCCGAGACTGTGTGCAACGCAGGTGGCCTATCCGGACAGAATGGCAGCCGAGGAACACAAGGAGCTTGATTCCATACGCAGGCATCTCGTCGATGCAATCGACGGAGAGAAGTCGAAAGCAATGAAGCGCGCAATACAGACATTGTTTGCCTTAGCGGAGGTCGATCTCGGCAGATGCGAGGCTGCCAGCGAACGCCCGCCCGACCATCTGTCGGATCTCGTTGTCGTCACCACGTTCGGAGCTATCGGTCGAGTGCTCGTTGCGGATCATCTCCTGCGTGCAGCGGAGACGGCCGGTACGCAGAATGCGCTGTACAAGGAAAGCGATTTCCTCTCGATCAGTGGGCATGACTTTCGCCGAGCTGCCCGGTACTGGTATCGGAAAGCTCCGAGGAACATGAATGTCAGCGGAGCGTCATTCAAACTCTCCGAACGTGCCCGGGACTCGTTGCATTCGAGTGGCCTGGCGAGCGAGAGCGAACCGGATCGGTGGGCGATCCTCGACGAGGACTCGGATGGATTGAATATGTACTTCCTCAAGCAACTGGCGGTCGGGGCTGTCACCAGCAAACCGCCGACCAAGAAGCAGGCGGAGAACCTTCTGGACGAACTCGAGCCGTTCCTCACCGTTCTTCGCTCGATAAGCCAGGGCACAACCGAACCAGCATTCAGGTGACGACAGTGGTACCTACTGACGGTCACAAGTGCCGTGGTCCGGTCCAGGAAAGAAGAACGCCGCCTCGTGGGATGCGAGGCGGCGTTCCGGTTGGGAATCGAGCGATGGTCGATGTTCGATCAGAGTGGAGGCAGGGCGTCGTGACCGACGATGGTGCCTGCGTCGCGTGGTTCGCGTGGTTCGTCGCGGAGGATTCGGTAGATCACGGCTCCTGCAGCTGAGACGAGGCCGAGCATGCCGCCGGTGAGGACGACGGTCCAGGTCATGATGAAGGTGTTGCTGGGGTTGTTGCGGTTACTCCAGAACCCGAACGAGGTGATGATGATTCCGACGATCAGGAGCAGTAAGGACCACCTCGCGGCTCTGGTCTGACCCTCGGTGCGGAATGCGTACGACGCGATGGTGGCAATGATGATGACGCTCAGTCCGACGGCATGAATGGCCATGTGGCGTAGCTCCTTACGTTGCGCAGATCCAGCGTGTGGTCCTGTACGAAAAACGCCGCCTCGTGACGGTACGAGGCGGCGTTCTGTGCGCATGGGCGCTGAGGAGAGTTCGACTAGCGGGGAGTGAGCGTGTTGTTGCCGATCACGAAGGGGCCGAAGAATGTCTCTCCACCGATGTACAAGCGCTGGAAGCCGTCGTCGATGAATCCGCCGACAGGGAGGTCTTTGATCGTGTGCGTGATCGGTCCGATGGGCGAGAAGAGGGTGAGTTTGTCACCGTCTACTCGGGCCGGGGACGTCGACGGAATACCGAAGGCCGTCGTGGTGAAGGTGTAGTCACCGGAGGGGACGGCGGCCGAGGCGGCCGGCGCTGCGATGACCGAGCCGACGATGGCGGCACCGGTAGCTGCAACGGTGACTCCCACGGCGGCGATCCGGCGTGTGAACTTGTTCATGATCGTGTCCTCCCGACATATCGGCGACGACTCGGAACGGTTGCTCCGGGCGGTCGGTACCGACTTCTAGTAAGAGGGTATATCGATAGTCCGCCAGATACTCCAGGAGAAACTCCGAACGGGTCGAACTAGGGGTTCGCAGGGCCGCTGGGCGCTCCGAGAAGACCGGCCGCGTCGAGGATCTCGAACGGGTATCCGCAGGCCTCTGGTGAGTCGATGCTGGGCTCGGTGATCGCGGCATCCGGAGTTGTGACTCCGAGTTGACCCCGCTCGCCATACTCGGACACCTTCAGAACTGCAGTGATCTGTTCGGGTGTCAGGCCTGCCCGGTCCTGGTCTAGTACGAAGTCGGTGTAGGGGAGGCATAGCCACTGAGTCACGGCGCTGGGGGCATCGTCCTGCGCGGCGACCGTTCGATCGAAAGCGGAGAGCAGTGCCCACCCTGCTGCCATAGCGACGAGAAAGACGACGAGGAGGACTGCCGTCAGGGTGGCCGTCACAGTTTGCGCGAGAGTGCTCTTGGGGCGTGAGGTCGGCTGGGCTTTGGTCGATTCAGGAATCATCGGTGTCTTTCGTGAGGGCCGGTTTCCGGCATCGGGGGCGGGAACGATTCGGGCCCCTGAGCGAGTGCTCCGAGGCCCGGTGATTGGTTGTGTGGCAATTAGTGATCGAAATGTCAGTCGCCGAACTCCGGTGACTTCTTCGGGGAGGCAGGGAAGCGATCGTTCGGCAAGTTGAGGAGCTTTGTTGCGATGGTGTCGCGATCGGCTCGCAAGAGCTCGTCGAGACTTACTCCCGATGGACGCCCGAGGCGTTGCCCGGTCAAGTGGTAGACCGAGCCGAGTTCGCGCTCACCGAGCTGGATCACCTCTCGAATGGGAGTTCCGCCGGCTTCATCGGCGGGACGTTCTCTCCAGACGAGTCGGTACTTGGGTTTCGAGTCGGGGTCTGTCTGGATGTAGACCTTGTTGCAGTCCGACAGATCGGGGTAGGAACCCATTCGTTCGAGAGGCCGCACGGGGATCTCCCCGTCGCGAATTGCCGCGAGTGCACTGAGAGTGACGGTGAGCAGGCGGCGGGATTCGCCTGTTGGATTACGGGCCGCGGCGGTCGCAAGGCTCTGGAGATCGCGCTCGAAGGCCGGATGCAGCGCGAGCTCGAAGGGTGACCCGGCCATGATCAGTCCTGGTTGGTTCGGGTCTGCTTGTCGGCCCAGTCTTCGCCGACCTCACCGAGCGTTCGCGCGAAGGCCTCGAGATCGGTCGTCGCGATGGTGGTGTCCGAGTCGTTCAGACGCCGATCGAGCTCGGAGTAGAACAGGTCTTCGGAGTCGAGTACTCGACGGTCGTACTCTCGCAGACGGAGAAGGTCGGCGATGGGAATCAAGGCGGCGACAGGCTTGTCGTTGGCACCGATGATCATAGGCTCCGGCAGACCTTCGGCGAAGCGGCCGATCATCCGCAGAACTAGGCCAGGGGCCTGCGCCAAAGGTATGAGGTTGAAAGGTTCATCAGTATTCTGACTCTGAGCGTCGGGCATGGTGTTCTCTTTCGGTGTCGTGTCGCAACCTGAATCTGAAGTAGTGAAACTGGCTTCGCGGTTCCTCTCCGACGGGCTGCAAAAATCCTAGACCTGCTGGTATCCGACAAGGGGCATGTCATCTCCGGCCGTGGGGCCATCCGGGTCGATGAGAGTCCCTGCTTGGGTCAGATCGGCGGCTGGCTGAGTGTAGTGCTTACCACTTCCCTCCGACCGGTATATCAAGGTCAGCTCACTGATTGGCCGATAATTATTTGTATCCTCCATTACGTCTTCCTAATAATGTGTGACAGGTCACAAGTGGGCTGGTGGGTTTTATGAGAATTCGGGCTGGAGCCGATCAATCTGATTTTGCAGCCGCGCATTCTTTGCGTGGGGGCCTTGTGCAACTGACCAGAAGAAGATCAACTCCGGGGCGGTCGATTGGACCGCCCCGGAGTTGATGGTGAACAGACTCTGCATTTCAGGAACGATCACGCTCACCGATCAAAATGGTGTCTCCTGCCCGTCTCCGGCGACCGTGGACGCCGACACGGGTACTCGTGTGTCTATACCGACCTCGATGCCGAGCGCATTGATCTGATCGACGACATCACCTGTGACCAGGTCCGCCTCAGCGACCTCCACAATGCCGATCTCGTCATCACTCGGAGCTGCTGCGTTCTCGACCTCTCTTCGACGCAGAGCGTCGACCACAGCTTCGTAGTCGGTCTCGATCCGAGGCTTTGCGGTAGAAACACCCGCGAGGATGACCTCGTCCATCTTGGCCCGAGTCAGCGCCACGTACAGGAGGCGCTTGTACGACTCGTCCTTGCGACTGTTCGAGGTCTCGGGCTGCAGCACGACCACCACGTGGTCGAACTCCATTCCCTTGACACCGTGGACGGTCGAGACCATGAGCTTGGGGTCACGAGCGGCCATCTCCTCTTTGCGGATTGCGTTCTTCTGACCGGTCAGCGAATTCCGGATCGCGTTGTTACGAATTTCGTAGTCCAGAATCGACTTTCGCAGGTACAGGAAGAAGTTGGCATCGGTCATCATTCCCGAGGCCACCATGGCAAGCCATCCCTGGCACGGACCATTGGTCTGCTTCCACCAATCGACCAACGCATCGGTGAGGATGCGCTCGGCGATCTCGGTGTTACGAGGCTCCAGGGAGCTGATCTGCGCGCGGATCTGCTGATGGAACGTGAACGGAGCGACAGCAGGTTCGACACAGGTCACCTGATCCCAGTGACGCGCAATGAAGGTGGAGAAGGTCTTCATGCTGTACGCGCGATCGCTGACGAGGTTGTGGACAGCCTCGTCCGGGAACATCTCGACGAGAACCTCCTGAGCCATCTTGGCGTGACGGCGGGTCTGGCACAGTACGACGGTGGTGTCGCGGGCCGCGAGATTGTTCGTGAAGTACTCCGTGAGTTTCTCGCCGCGCAGATACTGCTTGAGATTCTGATCGAAAGCCTTCTGTGTTCCGCAGGACTTGCTCATCAGACGCACCGAAGCCGTGAAGCTATCCACCGTCGACGTCACGACGGAGTTGGCCTGCAGCTGGATGTTGGTGAACCGATTGGCTTCGATGTCGCTCAGATGGATATTGGCGAAGTCGAGGATTTCCTGAGCCGATCTGTAGTTCGTGGACAGTTTGCAGACCGTGAATACCCCGGAGGCCTCCAGCGCGGACAGCGCCTTCGGATTCGCCGCCCGAAACTCGTAGAGGGTCTGGCTGGCGTCGCCGACCATGTACAGCGCGCACTGATGCTTTGCTGCATAACGCATGGCGTAGACGAACTGGAAGGCGCTGTTGTCCTGCACCTCGTCGATGATCAGGTAGGCGGGGCTGGCGTACGGCTCCACAAGCCTGTCGATGAGAAGGTACGACAGAATGATCTCGAGTTCGAGAGTCGTCTGACCGATTGTGTTGAGGATGGTCACGACCTCGCTGGTGTAGCGCTCGATGAACGCACTCATCGCGATGATGTCCGCGTTCGTCTCCTTGGTGATCGAGTTGCTCACCAACCGGTGGAATTCGCTGAGGACTTTGTCGGTGTGGACCTTCGCTCCGAAGTAGATGCCCAGCGAGTTCCTGATTGTCTCCATTGTGGAGAGCTCTTGGTCGGCGAAGTTCGTCGTGTAGATCTCGTGGATCATTCTGGCGATCGTCTTGGACTCGACGCCGGGATTGCGATCTCGGATCTCGTCCGCCGCGGCGTTCGTGAAGGACAGCGTCAGAATCGAGCTGGCCGGAACGGAGCAGCCTTGGGTGAGCATCTTGATGCGTTCGGTGATCGTCCAGGTCTTCCCCGCGCCCGCGCCGGCCACCACCATCACCAGCGGATCGGTCGTCTGCACGGCCTCACGCTGCTGAATCGAGGCGTAGTCCGGAATGGTGTACCGCGCAGGATCGACGGGGCCCGGTACTGGCAGTAGATGTTTGACGGCATTGAGGCGTTGCAGTTCAGCGTTCTGCTTGAGCTGCATGTTGCGTGAGATCAGGGCCGACGAGATCGGCCCCGAGCCGTCCAGTTCGAGCAGCCCCGCATAGATCGCGGTGTAGGCCTCCAACGGAGTGGCGAAGTTGTCCAGGAACGCCAGCTCGCGGCCAGCGGAATCCATCTCGACCACCTCGACGCTCGTGCCGCGCGCCGTTGCAAGCCAGTTAGCTGCGGAGTAGAGCCGGTTGATGAAGGACATGATGGGTTCGACGACGAGCTCGGTTTGAAAGAGCTCGGCCGCGCTGCACAGGCGGTCGTAGACCGAGTAGTGATCGAGCGACCAGGAGACGAAGCCTTTCTTGTCGAAAGCCGGCAGGGACACCGAAC
The DNA here is from genome assembly GCF_001426165.1 of Rhodococcus sp. Leaf233. NCBI lineage: Bacteria > Bacillati > Actinomycetota > Actinomycetes > Mycobacteriales > Nocardiaceae > Rhodococcus > Rhodococcus sp. Leaf233. The sequence continues at coordinate 118,019 of NZ_LMRO01000002.1, forward strand.
GACCCGCCAGATAGCCCACTGTGGACTCGATCATCTCGGCCAGCGTCTCGGGGACGTTGAACGAATAGTTGATCGACACGAACGATTCGACGCCTTCGAACCTCAGCGGATCATGGGTCACGACGTCAGTGACAGCGGCGATCTCGCTGATCGACGGAGCAGTAACAGGATGGCCGTCGGAATCGAGAAGCACTGTGGTGCCGTCGACTTCGTACAGCTCGTCGGTGTGCTCACCTTCTGCGATCACGTACAGCTCCACCCGGTACCGAATGTGGGTGGTCTTGGTCCAGGCGTTCTTACCGGTGCTGACGTCCATGATGCCGCGGTCACGCAACACCACGAGCTGCGGTTCGAGGTTGAGCCACAGGCGGAAACCGGGTACACCGCCGCCGAGGGCCTTGCTCACGTCGAACATGTCCTCGACGAGACGGACCGAGACCTTCTTGCCCTTCTTCTCTTCCTCGAAGTGGGCGGTGGGCGGCACTGGGAAACGGTAGAGGTACGGGGCGGCGTCGAGCTCGGCGGCCGTCTGGCCCGCTTGGGAACGGGCGACGTCGATCGCGTACACGCGCTGCAGCGCTTCTTCGAAGTGCAGCTCGAGCAATGGCTGAGTGACGAGAGTGCGAACAGAGGTCTCGCCGTCGATCTGCTCCTTGGTCGGAGCATCGACCTTCGGTATGGGGTCGTAGCTCAGGTCGGGATTGGCCGGATGCACGGAGATGTCGATGCGGCCACGGTTGCCACCGGTTCCGCTGATGTCCTTGTGGAAATCTTTCGGGGTGTACTTCGGTTCGAGGTTCTGACCTGAAAGGTCGTCTTCGATGATGAGCGGCTGGATCGGCATGCCGGTCTCCTTTTCACGTGGTCAGTGGTGGCGTCTGTGGTGGTCCAGCTCGCTGAAGTCCCGCGATCCAGCCGGCACTCAGCCCGGCTGGTGAGCTGTCTCTGACTCCCTCCGGCGCGCCCGATGGGCGCGCGCACTGCGCTCTGCAGTCCGATCAAGGCGATGAGCCACCCCATACCGACCCGAATGGATCCTCTCGGCGAAATATCGCGACCGGGGCAGCAGCAAGCCGCCCCGGCCGGAAGGTGGTCTCAGGTCAGAACTGATCCAGCGCGAGCAGGGAGAGAATCCGGTCCTCTTCGTCGGCCCCCTCGGGCAACCAGTTGCCGATAACAGCCGTCTCGGGACGACCGCGGTCAGGCTTGGCGGTTCCGACGCCGAACAGCGAGAGTGGCGAGGTGGTGACCGAATCGGCGCGCTGATCTTCGTGGATCTGCACCGCTTGGTCGACGAGAAGAGTCAGAGCGTGCTCGAAGGTGAACAGACCGCCGTTCTCGATGGCCCAGACCAGAGCGTCGGTGGCAGACTCGCCACTGTCCTGATGGATGTTCTCGCACGAAATCACTGTGGTTGCGGCTGCTTCGGTGAGATTTTGTGCGTAGGCGCTCGGGGCCAGTTGCAGGAAAGTCATGATGTCTCCTCGTTGGTGTCCCCGTGAGTGGGGTGGGTGGGTGTCGGTCAGATGGCCGTGAGCCGTCGCGCTCATCGGCGGATGGCCCGTAATTGGGCCGAACGTGCGGCCCAGATCAGTTGTCGCCGTAGTGATTTGCGACGTAGTCGTCGATCTCGGCCTCGATCGCCGAGGCTGCACCGGGGTCTACGAGATGCGGAGCGATGGCCAGCCGGTAGCTCGATCTCAAGTCGTCTATGAGCTCGAAGACCAGTTCCTTGGTGTCGAGGTCGGCGAGTCCTCGTATGGCCTGATCGAGATCGCTGATGATCTCGTCGGGGCTGCGGGTTTCGAAAGGCGTGGTCATGGTTGTGTCTCTTCTCGGGTGGGCGAGCCTGCCCCGTCTAGAGCGCGCAGGAGCCTCGCGAGTCGCGAGACCCCTGCGCTGTGCGGGTGAATTACTAGCTGGGATCGAGAATCTCCTCGATCCAGTTCCGGACCGTCGGCTCGGCCGGCCGCGCGCCCTGGGCGGCCACGTAGCTGCTGTCGATGAAGTCGGCGATCTGGTCGTCGCTCAGCTCCTCGGGCAGTGACGCAGCCAAGAACGGGTTGGTTTTCTCGATCTCGGCACGAAGGCGCACGAATGCAGAAGCGAGCACTTTCCCGTACGTCTGCTCCGAGATCAGGTCGAAGGCGACAATCCAGGAGAACCTGCCCAGCAGCTCGGGCTCGAAACCGCCTCCACCACCATGTGTTTCGGTGAGCGCCTTCGTCAGCTGCTCTCGTGTCAAGGAGTTCGCTCCCGCCGGCGACGTCGAGCTGAAGCCCAGCGACATTCCACCCTTGGAGATCGCGTCACGACCAGCGTTGGTGGTGGCGATGATCAGAGCCTTGGAGAAGTCGACCGTTTTGCCAGACGCCATGCGCACCGTGCCTTCCTGCAACGCTGCCAGGAAGATCCGCTGCACGTCGCGGTGGGCCTTCTCGAACTCGTCGAGGACGATCACCTGTCGCGGGTTGGCGTCCAACGGGTCGAAGGGCATCTCTTTGTTCGAGTCCGACCCGACGTACCCGGGAGCGGATCCGAGCAGTCGCGTGATCGACATAGATTCGGAGTACTCGGCCATGTTGAAGATGATCGGCTCGGTACCCATGATCGAATGCGCGATCTGCCGGGCAACCTCGGTCTTACCGACACCAGAGGTACCGGCGAACATCCAGCCCATGGGCTGACGGCGCGGGAAGATCCCGCGAGCGTCCCTGCGCAGGAGTGTGATTGCTCTGGCACACACCAGCTCCTGACCCTCGATGCGGGCGAGTGCTTCCGTCAGAGCAGATTCGTCGAATCCGCGAGCGACGGCGTCGGAGCCGTGCATGCTTTCCGCGGTCTCTTTGATCACTGCTCGGGTCAATGGAAGTGCGTCCGTGGGAGCCATCAGCGCAGCGATGTCCGGCTTGTGCCTCTTGATCGTGAGCTTGGCCAGCGACCTGTCCAGGAGGGTCAGGGCACTGTCCGGGCGGTGGAGTGTGGTGAGGTGCTCGTCGGCAAGGGTGATGACGTGATCGAGAACGGTCTCGTCCGCCGACACAGACTTCTTGTAGTGGGTCAACAGACCCGGCAGGACTGTGCGCAGGACCTGCAGAGTTTGATCCTGGTTGAGCTCGGAGACCCCGATCCGGGTGAAGCGACGCGCGAACGCCGGATCCGACGTCAGACGGCGGCCCTCTTGATCGGTGGTGGCTCCGATGACCCGGAGATCGCCGCGAGCGAGAGCCGGTTTGAGCGATTGTGCGAGTTCTTCGTGCGAAGTGGAGCCGTGGCCGTCAGCGGGAACGAGCTGGTGGATCTCGTCGATGAAGAGGATGACGCCGTTCTTCGGCTCCTTCGCGAACGCGATGAGCGCCTCGAGCTTCTGCTCCATCATGCCGCGGTACATCGTCCCGGCCATCAGCGACGACAGATTCAGTTCGTAGATCGTCTTGTTCTTCAACCGCGGCGGAACCGACGGGTCCTTGGTAGCGATCCGACGAGCCAACTCCTCGACGATGCGGGTTTTGCCGACACCGGCTGGGCCCAGAAGGATCGCGCTGGGCTTGTTCTTGCTGATGAGGGCTGCTGCCGTGCGGTCGATCACTTCGTCCCGGTACTCGGCCGGCAGCGCGGAGGCGAACTTTTCGTTGTAGTCGGTGAGCATGGACTTGGCGACGTCGTCGGGGTCCTCGGGTGCCGCCCCGCCGGGCAGAAATCCGCCCATGAGCGCACCGAGTGCACTACCCGACATCGGGGTGGCCGATCCGGGACCGGCGCCGGATCCCGTCTTATCGTCGTCGGAGAAGTCGTGCATGTCCTTGGCTACAACCGTGAATCCGTTGTCGCGCAGAGCAGTGTGGTGTGTCATGGGTGAGATGTCCTCTCTCGGAATGGATCAGCAGCGCGGGGGTGGCCACGAGGTCTATGGGGAAGTTCGACTGGCGAAGGGGAGACGAGAGTGAAGATCCCGTCTCCCCGTGTTGGTCAGCGGTTGTCGAGCGCCGCCCCCGCATAGCCCATGCCGAGGATCTTGGCGTCGATGTTCGGATCGAGCGGGCGCATCGAGTTGATGAAATTGGCGCAGTTGTACTTGACCGAATCCCAGCTGTGCACGTTCGAGCGGTCGAATGCCGGGAGGTAGACGACGTTCTCCGGGTGGGTGAACATGTGCGAGGAGTTCGCGACCCAGCCGAAGTCGGTGGCGACGACGTTGAGCCGACGGCGACGGTCCACGCTGGCCTGGACGAAGTCGTAGATCAGGGTGAAGTTGTTGCCGCCCCCGACTTTTGGCACTGCGGCAATCAGTTTTCTCATCTGGTCGATCGACTTGCCTTTGACCGGCAACAGAATCTCCGGAGCGAGCAGGTGGCTGTGCGAGCTGAAATAGAAGTTCATGTCGAACTTCTTGGCCATCATCATCAGGAACAGGGCGCCGTCCATGTAGTCCTCGAGGCTCATCGAGCCGGAGGTGTCCGGGTAGTAGTGAATGTCGGGCATGAACTCCTTGCGCAGGGTGGTGCCCGGTACGTCTGGGCTGTCGGGTCGACGGCGGTTGGCCCGGGAGAAGGTTTTCTGCCGGTAGAGCCGGACGTTCTCCGACTTGTTGACTTTCGCCATGCGGTCGAGCTTGAGCCGCAGGTCCATCAGGATCTGCTTCGGCGGTGGGGCCGAGTCGAAGAAGTCATCTGCCTGGGTATCTCGGCGAGTCTTTTCTTCGAGTTGACTACGTGAGTTGACAGCCGTTCGCTGGGCATTTCGCAGCCGGTTGGCGGCTGCGCCGAGGCGGGTGATCGTCCTCATCGACATGATTTTCAAACCGCTGTTGAGCTGCTTGGTCACCCACGTCCACTGAGTCCTGATGTCGGACGGAACGCGTCGGGCGTGGGCGTCGAGATTGACGAAGACAATGGTCTCGGGGCAGATCAGTTCGCTGAGGTCGAAGGGCATCAGCGCTGCATGCGCCGGCACGGCATCTGCTGCTGCCGTGGACCGTTCGCTCTTGACGAAGGTGAAGAGCGAGTGCACGACCAGTCGGGCGAACGAGTAGTCCTCGGTGGGTGTGCCGGCGCGCGAACGCAGACGGAGAGTCTCGGTGAGATCGTTCAGGTCGATGGCTGCACACTGACGGCACTTGTCGAGAACATCCGAGGAGATCTTGCTGCTGGCGTGCAGGGCCGTCGCCACCATCATCAGATGTTCGCCGAAGCGCTCGAAGGTGTCCGGGCCGAGCATCGCGACGCCGAGGGTCGGGGGACGGAAAGTCGCCGCCAGAGCGACGAAGAACTGCGTCCATGCGGTGTCTCCCTCGTCATATGCGGTCGGTGATGCGCCGGCACCGATGAGTGCGAGCAGTTCCTTCGCTGCGGGTGAGACGGAGTTCTCGGCCGAGTAGATCACCCGTCCCGGTTCCGGGGCCGGCATTCCAAGTTCGCCCAGGCCCTGATTCAGGAAAACGTGACGAACGTAGGGATGCGACGTGCGCGAGATCGCAGATGTCGTCTGTGCCAGCAGATCCAGAGCAGCGGCATTGCTCTCAGGTGTGTCGCCGCGGGTCTCGCCGGTGAAGGCGTCGACGAGAATCGGAGTGGCCAGGACCTTTCCGAGAGCTTCTGATGAGATCGGGCTGCCCGACACCGAGTCCACGGCGGTCGCCGGCACGGTGGGGACCAGCGGCGAGAGCAGATGCGAGAAGGCAAATTTTGAGAGCACCGCGGTGGGGTCGTACTCGATGCCGGGATCGGCCGAGTCGGTGACGAGTGGCGGCGGGAAGTCGAATGCGCTGAGACGGTGAGGCGTCTGCCCCGAGATGACGATTGCCATGGGAATGGCCCTTTCTTGGTGTGCGAGAAGTGGTCTCGGATGTGTGTCGAACCATCTCCGGGAACGCCGAAGCCCCGGATCGCAGCGAAGCGATCCGGGGCCGTGGTGTCGAACGGTCAGGCTGCGAGGAAGTCGTGAATCCGCGACAGCGACAGGACCAGTGGGGCGTTGGACTTGTCCAGGAAGTAGCTCACCGATGCGGGGTTGAGCGCATTGGACGTTGCTCGGTTCAGCAGGGCGCTCTGCTGATCTTTCGTGAGCGAGGAGAGCGCGCCGTCGTCGACGATCCGATCGAGAACCTTCTTGGTGAGATCGTTCTCTGCCTTGGTTGTGAGGGCGAAGATGAGCACGTCGGCCTGCTTGTCCGTGGTCAGAGAGGACACGATCTGTTCGATCTGGTTCTGGGTCGTCGCTGCACGCAGCTTGTCCCAGGCCGCCGGGCGGGCGATGGTCATCGACCCCGGTCCTGAGCTCGCGGCGGGTGCCAGCAAGGACACCAGCAGTTTGGCGTGGACTTCGTTCGTGAACGCGGTGTTGCCGGTGTGAGCAAGCATGCCGAGCATCAGCTCGGTGGTCGTCTGCCCGTCGGGACCGACAGCTTCTTCGACCGCTAGTTCCGCCATGACCGTGGCACCGAGCTCGTTCATCCAGAGATTGAGCCCCTCGATGGTGCGCGGTGCCGTGTACTGACTCATGTCTTGCGAGTCGTCCATCTGGGTGGAGAACTCCGCCATCTGCCGATCGGAGACGGCTCCTGCACTGACGCTGGGATCATCGTCGTCGTCCGGAGTGGCGACGATCAGCCCGGCCGGGACCGGGCTCTGAAGAACCCAGTCCGGATGCTCGGTGAGCACCTGCCGGATAGCCGGCTGCATGTCGTCGCCGAGCAGATCCAAGAGGACCTTCGCATCGGGACGCACGGGGTACAGCGCGAAGCGCGTGAGCGAGGCCGAGTCGAGCATGGAGATGTTGCCCTTGTCGTTGCCGGTGACGATGAATCGGATGTTGTCGGCGAGCTTCAGATTGCCGCATCGACGAGAGGTCAGCAGTGTCAGCGCCGCCGAGGTGACGTCGGCGCTGGTGCGGTTGATCTCGTCGAGCAAGATGATGACCAGAGTGTCGGGGTTGGCCTCGGCATGATCGTTGGCCTCCTGAATCGTGTAGTGCGGGAAGAAGATCTGCACGAAACGATTGGGGTTCTTCGGATCCGGAACGGTCCGTACGCCGGTCAGATCGGCTGCGTCGGAGAGTGTGTTGACGTCGATGGAGAACACGGCGAAGTCGCCGTTCTTGGCCAGCGCGTTGACTGCCATCGTCTTGCCGATCGCGGGCGGCCCGAGAAGGCAGGGCGCGACCCGCGTATTGCGCAGGTCCGGCCGGAGGTGGCGCAGGATGAATTCTTCGTTCAGGAGGAAGGTCATGTCTGGGATCTCTTTCGTGTCGGTGTGGTGGCGTAAGAGGGGCTGTGTTCGGTCGAGAGGGGTCGTTCGCCCTCGGGGCAGGCACCTCGCTCGGACAACCTCCGGTCGCGCCTTCGGCGTCGCCGCCGTCGTTGCACGTCGAGCACTCCTGCCAGCACGCCTCTCTCAACCCACCACTTGCTCTTCAGCTCTGGGTGTCGAGATGATTCAGCGCTTCGGCGCAGCGTTTGAGCAGGTAGGAGGCACCGGATCGGCGTTCGTCGTGCTTCGCCCGAGGAGGGAGGGTGCGGCGAGCGACGTGGTGCACGACCCGCAGAACTTGCTGGGCGGTCTGTTCCGAAGTGGCCGTGGAGGTTCCGGTGATCCGGTCGATCGAATGCCTGACATGAAGTTTGGCGTGTGTGATCGCAGCAATCCGGATCAGCCGGGACATCTCCCAACGGGAGGTGTCCCCACCGAAGTCGTCGTCGAGATCCCGGGCGCTCTCGTGCCCCAGGCTTTCGATCACTGTGTGGACGACCTCGAGTTCCATCGGTGTCAGATCGGGGCCGTCGGCCAGTGCGAGCATCTGGTCGTAGTGCCCGGACGTTCCTTCGCTGGCGGCTTCGCCGCCCGGCGCGATCTCGATCAACTGCCCGAACACGCCTTCCCATGTCAGCATCTCGCCCGTTGGTTCGGCTGCCGCAGCAGAGAGCCGTTGCGAGGGAATCTGCCTGCGGGTGAACGTCGTCCAGTGGTAAAGCAGAACCTCGTACCAACGTTGCGGGTGCTGAAGCTTGGTCGCGCGCGCCGCCCGCGGGAACGACGCGATGTTCGACGGCACCGGCAGCAGCACGTGGTATCCACGCCCTGATCCCGATACCTCCGCATAGAGGGCTGCCGGCTCGGGCGACGCGGTGTTTCCGGTCACCAGACGAAGTAGCTGATCGACGACCCCAGTGGGGCACTCGGGTTCGATGTCGAGAACCATCAACCCACTCGATCGCCAGTCCAGATGAGTAGCGACGTTGCTCGCGTTCGGGAGCGCTGAGGTGAGCTCGTCGAGGGTCAGCAGCTGAGCGTCGGCCTTCGAGAGCTGAGCGCCGTGAACCTCGGAGCAGTCGGCTCTGCCGCAGCGTGAACACTGCGAAACGTCGAGGGCCGCGACGATGTCCACGGGACGTTTGTTCGCATCGGAGACTGTCCAGAGTCGTTGAGCAGCAAGCGATGAACGGATGTGCGGGTTCGTGTAGAACTCCGGAAAGGTCGAGGACGGGTGCGGGTGTGTGCCCATGAGTGGAATCGGCCCTTCTGTTCGTGAGTGGTCGGTGTGGGCGGAAAAAGCACAGGGCCGCGAGACCCTCTTTCGAGGAGCCCGCGGCCCTGTGGTGGTCGGATCCGAAGATCTGTGACCGGAGGAAAAGCTCAGGCCGGAAGTTGGATTCCCGCGCCGCCCCAGCTGGGAGAAGGCGTACCGGCGAAGGGATCGTCGGGATTCCCTGCGGGCGCACCCGGGGCTGCTACCTGGTAAGCGGCGGCTACGGGAACGATCGGCTGTACCGGAGCCATCGGCGCAGCGGGAGCGACCGGTGCGGAAGGTGCCGCGGGCTGTGCGGCTGCGGCCGGCTGGATGGGTGCCACCGGAGCTGCAGGAGCCAGGGGCGCACTCGGAGCTGCGGGAGCTGCCGGCGCGACGGGAGCGGGGGCAGCTACCGGCTGGACCGGAGCTGAAGGTGCCACGGGCGCCGCCGGCAGGCCCGATGCGTCGGTCCCGACGATCTCGTTGGGAACGTCGGTTTCGACGCCGTTGGTGGCGACCAGAGGCGTCGAGAACGTGATTCCGTAGGAGCTGAGATCGAGATTGCGCGCACCGGACTTCGGCGCGTACGGAACCTCTGGGGTCGAGAGGATGATCGCTTCCAGACCGAGACCGAGCTTCTGGTACTCCCGCCCTTTCTTGTCCTTCGACTGGAAGGTCGTGACGACGATCCGGACGATGGTGTCCCTGGCGATTTCACCTTCGACGTCGACGACCTGACGGTACGAGCCGGGGTTCTCCGGGTCCACCGTGAGCAGGACCGGAAGAGTCTTCGTGACGTTCTTCGCCTCGAATCCGAGTCCCTTCTCAGGGTTCTTCTTGTGCTCGAAGAACAGGCTCTGCACATACGCCTCTTCCCAGCTCAGCTGAACCGGGTTGGCGGGCACGATCTCGGCCTTGGACAGAACCATCAACGTGTGTGGACTGTCGGTCGGATACTGGCTCTTGGCGTTGGCAACACGACGCTGCAGTTCGACACCGTCGATCAGGCTCGCGGTACGTGCGAAGGAGATAGCTCCCTGAACGACGATGACCTGTCCAGGACGGATGTTCTCGGCGGTGGGTGTGGTCGGTGCGGTCATGATGACTTCTTCCTGTGCGTGGTGTGGGCGGGGAGGTCGGTTTCAATGTCCCGACTCGGCGTATGCGCACGAGCGGTGTTTACGTGTGCCAGTCGGGACTCACATGCGTGAGCACGACGCGCCCCGACAGGGGCTGGCAGCTCGGAGATTCTTTGCAAGAGGTAGTGGCCGGGCGCGGGCGCTCGACCTGTCTCAATCGGTATTCGGGGGTGGGCGTCCATCAGGTGAGCCGCCCTGGCGCAGTCCTGTTCTTTCAGTCCGCGCCAGGGTGGCTCAACCCCACTGGAGATGACGGGCCTTCCACAGCTCGTTGTTCTCCACTTTTCACAGACACACCGCAACCCTTCCTGCGGGCGCCTCCGGCGCGCGCGGCGGTAACGAATGGTTTCGAAGACGGCTCTTTTTTCGCAGAAGTGTCTTCACTGCCCGAACCGTCAAAAACTACAGATTTTCCTATACAAACCACAGATTTCTGCGTGATCCAGGTCATGTTTTGATGGCACATCATATAGTTGCCAAGTTTTTCCTCGATAAAAACTTTGTCCCTCCCACACGCGCCTGACCTGTGCAAAGAGAATATCCAGACCGCATCCATGTAATATTCGAGATTAATGAGGCCGGCATGGTGTGGTGGCACAGTGACACAAGGGTGAGGTTGCACGCTGATGACGATCAAGGAATCGACGACGGTCTACAGTGACGCCACGGGTGAGGTGGTCGAGAACTGGTACCGGGTGGGTGTCGTGTTCGACAACGCCATTTGGGTCGTCGACGTAGACCGAGACAAGCTGGAAGACGAGCTGAAGGCGATCACCGTCTACGACGTGGTCAAGAAGGGTCGCCGAGTCAAGAAAGTCGGTCGCAACGCCCACGGGTCATTGAACGCTGCCATGCATCACGAAGCCAGGCTGTGGGCCAAGGCCAACGGTATCGATGTAGGCGATCGCGGGATGGTCAGCAAGGAGATCATCACCAAGTACCACGAGGCCAAAGGCATCGGACCTATCAGCTTGCTGGATCCCGCACACAGCGAGTAACACCGTTTGACGGCATAAGCCACACCCCCGCACCGTCCGGAGCGGGGGTGTGTTCGCTTCTATCGACTCGAATTGGCTTCGGCGATGGCACCGGCCATCGCCGTCTTGAACTCGGACCGAGTTGCCTGCATCAGACGCTGCTGACTGGCCTGTTTGTCCGACAGAGCGCCGGGCATCGCCATGTCGATGGTCCCCTCGGTCAAGATCGTATGCACGACAACCGGTTTGCTCTGACCGAGACGATTGAGCCGGGCCGGGGTCTGTCCGAAGTGTTCGTTCGAGTCCGGCAGGGTCGTCCAGATCAGCGTGTGACCACCGAACTGCAGATTGAGTCCGTGCCCGGCACTGGCCGGATGGACGAGCATGATCGGAATCTCACCTCTGTTCCAGGCCTTCTTGGTGTCGGGCATGCCGTTGTACGCACGAGCACCGGGATACCCGGCGCGTTGCAGACGGTGGAGCAGGATCGTCTTCTCGAAGTCGAATCGATAGGCGATCAGGATCGATCCACCATCTCCGCCAGCGAAGTGGCGGTCGCAGATCTCGATCACTCGGTCGAACTTGGCCGAGTGCAGTCGCAATGTCGGCCGAGTGGTCAGTTCGGTGGCCCCGGCGTAGCCGTCGGTGTGCTTGTCGATGTCGAGATAGACCGCACCAGAGGCGAACTGGAGCAGCTTGTTTCGTAGCACACCGCCGTTGACTGCCTCGATGTAGAAGGCGGAGGCGTCATCGAGAGTTACCGCATCGTGTGCGGCCTGCGCACGGGTGCGATCCCCGGTGGTCTCGACAGCTCGACACCTGGCTGCGGCAACAAGGGTGTCGATCTCGTCCTTGCCCACGCCGTTCCTGACTGCCTGCATTCGCGCAGCATCATCGGCGGCGGTGACTGCGTACATGTCCGCTGTGGCCTCCATGGCCTCGTCGTACGCGCGGAGTCGTAATTCGGCGAGACCGGTCAGCAGGACTGACAACAGCGCGTCTCGCCCGAACGTTTCGTAGGCACCGAGTAAGTCCGAGGTCATCGGCACGACGTGGGTGACCGGTGGCGCGAATCCGATGAGCTCGAGTTCGGTGTTCTCCGCAGAGATAGCCAGATGCGAAATCGCTCGATGCAACTGGGTTTCGTTGTGGCGACTGATTTCCCACCGAGTCACTTGATTCCGAACGACTTGCTCCGGGGTGAACCAGGTTGCGAGGTGGTCGGTGTAACTTGCGCCGAAGGTGAGGCCCCGATCGAGGAGGAAGATTTGGGGCCAAATTTCGTGCGCCCCCTCGGGCGTCGGTGTGCCGGACAGTTCGATGATGCGCCGGATGTGCGGTCGCACCGCGGCCATTGCCTTCCAGCGCAAGGATTGGGGGTTTTTGAACCCCTGGGCCTCGTCGATGATGACCGTCGGGAACGGCCACAGCGAGTAGTCGGCCTTGGCGACATGAGCGGCCACCCTGAACTTGCGGCCGGTGACATCGGTGATCACCGCGGCGAGGTCTTCGCGCACTTGCTCGGAGCGAAGCAGTTTCGCCGACGTCGGATCACTGTGTGCAACAACTACTGTCGGCGGGCCACCGGAGGCAGTGGCAGGTTTGAGCTTGGTCAAGCTGGCCTCGCTGAAGGCCTTTCCGATTGCCCGATAGTGGCCCTCGATCGCGACCCTTTCATCGTCGGGTGAACCTTCGATTCGAGACAGAAGCAGTGAGGCAAAGTGGCGCTCGATCTCATCCCGTGCATCTCGCACGGCGTCGAGATCGATGACGTCGTCGTCGCGTGTAGCACCGACCGGTCGTACCCGAGGCTCGCCCGCATAGATGATCCGTCTGACCAACTCGGTGAAGCGGTCCGAGCCGACAGTGTAGAGACCGGCGGCGTCGGTTCCCAGGTTGTCCACGAGCGCTCGGAACTCCTCGGGCTTGAGGTTTCGCTGCCTTTTGCTGGGTCGTCCACTCTTGCTTCGCATCCCCGGCGGGGTGATGTTCAGCGAGGTCACGCGCAGAGGAATGTTCCAATCGAAGATCTCCTCCGGCCAAGTATCCACAGCAATGTTCCGAGGGGCGACGACCAGGATATGGCCGGGCTCGCGTAGGTAGGACAGGGCAGAGAGTGCGACCAGCGTCTTGCCGCTGCCCATGGTCATCCAGACCGCGGACGCCGGCCGGGTGAGGATGAATTCGCGTACCCGCTTCTGAAAGGGCTTGAGACTGTCCTCGATCTTTTGCATCCAGGCAGGCGTTGCTGGCTGAAGTGCGGCGGATGTCTCGGCCACGGTGGGAAGTACGGCGGTCATCGTCATCTCCAGACGTGAAATCGGGTCAGTGAAGCGGGGGAGTGGACTCAGAGCGTGAAATGTCGAGCAGGGTGCTCGATGCCGAGAGGGGCTGCGGCGCTGCTGCGCGAGATACCTGTTCGTTGGGGCAGTCGGAATGACTCGCCGCGAGTGCTGCGAAGACATCCGGGCGGATGAAGGGGCAGCTTTGACCCGGTTCGATTGCGGAACCGAGGTCGGCGACGTACAGATCGACCGATGGGAGATCGAGGGAGTCTTCGAGATCGCGCAGACGTGAGCGGATCGCTTTGACGGCGAGCTGGGCGAGATCAGAACTGAACCCGCTGAAGTAGGTCGGTGTCGTGAACGTGTTGTGTATCAGTACGATTGGAGTCTGCGCGACGTGAAGTTCACCGTGGAAGAGCTGGTAGGCGTCGGGCTCGTCATCGAGTGGGGCAGCGACTACCGGGATTTTTGCGGCCTTGAACAGGGTCTTGAGTCGGTCACAGTTCGGGCAGTGCGGCAGGGTGTACATCACGGCGTGGGGGAGCAGGGGGTGCAAGGGTGCGAGTCCGCTGAGGTCTGGTCCTTGTGCGGTCAGTTCGGAATCGGAAACGCTGCTCAATGGAGAGATCATTTGGGTGTTGCCTCTTTTCGTGGTGGTTGTCGATGATCGGCACTGCTGCTGGCCTATCGGGGAAGAGGGTCGGCCGCCGGCGATGTGCTCGCCATGTGCCCGCGTGCGAGTGACGTGGGTTTTTGGTTGGCGCGCACGGTATTTCTGGGACGTGTGAGTTCTAGACACCATCGAAGCGCGACGGCCGATTGTGATGCCTGTTGAGCGTGTGGTCGACGAATGAGGAACGATCCTGTTGTAGATCGGCGGGGGTGATCTCGAACAGCTCGGCCGCAGGGTCCGGCGGGAACGCCGATTCCCATGTCGACCGTAGTGTTTGCTGCTGCGCGCAGCGACGGAACCCCATCGAGAGCAACGCACGACGAGAGTGCTCGTTGTCGCTGTCGACGAAGGCCTCGGCCAGCTGGACCCCCTCGGACGAGAAAGCGTGGTCGAGCGCAAGAGCCAGAGCTGCTGATCCGACACCCTGACCGGTGAACCTGTGACCTATCCAGGCACCCACCCGCACTGCGCGGGTGGGTGCCTGGGTCAGCCCCGTCAATTCCATTTGACCGGCGAACCGGTTGTCGACTTCGACGACCCACGACCAGCCCAGCCCGAGCTCGATGCGCTGCATGGCGGTGCGGTGCACAGTCATCCAGTTTTCCGGACGGTTCTGCTCGGCCCATCGGGCCGCACCGTCGACCGGAACGAGCCCTTCGATGCGAGCAGCTAGACGCTCGGCATCGGCCAAGCGCAACCGCGACCACGCGAGCCCATCCAAGGGGGAGGGCTCGCGTAGTCGCAATCGACCGGATCCGATGATGATCGGACCGACCTCGGGAATACGAACTCGATTCGTCATCGGACTCCTTCGTGGGGATGAGGTCGAAACATCGAGCTTGGTCATCGTGATGCGTTGCGCCAGTTCTCTTCGTAGGAGCTGGCGGCCATCGCGATGTATGCCTCGGTGTCGATCGAGGCCAACAAGTGCTCGAGTAGAGCAGTATCCGGGTGATCGGCGATCGTGTGGTTGAACACCAGCATCGGTGTCGACGGGTCCACTCCGCTGTGCCGAGCCAGGATGAGATCTCGAGTTCGGCCCTGATGCGCCGAATCTTCACCAGCGACTGTGAGGAGGTGCTCAGCGATCGGATCGACACCATTGGGGTTCGTCGGTCGCAGACCCTTGTCCTCACGTGAGGCCCAGGTGCTCGCACTGACGACCCGTGCTTTCGCCGCGGCGATCACGAGCGGATCACCGAACAGATTCCGATCGACCGTGTCGGGTCGCACCAGAAATACCCGAGTGAAATGCCCCAACAGCTGTACCTCTGCTGCCTTCGGATGCCGATTCAAGGTGCCACCCTCACGCAAGAGCTCATCGTTGTCGGTGACGCTGCGCGGGTCACCCGGGAAGGTGAGATGCGCAGTGGCGGTGGCGTCGATGACTACTCCCGACTCAGGGTCGACCCGGTACGGCGCAGCGTAGAGATAGCTGCCCGCGGACGGTGAAGAAGCCAGCAGATTCTGATAGAGCTTGAGCAGGTCGCGAACACCGAGCTGACGGTGCAGCTCGCGTAACACTTCACGCACTGCTGCGGTGTCCATGGACTCGAAGATCGAGACCGGTCCGGTCAGTGCGTACGGAACGGGCCGCTGCTCTGGGGTGTACGCACCGGCGACGAGCTTGAAGTACTCCAGAAGCAGTCGATCGACCATTGCCGGGTGAGCCAGCGCTTTGCGCGGACTCGGCCCAGCCCAGCAGGCGAGAGTCCCGCCACCCGCAGAAGCGACGACGCGGTACCACGGCTTGCCGGCGATTTCCTCGGGTCGATACTGCGGTTCCCCGCGGCTGTCGTCGGTCAGGATCTCGAAGGACTCTTCGGCCGTCAGAAACTCGACACGGTTGTTGGAGTCCTTCGACACCAGGGTCAGCGACTCCGGTTCGATCTCGACACCGATGGCTGCAGTGTGCTGATCGAGTACCTTCTGGTTGGTCTCGGAATCGAGTGTGGAGTAGAGACCGTCCGTGTTCGTCGACACGATGCGGCCGCCGGCGAACGTTTGCGCCTGTCCGATTCGCCAGCTGAAGAGCTGCCCGATGATTCGCATGGTGATGATCATGTTGTTCATCAGGATCGGCGTGTCATGGCGCGCGTCTGCCGCACCGGACGCCGCGTTGAGGATCAGCTTGGTCCCCTCACGTAGGACGCTGAAGTTCTCACGTTCGGCGGCAGTGAGCGACTTGTCCTTACGCAATTTCCCGTATCGCTCCTTGTCGCCGAAAATCTGGCTGTACTTGTCAGGAGCAGGTTGTCCCGGTTCAGCCAGGTCTGGGTTGGTGAAGGCCGCCAGATTGACCAACATCAGAGGGTAGTAGCTGGTGAAGTCCTCATGGATGACGTCGGCCACGGAGGTGAACCGGTACTTCGGGTCGAGCTTGTTGTCATCGTGAGTGGTGCCGGCCGGGAACAACGGGAACTCCTTGCTCTCACGCGCAGTGAACAGCTCCACCCCCCGGTCGCCCTTTGGACGATCACGCAGGATCGGGTTGCTCGACTTGGATCCAGATTTGAGCATGTCCCCCCACTCGACGGTGACGATCTGATCCGTCGATGGGTCGACCACGTCGATGCGAAGCTTCTTACGGAACCACCACGCAGCCATAGCCAGACGTCCGCCTGAGTAGTTCACACCGGCTGCGTCCACGATGGGCGGCATCGAGGCCGCATTGTCGGCCACCC
Organism: Rhodococcus sp. Leaf233; assembly: GCF_001426165.1. Classification (NCBI taxonomy): domain Bacteria; kingdom Bacillati; phylum Actinomycetota; class Actinomycetes; order Mycobacteriales; family Nocardiaceae; genus Rhodococcus; species Rhodococcus sp. Leaf233. The sequence continues at coordinate 134,282 of NZ_LMRO01000002.1, forward strand.
ACTCGGTACCCGTGCGGACGATGACCTCGGTCTTCGCATCGAGAGGTTCCCCGCCGGCCGTCCAGTCCTCCATGACGTGTGCAGCCTGCAGAAACTGCTCTGCCGCCGTGTCGAGCGCGGCGCGAAAAAGTGCCCACCGACCCCGAGAGGCATTTCGTTCGACGGCGAAGGCACCGAGGTCCGCTTCTGCTCCATGGATCCCACCCGTGGAGAAAGTCGCGAAGCAGCTCGTCGGTTCACCGGCGCTGTCGAAATACGGGATGTTGCACGGCAGCTTGCCGATCGATGCGAGTTCGTAGGACACGTTGGTCGCGTGATTTCGGTCGTTGCGCCATTCGATGAGGGTCTCACTGAACGACGCAGGCCGATCCGCTGGCCAGTAGGGCTGAGCGGCATCTGCCCGGGCAAGGACGATGATCTTGAGACGATCGATGTCTGCGATCAGTTCCTTGTGCGCGATCTCCGACGAACTGTGTGTGTTCGCCCATGCGATGAGCGCCTTGCTCAGCGCCGCGAAGGTGCCGAGCGTGAAGCGACGAGGACCGTCGCCGGCGGCCGACGATGCGCCGCCGAACAGTTCGAGAAACCGCTCCGACAAGTCAGCTGTCGAGACGACGTCGCGACCGCCGGCCGATTCACGAGCCGCGGCCGCCTCTAGTTGCGCCGAGATACGGCCGGTGATCACTACCGGAGCGAACTCCTTGTGCTGTGCATCGTCGAAGTTGAGGCCTTCGATTCGCCGGTAGTACCGGTAGATGTTCTCGAAGGCCTGATGCGCGGCCAAGCCCGCCTGGGTGTCGGCCGGGACGGTCTCGAAGAAGAAGTCTCGGGTCGCGGTGAGAACGTTGGTTGCGGCACCGATGTTTGATCCGTTGTGTCCCAACGGATCAGGGTAGCGGTACGAGACGACAGGTAGATCGGCAATGTGTCCGGGAATGGCTCGCAGATCTCGGTAGGGTGCGAGGATCCTCCCAGCGAATTGCGCTGAGGAAGTGTCCGTCGTCAGACGGGGTCGCGGCCAGGTCAGGACCTGTGCCGTGTCCAGGACGGGAGTTCTGTAGTCGCCGTTGTGGTTGAAGACTGTCTCGGGATAGGTGCGCAGTAGGCCCGAGCGCAGGTCGAAGCTGCCCGTATACGTGTTGTCGTCGAACAGCAGCGCTGTGCCGACGGTGTCTGAGATGTTGTATGCGGCCAGTTCGAAGAAGTCCTCGAGAGAATCGAGGTGAGCGTTCGGGCCTGCCAGCCTTTCCGATTCGAGTATCTGATGACCGAGCATCCCCAGCAACCGCTTCAGCGCGACTTTCTGCTGTAGCTCGTTCAGCCTGGCGACATCGAGGTGGCGACCCGACGACAACCAGTTGCTCCTGATTTGAGCCGCTCGACGGTTGCCACAATGAGATAGGTACCGAGACATCGAAGGACGGTCTCCACTCTTGTGGAGGGCGAACATGTCGTTGTTGTGCGCCCTCATCTGCGCAGCCGTCACGCGATGGGGCCTGTAGTGCTCGTCGAAGCGAAGGGAAAAATACAGAGCGAGCATCGTCGTGTCGTACTGGTTCGAGTTGTACCCGGCGACGAATGCGTGGTCGGGTAGCCGATGGTCGTAGTCAGGGTGTGTATCGCAGACGATCGCGGACCTGCTGATCGGGCATTCGCTGCGCAGGTGCATGTCGCCTTTGTCCACGACGCCGCCGAGCAGCCGGGCCAAGGACCGGGCATTGCTGTCGTTCGCCAAATCCAGGAACTTGACGATGCGACCAGGCACGCTCCCTGGAGTCTCGCGTTGCCGCGCCAGCAGTGCCGGATTTGAGCGATACAGCCGAGTCATGAGCTCACCCGACGGGTCAGCAACTGCATTGCGGACCGCGTGCGACGTCAGACCGATACTCGGGTCCTCGTCGATGAGGTAGTAGACCACGGCTGCGGCTTCGGAGGTGCGATAGAGCGCGACGGTGAAGGCGTTGTTCAGTGACTCGATGTCGTAAAACAGAAACGCCGACTCGGCGGCGGTAGCCGGAGCCTTACGGGCGTACGGGGTCGGTGTCATGATCGACGTCTCCTTGTGTCTGGTCGGCCAGCGGGGGCGTGATGCGGTCAGCGTGGATTGCTCGACGGGGGTGGGTGTACAGGGTCTTTAGGTGCAGTCCAGGGCAACCGCATCAGCGATAATCTGAAGGGTCTGCAGGATTGGGTTCGCAACTGACAGTTAGGGTTCCGTCGCCAAAACGGCACCGGTCAGGGGCACGCCGTGCCGCTGAGGGGGTGCTTCTGTGGATCTGAGCTACGGAACGTTTGTCATAAACGTTGTTCTCAGCGCAGGCGTGATTGTCGTTCGCTGCGCCGGCACGACGCAGATCAAACGACTGCAGCAAATCGAATGCGCTGCCCGACGGTGGCTCCGATCACCGTGTCGATGAAGAATGCGTCTACCCAGGCTGACTACCCTCATGAAGACAAATACGGTTCAGCGTAGGAATGTCTCGATGAAAGGTCTTCGACTATGGCCAGACAAGAAATAGTTCAACTGATTGACGACATCGACGGTTCGGACATCGACGGGGCATCCGGCGAGACGATTGAATTCGCCGTGAATGGGGTCGAATACTCGATTGATCTGAAAGCTAAGAACGCCAACGAGTTTCACAAGAAGCTTGACTACTACATCGGACACGCCACGCGAATTGGTGGGCGCAAGCGCAAACCCACTCCCGCTGTAGCCGCAACGACAGCAACAGCAGGGACGCCAGGAAGGCGCGGGCCGGAGCAAACACGGGCGATCAGGCAGTGGGCCTTCGACAAGGGGTACGAGATCAGCGATCGCGGCAGAATTCCGGCACATATCGAAGCGAAATTTGAGGCGGCCCACCGCAGTCGCTGAGCTGCTAGCGAACCCGAAGGGTGGACTGCGGTAGCAGAAATGCAATGGCTGAATATGGTTGTTTACTAGGGTGTTTCGAAGTCCAGACGTTCGCGGTCGTACCGCTTGCACGCGGCAATTGCCGCTGCTGCTGCGTCATCGGATCCCCAGATGTAGCGGTAGAGCGGCGTGGCCACGTCGGGTAACTCCAGGCCTCTTCCGACGGCTGTCGGGAGCCAAGGCCGGCGGGAGTGAGTGTTGACGGTCTTCTTGCTCATGCCGAGCGTTTTTGCTGTTTCGGTTTGGCTGAGGCCGCTCAGAAGCGCGGTCTTGACCAGGGCTTGGTCGACGTAGCTGTCGGCAAGGTAGGCGACCTGTTGAACGAAGCGGCGTGATCGCTGGCGTTGCTCGGCGAGTGCATCGATGTCGGGCGTGTCAGTCATACTCACAGTATTGCGGTACACCTTGAGTACCGCAATACCGGAGGGTTGCGATGGCGCGAGGACGTCGACCAAGATGCGGTCGGCAGCTATTGCGCCGCTGCAACCGCGACGGGGCGGTGGACTTCGAGATCGTCGGCGACCGTGGGTATCCAACGCAGACCCCCCTCACCGAACATGGGTGCGGCCAGGGTGTGGCGGCCGGTCCGATGCGGCGTGCCGCGACCGTGCACAGTCGTCTCGAGAGTGATGGACTTGATCCGACCCCTGCCCTGTTCGATGCCTCCGTAGCCACAGACGGTGGAGGAAACGGTCAGATCAATGCCGGGCATGCGCCCATCCGACAAGATCAAGATGCTGGCATGCTTTCGGTTGCGCGCAAGCAAAGCCCTTGCGCGCGTGGGTGGTACATCTCGACCGTGCACGGTCGTTACGACCAAATCCAACCCGTCCAGACAAATCGAGGCGGCATCGAGAGGGTCGGTGTTTCCAGGATCGACAAGATGTACTTTTGAGAGATTGCCGCCGTGCTCGTGGACGGCAAGCAGGCTCAGGCGTGGTTGGCCGATCAGAGCGACGTGGTGACCGGCCGCGGACGCTTCGGCGACGATAGCGATGAGCATTGATCCAGCCCCGGTGACGGTCACTGCAGTTCCACGAGCCAGTGCCCCGCGCGGGAGTAGTGCGGCGAGTGGCGGTGGCGCGGGCATCGTCCGAAGGGTTGTGCCGCGTGCAGCGGCGATGAGGGGTGCTGGATCGTCGGCGGCGGCGATGGGCGCGGATGGTGCTGGTGGTTCAGGTGCAGTGATGGTGGGCAGGTCGGCGGGCGCGTGGCCACGCCGGCCGCCGGGCACGGTAGCCAGGCGTCGACGGAGGACTTCTAGCTGAGTGGCCTTGTCGAGTCCGGTGAGGTCTTCGATTGCATCGACGTTGGCCATGAGGGGCGACCTTTCGCCGGTCCAGTAGGAACTATCGACACCCTATCGAACGAGCGTTCGACTGACCAATTCGCCCGCGAGCCGATTCAGCTAGACAGGTCGTCCGCGCGGAGGGTCTTCTGAGGCGAGAGTCGGGTCGATGCGTTCGGTATCGGCCAGCGCTCGCGACGTGGTCGGGCGGGGTCAGCAATTCCTTTGTGCGGCTCCGACCGTGGTTCTAATGCGCTTGAGGTCGGCGGCGGGGCTGCGGTTCCAGACGATATAGGTGTTAGCGGCGGCGACGGCGAAGACACCGAGTATTTCGATGGTGAGGTTGCCGATTGTTGTGCCGAAGGCAAGAAGAAAATAGACGCCGACTGCGACGGCAGCGAGATTGATTGCAGTACAGACAAGTTTCAATGTGGTGCGGCGGGTGTCGTAAAAGGTGGTGGCTACCGCAAAGTACTTGCTCACGCGCTGATCGCTGCAGTCGGTACGGAGCAGTTCGCGGGCTCTTTGGTGTTGTCTCGCTGCGGTGATGACGTTCATGGTCCCCCCCCATGTGTGTCGTGATTATGGATGCGATGATGCCAGGTGTGACCGACATGTCGATATTGTCGAACCCATGTGAGCCTGGTGCCAGCTGGTGAGTTGGCTGCACGAGTGTGTTCCGTCGGCGGCCTTATCAGTTATGGCGACGGTCCTCCTCGACGCCGTGAAGCCGATCGAGTTCGGCGCGTTGCAGCGAAATTTCTTCACGTAAGTCCGCAGCGATCATCTTCTGTTCGTCGATGCGTTCGTTGTAGTCGCGGCGAAGCTCGGCCTCACGTTTGACGGCGTCGTTGCGCTGATCGGCGAGTGCTGCTGCGTGTGTTCGATTGTTGTCTTGATGTGCGGCGCGTTCGGCCGCCAGATCGGCGCGCAGGGCCTTCGCCTCGGTGCGTACCTCGGCCAGGTCGGCTTCGAGGCGGCGTTCTTTTTCGTCGTAGCGGTCGATCGCTTCGCGATGACTGGTGGTGAGCGAGGCCACGATGGAGTCGTGGTTGTCCTGCAGGGCAGTCATTTCCGCGCGTTGGCGTGCGTCGAGCTCGTCGAGGGTGCGCTGATGTGCTGCTTTCTGTTCCTCGAGGTCTGCGCGGGCCTGCTCGGCAGCGGTCTCTGCTGCCTCTGTGTGCTGCCATGCGTCGGCCGCGTCGGCGCGGAGCTCGTCGTTTTCGGCGTCGAGTGCATCGGCACGGACGGTAGCTGCGTGCGCGGCAGCCTCAGCGGACGCGGCGCGCTCCTCGGCGGCGGAAACGGTGCGTGCGGTTTCAGCGCGCATCAGCTCGAGACGCTGGTCGAGGGCTTTGGGGTCCGCGACGGTCCCGATTGCGGATTCGACCCGCTTGACAAGGGCTGTGATTTTCCCGAACTGGGCTTCCAGTTCCGGGAGGACTGCAGCGAGGGATGCGACGGCAAGTTCTGGTGTGGCGGTATCGGCCTCGTCGACTATGGCAGCTTTGGCTGCCTTCTCGGCCGCCCGGGCGCGGTGCGCCTTGACACGGTCGGCGGGGGACGCGTGAATCTTTGGCCGGCCTGGCTTGAGAGGTGGTTCGGCTGAGGTCATGACCGAACAGTATCATTTCATTTCGTTACATGTAATGAAATGAAATTAAATGCAGCTGGAACGCTGCCAGGGTGGGTTGGCTCGCCATCTCGGGCGTCAGCACCAACCACCTGCGCGACCCACCTATCCAAATGACTAACAGCAGCATGGCGGGGCCAGCGAGGGCTAGATGGGGGCGTGCGGTCGTCATTTGCGCTGTCGCTTCTTAGGGTCGGAGGTCTTGTCGTAGGGGTGGGTGCGTTGCCTCCGGGGCCGCTTGGGCGCAGGACCTAGGTCACCCACACCGGACGCGCCACCGGCGATGAATGCGCCGATCCAATAGCCGACGGACTTGACGATCCACACCACGTATTTCCAGAACACGTTTACCAACCTTTCAGGCCGCGGCAGGTGGTCCTTAATTCATGCACCAGAAGGACGCGACCGGGATACCTGCGTCTGGCACTCCCGCACACCAGAGGCAGGTGCTGTCGTGCGCCAGGCGGCTGAGCACACCTTTGGCTTCTTCAATGAGGATGGGTAGTTCCAGGACCCGAGCGAGGGCGAGTGCTTCGGTGGCCCATGGCACGGCTCGGGGGTCGGCGGCGGACGCAACGGCCGCTGCCCCGATGAGGCCAGTGATTCTCTGATGATCGTTCATGACTGGGGACCTTTCTGAGTGTCGAATGGAGAGGTCCCAGTCGGACCTGCCATGTGTCAGCTTGGATAGTCTCCCAGAAACACAGATGCCGCAGTCCTGGTGTGCACCAGGATCTGCGGCGAGTAGTGGGAAACGTCAGAAGTAAGTAATCAGGGCCTTGATGGGTCCCTGAAGGTACGTGTCGAAGCTATTTCGTCAGGGTGAACGACAGCACCGGGATCGGGCTGTCGAACGCCGTGAAGTACATCCGGCCGTTCAAGCGGTTCGGGTCGTTTGCGTCCGGAGTCACTTCGTCGTGCACGAACATGCCGAGCTCGGGCGAGAGCACGCGGTAGTCGATGTGCGTTACCGGCGAGCCGTCGTAGATCGACGGGCCGGCATAGACGGCGGCGGGGAAGCGATCCAACCCGTTGAGGCGGTTGATCACAGAGGTGCCACCGCCGGAGATCGTCTTGCCCTCCCAAACCGGCACCTGGGCACCGTTCACCGTTCCGCGGTAGACGCCATCGGGCAGAGTGTCTGCGGCGGCAACGCCTGCTCCCAGGACTGCAGCGGCAGCCAGCGTTGCGCCGAGCCCTGCTGTACGGGTGAATGTTCTGTTCATATCTCTCCTGGTGTGATCAGGTTGCGCGCGCTGCATGGATGCGAGCGTGCGGGGGTGGGCAGGTCGATGTCCGGTGAATCGAGCCCTCAGCAGGTCGGCTCGTGGGAGAGACCGAAGTTCTGCGGACCCCGGTTCTGTTGCGCGTCACGGAGAGCCTGCAGAGCCGAAAGCCGTTGCGGCCGAGGGGTCTGATAGTCAGGGCCATGTTCGGCGACACCGTCGTACGGCTGGACGTAGTCGGGCGAGATCCCGATTCGGTCAGCCGTTGCTGCGTAGCTCGGAAATGGTCGATGATCGGGCTCTTCGATCACGTACTGGACGTAGTAGCGCCAACCGATGAATTCACGAGTGGTTTCGTCGAAGAGGGGGTGTTCGTCGATCTGGTCGTAGATGACCGTTCCGTTGTGATCGATGATTGCCTGGAGTGCAGCCTCGGCAATGACGTCACGGACGGTAGTCGTGTCGAAGAATTTCGTGCAGATGTGCCAGTACCCGCCCTGAAGCGTGAGCTGGTTCATCGTGGGATGGGTACCGGTCCACAACTTGGTAGGCGGAACGAGGAGATTGTTCTCGTCGTAGAACGCGGTTGCGACTTTCATGATTGCGTTCCTTCTGGTTCAGGTCTGCGGGGCAAGACGGCGTCTGGGGGAGGCCAGACTGCGACATCCTTCAAAAAAACACCCGGGTACAGGCTCCGCCGGTGCCAGGGAAGGCGTTGTTCCCAAGACTGCGGGGCCAGGGAACACGTCAGGCGCACTTGCCTTCGGGCAGTGCGCCCGTAGTATATATCTAGGAATTAGTTATTCGGTCGTTCGCTAGTGTTTCAGCTGGTTACAGCTCCGTCGATCTACCGCCGAATAACTATCTAAACGCGTCAGGATTGATCAGGGGAGCACATGACGACAGGCAGTCTCGGAACATCGAGGGGTGGGGCAGTAGAGCAATGGAGCGCCGCGAGAAGTCGCGGAGTCCTGCCCGAAGAACTGAACGTGGCCACCGCGCACCTGGTCGATGTCCGCGGAGAGAGTTCAGAGTGGAAGGTGCAGTGCTTCTGGCTCAGCGCCGAAGACAGGGAAGGCACTCTGGGTGTGGGGACTGCGTTGCGTCCGTGCGCGGTGGTGACAGCGTGCGAATTGTGTAGAGACGGCCTGTCCGAGCTGCCGGCAGAGGGCCGGGAGTACATGGCGCACGATCAGCGCCACGCGGTCGCGGGTGACCCAGCCGTGGGCTACCGACTACTTCCGGACCTCTGCGGCATGTCTCTGGCGCTGGGAGTCGACGACCTGACCTCGAGCTGGTTGGGCGAGTTGCGGCGGAAGCATGGAGAAGGTCTGTACCTGGTGCATCCGGCAGCAGTTGCCGACGGATCGTTGATCGGAGTCGATCCGGTACGAGTGGTCGACTGACTGGTCGTGGATTGCCTTCAGCAATGACCCCGCGCACTGAGTTGCGCGGGGTCATTGCTTTTGAAACGCGCGGTACCTATGCCGAATCCATGCTCGGCAGAGGTGAACTCGTCCGACGCGGCGTGACGATCAGGTCCTGTCGTTGATCCGGGTCAATGTGAAGGTGTCTGGCGAGTCTTCGCCGGGGATCACGGTGTAGTCGAAGACCAATTCGGTTTCGAACTCGCCGGCTACCTCCACGTAGTGCTCGTTCAAGTCCGGATCGATCACGGTCCACTGAACGTCGTCAGGCGCGCCGTAATAGGTCGGTTTGTACACTGGTCCACTCCATTGGACGACAGCTGACACACGCACTTCACCGATGGACGTGCCGTCTTCGTACTTTTCCGCTTCGTCGTAATCCATTGTGGATGCGTCGATGTCGACATCATCGACGACAATGGGCCCTTCCTCGATTTCAGGCCCGAGGTTGACATAGAAATCGCTGGGGCCGGTGTCGAGACTGATCTCGAGCTCGTGACTGAGCAACTGTTTGTCACCCTCGACAGCGGCCTTCAGCACTTCGTACACAGTGAGGGGGAGGGGATACGGGCTACCAGTTCCCGCCGACGGGCCGGTGACCGTACTGCCTGTGCTCGGGACGGCGGTGCGTCGCAGAGCCGCGGGATAGGTGATACCGGGGTTCGCGCTCTTGTACGCGCGAGCAGGCTTCTTACGGTTGTTGTTTCGTGTCATTACAGGATCCATCCACTGGTGGTGGCGACGTCCCGCATCCATCGCACACGGACTCAGTGCACGAACATTTCCTGCTTCGCAGATCCGAACTTCTGAGGACCTTGCCCTCCGGCGTTGTGTCTGTGCGGTGATGCGGGCACCTGATACAACTCGGGGTCAGCCATGCGATACGGCTCTGGGTAAAGCCTACCGCATGCGTAGGTCGGCGGATCGAATCCGAGACCGAGTTCAGACACCCCAGATCAGCAGAAAGACCGACAGCCCACCCAGTAGCACCGCGGCGGTGCCGAGCACGGCTGCGGACAGGCGAGTGTCACCGAACCTGAGATCCTGCGACTTGGCCGCCAGACCGAGAGCTGCGGCGGCGATGGCTGCAACCAGAAGGACCCACCAGACGGGATCGAGATTGCCGACGATGTGTTTGAAGCGTTCTACGAGAGGCGGGGGAGCGACGGGGGTTACGGTGATCTGGGTGCGAATCATGTTCAATGTCAACGGTTTGTCCTCTGGTGGGGTTGAGCTTCATAGCGTATCGAGCGGGCGTCAGTTCGCGTCGACGCACTTACTGACGGATCCGTGATGCCGGCACCGGAACGTATTCTGAACTGCGCCCTCAGGCGGGCCGACTGCGACCCGCCCATACCTCGTGCATGGGGTGAAGTGCGCGAAGATGTTCGGGCGCAGTCCGATACAGGTCAGTGTGTACAAGCATGGTGCCGCCGATGACCTGAGCCACCGTTGTTCCGCGGCGGTAGACCCGGCGAGGCGAGAGACCATCGAGATGCCCGAGGGCGAAGACACGGCGGGATCCTGGTCCCCACTGCCGCGTCTGGTGGTCCCACAACTCTTGGTAGAGCGGCAGCAGTTCGGCCAGCATCCCCTCGTCCGGGGAGACCACCCAGGGTTGCGGGCGTGGGTGCAGAGCCTTCGCTTTTGTAGGCGACTCGGCTACCTCGTAGATGCAGGGAAACGCCTCGGGCAGAGTGATTCTCGTGCGCTGACGTAGAATTTCGGCGCGGAGGCGATCTTCCCAGTCGGGGGACTGCGCGAGAGAAGGTAGATCGGCCATCGTGGCCGCGCTGACCCAGTCTTCGGCGAAGCCGCCACGTTCGTCCAGGCGATAGTCTCCGGAGTCGATACCTACCGTGTTGGGTTCGTAACGTAGGTCGCGAGGGTGGTGCGGGGAACGCTCACGCGCTCCGTCTGCGGGATAAAACCGTTTGTCGTTCATGGCGGATAGGTCTCCTTGTCGGTTGCGGTGGCAGGACTATGGACAGCTCCGGGGACTGCGCACTGGGTAGATGCAACTCCCAATGCGAAGCTCGATTCGATGAAAGTTTGTTCAACGTCTCGTGAGAACTGCAGATCGCGCGGCCGCGCTGATCAGCAGGAGGAAAACGGCGAATAGGACGAGTACAGGGACGGCGGCTGAGCCGTGAGCCAGAGCAGATACTGCGGCCGACGGTACGAGCATCGAAGCTGTGTTCATGGCGACGTGCACCAGAATCGGTGCCGTCAACGTCCCGAACACCTCCCTGGTGATGCCGGCGAGTAAGCCGATGGCGCAGGCCATCACGACATCTCGCGTGTGCGGATGCACGAGAGCAAAGACCGCCGTGGTCAGGGATACCGAGAGAGCAACGGGGGAGACACGGCTCAGCGCACCCTGCAGAAGGCCGCGGTAGAGGATCTCTTCGGTAACCGGGGCTATGGCGAGCACGAACAGCAGTGTGAGCAGGTACGGCTCGACTCCAAGCCGTTGAGTGGAGTTCTCTTCATCGGTGATGAGGAGTCGGGCGACTATGGCACCCATCGACCAGAGACAGACACCGGCGAGCACAGCGGCGGCCACGAGGATTCTTGAGGGTTTGTGCGCAGAGCCGGACCGTCGAGCCGGATAAATCCGGAGTGCAGGCGCGTAGTGCCCGATGGCGAGGGAGAGACCAATCATGCAGGCAGAAGTGGCGATCACCGGACTCACACCGACGCCGCGTAGCAGCAGCTGGGGAACCGTCAAGGACACGCCGACGCCGACGACGGCGACAACCACCAGGCTCCACGCAGACAACCCCCGGCGGACCGAAGTCCGTCGAGGGTTGCTGTCACGGTGAATGCTCACTAGCTGTTTTGCACGGACGGACCGGAGTGAATCTCCAGGGACGAGACGATCGCCTGAGGTCGAATATTTCCCATGAATTGGTTCGTCGACAGGGTGATTGTCGCAGTCACCAGCGCAGCGTCCATGAGCGTTTGATACTGGTCAGCCTTGTTCCACCACAGCAGGTCGAGGCCGTGCCCGGTCGTAATCTTCACGTGTTTGTAGTCCGCTGGGTCAGGCTCGACACCCTTCTCCAGTTCGCCGGCCTCCTCCTTCCGGCTCATCAACTTCACCGCTGCGTTGACCGGCTGGAACGTGACCCGAATGTCTGCAGCGGGAAAGCCCTGGCCGAAGGGCGCGAGTTCGCTCAGGCACTTCGCCAGATCGACGAGCTCAGTGGCCATGGGTACCGGAATGTCGGGCTGCAGCCGTAGGAGAGTGTCGGCTGACGCCACATCGAGCCTGGCGAGGGACTCGATGTCCATCATGTGCAGGTCTGCCCGCAGATCCGCCGGGTCCGGCTCGGGGAGTGAACGAACGTAGCCGTCGATGGCCGAGATCAGACCTTCCAACGCCTCGAGCTCGGTCGCTCCGACACCACACGCTTGATGGTGTCCGAGAGCATGGAGGCGAGAGTCGTTCATGTCGGCGACGAATCCGAGCACGTCGAACCATTCTGGAGCCCGCGCGGATCCGGAGAGCGTGTGCGGGTTTACGACCATCGTCGGCATCCCCGTCTCTGTGAGCAGGTTGGATGCGAGCAGTCCGAGCACACCAGGCTTCGCCTCGGAGAACCACAGGTAGGGCGCGTAGGGCTGCTCAGCGAGGTGAAGGTCCTCCATAGCGGCCTTGGTCAATTCCTTGCGGTTCTCGTTGTTGAGGAGCAACGTGTCTGCCGCGATGCGGCGGGCCTTCTCGATCTCGGAGTCTGAGGCGAATACATGGGGCATGTAGTCGGGCCGCGAGGCCCGGACAGCCTCCGGGACGAACACCATGAACGAGTCGGCCATGTCAGCGTCGACGCGGCGGGTGGCGTTGAACATCGGTGTCAGTGTGAAGCCGAGGAACGAGACGTCGAGACTGTCGACAGAGCTGACCTTGCCGACAGCAATCAGTCGAGCCAGTAGCAGCGAAAGACCTCGTAGAGCCTGGCGGTATCGCCGGTCGTGATCCTGTCCGTTGACGATCCGCATGAGAGTGGAGGTGTCGGGATCGATGCGATCCGGCTCTTCGAGGTTCCACTCGCCGATCTTGTAGCGCTTGATCGGATTGTCCTCACGAAGAGAATCCTGCTTGGTGTAGACCGGCACCTCGGGCAGGGCCAGCACCAACAGTCCGAGCGCCCGGCGCACCAGCGCACGGGTCTGTCCGCGCAATGGCATCACATCGGCGAGACCTCCGATGCCGCCGAAGACCGAGAGCATCGCGATCGCTGGTGACTTCGTCGGATAGTGGGCGCGGGCGTAAGCGTCGAGAATGTGGAGCGCGACCTGCGAGCCGCAGATGTCCGGCTCGGGATAGGTGCATCCTGTCCTGTTCGGGTCGACCACAGCGTCGGCCCGGCACACATCGACGGTCTGGATGTGGTGGTCGGTCACGATGACCTCGATCCCGCGCTGGTGGGCCCGGTCGATCCCGTTGTTTGAGTTGATGCCGACGTCGCAGGTGATGATCAGCGAGGTGGTGGGGTACTGGGCGACCGCCTGGTCGACCTTCTCCGCGGTTATCTCGCGCGGGCCCTCGTAGTGCGGGACGACGAGCTCGACCTGCGCGCCGAGCTCGGCCAGGCCAGCGTAGGTAAGGATGCCGGCAGCAACCCCGTCCATGTCGTAGTCGGTGAGCACAGTGATGGTCCGACCTTGGGTGATGGCGGCATGAATGAGTGCCACGCTGAGTTCCAGGTCGGGCAGGGGCTCGTGGGTGCCGAGCTCGAGCTGCTCGATCGCGGCAGTGTCCCAGCCCCGGCGCTCACGAATGATGTCGAAGGGGCGGCGCTTGGAGAAATTGCGTGCCACGGAGATGACGCTGTCGAGCACGTGTTCGGCCGGAGTGGTCATGGCAGATGATCCGTTCGTTCGATCCGGCGGTACACGTCACGCACGGAAGAGATTTGATGGTCGTGACACGAGTTTAGCATTGTCCAAAAGTTATTGTAATTAGCATTTGACCTGCTGATCTGCTGGCTAGAAAAATAGTCGATATATTTCTCTCGGGAGACGAGGACCCGGGACGCGATCATGCGTTCCGGGTCCTCGTCGCATGAGCGATGGGTCAGACGATCCGACTGGTGCCGGCTGCAACGAATTGGTCGAGTTGACACTGGGCAGCGGGTTTGTCCGTGCGCTGACGAATGAGCCGCGGTTGCACCAGGCGGGGATGGCTGGGGTCGGTGACGTACAGGAATGTCACCACCCACACCTCGCCAAGGGACAGACTCCCCTTACCGATCGTCGACGCGGAACCGACCTCGACAAGAGTTCCGTGCTCGTCGTGAACCGAGAGGGTGGCGGACTCCTTGGTGGCATGAAGGCCGGAGATGACGACGTCGACATCCTTGACCAGCTTGTGCTTGAGTAAGCCCGTCGAACGACGTCCCTGCTCGTAAGTTCCGGCCCCTCGACGTGCGATGAGACCTTCTCGCTGCTGCAGTACCGCGTCGGCGAGCATCAGAGTCTTCGCCTCGGGACTTGAGGCGACCGGTGCCAGCACCACGGGCGAGCCTACGATTCGGTCCGGCACCGGGATCACGAGAAGGTCGGCGATGACCTGCAGCGCCTGATAACGAGCGATGAAGGGGTCACTCTCGGTGACCCAGGTCCGCAACCCGGATGCGAATGCGAGGTCGAACAGCACGAGAGTGCGGCCTACGACTTCTCCGTCGAACACCCACCGACCCCGACGTAGCGCCGTGAACGGCAACAACTGAGCACGACCTACGTTACGAATCTTGTTTTCGCCCTGCCGATTTAGCACATTGATCCGGCCATCGGTGACCTCGATGAGGACACGGTCTCCGTCGTACTTGAACTGAGTGACCCAGGTATCGGAGTCCATCACCTCGTCGAGATGAGCGGGAGACAACGTCGCGGCCAGCATGGGCCGCAGAGGTAAGCCCACTCCAGCTACTGGGTCGGCGGCCGACCCAGTGAAGACGGCGGCGAGAGCGGAATCCACGGCAACAGTCAGATCTGGCAGCGTTTCGGGGCCCAGATCGACAGCCGCGGCGGGTTCTTGGGACACGCCGGCCGCAGCCTTGTCCTTCGAAACGGGTAGCTGCTGCGCCAGCTCGTCGAGAACCCCGAGATCATCTGGACCCACAGGTCGATCAAGCGTCAGCGAACCGGCCTTGTAGGGGACGTAGCCCTTCTTGACCTTCGAGGTGAACTTGGCGGCAGCAGCTTTCGCGGCAGCGTCCTCGGATGCGACTTCGATCAGCTTGGTGAACGTACCGATGGTGCCGTTGCGTCCGTACTGCGTCACCCAGGTCGATCCCAGGACGTACGTCCGGTAGAACTTGTCGTTGCCCGCTCGCGGGTCGATGTACTGGGCTTCGGTGATGTGAATTGTGGTGCTCATAACAGTCCGTCCCGCATGTGTTGCTCGAAGTCGGCGTTGCTGAGTCCGGCGATGTGGTGCAACGAGGGCGGTGTGACGGGAACGATGTCGAATTCGTTCTCGGCGAGCACAGAGGTGCGTACGGCTGAGCTGGCGGGTTGATCCCATTCGACGACGTACTTGCGCACGCCGTTGCTGTACCCAGCGAATCGGGCGACAGTGCCATAACTGGACTCGTGGTCCAGTTGGCTACGGAACGCGATACGCGTGCCGTTGTCGATGATGAGCAAGTCTGTCATCGGAGTCTCAATTCATATTTCAGGATGTTCGAGGGCTTTGAGCGGGGGTTAAAGGCTGTGGGTGGCACGAATCGGAGGCGAGCTCAGCCGAAGGAGAAGGTCTCACCGACGAGATGAGCGTGGTCGGCGCAGTCGACGACTGTGACCTCGTGAATGCCGTCGATGTTGGCGTAGATGGCGTCGCCTTGACCGGTGAACGGAGACAGCTCATCGGCTGCCCAGTCCTCGAGGTCGTCGGCACCAGGAGGCGGAGGGTTGACTGTGACGGTCTCAGTACGGGGCGCGAACTCATCGCCGTTGGCGTAGGTGTCCTCGATTGTGATGGTGATCTGCATGGGTGGGCTCTTTCAGTTCGGGTGCGGTGGGGAAGGTCGCCGTCGGTCAGGGCGTCACAGCGGGCTCGTCGGCGGCTTCGTCACCGATGACGCGTGCCCCGTCGACGACGCGGACGGGGACGGCCTCAGCGGTCCGCAGAGCCCGAATTTCCGTGTACGGGATCCGGTCGGTCCAGCTGCCGCCGACGATGGAGCGGATGGCGACGGTCTTCGCGTTGACGCGTACGACCTCGTTCCACTTGCCGATGTAGTAGACGTGGTCACCCTTGGTCACGACGTCTGGATTGAAGGCGGTGACCTTGCCGTCTGCGATGTGCTGAGCTCGGACACCCTCCCAGTAGGCGAGGTCGTCGGTGGTGCGCTCGATTTCTGCAAGAACACGATCGCGGTGGGCGCCCTCTGCCGGAGCGTGTGACTCGAGGTACTTCTCTCCGGTTTGACTGTTGGTGAACAAGGTGCGGGTGTGGCCGTCGCGGGCACGCTCATGACCGCGAAGTTCAGCGGCGAGCTTCGCGATTCTGCGAGCTACCGACACCGGGGCGTAGCGAGAATCCGTGGTCCCGGCCGCGGCGTCGGCCCGGCCACGCGCCCGGGCGGCCTCACGCTCGGAGAGCACGGCCTTGCCGAGCTTGTTCCAGGCCTTGTCGACAGCGTTGCGGTGCCGACTCTCGCTGTGGTGGCCGATTTTGATCGGTTCGCCACCCTCGGGCAGTGCGGCATACGCAGCCCGCTCGGCATCCCAAGCAGCCTCGGCTACGCCTGCCTTGCGCTCAGCCTTCGCACCGAGCGCCTCGACACGACCTTCCTGGCGGGTGATCTTGTCCGACTCGACCTCGGCCGTTGGCCGGTACGTGTCGTCGATCGTGATCTCTACGTCGAACCCGGCACTGCGCAGCGCCGAAGCCGTCGCGTTGATCTGCGGAAGCTTGGCCAGGCGGTCTCGCGAATGCGGGATGTACCAGGACACCAGATTGCGTGACCAGCGCCAGCGCTGCGCTTTCAAGATGTCCGAAGAGCCGTCGCCTCGAACTGTGCCCTCGATGAGGGTGCCTTCGGCATGGGTGTGGGTGATGGTCAGTGAAGTCACGTGAACGTTCCTTTCGGTGAGTGGGGGTCCAGCGAGCGAGCGCGAGAGCAGCACTCCATCCGGGCCGCGTACTAGCGGCCGATTAGGTGATGTCAGTTTGTGAAGAATAAAAACCCGATAATCGCAACGACTATCTCTTAGTGGACTTCTACGACGCCTCTTTCAGGGCCAAGTTCGCCGTCCTCATGTCGTTAAACACGAGGTTTGCGTCACATCGGTGACTAAACCATCGACCCTCTGGCAACGGCTCGTTGAACGACGCCACTATTAATCGATAAACCCACATATGGAGCCCCGATATAAATGTTCGGGAGTAACTTCGGGGCCCGATGTGCCTCCGCCCGAAGTCGCTACCTCGTCGTCCGGCAACCAGGTACCGACGGGTCCCCCGTTCCGGGCGTGAGCGACCATCCCGCGCCCGTCTCGACTCGGGTCTCGGGCGCCGGCCACGGCCGGGGTCCGGGACCGCCAGGTGCGGCTGGCCGACTCAATGCCATGAAGCGGAAGGTCGACACGCTCGCTCGGATTTCGGCCACGCCGGGCCATGCAACGGGAGGGATACGTGGTGTCGGCGGGCTTCCCGCAGCACCCTTCGGGTGCCGGCCACCGGGCTGCCCCGGTCGTGCGCTTCCCACCCCAGCGAGGTTGCTTGCGACCTGACAGACGGAGGTGGAAATCCCACTCTCTGACTGCTGCCCAATGAAGCGCGAGCGGAGGCCGTGACGTCACATCTACAGGTCACAGACAGACCTCATTCTCCGATTCGAGCTGTCTCCAGCCGCGCGGTGCAAGAGGTGGTGCAGGACGGCTCCGAGTCCGGTGTGGGCCGCGAGCCGAATCGGACACGATGCCCCTCGGCGGCGGCATTTTTGCAATCTCGGATTCCGCAATCACGGTTTGCGAGGCGTCGGAACATCCGACGCTCAGGACGGTCCGGCCGACACGAACTGGTCACTCCGCGGGTGCCGCGGGCGGCAGCAGCGGTCTCGATTTCCGGCCCCACCCGTCACAGCAACGCGCGCCAGGGGCGCGATACGGGCCGGCAGGACGCAGCAGCAGCCACAGGACACGAGCGAGCGAGTGACCGTCCCCGGAACGGGCCGCAGGCGCGCCAGCGCCGAGCACCGCCGGTACGGAAGCAGCAGCGTCCCCAGGGCACCCCGCAGGGGTCGACGTAGGTGAACGAGGGAGGGCGCGCCAGCGGCCGGAGGAGAGAGCCGAAGGCGATGAGGACCCGAGCGCAGCGAGTGGCGACGAGGCGCCAGCCGAGGAGGTCGTCCCGGCTCTGCCGGGCAAACAAGGGTGTAGTGAGCGAAGCGAACGGAACCCGCCGTGCGTCACGACTCCTTATGCCCTTTTAGTGTGGAGCCACAGCAACCGACCCAGAGCGTTAGCGGCGGGAGGTTGCGGCCGTGGCGATCTGGGGAAACATAGCAGAATCTCCGTCCTTGCGACCGGTCGCAGACCGGCGACAGCCGCCCGGAACGGGTGGTCGCAAGGACGGTATCGATGTCGTGTTTCCCCAGCCTGGAGCGGTGACGCCTTGCGCCCTGTGAGCCAGGAGCCTGACGCAGACGGCGCAAACCCCGTTTTTGGGTTTGTGGCGGTCTCAGAGCCGCTGGGAGCGCAGCGACTGGCGGGGCTGCACCCATGGTGGCGTCAGGGTCACACGGGCCGCGCCAGCGGTCCGTCTCAGCACGGTGACGCCGTGCCCGCGGCGTCAGCCGCGGTCCCCCGGGTGGGTCTCTATCTCAGAGCAGCAGGCGGCCTCGGCCGCCGTCCCCACCGTCCGCGCAGGTGCAGTGGTCTCGTGGGTCCGATGCCCGCGCGTCAGCGCGCCCGAGAGAGTAGATGGCATCGGTGAGGGCCCCACGAGAACACGGAACCGGAGCGGTCCCGGCACGAACAGGCCTCGATGGCCGAAGGCCACCTCGACCCTTGCCGGGTCGGTGAAGTCCCTGTCGTTCCCCCGGTGTGGCGGAGAGTCTCGACCGCGCGTGAGCGCCGGCGGTGCCGCCCTCGGCAACCGCCTCGGGCTCAGGCCTGCCGCAGTTCTTCGCGGCAGACCGTCACGGGCGCGCAGCCGCCCGGCCGCAGGCATCTCCCAGACGTGTCACTGCCCCGCTCGACGGGCTCCGAAGCCTCGCCGCTGGCAGCTTCGAGGGGTGATCCGGCCGCCCGGTGACGTCACAGCGTCGGCGGCCGTCCACGGTTCGGTCGCCCGCCTCAGCGGGTGGCGTGATCAGGGCTGCGAACGGTCGCTGCGAGTGGGATCTGACGGCCCGGCAGGGCCGCTCCACAGGCCCGGCGAGACCCCGTGCGGCGTGCCAGCTTCACCGGCCGGCCGCACGGCAGCAGGGTTGGGTCGGTCTCGCTTCTCGGGGCTGTCGCAGCCATCGGGCTGCGGGGGTCGGCTGCGGCCCGATGGCTGCGGACGGAACGGTCACAGGCGGGCTTCTCCGGCGCACGTGGGTGGCGGCCGCAGCGCATTTCTGCGGACGACGGTGGCCCCCGGGCCGCCGGCCAGATCACCGGTATCGCATCGAATATCTGGTGCCCACGTGCGCCGGAGAAGTCTGTTTTATCGGTGTCGCGGAGTATCTCGCCTGTCCGCTTCGACTCGGTTTATCTCGCGTGGCTCAGAGACGTCAGTGAAACCTCTTTATGGGTCATAATCGGCAAACTGAGCCGCTCTTATTGGAGTCCGAACATTCACATTCAGTGCGAGAACATGTACTGCTTTTCGGTATTCGGCAGTTGTCCGAAATCGAGCGCTCCTATCCGCTGAAAAGTCGGTCTCGACTATCTTGGAACAGTATTTTTGTGCGTGCTGCGGGGCGTTGGTGGCGATTCTGGACGTGACGAACGGCCAGGTCAGCGGCTTACGGCATGGGAATCGGCCATGCCTTGCTTCGGTGGGCAGCCTTGAGTCGGAGTGACCGTGCTGTAGCCGGTGTATATCCGTAGTCCCGCCGCTCTACATCCACGGTGCGTCCGTAGCGCCGCCGCACGTGGGCGAGAGCCTGTGGATATCCGTTGTATATCCGTAGTACCGGCTGTTGCACGGAAATACAGCGGCACAGATCGAGTTTGTCGCCGACACGGCGGTGCTTGTCGGCTGTCACCAGTGCGGCCACTGCGTTCGGCGGATATCCGGACTGTGTGGGAAAAAACAGAACCCGCACTCTGCCGGGGGCAGAGTGCGGGTTCGTGCGGTGGACGTGGTCCTTCGATCGGGTTCGTTGTGCTCCGTGAACGTCAGTGTGCGATCTGGTCGAGTTCGTTCACGCCCATTCAGGCGTACACGGGTACGGCGACCGAGACGAGGCGTTCGAGCTGTGTGAGCACGCCGGCTGTACTTTCCAGCGCCATGCCGCCGTCGCCGAGCACCCAGGACATGGCGTCCAGGTCGGTGCCGCTCAACGTGACGGTGGTGTTGTGCTGCTCCGGATCCGCGAATTCGACTCCCGCGATGGCGAGCTGGTCCGGCGTGATGTCGTTGAGCCAGGCCACGGCATGGAGTGCGTCGCCGATCTCTGCAGCGGATTCTCCGAGATCGATGGGGTAGGCCTGCCACAGGTTGTCGACCGGAAGCGTTCGTGCGGGGAGGACCAGCAAGGTCAGTGCTGCGCGGTCGATCGTGGTGAGGGTGACAGTCATGGCGTTTCTCCTGCTCGGACGGCTCTGTGACGACGGCGGGGGTGCCTGATCGCGTCGATGTTGCTTCGAGGTCGGCTTCGCCGACTCTGACGTCTGGCAGACGAACGGCGATGTCTGCGGCCATCGAAATTGCGGCTGCGCCGTCTGCTGGCGCAGCCGGCGAAAAAGAAGACCCGCACCTGCCGTGGAGGCAGGTGCGGGTTCTGGGTGAGAGTTCGGTCAAGAACGGTGTCGCCACCGACGCTATTCGCAGCCGACACCGTCGCCGTCACCGTCGAACTTGGTGCTGAAGCCGGGTTCTCCGACGCGAATCGGTGCGGCTCCAGCGGCACGAACAGCAGCGCAGTTCTTGTAGGTGACGTTCGACGGTGCGGGTGCCGGCGGTGCCTCGACCGGAGCCGGCGCAGGAGCCACCGGTGTCGGCTCAGTGGACGGGGCCGCTTCCGCGACTGCGGCGGCATTGCCGCCGCAGTCGCCGAGAACCCGAACGATGG
>NZ_LMRO01000003.1:0-133060 GCF_001426165.1 Rhodococcus sp. Leaf233
CGACGGATCGCCTCTGACCTACGAGCTCTCCGCCAAAGACAAAGCCGCCCCCACCCTCACCGAAGCCCTCGAAGCAGGAAACCTGCCCACCTTCTGAGTAAGTCGTTGCTGGGGCGACACCGCGGTCGTGCGGCGTCGCCCCAACACCCGATGCGAAGGCTACAGACGGTCGCTCTGTCGACCGCGCCTGCTCCACAAGGGTTGAGCCGCAACAAGTTCAGCTTCTGTTGCCATCCGGAACGGAGACGCCGACAGGTCGACCTGCGGGTGCGCATCCTGCCCTCGGGTGGCTCGCAAACTGAGTATCACGGAGACCGCGAGAATCGACGAGATGACACCGAGCGAGACGGCGGTGGGGATGTAGACCACGTCGACCTTGAGTGCCATCTTGATGCCGACCCAGATGAGGACCAACGCCAGTCCCACCTTCAGATACACGAATCGGTGCATCAGGTCCGCGAGCAGAAAGTACATCGCCCGCAGTCCGAGAATGGCGAATGCGTTGGCGGTGAACACCAGGAAGGGGATGTCGGTGACGGCGAAGATCGCCGGGATGGAATCGACAGCGAAGACGATGTCGGTGACTTCGACGAGGACCAGCACCGCCAACAGCGGAGTGGCCAGCGCAACGCCCCCGATGCGCACCACGAACTTCTGCCCGTAGAACGCGTCGGTCATGGGAACGTAGCGACGGAACAACCGCAGCGTACGAGACTGTTCGGGATCGAGATGCTCGTTGCGCTGACGCACCATGCGGTATCCGGTGAAGATCAGGAAGGCAGCGAAGAGGTAGAGCACCGCGCTGAAGCTGGCGATGAGGGCAGATCCCCCGGCGATGAAGATGCCACGAAAGACCAGCGCACCGAGTACGCCGAAGAACAGGACGCGGTGTTGCAACTCCCTGGGCACCGCGAAATACGTGAAGATGATGGCCCACACGAACACGTTGTCGACCGCCAGCGACTTCTCGATCAGGTAGCCGGCGAAGTACTGCTGGCCGAACTCGGCACCGGCGGTGGCCCAGATCAGTACTCCGAATCCGACGCCGAAAGCGACCCAGATACCGGACCAGACAGCCGCTTCGCGCACTCCGATGACGTGTGCTCGCCGATGGGCGAACAAATCGACCGCAAGCATGGCGACGATGAAGCCGAGTACTGCCACCCAAGCCCAAAATGGAACGGACATGACAACCTCCAGTTCGGTGAACTGGAGGTCTCTCCCGCCCGACGTGGGCCGCTCGCCGGGCCCGGATTGCCGGGCCGTGGTGACGACGAAGCTGCTGGGGGATACTCCCCTCCTGGGGCACATTGAACCAGGACTTCGGCCCGGGATCAAGGAAACTGAGCGCCCCACAACAGTTACCGAATTTTGAAGATCACGAACCGCTGCACCAGGAAGTTGATGACCGTCGCCGTTCCCTGCGCGACGACGAAAGCCACGTTGGCGTACCAGAAGCCGTCGGGAAGAACCTGGTAGAGCCAGGTGTAGATGCCGACCTGGACGGCGAAGGTGACCCCGTACAGTGCGACGACGGCGAGGAACCGGGCCCGGGACGGTGCCGCGTTGAACGTCCACCGACGGTTGATCAGATACGCCGTGGTGGTGCCGAGCACGAACCCGATCGCCTTGGCCAGAGTCACCCCGACGCCGAACACGAAATGCAGGATCAGATTGACGCCTTGATCGACGATCGCCGACAGCACACCCGTCGCCAAGAACCGCACCACCTGCGTCTTGAGATCGAGGGCCGCGTCGGCGATGTTCTCGGTCAGTGGCAGCTCGACGGGCAGCGGGACGTGATGCTGCAGCTCGTCGTCCTCGGGCGACCAGTCGTCGTTCCCGGAGCCGTCTTCGATGGAGCGATCAGGGGTGGACACGAGGACTGACATTAGCTGCTATCGCAATGCGGGTACCCTCTTGAGCGATGTCCACGACAGCCGACGACGCACTCTTCCCCCTGGAACCACAGGCCGGGAACACTGCGCCGCTACCCACGCAGACCCGCACGATCTCCGGATTCGGACGCACCGCGCGCTCGACCGGAGAGGTGCTCGCTACCTCCGACCCCGAGCTCATCGCGAACGCGGTCAAGCAGGTCGCCGAGCAGAACGACTCCAAGCCGACTTACCTCCGACGCGGCGTCATTCCACGCGGCCTCGGCCGGTCTTACGGCGACAACGCACAGAACTCCGGTGGGCTCGTCATCGACATGACGGCGCTCAACCGCATTTACAGCATCGACACCGCGACGCGGATCGTCGATCTGGACGGCGGCGTGAGTCTCGATCAGCTGATGCGCGCTGCGCTGCCGTTCGGCCTGTGGGTACCGGTGCTTCCGGGTACCCGTCAGGTCACCATCGGTGGTGCCATCGGCTGCGACATCCACGGCAAGAACCACCACAGCGCGGGTAGCTTCGGCAACCACGTCCGCTCGATGGAACTGCTCACCGCCGATGGCCAGATCCGTCACCTGACGCCGACGGGCAAGAACGCCAAGCTCTTCTGGGCGACGGTCGGCGGCAACGGCCTGACCGGCATCATCCTGCGTGCGACGATCGAGATGACGCCGACCGAAACGGCTTATTTCATCAACGACGGCATCCGCACCGAGAGCCTCGACGAGACCGTCGCGGCTCACCAGGACGGCACCGAGGACAACTACACGTACTCGAGTGCGTGGTTCGACGTGATGAGCGCACCACCCAAGCTTGGGCGCGCAACGATTACTCGCGGATCGCTGGCCAAGTTCGACGAACTTCCCGCGAAACTGCAGAAGGATCCACTGAAGTTCGACGCACCCCAGCTCTTGACTGTGCCGGACATCTTTCCGATCAGCGGCTTGAACAAACTGTCGATGAGCATGATCGGCGAGGCGTACTACCGCATGGGCGGAAACTACACCGGCAAGGTGCAGAACCTGACGCAGTTCTACCACCCCCTCGACCTCGTCGGTGAGTGGAACAGAGGCTACGGGCCCAAGGGTTTCCTGCAGTACCAGTTCCTTGTTCCGACAGAGGCGCTCGAGGAGTTCAAGGACATCATCCGGTTCATTCAACGCTCCGGCCAGTACTCGGCACTAAACGTGTTCAAGCTGTTCGGCCCGGGAAACAAAGCTCCACTGAGCTTTCCGATGGCCGGCTGGAATGTCGCGATGGACTTCCCCATCAAGGCGGGCCTGAACGAGATGGTCCGCGAACTCGACAAGCGTGTGCTCGAGTTCGGCGGTCGTCTGTACACCGCGAAGGATTCGCGCACCGACGCCGAGACGTTCCACTCGATGTACCCGCGGATCGACGAATGGATCAAGGTTCGTCGATCTGTAGACCCCACAGGCGTTTTCGCCTCCGATATGGCTAGAAGGCTGGAACTGCTGTGACGATAGACGCCGTAGGTAACCCGCAGACGATTCTCGTTCTGGGTGGCACCAGCGAGATCGGTCTCGCTATCACCGAGGAGTACCTCTCGAAGTCTCCGGCACGCGTCGTTCTCGCTGCGCTGCCCAACGATCCGCTGCGTGAGAGTGCCGTTGCACAGCTCACCGCCAAGGGCGCGAAGTCCGTGGACGTCATCGACTTCGACGCACTCGACACCGCGTCGCATCCGAAGGTCATCGACGCGGCCTGGGCCAAGGGTGACGTCGACGTCGCGATCGTCGCCTTCGCCGTCGACTTCGATGCCGAGCAGCTCTGGCAGGACCAGCGCAAGGCCGTCCTCGCCGCGAACATCAACTACACCGCATCCGTGTCGGTCGGCGTCCTGCTGGGCGAGAAGATGAAGGCGCAGGCGTACGGCCGCATCATCGTCATGTCCTCGGTGGCAGGCGAGCGGGTCCGTCGCTCGAACTTCGTCTACGGCTCCACCAAGGCCGGCCTCGACGGTTTCTACCTCGGACTCGGAGAAGCGTTGCGCGAGTTCGGTCCTCGGGTCACGGTCGTTCGTCCGGGCATGGTGCGCACCAAGTTCAGCGCCCACGTCAAGGAAGCGCCGATGACCGTCGACAAGGAGGTCATCGCGAAGCTCGCGGTGAACGCTTCGCGCAAGGGCACCCCGCTCATCTGGACTCCCGCACCGTGGCGTCTGGTGATGATGGTGCTGCGACACGTGCCGCGGCCGATCTTCCGCAAGCTGCCCATCTGATCTCGATGACTGACGGGGTTGCACCGGCTCGCAGAACCGCCTCTGCCGTCGGGGAGATCGTTCTCGGTGCGCTCGTCGCAGTCGTGGTGGCGACGGTCGGGCTGTACGCCTTCTCACTGGTTCAGTGGCCGGCGTTCAACTCGTCCAACGTCACTCGCGCTCTGACAACTCTGGGCCAGGTGGTAGCCGCGGCCCTGTTCGCGTCGTCGATCTACCTGTACCGAATCCGTAAGTGGCCGTGGATCGCTCGACTCTCGGCGTGGGTCGGGCTGTCCGGCTTCGTTACCGTGACCCTCGGAATGCCTTTGGCGGCAACCAAGCTGTACCTGTTCGGCATCTCCGTCGACCAGGAGTTTCGCACCGAATACCTGACGCGGCTGACGGATTCGGCGTCGTTGCGCGACATGACGTACGCCGACATCCCACCCTTCTACCCCGCCGGTTGGTTCTGGCTCGGTGGACGGGTCGGCAACCTGCTGGGTATGGACGGCTGGGAAGTGTTCAAGCCGTACGCAATCGGACTGCTTGCTGTCACGTCGGTGGTCGCTTTCGTACTGTGGAAGGCCCTGATCCGCAGTGACTGGGCTGTCGCCGTCAGCGCTGTCACGACTGCATTGGTTGTCGCCTGCGCCTCGCCCGAGGCCTACAGCGCCGTCATCGTGCTGCTGTTCGCCCCGGCATTGCTCCTGGCCTGGGGCGCGTTGCATCGCCCCGTCGGGATGAATGCGGCATCCAGTCGGTCAGACGGCAAGAATGGGACATTCATCCCCACGGGGGGACGCGCAGCGGGCGGCTGGGGAGCGGTAATCGGTACCGGCCTGTTCCTCGGTCTGGCCGCGACGTTCTACACACTGTACCTAGGTCTGGCCGCGTTCACCGTCGTGCTGATGGCCTTGTTCGCCGCCGTTCTCGCCTGTCGCGAGCGCAAGACCTGGCGGGCCCTGATTCCCATTGCACTCAAAGTGGCTGCGATCGCCGTCATCTCGGGCCTCATAGCGGCGACGGTATGGCTGCCGTATCTCGTCGACTTCCTCCGCGGCGCACCGTCCACATCGGGCACCGCACTGCACTACCTGCCCGAGGCCGGTGCAACGCTTCCGTTCCCGATGTTCGAGTTCTCGATGATGGGCATTCTGTGCCTCATCGGAACGGTATGGGTCGCAGTACGTTTCTCGTCGTCGCGTCGAGCACAGGCACTCGGAGTCGGCGTCGTCGCGGTCTACCTGTGGACGTTGCTGTCCATGGCGGCCACGGCTGCGGGCACCACACTGCTCTCGTTCCGACTCGAAGCGGTTCTCATCGTATTGCTCGGCAGCGCAGGCGTTTTCGGATTCCTCGAAGGCAGCCACGCGATCTACCAGGCCATCAACGAGCCACCGAAGTTCCGCATCGCTGCCGTCGTCGTCGCGGCCATCGGCGCAATGGCCTTCGCGCAGAACATCCCCCAGGTACTGCAGAGCGAGATCACCGTCGCGTACTCCGACACCGACGGTGACGGCAACCGTGCCGATATGCGTCCGCCGAGCGCCGTCTCGTACTACCGCGAGGTCGACGACGCCCTGACCGAACAGACCGGTCGACCGCGCGACGAAACCGTCTTGCTCACTGCGGACACCTCGTTCCTGAGCTACTACCCGTACTTCGGATTCCAAGGACTGACGTCGCACTACGCCAATCCACTGGCGCAGTTCGATCAGCGGGCCGACGCCATCGAGCGGTGGACCGAGCTCGAGACCCCCGACCAGATGATCGAGGCGCTCGACACCAGCCAGTGGCGCGCCCCCGATGCCTTCCTGTTCCGCCGCGGTGCCGACGGCTACACCTTGAGACTGGCGGAGGACGTCTACCCGAACGATCCGAATGTGCGGCGCTACACCGTCACCTTCCCCGAGTCACTGTTCGACGATCCACGCTTCACGGTGACCGATATCGGGCCCTTCGCACTGGTCGTACGCACTGCATAATCGCTGTGCGCGCCGGATCGAGACCGCGACCGCAGGCCGAGTACGTCACGGCGCAAGCGGGTTGCCCGCGGCAGGCGTCGGCAGCACCTGACGAGCCGTGATCTCATCCCCACACGAGTCACACTCGAGCCTCACGTGTGCGTCGCCCCCACAGTCGCGGTGCGTGTAGTGCACGGGGACACCGTCGGGTGCCATGTACGCGTCGCCCCAGTCTTTGAAGGCCATCAGAATTGGATAGATGTCGTGGCCCTTGCGGGTCAGCCGGTATTCCGCGTAGGTGGAATCGGTCTGCACCTTGGCGAGAATGTCGTGCTCGACGAGGCGGTCGAGTCGATCCTGCAGCCGACTTCGTGAGATCCCCATGGCGCTCTGGAAGTGGTTGAAACGGCGAACCCCTGCGAACGACCACTTCAGAATCACCAGTGTCCACCGGTCACCCAGAACGGACAGAGACCTTGAAATCGAGCAGGGCACATCGGCCAGCTCCGCGTGACGCATACCGTCGACCTTACCCAGCAGTCTCGAAACGAGACTATTGCTGCTACTTTGTAGTCTCGAAATGAGACCAGGGGTGTACATGGACGCTGTGACAGACGATCGAGGGCAGCAATTCTCGGCACTCGCCGGAATTCTCGAAGAACGCTGGACGTGCAGACAGTTCCGGCCGGATGCAGTGCCACGCGGCGATATCGAGCGTGTGCTCGCGCTGAGCCAGCGCACACCGTCGTGGTGCAACACCCAGCCGTGGCAGGTCATCGTGACGGAAGGGGAAGGGACAGACCGCTTCCGCCGGACACTCCAGGACCACGTCCGCGGCGGCGGCCCCGTGCAGAGTGACATCCCGTTCCCCACCCAGTACGCCGGCGACTATCGCGACCGTCGCCGTGCGTGCGGACTGCAGCTCTACGACAGTGTCGGCATCGAGAAGGGGGATCCGCGCGCCCTTGCTCAGATGCTCCGTAACTTCGACTTCTTCGATGCGCCACACGTCGCCGTGATCACCACCGAGGCCGATCTCGGCGAGTACGGAGCGATCGACTGCGGTCTGTACGTCAACACCTTTTTGCTCAGCGCACACAGCCTCGGCATCGCCACCGCCCCACAGGCCGCCCTCGCGTCGTACTCCGATTTTCTGCACGACTACTTCGACATACCGGAGCACCGGCGCATCGTGCTCGGCATCTCGTTCGGATACGCCGACCTGGAGCACCCGATCAACTCGTTCCGAACCGAACGGGCAGACGTGACGAACGTGGCCACCTGGATCGGTGACTGATCTGTACATACGGGTGGGGCGGCGTCGCACTCCAGCCGGTGTGACCCAGCACGTTCGAGTTTTCGCCGACCGTGATCTTTCTGTAACCTCGACGCGATGACCACCCACGACCAGAGCGTTCTCGAGCGGCAGCCGACCACGGCACCGGCTCGACACTCCGGCGTCGGGCGTGGCGACGTCGTGGCGGCCGTCGGATTTCTGATCGCCGCCGTATACGTCCTGCAAGGTCAGTGGCGCAATCTGAACGGTGGCTACCTCTACAACAGCGGCCAGGACCAGACGATGTGGGAGTGGTTCTTCTCCGTCGCCGCCCATGCCGTCGCGCATCTGGACAATCCACTGTCCAGTGACCTGCAGAATTACCCGCTCGGGGTGAATCTGATGGCGAACACGGCGATGTTCGGCATCTCCATCCCGCTCGCTCCGATCACGCTGTTGTTCGGACCCACCGTCACCTGGGCGATCGCCCTCACCGCCGGTCTCGCCGGCACGTCGTTCGCCTGGTACTGGCTGTTCTCGCGTCAGCTGAACGCGTCCAAGGGTGCCGCCGCGATGGGCGGCGCACTGTGCGGCTTCGCGCCCGGTGCCATCTCCCATGCCAACGGCCACCCCAACTTCGTGGTGCTGTTCCTGCTCCCGGTCATCGCGATGCTGGTCACCCGCATCGCACACGGCGGCGGAACCACCAAGAACACCGTCGGACTCGGCTTGATCGTCGCGCTGCAGATCCTGCTCGGCGAGGAACCGCTGCTGATCTTCGCGATGTCGTTCGCCATCTTCGCCGTCGTCTACTACCTGTCCCGGCCGCGTTCCCTGTGGCCGGCCGTACGCAATGCCGTACCCCGGCTCGCGGTATCGGCGAGCATCGCGCTGGCCATCGTCGCCTTGCCGCTGTGGTGGCAGTTCTTCGGACCGCAGTCGTACTCCTTCCTCGAACACGGCCCGATGGGCAACGACGCCAAAGCCCTCTTCCAGTTCCCGACGCAATCCATCGGTGGCGTCGCCACCCCGGGACAGAACGTACGGATCAACGCCACCGAGGAGAACGCCTACTTCGGCTGGCCGCTGCTCGTGCTGTGCCTCGTGGCGGCAGTGTGGATGTGGCGTGTTGCCTGCGCCAGGGCCGCGGCTGCCACGGCCATCGTCATGAGCGTGCTCTCGCTCGGCGCGACGCTGATGATCGGCAAGAACGACACCGGCATCACCCTGCCGTGGACGAAACTCGCCGAATACCCACTCGTCGAATCCGTCCTCGAGACCCGCTTCGCCCTCGGCGCGGTCCCCGCACTGGCTCTGTTGCTCGTCCTGGCCACCGATCGGACGTTCCGCAACGGACTACGGCCGTTGCCGGCATTCTGGATCGCCGGACTCGCCCTCGCCCTCGTTCCGCTGATCCCGACGCCGCTGGTCACCGTCGACAAATCCCCCACACCCCGGTTCTTCGCCGACGGCGATTGGCAGAACTACGTCGGCGACGGTTCCGTCGTCACCGTCCCTCTCCCACGGCCCGAGGACGCCCGGCCGCTGCGTTGGCAGATGGACGCGGACATGGGCTTCACGCTGGCCGCCGGATACTTCGTCGGACCGAGCGATCAGGAAGAGAAGGTCGCCAAGTACGGTGCCGTGGATCGCCCGACGGCGCTGCTGCTCGGCTCGGTCTACGACTCCGGCACCGTCCCCGAGATCACCGCCGATCAGCGCAGCCAGGCGGCGCAGGACATGCGCTTCTGGGAAGCCGACGTCGTGGTACTTCCGCCGAGCAAGAACACCGTCGCCCTGCGCAGCACGGTCACCGAGCTGCTCGACGTCCAGCCGCAATACACCGGCGGCGTATGGGTGTGGGATGTGCGCTCGCTCGTCCAATAGCATCGCCGGTGTGCCTGCGACCGCTCCGAACATCACGACCGCCCGGCTGATAGCGATCGTCACCGGCATCATCGGTGCCGTTCTGGCCATCGCCACTCCGCTGCTGCCGGTGCAGCAGGACGTCTCCACGCTGTCGTGGCCGCAGAGCTCGTTCGGCAGTGTCAACGCTCCGCTGGTGAGCTACTCCCCGCTCGAACTGAACGCGACGATCCCGTGCAGTAGTGCCACTCGGCTCGACGGCGGCGGCACGGTGATGTCCACCGCTCCGATCGCAGCGGCGAAAACCGAGCAGCGAGCACTGACCGTGCGGGTCGACGACGATCGACTGCAGGTGCTGCTCCGCGATCGCGTTCTCGCCGAAGCTCCCGTATCCGACCTGGCCTCCGATTGCGCGCTGACCATCTCCTCGAACGCCGCTCGCACGGTGGTCGACCTCGGCGGCGCGGCCACCACTGTCGACGGCGACGTCCGACCCCAGGTCGTCGGCATCTTCACCGACCTCACCGCGCCGGTCGACGGTCTGAACGTGCGCGTGGACATCGACTCCCGTTACTCCTCGACCCCGACGACGTTCAAGCTGCTGGCGATGATCGTCGGCGCGCTGGCCGTCGTCGCCTCACTGTTCGCATTGCATCGCCTCGACAGCGTGGACGGTCGACGTCACCGCCGCTTCCTGCCGTCACGCTGGAAGACGGTGACCGGCGTCGACGCCGTCGTCGTCGGAGTGCTGGTGTTGTGGCATTTCATCGGTGCCAACACCTCCGACGACGGCTACCTGCTCAACATGGCCCGCGTCTCCGAGCACGCCGGATACATGGCCAACTACTTCCGCTGGTTCGGCGTTCCCGAAGCACCCTTCGGCATGCCGTACTACGACATGCTGGCCGCCCTCGCCAAAGTCAGCACCGCCAGCATCTGGATGCGCCTACCCGCCACCATCGCCGCACTGCTGTGCTGGCTCGTCATCAGCCGCGAGGTCATCCCCCGCCTCGGGCGCGCGGTACTGACCAACCGCGTCGCGCTGTGGACCGCAGGCCTGGTGTTCCTCGCCTTCTGGCTGCCCTACGACAACGGACTGCGCCCGGAACCCGTCATCGCCCTGGGCGCGCTGCTGACGTGGTGCTCGATCGAGCGTGCCATCGCCACCGGACGACTGCTGCCCGCCGCGGTCGGCACACTGATCGCCGCCTTCTCGCTCGCCGCCGGACCCACCGGACTGATCGCCGTCGCCGCGCTGCTCGCCGGACTCCGCCCGATCGTGATGATCATCGTCAAACGAGCCCGCCAAGTGGGGTTGCTCGCGGTCCTGGCGCCACTGATCGCGTCGGGACTGGCCGTGGTGATCGCGATCTTCGCCGACCAAACTCTGAGCACCGTGCTCGAAGCGACCCGGGTGCGCTCGGCTCTCGGACCCAACGTGCCCTGGTTCGAGGAACGAGTGCGCTGGGACGCGTTGATGACCATCTCACCCGACGGCTCGCTCGCCCGACGATTCGGCATGTTCGCGATGCTGCTGTGCATCGTCGTCTGCATCGCGGTGATGCTCCGCAAGAACGGACGCATCCCCGGTACCGCCACCGGGCCATCGCGTCGGATACTCGGAATCGTGCTGGGCGCACTGGCTTTGATGATGTTCACCCCCACCAAGTGGACCCACCACTTCGGTGTGTACGCCGGTCTCGCCGCGTCTCTCGGCGCACTGGCAGCGGTGGCCGTCACGGCGGCCACCGTCCGATCCCCGCGTAACAGAACGCTGTTCACTGCCGCAGTGCTGTTCCTGACGGCGGTGGCGTTCACCAGCTCGAACGGTTGGTGGTACGTCTCGAGCTACGGCATTCCGTGGTTCGACAAGCCGCCGTCCATTGCCGGCAAGGGTTTCTCGACCATCCTGCTCGGCCTGACCGTGCTGACCCTGCTGTATGCGGCGTACCAACATGTCCGATTGCCTTATCGCACAGCAGAAACCACCACGCGTCGACGCTTCGCACCCTCGGCGTTGACCATCGTCGCAGGCGGCGTCGTCGCATTCGAAGTGCTTTCGTTCGCCAAAGGCGCTGTGGCGCAATACCCTGCGTACTCCATCGCGCGATCCAACTTCTCCGCACTCGCGGGCAACTCGTGCGGACTCGCCGGTGACGTGCAGGTGGAGACGGACGTCAACGGATCCGTCCTGCAGCCGATCGACCCCGCCCCGGACGCGCTGGGAGCAGGTGGCAGCACCGGATTCACCCCGGACGGCGTCGCCGAAGACCTCACGGCCGACTCCGAGGACACCGCCCAGGGCAGTGCCAACTCCATTCGCCCCGAGGACTCCGAAGAGAGCGCGTCGGCCACCTCGTCGAACTCCGCAGGCACCTCGGGCGGAACCAACGAGAACGTCGGAATCAACGGCAGCACAGTCGCTCTGCCGTTCGGACTGAACCCCGAAACGACCCCGGTCCTCGGCAGCTTCGGAGCCACCGAGCCCGCGTCACTGACCTCCGGTTGGTACTCGCTCTCCGACACCGACCGCGGCGACCTGATCGCCATCGCCGCCGCAGGCCGAATTCGCTCGGTGGACAAGGACGGCATCGTCACCCCGGGCCAACGCGTCGAACTGGAATACGGACGCCGCGACGGCGGCGACGTCCAGGCACTCGGCCGTGTCACGCCTCTCGACATCGGCCCGGCACCGTCGTGGCGCAACCTGCGCGTACCGATGAGCGACCTACCCGCCGACGCGGACGTCGTTCGCATCGTCGCCGAGGACAACGACCTGGCCGGAGATCAGTGGCTCGCCGTCACTCCCCCACGCGTCCCGAAAACTCAGACGCTGAATTCTCTGGTCGGGTCCACCGACCCCGTTCTGCTCGACTGGGCGGTCGGGCTGGCGTTCCCGTGCCAGCGTCCGTTCGATCACCGTGACGGCGTCGCCGAGGTGCCGAAGTACCGCATCCTGCCCGACCGAACCGGAGCCGAATCCACCAACGCATGGCAGGACTCGTTCGGCGGCGGCCCGCTGGGGTGGACCGAACTGCTTCTCGGTGCCCAGACTCTGCCGTCGTATCTCGCCGACGACTACGCCCGCGATTGGGGGTCGATCGAGAGATACACGCCACTCGATCCGGCTGCCGCGACCGCCGGGATCACCGTCGAGCAACAGTCTCGGTCGGGACTGTCCAGCGACGGACCGATGAAGACCGGCTGATTCCCTGTTTCTCCATCGGATCCGGGGACGGCGCCTGTGTGACCTCGAAGTCACGCTCGCATAACATCGACAATCGTGCCCGACGTCGTGACAGATTCATCAGCTGGTCCCCCCGTCCCCGCTCCGCTCGGAGCCTCGGACGAACTTCGTGCTCAGGTACGGATTCCCCGGCTGATCGCGATGGTGGCCGGCATACTCGGCGTGCTGTTCGCACTGATCACTCCGTTCGCACCCGTCACGCAGACCACCGCGAGTATCGAGTGGCCGCAGAACGGGCTCCTACAGGACGTGGACGCCCCACTGGTGTCCCAGGCACCCCTGCGACTGTCCGCAACCCTCCCGTGCTCTGCTGTGGCCGCGCTACCCGCGTCGGGCGGGCTGTTGCTGGCGACCGCACCCCCGCAAGGTGAGGGTGCCGCCCTCAACAGCCTGTTCGTTCGCGTCGGCGAGTCGAACGTCGATGTCCTCGACCGCAACGTCGTCGTCGCGACGGCACCGCGCGCCGACGTCCAGAGCACGCGCTGCGCCGCCATCGAGATCACCTCGAACGACCAGTACACTTCCGCAGCCTTCACCGGACTGACCGACGAGAGCGGCCAACCCGTCCAGGGTCGGCTCGACGGCGACCTCCGTCCGCAGGTCGTCGGCATCTTCAGTGATCTCAGTGGCGCGGCCCCGGCCGACATGTCGGTCACCGTCGACGTCGACTCCCGCTTCTCGTCGACTCCGACCATCCTGAAGTCGTTGATCATGGTGCTGGCGATCGCCTGCACGTTGCTGGCCATGGGCGCGCTCGCACGGCTCGACGGCACCGACCGCCGCGCGCACCGCCGCTTCTTCCCGTCCCACTGGTGGAAGTTCACGGGCGTCGACGTCACGGTTCTCGGAGTCCTCGTCGGCTGGCACTTCGCCGGAGCCAACACCTCTGACGACGGCTACCTGCTCACCATGGCCCGCGCGGCCGAACATTCCGGCTACATGGCCAACTACTTCCGCTGGTTCGGCGTCCCCGAGGCACCGTTCGGCTGGTACTACGACGTCCTGGCCGTCTTCGCCAAGATCTCGACCGCAAGCCCGTGGATGCGCCTGCCCGCCCTGATCGCCGGAGTCCTGTGCTGGATGGTGATCAGCCGCGAGGTGGTGCCGCGACTCGGACGCGCGGTGCGCAAATCGAACGTGGCGTTGTGGACCGGCGGATTGGTGTTCCTCGCCTTCTGGCTCCCGTACAACAACGGACTGCGTCCCGAGCCGATCGTCGCCCTCGGCGCATTGCTGACCTGGTGCTCGATCGAACGCTCCATCGCCACCGGCAGACTGCTCCCCGCCGCAGCCGCCTGCCTCATCGGTGCCTTCACCCTGGCCGCTGCGCCCACCGGATTGATGTGTGTGGCAGCGCTTCTCGCCGGAGCCCGGCCCATCGCTCGCATCGTGGTCCGACGCCACCGGCAGGTCGGCACCCTCGCCATGCTGGCACCGTTGGCCGCTGCCGGAGTCCTCGTCCTCGTCGTCGTGTTCGCCGACCAGACCTTCGCGACCGTCATCGAATCCACCCGAGTGCGCACCATCATCGGCCCCAACGAGGCTTGGTACCAAGACTTCCTGAGGTACTACTACCTCTTCGTCCAGACCGTCGACGGTTCCGTGGCCCGTCGCTTCGCGTTCCTCGCGATGCTCCTGTGCCTGTTCACCACGCTGTTCGTGCTCCTGCGCCGCCGGCGCATTCCCGGCATCGCGAACGGGCCTGCGTGGCGACTGCTCGGCGTCGTCCTCGGAACCATCTTCTTCATGATGTTCAACCCCACCAAGTGGACTCACCACTTCGGTTCCTACGCCGGAATCGCCGGTGGGCTCGCTGCCCTGACCGCAGTGGCCGTCTCGGCCAGCGCACTGCGCTCACGCCGGAATCGATCCCTGTTCACGGCCGGCCTGATGTTCGTTCTGGCGCTGTCGTTCTCGGGCATCAACGGGTACTGGTACGTCTCGAGCTACGGCGTGCCGTGGTTCGACAAGACGGTCTCGCTCGGTGGCAACGAATCCGGCTCGCTGTTCCTCGTCCTCTTCGGACTGGTTCTCGCCGTCGCGGCATTCCAATACCTACGTGAGGGATACGCACCGCCACAACCGAAACCGACGTCGGCCCGCGGTAGACGCATTCGCAAGTTCGCTGCCGCACCACTGACCGTCATCGCCGGAATCATGGTGCTGTTCGAGGTCCTCTCGCTCGTCAAGGGTGCCGTCTCCCAATATCCCGCCTACTCGCTCGCGCGCTCCAATGTGCAATCGGTACTGGGCAATTCGTGCGGACTCGCCAACGACGTGCTCGTCGAAGCCGATCCCAACGCTGATGTACTGAGCCCCCTGCCGGGTGAATTCGATCCCGTCGCAGGCCCCCTCGGCGGAGCCAGTGACACCCTGCGCAACTTCACCGCCAACGGAATCCCCAGCGACCTCAGCGCCGACGCCGTGGAAGTCAAACCAGGACAAGGCAATACCGACCAACAAGCCGTCGGCCCCGCCTTCGAGGAAGGCCAGAGCTCGGGCACAGCAGGAGGCACCGGCGCACTGGGCGTCAACGGCTCCACCGCCGCCCTGCCCTTCGGACTCGACCCCGCCACCACACCCGTCCTCGGCTCCTACCAAGAAGGAATCCAGGAACCGGCCGAGGCCACCTCGAGCTGGTACCAGCTACCCGCCCGCAGCGACGACGCACCACTTGTCGTGTTCTCCGCGGCCGGACGTATCTGGTCCTACGACGACACCGGTGCCCTCACCTACGGCCAGTCGCTGCTGCTCGAATACGGCAAGCGTCAGCCCGACGGAAGCGTCCAGGCACAGGGCACCTACCTGCCTCGCGACATCGGACCTGCACCCTCGTGGCGCAACCTGCGAGTTCCGTTGGCAGACATCGCACCCGACGCCGACGCCGTCCGCATCGTCGCCAACGACCCCAACCTCACCGGCGACCAGTGGCTCGCTTTCACCCCGCCGCGAGTTCCGGTGATGGACAACTTGAACACCATGATCGGCAGTGAGCAGCCCGTTCTGCTCGACTGGGCCGTCGGACTCCAGTTCCCGTGCCAACGACCGTTCGACCACCGCTTCGGCGTCGCCGAGGTACCGGGCTACCGCATCCTCCCCGACCGCCCACTGGCCGTCAGCTCCACCGACACCTGGCAGTCCGGCGAGAACGGCGGACCGCTCGGATGGTCCGAACTACTCGCCAAGCCTGTTGCCGTCCCCACCTACCTCAAAAACGACTGGGCCAGGGACTGGGGCTCACTGGAGCGCTACGAGCAGTACTACCCCAACGCCGTGCCCGCCGACCTACAAACCGGAGAAACCACGCGATCGGGATTCTACGAAGACGGAAAGCTGCGAGTCTTCGAGAAATAGTCCACCCAGCCTCACCCGCCCCTCCGCGTGGTGTCGCCCGCTCCCTTTTGGGATCAATGTCCCTTTGTTGCACTCTGACTGACTGAATCCCGCATTCATTCGGACGGGGGTTGGCGTACGGCCGATGGAGCGGGGTTCGGCACACGATCGATGGAGCGGGGGCTTACCACCGACCCCCGACAGTCTTCGGTGCACAAGACACGCCCTCGAGACATTTGTGCACAACCTCGTCGACCATCCACAGGGAACCCCTGAACGGCCGTTTTCGACGTCGAAGTGTCAGTGTCGCGCTCGACAGTCGAGGCATGAAACGGGGAGTTTGGGCCACAGACCTATCAATGCTCGAGGACGTCGCCGATCACGGCGTCGTGACAAGGGCACAGCTTCGCTCGGCCGGTGTCGCGGACGGGACGGTAGCCGGCCGATGCGCAGCCGGCGGACCCTGGCAGCACTTGCTGCCAGGGGTGGTGCTGTTGCACAACGGCTTCCCATCTCACCGACAGCGAATGGCTGCTGCCCTGGCTTACGGCGGCCCACACAGCATCCTCACTGGGAACGCGGCATTGAGTGTGCATGGCTTGGGGCCGAATCCACCGTCGAATGAAGTTCACATTCTCGTCCCGAACGAGATGCAGCGCGCATCCGTCAAATTCGTCCGATCCGAACGCACCTGGCGCATGCCCGAAGCCGTGTTCGACCACGGTCCGCGCTGTGCTCCGGTATCCCGGAGTGTCGTCGACGCGACCCGCGCACTACGCGGACGATCTCAGTGCACGGCTTTGATTGCGGAGATCATCAGACGGGGTGCGGCATCACTCGAAGAGCTGGCAATCGAATTGGCGGAGGGGCCGAGACGCTACAGCGCATCGACACGGTTGGCTATCAGGGATCTGGAAGGAAACGCTCACTCCGTCGCCGAGGCGGACGCTCAACGGCTCTACCGATCGAGCGGACTCCCACCAATGATTCACAATGCCCGGCTGTTCACCTCGGACGGTACATTCCTCGGTAGCCCCGACGGCTTCCTCGACACAGTCTGCTTCGGGTGGGAGATCGACTCCCTCGCTCATCACCTCTCGCCGATCGATCATGCGAACACGATGGCTCGCCGAGCTCTCCTGCAACGCCACGGCGCGATCGTGGTGTCACATCTGCCGCAGGACATCCGGGACGACCCCCAGCGCGTGCTCGCGGATCTTCGGGCCGGCTATCAACAGGCTCTGGCGCGGCCCCGTCCGAACCTCGTTCTTCGACGGAGCGCGACGTCGACCGGATGAATGTCTCTTGCAAGCACTCCAACTGCAACAAAGCCACATTCATTCGCTTCTGGCTCGGGGAGACAGACGAATGAATGCGGCTTTGTTGCAGTCAGAGCGACTGAAACCCACATTGATCCCAAAAGGGAGCGAAGCGACCCCGACGCAGGACCGGCGCGCTTGGCTAGATCGGGAGCAAAGAGTGCTTACGCGGACTCTTGTGTACTTCCTTGTCTTTCAGGATGTGCAAGGCCTTGCGAATTTCGAGGCGCGTTTGCGAGGGCTCGATGACGGCGTCGATGTAGCCACGTTCGGCGGCGATCCACGGCGTTGCGACATGCTCGTTGTAGAAGTTGATCAGTTGTTTGCGCAGCGCCGGAGCATTTTCGCCTGCCTCGGCGAGTTGCTTACGACTCATGATGTTGATCGCACCTTCGGCGCCCATGACGGCGATGCGGGCGGTCGGCCAGGCGAGGTTGATGTCGGATCCGAGCTGCTTCGAGCCCATCACCGCGTATCCGCCGCCGTACGACTTACGGATCACGACAGTCAGTTTCGGCACCGTCGCTTCGACGAACGAGAAGATGAAGCGGCCACCGCGATGGATGACGCCGAGGGTTTCCTGGTCGACGCCGGGCAGGAAGCCGGGTGTGTCGACGAGGAAGATGATCGGAATGTTGTAGGCGTCGCTGAGGCGGATGAACCGCGCACATTTGTCCGCTGCCTTGGCGTCGAGTGCCCCGGACAGGTGCATCGGCTGATTGGCGACGATTCCCACCGGCCGACCGTCGACGCGGGCGAAGCCGGTGATGACGTTCTGTGCAGTCTGGGCGGCGATCTCGTGGAACTCGCCGTCGTCGAAGATGCGCAGGATGATGTCGTGCATGTCGTAACCGGCGTTGTCGGCGTCGGGCATGAACGAGTCGAGCGTGCGATCGGATTCGGTGATCTCCGGCTCGAGCCCCGGGTTGATCACCGGTGCCTCTTCCTGGCAGCTCGACGGCAGGTAGCTCAGGTAGTTCCGAATCCAGTCGAATGCGGCCTTCTCGTCGGCAGCGACGTGGTGCACGTTGCCGTTGATGGCCTGGACACGGGCACTACCGAGTTCGTCGAGGCTGACGTCCTCGCCGGTGACGGACTTGATGACGTCCGGTCCGGTGACGAACATGTACGCCTCTTCGGTGGCGACGACGATGTCGGTGTTGATCGGTGCGTACACCGCGCCACCGGCGCATTTACCGAGGATCAGAGAGATCTGCGGGCACAGGCCGGAGAGCGCCTCGTGGCGTCGACCCAGTTCGGCGTACCACGCGAGGGAGGTGACGGCGTCCTGCACGCGAGCTCCACCGGAGTCGTTGATGCCGACGACCGGGCAGCCCATCTTGATCGCGAAGTCCATGATGCCGGCGACCTTGCGGCCGAACATCTCGCCGACGGTTCCGCCGAACACGGTCTGATCGTGCGAGAACACTGCGATCGGACGGCCGTCGACGGTTCCGTGCCCGGTGACGACGCCGTCGCTGTAGAGGGCACCCGGATCGTTCGGGGCCTTCACCAGCGCGCCGATCTCGACGAAACTGCCGGGGTCGAGCAGCGAGTTCACGCGATCTCGGGCGCTGGGTATGCCCTTCTTGGCGCGCTTGGCGATGCCGATCTCGCCGGCCGGTTCCTTGGCCAGTTCCAGCCTCGCCCGTAGCTCGGCCAGCTTCTCCGCAGTGGTGCCACTCAAAATCTACGCTCCGGTTCTTGCAGACTCGATGTTCTCGAGCGTCTTCGACAGATGGGCCGCAATTTTTCCAATGTACGGCTCGTCGACGACCGCGAGGTGGTCGCCTCCGACGTAGACGATCTCGAGGTCCTTGACCACCGGTCCCCAACCACCGTGCTCTTCGCGGGTGGCGTATGCGGGCTCGAGGGCGATCGCGTCGTCGTGGTACTTGTCGGCGAGGTACAGCGTGACGTGCCCGCCGTACTCCTTGAGCTCGGCCGTCTGGATAGCCCGA
Source organism: Rhodococcus sp. Leaf233 (assembly GCF_001426165.1). Classification (NCBI taxonomy): domain Bacteria; kingdom Bacillati; phylum Actinomycetota; class Actinomycetes; order Mycobacteriales; family Nocardiaceae; genus Rhodococcus; species Rhodococcus sp. Leaf233. The sequence goes on from NZ_LMRO01000003.1 coordinate 19,086, forward strand.
TTGTCGAGCCACGACGTCCGCTGATGCTCGATGATGCCGCCGGGAATCTTTGCCCCGCTGAGCTTGACCAGATCGGTGATGATCCGAATCTGACCCTCGTCGTCGGAGTCGACCAACTTGTCGTACGGGATCGGGTAGTCGACGTTGTACGTCTTCTTGGCGAACGCGGCGTACCGCTCCCAACGCTTGCGGACTTCGTCCTTGGTGTCGGGGATCTTGGTGCCGGGCATGACGGTATCGAGCAGCCCCACGTAGGCGACCTCGATGCCTTCCTCTTCCATCTGACGCGCCACCTCGTAGGCGAGGATGCCGCCGAGCGACCATCCGACGAACACGTACGGTCCCTCGGGCTGGATCGCCTTGATCAGCGGCACGTACTCCGCGGCGCGCTTGGCGATGGGTCCTTCGACGCGCTCGAGGCCGTACATGGGCGTGCCTGCCGGCAACTTCCGCAGCAACGGCTCGTAGGCGACGGTGGAGCTACCGGCCGAGTGGAACGCGAATACCGGTGTGGCCGAGGAGCCCTCGGGGCGGGCCCGAAGATTGCGCACGACACCGTCGATCTCGCCGTCCTCGAGATGCGGGCGTACCTTGTCGGCGAGCTGCTCGATGGTCTCCGAGTCCAGTACGTCGTCGAAGGTGATCTCGCCGCCGGCCCGCTCGGTCAGGCGAGCGGCCAACTTCTCGGCCGTCTCGTCGTCGAGGATCGGCAGGGTGTTGAAGATGCCCTTGGCCGATTCCTTCGTCACCACTGCCCACGTTGCGAACGTCATCCGCTCGGCGTTGTCACGTGGGGGCACATCGGATCCGGCGGCCTCGGCGAACGCTTCCTTGCCGCCCAGGTCGGTCTGCGCTGCGACCACCGGTGCGGGTTGGTATTCCGCACTCGGAACCGCGGTCTCCGGTGCGGCGACGGCCGTCTCCAGGGCTGCGTCGCGTGCAGTCGCGCCACTCTCGGCAGCCTGCTCGGCAGCCTTTTCGGCGGCCTGCTTGTCTGCCAGCGCCTGCACCTCGTCGCGGTTCTCGATGGCGTAGCGCAGGTACTTCTCCACCTCACGCAGGTTCGCATCACGCACGGCCTGCAATTGCACTGTGGGGATGTCGAATTCGTACTCGACGCGGTTCTTGATCCGAACGGCGCTGAGCGAATCGAGCCCCAGTTCGATCAGCGGCACCTCGGGAGGTAGGTCCTCGGGTGCGTAGCCCATCGACTCGGCGACGATGATCGCCAGTCGATCTTCGAGCTTCTGATTGCCGTTGGGATCCCAGCGGTCACCGAACGTCTCGACGACCTCGGGCAACTCTTCCATCGGAGACGAGGATCGCTCTTCTACCGCCACAACGGGTTCCGGCCGCACATCGCCCGAGGTGACGACAGCCTCGTGCAGCAGGGTGAACGCCGAGCCCTCGTGTGCATGGACCTGGACCGACGCCCCACCGAGGTGCGAGGTCAATGTGGTGACGACCGTGCCGGCCACGGGCACCGATGCATGCGAGACCGAAGCACCCAGCGCCACATCGGAGAACACCTGCGAGGCAGCGGCGGTGACCAACGCATCGAATCCCGAGACGGCCGAGGCCTGGACTTCCCAGACGTGGCGGCCGTCGGGCAGCGCCACCCGGGCACCGGGAACGCGAGAGTTACCGCTGGAGCTGACTTGCGAGTTGAGCCAGAACTCCTTGCGCAAGTACGCAGTTCGCGGAATTGCGGCATACGGACCCGACTCGAACAGCGTCGCCAGTTCCAGCGCATGACCGTGCACGTACAGCTGCGCCAGCGCGGCGAGGAACGTGTCGGCCTCGTCTTCCTTGCGCTTGAGCGTCGGAATCAACGTGGCGTCGGCCAGGCCGGCAGCCCACGCGGTAGCGGCAACCGACATCAGCGCGACGGGGTTCGGGGCGAGCTCCACGAACGTCGTGTGCCCGTCTCCCACAGCAACATTGACGGCCTGGGTGAACCAGACCGGGTGACGCATTCCCTTGGTCCAGTAGTCGACTCCGTGAATCGCCGCATGTCCGACGCGGTAGTGCGCCTCACGATCGACCGAGGAGTAGACCCCCGCGGTGAGCTTGCTCGGTTCGATTCCGGCGAGCTCGGCGGCGAGCTCACCGAGCAGAACGTCGACTGCTGCGGTGTGGCCGGCTCCCTTGACGTCGAGCAGTCGGGCCATTTTGCCCGCGGCCTCGGCCTTTTCGACGAGGGCTTCGACCTCGGCGCGGGGCCCGCCGACCGTGGTGTGCGTGGGCGCGGCGTACACGCAGGGCTCCACGTTCGGGAACTGATCGGTGAGGGTCTTGACCTCGTCGGGGGTGTACTCGACGAGTGCCATGGCACCCTGCGAGGCGGCACCGAGGCCGTCCTGGCCCTCGGCCAGCAGCCGCGAGCGGGCGTAGATGATGCGGACGGCGTCTTCGAGGTTCAGGCCTCCGGCCACGTACGCGGCGGCGACCTCACCCATCGAGTGGCCGATGACGGCCGACGGCTCGGCACCGTGCGCGCGAAGCGTTGCGGCCAAGGCGATCTGGATGACGAAGATGGCGACCTGGGAGTTCTCGAACTCGTAGGTCTGCGAGTCGTCGAGGATGATCTCGCGGATGGAGTAGCCGGCTTCGTCGACGAGCAGCTCGTCCACCTTGTCCACCTCGGCGGCGAACACGGCGTTGGTTCGGTACAGCCGCGATGCCATCTTGCGGTGCTGCGAGCCGAATCCGGAGAACACCCACACTGCGCCGTTGGACGCGGGTGAGTCCGCGGAGAACACGCCCGGTCCGGGCTTGCCTGCTGCGATGGCGCGCAATCCGGCGATGGCCTCGGCTGTGGTGGACGCGAGAACCACTGCACGCGAACGCCCGTGGTTACGCCGAGCCAATGTACGGCCGACATCGACCAGAGGCGTCGTGCTGCCCTCTTCGGTCTCGAGCCAGTCGGCCAGTTCCGACGCCGCGCGCTTACGGCGCGACGGCAACGCGGCCGACACCGCGAGAATCACTGTCTCCGGAGCACTGTCGGACTCCGCCAGGATGGTCTCGGCCTCGGCGACCGGGCTGGTCGTCTCGGCGTCGAGCTGCTCCTCGTAGACGCCCTCCACCACCGCGGCCTCGGGATCCACGGCAGCGGGGTCGAATTCGGCCGAGGTCTCACCCGGTACGTACTCGCGCACGACGACGTGGGCGTTGGTGCCGCCGAAGCCGAAACCGGAGATGCCGGCGACGGCCTTGCCGGTGTACCGCGGCCAGTCGGTGGCCTCCGGGATGACCTTCAGGTGCGCCTTGTCGAAGTCGATGTACGGGTTGGGGCCCACGTAGTTCAGTGACGCTGGGAGTTTGTTCTCCTGCATCGCCAGCACGACCTTGATCAAACCTGCTGCGCCTGCGGCAGATTCGAGGTGTCCGAAGTTCGTCTTCGCCGAGCCGAGCAGTGCCGGCTTGTCCGCGTCGCGGCCACGGCCGACCACGCGGCCGAGCGCATCGGCCTCGATGGGATCGCCCAGAATGGTTCCGGTGCCGTGCGCTTCGATGTAGTCCACGCCCGACGGGTTGATGCCGGCGTCGCGGTATGCGAATCGCAGTGCGTCGGCCTGTGCGTCGGGGTTCGGCGCGAGGAGTCCGTTGGAGCGGCCGTCCTGGTTGATGGCGGATCCGGCGATGACAGCGAGCACCTGATCGCCGTCTCGCTCGGCGTCCTCGAGTCGCTTGAGCACGACGAGTCCGCCGCCCTCGGAGCGAATCATGCCGTTGGCGTCGGAGGAGAACGCCTTGATCTTGCCGTCGGGTGCCAGCACACCGGTCTGGCCGAAGCCCACGGTGATCGGCGGCGCTAGCAGCATGTTGACGCCACCCGCCACGGCCAGATCGGATTCGCCGGTACGCAGGCTGCGCACTGCCTGGTGCACAGCAACCAGCGAGGACGAGCAGGCGGTGTCGACGGCGATCGACGGCCCGCGGAAGTCGTAGAAGTACGACACGCGGTTGGCGACGATGGCGGTGGAGGTGCCGGTGAGTGCGTAGGGGTGCACGGCCGGATCACTGACGGCGATGAGCTGGTAGTCGTTGGACGAGCTGCCGATGAAGACGCCGACCTGGCTGCCCTTGACCGAGCTGGCCGGGATGTGCGCGTGCTCGAGCGCTTCCCAGGTCAGTTCCAGCGCGAGGCGCTGCTGCGGGTCGACGTTGACGACCTCGTTGGGCGACATCGCGAAGAACTCGGCGTCGAAGGTCTTGACGTCGTCGAGGTAGCCACCCTTGGTGACCGTCGCGTCGACGGCTGCGGCGATGACGGGATCGGAGGTGAATTCCTTCCACCGGCCCTCGGGCAGGTCGGTGATGCCGTCGCGGCCCTCGATGAGCAGCGACCACATCTCCTCGGGGGTGTGACCGGTGCCGGGGAAGCGCGACGACAGTCCGACGATCGCGATGTCGTGGGCGTCGCCCGACTGCACGCCGCTGGTGTAGAACGCGTCGTCGACGGTACCCACCGGCTCGTCGGGTTCGCCCTCGATGATGATCTTGGCCAGAGACGCGATGGTGGGGTGCTGGTAGACGACGGTCGCGGTCAGCGTGACCCCCACCAGCTCCTCGATCTCACCGCTCAGTGCGACGGCATCGCGAGAGGACAGACCGAATTCCTCCATCGGACGGTCGTCGGAGATGGCCGACGCGGGTTGACCCGTCGCGTCTGCAACCCAGTTGCGTAGCCAATCCCGCAGTTGGGCGACCGTGAGGTCCGTCCCGTCGGCACTCTGAATCTTGTCTGTCTCTTGTTCAGCCATTACTCACCAAGCTATGTATCGAAGGAACGGGAGGCCCAGAGATCAGTCGGGTAGTTCGGCGTCCGGGAATGCCGTCTGCTGGTAACCGCCGCGCAGGGTGCCCTCGATGTAGGCGGCCTTGCACGCGCGTCGGGCGATCTTGCCGCTCGACGTACGCGGGATGGAACCGGCCGGGACGAGCAGGACGTCGCGGACCGTGACGCCGTGCCGCGCCGAGACTGCGGTGCGCACCTCGTCGGCGATCGGAGCCGGGTCTGCCTTGCCCGAGCCGGGAGCGCGCTCGGCAACGATGACGAGCTGTTCGGAGCTGTCGTCCGAATCCTTGGTCAACGCGGCACCACTGAACTCGAACACGACGTCGGGCAGCTGGTTGAGCGGCACCGCGAACGCCGCCACGAAGCCCGGCCGCAGAGCCTTGCTTGCTTCCTGCGCCGAGAACTCGATGTCCTGGGGGTAGTGATTGCGGCCGTCGACGATGACGAGGTCCTTCACGCGGCCGGTGATGTAGAGCTCGCCGTCGTGATAGACGCCGAAGTCTCCGGTGCGCATCCAGTTGGCGCCCTCGGGGGCACCCGTGGCGTGCGACCCGTCGGCGACGCGGTGGACGAGCTTGTTGTGGAAGGTTTCGCTGGTCTCGGTCTCGCGACCCCAGTAGCCCTTGCCGATGTTCTCGCCGTGCAGCCAGATCTCGCCGACGTGTTCGTCGGGCACCTCGGTGGCGGTTTCGGAGTCGACGATCGCGGCCCACTGACTCCGGGCGACGGTTCCGGTCGATACCTGCGGGATGGCTCCGGGAGCGTCGGGTGCGACGACGACGAAATTGCCTGCGTTCAGCTCGACACGGTCGACGTAGACGACCTTGGCCTCGTCGGCGTGCTTGCTCGTCGAGACGAACAGCGTGGCCTCGGCCATGCCGTACGACGGCTTGATCGCGGACTTCGGCAAACCGTACGGGCCGAAGGCCTCGTTGAACTTCTTCATCGACGACGTGGTGACGGGCTCGCTGCCGTTGATCAGGCCGATGACGTTCGACAGGTCGAGACTTTCACCGTTCTTGGGCAGTCCGCGCTGGGCGGCGTGCTCGAACGCGAAGTTCGGTGCCGCGGCGAACGTGCCTGCTCCGTCGGAGACAGCGGCGAGTTCCTTGATCCAGCGCCACGGCCGCTGCACGAACGCGCGCGGGCTCATGATCGTGATGTATTTGCCACCGAGGGCCGGGAGGATGACGGTGAGCAGGCCCATGTCGTGGAACATCGGCAGCCAGGTGACGCCGCGCGAGTCGTAGTTGATCTCCATGCTGTCGACCATCTGCAGCGCGTTGACGCCGACCGCGCGGTGCGTGATCTCGACGCCGGCCGGGGTCCGCGTCGAACCGGACGTGTACTGCAGGTAGGCGATGTCGTCCAACCCTGCATTGGGCTCGACCCACGTCTCGCCGACGCTGTCGGGAACGGCGTCGACGGCGATGATGCGGGGCCGCTCGGCAGCGGGGAGCGCGCGGAAGAACGCGCGAACGCCCGCCGCGGAGTTGCTGGCGGTGAGGATCGCGCTGGGCTTGCAGTCGCCGAGGACGGCATGCAGGCGGTCGGTGTGGCCGGGCTCGTCGGGATCGAACAGCGGCACCGCGATGGTGCCCGCGTAGATCGCGCCGAAGAACGCGATGACGTACTCGAGGCCCTGGGGGGCGAGGATCGCCACGCGGTCACCGGGCTCGGTGACCTGCTGCAGGCGGGCGGCGACAGCGCGCAGCCGCTTGCCGAACTGTGACCAGGTCAACTCGTGCGCTTCACCGTCCCGTTCCCGGGAGTAGTCCATGAACCGGTACGCGAGCGTGTCGGCGTTCTCTTCGACGTTCGCCTCGACGTGGCGGACGAGTGTCTGCCCTTCACCGATGGTGATGTGGCCGTTCTCATCGATGAAATCATCGAACGTGTGGCTCATTTGCTTCAATCTCCTCCGACACGAATCGCTGCCACACATCGTGCGTGACCTGGCCTTGCATTGACGACGTTCATCGATGCAGACCCCGAACAGCGTTTTATGTTACTAAGTGGTAACTCCAGCGGTGGCGGTTTCGGTCGACCTCGAGGCCGACTCCATGCTACCGACACGCGCCTGCGTCACTCGCCTTTCAGCAAGTCGACAACCGGAGCGAATGCTTCCATTTGTGTGGGGAAAACCCCGACATAGGACATCGTCGTCCGCGCGCGAACGTTACGGATCTGATCGGCGATTTCCTCGTACGTTCCGAAGGCAAGGTACGGCGACGACAGAATGTCGTCGACCGTGAGCTTGACGTCGACGTCCACGTTGGGCGGATAACCGTTGTCCAGCGCGGCCAACGCCATCTCGGCCATCTGCTCGCGATCGTCGGTGACCACGATGGTGGTGATCGCCCAGTTCAGCTCGATGTCGTCGAACCGATCCCCTGCGGCAGCCCGGATGAGCTCGACGCGCTCGAGAGTCTTCTCGATGGTCATGCCCGACAGCAGCAACTTGCCTTCCTTCGAGGTGCTCGGCACCACGGAGATGATGTCGGCGTGCTTGGCCGCCAGCGCGAGCATCTTGGGGCCGCCGCCGCCGATGCAGATCGGCGGACGCGGTCCCTGACGCGGACGAGGGCTGCCCTTGAGACCGGTGATCGTGTAGTGCTTGCCCTCGTAGTTGCATTCCTGACCGCGCAGCAACACGTCGAGAATGTCGAGGGTCTCTGCGAGCTTTTCGATGCGGACGCCGGGACGGTCGTAGGTGATGCCGGCCTTGTCGTATTCCTCGCGCATCCAGCCCGCGCCGAGTCCGAGTTCGAGCCGTCCGCCGGAGAGCACATCGATGGTCGCCGCGTCCTTGGCGAGCACCGCGGGATGGCGGAAGCCGTTGGCGAGCACCGCCGTGCCGAGCCGAATCTTGTCGGTGGCGACGGCGAGAGCTCCGAGCGCCGCGATCGGCCCGACCTGATTACCGAGATGATCGGGAATCATGAAGCTGTCGTAACCCAGTTCCTCGGCCTGCTGAGCCAGCTTGATGAACTTCCGAGCCCCGCCCTCCTCCGCGTTTCCCTCTCCGCCTGCAGCGAAGCGGAATTTGCGCGGCCCGGGGGTCGCGGCCTCGGCGGAACTCATCTATTGCTCTCCTCTGGGGTCTGGAGCGGCCGGCACCTGGGGTCTGAGGTGGTCGGCACCGGGGGTCTGGGCACACCGTGCGGGGCAGTCGGCCGGGGCCGATCCGCGCAGGTCCAAGGCGTCACTCTAGCCGCTCGCGGGAGCGGATCCCACCGACTGGGGGTCGCAGACCACAGGTTTGTGCCCTGCACCAGTTGGCGACACGCCGCGTTGTGACCTGTCCGTTATCGATGACACCGGTCACTGCGCTACCCACGACCCCGATCACGCCGTCGTCCACACGACCCGATCACGAGTGCGGAGGCGTCGGCGCATTCTCGATCAGATCGGCCGCCCATGCCGCCGTCCACTGGGTGGCCGTCGTGCCGGAACCGTCGACGACGAAACTGTTGTACGACGCGTGCACCGGATTGCCCGCCGCCCCGATCAGAATTTGGATGCTCTGCGGAATGTTGCGTAGCGACAGTCCATCCGACGGGGACGCACAGATGAGGTCGCCGGGCGCACAGATCTGATTGGTCCGGTCGTCGAGCGCGCCGAATCCGCCGTCCCGACGCCCCGTCATGGTGATGCCGGGGAGGTCGAGTCCCCCGAGGGCGACCTCGGCTCCGACGCCGTCGAGCGGTCCCGGCACGTCGGTACCCGACACTCCGTCGCGGCGGCCGTCGGCGATGAGGGTGACGCCGAGGACACGATCGGCGGAGATGGGTCCGTTACCCGCGCCGATGTCGGCCGCGATGTCGCCGGAGATGACTGCGCCCTGAGAGAAGCCGGCCATGACGAAGTTGGTCAGTGGGCATCGCGCCGCGACGTCCGACATCTTCTGTACCGCAACGTTTTTACCCTCGGTACGGCTGTTGTTGTACGACTGTTGGCCGTCCGGCGGCAGCGCGATGGGGTTCGAGAACTGTGCGACGTAGGGAACCGTGTAGACGTCCGCGCGAGATCCGGGGAACTGCTCCTGCAGCGGCCGAGTGACGTTGAGCATCAGCGACACTGGATTGGCGGTCGGGTTGTACGGGTCATCGGTCGACGAGGACTCCCACGTACCCGGGATGGCAATGACCTGGACGTCCGGGCAGTCCGCCGGTTGTGAGGTCGGCTGCTCGGGTCCCGGCGGCGGTACCGGCCCCGGTCCGGGTCCGAGACGCCCGGCGAGGAGGTACCACAGGGCCACGATGACGAGCCCGATGATCACCGCGAAGGCGATCACCGGCAGAACTCTACGTTTACGTTTGGCCATCAGCGCGAACTACGGCGTGCAGTACGTCGCCTGCGCGGCGGCGATGTAGGTCTGGGCTGCCTGCTGGGCCTGCGTCTCGTTCATCTGCGTTCCGGCAGCACTGGCCTCGACGCCGACGTTCGCGGTGACGTAGGTCGTGATTTCGTCGGCTGCGACGCCCTGCGCCTGCGCGGCACAGATGTAGTTGGCCGTCGACACCGCGATGTCGCCGTTGCCCGCCGGGGTGACGCCCTTGCTCTTCAGCTCGTCGAGGAAACGCTGGCCACGGTTGTCGATCTGGCTCTCCGTCGGCCCCGGGAAGTCGTCCGGCACGGCCTGGGGTTGCTCCGGCGGTGCCGTCGCCGCCTCGCCCGGACTGGTGGTCGGAGCGACAGTAGTGGTGGTGCTCTCGGCCGCCGACGTCGACGAACTCGCCTCGGTCGTCGTCGCAGCTGCCGTGGTGGTGCTCGTCGGCGCGCCGGTGGCCGTCGAGTCGTCACTTCCACACGCCACCAGCATCGAGCTCGCCGCCACGGCGAGCACGCCGAGGGACAGAGTTCTGGCCAGAGAGTTACGCGTCATCGATCGAAATCCTTCGGTCGTCGGGTCGCAGGCGAGAGTACAGCCACGCTCTGAGAGAACTCTGAAGCCGTGACTGCCTCCGGTCACGGAGCGATCGTGGCCTTGCCGTCCTTGACGGTGATGATGCCGAACTGGAAGTTCTGTTGCTTACCGCCACCGTCGATGTCGAACTGATCGCTGGTGGGGTAGCCGAGGCGGCCACCTTCGTAGCCCACCGATCCCCAGGCGTCGAAGATCGGGCCGTACGGCATGGACCAGGCTCCGCTGACCGGGCTCCAGTAGATGTTGCCGGTCTCGAACTGATTGAACCGTCCGCCGTCCCGGATGGGGCCGATCTCGTTGGACTTGGGGAACCCGAGAGGTCCACTCTCCCAACCCAATTCACCGTACTTACCGAGAATCATGCCCTGCACAGAATGCACGCCCGCGTCGGGCGAGGTGTAGATCGCGCCGATCTCGAAGCCCTGCACCGAGCCGGGCTTGTTGGGTGTTGCCACCTCGTCGAGCACCGGGTATCCCAGAGGACCGCCCTCGTACCCCTGGGCTGCCCACTCGTCTAGCACGGCACCCTTGACCACATGGGCTCCGGTCTGCGGCGTGAAGTAGACCATGCCGTTCTGGAAGGCGTTGAAGCGGCCGCGGCCGTCGGGAGTGGCGATCTCGCCGGTCTTCGGGAAGCCGAGCGCACCCTCGGGGCCCTTATTGCCCTGGTAGATGCCGCCGATAGCGCCGGCAACCACCTGCGCCCCGGTGTCGGGAGTGAAGAAGACCCGACCGAACGTGAAGTCCTGAGCTCGACCACCGGCGACGTTGTACTCCGCGGTGAGGCAGGGACCCAGCCACGAGTTCGCGCCGCTCGCATTGCCGATCATGCCCGCGACACTGCAGGCGGGCTTGTCGACCTCGACGCCGAGTGCCGTGGCGAGCTGCGGCCACAGCTGGTGCAACTCGAACTGCCAGTACGGCCACGAGTGCGTTCCCGAGGGGCGGTAGTTGACCTGCGCGGGGATTCCGAGCTGGTTGAGCTTGGTGGCGAAGGTCTGGGAAGTGAGTCGCGAGAGGATCTCGAGGCCCATGCCCGCGTAGTTGGTGCTGACGCCCGGAATCGGCGACGGCTGATCGTACGGGCCGGTCGAGCCGTTGCCGCTCGAGATGTACAGGCTGACGCCCTTGAGCTTGTCGGCCAGCAGGTACGGATCGTGCTGAGCCCACAGCGAGTTGGACGGTGCGCCCCACATGGCCTTGGAGTTGTAGCCGCCGGCGTCGGTCATCGCGTACTGGATGGCCTGCGGCATGCCGAGGGAGGTGGTGGTCAGGATGCCCGACAGCGAACCGGCGAACTTGAAGAAGCCGGGGTTGCGGGCCGCGAGGAACATTGCCGACGTGCCACCCATCGACAACCCGACGACGCCGCGGTTGTCGGTGCTGCGCCAGTCCTTGGCCAGGATGGGCGGCAGCTCCTTGGTCAGGAACGTCTCCCACTGGTAGTTCTTGCCGTTGTCCTGATCGACCCAGTCGGAGTAGAAGCTGGACTGTCCGCCGATCGGCAGCACGACGTTGACGTTCTTGTCGGCGAAGTAGGCCTCGGCGTCGGTCTCGGCCGTCCAGCCGTTCTCCTGGTCGGTCGCCCGGAGGCCGTCCAACATGTACACCTGCGGGAACGTGGCCTGCGGGTTGATGTTCCAGTCACGCGCGAGCAGCAGCTGCACCTGGATGGGCGTTCCCATCGAGGGCGACTGGATCCACAGCGCGACGCGGCGATCGGAGAGCCAGTCCACCGAGGTGACGGTTGCTCCACCGGTCTGGGTGTAGGCGGGGCCGGTCTGCGCCATCGGGGCGGCATGAGCAACCGGGGCTGCAGTGGCCAACGTCGTCGTCGCGAAGGGAATCATCAGCGCGGAGGCAACAGTCACTGCTGCTGCCGCTCGCCGAGCCCGTGTGCCGGCCGATGGGGTACGACCGAACCGAACAAGCGCAGTGCGCATGATGGTGACTCTCTTTCCTGTGACGACCGAAGGTCTCGTCTCGAGACATGCTTCGTATGTCTTTCTACACGTGCCCGATGGCCACGAACAGCAGACTCGCTGTGACTGGTGGTGCGAATGTGAATTGGGGAGGCTCGAAGAGCCGGCGCTCGAACCGACAATGCCGCCCGACGCGAGAGCGTGGGGCGGCATTGTCGGAGAGCACGTTACGGAACCGAATCAGGCGTTCAGCGCGTCCAGGATCTGGGTGCGTGCCTTCCACAGCTCGGCACCCCAGTACGGCCAGGCGTGAATTCCGTTGGCCGGGAAGCTGTAGGTCGCCGGGATACCAAGGGTGCCCATGCGGATCTGGAATGCACGGGTGTTGGCGAGCGAGAGTGCCTCGAGCGCCATGCCGTTGGCGGTGTTGTAGAAATCGATCGGCGCGGCCGGGTGATCGAACTGACCGGGCAGGCCGCTGGCTGCGGAGATGTACAGCGACAGACCCTGCAACCTGGGTGCGAAGACGAACGGGTCGTTGCGCAGCCACGCCGGGTTCCAGGGCGGTCCCCACATGGAGTCGACGTTGAAGCGGCCGGCATCGAGCATCGCGATACGAATCGCCTCACGCATGCCCGGGGCCGAGATGTTCAGGTAACCCGAGAGCGAGCCGGCGAACTTGAACTGGTCGCGGTGGTACGCGGCAAGCGTCAGGGCAGCCGAACCACCCATCGACAGGCCGAGAACACCGTTGTTGTTGCGCGAGACGCCGTAGTTCTCCAGGAACGCCGGGAGCTCCTGCGTCAGGAACGTCTCCCACTTGTAGGTGACTTCCTGGCCGTTGAAGTTCGACGAGGTGTACCAGTCGCTGTAGAAGCTGGACTGTCCGCCGACGGGCATGACCAGCGTCACGTCGTCGTTGGCGAACTGATCCTGCGCGTTGGTCTCGAAGGTCCAGGCGTTGCGATCGTCGCGGGCACGCAGGCCGTCGAGCAGGTAGAGAGCAGCGTTGCCGCCGCGTGCCGCCCACTGGACCTGGACCTTGATCGGACCCATCTCGGACGGGACGATCAGGTCCTCGCGGCCACCGGCCGGGGTCTGATGGACGACGGCAGTGGGGGCAGCGACTGCGACTGCGCCGCCGACGACACCGGCTGCGATCGGCAGAACGAGTGCGGCAGCACCCACGCCGAGCAGGCGCTGACGCCAGCGTGATGACGCCTTCGGGTTACTGCTGAGGCCGGCAAATCGCATGAATCGTGCTCTCTCTCATCTACGCGGTCTCCGCTGTCGTAGCGGCCCCCGGCAATCGAACAGGGCTGACTGACGGCCCATGAGGCCGGGGTGAAGCTGTGGTGTGTCGAAACGTCGAGGTTCTGCTGCATAACAGGCGAACCGCTCGATGGAGGTTATTCCATCGAGCGGTTCCAAGGCAAAACTGTGATCAGCGTCCCAGTTTCGCCCCTGCGAGTTTCTGAAACAGGAGACTATCCTGCGCGGTCCCCGCTGAACAGCCCTGAAAAGTCGTGAAATATCACTACAGGGCCGAAAGCGGGGACTGCGACAGCAAACGCTACCGGGTGGATCAGTTACCGATGTTGGCGCTCAGGTCCGGTGCCATGACGCGGATCTGCTCGCCCCAGTAGCCCCACTGGTGGGTACCGACGGCCGGGAACGCATACGTGACGTTGTTGGCACCGATGCTCGCCATGCGGATCTGGAAGGCACGGCTGTTCGCCAAAGCGATGGCCTCGAGGCCCATACCGTTCGCGGTGTTGTAGTAATCGATGAAGCTCTGCGGGCGATCGAGACCGCCGGGCAGACCGCTGCCTGCGAAGACCCACACGCGCGTGCCGTTGTCACGCAAGCGAGGCGCGAAGACGAACGGGTCGTTGCGCAGCCACGCCGGATCCCACGGCGGGCCCCACATCGCGTCGATGTTGTAGCGGCCGGAGTCCAGCAGTGCCAGGCGCATGGCCTCGCGCATGCCGGGTGCGGAGATGTTCAGGTAGCCCGACAGCGAACCGGCATAGCTGAACTGGTCCGGGTGGTATGCAGCCAGCGTGAGGGCTGCGGAGCCGCCCATCGAGATGCCGATGACACCGTTGCGGTTCGGGTTGAAGCCGTAGTTCGCGCGCAGGTTCTCGCGGAGGTTCTGCGTCAGGAAGGTTTCCCACTTGTAGGTGGTCTTCTGACCGTTGAAGTTGGACGGTGCGTACCAGTCGGAGTAGAAGCTCGACTGTCCACCGACCGGCTCGACGACGTTGATGTTCCACGAGGCGAGAACTGCTCCGGCGTCGGTCTCGTGCTCCCAGCCCGAGATGTCCGTCGTGGCGCGCAGGCCGTCGAGCAGGTAGACAACGCGGTTGGTGTTACCGTCCGCTGCCCGCCACACCCGACTCTTGATCGGGCCCATGCTCGAGTCCGTCCAAACGTCGATGGCGTTGCCGTCGAACGCTGCGTTGGCAGTTGCGCCACCGCCCGCCACGGCCAAGCCCAGTGGCAGCACCACTGCCATCAGCATGGATGTTGCGGCGCGGCGTCCCCAGGAGCCCGCTCGCTTGTCCCCGGACCGGCTCTTCCATCTACCCAGCATGCACTCGACCTCTCAGCAGCTTCGTCACATCGGTTACGCAATCAACGATTGATCTCGCAAGTTCATCATGTATGCGCCCGACCCAGGGTCTGGCGCATACATATCCTCCGCACTTATCGCACGAAGTACGTCGCCCGTTACAGGATCGAGACAGCTCATCTTCGCGTCGAGACCGAATCGGCGCAACCCGGTGATCTTCTCGTGTTCTGTCGGCTAATCATCCGCCTTCAATACAGGTGCCGGAAGATCACATCGCTGTATTTCGTATTTCGGCACCCGGTCGAATCGATAACCGGCATAGAACAACGAACGTTTCACATTCCGGACGAACAGATCCTTCGTCAACGGTGCTCGGTAGGACGTCAGCATTTCCTGGGTGTCCGGGCAGGTCAACGCCACCTGAGCTTCGGTCACCCAGTCCTCGTCCATGTACCAGGGCAGGTACGGATGGATGCCGACCAGTCCCAGATCGGCGACGACCCAGTCCGGGTAGAGGTTCTTGTCGTGACCGATACGGCCGTTCTCGAGGCGTTCGGTGTGCGATGCCAACGGGTACGCCAGCCCCATCTGGTCGATGACCCGCACGTCGAGGCCGACGTTCATGCTCGTCATCCCCAGGTTGAGGAAGTAGACGGTGTGACCGAATCCACCCTCGGGGATCGGGAGGGGCGGCGGGACGACATCCCAGTAGGTGAATTGCGCGGACGGCAGCAGCAATCCGCCGTCCGGGGTGTCGTCGATCGCCTGAACCATCGCCCGCATCCGCGGATAGTCGAGATAGTCCGACGCCAGGATCGGATGAGCGTGCCCGGTGTTGAGCGAATAGAACGCTCGTTCGTCGACGATTCCGCTTCGTCCGACGATCGAGCCCTGGGGCATTCCCGTCGTGTTCGCCGCAATCACAGCCCAGACGACGATCCCACCCCAGACGAATACATCCGCGACGAAAACAGCAGTCGCACGATTACCGGACCATCGTTGCGGGAGCGCGACGGGCAATATCGAAATGGGCAACAGCAGCGTGAACAGGGCGGGCAACAATGTTCGCCCGTGCATGAAATCGCCACCGACTCGAATTGCGTAGATCGCGAGCAACAATCCACTGACGAGCACGAATACGACGACAGCGGTCGGCGTGCGCAACGCGGCGAGCAGGCCGCCCACTGTTCTGGGCAGCGTCGGGCGCACGCGCGTCATCGACAGGGCGGCACCGAGCAGGAGCAGCACCAGCGGGAGCCACAGTAGGTACGGTCCCATCAGGTTGGTCAGATACGCCCACCCTTGCGACCACTTGGCACCGCCGGCGTCCTTGGACACTGCGGTGTTGGGGTACGGAAGGCCGTAGTAGCCCATGCGCCAGATTTGGTACAGCACGGGAACCGCGCCCGCGAATGCGAACACGTGCAGCCTCGACAACCACGTCTGTGGGGCGAGGAAGATCATCGCCAGTGCCAGAACCGACACGATGGACAACTCGGGGCGCACCAGCGGGCCCAGGCCCGCGAAGAAGGCCAGCAGCAGCAGCTCGACGCCACCTCCGCGGCGCTGCCCCCAGCGAACCATCAGCAGCCACAAAACCGCCAGCCAGAAGATGACCAGGCAGGTCTCCAGCCCGGACGTCGCGAAGTCACGGGCCGGCGGTACCGCGATGTACACGAGTACACCGGCGGGGAGGAAGAGAGTGCGTGACGCAGTGCGCCCACGCAGGGAGAACGTGCCGATCATCGCGATGACGACGGCCGCTGTGGACAGCACGAGCGCGATCGTCAGGACCACGTACTCGAGCCGGCCGTCGCTGAGCCAGCTACCCGCGTAGACGAGGTACGTCCAGATGGTGCTCGTGTTGGTCTCGACCCGCTCGCCCGCGTTGAACACCGGGCCGTTGCCGGCCAACAGGTTGCGGACGGTGCGCAGGACGATCAGGCCGTCGTCGGCGATCCAGCGACGTTCCCAGGCACCCCACAGAAACAGGGCACCGGTGACGACGGTCCCGACCCAGAAGACCGCCCTGGTCGAGACCGCCGGTGCCGGGGTGTCTTCTCGCGTGTCTCGCTGGTCAGGCGAGGTAGACAGCGACACCAACCACTCCGATCCACGCTATGGCGAGTAGCTGGAGAACCCTGTCTCCCAACGCGATCTCTTCGGGTTCGCCTGCCTCGCCGCCGTCTACATCCACTGCGTATCGCAGGATTGCGATAGTAAACGGAATCATCGAGATGGCGAACCAGTTGGAGTCCGTTTCGGCGTCCTGCTGAAAAGCCCACAAGCCGTAGCAGATGACGACGGCCGTCGCGGACAGCGTCCACACGAAGCGCAGATATGTCGTGGTGTAGTTCTCGAGCGACTTACGGATCTTCGCCCCGGTGCGTTCGGCCAGTTGCAGCTCGGCGTAGCGCTTGCCTGCCGCCATGAACAGCGAGCCGAACGCCATGATCAGCAGGAACCACTGCGAGAGCGGGATCGAGGCAGCGACGCCACCGGCGATCGCGCGGAGCAGGAAGCCCGAGGAGACGATGCAGATGTCGAGCACGGCCTGGTGCTTGAGGCCGAAGCAGTACGCCAGCTGGATGACGATGTAGACGCCGATGACCAGCGCGAGCTTCCAGTTCGCGAAGAACGACAGGCCGACGGCGAGTCCGAGCGACACCACGGCCATCGCGTAGGCGATCGTGACGGGCAGGACTCCTGCAGCGATCGGCCGGAACCGCTTGGTGGGGTGCGCGCGGTCGGCCTCGACGTCCATGGCGTCGTTGACCAGGTAGACACCGGAGGCGGCGAAGCAGAACACGATGAACGCGAGCGCGACGGACAGCAGCACGTCGCGATCGGTGACCGAGCCTGCCGCCAACGGCGCGGCCAGGACCAGCACGTTCTTGACCCACTGACGCGGGCGAAGCGCCTTGACGATGCCGTCCGCCAGATTCTTCGGCGGTGCGCCTACGGGTGCGGCATCCTCGCTCATTTGTCTCCTTCGAACTTCACGACGGCAGCAGCCGTCAACGCGCCGAGTGCAGATCCGGCCAGCACGTCGGTGGGGTAATGGACTCCGAGCACCAAGCGCGAGAGCAACATGGGTGGGACGAGGACCGCCGGTAACGGTAGCCCGGTCACGCGGCCGAGGAGAACCGCAGCCGCTGTGGTGGATGTCGCATGTGACGACGGAAAACTCAGCTTGCTCGGCGTCGAGACATTGATCCGGACGGCCGGATCGTGGGGACGTGGCCTGCGGACGATGCGCTTGATGACGATGGACGCGGCATGTGATCCGACGGCACCGACGGCCACCGACGCCCACTGGCGTCGCCGCGGCGCGTCCAGAGCAGCGCCGATACCTGCGATCGCCACCCAGCCGAGGGCATGTTCGCCGAAGTGCGACATCCCGCGCGCGACGGTGATCGCACCGGGGGCGCTGCCGACCGTGGCCTGCACCTTTTCGAGGATGCGCACTTCGGTCGGCACCTCGGTCTGGCCTTTACGCCTGGTAACGAAAGACACGTTCCCACGTTTCCTTACTGGTCAGGTGCGGCACGGCATCACGGTATCGAGCCTTGAGAGCAGGGAATTCGGCTGCCAACTGCTTGCGCAACGACAGCGCTTCCTTCAGCAACGCCGCGGCCTGCGCGCGGTCGCGCTTGCGGTAGACCACGCCTCGGCCGTCGGCGGTGGTGACGGTGACCCCGTCGACCTGGGACAGCAGGAACCAGCGTGCGTCGAGAGTCGGCACGTTGAGCTGCGGACGCTCGTGGTGCTGCTCGTGCGCTGGCTTGACGTTGTGCAGCAAGCCCTTGGCCAGGCGACGGACCTTGGAGATCGGGTTGGTCGGCAGGCCGACGGCTCCGACTTCCTCACCCGATGCGAGCGGGAGCTCCGTGGAACTGCCGACAACGACGGCGTCGGGGAATTCCTTGCGCAGTGCGTGCACAGTCGGCAATGCCGTGGGCAGGATCTCGAGGATGTGCTCGGGACCGGCCAGGAAGTCACGGATCGCGAGGTTCTGGATGGCGACCGTCGAGTACTCGAGGCACAGCAGGTGCTTGACGGTGGCCTTGATCGTGTCGAGCACCAGGCCCTTGCCGTCGCCGGGCATGTGCAGCGACGCGACAACGAGACGGTTGCGCAGGTGGAAGTACGCCTGCCAGTCGATGGCGTCGTCCTTGTCGCTCCACGCCATGTGCCAGATCGCAGCACCCGGCAGCGTCACCGTCGGGTAGCCGGCTTCGCGTGCGCGCAAGCCGTATTCGGCGTCGTCCCACTTGATGAACAGTGGCAGTGGCTGCCCGAGTTCCTCGGCGACGACGCGCGGGATCATGCACATCCACCAGCCGTTGTAATCGACGTCGATGCGGCGGTGCAGCAGCTTGCTGGTGCGCAGCGGGTCCTCGGAGAAGTCGTGGTCGTATTCGACGTTCTGCGCGCCGGTCCACATGAAGTTCCCGCGGTCGATCACTTCACCCATGACGTGCAGGTGACTACGCGCCTGCAGATTCAGCATCTGGCCGCCGACGAGCGTGGGCACCTTGGCGAATCGCGACATCGCCAACGCCCGCAGAATCGAGTCGGTCTCGATCTCGATGTCGTCGTCCATGAACAGAATGTGTTGGCAGGCAGTGTTGTTCAGCGCCTCGTACATGATCCGGCTGTAGCCACCGGACCCACCGAGGTTGGCCTGATCGTGGATCGCGAGACGGCCACCGAGCGCAGCTGCGGCCTCGTCGAAGCCGGGTTCGTCCTTCGCCTTGCGGGTGCCCTGATCCGGCATGATCACGGCCTGGATCACGTCGAGCACCAACGGGTCCGAGCCAAGGGCGACAAGCGCTTTGACGGCGTCGGTCGGTCGGTTGAACGTGGGGATACCCACGGCGACGGTCGCCTCGCCGGGAGCGTCGATCGGCGCGTACCAACCGGCACTCTCGAGGACCACCTCGGAATCGGAGGTGATGTCGAACCAGATCCACCCGCCGTCCTCGAACGGGCCGAGGTCGATCAGAAACTCTTGCGCCGCATCGCCGTCCACGGCCTCGCGGCCCTCGACGTGGATGCGCGACGCATCGGCCTTGGACCGGTAGACGTCGATTCGGCAGTGGCCGGACACCTCGACGCGCAGCACCACGGACTTCAGGATGCTGTAGCGCCGCCAGTAGCTCGCCGGGAATGCGTTGAAGTACGTGCAGAACGACACCTCGGACTCGCCGCCGATGGTGAGCGAGGTACGCGAGAGCGAGTGCGCGCGTTTGGCATTGGTGGTCGCTTCTTCGAGGTACAGCGTGCGCACGTCGAGCGGCTCACCCGAACGGGGCAGCAGTACACGCTGCAACAGCGATTTTCCGAGGATCGGCGCGACGTCTGCCACCCCGTCCTCGAGCAGGTGCTTGGCGGTCATTTGTCCCCCGCCAGGGCGGTGCCGGTCTCGAAGTGCGGGGCCAGGGTGTTGTCGTACATGTTCAGTGCGCTCGCGATGGCCATGTGCATGTCGAGGTACTGGTACGTGCCGAGTCGACCACCGAACAGCACACCGTTGGAGGCCGTCTCGGCCTTCGCCCGGTTGCGGTACGCCTCGAGCTTCTGCCGGTCGTCGGGGGTGTTGATCGGGTAGTACGGCTCGTCGCCGCTCTCGGCGAAACGTGAGAACTCGCGCATGATGACCGTCTTGTCGGTCGGGTACTCGCGCTCGGGATGGAAGTGGCGGAACTCGTGGATCCGAATGAACGGCACGTCGCCGTCGTTGTAGTTCATCACCGGCGTTCCCTGGAAATCGCCGACCGGGAGCACCTCCGTCTCGAAATCGATGGTGCGCCAGCCCAATTCGCCCTCGGAGTAGTCGAAGTAGCGGTCCAGCGGCCCGGTGTAGACGATCGGAGCGTTCGGGCTCTCGGCGACCAACTCGTCGCGAACATCGAACCAGTCGGTGTTCAGGCGGACGTCGATCTTCTCGTCGCGTGTCATGTTCTCGAGCCACGCGGTGTAGCCGTCGACCGGCAGCCCCTCGTAGGTGTCGTTGAAGTAGCGGTTGTCGAAGGTGTAGCGCACCGGCAACCGGGTGATGTTGCCCGCGGGCAGTTCCTTCGGATCGGTCTGCCACTGCTTGGCCGTGTAGTCCCGGATGAATGCCTCGTAGAGCGGACGTCCGATCAGCGAGATCGCCTTCTCCTCGAAGTTCTGCGCGTCCTTGGAGTCGAACTCACTGGACTGATCCTCGATCAGGGCCCGCGCCTCGGCCGGGGAGAAGAACTTTCCGAAGAACTGCGAGATCAGCCCCAGGCCCATCGGGAACTGGTACGACTGACCGTTGTGCAGCGCGAAGACGCGGTGCTGGTAGCCGGTGAAGTCGGTGAACTGGTTGACGTAGTCCCACACGCGCTTGTTGGACGTGTGGAACAGGTGCGCACCGTACTTGTGGATCTCGATACCCGTCTCGGGCTCGGCTTCCGAGTACGCGTTGCCGCCCAGGTGGTGCCGCCGGTCGAGAACGAGAACACGCTTGCCCAGCTGGGACGCCGCCCGTTCTGCCACGGTCAGACCGAAGAACCCGGATCCGACGACGATGAGGTCGTAGCGGCCGGTCGCGGTGGCGTCGGAAGAGGTGGTCTCGGGGCTTACAGCAGTCACGGGCAACCAGGGTATCCGACGATCGTGACGGCTCCACCCCGCCAGGCACCGCCCGGCCGGTCCGGTGTCAACCTGGCAGGCGTCGGAGCAGGTAGGTATCCATCACCCAGCCGTGCGCCTCTTTGACCTCGGCGCGGGCGCGGCGAATGTCGTCGAGCACGGCGTCGAGCGGCCCGGCCACGAGCTTCTCGTCGGTCGTACCCAGGTTGGCTCCCCAGTGGATGCCCCAGCCTGCGCCGGTCAGCGCACTGCAGGCCAGGTTGCCGTCGAGCATGACGACGAGGTTGTCCAGCCCGGCTGCGACGTCGCCGGCCAGGTTTCTGCCGGTGGTGATGACGATCGGGCCCCCGATGCGATTGAGCACGAGTCGATGACTCGCCGCCAGCATGGACACGCTGGAGATGCCGGGTGTGACATCGAACTCGATGTCGCCGCGCAGTTCGGCGATCCGCTCGACGACGCGGATAGTGCTGTCGTAGAGCGCGGGGTCTCCCCAGACGAGAAACCCGACGACGGTGCCGTCGGCGAGACCGTCGAGCACGTCGGCGTACGCCCGGGCGCGGGCGTCGTGCCAATCGAGGACGGCGGTCTCGTACTGCCGAGGTGACCGGTCGCGTGGGGGGTCGGGCACCTCGACGACTTGGTAGCTGCCACCGTGGTGGCGCTCGAGGATCTCCTGCCTGGCTGCTGCCAGATCCCCGACGGACGCGCCCTTGTCGGCCACGATGAACACGTCCACAGCCCGCAGCTTCTCGACGGCTTGCACCGTCACCTGATCCGGGTGACCACCGCCGATGCCGATCAGATGGATTTTCACGAGCGGTCCCGGCAGGCGTCGTACAGGTGGGATTCGGCGACGACGCGACGAGCCAGAGCAGGACCGACGAGGATCACCGCAGCTTGCCGCAGCCCGGCGGCCTCGACCTGGTCGGCGATGTCGGCCAGGGTGCCGCGCAGAACCATCTCGTCGGGCTTGCTGGCATGGAAGACGACTGCGGCGGGGCAGTCCGAGCCGTAGAACTGCGCCAACTCGTCGGCGATGATGCGGGTGCGAGTGATGGCCAGATGCAGTGCCAACGTCGCGCGAGTGGCGGCGAAGTTGGCCAGCGCCTCGGTGTCCGGCATCGCCGTCGAGCGGGCCTGCGCGCGGGTGAGGACCACCGATTGCGTCACCTCGGGAACGGTCAGCTCGACGCCCAACGTGGCTGCAGCGGCCGCGTAGGCGGGCACTCCCGGCGTGATGTCCCACGGCACACCCGCGGCGTCGAGTCGAGCCGACTGTTCTGCGATCGCGGAGTAGAGGGAAGGGTCACCCGAGCACAGGCGTGCGACGTCGTCCCCGCGCTGGTCGGCGGCGACGAGTTCGGCGGTGATGGCATCGAGATCGAGCTTCGCGGTGTCGACCAGGCGAGTACCGGCCGAGCAATGTTCGAGGATCGCGTCGTCGATATAGGTACCGGCGTAGACACACACCGGACTGGATCGCAGGAACTCGACGGCCCGCAGCGTGAGCAGGTCTGCCGCTCCGGGTCCGGCTCCGATGAAGTGCACAGTCACAGGTGGAAAGCGTAGGGGGCGGGAGTGGAGCCTGCGGAATGACCCATGAAGGCGGGAGTGGAGCCTGCGGAATGACCCAGGAATGCAAGCCCCGACGCGCCGCGCCACCAGAACTTCCCGTGGATGGCTAACTGTCAAGCTAAGGTTTAGCCTTGTGTCTGATGGGACTCATGTTGCTGATGTGATTGTTGTTGTTCAGTAGTGGGAGATTCTACGACGCGTACCTACCACCAACCAGGGAGTACCGCCTTGCCGAACCGTCGAACGAAGCCGTCGATCGTTCTCGGTGCTGTCGCACTACTCGCCGTCGCGACCCCGTTTGCGGTCGCAGGGCTGACAGACAGCACGACCACCGGAGTTCGACCGGCCAACGAGACAACCCCGGTCACCGTGCCGACGAAGATCGTCGAGACCGCGCTGAGCGCTGCACCGGACATCGTCGTTCCGCTGCAGGAGCTCACCGGCCTGCCGTTGCCCGATCTACGGCTCTCCGATCTGAAATACCTGCCGTTGCCGGATTCCATCGTGATCCCGCCGATCGAGATTCCCGACATCCCGGGTCTCACGACGCCGGCTCCGGGTGGCGCAACCGCGCAGGCCCCGATCCCCAGGGTGGACGCCTCGGCACCGGTCAATCCTGAAGCGGCCGACCCCACCGGGCCGCCGCTCGGAGCCGCAGTCAAGGAAATCTCGCAGGACACCCCGTTCAGCATGGTGGCGTTGACCTCCGAGCAGCTGAACGGCGCGAGCGCGCAGGTTCGACGTCAGCTCGAGGACGGATCCTGGGGCCCGTGGCTGCAGACCGCACCGGTGGACACCACTGCGAGCGACGCCGTTCCCGCTGCGGAAAAGCAGGGCACCGAACCGATCTTCGTGGGACTCACCAAGGCCGTGCAGGTGCTGTTGACTCCGCTGACGAGCAGTGCAGCTCCCGAAAGCTTTGCAACGCCGCCGGTTCCGGAGGTCCCGGTTGTTCCGCTGCCTTCCGATGCCTCCGCACCTGCACCTGCTCCCGCCGTTGCCGAGCAGCCATTGGGCTACACGCCCGCGTCGTCGAGCAAGCCGCTGCGCCAACAGGATCCGGCACCGATAGAGCCCGCTGCGCCCGACGCCGCTCCTGAGGTGTCGGCCGAGCAGTTGGCGTCGGCAGTGAGCGACATCAGCGCCGTGCTCATCACCCCCGGCACATCCCCCGCCGATTCGGCGTTGAGCGACCTCGCTACTCCGGTGGCGGGCGATGCAGGCCCCAACGTCATCACCCGCGCCCAGTGGGGTGCCGACGAGTCGATCCGTTGTGCCAACCCGACAATCGACGATTTCATCGGCGGTGCCACCGTGCACCACACCGCGGGCAGCAACGACTACTCGAAGTCCGAATCGGCCGAGATCGTCCGCGCCATCTACGCCTACCACGCACAGACTCTGGGCTGGTGCGACATCGGCTACAACGCACTCGTCGACAAGTACGGCCAGATCTTCGAGGGTCGCGCCGGCGGCTTGGACAAGCCGGTCCAGGGTGCGCACGCCGGTGGATTCAACGAGAACACCGTCGGAGTGGCCATGATGGGCGACTACTCCACTCAGGATCCGTCGCAGGAGACCGTCGATTCGGTCGGCAAGTTCCTCGGCTGGCGACTCGGCAAGGCAGGTCTGGATCCCAAGGGGACCACGACGATGACCTCCGAGGGAACGGATTTCACGTTCATCGGCAAAGGCAAGAGCGTCGACCTGCCGGTGATCTTCGGTCACCGCGACGTCGGCAACACCGAATGCCCCGGTGACGCCGGATACGCCAGGCTCGGGGAGATCCGCGACATCGCGGCCGCGAACCTCGGCGGTGGCGGCGACGTCACACCGGCAGCACCCGAGACCGCGCCCGATGCCACCGCACCGGATACCGCGGTGACCGACCCGGCACCGTCACGCCCGGGCACGGACGTCAGTTCGACTCTGGGCGAGAACATCCCGGCCCTGGTCGCAGAATTGCAGCGCCTGGCGTCGACGAGCCCCGTCGCGCAGAAGTGGTTGTCCTCGGGCGGCGAAACCGGCGCTCTCGGCGTACCGGTCAGCGGCCTGGTTCAGGTCAGCGGCGGCCGCGAGAAGGCTCAGTTCCAGAACGGCGAGATCATCACCAACATGGCCGGCCAGGCCGTGGCCGTCATCGGCAAGATCTTCCAGCAGTACCTGCAGCAGGGTGGCGTCGACGGCGTCCTCGGTCTGCCGCTCACCGACGAGTTCAAGGTGCCGGAGGGCTTCCGAACGGACTTCGAGAACGGTTCGCTCATCTTCAACGAGCTCACCGGCATCGTGACCACGGTGATCAAGACGTACAACGACACCTACAACGCAGAAATGCAGAAGCCGGTCGCCGCGCCGGTGGAGCCGGCACCCGCACCGGAGCCCGCACCCGCGGGCTGAGTTCAGACAGTCGACAAGGGCCGAGTCACCGTGGTGACTCGGCCCTTGTCGTGTTCGATGCGCCCCTGTACCGGCGTATCACCACCAGCGTTCGAGTACCTGCGCCACTCCGTCGTCTGCGTTGGTGACGGTCACTTCGTCCGCGGCGGCGACGGCAGCCGGATGCGCGTTGCCCATGGCGACGCCCAGGCCGACCATCGACAGCATCGGGACGTCGTTGGGCATGTCCCCGAAGGCGACGATGTCGGCGACGTCCACGGACAGGGTCTCGGCGACCTTCGCCAGGCCCGACGCCTTCGTGACGCCCGGCGCCGACAGTTCGATGAGCCCGTTGTCGGTGGAGAAGGTCAGGTCGGCGCGGCCGGAGATCAGCGGCGAGAGAATGTTTGCCATGTGGCCGCTGGTCGATCCCGACAGTCGTATCAGCAACTTCACCGCGGGGACGTCGACGACGTCGTCCTCGGACATTTCGACGTTGTCGGGATTGAGCCACGCGTGCTCGTAGCCGGGCGAGCTGACGAACTGCGGCGTCGCCGCGTCGTGCGCCGATCGACCGACGCGCTCGGCCGCGAGACCGCAGCCGGGTAGCGCGCGGTACGCGACGTCGGCCAGCCACTGCAACGTCTCGACATCGAGGGTCTCCGCACTGAGCACGCGATCGGTGGCCGCGTCGTAGATGACCGCACCGTTGGCGCACACCGACATCGGCGCGTATCCGAGACCGTCGACGACGGGGTGGATCCACCGCGGCGGCCTGCCGGTGGACAGCACGAACGGCACTCCGTCCGCTACGACGGCTGCGACAGCTCGCTTGGTGCGTTCACTGACACGTTCGTGCTGGTCGAGCAGGGTCCCGTCGACATCGCTGGCGACGAGGCGAGGGGCGAGGCGGGTGGTGTTCGGCGCGTTGGTCATCGTGACGTCATTCTGCCCTAGTGTCGAAGGACCCTGTTTTCGACATGCACGTCTTCGATGTGGAAGGAACGGTAGATGACATCCGTGAACCGTCAGATCCGCTTGGCTCAGCGGCCCGTGGGGCGTCCCGACGAGTCGACGTGGGATCTCACCGAGGAACCCATCCCCACCCCGGGCGACGGGGAATTCGTCGTCACCGTCGACTACGTCTCCCTCGATCCCGCCATGCGCGGTTGGCTCAACGATGCGCGCTCGTACGTGCCTCCCGTCGGCATCGGTGAGGTGATGCGTGCTCATGCCGTCGGCCGCGTCCTCGAGTCCCGGCATCCGGATTACGCTGTCGGCGAAGTCGTTTCGGGCTCGTTCGGCGTCACCGAGCATGCGATCTCGGACGGGTCGGGGGTGCAGAAGGTCGACGAATCGATCGCACCGGCACCCACCTGGCTCGGTACCCTCGGCTTCCCGGGATTGACGGCCTACTTCGGGTTGATGGACGTCGGCAAGCTGGCCGAGGGCGATACCGTCGTCATCTCCGGGGCGGCTGGTGCCGTCGGCAGCATCGTGGGTCAGATCGCGAAAGCCAAGGGAGCCACCGTGATCGGAATTGCCGGCGGACCCGAGAAATGCGCCTGGCTCACCGAGGAGCTGGGCTTCGACGCGGCGATCGACTACAAGAACGAGTCGGTGTACAAGGCCCTGAAGGCTGCTGCACCGAAGGGCATCGACGTCTACTTCGACAACGTCGGCGGCGAGATTCTCGATGCGGCGCTCTCGCGCCTGCGTAAGGGTGCGCGAGTGGTGTTGTGCGGGGCCATCTCCGGCTACAACGCCACCGAACCGCAGCCCGGACCCGCGCACTACCTGTCCCTGCTGATCAACCGTGCGTCGATGACCGGGTTCATCATCTTCGACTATCTCGATCGCTACCAGGAAGGCGTCGACGCTCTGTCGGAGCTGCTCACCAGCGGCAAGATGACCGCGCACGAGCAGATCGAGATCGGCGGAATCACGGCGTTCGGATCGACGCTGAATCTGTTGTTCGACGGTGCCAATACCGGCAAACTCGTCCTGGAGGTCGGCGAACGCACCCACGATTCGGAATTATGAGGACAACTCGTTCGTTGAACCCCACGTATCGCTCGATAGAGAACTAGGAGAGCACATGTCTGCAGCCACCGAAACCGCCATTCTCGCCGGAGGATGCTTCTGGGGAGCCGAGGAGCTCGTCCGCAAGCTGCCCGGGGTGGTCTCCACTCGCGTCGGCTACACCGGCGGCGAAATCCCCAACGCGACGTACCGCAACCACGGCAACCATGCCGAGGGCCTCGAAGTGATCTATGACCCCACCCAGACGTCGTACCGGGATCTGCTGGAGTTCTTCTTCCAGATTCACGATCCCAGCACGAAGAATCGTCAGGGCAACGACATCGGCGCCAGCTACCGCTCGGCCATCTTCTACCTGAACGACGAGCAGAAGCGCGTGGCCGAGGACACGATCGCCGATGTCGACGCGTCGGGGCTGTGGCCGGGCAAGGTCGTCACCGAGGTGACCCCGGCAGGAGATTTCTGGGAAGCCGAACCCGAGCACCAGGACTACCTGCAGAAGTACCCCGAGGGCTAC
This sequence comes from Rhodococcus sp. Leaf233, assembly GCF_001426165.1. NCBI lineage: Bacteria > Bacillati > Actinomycetota > Actinomycetes > Mycobacteriales > Nocardiaceae > Rhodococcus > Rhodococcus sp. Leaf233. Next base: position 46,455 of record NZ_LMRO01000003.1, read on the forward strand.
ACCTGCCACTGGGTTCGCCCGGACTGGAAGCTGCCGCGTCGGGCAACCGCCTAGCGGCTGCGCCGCATGTGCATGGAACTTCGTAGCCTGCTACGAAGTTCCACTCACATGGGTAGGGCAGCCAGGTCCGACATATCGAGTACGAACCTGTACCGAACGTCGTTGGCTGCCAACCGATCGAAAGCCTCGTTCACTCGAGCGGACGGCATCGTCTCCACCTCGGCGACGATGCCGTGTTCGCCACAAAAATCAAGCAATTCCTGGGTGTATCGGCGTCCACCACTGCCCGCCGACGCCAGACTCTTCCGGCCGATCAGTAAATCCAGGAAATCGACCGTCGTCGAGCCGAGATAGCCCACTGTGCAGAGCGTTCCGTCGAGTGCGAGGCAACGTAGGTACGGCGCGAGATCGTGCTCGACGGGCACGCAGTCGATGATCAGATCGAGACCACCTGCCAGTGCGTTCATCGCGGCGTCGTCGGTCGAGACGACCACGTGATGAGCACCCAGCTCCTTCGCGTCGGCGGCTTTGCCTGCACTGGTGGTGAATACGGTGACCTCCGCCCCGAGTGCGCGGCCCAGCTTGACCGCCAGATGGCCGAGCCCGCCGATTCCGGCCACCCCCAACCTCACGCCGGGGCCGACGTTCCAGCGGCGCAACGGCTCCCACACGGTGATGCCGGCACACATCAGGGGTGCCACTGCCGCTGGGTCGAGGTTCTCCGGGCGGTGGTAGACGAACCGATCGCGAACCACGTATTCGTCGGAATACGCACCGCGAGTGGTAATTCCATCGTGTCTGTCGCGCCCTCCATAGGTCAGGGTCGGGAACTCTCGACAGAAATTTTCCTGACCCACCGTGCACATATCGCACCGCCCGCACGAGTCGACGATGTTTCCGACGGCCACCGCATCGCCGACGGCAAAATCCGTGACTCCGGGACCGATCTCGGTCACCTCCCCGACGAACTCGTGCCCGGGCACCACAGGGAAGTCACCGGGATTCCGCGTCGAGTGCAGATCGGTGTGGCACACCCCGCAGTACGTTACCCGAACGGCAACGTCGTCGTCGCGAAGATCCCGCCGGTCGAATGTCCACCGCTCGAGTGCCGCGGTCTCGTCGACGGCTCTGTATCCGGTAGCTGTCCGCATGTTCGTATCCCTTCAGAAATAACCAACTGGTTGGAAACGGTAGCGGGTCGTGGGACAGTTTTCAACCAACCAGTTGGAAATGTATGGTTCTCGCATGGGCAATTCGACGGCTACCCGAGCTCGGCTGCTGGCCGCCGCCACCGAGGAGTTCGCGACGCACGGCATCGCCGGAGCACGAGTGGACCGAATCGCGGCGACGGCCGCATCGAACAAATCGTTGATCTACAGCTACTTCGGCAACAAGGACACCTTGTTCGACACCGCCTTCGACACGCGAGTCGACACCGATGTCGAGAACATCGCCTTCACTCCCGGCGACCTGCCCGGGTACGCGATGAAGCTCTACGACATGTACCTCGGCGACCCCACGCTGGTACGTCTGCTGACGTGGGCCCGGCTGGAGCGAACCCCGACCGGGCCGCTGTTCGACCGCAGACCCGGACACGACGATGAGAAATTCGTCATGATCGCCGAGGCTCAACGCGCCGGGCTGCTCGTGGACGACGTAGACCCCGCGGATATCTGGTCGATGCTGATCGCGTTGGCCGGCACGTGGGCTCAGGCGGCGATCATTCACACCGCCGACCGTAGTGAGCCCGAGACGGACCACGACCGACGCCGGGCCGCCCTCGCCGCCACCGTCCGGCGTGCATTCTGCCGACCTGTCCAGAAGGGCGGGACTTCCTAGCAGGGGTCGAACTACCGCGCACATGGGAGCCGAACTTGCGACACTGATCCGGTGACACCCGACAGAACCCCTCGGTCGATGGCCGACGTCCTTCGTTCGCCGCGCTTCTGGCTCGCTCCGATCCTTGTCGTCTCGACCCTCATGTCGTTTCTCGCGGCCCTGTATCTGGGCGGTGTTCTCGATCCACGGGGCAACTTGCACGATCTGCCCATTGCGATCGTCAACCAGGACGAGGGCGACACCCTCGCGGGTGAGCAACGCAATATCGGCAACGACATCGTCGACGGATTGATTCAGAACGTCGATTCCGAGAAGGTCGCTTTCCGCGAGGTAGGCCCGGCGCAGGCCGAATCGTTGCTGTCCACGGCCGAGGTCTACGGCTCCATCGTCATCCCCAGTGATTTCACCAAGAGAATGGGAATCCTGGCCGAGGGCAGCATCGTTCCCGGTGATATCGAGAAGCCGATCATCACCGTCTACACCAATCCGCGGGCGGGTAGCTTCGGAATGTCGCTCGTGACCGGAGTTGCCACTCCTGCATTCGAATCGGTGAATCAGACCGTGGGCCAACAGATCACCGATCAGGTTCGCCAGCAGCTCGGCGACACTCCCCTGGCGGGCGCGAGCGCTCTGACGTTGGCGCAGCCGATCAATGTGATTGTTGCCCAGCACGATCCACTGCCCGACGGTACCGGCGGTGGCCTGTCTGCGTTCTACTACGCGCTACTGCTCGTCCTGGCGGGATTCACCGGTGCGACCATCGTCAGCACCCTCGTCGACGGCTTGTTGGGGTTCACTCCAACCGAAATCGGCCCGAAGTACATCCACCGCGGACCCACCCGGATCAGCCGGTTCCAGACGCTGTTGGTCAAGTGGCTGGTGATGTTCGTTCTGGCCATGCTCGTATCCGCCCTGTACCTACTGATCAGCCACTTGCTGAGCATGCCCATCACCCATGCGTGGACCCTGTGGATGTACGGCGCGTTCGCGATCACCGCCGTCGGATTCACGGCGCTGGCGGTGATGTCCGCATTCGGCACAGCAGGGTTGCTGGTCAACTTGGTCGTCTTCATCATCCTGGCCCTGCCGTCCTCGGGTGGCACGATTCCTCTCGAGGCGAGCCCGCCGATTTTCACGTGGCTGGCCCAGTTCGAGCCGATGCATCAGATTTTCCTCGGCACCCGATCGATCCTGTACTTCAACGCCTCGCCCGACGCCGGCCTGCTGCATTCGGTGGGTATGACGTCCCTCGGGCTGCTCATCGGGCTCGTGTTCGGCCTGGTGTTCACCCTTCTCTACGACCGTAAGGGCCTCGACAGAGGCCTCGATTCTCCGGGTGTCATCAGCTGACGCCGGTACACTCGATCCAATGCTTGCCGTCAATCCAGCCGGGAGCGTGGCACCCCGACGGGCCGTCCGCGCCTATCTCGACGTCGCCATCGTCGTTCTCGTCCTCGTGGGCACCAACCTCATCGCACACTTCACCACGGTGTGGGCGAGTATCGCGACGGTTCCGATCGCCGCCGTTCTCCTGGTGATCCTGTCGAACCGTCGCGGACTCGGATGGGCCGAGCTGGGACTGTCACCCAAGCAGTGGAAGACGGGTTCGCTCTACGCACTCGGTGCCGTCGGCATCGTCCTGACGGTCATCGCCATCGGTGCATTGCTACCGATGACGCGGCCCTTCTTCATGGCCGATCGCTATGCCACCATCTCTGCGGCGCTGGTCGCCTCGATGATCGTCATTCCGCTGCAGACGGTCATCCCGGAAGAACTTGCGTTCCGTGGGGTGCTGCACGGCACGTTGGGCCGCATCTACGGTGCCCGCGGAGTCTTCGCGGCGGGATCCCTACTGTTCGGTCTGTGGCACATCGCGTCCTCGCTCGGACTGACCGCCGGGAACGTGGGACTCAGCGGATTTCTCGGCGGCGGGCTGTTCGGGCAAATCGTCGGGATCGCGCTCGCAGTCGTCGCGACCGCAGCAGCCGGGGTCGTCTTCACCTGGCTGCGCAGTCGAAGCGGGAGTCTCATCGCACCCATCGCCCTGCACTGGTCGTTGAACGGACTCGGCGCACTGGCCGCAGCCCTCGTGTGGCACGCATCGACGAGCTGAGCGACATGAAAGACGAGCTGCACCAATACCTTCGGATCGCTCGCCAGAACATGCTGTGGAAGCTCGACGGCCTCACCGAATACCAGAAGCGACGACCGATGACGCCGACGGGAACCAACCTCTTGGGGTTGGTCAAACACCTCGCCATCGTCGAATACGGCTACTTCGGCCTCACGTTCGGTCGTGAGTTTCCAGCTCGTTTCGCGGAATTGGAAGCAGAGGGCATGGCCCGGCTGAATTCCGACATGTGGGCCACCGCCGAAGAATCGTCGGAATCCATTGTCGCCCTGTACCGCGAGGCGTGGACGTATGCCGACAAGACCATCGATTCACTCGACCTGGATGCAGCGGGACGCGTCCTGCACTGGCCTGCGGACAAACAAGAAGTGACGTTGCATCGCGTACTGGTGCATCTGTGCATCGAAACGAATCGACATGCCGGACACGCAGACATACTGCGCGAATTGATCGACAACTCCGTCGGACTGCGCCTCGGCAACGAGAACATGGCCGACGGCGACGCAGCATGGTGGGCAGAGTACCGATCCGAGTTGGAAACCGTTGCTCTAGAGGCTGATCAAGCCCGTCCCGCCGACTGAGCCATTTTCGGCTCGACGGCTATTTTCGCGGTGTACCTGTCCAACCGCGATCGATGACCCGATTCAGCGCGACGACAGCCTGCGCGGAAATCCCGGGCAGTGATCACTGTCCGTCTACCGTTCTTTTTCTCGATTCTCACGGCCTTCCCGGAGCGCAGCTTCGATACCGGTGTCGCCCCTGCTATCGAAGCGAAGACCCCAGCCTGCCCGATCGCGCATCGGATGCACGTCCGACACGGATGTACCCCAAAATGTCTTCGGCAATAATCTGCGCCCGCGGCCAACCACGCGTTGCCCACGCATCGATGCCACGATCCCCGGTGTGGAAGGGGGTGGAATTACCAGGAGAGGGGCAAAGTTTCGGTGAGCGAGACGTGTCAGGAATTTCCGGCCATGGCGATTGTTGGCGCCCACGTGCTTAACAACGAGACCGCCACCGAAACCGAGCTGAGCCCCAAGTCCTGGGTCCGCGAGCTGACCGAGCAGATTCTCGAGCAGGGCACCACCGAGGGGGCCGAGTATCAGGGTCTGCCTGTCGTGCTGTTCACGATCACCGGGGCGAAGTCCGGCAAGAAGCGGTACGTGCCCTTGATGCGCGTCGAAGCCGACGGCAAGTACGCCATGGTCGGTTCCAACGGTGCCGGTGCCACGAACCCGTCGTGGTACTACAACATCAAGGCAAACCCCACCGTCACGGTGCAAGACGGGACGAAGGTTCTCACCCTCCAGGCCCGCGAGCTCGACGGGGCCGAGCGCGAGAAATGGTGGACGCTAGCCGTCGAGTCCTTCGCTCAGTACGCCGAATTCCAGTCCCAGACAGACCGGCAACTCCCCGTCTTCATCCTGGAGTGACCCCGGCTGTGATCCCACTTCACGCCCCGTGCACGGGCGACACCCGACGTTAGGAACAGCCTTGAAAATCGGAATCTCCACCTTCGTCACCGACGACGGGATCGACCCGGTGTCGCTGGCTCGCGCCATCGAGGAGCGTGGATTCGACTCGCTGGTTGTTGCCGAGCACACTCACATCCCAGCCAGTAGGGAGACGGCGTTTCCCACCGGCGAAGAGATGCCCGACTTCTACTATCGGACGCTCGACCCCTTCGTCACTCTGGCAGCGGCCGCAGCGGTGACATCGAAGATCGAGCTGGTCACCGGTATCACCTTGCTCATTCAGCGTGATCCCATCACCACTGCAAAAGAATCCGCCAGTATCGACCTGATCTCACGGGGCCGGTTCGTATTCGGCGTGGGAGCGGGTTGGCTCCTCGAGGAGATCCGCAACCACGGCACCGACCCGAAGACACGGGGTGCACTGTTGGACGAGCAGATCGAAGCAATCAAAGCCCTGTGGACGAACCAGCCGGCCGAGTATCACGGCAAGCACGTCGATATCGAACCCTCCTACCTCCGTCCCAAGCCGGTGCAGACACCGCACCCCCCGATATTCATCGGCGGTGCCTCCGATGCGACGGTGAAGCGCGTCATCCGGCACGACGCCGGGTGGATAGCCAACCCACAGCCCGTCGATGTCATGTCCGCGCGCATCGATGCGATGCGCGAAGGACTCGGGCACGACGTTCCGTTGCTACAGTTCGGCACCCCCGCGGATCCCGAGTACTGGCACGCCTGCGAAGAGTTGGGATTCGGGCAGCTTGCGCTCATGCTGCCCACCGCGCCGCACGACGAATCGTTGAAAATCCTCGACGAGTACGCCGCGCTGGCGTCCGCGTACCGCGGGAGATAAAACCCTGGGCGCGTTCGGAAGTCGCGCGTCCACCCACACCGGTCCCCGCACCGATCCGGTGCGGGGACCGACCTAGCTTGCGTTCAGGAACCGGACGGCGCTGCCGGCGGTACGGGAGGCGTCGCACCATCAGCGGGTGCCGGCGGCGCGGGCGGAGTTGTGCCATCGGCCGGTGCCGGCGGCGCGGGCGGCGTCGCTCCGTCTTCTGGTGCGCACACCGCTCCCGGGCCACCTGCGCCCGGCCCACCCTTACCCGGACCACCATCGGCCGGTCCGCCCTTGCCCGGACCACCCGCGGGCGGGGCAGGCGGAGTTGCGCCGTTATCCGGTGCCGGTGGTGTTGCGCCATCACCCGGTGGGGTCGGAACTGCGGGAACCGTCGATCCGTCACCGGAATCGGGTGCCGCAGGAGCCGCAGGCACCTCCGATGCATCCACACCGCCACCACCGTCGGTTCGCTGTCCGAGGGCAGAAGACGACGCCAAGGTCGACACGCCAGGCGAGGCGGCGGGTCCGGTGGCTGCGAACACCGCCGCCGTCACCAGGGCTCCGATGGCAAGTCCCGCTGCTGCGGTCGCGGCCAGCGGCACCCGTCCCTTCCACCGCTTGGGCTTGTTCTCCCGAGCGGTGCCGGGCTCGGGGTTCGATGCGGCGGGAATCGGTTGGGTCTGATCGTTCACGTTGACTCCTTGTTCGGACTGTTTCGGTCTGTCTCCGACACTGCCGCCGCTAGCTGAAGTCACCCTGAAGCCGAGCGCATCTTCAGGATCACTTCAGCTGGTGGGTGACAATCGAGGCATGACATACAGTTCCGCTCCCCGGGTGATGGTGGTGGAGGATTCGCTACCCATCAGGGAAGCGCTCGTAGCGGCGTTCGAGGACGCGGGTTTCACCGCCGTGTCCCTACCCGACGGCGACGACTTCGAGACCACGATGGCAGGCTTCCGTCCCGATGTCGTGATCCTCGACGTCATGCTGCCCGGTGCACGGGACGGGTTCGATCTCATCGACGTCGTCAGGCAGAGCAGCGACGCGGGCATCATCATGGTCACCGCGAAAGATCAGCTGGCCGACCGATTGCGGGGCCTGGGCGACGGCGCTGACGACTACGTGGTCAAGCCCTTCCAACTCGACGAGGTGGTCGCCCGCGCCAAATCCGTGCTGCGGCGTCGTGGTCGTTCTTCCGACGCGGTCCAGGTCGGTGATCTACTGGTCGACGAGCCCGCCGGAGTGGTCACTCGGGCAGGTCAGGTTCTCGATCTGACGGCGACGGAGCTCCGTTTGGCCACGTTCCTCGTCGCACAACGCGGACGTACCGTCTCCAAAACCTCTATCCTGGAATCGGTCTGGGGCTACGGCGCGTACGACGGTAACCTGGTGGAAGTTCACATCAGTGCGTTGCGTCGCAAGATGGAAGCGCATGGGCCGCGGTTGATCCATACCGTCCGCGGCTTGGGTTATGCATTGCGGGCTCCGCAGTGAAGCGGACGCCGACCCCGTCGCTTCGGATGCGGGTGGTCGCCACCGTCGTCGTGTTGTTCGCGGCACTGCTGGTGATTGTCGGATCGTCGGTGGATGTCGTTCTGGGTCAACAGCTTCGGCGTGATCTTGAGGCACGGTTGTCGGACCGGGCAACTCGGGCTGTCGAGCTCGTGGAGAGCGGCGTCGGGCCCGGGGATCTGGTGCAGGCCCTGCAGGGCGACGCCATCCGAGTTCGGGTCACGGCTGCGGACGGCACGGTGTACGGGGCTCCCGGCAGCGGACCGCCTGGCCCGGACATCCGGCCTGCCACCCCGGCTCCGCCTGCGGGCCAGTCGCGAACTCCGAGTCCCCCTGGTCCGCCCGATCCTCCTGCGCCCCCGTCCGATTCGTTCGAGATCACCGAACCGTTGCCCGACGGTTCGACGCTGTCTCTCCTCGGCGATACCACCGCCATCGCCGATGTTCGGCGACAACTGCGCATCCTCATGCTGGTAGCGGGTGCTGTGACGCTGCTACTGGCCGCCGCTGCACTCACCTTTGCCGTGCGGCGAGCGCTGTCCCCGCTGGACTCGATGACATCGGTCGCGCGCCGAATAACCAATGGCGACAGGGGCAGACGGCTACTTCCCACCAAACCGAACACCGACCTCGGCCGTACCGCCTCGGCCGTGGACGAGATGCTCGACGCCCTCGAGGACGCCGAGCGCCGCGAGGCAGCAGCGGCGCGCACAGCCCGCCTCGCCGAGGAGGACATGCGGCGCTTTCTGGCCGACGCCGCACACGAGCTGCGCACTCCCGTCGCCGGGATCTCGGCGTTGGCGCAGTCGTTGCAGCGCGACGCCGAGCATCGTCCCGATCGAGTCGCGCGCTGGAGCGAGCTGCTGGTCGGGGAATCGAGCAGGGCGTCACGATTGGTGGGCGACATGCTCGATTCCGTTCGTGCGGAGAGCACGTCGGATCTCGATGCAACCGATATCGATCTCGTCGAGATCACCCGGCGCACAGTGGAGCGAGCAGCTCTACTCATGCCGGAGATTCGGTTCGATGTCGATGCCGCGCAACCGATTACGGTTCACCTCGACGTCGGACGCATCGAACAGATCCTGTCCAACGTGCTCGACAATGCCGGTCGTTTCACCCCGTCCGGCGGCACGATTCGGGTAGCGGTCGGCCGGGACACCCACGCATTCATCACCGTGGACGACGAAGGACCAGGTGTCGCAGAGGCAGACCGTGAGCGCATCTTCGAACGACTCGTCAGGCTGAACTCCGCCCGTGACCGCGCATCCGGTGGCGTCGGACTGGGGCTGTCGATCGCTCGGACATTGGCGCGCGCCCACGGCGGCGAACTCGTCTGCCTCGCAGGGCCTTCGGGCGCGCGATTCCGGCTGACTCTCCCCCTGAACGCGTGAACACCTGAAACCCCGAACATGTCAGCTATTCGACGATCAGGTCCATCAGCAGACTGTCGTGCCAGCCGTCCGGTCCCTTCTCGTACTTGCGCATGATCCCGACAGGCTCGAAACCGACTGCGCTGTAACAGGCTATCGCTACCGCGTTGTCGGCGGCCGGATCGATCACCAGGCGGTGATGACCGAGATCGACGGTGAGGTACCGCACCAGCGTGCCTACCGCGTCCTTCCCGATGCCGCGACCGTGCACCGCCGGATCGAGGAAGATGTCGATCGACGCGTGCCGGTACATCGGGTCGGTCTCTTCGCCGTATTGAATCAAACCCACTGTTGCGGAGCCCAATTCGACAACCAGGCGAGTCTCTTCAGGGTTGTCGAACGGCCAGATCTCGTCGGCGTCCTCGTCACCCCACCGCGCATGCACCTCGGGGGTGTGCAGTATTCGGCGTAGCTCCGGCACGTCCTCGGCGGTGATCGGCCGCAACACAACCCGTTCACCGCGGAGGTTCATGCCCGCCGACTACTCGACGCGCTTGGCTGCGCGTGCCGCCAGATCCTGGGCGTCGAGCTTGTCGGCTTCCTCCAGGGTCGGGGCACTGCCACCGAGTCGGGCCGGAACCCAGTACGCGCCGGGCTCGTGGTGGTAGCCCTCCTGAAGCTCGAGCAGCATCTTCTGCATGACCGACCGCAGCTTGTCGGTCAGTTCGTTCGGCGGCCCGACCGGCGCAATCGGTTCACCGACGGCAATGGAGATCGGAGTGTTGGTGCGGCCCAATCGCTTCGGGTAGCCCTTGGTCCACACTCGCTGCGCACCCCAGATGACCGTCGGGATGATGGGGACGCCGGCCTCGATGGCCATCCGCGCTGCACCGGACTTGAATTCCTTGATCTCGAAGCTCCGGCTGATGGTGGCTTCGGGATACACGCCGACGAGTTCGCCCTTACGCAGACTGTCGACGGCCGCCTTGTACGACTGCGCACCGGCACCGCGGTCGACGGGGATGTGCTTGAGTGCGCGCATGATGGGGCCGGAGATCTTGTTGTCGAAGACTTCCTTCTTGGCCATGAAGCGGATGTAGCGCTTCACTCGCCGCGGCGGCAACCCGGCGTAGGTGAAGTCCATGTATCCGGTGTGGTTGACGGCGATGACCGCTCCACCGGTAGCAGGGATGTGGTCCTCGCCCTCGACCTCGAACTTCAGGCCCTCGAACGCGAACACTGTGCGAGCGATGCCGATGACTGATCGGTAGACGGGTTCCACAGTCGGTTAGCGTAGTCGGTGGACGGGGTCGGAGAAAGGTCCGGCCAGGAGCGCGGTCGGGTCGTGCGCAGTTCGAGAAGCTACGGGGGAGAGAATTCACGTGAAGAACAGAGCGGCTTCACCGCGGCGCAGCCGAGTCTGCCGAACCACGCTGCCGCTGATCGCATTGATTGCGCTGGTCGGTGCCTGCGATTCCGCGGTCGGGATCCCATCCGATCAGGCCGCAGCCCCGTCCAGCGGCAGTGCCGAGTCCACCGCCGAGTCCGCGAATTCCGCCGGGTCGAGCACCCCTGAGCCGACGATCACCACCACCCCGGCACCGCCGCCCATCCCACCAGGTCCGCCCGTCGGCGAAGCCCCCGGAAATCCTGCGGCCGCCGCGGCGCTACGGCCGTTCGTCAACGATCTCACCGGCGGCGGAATAGGTGTCGTCACCGCGAGGTGCTGGACTGTGCCGCCGACCGACATTCCGACGATGTACTTCGACACCGGCGCCATCCTCGCTGCGGTGGCGGCTCCCGCGGTCGACGGTCAGTACGCGGTGACGTGGACCGGACCCATGGCAACGGTCGCCATCAAACGCAGCGAGATCGCGTCGGGCTACGCCTGCCCGACCGTCTATCCCACCGGCACGACGCCGGTGTTCGACGCGACGGACGCGGTGTACACCGTCGATCGCTATCTGGGACGCATCGCCGGTATCCCCGTCAATCGGGGCGACGTCGAGGAGAGCTACCCGCTGGTGTGCGACAGCCGCGGCACGTGGGATCCGAACGGCACCGGGTCTCCTACTGCCCCACCTCTGGCCGAGAACCCGGCAATTCTGCCGAGCATCACTTCGTTCGATCCCGACAGCGTGTTCGTGACGGCTCAGAACGGCGTCTACACGCAGGTCAATGCAGACATCATCGACGCCTCGGGGGTGTACCAGAACCGCACGTTCCTGCTGGCGATCGGCGGCGAGGGCTACTGCATCGGCGACATCGCCTGATCCTGAACTACTTCAGGACATCGGTCCCGACGAAGGGCACGAGGGCTTCCGGAACCCGGACGGTGCCGTCGGCCTGCTGGTGGTTTTCGAGGATCGCCACGATCCACCGCGTGGTGGCGAGGGTGCCGTTCAGGGTGGCGGCGGTCTGCGGCTTGCCGTTCTCGTCGCGGTATCGCACGCCGAGGCGTCGGGCCTGGAAGGTCGTGCAGTTCGAGGTCGAGGTGAGCTCGCGGTATGCCTTCTGCGTGGGGACCCATGCTTCGCAGTCGAACTTGCGCGCGGCCGAGGACCCGAGGTCTCCGCCTGCGGTGTCGATGACGCGGTAGGGCAATTCGACTGCGGCGAGCATTTCCTTCTCGTACTGCAGCAGCTTCCGGTGCTCGGCCTCCGCGTCCTCGGGCTTGATATACGAGAACATCTCGATCTTGTCGAACTGATGGACGCGGATGATGCCGCGCGTGTCCTTGCCGTAGCTGCCCGCTTCACGACGGAAGCACGACGACCAACCGGCGTAGCGCTTGGGGCCGTCGGCGAGGTCGATGATCTCGCCCGAGTGGTAGCCCGCGAGAGCAACTTCGGAGGTTCCGACGAGATACAGGTCGTCGGCTTCGAGGCGGTAGATCTCGTCTGCGTGTGCTCCGAGGAAGCCGGTTCCCGACATGATCTCCGGCCGCACGAGAACCGGCGGGATCATCATGGTGAACCCGTTCTTGACGGCCTTCTGCGCGGCGAGCTGAAGCAGCCCCTGCTGCAGCAACGCGCCGTAGCCGGTCATGAAGTAGAAGCGTGAGCCCGACACCTTGGCTCCGCGTTCCATGTCGATCAGGTTCAGCGACTCGCCGAGTTCCAGGTGATCCTTGGGCTCGAAGTCGAACTCAGGGACGTCGCCGACGGTCTCGAGCAGCACGAAGTCGTCCTCGCCGCCCGCGGGCGTTCCCTCCTCGACGATGTTGGAGATCGCCCGGTGAGCCGTGTCGAGAGCTGCGTCGGCCTCGGCCTCGGCTGCCTGTGCCGCCTTGACCTTCGCGGCCAGTTCCGATGCCCCGGCCAGCAGCGCGGGACGGTCCTCGGCCGAAGCCTTGCCGACCTTCTTGCCCAGCGCCTTCTGCTCGGCACGCAACTGATCCCCGGCCAACACAGCGGCGCGGCGGGAGGCGTCGGCGTCCAGAAGAGCGTCGACGAGAGCGGGGTCCTCGCCTCGGGTGCGCTGCGAGGCGCGCACTGCGTCGGGGTTCTCGCGAAGCAATTTCAGGTCGATCACGAGAGCAAACCTTACTTGCCGAGCAAGCCCAGGTAGTCCTCGCGTCCGAACATCGTGGCTGCGTCGATCGCCGACGGGTGGCCGCCGTGTGGGTCGGCTCCGCCGTCGACGAGCAGCCGCACCACCTCGTCCTCGCCTTTGAACACAGCGCCCGCGAGTGGGCTCTGACCCTTGTCGTTGGCCTTGTTCACATCGGCACCGCGTTCGACCAGCACCCGTACCGCATCGGCGTGACCGTGATAGGCGGCCAACATGAGCAGGGTGTCCCCCGACTCGTTGTGCAGATTCACCGGAACTCCGGCGTCGACGTAACTCGCCAGACCGACGGCGTCACCGGTACGTGCCATTGCGAACAGTCGACCGGCCAGCTCACTGAGGTCGTCGTCACCCGTTGGGTCGCTCATGTCGACCGAACATACTCGGGCATGATGGAGGGCGATGTCCGCTACAGAACCAGACCCCACGACGAGCGAGAGTCGGAGAACTCTCTCGGCCACCACTGCTCGACGCGGCCTCGCCATGGTGGCCGTCGGTGCAGTCCTGGCCGCGGGGGCAACAGTGTTCCTGTCCGGCGGATTCTCGACTCCCGAGAAGATCACCACGCATTCGACGGCCAGCGGCCCCGCCACCGCAGGTCCGGTGTCCGCGAAGTCCTTCGGTGCCGCCGACCCGGGCGTATGCCTGCAGTGGACGCCCACCGACGATCCCGAAACCGATCGTCAGGACCTCAGCGAAGTGCCGTGCGCCGACGCCCACCGCTTCGAGGTAGCCCGCGACATCGACATGAGCGTCTACCCCGGTATCGAATTCGGCCCCGGCGCGCCGTACCCGGGAGCGCTGCGCTTCGGTGAACTGCGCGACGAGCACTGCACCGCCGCCGTCGACGGCTACGTCGGTGCCAAGTTCGACCCGAACGGCCGCTACGGCGTCGGCCTGATGTTCCCCAGCCAGGCCGGATGGGCCAAGGGCGAGCGCACGCTGCGGTGCGGTGTGCAGATGCCGTCGAACACCGGTGCGCTGCTCGAGATGACCGGCTCGATCCTCGACCAGGACCAGTCCAAGGTGTGGCCGACGGGCACGTGCATCGGAATCAACCAGAACGTGCCTGCCGACCCGGTGGAATGCTCGACTCCCCACGCGTTCGAGGTGGCCTCGGTGATCAACCTCACGCAGCAGTTCCCCGGCGGGCACCCGTCGGAAGGCGACCAGGACGCGTACCTGGAGAAGACCTGCACCGACGCCGTCAACGGATACCTCGGCTCGGAGAACGCGCTGCGAGACAAGACCCTGACGTTGTTCTGGGACACCATCGACGTCTCGAGCTGGCTCGCCGGTAGCCGTCAGGTGACCTGCTCGGTGGGCAAGGAACTCGACTCCGGTGGATTCGCGACCATCGTCGGCAGCGCGAAGGGCGACATCCTCATCAACGGTGCCGCACCCGTGCCGCCGCCCGCAGCCCCCGACGGCCGCGCCCTCCCGACTCCGCTGCCCGGTGCTGCTCCGATCACCACCGGAGGCTGACATCCCCACCCATATGACCCGCGTCGACTTCGAGGAAGCGGTGTCCGACGCTCTCGACACACTGCCGCGAGAACTCACCGACTTCATGAACAACGTGGTCGTCCTCGTCGAGGAGGAGCACCCCACCGAGGACATCCTCGGGTTGTACGAGGGAATCGCGTTGACCGAACGCTACGAATACAGCGGACACTTGCCCGACGTCATCACGATCTACCGCAAACCGATCCTCGACATGGTCGACGACGAACACGAGGCTCGACGCGAAATCGCCATCACCGTCGCGCACGAAATCGGCCATCACTTCGGCATCGACGACGAACGCCTGCATCAACTGGGATTCGGCTGATCGCGCTCGCCCCCGATCGCCACCCCCACCCCCGTAATGCCACCCCCGGTTGGGATCAATGTGGGTTTCAGTCGGTCAGACTGCAACAGAGGCGCATTGATCCCAACCTGGGGGGGGCGGGCAAAACAGGGTTAAGCCGAGACAGCCTCTCGACGAACCGGCCGCACCGCGCGGTCGGTCAGGAACGCGAATCCCAGTCCCAGAGCCAGCCACAGGGTTGCCTGCGTGGCCAGTGACGAGAGTCGGAATTCCCACAGCAGGGTTGCCGGAAAGTCCGAACCCACTTCGTTCACACCCGGCAGCAATGCGTAGCCCACAGCGACGATCACGAGGAACGCCACCGTCGGAGCACCGACGCGAACCGCCACCGACGACTGCGACGCCACCGCCTTCGCCACATAGATCGCGACGCCCACGGCCAGCAGACCGAGAATCACCGACGCCAACCACAGCCAGGTGCGCTGGGTGATCGTCTCCGGGTCCCCGACGGCCGGTGGGTTTGCCGGATACTTGAAGAACGGCACCGCTTCGATTGCCAGCCATCCGGCCCCGGCTCCGAGGAGCGCGAGGATCGAGCCCGGAAGCGAGCTGAACCGTCGGGCATAGTGCAGTACCGATGCGAAGATCGCGCCGAGTGCGAGCCCGGCGAGTCCAGTGGCGAGGAAGAGTCCGACGCGTTGCCCGTCGCGACTGACGAGGGCGTCCTCGTCGCCGTGCGAATGCGCAGCAGTCGCATCGGAGTCGGCGTGGTGTGCCTCGCCTGCCGCTTCTTCGATGGAGATGGCCGAATCGACGTGCGGCTCACCGATGACGAAGGCAACTCCGCCGGCGAGCAGTCCCGCGACGAGACCGGCGAGCAGACCTCGCACCAGCAGTTGAACGAACGTCCCGGTCAGTGGCATGGCAGGCCCAGCAGGTGGCGGCCGTCGTGCATCAGTTCGTGCATGTACATGCCACTACGCGAGATCGCGCCCTGGTCGAATCCGACGAGGTAGAGCACAACGAATGCGAGCAGTATCGTCGCGGCAACGATGACGGCGAGGGCCGCCGATTCCGTCGTGTTGCTGGGTGCATGAAGTATTGCCATGGGGGTGTCCTCCTGGGATTGTGCGTCCCGTAGTCCCTTCGGAGATGAAGGGACAGCCATGCGATGTACGAGTTTTCTGGCTCTCGAATTCGGACATCTGCCCGACGTCGATCACAGTGGCGCAACCGTTCCGGATTTTCACCGGATTACCTGCGTACATCGCGTCTTACCTGCGCACTGTGGCACCGCGTTCGACTCTCTGTCAATCACTGTCCTCGAGAGAACACAGTCCGATGCCACAATGACGCGGTGACTGCGCCTACGACCCGCCTGACGTTGGTGAGCCACGCAAGGACCGATGCGATGCGCTCGGGCCGCTTTCCTGCCGACGAGCCACTCGACGAGGCGGGTGTGCGCGCACTCGCCGAGGTGACCGACTTTCCGCGTGCCGACCGAGTGGTGTGCGGCCCGGAGCTGCGGTCCCGATCCACTGCCGACATCTTCGGCAGCGACGTCGCCGTCGAACCCGCGTTGGCCGACGTCGCGTACGGCCGGTGGTCCGGTCTCGAGATGACCGATCTGCCCGACGCCGACGCGATGGCCTGGCTCGGCGACCCGGCATTCACACCGCCGGGCGGTGAATCTCTGGAGGCGTTGTTCGCTCGCGTCCGGACGTGGCTCGACGAGGTCGGTTCGACGCCGGGCCGCACGCTGGCCGTGACCGCACCCGCGGTGATCAGGGCCGCGGTCGTGCTGGTGCTGGCGGCACCGGTCAGCTCGTTCTGGCGGGTCGACGTCGCACCGTTGACGCGCACCTCGATCCATCGCCGAGGGTCGCTGTGGACGATGGATTCGGTGGCGCAGAAGTCTCTCTGAATTCTTTCCGGCATCGATGGAACCGATCCGGGCACGGCGGCGTCCTACCTACCGACAGCCCAGTTCGTCGATCGCAGGGAGCGTGCTCATGACCGTCATCAAAGTCGATCCGGTGGCTCTGCAGCTCGCTGCCTCGGAACTCGATGCGGTCGCTGCCCGATTGCAGGCCGCCGTCACTGCGACGGCGCTTCCTGTTCGGCCGCTACCGCCGGGCACCGACGAGGTGTCGCTCTTGACCGATCGCTTCTTCGCCACCGCGGCCGATACCTTCGGCCCTGCTGCAGCACAAGGCATTTCGGAGCTACACCGGGCCGCCGAGGAACTGCGCAAGCAGGCCGCGGACTACCTGGCGACCGACGACGACACCGCCGGGGGCCTGCCGGGGCTCGCCGGCATCTGACGCACTCATCGACCGGCAGCGGTTTCGAAAACGACACGGGGGCTCGAACATCATGGGGGCTGGACAATGACGCTCGGTGTGACAGGTGTGGTCTGGCTACCACGAACTGCGACAGGAAATTCGACGCGACTGTTGGGGCCCGGACCGGTGCCTCTACATGTCGCAGGCGGGGCCTGGGGTTCGGTGGCCGCGGCCTTCACCGAGGCCTCGGTGAGCATCGCCGCGATCACGACAGCCCTGACCGCGGGCTGGGAGGGTGAGTCGGCCCTCCTCGCGCAGGCAGCCCTCGCCCGGTTCGCCACGTGGACCGGAGCCACCGCACTGAAGGCGGCGGCACTGTCGATCGAAGCCCCCGCCGCAGGAACCTCCTACGGCGTCGCACTGGCCACCATGCCGTCGCTCGTCGAGATCGGTGCCGTGCAAGCTGCCAAGGTGACGGCTGCGTCGACCGGCGGTGCACTGAACGGAAGTTACGAGGCAGCCGAGGTCGCAGATCGATTGCTCGACATCCGCGCAGCCATGGTCATGGAGGGATTCGAGCTGGTCTCCTCGCACCTGATCGCGAAGACGACGTTCGATCATGCGCCCGCCATCGTGTCCGAGTCCGGCAGTGGTCTCGGCAAATTCGCCAACGGTGCGCTGATGACGTCCCCCGTTCAGGCTGCGGTCGGCGGTCTGATGGCCGCGACGCAGAACCCAGGCGTCGCAGCCGCAGCCGGGCAGCTCGGCAGTGCCGCCACCTCGATCGCCGGAACAGGCGTGTCCACGGTGGCCACCGCGGCATCGAACCTGGTCTCGACGCCGCCGCCGAGTGGACCCGGATCCGGCATCGGCCACTCCTTCGCACCCGGTGGTTCGGCATCTCTCGCCGTCGGGCCGGCGTCCACCCGTCCGGTGGCATACGGCGGACTGGGCGGAAGCAGCGGCAGCATCGGCGGCGGGCTGGGAATGCCCGGTTCGGCGTCGAGTCCCCTCGGGGGATCGGCACTCACGGGTGCAGTCCAGAGCAGTCCTGCCACTACGGTCGGCGCACCGACCGCAGCCGAGGGTGGTCTCGCTCAGCGCGGAACCGGTGCCGGTGCTGCGCCCGCATCGGGCACACGGGCGCAGGACGACGACGAACACGACACCCCGGAATACCTCAAACAGTTCGAGCATTTCGCCGACGGCCGCACGGTGGCACCGTCGGTCATCGGAGCAGACCCAGCCCTCGACAACATCAGTGAGAACGGCCGGTGATCGACTTGGGAACCGTGCCGGTGGGCCACACACTGCCGAGTGCCGCACTCGGTGTCGACGAGATGGATTTCCTGGTCGACGAACTCTCGATTGCCGAACTACCCGTCGTGCTCGACGTCTTCCCGCGCTTCGACGACGCGAAAGCCCGCGACCGTGCTGTCGACCGCGGCCGTCAGGCCCTTGCGGCGGCAGGACTGTGGGACGGCACCGCGGTCCACGAGGACGTTCGCCACTGGCTGCGGGTCCTGGAACAACCCCGCTGGTACGTCTCGGCTCGACAGTTCGAGGGCGACACCGTTCCCGTGACTCGGATCTGCATCGCATCCGACGACACCATCGCGGTGTCGGCGGAACGGCGAGAGAACATCGTCACCCTGCGCGTCATCGCCGGGGATCCGGCTCGCGATCTCGTCTCGTCGCTGGGATCGGCACCGCCGTTCGATCCCGGCAGCATCAACGCGCCCACCGACCTGCTGGCCGAGGCACTGGACGCGGCACCGTCCGACGTGGGGGGCACCGCTTCCCGTCTGCGCAGCATCGGAATCGCCGACGACCGGGCCCTCACTCTGGCCGCGGCGATGGCCACGTGCGCGGGCAGGACCGAGATCACGGCCGTGACCCGCAGGCACGGGACTCGACGCGGGGCCGGGCGTCCGGTGGCCCTGTTCGACACCCGCGCCGGACGGATCGTCGCCACCTCCGCTGTCGCCGCGGACGGTCGTTCGTGGAGCTCGTTGACCGGCGCGTCGGATCACCGGGTGACAGCGGCTCTGACAGAGCTGATCTCGTCGGCCAAGGACCCAGCGACCACCAACCCAGCGACCACGAACCCAGCGATCGGCAATCCCGCGATCAGCTGATCGGGTTGTCTGCCTTGTCGCTGCCCTTGCCCTCGAACGGCGGCAGGAACGTGCCCCACTTGGCGCATGCCCAGCCACCGTCGGGTAGCGGCAACAGCTCGATTGTCTGGGTGTTGTCGAGATGGTTGTCGGCGGCGAAGGTGCCGTCGACACCGGTGAGGGCCGCCGCGACCAGTCGAATTGCGGCCCCGTGGCTCACGACGACGACGTCTCCGGCGGTGTCGTCACCCAGGTACTGTCCACGCAGCTCGTCGAGCACCGGGACGTAGCGCGCCAACACTGCGCGCCCGCTCTCGCCGCCCGGCGCGGCTGCATCCAGATCTCCGGTATGCCACCGGTAGAAGATTTCGGTGAACAGTCGGTGCGCCTCGGGATCGTCTCGATCTTCCAGCTCTCCGGCGGACGTCTCCTGGATACCGTCGGTCACGACGAGGGGCACTCCGGTGCCGCGCTCGACGTAGCCCGCAGTCTGCTTGGCGCGCAGAGCAATCGACGAGACCAACACGGCGGGAGGATTACCCAGCCGTGTCTGCGCGTACGCCTCGGCTTGCCGGTGCCCGAGCTCGGTGAGTTCGGCTCCCGGCGGCGCTGTGTCCAGCTTCTTCGCGACGTTGGAGACGGTCTGCCCGTGCCGGACGAGAATGAGCTTGCCCATCACAGATCACCCCGACCGGAACGGATTTCGGACAACCACTGCACGTGCTCGTCGATCGGTTGCGGCACCGAACCTCCCGATGTCGTTGCCGTGGGCCATGATCCGAGGAAACGTAGCGGCATCTTCCGGTGGAACGCGGTCAGCGCCTCGGCGACGAGGGGATCGTCCACATGCCCGGCGCAATCGACGAAGAACATGTAAGTGCCCAATTGCGAACGGGTAGGCCGTGATTCGATGAACGTCAGATCGATGTTGCGAATTCCGAACTCCGCCAACGCTGCCGGCAGCGTACCCGGGTCGTTCGGCGGCTTCAGCACCACCGAGGTGCGGTCGGCACCGGTGCGGGCGGGCACCGGCTGCGGCGGAGTCACCAGCACGAAGCGGGTGCGCGCACCCTCGACGTCGATGATGCCGTCGGCCAGCGTCGGCAGAGACAATCGCTCCCCGGCCAACCGTGTCGAGACGGCGGCGTCGACCACGCCGGCGGCAACATCTTCTGCTGCACCGGCATTCGAGGTCGCAGACTGCACGACGGCGTCGGGCATCGTGGCCTGCAACCACTGCCGGACCTGGCTGAGGGCGATCGGGTACGCGCTGATCGTGCGGGCCGAGTCGAGAGTGACACCGGGTCCGCCGACGATGGTGAAGGCGACCTCGATCTCCGTCTCGGCGACGATCTGCAGTCGCCGTCCTTCGGACAATGCGTCGAGCGTCGGCGGCACGGCCCCCTCGATGGAACTTTCGATGGGAACCACTGCGGCGTCGGCGGCACCGGATCGAACGGCCTCGAGCGCCGCGGGCGGGCTCGCGGCCGACACCCTCTGGACGTCCCCGCTCAGGCCGACCCCGTCGAATGCGCCGAGCGTTTCGAACTGCGCCAGCGCCATCTCCGTGAACGTTCCCGATGGGCCGAAGTAAGCGATGCGAGGCACGTCTCGAGGTTACGTTGTCGACGTCCCCGAAGCGATCAAACCGACGTCGACCAGACGGGCGTGGGCGGCGACGGCGTCGGCGATCTCGACCCCCAGCAGTACCTCCCGCACGGCCTCGGCGGCCTCGGGTATGAGCTTGCGCAGAGCGTCGACATTCGGCGCGGCCAGAGCCGACGCGATGTCGTCTCCACGCAGCGACGCCACCGTCGCGGCGAGGATCGCGATCACGTCGTCTCCGGTGTCGGCGCGGGCAACGAGACCGACATCGGCATGCGAGACGACGGCGAGCACGTCGGCGATACGCCTCGCTGTGTCGCCGACACCGATGCCGGGGGTCCGATGAGCGGCAACGATGGTTTCCGCGGTCTCGGCCACGTCGATCGCGTCGAACACCGGGAAGACGACGAGGGGCGAGGGCAGTCGCAACCCGAGCGCGTCGGCAAGATGCTCGGAGACTGCGTCGACCTCGAATCTGACGGCCTCGTAGTTGCCTGCGCTCGAGGCCCGGAGCTCGTCCGGGTCGATGTCGAGTCGCACGACGATGCGCCCGAGGTTCTCGGTGGGCGGCAGCGTCAGCAGGGTCGAGGCCAGCACGACGGGCGGGCCGTACTCGGCGGCGCGTGGAGCGGCCTGCACGGCAGGGGCATCGGCGCAGAACGGCTGCAGCAGTCCGGCGACGAGCGCGTTCGGATCTGGTCGGTGCGGCACACCGAGGGTCAACGGAATCGGCACGTCTTCACGGTAGTCCCAGCTTGCCCTTGCGATACCCGCCACATCCGGCTAACTTAGGGGCACGTTACTTAGGTATGCCTCACCTACTGGCCATTCAACTGTACCGATCGCATCGGAGGAGCCCATGCTCGGCGCAACAACCACCACCGGACCGTCCACCGCCGAGCGCGTACGCAGCGCCTGCATGCGCGCCGAGGGCGCAGCTCTCGTGATCGACGGCAGCGACCCCGTCGTGACGTCCCTGCACCACCTGCGACCCAACGGCGAGATGATTCTGGCCGTCCCCACCGATTCCATCGACGACGCGATCAGGTGGCAGTCCTCCCGCGCCGGCGTTCCTGCCGTCGTCGAACTCACCGATCACGCACCTCTCGCACTGCGCGAACCGGTGCGGTCACTGGTGTGGCTGCGCGGAGAATTGCGCCCGGTGCCGGAATCGCTGATGCGCCCGATGGCCGGCGCGGTGGCCGCCGAGCATCCCCACGCGGCCCTGCTCGACGTCGGCCACACCACCTCCCTGGTACGTCTGATCGTCGGCTCCGCAGTGGTGGCGGACAGCACCGGAGCCGAGCCGGTCGACGTCGACTCGCTGCTGGCAGCCGAGCCCGATCCGTTCTGGGAGATGGAAACGAGCTGGCTCGAGCACCTCGACTCCGATCATCCCGACCTCCTCGCACAACTGTCCCGACGCCTCCCACCGTCGCTGCGGCAGGGACGCGTGCGTCCGCTGGGCATCGACCGCTACGGCATTCGTCTGCGTATCGAGGGCGAGTGCGGCGACAACGACGTCCGGTTGGGCTTCGCCGCGCCCGTCGACGACACGATCTCCCTGAGCCGGGCCCTCCGGGTCCTCGCCGGTTGCCCGTTCCTCAACGGTCTGCGCGCCCGGGGCTGACGCCGCCGCGAGGCACAACAGGGCACACTCGTGCCGTGATCGACTTCAGGAACTGGTTGACGCCACCGCCGCCGGAGAGCGCCGCTCCACCGCCCGATGCTCGCGAACGCACGACCATCAAGGTCGAGATCGCGATCGTGCTGCTGGCGACGTTCGGCCTCAGTGGCATGAGCAGCATTCTCTCGCTGGTCGAGGATGCCCTGCAGACCGCAGCGCTGTCCGATCAGACGGTCGCCCTGAACTCCTCGCGATCGAGCTTCAGCGTCATCGACCTGCTGTTCCAGCTGCTGAGCATCCTGCGCCTGTGCGCATGGGGAGCATTGGGGCTGTACCTGCTGTGGCGAGCAGATCTGGCACCGCGTGCGATCGGACTGGCGAAACCGCGCCTGAAGATCGATCTCGGCCACGGCGTCGGGCTGGCGGCACTCATCGGGCTGCCGGGTCTCGCGCTCTACCTGGTCGGCAACGCCCTGGGATTCAATCTGAACGTCGTACCCAGCGCGCTCGACGACCACTGGTGGCGAGTGCCCGCCCTGATTCTGTATGCGCTGGCCAACTCCGGTGCCGAGGAGATCATCGTCGTCGCCTACCTGATCTCTCGACTGCGCCGACTCGGCTTGAGCGAGAACAAGTCCTTGCTGTGCTCCTCGCTGCTGCGCGGGAGCTATCACTTCTATCAGGGGGTGGGCGGCGGCGTCGGCAACTTCCTGATGGGCCTGGTGTTCGGCCGATACTGGCAGCGCACCGGGAGACTGTGGCCACTGCTGATCGCGCACGCACTCATCGACATCGTCGCGTTCGTCGGTTACGCCCTGCTGCGCGAACACCTGGCGTGGTTGCCCTGATGGGTACAGTCGATTCGTGAACGACGACGATCGCTACGGACGGCACGGCGCGCCGAATCGGCGTACCCCGCCGCCGAGCCAGCCGCCGCCACCGCGTCGACCACCCGGCCAGCAGCCCCCTCCCCCGCCTCGGCGCGCCGGTGGGGCCCCTGGACAGCCACCGCCGCCACCACGTCAGTACCGACCCGGTCCGCCGCCGGTTCCGAACCCCCGTCGGTACAACCCGGAACCTCCCGCGGAGCGAGGGACCCCTCGCCGTCCGGGGCCCGCACCCGAGGGCACCGAATTCATCAGACGCGACGGCCGCCCGGCCGCTCCCCGCCACGGCGCCCCGGTGCCACCGCAACAGGCGTGGTCGCAGGCACCCGAACCCGGCCCTGCCGGTTCCGTTCCACCGAACTCGACGCGCCAGTACTCCCGCGCTGCCGAGGACGAGGCCGGGCGCACCGGGTACGCACCGCGCCAACAGCCGGAACCGTACGTCGACGAGCGCAGGCAGCCACCGGCTTCTCCGCAGCGCGCCTTACGCCGACCGGAACCAGCTCGGCCACAACGTGATTCACGTCCTCCCAAGGTTGCGAAGCCGCGCAAGCGTCGGCGCTGGGGCCGTCGCTTCCTGATCGTCCTGCTCGTCCTCGTTCTGGGCATCGGCGGCATCGTCTACTACGTCGACAGTTCGCTCACGCGAGTCGACGCCCTGACCTCGTACCCCGGCAGGATCGGCGACACCCCGGGCACCAATTGGCTTCTCGTCGGATCGGATTCACGAGCCGGCCTGACGCCGGAGCAGGAAGCATCTCTCGCGACCGGCGGAGAAGTAGGCCCCAGCCGCACCGACACCATCATCATGATCCACATCCCCGAGGGCGGCGGGGCGACGACGATGGTCAGCCTGCCCCGCGATTCGTACGTGCCGATTCCCGGCAACGGCGAGGACAAGCTCAACGCGGCGTTCGCATTCGGCGGGCCGTCCCTGCTGGTGCAGACGGTCGAGGGTGCGACGGGAGTACACATCGATCACTACGCCGAGATCGGCTTCGGTGGTTTCGCCGGAATCGTCGACGCCGTCGGCGGGGTCAACGTGTGTGTGCAGAACGCGATCGACGATCCGTTGGCGGGCATCAACATTCCCGCGGGCTGTCAGGATCTCGACGGTTCCGAGGCACTCGGCTTCGTGCGATCCCGCGCGACCGCATTGGCCGACCTCGACCGGATGAACAACCAGCGGGCCTTCATGTCCGCTCTGCTCGACAAGGCAACCAGCGCTTCCACTTTCCTCAATCCTTTGAAACTGTGGCCGTTGGTGTCCGATACCGCGTCGTCGTTGAGTGTCGACGACGGAGACCACATCTGGAACCTGGCCGGGTTGGCCTGGACGATGCGCGGTGGGCCGGTGACGACGACCGTGCCGGTCGGCGGCTTCCAGGACTCCGATGTCGGCAACGTCCTCGTGTGGGACGACACCAGGGCACCGGCATTCTTCGACGCCATCGCTCAGGATCGGGAAATTCCGGCAGATCTGCTGACCGGCGGCCCCTGACGGGGGCGTGCGGCCGGTACGTTGTGGATCATGACATTGCCGTCGCATGAGCCCACCACCTCGTTTCACGATTTACTGCGCGCCCAGGTTCGGTACGAGTTCACCGCCTCGCAGCAGTACGTCGCCATCGCGATCTGGTTCGACCGCAACGATCTTCCGCAGTTGGCGCACCGCTTCTACGCCCAGTCGGCCGAAGAGCGTCGGCACGCCATGATGATGATTCGGTTCCTCATCGACAACCGACTCGAGGTGGACGCGTCGGGCATCGACGACGTGGTGACCGCGTTCGATTCGGTCGCCGAACCGGTGGAGTTGGCGTTGGCGCAGGAGGTGGCGGTCACCGATCGGGTCACCGCGCTCGCACAGGCGGCCAGAGCCGAGGGCGATTACATCGGGGAGCAATTCATGCACTGGTTCCTCACCGAACAGGTCGAGGAAGTAGCTGCGATGCAGAGCCTGCTCAACATCGTGCGGCGAGCAGATTCGGATCTGTTCGACATCGAGCAGTACGTGGCTCGCGAGCTCGGCTCGGTGACCCGCGCCACCAATGCACCCAAAGAGGCCGGAAGCGCGTAACTAACGCCCTGCTCAGAGGGGACATTTAGGATTCACTGTATTAGGCTACGTTCGCCTCAATAAGGCTCGACTTGGATGACAATGCCCTCTGACCAGGCATATTGTCCTCACCATGAGCGCAGACATCAAAGAAACGAACCACACCAAGTTCCACGCACTTCTTCGCGACCAGATCCGCAACGAGTTCAATGCCTCGCAGCAGTACATCGCCACCGCCGTCTACTTCGCGAATGTCGACCTGCCGCAGCTGGCCAAGCACTTCTACGCGCAGTCCGTCGAAGAGCGTAACCACGCGATGATGATCGTCCAGTACTTCCTCGATCGCGACATCACCGTCGAACTGACCGGTGTCGACGCGTCGAAGTCCGTGTTCACGGACCCGCGTGAGGCCATCGCCCTCGCACTGGCACAGGAAGAGACGGTCACCGAGCAGATCATCGCTCTGGCGAGCACCGCCCGCGAAGAGGGCGACTACCTCGGCGAGCAGTTCATGCAGTGGTTCCTCAAGGAGCAGGTCGAGGAAGTTGCCAGCATGAAGACCTTGCTCAACATCGCAGACCGCGCCGGCCACAACCTGTTCGACCTCGAGCAGTTCGTTGCCCGCGAGATGAACAACAGCGTCGTCGCCGATGCAGGCGCACCCACCGTCGCCGGCGGATCGCTGTAATTTCGCTCCACGCGACACGCATCGACGAGTAACGCGAGAGATCTCGCGCTCATACGGGTGGTCGTCGGACAAGCAGCCCCTTGTCCGACGGCCACCCGACGTGCGTTTCGGTGCACCGACTTTCGGGCCGCCGCACCTCTCGGTTGGGCTCGACTGCTCAGCGCAGGGTGACCTGACGGCCACGAAGGCCGTCCCGCGAACGCAGCTGCGCTCCCGTGAGCGGGGCGTCGACGGCAAGAGCCTCGTTCAGCTTCTCCCCGAATTCCTTTGTCGGAGCAGCCCATTCGGTGGGATGCATCTCCGGATCGAGATCGAACACCGGCACCAGCAACCCGTGCGTACGGAACGAGCCTGCATACCGCGAGCCCTCACCGAGATTCAGGTCTCCGGCAGCGTGCAACCGTGCGAGGGCGAGCATGACGTCGTCCTCGCTCTCCGGGCGAACCCACCGGATGTGCGCCTTGTCGCCGGCATCGACCCACCATGCTGCAACGACACCGTCCGCCTCGATCCGCGCCGAGGGCATGATCGCCTGATTCGCGCGCTCCACGGTTGCGGCCACATCGGCTGCGGGAGTGGCGCTTTCCGGGATCCACCAATTGAAATCCTGATGCACGGTGATCTCGAGGAGTGCGGACGGGTCGAGGACATCGGTCAATGCGGGGGTGTTCTCGTCCACCTTCGAGGCTTCGAGCGACTCACCTGCGGGGGCGGCGGCGACCCAGCCCAACGCGCTACTGATATCTGCGGCAACGTCTTTCGATTGCAACTGCACCTGCAGGCCGACGAATCCTTCTACAGTGCCTGCCTCTTCACGTACCAGAGCGGCGACGGCTCCCGGCAATACCGTTGCCAGAGTGACGGTGCGGCCGCCGGAGATGATCGGCGCGGTGGCGGTGGCCGACGGCACGAATTCGCGCAGCGCTACCAGGTCGCATTCTGCGGCCAGGCCCTCGAACGGCCGCGTCGTCCCCGACTCGAGGCTGGCCCGCTCGGCCTCACGCTGTGCGAGCTTGGCCGCCCGGTTGCTGTCCTGCTTCGGTCCGCTGTTTCTTTTGCTCTTACCCACGCCAGAAAACCTACACGTTCTTCGATTCCAGCCAGGCGCGCGTTCGTCCGGGATGGTTGGTCGCGATCCACCCGACACCGAGTTCGCGGCACAGGTCCACGTCCTCTTTCTCGTCGACCGTCCACACGTAACTGGCACGGCCCGACGCGGCTGCTCGATCGACGAGGGTCGGGTGCTCACGCAACGCCCGGATCGACGGACCGACCGCGGTGGCACCGACGGTCGTCGCTGCTCCGCCGCCCAAATAGTGCGAGCTGTCACCGAGAAGGACCGTCGGAAGCATCGGTGCCGAGCGGCGCACTCGCCACACGGCCGAGGGCGCGAAAGACATGATTACCGCCCGCGAATGATCCGCCGAGGCTGGCGCGCCGATGCCGAAGTGGTGCAGCTCGGCCAGCACCGAGGCCTCGATCAGCGAGCCGTAGCGCACCGGATGCTTGGTTTCGATGAAGAGCTTGACCGGCTTGCTGGTCCAATCCAGAATCAGCGCGATCAGGTCGTGCAGCGTCAGAAGTTCGGCGGGTTCGTCAGCATCGCCGTAGTTCAACCGGGCGAGCTCGTCGAAGGTCATCTCGCTGACGATTCCGGTGCCGTTCGAGGTTCGGTCGACGCGGCGGTCGTGCACACACACGATGCGGCCGTCCTTCGTGAGCCGGACGTCGCATTCGACGCCGTCCGCTCCCTCCCGCAACGCGAGATCGTAGGCGGCGAGCGTGTGTTCCTTCTTCGCCGCAGATGCTCCTCGGTGCGCGACGACCAAAGGGCCGCGTCGGTCCGGGCTCACGAGACCGTCACCGCCCGGTCGTCCTTCTCGGCCCCGGAGTCCGCACGAGCTGCGTCGGTCTGCTCGGTCTCGGTCTGCTCAGTATCGGTCTCGGTCTGCTCAGTATCGGTCTCGTTCTGCTCGGTCTCGGCCTCGGCCTGCTTGGTCTCGGACTGCGTGGCCTCGGTCTGCGTGGCCTCGGACTGCGTGGTCTTTCGCTCGATGCTGGGTGCGATGACCCATCGGGTAGGACGAGACAGCGCCGAACCGCGCAGGGTGCGGCCCTCGAGTCGGCGCATGACGGCCAGGGTCAGCACCGCGGAAACTGCGGCCACGAGCGCCACGACGGCGGCGAGCAGAACGCCGTCGGCGCGGGCTTGCAGTGTGTTGCGCAGACTCCACAGCACCTGCACGACGACCAGCGCGTTGCTCGTCGCCCAGACGGCCCACCAGATCCGGATCAAGGTGAGCTCGCGGTACACGTCGCCGTCGGATTCGGCTCGGAGGCGCACGATCTCCGTCAGGTACACCCCGGGCATGACGATCCGAACCAGAGGCAGCATCGAGAGCAGCAGCATCCATCGCACCGACCGCGGCTCGGTCGCACCGACTGATGCGTAGGCCAGCCGGCGTTGCCGTATCAGCCAGCAGGACGTCGTGATCAGCGCGAGCAGACCGACGATGAGCGCGCCGACCTGTGCGAAATAGACCAGCGCATCGGAAATTGCCAGCGTGATCGGCGACAGCAGTCGGGTGCGGTTGTACAGCAGAATTCCGTAGCGAAACAGCTCGGCGAACGCCGCCAGCCCGAGCAGCAGCGCCGTGATCCAGACGAACGTCTGCGCGTTGGCTGCGTATTGCTCGACGCGGCCGACGGGCGTGTGTGCTGCGGGGTCGCGTGGGGTGTCACGCAGCCCCCACGTGGGCGTCGAGTCGTACCGCGGAGTGGGGGTCGGTGCCGCGACCCGGGCGGGACCGACGGCTTTGCTCTTCGACGACGCAGGCCGCGCAACCCAACGAAAATTGCGGCGGCCCTGTGCCGGTGCCCGAGCGGACACCGGCGAGAGCAGCACGCCGTGGCAGCGGGGGCACCACGTACCCGGCCGTGCGCCGACCGCCCAGCGAGTGCTGCAGCGGGCGCAGACCTGGAACGCCTGTGCGCGCCCCTGCGGTGCCGACATCTAGATGATTCTCGCTTCGTCCGAATCGTCGTCGCGCTGGATCGGCCTACCGGCGGCATGCCAGTCGAGCATCCCGCCCTCGACGTTGATGGCCTCGTAGCCCACGCGATTGAGGTATTCGACGACCCGAGCCGAGCGCCCGCCGGCTTTGCAGACGACGTAGATCTCGGATTGGTTGTCGATTTCGCCTGCTCTGGACGGAATGTCGCCCATCGGGATGTGCACGGCACCGGGTGCATGTCCGGCCTGCCACTCGTCGTCTTCCCGGACGTCGAGCAGCACTGCCGCTTCCGGGAACGGCACCGGAAGGCGGTCTACGGTGACGGCGGGCGACTGCTCGGGGTGAGACACCTCTCGATCTTGTCACGGGTGCGATCGCGACTGCCACTCGTGCCCGCCTGACGATGGACGGCCCCAGCTATGACCTACGTCACTTTGCCTCACGAAAGTTATCCACAATATCCACAGGTTGATGCACAGAATCGGGGCCCGTGCCGGTTTCTATCCACAGGTCACGGCCTCACAACTGATTGCCGGTGTATCGAGTACCAACGAAGGCTGTGGATCGATCGTGATTTGACACAGCTGTTGTCTGCGGTCGTTTATCCAAGCTGATTACCCTGGCAAACATGACTTCTCACTCCTCGGTCGAGCTACGCGTCTTCACCGAACCGCAACAGGGCGCCACCTACGACGACCTCCTCCGGGTCGCCACAGCCGCGGAGGAATTCGGCTACGGTGCCTTCTTCCGATCCGACCATTACCTCGCAATGAGCGGCGACGGGTTGCCCGGCCCCACCGACGCGTGGATCACCCTGGCCGGCCTGGCCCGTGAGACGTCGACCATCCGGCTCGGCACGCTGGTCACCTCCGCCACCTTCCGCTACCCCGGCCCACTCGCCATCAGCGTCGCGCAGGTCGACGCCATGAGCGGTGGCCGCGTCGACCTGGGGTTGGGTGCCGGCTGGTTCGAGGACGAGCACAAGGCATACGGCCTGCCGTTCCCGGCGCTCGGCGAGCGCTTCGACCGACTGGAAGAGTCCCTCGCCGTCATCACCGGGTTGTGGGAAACACCGACCGGCGAGACGTTCTCGCACGCAGGAACCCACTACCCCGTCACCGATTCACCCGCCCTCCCCAAGCCCGTCCAATCGCCGCGTCCACCCATCCTCATCGGCGGCGGAGGCAAGAAGCGCACCCCGGCCCTGGCCGCGAAATACGCGGATGAATTCAACATCCCCTTCGCCTCACTGGCCGACACCGAAACGCAGTTCGGACGCGTCCGCGCCGCCTGCACCGCCGCCGACCGTGACCCCGACTCCATCGTCTACTCCAACGCACTCGTCCTGTGCTGCGGCCGCACCGAAGAGGACATCGCCCGACGCGCGGCCGCCATCGGCCGCGACGTATCCGAACTCCGCGAGAACGGGGCCGCGGGAAGCCCCGCCGAACTGGTCGACAAAATCGGCCGCTTCGGGGCCATCGGCGCGACTCGCGTGTACCTGCAGACCCTCGACCTCACCGATCTCGATCACCTCGAACTGGTCGCCTCCGAGGTCATCCCGCAGCTCTGATCTCCCCCGCCTCCCATCCGCCCCAGTCCACTCAACGTGACATTGACCCCCGAAAAGGCCACCAAATGTCACATTGACTACCCAGCAGGGGCGAGTAGCCGGCGAGGCCGACACCCGGGTGATGTCGGTCGACCGGAGAAGTCGGGTCGGCGGGAGATCGAGCCCAGTCGTGCCACTCCAGTCCACTCAACGTGACATTCACCCCCGAAAAGGCCACCAAATGTCACATTGACTACCCAGCGGGGGTGAACTACCCAGCGGGGGTGGCTACCCAGCGGGCTGGGTCAAGCGGCAGATCGGGTGCGTAGTTGTCGGTATCGCGTGCTGATGTGTCGTGCTGCGGGCAGTTCGATCCAGCGGTAGATGATTTCGGCGAGTGCGGCGGTGCCGGTCAGGAAGGCCAGGACGGCGGCGGTGGGTCCGAAGTGCGGTTCCACGGCTGCGTAGATGCGGTAGAGCACAAGTGTGTGGATCAGGTAGATGGCGTAGCTGCGGGTGCCGATCCAGCCGATGATGGGCCAGCGGGTGATGGGTCCGTCGTATCGAGCCAGGAGCAGCACGGTGCCGGTGACGACGAGCAGTGACCACAGGTAGGTCTCGCCCATCCAGAAGGTGTGGACGTCGATGGCGAGGCGGATCACTTCGATCTGTGCGACGACGCCGATGACGATCCAGCGCCAGGTGACGAGTTTCGCCCAGCCGAGGTAGAAGATCTGGCCGAGGAACAGGGTGGGCAGTACTCCGGCGACTTTGGTGAGGAACGGGATGGTGTACGGCTGCGGCAGGTAAAGGTTCCAGAGGATCACCAGTGTGCAGAGTGCAGCTCCGATGAGGGGCACGGTGATCGGGCTTGCTCGGAGCGCCGAGCGCATTGCGACGCAGTAGAGGTAGAACACGATTTGCACGACGAGTGTCCAGGTGACGCCCAGTACGGCGACCTCGGGTCGGAGGAAGAAGCCGCCGAGGAAGAAGCTGAGTACGGCCTCTCCGTTGCTGATTCCGGGTTGTCCGCTGAACATGCCGTTGACGCCGAGTTTGACGAGTACGACGGCCAGGGCGATGGCGAACCAGAGGGCGGGCACGAGTCGGGCGAGGCGCGCGACCATGAAGTCCCGACGCGATTGCCGCATAGCGGATCGGGTGATGAGCAGTCCGGTGAGCAGCATGAACATGCTCACGCCCACGAAGGAGAGGTGGAGGTTGAGGCCGATGTCGTCGATGAGGACGAGGTTGACGATGTCGAGCATCCACCAGTCGCCGCCGACGTCGTCGAGTAGGTAGAACGAGATGTGCGAGTAGAGGACGGCGCAGACGGCGATGACGCGCAGGAGATCGGCACCGTTCATCTGGACGCGGGGCGCGGTCACGGGCGGTGCGGCGGCGGACTCGTCGACCGAATTTCGGTTCGGACGGTCCCCTTTCACACCCTCGAGTTTAGGTTCCGTTCATGGTGTGGACCAATTCGGCGCTGTTACGCAACTATTTCGTGACAATCGCAGGTTTTCGCAGCCCAGGAATTCGACTGTCTTGTTCACGTGGATTTATTCCGAGAAGAGCATCTCGGTTACAACGGTTGCACAAGGGGTAGGAATGAGATTGGGTTGAACCCTACGAAAGATCCGCAGTAGGACGAACGTGCCCGCATCACGCGATGGGCACGGCGTCGTTAGAGAAGGGAACCACGTGTCCGAGTACACCTTGCCCGACCTTGATTTCGATTACTCCGCCCTCGAGCCGCACATCTCGGGCGAGATCAACGAGCTCCACCACTCCAAGCACCACGCCACCTACGTCGCCGGTGCCAACACCGCGCTCGAGAAGCTGGCTGCAGCCCGCGAGGCCGAGGATCACGGCAGCATCTTCCTGCTGGAGAAGAACCTCGCGTTCCACCTCGGTGGCCACGTCAACCACTCCATCTGGTGGAAGAACCTGTCGCCCAACGGTGGCGACAAGCCCGAAGGCGAACTCGGTGCCGCGATCGACGACCAGTTCGGTTCGTTCGACAAGTTCCGCGCACAGTTCACCGCTGCTGCCAACGGCCTGCAGGGCTCCGGCTGGGCAGTGCTCGGCTACGACTCGCTGGGCAAGAAGCTCCTCACCTTCCAGCTCTACGATCAGCAGGCCAACGTGCCGCTGGGCATCATTCCGCTGCTGCAGGTCGACATGTGGGAGCACGCCTTCTACCTGCAGTACAAGAACGTCAAGGCCGATTACGTGAAGGCGTTCTGGAACGTCGTCAACTGGGCCGACGTCCAGGCTCGTTTCGAGGCCGCCACGTCGAAGACCCCGGGCCTGATCTTCCCGTAGGTTTCGAGATTGCCGCACGACGCGCAATCGCATACAGGGCCACCGCGTTCGACGCGGTGGCCCTGTCGCATTTCGAAGGTCACGCCCTCCCGGCGGCGGGCACCGACCCGATGGTTGCGACGCCGTGGTCCGGTCTCGCGACGTCCTCGGAACGGCAGGTCGTTCGGCGCGGGGGCTCGGGATCGGGTGTCACGTGTACCTGCACGCTTCCCGACGTCGTCACCACCACAACATCCGACGCGACATCGGACGACGTGACATCGGACGGGTGGACGTCGTCGATGCCGGTGAGCCCGTATTCGGTTCGTACTGCGTGTTCGGCGATCTGGGCGACGGTGTCGTCGGTGCAGCGGCCTCGGTAGTGGCGCAGCGTGAGGTGCCCGCGGTCGTGGTCGTCCACGACGGCCTGCGCGTTGGTCGGTTCGAGGTTGCCGTAGTAGCTGCCGTCGGGCAGGGCCACCATGCCCGCTGCGTATCGATCGCCGCCCAGGTGCGTCGATTCCCATACCCGCCCGCTGGGTCCGGCGAGGGCCGCCGCCACCGGCCGACCGAGCACCGCGCAGCACGGATCCTTTTTTCCGTGCGTGCAGACGAGGTAGAGCCGCTGGTCGACGCGAGTCCCGATCCCAGGTGGGGTGCCCGCCGCGGCGGCTTCGAGCGGTAGTTCGAGAATCTGCTCGACGGTATCGACCGTGTATTTCTCCAGCCACGGGCCGCGGCGACCCGAGTGCGCGAGAAACACCTGTCGCGTCTCGGTGGGTTCACGCCTGCCGTGCGTTTCTCGCACCAGTTGCGGGCGTATCCCGACGGCCTTGCAGCGACGCGAGAGTTCGGTGCCGATTCGACCCAGCGGCCCGTCCGGCCCCCACGGTTCACGCCCCCACGGGCCTCGGTGCTCGATCAACACCCAGCCGTGTGCGCGTGCAGCTGTCCCGCGAAGCGGTTCGTCGTTCTCGCGCGCCACTGCAGCGCAGCCGACCCAGCGTTCGGATGCCGGCACGTCAGCCCCCGATTTCGGTCGCGGTCTCGACCAGGGCCTGGGCAGTCAGCACGTTGCCGAAGAGAAAATTCTTGGACGGCAGCTCGGTCACCCGAGCTCCGAGACCGGTGAACAGCGGGTTCTGTCGCAGTTGCGCCACGGCGTCCTCCGTCCCGGCATCGGTGAGCAGAAGGATGTCGTCGGCCGCCAGCACGTCGATCAGTTCCGGGCTGACGTCGACGGTCTGCACCGCGTCTGATCCGCGATCCTGCTGTGCGGGCGCGCGGTAGCCGAGATCGGCCAGGACGGCGTAAGGAAACGATCCGTCCTGCGTCATGTACCGCAACGAGTCGGTGCGCACTCGCGCGACGGTCAACGTGCTGTTTTCCCGAGGTGAGCGTGACTCGGATTCGTCGACCGCCTGTCGATAGTCCGCCAGCAAACCGTCGGCGATCTCCTGCCGATCGAAGATTCCCGCCAGCTGCTGCAAGGTGTTCTGCCACGAGGCCGGGGTGTATTCCACGACGACGGTCGGCGCGATCGGGGCGACCCGGTCGTACAGCGCTCGGTTGTCCTCACCCGTCGTTCGCATGACGATCAGGTCCGGTGCGGCAGCCGTCAGAGCCTCGATGTCGACGTCGGCGTCGACGGATCCGATGTCGATCGGTTCGGTGGTGAGCCGATCCCGGACGACGGGTGCGTAGTCACCGGTGAGCGGCGGCTTCACTGCCGCGACGGGTTGGATGCCCAACGCGACGACGGCTTCCAACGTGCGGTCGCCGTCGAGCACGGCCACGCGCTGTGGATCGACGGGAACACTCGTCTCATCGAACGCATGCTGCACGGTGCGAACCTCGCCGCCGGTCTCGCCCGGGGTCGATTCTTCCCGACTGCATGCGGCGACAGTCAGCAGTAGCGCCATGGACAGCAACGAGACGACGGTTCGCCGGGCGGATCCTCTGTTTTTCACCGCAGCAGCGTATCGGCTGGCGAGCCGCCGTGGGCCGGCTACGTTTTCGGCTGGCACTCTCCCCATCTTGTGTGCCAGCCGTTTTCGGGTCATTCTTCTCCTTACCCAACGTCGTGTACCCGGCTTCTGCCTCGTACCTGTCTGGGAGGGATGCGCAATGGACGATCGAGATCTCATCGGTGTCTCGCCTTTTCACGCCGCCGGTCTACTGCGCGGGTTCGTGATCTCCGGTCGTTGGCCGGACACCACCAAGGAGTGGGCTCAATTCCTGGCGCTGGCCGTCCGGGTCGCGTCGATGCCGGGTCTGTTGGCGACGTCGACGGTGTTCGGGGTGCGGGAGGAGCTGCCCGAGGATCCGGAGCCGGGGACGGTCGGCCTGGTGTTGGCCGAGGGACCGGTGATCGGCGATTTCGCGTTGGCTCCCGGGCGGTTCTCGGACCATCAGCCGGCCGCGTTGCTGATGCTGCATCCACCGTCGGAGACGACGCCTTCTCTGCCGGAATGTGCGGGCGCGGCCTCGGGTTGCGTTCTGCTGCCCGGTCTTCCGCATCTGGGCCTCGATCACCGGGCCGCGTGGGTGGAGGCAGAATCCGACGGCACCGTGACGTCGATGATCAGTCGGGTCGGCCTCGATCCGATCAGCGATCCCGACACCGCAGTTTTGGCGATGCTCCTCGCATCCTGACCGCTCCCCGTACACGATTTTTCGGGTCCCCAAACTTATTGGCGCATTGGACAATTGGAGAAACGGCACTTAAAGTCGTCTGCAGCGAAGGGGAGTAGCCCCCAATCAACGTGTCGACATACTGGTCGTTTTCCACGACCCGGCACCTGAACCGGTACTTCCGGTGGGCGAGACCTTCGGTCCGTTCGACGACCGAGGAGTCTGCTGTGCTGTCCGCTCTACTGTTGAGTTTCGCTGTCATTTTCGTGGCCGAGCTGGGTGACAAATCCCAGCTGATGGCCATGACGTTCGCCTTGCGCTACAAGTGGTACGTCGTCATCGGCGGCATCACGGTGGCCACGACCGTCGTGCATCTGGTCTCGGTCGCCGTCGGCCATTTCCTCGGTGTGTCCATCCCCACCGAAGCCATCTCGATCGTCGGCGGGCTCGCGTTCGTCGTGTTCGGTCTGTGGACCCTGCGCGGAGATTCGCTGTCCGACGACGAGGGTGCCAAGGCGTCGCGAGTCACCAAGTCGGCCTTCCTGGCCATCGCGTCCGCGTTCTTCCTCGCCGAACTGGGCGACAAGACGATGCTGGCCACCGTCACTCTGGCCGCCGACAACGACTGGGTCGGAGTGTGGATCGGCTCGACAGTAGGCATGGTCGCCGCCGACGCCCTCGCTATCGTGCTGGGTGCCGTTCTCGGAAAGCATTTGCCGGAACGGATGATTCAGTACGGTGCGGCCATTCTGTTCTTCGTCTTCGGCGCGGTCCTGTTCTTCGAGGGACTGATGCCGGGTACGTCGGCTCCGTACGTGGCGGCCGCAGTCGTGGTGGCGATCTCGGCCCTCGTCGTTGCCGCTGCGTTCGTCCGACGCTCCCGCAGCGACGCTCCGCAGGAAGTGGAGAAGCGCAGCACCACCGAAGACGTCTGACCTTGGTTTACACTCCTCGCGGAGGAGTGAATGAACGACAACCTGCAGGCGACGGGTAGCGACGCGGCACACCGTTCGACCGATCGGCTCATCAGGATCTTCGGCCGGTTCGTCGGTACCGGCTACGCGGCGTATCTACTGCTGCTCGTTCCTGACATCGCGCGCAGCAGCGTCACGGTCCCCGGGTGGTGGACCCCGGCCGCCGTGATCGTCGTGTTCGGTACCGGTCTCGCGTTCGGAGCCTTCACCTTTCACCCGAGCATCAGGGTCAGCCAGGTTGCGGGTTCGATCGCAGCGTTGGCATTCCCGGTCATGGCCCTGCTGTGGTGGGTGGCCTGGGACGGGACCACCTTCGATCGGAGCGGAATGTTCCTGTCCGCATTCCCCGGCCTGGCCTCACTCGCGGCCGCGACCGTGTGGCGACCCATCCCGGCATTCGTGCACACGGCCGTCTCGGTGGTGATCGTGCAACTGATCAATCAAGCTGTGCGAGAGCCGTTTCCTCGCAGCAACATCATCGCCGAAATATTCTTCGGTCTGATGTTCTGCACGGTGTTCGTCGCCGCGACTCTGGCCGCACTGCGTACCGGTCGCATTCTCGACGCCACCATCAGCGCCACCCACGGCGATGCCGCACGGGCGGCTGCGGCGAATGCACGCGAAGTCGAACGGGAACGGTTCGACGCCCTCATCCACGACGAGGTCATGTCGTCACTGCTGGCGGTCGCTCGCCAGGGCCGCACTGCCAGCCTGGCCCGTCAAGCACGTTCGGCATTGGCCCATCTGGACGGACTGCACACCGACACTGCGACACACGATTTCACCGTCGACGACACGATCGCTCTGATGCGGGCCTCCGCATCGACGGTCGACGAGTCGATCGATTTCAGGGCCCGCGAGGACCCCGCCGATTCCTCGGCGAACTACCCTGCCGATGCGGTCCGGTCGATCGCGGGCGCACTAGCAGAAGCACTGCGCAACAGCGTCGTTCACGCTCAGGCGTCGACCAGATCGGTGACGGTCGAGCTGGCCCCGTCGGCACTGCGAGTCATCGTGCGAGACAACGGTATCGGCTTCGATCGACGCTCGGTGCCTCCGCACCGACTCGGCGTCGCCGTCAGCATCGAGGGGCGGATGCGTCAGCTCGACGGTGGTTCGGCCGAGATCGACACCTCCCGCCGCGGAACCACTGTGCGATTGAGCTGGGCGCGATGAACGGCGAGGATGTTCGCGACCTGCTGTCGATGAAGTCGGGGGCCGCGTACGCCGTCGCCGGCTTCTACATCCTCGCGTGCGCCGTGTGTGCGTCGGCGACGCTGAAGGGTATGTCCGCGGTGTGGCCGCCGTTCGTCTCGGTGCTGGTGTTCTCGGCCGCGGTCATCCTGCTGCTCAGAGCGCCGGGGGATCCGCTGAGCCCACGGTCCACGGCGTTGCTCACAGTGTCCGGGCCGGTGGCCGCGTCGTTCGTCTTCGCCGTGGTGCCGGTGCCGCTGACCGGCAGTCTGCAGTCCTGGCCTCTGGGTATGTCCGTCGTGATCTACACGTTCATGTGTGTCCGTGGCCGCACGCCGGCCGCGTGGTTCGGACTCGCGCTCACGATGTCTGTCGTCGTCGGTTGGGCAGCCTGGACGGGTCAAGGCGCACTGTTCGGGTTGTCGTTCAGCGCCATCAATATTGCTCCGTTGTTGATGGCGACGTTCTTCGCCTTCACCATCCGACCCCTCGGTGCAGCGATCTTCGAGCTCCGTGAACAATCCACCATCCGCATCGCCGCCCAGGCCGCCGCTGCGGCGGTACTCGAAGAACGCGACGCGCGCCTGGCCAGCCTCGATACGCTCGCGCGCCCGCTCCTGCAGCGCATCGCGGACGGCCCCGACCTCACCGACGAGGAAGTCCTGGCGTGCCGACTCCTCGAAGCCGAGCTCCGCGACACCCTGCGGGCCCGCGGGCTCGTACTGCCCGAGTTGGCCAGAGCGGCACGCTCGGCTCGCGCCCGTGGCGTCGAGGTCACGATGCTCGACGACCGAAGCCCCACAGCATTGAGCGAGAAGGTCCGCAACGACATCGCGGCGGGGGCGTCGAGCAGTCTGGACGGTGCCGTGACGGGATCGGTGACGGTTCGCTTGCTGCCTCCGGGCCGACCGGCCGCGGCGACGATTCTGCTCGACGACTTCGGTGACGGTGCCCAGCGAGTCGAGTACGACGACTCCGGCCGCATTCTGCCCTGATCGGCGGGCACGGGAGTGAGGTTCCGTCCTGCCTGGTGTGGGGCCGGAGCCGACCCTCATCGGCCGCCGTCCTACTACTCCTGGCCGGATGCGGTTTCGTCGAGGCCGGCCCGTCGCAGCCGGCCGAGGCGATAACGTTGGCTGCATGTGATGGAACGACCACGATTCAGTGTCACCGGGGCACGGGCTCCCGTCGGGATGCAAGGAGTTGGCGATGAATTTTCCGATCGGAACAAGGTGGGTCTTCTTCTGGTCGGCACTGACGCTGCTGTGGACCGATGTTTCCGTGAGTCGAACTCAGGACGGTGAGTTTTCGATCTGGTCCTGGGTGGCTACTTGTTTGTTTGCTGCGGCCGCAATCCTGACCGGGCTTCGTACATTTCGCCGCAGAAGTGATGACGAGCGCAGAAGTGACAACGAGCATGGACTCACGAATCCGTAGGGAGTATCACCGTCACTCGAAGGGCGGTAGGCCGACCGACCCCTCGGTGCGGGAGAGTCGGGTGCGGGAGAGCGGGGTGCCTGGGAGTGGGGTGAGGTCCCCCGCCGGTTATGGTGCAGAACACAGCGTGGTCGCTGCCTGTGCCGCGACCCGACACCGCTAACGAAGGGGATCGTACGACGTGGAGATTTCAGGAACAGCAGCACTCGTCACCGGTGGCGCGTCGGGCCTCGGAGCAGCAACCGCAGCACGTCTGGCAGGCGCGGGCGTCACGGTGTTCGGTCTCGATCTGCCGCAGTCCATCGAGCGCGCCGGAGACGGCGTCCCGGACGGGGTGACCTTGATTCCCGCCGACGTCACCAGTGAGGCCGAGGTCGAGGCCGCACTGGACACCATCGTCGAGTCCGGTGTGCCGCTGCGCATCGTCGTCAACTGTGCAGGCGTGGGCTGGGCGGGTCGCATCCTGTCCAAGAAGGGACCGCACGATCTCGAGCTGTTCCGCACGGTCATCACCATCAACCTGCTCGGCACGTTCAACGTGATGCGGCTGGCCGCCAACCGCATTCAGTCGCAGTCCACCGTCGACGACGCCGGCCAGCGCGGCGTTGTCATCAACACCGCATCGGTCGCCGCATTCGAGGGTCAGATCGGCCAGATCGCCTACACCGCCTCCAAGGGCGGCGTGCACGCGATGACCATCACTGCGGCCCGCGACCTGGCCCAGGTCGGCATTCGCGTGAACACCATCGCCCCCGGCATCGTCGACACCCCGATGCTCGCCGGTGTCACCGAGGAATACCGTCAGGGCCTCGAGGCGTCCGTGCCCTTCCCGTCGCGTCTCGCGCAGCCCAGCGAGTACGCCCAGCTGGTGCAGATGATCGCCGAGCACGACTACCTCAACGGCGAAACGATCCGCATGGACGGCGCGATCCGGATGGCACCGCGCTAGAAGTCCTTTCGCGTGTGGCCCCGACTTCTCGGGCGCGGGGTCACACGCGAGCGCGCAGGTCCGCCACGGTCGGGATCTCGTGCTCGGCGCGGTCGGACATCCACTCGCGCAACACTTTGGTGGCGAGCACATCGTCCTCGTTGTAGACGAGTAGCCGTTCTCGCTGGGTGTGATCGGGATCGGCGTCGTATCCGACAGCCTCGCGGTACCAGCCCATCGACGCCTCGCCGCCGGCTTCCTCGTCGCGCCAGGAGAATCCGGCCACCGGGGCAATCTTCTTCAGCCCCTTGCCGTTCGGGCAGATGAACTGGTCGCTGACGGCCTGATAGATATCCACCCACTGCTCGCTGTCGATGAATTCGCGTATCTGCGCCTCGGTGGGCACTCCGGGGACGTCGGCGAAGCGTCGGGCCGAGTCGAGTAGCCATTTGTCCTCGGCTTGTCGCGAATAGCAATACGCTGCAAAGGTTTTCCCGCGAGCCGCGGCATCGGCTCGCGTGTCCATCAACCAATTCCAGAACACCGCGAACGAGCGTCCTTCGTCGACGGTGGGCAGCGGATCCCACGTGACAAAGCCGCGATACTCCGGCGGCGGTCCGCCTGCCTCGGTGAGGAGCGTGCCCCACAGGTACGCACCGTGCTCCTGATAGCTCTCCATGTCGACGTCCACCTCCACGTCGGCGCGGTGGACCGTCACGGTCTCCGATCGACGCAGCAGCGGCACGTCGGCACGCCAAGCCAACGCCGCGGACACCGCGTCTTCGAAGTTGCCGAAGGGCCACTCCTCGGGAGCCGGACCGGTCCATTGCGCCAGCTCGTCGATCGTCCGCACTCCCACGCTGCGCAGTACGTCCGCTCGGGATCCCGATGCGACGAGTGAGACGTCGCGGGCCGCCACCAACTGTGGCTTGCAGTCGAACCACCAAGCACACGAACGGCATTCGCTGATCTGCGAGGGAACGGTCACCGCGTCACCGCTCGCGACAGCAAGCCGGTCCGCGAAGCGAATATCGTATTCGTCGAGCGCGGCAGTCAGGTCGTGTACCAACACGCACTCTCCGCGATAACCCACTGCGCCTCCGACCGGGGTGGCCGTGGCCAAGCCCTCGTGGGCGAGCATGCGGTACAGGTGCGCGAGGCGGAGCTGATCGCGCAACTGGCTGCGCACCTTGCGGGTCTCGTCGACGGCGGGAGCCCAATGCGTGAGCGGTGTGGTGCGCGCACCGCGCCCGGGGTCGGTGACCTTGTGATTGACGACGATCACCGGAATGTAGCCGCCCGACGCGTCACGCACGAGAAGCTCGCTCCGTCCGCGGCGGCCGGTATCGCGTTCGAGTGGCAGAACTGCGTTCCAGATACGTTCGACGCCTGCGCTGCAGGCCGCGACGGTCGCATCGGCCGCAGCACGGGCCGTGGGCTCGTCGATCTCGGTCCACTGCATGGGGTCGGCCGCTGCCAACTGCGCGCGAATGTTCTGGCGATGCGCCTGGGCCGCCTCTCGGCGTTGCCGCACCCCGGGATTCTCGGGTTCACCGCGCAGGAGCGCCCCGTAGGCGGTGTCGAGATAGAGCCGGTGCCGACATCGCGTCAACGATCCGGCGTCGAGCAGCACAGGTGCGTGCGACGCTGCCGCATCTCGTTGACCGTTCACACCGCTAGACATTAGGTGAGCCCTCCGACAGCCGAAGAAGAACAGCTGCCTATTAGGCTGTGTGGAACGCACCGTTACCGCCTAGCAGCACATGTCAGGAGCCTTGTCGATGGGTCTGTTCCGTAAGCGCAAAGGTCGTGCCACTCGCAAGGCGGAGGCGAAGGCCCTCAAGCACAAGGCCACTCTGGAGGCGAAGCTCGGCGCGAAGAACGAGCGCAAGCAGCTGAAGTCGATCGCCAAGGCGCAGCGCAAGCTCAGCGCGGTGGAGGCGAAGTCGCAGAAGAATGTCGAGAAGGCGCAGGTCTCGGCGTTGCGGGCTCAGCAGAAGGCGGCTGCGGCCGGCACGCTGAACGTGGCTCAGATTCGTAAGTATCTCGGTATTGCTCGGCTTCTGCTGCCGGTGCTGGCTCCGATCGCCTACCGCGCTGCCACCGTCGTTCGCGGGCAGCTCGACAACCGCAAGGCGCAGCAGCTGGGTGTCGCACCCGATCAGCTGAGCGAGTACTCGGGCCACGGCGGCAAGCTCAGTGCCCGGATCGCCGGTGCCGAGAAGTCGCTGAGCACCATCGGATCGCGTCATTCGGATCCGGAGACCAAGAGTTTCGGTGCCGCGATCAGCGAGCGTCTCGACGATCTGACCACCGCTGTCCGCGCCGCCGAGCAGATGCCGCCGGCACGCCGCAAGACTGCCCACGCCGCCATTTCCGCTGAGCTCGACGGCATCGAAGCGGAC
Source organism: Rhodococcus sp. Leaf233 (assembly GCF_001426165.1). Classification (NCBI taxonomy): domain Bacteria; kingdom Bacillati; phylum Actinomycetota; class Actinomycetes; order Mycobacteriales; family Nocardiaceae; genus Rhodococcus; species Rhodococcus sp. Leaf233. Next base: position 88,716 of record NZ_LMRO01000003.1, read on the forward strand.
GTGCTCGCTCGCCTCGGCGTGCGCTGATCTCACCGACCATCCGATGACCGACGGCTCTGCTGCACCGCTTCGCGGCGGAGCTGTCGGTACGGTCACCGCCGCGCTGGCGGTTGCTGCGCACGGAATGGCGGGCGGCGGCTATCTCAGCAGATCGGGCCTGGCTCTGCTGATCGTGGTCAGCCTCGGCGTCGGTGCCATGACTGCCGTTCCGCGTCGCTCGACTGTTCTGTTGCCCGCCCTGATGGGTGGCCAACTCCTCGCTCATACCGCACTGAGCCTGAGCGACATGGCCGGCATGTCGGGCTCGTCACACAGCCATTCGCTGCTGCCCAGCGCCGCGATGATCGGCTTTCACGCGGCCGCGTCGCTGGTCGCCGCGCTGTTGATCGCCGCAGCCGAACGTCTCTACGGCCCGATCACATCGATTGTTCGTGCCGTTCTCGCGCTCCTCGCTCCCCTGCCCGACGGTTCTGCTGTCGGTCGCGTCCGGTTCTCCGTCGCGATGCCGTCGGTGCACGGTATTGCCCTGGACTGGGCCATTTCTCGTCGTGGGCCTCCGATGTCGATCAGCTCGTAACTCTGATCCGACATCCTCTTTCCACCTCCGTACAGAAATGACCCAACACTCATGAAGAGTTCCATTCCGCGTGCCTTGTTCGTATCCGGTGCCACCGTCGGCGCACTGCTGATCGGCGCAGGCGCAGCCTCCGCCCATGTGGTCGTCTCCGCGCCCGACGCCGCGCAGGGCGGCTACTCGGTCCTGACGTTCCGCGTCCCCACCGAGTCCGACACCGCATCGACCAACTCGGTCAAGGTCACCTTGCCCGGCCTCAATTCTGCTCGCACCCAGCCCATTCCGGGGTGGACGTCCACCGTCGAGAAGGACTCCGCCGATCTCGCCGTGTCGGTGACCTGGACGGCGAATCCCGGTGCCGAGGTCGGTCCGGGCCAGTTCCAGCAGTTCCTGCTCTCCGCGGGGCCGCTGCCCGAGCAGGAAACCGTGTCGTTCCCGGCCACCCAGACCTACACCGACGGTGAGGTCGTGCAGTGGAACGAGCCGATGACCGAGGACGGCAGCGAGCCCGAATTGCCCGCTCCCACACTGACCCTCGCAGCGTCGAGCGGTGACGCACACGGCGGAGCCCACGCCGAGACGACGGACGCAGCCGAGCAGACGTCCACGTCCTCCTCGGACACCACCGCCCGGTGGATTGCCGGTGCCGGGCTCGTTCTCGGTGCCGTCGGCGCCGGCCTCGGAATCGGTGCAACCGTACGGAGCCGACGCTCGTGAGGGCGCTGACCGTGTCCGCCAAAGCCGTGGTCGTATCGGCGGTGGCCTTGCTGGCACTGCTGATCGCGGCTCCGATGGCCTCGGCTCATTCGCAGGTCACCGGGTACAGCCCGGCCGACGGCTCCTCGCTCGACGCATCTCCGGCGACGGCATCGGTGACTTTCAACGAGGTGCCGCAGTCGCAATTCGCAACGCTGAACGTCGTCGGCCCCGACGGCAACATCTGGTCGAAAGGCGATGCTCGCATCGAGGGCCAGAGCGTGGTCGTCGATGTCGGCGATCTGGGCCCTGCCGGCGAGTACACCCTCGCCTACCGGATCACCTCGGCAGACGGTCATCCGGTGAGTGGCACGGCCACGTTCACGCTGACGCAGGAAGGGTCCGGAACACCCGGGGCACCGGCCGATGCGTCGGGCACCTCGGAAGAATCCGAGGACGGGTTCCTCGGCGGTTACGGTCCCATCGCGCTGGTCGTGGTTGCGGTCCTCGCCTTCGGCGGAGCATTGGCATTCGCACTGCGTAAGCCGAAAGACCAGCGTAAGCCGAAGAGCGAGAAGTAGATCCGACGTGGCTGCGGTGAGCGAGAGGAGCGTTCGGCTCGTGCTCGCCGCCGCAGCCTCGGCGGTGGTGGGGGTCGCGGCAGCGTTCGCACTGGCGTACCCCACCTTTCCCAGCGGGTCGTCGTGGCTCCGCGTCATCGCTGTCGCGTCGGGTTCGGTGGTGTTGGGGTTCGGAATTCTCGCTGTCCTGGACGGTAATTCCGCATCTCGACGCCCCGCCCTCGACTCGCTGGTGATGTGGCGGTCGATCGGGTTCCTGTCGGGTCTGTGGGCGGTGGCCGAGTTCGTCCTGTTGGCAGCGGCCGCAGCCGAGGCCGAGGGCCGAGCAGTGACGGCGCTGTCGCCGAGTGCATTTGCGGCCTTCGTCGCGTCGATCTCCGTCGGTCGACTCGGCGCGACGACGGTGCTCCTCGCGCTCGTTCTGTGCGCCATGGGCGTTCTCGGATATCGACGAGACGCATCCTGGTCCCCGGTTCCCGTGGTCACACTGGCGGCGCTGGCCCTGGTCGCGCGACCGATCACCGGACACATGTCGCAATTCGCATTCGGGTCCATTGCCGTTGCCGTGCATGTGGTGTGCGCCTCGGTGTGGCTCGGTGTGCTCGGCGCGATGGCGCTGAGTCTGCGGACCAAGACAGCGTGGGCGACGCTTTTGCCGGCCTATTCCCGGATCGCACTGTGGTGCGTCGTCGGGGTGACCCTGACGGGCGTATTCGACGCGGTACTGAAGTTGGAGAGCCCGGCGGCTGCGATCGAGACTGGTTACGGCCGAATCGTTCTCGCCAAAGTCGTGATGACCGTGATCCTGGTGGCCCTGGCATCTCGGATCCGCCGCACGTGGTTGCCGACCGCCACTGCGCACCGCTCCACGGCGGACTACTCGGTGCGGCGAGCTGCCGCTCATGTCTGTCTGCTGACGGTGGCGTTCGGACTGGCGGCGGCGTTGGCGACCACGGCGTAAGGCCGGAGTGCAGCCAGCGGAATGACCAGGAAAAGCCGGAGTGCAGCCAGCGGAATGACCAGGAAAGCGAGTCTGTCGGGGCTCTGTACTAGCCTGAGTGCATGCCGAAGTTGACTGTGGTGCCGGGTGGTTCCTCGGTGTCCGCGCGCGATCGGATTCCCACGGTCGCCGAGTTCTTCGCCGGTATCGGTTTGGTGCGAATGGGCTTGGAGCAGGCCGGTTTCGAGGTGTGCTGGGCCAACGACATCGAGCGCGACAAGCACCACATGTATCGCCAACACTTCGGTGACGACGCGGCCCATTTTCAGCTCGGGGATGTTGCCGGCACGCGCGGCGACGATCTGCCGGACGGTCTGTCGTTGGCATGGGCGTCGTTTCCGTGCACGGATCTGTCGTTGGCCGGGGGCCGGGCCGGTCTCGCGGGCAAGAACTCCTCGACATTTCGGCACTTCACTCGGGTGTTGGACGAAATGGGTGACGGTCGTCCCGAGGTGGTCGCGCTGGAGAACGTCGTCGGTCTGGCCACCAGTCATGGGGGCGACGATCTGGCGGCCGCGGTCCGTGAGCTCAACGAACTCGGCTATTCGGTGGACGTCCTCACCATCGATGCTCGACGGTTCGTCCCGCAGTCCCGTCCTCGTTTGTTCCTGATCGGTGCGCAACATCCGCCGGAGGATGCCCGCGATCCCAACAGTGAACTGCGTCCGGATTGGTTGCAGGCGGTCTACGGCGATTCGACGCTGTCGACGCATCGGGCTCCGCTGCCCAGCCCGCCGATCCCGTTGACCAGTGGTCTCGGCGATCTGGTCGAGCGGATGGATTACCGCGACGAGCGCTGGTGGGATGCAGACCGCACCGAGGCGTTCGTACGCTCGTTGTCTCCGATTCAGTTGCAGCGCATCGAGATTCTGAAGAAGGCGCGCAAGGTCAGTTACCGTACCGCCTACCGTCGTACCCGCAACGGCGTCGCGGTGTGGGAGGCTCGCCCCGACGACATCTCCGGCTGCCTGCGTACTGCGCGCGGCGGGTCGTCGAAGCAGGCGGTGGTCAAGATCGGCCACGGCCGGTTGCAGGTGCGCTGGATGACGCCTCTCGAGTACGCCCGCTTGATGGGCGCCGGCGACTACACGCTCGGCGGTCTGCGGAACAACCAGGCACTTTTCGGTTTCGGTGATGCGGTGTGCGTTCCGGTGGTCGCGTGGCTGGCGGAGCACTACCTGATGCCCCTGGTGAACGGGACACTCGGTTCCATCGCGCCGAATGCGACTGCTGCGCATGTCCAGTCACGGTAAGTCCTCGCTGCGGGCGTCGGCGGTCGCGCCGCGCAAGAGCAGTCTGCCTGCGGACGATGTGCAGTCATTTCGAGCTGCACTGCGAGAAGTGCTGAGCGAGAAGGACGATCGAGGACGCGTCTGGTCGGCGGCCAAGTGGGGCGTGTATGCGTTCTACGACTACGACGGCGAGCCGATCTACGTGGGGCAGACCAAGGAGAAGCTCAGCGTTCGGGTACAGCGGCATCTGACCAATCAGCGGACCGACGCCGTCGCGATGCGCGTGCTGGACGTGTTCGAGGTCGCGGAGATCGAGATCTGGCCGCTCTGGCAGTACGAGGACCTCAAGAAGTCAGACGGCGCAGAACGATTCCGCGCAGCCGAACGAGATTTGAACGCCCACGAGTACACGGCGTACCTCGAGGCCATCGACAAGTCGCGGCACAAGGCGATCCTGAACGAGAAGATCCCGCCGGTCTCCGAGCCCATCACTCTGCCCGCGTCACTGCGGCGGTCACTGATCTCCGAGCAGACCCGAATAGAGCGCGGGCACCCCGACATTCGGATCGCGCGACGCGCGGAGACCATCTCCCGATTGGCTGCGGTCACTCGCGAGCGCGGTGAGGTGTCCGAGGGTCTGCGACGCGTCCTGGTGGTGCAGGCGGTGCGTCTGGCGTATTTGTCTGCGGAGCGACTCGCCTTCGTCGAGGGTCACCCCATTCCCGATCCCGCGGCCATCGACGTCACCGCCCTGGTGGGTTCGGTGCTGCACGAACGTAGCGATCCCGAGGATCCGGACGACCCCGGAGACCCAGAGGACCTACCCGAGCCCGACGCCGAACTGGACCTGTTCAGCGACTACTGACTCCCGTCGCCGTAGGCTCGACCTGTGCCGCTTCCCCCTCACGTTGCCGATCTCACCAGCATCGATCTGTTGCTGTCGGTGGCAGAGCTCGGCAGCATCGGCCGTGCCGGACACGCCCACGGCATGTCGCAGCCCGCGGCAAGTTCTCGCATTCGCGCGCTGGAGCGTCGCGTCGGAGCGCCGTTGTTGAAGCGAGGCGCACGCGGAACGGTGCTGACGGAGTTCGGCGAGCTCGTCGCGAGCTGGGCAGCGCCGGTCGTCCGGTCGGCAGAGGACTTGGCGACGGCGATCGCCACGCTGCACGCCGAGCGCATCGGTCACCTGCAGATCGCGGCCAGTCAGACTGTCGCAGAGTATCTTCTGCCACGCTGGCTGGTCACGCTGCATACAAAACTGCCCCAGATCGTGCCCACGCTGAGCTCGGGCAATTCGGCGGTGGTCGCCGCGACGGTGCTGGCCGGAGACGCAGACCTGGGGTTCATCGAAAACCCCAGTGTCCAGGCCGAACTCACGTACCGCACCGTCGCAACCGACGAACTGGTTCTCGTCGTGGCACCCGGACATCCGTGGGCACGGACTGCACCGTCGACCGCGCAGGTAGTCGAGACGGCGCTGGTCACCCGCGAGGCCGGGTCGGGAACCAGGTCGGTGTACGAGAGTGCGGTTGCTGCAGCAGGTTTCGGCCCGCCCACGACTCCTCTACTGGAAGTGTCGTCGACGACGGCTATCAAGTCCGCTGTGGCGGCGGGGATCGGCGGTGCCGTCCTCAGTTCACTGGCCGTCGCGACGGAGCTGGCGGCGGGCAGTCTGATCGGAGTGCCGCTCCCCGATCTGTCCCTGCACAGAGACTTGCGCGCCATCTGGCGATCGGGCCGTGAGCCCAGTGGCCCGGCCGCAGAACTTCTGACGGTCGCAGGGTCCATCCAGCCATAATCTCCGGTTATGACTGGATGGCGAATTGCTGCCTACCGGACATGGGCCGCGTCGCGCACAGTGAAGTCATGACCGTCCTCGAGTCCGTCTCGTATGCACCCCGGCTGTCGCGCAGGCGGACCGTCGAGCACATCACCCCCAACTGGTTCGCCGCCGTCATGGGAACCGGCATCGTCGCCACCGCGGCCGCCACACTGCCCGTCGACCTTCCTGCGTTGCACGTCGTCGCCGTCGTCGTATGGGTACTCGCTGCCGCAGCACTCGCAGTGATCGGCGCGGCGTTCGTGCGGCATTGGATCGGTTACCGCGCACGCGCAGTCGACTACGCGCAGCACCCGGTGATGATGCAGTTCTACGGCGCACCGCCCATGGCCCTGCTCACCGTCGGTGCCGGGGCCGGCCTGCTCGGCGGAGACCTCATCGGTCCCACGGCGGCGACCGCACTGTTCGCAGTCCTGTGGGTCGCCGGCACGGTCACCGGCCTGCTCACCAGCGTCGCCGTCCCCTTCCGAATGATCACATCCGCTCACCGGGAGCAGGTCACGGCACTACCCGCGTGGCTCATGCCCGTCGTCCCGCCGATGGTGTCCGCGTCGACCGGAGCGTTGCTGCTCCCTCACCTGCCCGACGGCCAGTGGCGGTTGGCGCTGCTGTGCGCGTGCTACGCGATGTTCGGGCTGTCGCTGATCGTCGGAATGCTCACCATGACGTTGATCTACGGACGCCTGCTGCACGGCGGTCTGCCGTCCGTCGACGCGGCTCCGACGGTCTGGATCACGCTGGGTTTGATCGGCCAGTCGGTCACGGCGGCCAATCTGCTGGGCAACGATGCAGCGATGGTGTTCACCGGTGCGCAGTCGTCGATCGCCGTCGGGCTGCACGTCGTCGGGATCGGCTACGGACTGATCATGGGCGGGTTCGGCGCGCTGATGTTCGCACTGGCCACTGCGCTGACCGTCCATGCGGCACGGAGGAAGATGAGCTTTTCACTGACGTGGTGGTCGTTCACGTTCCCGATCGGCACCTGCGTCACCGGAGCGACCGCGATGGGCAATGCCCTCGATTTCGGCGCGGTCCGTGCCCTTGCCGTACTGCTGTACGTCGTGCTCGTGACGGCCTGGATCACCGTCGCTACTCGAACCCTCCGAGGCGTGTGGCGAGGAAACCTGCTGCAGCCCAGCTGATCTCACATGTGCGCGAGCACGTTCACCACATTGCCGCCTGCGTCTCGGAAGAAGAATCGGCGCACGCCCCACTCCTCGTTGGTGATCTCGTACACGATCTCGAAATTCGCATCTACCGCGGCGCGGTAAGCCGCGTCGACGTCGTCCACTTCGAGAGACGCCGACGGATTCACCGGGCCGGTGGGGTCGACGGTGATCAGACTCAGTTGCGCGTTGCTGTCCCCCGGTGACGCAAGTGTGGCGATCCAACCGTGGTTCATCACCACCTCCATGCCGGTGACCTGGACATACGCGTCCAGCGCCGCATCGAGATCGGTGACCGTGAGCAGGGGCATCGCGCGCACAACGTCCATGTTCGGACTGTATCGCCCTCCCCTGGGCCCGGGATCGGCTCCCCAGTTTCGGATTTGTGCCGCCGATCGCAGGCTGGAATCCAGATCGGGGGAGCCGATCCCCCACCTCGGCCCCACCTCGCCACGACGCTGTGACCCACCAGACAGGAATATTGTTTGCTTAGCGCATGTATGTATATATATGGTTGCAGACAGCAAGTAAATCGAACTCAGCGTTGGAGTACTCATGGCAGTTCAATCCACGACAGCGGAATCGCTCGTCGAAGAGGTTTTCCTCTTCGGGCGCACGCTGAAGCGGGCCGTGACCACCGGAGTCGAGGATTCACCGTTGCCGCAGGCGCTGACCGGAGTTCTGGCCATCCTCGCGACAGAGGGTGAATGCAGACAGACCGACCTCGCCAGCAGGCTCTGCGTCAGCCAGTCCGCCCTCAGCCGGCAGATCGCGGACCTCGTCGAACTCGGCTACATCGATCGGCATCCCGATCCGGACGACAGACGAGCGTCCCGGGTCTGCGTGTCGGACGACGGCCAGGCTCGACTGAAACAGATTTGGGACAGGCGAGCTCGTCGCCTGGCAGAGATGTTGAGCGAGTGGAGCGAAACCGAGGCGCTCGATGCCCTCGATTCCATCCGCAAGCTCAACGACACGTTCACCGAAGACGCCCACGCCCAGCACCAGGACGTGGCCCGCATTGAATTGATTGCGAGATAACCAATGACAACATCCGCGGAGAATCCGCCGAATCAGGCAGTCGCCGATCCCGATGCGATGACGCATCGCCAGATCCTCGAAGCCCTCACCGGTCTGCTGGCCGCGCTGTTCACCGCGCTGCTGAGCACCACCATCGTCTCGACCGCACTGCCGACCATCATCGGTGACCTGAAGGGTTCGCAGACCGCGTACGCCTGGGTCATCACCACCGCACTGTTGGCCAACGCCGCGTCGACGCCCATCTGGGGCAAGCTCGCCGACCTGTTCAACAAGAAGGTCCTGGTCCAGAGTTCGATTCTGATCTTCGTCGCGGGCTCGCTCATCGCCGGCTTCGCGCACAACGTGCCGGTGCTGCTCGCCGCACGTGTGGTGCAGGGCATCGGCATGGGTGGCCTGACGGCACTCGTCATCGCCATCATCGGAACCATCGTCTCCCCGCGTGATCGTGGCCGCTACTCCGGTTACACCGGTGCCGTCATGGCCGTATCGATGTCCGGTGGCCCCATCCTCGGCGGCGTCATCGTCGATAGCCCCCTCGGGTGGCGCTGGTGCTTCTTCGTCTGCGTCCCGTTGGCTGTCATCGCCCTCGGCTTGCTGCAGAAGACGCTGCACATCAAGACCGTCCGCAAGGACAACGTCTCCATCGACTGGCTCGGCGCACTTCTGCTGACCGCAGGCGTGTCCGTTCTCCTCGTGTGGGTTTCGTTCGCAGGCAAGGCCGACTACTACGCCTGGATCTCTCGTGAGACCGCGTACCTCGTCGGCGGCGGAGTTGCGCTGCTCGTCCTGACGATCATCGTCGAGGCTCGGCACAAGTCGCCGATCATCCCGCTCAAGATCGTCACCGAGCGCACCACCGGCCTGGCCATCATCGCGTCCATCGCGGTCGGCGTCGGCCTCTTCGGAGCCACCACGTTCCTCGGCCAGTACTTCCAGACTGCTCGCGGCTACACCCCCACCGAAGCTGGATTGCTGTCCATCCCACTGGTATTCGGCATGCTCGTCGCCTCCGTGGGCTCCGGTCAGCTGATCACCAAGTTCGGTCAGTGGAAGCCGTTCATCGTCACCGGCTCCATCTTGCTGGTCATCGGATTCCTGCTGCTGGGCACCATCGACCACGCCACCAGCCTGGTGACGGTCGGCATCTTCATCACCATCGTCGGTCTCGGTACCGGCATGCTGATGCAGAATCTCGTTCTCGCAGTGCAGAACACGGTCAGTGTGCAGAACGTCGGTGCAGCATCGTCGACGGTTGCCTTCTTCCGAACCTTCGGCGGAGCGATCGGCGTCTCGGTTCTCGGTTCGCTGCTGGCAACCCGTGTCGCCGAGAAGTCGGCAGCCGGTCTGGCGCAGCTCGGTGTGGACGGTTCGGCCGGAGGCGGCGGATCGCTCGACCTCACGGCACTGCCTGCTCCGATCGTCAGCGTCATCCGCACCGCATACGGCGACGCGACCGGACGCATCTTCATGATCGCCGGCTTCGTTGCGATCGTCACGCTCATCGCAGTGGTCTTCATCCCGAATCGCCCGCTGCGCAAGACGATCGACATCGCGTCGGCACCGGCGCAGGGACCCGTTACCGATCTGGACAAGACCGATCTCGGCGCTGATGCTCAGGCACAGCCCGAGCGTCGGGAACAGCTCGCCGAGATCCCGTCCTTCGGGGCGACTCAGGATTACGTCGGAGCGCAGTACGGCAACGAACGGCGCTTCGAGCGTCGCAACGAAGGTCGCCACGAGGCTCAGCCGGGTCAGCGTCCCTTCGATGGACTGAGCACCGATGCCCGTGATCGACTGCTCACGCTGCTGCTGCCCCAGCCCGAGGACACGTTGACCGCTCTCGACGAGGCCGAGGCCATTCGCGCCGAGGTGATCGAGCTGCAACAGGAGCTCGACGCCAAGATGCTCGACTTCGATGCAGTGTGCGAGCGACTCCGCCGACTCGGACTCAGCGAGCAGCAGGTGGCTCGGGTGTTGGGAGACAACCACATTCCCGACAGCCACAATCACTACGCCAACGCCGGACTGAACGGCCACAGCGTCAACTGATCTGCCACAGAACAGCGAAAGGCCCCGCACACCCGAAAGGGAGTGCGGGGCCTTTTCTCGTCCGTCTACCGACTACTACCGGCCGGGTATGTACTTCAGCGCTTTGACGAAGGGAGGCATGATCTTTGCCCACAGCTTCGGCGGAAGTCCGCGCGGTCCACCGAGATTGAGCAGGCGGGTCGTCGCGATGGTCTGCGGCTCGGTGTACTTGAGCAGTCCCTCGTTTCCGTGCCTACGGCCCATTCCGGAGACGCCCATTCCGCCCATCGGCGCACCGGTGGTGCCCCACGTCGGCGCGTAACCCTCGTCGACGTTCACCGTGCCCGCATGCAGACGTGCGGCAATGGCCTCGCCCTGAGCCTTCGTCTTGGCCCAGACACTTGCGTTCAATCCGTAGTCGGTGTCGTTGGCCTTCGCAATGGCCTCGTCGACGTCGGCGACGGGGTAGATCGACACCAGCGGCCCGAAGGTCTCGGTCGCCGCACACTCCATGTCCTCGGTGACGTTCGTCAGCAACGTCGGCTCGTAGAACAGCGGGCCGATGTCGGGACGCGCCTTGCCGCCCGCGACGACCGTCGCGCCCTTGACCTTGGCGTCGTCGACGTGCGCCGAGACCGTCTTGATCTGGTCCTCGGAGATGAGGCTGCCCATTTCGATGCCGAACTCGTAATCGGCACCCACGGTCATGTTGCGTACCCGCTGGCCGAACTTCTCGGTGAACTCGGCGGCGATCGACTTCTCGACGTAGATGCGCTCGATGGAGATGCAGAGCTGACCGGAGTTGGAGAAGCAGGCGCGCACTGCCGCGTCGGATACTTCCCGCAGGTTCGCGCCCTTCGCGACGATCATGGCGTTCTTGCCGCCGAGCTCGGCGGAGAAACCGATGAGTCGACGCCCCGCCTGCTCGGCCAGGAGCTGACCGGTGGCCGTGGAGCCGGTGAACATGACGTATTCGGTGTTCTCGACGATCGCGGTGCCCACCACCGAGCCGGGGCCGGGGACCACGGCGAACAGGTCGCGGGGCAGACCGGCCTTGTAGAGCAGCTCGACGCAGGCCAATGCGCAGTACGGCGTCTGGCTGTCGGGCTTGAGCACGACGCCGTTGCCGGCCAGCAGCGCCGGAATGGCGTCGGACACCGCGAGAGTCATCGGGTAGTTCCACGGCGAGATGATTCCGACGACTCCCTTCGGCTGGTACCGAACGCGAGTCTTGGTCAGCACGGGAAGCATGCCGGTGACCTTCTTCGGGGCCAGCAGCTTGGCCGCCGTGCGTGCGTAGTGCCGCGAGGTCATCGAGATGTCGAGGACTTCCTCGAGGGCGGCGGCGCGGGACTTGCCCGTCTCGGCCTGCGCCATGTCCATGAGCTCGTCGCGGTGCGCGAGCACCAGGTCGCGGTAGCGGTGGAAGATCTCTGCGCGCTCGGAGACCGGGCGCTTGGCCCAGGCCGCCTGAGCGGTACGGACGCGCGCGATCGCAGCCAGAGCATCTACAGCCGTACCGACCGGAATGGTCGCCAGCTCCTTACCGGTGAACACCTCGGTGATCGTCTTGGTGGGACGCGAGTCCGCGTCGGGAATGGCGATGAGATCAGCGAGCCGGGAAAAGGTCGCAGTGGACGGAGCAGGCATTTTTGCATCCCTACTGATGAGTAGTGTTCGGAGTAACAGACAACCTACCTGGTCTTCGGCTCAGTTCACAGGGCCGATGTTCCCTGGCCCTGTGGCACGATGGGCGGTGGTCTACTCCGACGTCGGGGCGTTCGGAAGCAACAGGGTGGGGAATCCATGCGCAAGGCACTAGTTCTGGCCGGAGCAGCAGCACTGATGGTGGCATTCGCGGGGTCTGCGCAGGCAGATCCGGTACAAGATTTCATTGCTCCACCGAGCGATCCGGCTGCGTATCTCCCCACGTCACTCGGCGATCCGTGGTTCGATCCGCCGGCGGGATACGAGAATCTCGTGCCCGGCACTGTCCTCGCTCGACGCGATGTCGCGGTGACGCCCGAGGCCTCGTCCGTCCAATTGCTCTTCCGCTCCACCGATTCGAAGAATCGTCCCATCGCAGCGGCGACGACGGTGCTGACTCCCACTGCGCCGTGGACCGGGGGTGGAGATCGCCCCGTCATCGCATACAACGAGGCGACGGATTCACTCGGCAACAAATGCGCGCCGTCGTACACCCTCCCGCGGGGCAACAACAAAGAGATCGATCAGGTCCGGATCCTGCTCGGCCGCGGTTACACCGTGGTGATGACGGATTATCAGGGGCCGCGTCAGGCGTATTCGGCCGGTCTCGTGTCGGGGCACACCGTGCTCGACGGTCTGCGTGCCTCCCGGACTGCAGGCGTGAGCGTGGATGCACCCATCGGCATCACCGGATATTCCGGCGGTGCGATCGCCTCGGGCTGGGCGGCCCAGTTGGCCCCCGAGTACGCACCCGAGCTGAACATCGCCGGAGTCGCGTTCGGCGGCCCGCCGACCGATTACAAGATTCTGCAGACGTCGCTCAACGGCCAGATCGGATCGGGCTTGTTCACTGCGGCGACGATCGGACTGTCCCGGGAGTACCCGGAGATGCGGCAGCTCGCCAACGACAACGGCAAGCGACTGGCGCTGGCGCAGAAGGATCAATGCGTAGATGTGTTGTCCTACAGCGGACTACTGCTGTTGGACCAGCGAAATCTCTCCAACGTCCCGGACGTCTTCGCGCATCCGATCACCACGGCCGTCGTCGAGGAAAACCGCATGGGCCAGACGAAGCCGGACGCGCCGGTGTACATCTACCAGGGCCTGCAGGACTTCCTCATTCCCAAAGAAGGTGCCGAGGCCGTGCAGGATCAGTGGTGTGCAGCAGGAGCGTCGGTACATCTGGAAGAGGTGCCCGGCGACCATTCACTGGCCCAGACCAACGGCCGTCCCGGTGCCTACGACTGGCTGGCGCAACGACTGGCCGGAGTACCCACCTCCGGCTGCGAACGTGTGATTCGCTAAAGGTCCATAACGAATCGTTTTTCGTCTTGACCCTCACGCCACGGGAGGCAGCACAGTGTCCTTCGTGAGTGATTCGTCCGCGAACAGTTCGGTTGACGTCCAGGTCGGCATGCAGGTCGGCGCGGTCTCGAAGTTGGTGGGTGTCAGCGTCAGAACGCTGCATCACTACGACGAGATCGCGTTGGTGGTGCCGTCGGGCAGAACACCCAAGGGCTATCGGACGTACTCGTCGGCCGATGTCGAACGGCTGCATCAGGTATTGACCTACCGCGAGCTCGGGTTCCCACTCGACGTCATTGCAGCGTTGCTCGACGACCCGGCGGTCGATGCCATGGCGCATCTGCGGCGGCAGCGAGAGTTGTTGAACGAGCGGATCGATCATTTGCACGCAATGGCTGCGGCCGTGGACAAGATGATGGAGGCGAAGAAGATGGGTATGCAATTGACTCCCGAGGAGCAGCGAGAGATCTTCGGCGACAACTGGCCCGGCGAGGAATACGCCGAGGAGGCCGAGCAGCGCTGGGGCGAAACCGACGAGTGGAAGCAGTCTCAGCAGCGGACGGCGTCGTTCACCAAGGACGATTGGAAGGCCGTCAAGGAAGAGACGGACCTCCTGGAAGCCGATCTCGCTGACGCGATGCAGCGGGGTGTGTCGCCGGATTCCGCCGAAGCCGGGGTACTGGCCGAACGTCATCGCGCGTCGATCGAGCGGTACTACGACTGCGGTTACGAGATGCAGGTGAACCTGGCGGAGATGTACATCGCCGACGAGCGATTTGCCAAGCACTACAACGATATCGCCGACGGTTTGGCGCAGTATCTCCGTGACGTCATCGTCGCGAACGCCGCTCGTCAGGGCTGACTCGTCTCGATCCGCACCCCTTTTCGGAATCCGCACTTCCTGCAGGGGGTGCGGATTCCGACCCGGGGCGTAGATGTCCGGGCGAACGCTGCTCTTCAGAGTTGACGCGAGCGGCAGGCGGCATTCATCTGCCAGTCCCAGTGGCCAGAGATAGGTTGCATGGCTTGTCTTTTCATCGAACTCTCGTACGGATCAGACACCGAGGAGACTGCGGGCATTGTCTACTGTGACGGCGCGCCAGTTCTCCAGTCCACCGTCCGCGGCACCGGCGTCGAGTGATCGCAGTTGTTCTTGCACAGCGGCGATCGGCGTGAAGCAGTAGTCGCTGCCGTAGACCAGACGATCGGGTCCGACCGTCGAGAGCAACGCCGGCAGCTGCCGCGGAACCGGCGTACCGGCGAGGTCGAACCACAAGCGCTGCAGTACATTCGGCGTCGACGGGGTACCGAGACCGACCTGCGTCCGGAAGAAGTCGACCCGATCTGCCAACAGCGGCAGCACTCCACCGCCATGAGTGAACACCCAACGGATCTGAGGGAACCGATCGACCACGCCCAGCAGAATCAAGTCGATGACGGTTCGCGCTGTGTCGAAGAGGAATTCGACCATCGGAGCGGGCCTACCGAGCGCTACCGCAGCTGCGTTCGGCGGCGAGGTGGGATGCACGAAGACCACCGCCGAACGCGCATCGAGCGCGGTGAGCAGTGGCGTCAGCACCGCGTTGCCCAGATACATGCCGCCGGCGTTCGACATCACGGTGACCCCGTCGGCACCGAGCTGATCGAGAGCCCGAATGGCCTCGACCGTCGAGTCGACGACGTTCGGAAGGGGCAGCGACGCAAAGAATCCGAGGCGTGGCTGACCCTGGACAACTCCGACTCCGAAGTCATTGACCCGTCGGGCCAGATCGGAAGCCTGGCCGTCGTTGCCGAAGTGCACCCCAGGGCTCGACACGGACAGGATCGCCCTGTCGATCCCACACCGGTCCATCATCTGCAGATGCTCGGTCACCGACCAGGACGGCCACTTCGGCATGCCGTCGGGAAAGACGATGCCGGACGCGAGTGCTTCGCGCAGATAGAAGTCGGGGACCATGTGCGAGTGCACGTCCACTACTCCCCCGGCGGCAGGCTTCGGTGACGCCGACGCGGTCGCTGCGGACAGAGCGACTCCAGAGAGCGTGGCTGCACCGAGCGCGCCGAGCAAGGTTCTGCGATCGATCACGGTCTACGTCCTTGTCGTCGACACCACCCGGTCCGAACTGACGCTATCGTCACATATGAGATTATCTGCAGTCAACGGTGACTTGTACCAACTGATGTAGGACTAACATGGCGCGATGACGACCGAACGTACGAAGCCCAGTCCTGCGCAATTTTTGGGGTACTCGTTCGGTCGGGTCCTGCCCCCGTCGATGCAGGATTGGGTCCGAAACGACCTCGTCGGCAACGGGGCCCAGGTGCGCTACCTGGCTCGATTCACGGTTCCCGTCATCCCGTTGCTGCTGCTGTTCCTGCTGATTCCCGGCCCACTGTGGATGTCGCTGGCGATGATGGCGTTGCTGTTCATTCCGCTGGTGTACTTCGCGATAGCGCTGATGAACGTCTATCGGCGGCACCGATTACTCATTCACGGCCTCGATCCCCAGTTGATCAACGCCAAGGCGCAGAGCCGTGTCGACCGCACCCGGGACGACTACGAGCGACGTCACGGCCGCGGCTGACGATCGGACGTTAGTCTTCTGCGCATGACTTCACCTGTGGAATTCAAAGCAACCGCTGATCTGGCCGACGAGATCGGTCCCGACATCCGCAGCTGCGACACCCAGTTCATCCAGTTCGGCAAGCACACCGAGTTCGCCGGACCCATCACCACCATCCGCTGCTTCCAGGACAACTTGCTGGTCAAGCAGACGTTGAGCGAGCCCGGCAACGGCGGCGTTCTCGTGGTCGACGGCGACGCCAGCATCCACACCGCGCTCGTCGGCGACATCATCGCCGGGCGGGGTGTCGACAACGGCTGGGCAGGCGTCATCGTCAACGGCGCTGTGCGGGACTCGGCGATTCTGCGCACCCTTGACATCGGCGTCAAGGCACTGGGGACGAACCCACGCAAGAGCACGCAGACGGGATCGGGCGAGAAGAACGTGCCGGTGACCTTCGGCGGCGTCACCTTCACCCCCGGCGAGATCGTCTACAGCGATCACGACGGAGTGGTCGCAGTCTGATCCGACGCGAAAGGGACGGCCGCGGTGCCGTCCCTTTCTGTTGCGTCTTGTACGACGTCGGTGCTACTTCACGAACGCGAGAAGCGCGTCGTTCACTTCCTGGAAGTGTGTCCACAGCAGCCCGTGGGGTGCGCCGTCGACCTCGACGTACGTTGCCTCCGGGAACGCCTCGTGGAACGGGCGGCCGGTGGAGTCGATCGGCAGGATGTTGTCGGCCGTGCCGTGCAGGATCAGCGTCGGCTTGCCCGATTCGCGGACCTTTGCGACGTCTCCGCGGAAGTCTTCGAGCCAAGTGGGCACGACGGCATAGGCCGCGACGGGCGCGCTGGTGGTGGCGGTGTTCCAGCTGGCGCGCACGGTGGCCTCGCTGATGCGGCTGCCGAGGTTCTCGTCGAGGTTGTAGAAGTCCTTGTAGAAGTTCTCGAACCAGGTGAAACGATCCTCGCGCGCTGCGGTCTCGATGCCGTCGAACACCGACTGCGGAACGCCGGTGGGGTTGTCGTCGGTCTGTAGCAGGAACGGCTCGAGCGAGGCGAGAAACGCGAACTTGGCGACGCGATCGGTGCCGTACTTCGCGGCATACCGAGCCAGTTCTCCTGTGCCCATGGAGAATCCGACGAGGATGACGTCGTTCAGGTCGAGCTCGGTGAGCACCTTGTCCAGGTCTGCAGCGAAGGTGTCGTAGTCGTAGCCGACGGTGGGCTTGCTCGACTGCCCGAATCCACGGCGGTCGTACGTGATGACGCGGTAGCCGGCATCGAGCAGCGCACGCGACTGGCGCTCCCAGGAGTTGCCGTCGAGCGGGTAGCCGTGGATGAGCACGACCGGCTGGCCTGAGCCGTGATCCTCGTAGTAGACCTCGACGGGGGTGGAGTTCTCGGTTCCGACGTTGATGTACGCCATGATCCTGCCTTCCTGTGTCCTGAGCATCGAGCGGGAGAACGGTCGTTCTCTCCGTGTGTGGACTACTGTAGAGAACGTTGGTTCTCTCGGCAAGGGGTAAGCGATGACCAGTACGGAAATCGGACGGGCACAGGTGGTGAACGCCGCGGACGAACTGTTCTATGCGCGCGGCATCCAGGCCGTCGGCATGGATGAGCTGCGCACCGCAGCGGGAATCTCCCTCAAACGCATGTACACACTGTTTCCGTCCAAGACGGCCATCGTGGCCGAGGTCCTCCGTGGCCGCACTGCCCAGTGGAACGACGGGATCCGCGCCGAGGCGGACCGACACGACACGCCGCGCGGAAAGCTGTTGTCCATCTTCGACTTCCTGGATCGATGGTTCCGAGAGGACGACTTTCGCGGGTGCGCGTTCATCAACTCCTTCGGCGAACTGGGCGCAACCATGCCCGAGGTCGCCGACGCCGCGCATCAGCACAAGAAACGTTTCATCGAGTACGTCACCGCCTTGGCCGTCGAAGACGGATGCGAGCCGACCGTCGGTCTGCAAATCGCACTGCTCGCCGAGGGCGCTCAAACCACCGCCGCCATCACCGAACTGGCCGAATCCGCCTCTGCAGCAAAGACTGCGGCCGAGGTTCTGTTGAATTCGAGCGCGAAGTGACCGGCATCGCGATCACTGACATTTGACACTGAAATTGTCCGATTCGGGACGTTAGTGTCGAATCCATGAGCAAGCTACGAGTCCTCGCCGCCCTCACCGTCTCGACGGCCCTGCTGGTCAGTGGATGCACGTCGTCCGACGAGCCCTCAGCCGTGCAAGCGACCTCTACGACGACGTCGAGTGGGAGCAGCAGGACCGACGACGTCCAGGCGGCTCTGGACGCCCTGGTCGATGCAGGGTCCGTCGCCGCCGTCGCGCAGGTGCGCGACGGCGAGGATTCCTGGTCGGGAGCGGCAGGACTCGTCGAGCGTGATGGCACCGAGCCGGCGGCTGCCGATGATCCGGTGCGCATTGCAAGCGTCACCAAGTCGATGGTCGCGGCGGTGGTGCTGCAGCTCGTCGACGAGGGAAAACTGCAGCTCGATCAGCGGGTCGACGAACTCCTTCCGGGCCTGCTGTCCAAGTCCGTCACCGTCCGACAACTGCTCGACCATACGAGCGGAATACCCGACTACCTCACCGGACTCGATACGGCGCAGCAGATCGCTTCTCGCGCCGATGATTCCGTCACCGATGATGAGCTGATCTCGAAGGCGTCGGCCATGCCGTGGACAAGTGAACCGGGCCAGGAGTTCAGCTACTCGAACACCAACTACGTTCTACTCGGGCGGATCGTGGCCGATCTCGATGGGAAGCCCGTCGGACAGTCGTTGCAGGACAGGATCATCGAACCTCTGCAGATGACCGACACCACTTACCCCACCGACGCTGATATCGCCGGCGATGCACTGCACGGCTACGTGCTGGAGAACGGGATCTACACCGACGTCACCGACTACGACGCGAGTATCTGGTCCTCGGGTGCTGCTGTGGTGTCCACGGTCGGCGATCTGAACACCTTCTTCAGAGCGCTGTTCGAAGGCACACTGCTACCTCGCAACATGGTCGACGACATGCAGGTGGTCAGCCCCTCCGGCTACGGCCTCGGATTGCTGCTGGGAGTCGATGCCTGCGATCCAGAGTCCGGTGAGCTGGTGTTCGGCCAGCGCGGCAACGGCTTCGGATATCGCACTTTTCAGTTCTCGAGTCCCGACGGCAACCGTCAGGTGTCACTGGCCTGGACCACAGCCGCGGCGACCCCGGGCACCGATCCACTGCTAGAACCCGCATCCGAAGCACTGATCGCCGGACTGGCATCGACCTGCCCGGCGTAGTTAGAGGGTCGTCACCCAGCCGTGTACTTCGTCGCTCGTGAGTGCAGCCTGGTGACGCTTCCGCAGAGTGAGCGCCACCGGGCCCGACTCCTTAGTTCCTATTGCGCGGCCGTCGATTTCGTACACCGGGGCAACCCCGGCCGACGTGCCACACACGAAGACCTCGTCGGCGATGTACAGCTCGGTGAGGTCGACGGTGCGCTCCTGAACCGTCATTCCTTCTTCGCGCGCCAACGTCAGGAGTGTTCGACGGTTGATGCCATCGAGAATGTCGCTGGTGACGTCAGGCGTGACGAGCACTCCGTTTCTCACGAGGAAGATGTTGGCGGCACTGAGCTCGCAGACGTGCCCGTTGATGTCGAGGAAGATGCAGTCGTCGAAACCGCTGTCGATCGCATCCTGTTTCGCCAGAACGGAATTGACGTACGCACCGTTCACCTTGGCGCGGGAGGGAATGGCGTAGTCGGGAATGCGACGCCACACACTGGTCTTCAATCGCATACCGTTCTGCGGCACAATGGGATTGGCGTCGTAGAGGAAGATCGACACTGTCGTGTGCAGGCCACGGACCCGTGTTCCGGGAATGGACTCGTCGACGTGGACGGTTGCCCGCACGTACACCTCGTCGGTCGGGGCGTTGGCCGCCACGACCTGCTGCGTCACCTGCACGAACCGTTCGAAACTCCACTGCGTCGCGAAGGTGTCGATGCCGATGATCTTGCAGGACTCGACGAGTCGCTGGTAGTGATCGAGCAACCGGAAAGCGGTGCGCCGATCTCCGTTCACCTGCACCGGAAACACGGTGTAAACACTCAGGCCGTAGAGGACGGCCGAGGTCGCGACCCCGAGTGTCGCGTCCTGCGCGTCCACCAAGCGATCGCCGAAATACACCTTCGAGTGCGGGAGTGCCATGCGGCGATGCTAGTCGCCCGGTGAGTCCAAGCGACAACGCTTTTACTTCTCTATGGTCGAGTACATGAGCGAACGCACAGTATCCTGGCCACCCCTTGGTCGTTCCGCAGGCTCCACTCCCGCCCGCACACTCTGGAACGACGGCCCCGAGGTGGGTGCCATCGGCTTGGGCTGCATGGGAATGACCTGGGCATACAAGGCAGACGACCAAACAGAGTCCCCCCATCGCGTCATCGGGCACGCCCTGGACCTGGGTGTGAACTTCATCGACACGGCCGATGTGTACGGACCGTTCACCAACGAGGAAGTCGTCGGCGCAGCCATCGGCAGTCGACGCGACGAGGTGGTGCTCGCGACCAAGGGCGGATTGACCTCCCACATCGGCGACGCCGGAGAGCCGGTCATTTCCGGCCCCAACGGCAAGCCCGAGCATCTGCGGTCTGCCATCGACGACTCGCTCCGGCGGTTGGGCGTCGACCACATCGATCTGTATTACCTGCACCGTCCCGATCCCGAGGTCGACGTCGAGGACAGCATCGGCGCGATGGCCGAGGCCGTGCAGGCCGGAAAGGTTCGCGCACTCGGTGTTTCGGAGTTCACGGTCGAGCAGCTCGATCGGGCTCAGCGGGTGCATCCGATATCTGCTGTGCAGTCGGAGTTGTCGTTGTGGACACGCGACCACCTGGCAACCTCGTTGACATGGACGAAGGACAACGGTGCCGCCTTTGTGCCGTTCTCACCGCTGGGCCGAGGGTTTCTGACGGGCAACTTCCGCGGAACCGTACCCGCTGCAGATGATTTCCGCTCTCGACTGCCGCGTTTCAGTCACGACAACCTCGATGCGAACCTCGTCATCGTCGACGCCATCGCGGCCATCGCCGACGAGCTCGGTGCGACGCCTGCGCAGGTGGCCCTGGCATGGGTGCTGGCGCAGGGAGAGCACGTGGTGCCGATTCCCGGCACTCGCCGCACTTCACGTCTCGACGAGAACGCCGGTGCCGCCTCGCTCACGTTGAGCTCCGAGCACCTCGCCGCACTCGACGCATTGCCTGAGCCCGCTGGTGGCCGGTATTGAGATAGCGCAGGTCGATCCGTCGACGGATCGGTTGTCGGCCGAGAAAATCCTGGCCGTACAGAGGAGTGCGTACGCTGTCGAGGCCGAGCTCATCGGCGACGACCGCATCCCACTACTGCACGAGTCGGTGGACGATCTGTGTGCAGCACAGGTCCACTGGCTCGTCGCGCGTGATCTGGACGAAATCCTCGGTGCCGCAGCGTGGTCCGGATCCGAGATCGACCGTCTGGTGGTGGCTCCACACGCACATCGGCAAGGCATCGGACGAGCGTTGGTCGAGTCGATGCTGAATTCGATTGCAGGACAACGGCTGCGAGTCGCAACGGGACGCGACAATGCGCCGGCGCGAAAGCTGTACGAATCCCTCGGCTTCGTGCACAGCCAGAATCAAGAGGTGTTGCCGGGACTGTGGCTGGCCCGCTACGAACTCAACCGTTGATCTGTATCGGGCTTACGCGGGCGAGCGACGAACCATATCAGTGCGCCTGAGATGGGCATCAGCAACACGAGCAGACACCACCAGAACGCGGATCCCCGACGAGCCTGATTGCTCCGAAGAATCGACACCCATGCGACACCGACGAGTAGCAGCCACAACACGATCCCAGCCATCCATGCGAGATCGAACCATAACGGCAGAGCCGGGTTACCGTCAGCATCCATGGTCTTCCGTCGAGGCGAGACCGACCAACTGCTGTTCGGCGCGATCGCGGGTTTGCGGATCCACAGTCGACGGCAGATGCTTGAAGAATTCGCGGATCATCTGCACGTGCTGGGCATCGAGCAACCCTGCCCGCACTGCTGCAGCGGTGTGCGGCAACAACGGAGGCAGCACTTCGCCGGACAGTGCGGTGCGATCACCCAACTCCGCGGCCAGACGCACCCGCGCCCCGGCCGCTCGTGGGGTTATCCGCAGCATCCACGCCACCGAGCACGGCACCGAACCCGGATACACATCGAGGCCGTGCTGAGTGATCAACTCGTTGAGCCAGGTGTACGAATGCGCCGTCACAGACCGCGACACAGTTTCCATGCGTTGGACCACCGCACGCCGGTCGGCATTCGACCATGCCACCGACCCTTGCCCCGCCAACTCGGCGACCGCCGACTCCACCGCCTCGACCAACACAGCCAAGTCGGGGTCGGACACGACGGGGGCAGGCGGCACCGTGTCGATGCCGTCCACCCCTGATCCGCCGTCCCCCGAAAGCATGAACAGAATCTACCGCGACCCACCGACATGTCGCCTCAGGCCGCGGTGACGACGGGCACCACTTCGTAGGGCCAGCTCCGGTAGTCCCGGTCCACCTCATGGATCGGTAACGTCGCACTAGCGCAAGCCCGGTATCGACCCAGAAAGGGCGCACCATGACCGCGCGACCATCCAGCGATCCCACTGCCGCCGACTGGCTCGTCCACGCTGATCGAGATTGGTGGGACCTCGCCACCAGAGGTCCACTGGGGTACGAGAGCTACGCGTGTCTCCGGTTCATCCCGGATCCGACGCACGCGGATCAGCGTGAGGGCGAGGCCGACGTTCCATACGACGAGCGTTCGGAGACAGACCAATTGGCGATGGTCGTCGAGATGCTGGCGAAGCACACGACGACACCTGCGGACTGTTACTTCTGCGTGTGGGAGGGATGGGGAGGTATCGAGGTGCATGGTGCCGCGCGAATCAACCTTCCCGAACGGGGAGCGTTCCTGTTCCGAGGACCTGCGCTCGACCTGCTGAACTGGGAGCAGGCGCTCGATCCCCCTGATCGCGAGGGTCTGCCGATCCCCTCGTTCGTCTGGCCCGCCGACCGAGCCTGGTGCATCGCCAACGACATCGATCCCCACTTCGCCACCATCGGTGCGAGCTCGTCCGCGATAAAGGACGTTCTCGCCTACCGTCGAGTCGACACAGTCATCGACGACCCTGCCAGCCCACAACCCTGGTACAGCCATTGAATACCGGTGGCACAGAATGGTCGAATACTGATCTGCAGCAGGATGTCTCGGAAGCAGAGTGGGTGGACTACAACCTCGACGGCGTCGCCACAACCACGGTGGGCTCGCTGGTCCCCACTGTGTTCGACGCCTATGCCAGCATCGCGTATCCCGCTCGCAACGGCATGCCACACCGTACAACGCCGGCGAAACCCGTTGCAGCCTGGCATGTTCAGCTGATGCCCACCATCGAAGTACTCACTCGAAATACGACAACACCCAATGACTGCTGGTTCGCCGTCTGGGAAGGCAACACCGCACTCGACTACATTCGCGATTCGGCACCGACCACGAACATCGCCGGCTACGACTACTTCCTGCTGAGGGGGCCGGTCTCACGTGCAACGGACACCCTCGGTGGGTTGTCACCGAATCTGTGTTGGCCCAACGACCACGCGTGGCGTTTAGCGCAGCACTTCGACTTCCCCTGTGCCTATATCGGGGGCAGCAGGGATGCCGTTGCGGACCTTCTCGCGCTCACAGATATCGATTCGTCGCCGGTCCGCGTCGACCAGATCATCACTGCAGCCTACGACGAGACCGATTAGCCCCCGCCAACAAATCTCGACAACCGACGCAACGTCAGAACTGCGCCCTCGGCGCTCCCATTCCCGGGTCGATTTGGAACGGACCGCTTGCCGAAGGCGCTATCGGGAAATCGAAGATTGCGGTGGGGATGTACACGGTGGCACAGGAGTTGGGGATGTCGACCACTCCGGACAGGCGTCCCTCGATCGGGGCCGAGCCCAGCAGCAGGTACGCCTGCTCGGGGCTGTATCCGAATTTGGTGAGGTAGTCGATCGCATGCATGCAGGCGTTTTGGTAGGACAGGTCGGAGTCCAGATACTTCTGCTCGCCGTCGACGGTGACCGAAATGCCCGAGAAGGCAATCCATTCCGAGTACTGGGGTGCGGTGTTTCCGGGCATGAAGATCGCGTTTTCACTGACCCCGTACGTGTCCATGCCGCCCTTGATCAGGTCGACGTGCAGGTCCATGAAACCGCCCATTTCGATGGCACCACAGAAGGTGATCTCGCCGTCACCCTGCGAGAAGTGCAAGTCTCCGAACGACAACTTCGCCCCTGGTACGAACACCGGATAGAAGACGCGAGTGCCCTTGGTGAGATTCTTGATGTCTTGATTGCCACCGTTCTCTCGTGGCGGTGCCGTACGTGCGGCTTCGCCTGCGACACGCGAGAACTCGTCGCCGCTCAACGATCCCAAAATTGCCCCGTCGAGTTCGGGTGCTAAAGCCAGCGGGGGAACACGCTGAGGATCCGTGGCAATCAGCGCACCTTCACGGGCGTTCCACTTGGCCAGCAGTGCAGCCGACGGCGCGGTCCCCATCAGGCCGGGATGGGTGATTCCGGTGTACTTCACGTGCGGAACGTGGCGAGATGTGGTGGTCTGGCCGGAAAAGTCCCAGATCGCCTTGTACGCGTCGGGGAATCGATCAGTGAGGAATCCGCCGCCGTTCTGCTTGGCGAAGATCCCCGTGTATCCCCAGCCCTGACCGGCCAGTGGGCCCGAATCTTCCTGTGGGATCGGACCGACGTCGAGGATATCGACGATCAGCAGGTCCCCGGGCTCGGCTCCCTCGATGTGGAACGGCCCGGACAACGTGTGCACGTTGTTGAGCGGCGCATTCAGAATGTCCTCGGCGGAGTCGTCGTTGTGAATGGCCCCGTCGAACCATTCGCGGCAGTGCGCCCGAAACGACGTGCCGGGCTTCACTGTGACCGCGGCCGGTATGTCGGGATGCCATCGGTTGTGACCGACGATCTCCTGTTCGGTGAAACTCTTCGTCGAGTCGAGCGGAAACAGCAGTTCGGGCACGAGGCACCTCCGGTTGCGCGGATTCTCCTGCCTCGATCATTGCACCGTCGTGGTGTATTCGGCCCGGTATGACGTGTAAATGTTGTATGACGTTGCGCCGGAACGCCACTGACACGACACCTCACGCTACCCTCGTGTGCGTGCCCACCTACAGCTTTCGCTGCACACAGCGTTGCGAACCCGTCGAGCAGAGATTCTCCATGGCCGATGTCCCCTCCCAGGTGACGTGCCCGGAGTGCGGCGAAACAGCTGCACGCCGGATTTCGTCTCCTGCCCTCGGCAGGGGGAACAGCGCTGCGATGAAGGCACACGACGCCTCGCGGGCCACCGCCGACTCACCGACGGTAGTCACCTCCATCCCACGGCAAGGGCGGGCGGCTAGCCCGACGACGTCGAACCCGCTCCACCGTCGCCTGCCACGTCCCTGATCTCGGCGTTTCTCTTTCGTGCCGACGGGGAAGTCCGGGTGCATGTCCCAGCTCCCCGCTCCCCCGTCGATCGCCGACGGCTTCACCACCGACGACGTCGTTTCCTGGGTTGCCGAGCATCTGGGCGACCTGACGCTCGAGCGGCCGGACGACATAGCTCCGGGTGGCATTCGCGGCGGACAATCGGCGGCCGATGCCGCGCTGGCGAGCTTGTACATCACCGGCTACGCCCGCGACCGCAGCACTGTCCTTCCTGCGAATCGTCGTGGAGCCAGTCGAATGTCGCCGTACATCCGGCACGGTCTGCTCACTCTCCGTGAGGTGTGGGACGCCGTAGCGGACGCCCCGGCGCGCGATCGCACGCGGTACCGGGACGAACTCATGTGGCAGGAATACGCCCGCCACCTCTATGCCCGCGTCGGAACCGATCTGGGGAGATCCCTTCGTCGTGAACAACCACGACCGCACAATTGGACTTCCGAACCCTGGCCCGACGAGATGAACTGCATGTCCACGGTGGTGGGCGAATTGCACAGTGACGGTTGGCTCGTCAACCAAACACGCATGTGGCTGGCGTCCCAATGGGCTGTGCGTGCCGGCGCGACATGGCGCGACGGCGAGGACGAGATGTTCACCCACTTGCTCGACGGCTCACGGGCGGCCAATCGACTGGGTTGGCAATGGACGGTCGGTACCGGAAGCGGCAAGGTGTACGGCTTCAGTCGGTGGCAGGTGAACAAGCGCGCACCATCCCTGTGCCGCAACTGCGCGCTGAAAGACGCCTGCCCCATCGAGAATTGGCCCGACGATGATCTCGGACCGGCAGTCGACGGACCCGATCTCAACAAGGCACCGGTACCCGCGGGCCCTGCGAGCATGGAAGGTGATGGTGCAGAACAGGTCTGGCTGACCGCCGAATCGCTCGGCACCACAGACCCCGCCATGGCTGCGAATCTCGAGCGACCCGCCGTCTTCGTGTTCGACGAACCGCTCCTCCACAAGCTGCGGCTGTCCGGAAAGCGACTGGTGTTTCTCGCCGAGACTCTCGGCGAGATCGCGTCGACCCGGCCGTTGGAGGTACGTCGCGGCCGAGTATCGGAGGAACTTTCCGGACGGTCTCTGGCCGCCACCTGGGCACCCGTTCCCGGCTTCTCTCGCATCGCCGACGCCATCGCCCCGGTCGAATTGCATCCATGGCCCTGGCTGACGCGTCCCACCACATCCTCGGTCCGGTCGTTCAGTGCGTGGCGGCGCAGTCACTGACGTGCCCGCACCGTGATCTGCCCTTCCTCGCTGGTGGCGGAGACCGTCTTCGGCGATCTGGGGTCGTTGATCACGTCGACGACGACGTCGCCTTTGTCGGATGCCGCGTCGACGGCATAGAAGTCGGCGGGCGGAAGCCCGATCGTCGTGTCGCCGATCACGTTGCGCGCCTTGACCGATTCCGGTGCAGTACGCGATTCGACGCTGATCTCGCCGAACGTCGTGCTCACATCCACGATGGACGCAGTTGCATCACTGATCTTCACGTCACCGAACCGTGTGTCGACCCGGATGGCTCCCGCCGATCCACGAGCGAACACCGATCCCGACGCTGTCGAGACGGATACGTCTGCACCGACATCCGACAGCACGACATCACCGCCCGCACCGTTCACCGCGAGGGTCAGGCCTGTGGGTATCTGCAATTCGACGTCGGCGTCACACGTCTTGTACCTGCCGTAGGAACATTCCACAGCCACGCTCGACCCGTCCGCGCCGACGTCGATCGTGGGGGCGTCCCCTCGGTAGATCCCGTGCGCTCGAACATGCAGCGAATCATCGGGACTGGGCACGAACTTCAGGTGCGCGAACCCGGTCGTCACCGTCAGCTGCGAGCCGTCGATCGCGTGATCTACCGAGTAGTCGTAGTTCTGAGTCTTCGGAACGGAGAAGCCGAGCGCGATCGCCGCAGTGGTGCCTGCTCCGGCCGCACCGACCACGACGGCCGCTGTGGTGATCGCCAACGTGTAGCGCAACAATGGAATTCGATTCATCGAATAGCTCCCAGGTATCGTAGGACTGCCATGACCCGGCGGTGATCCGCACTGTCACCGAGCAATCCGAGTTTGGCGAAGATGTTTCCGATGTGCTTCTCGACGGCTGCTTGGCCTACGACAAGAGCGGCAGCGATGCCGGCATTGGACTTACCTTCGGCCATCGCCGTCAGCACATCTCGCTCTCGCGGTGTCAGCGAATCGAGTGGATCCGATCGTGGTGCGCGCGCCAGAATCTGTTGCACAACTTCAGGATCGATGACGGTTCCGCCGTCGGCGACCGTTTTCACCGCGTCGGAGAATTCGTCCACATCGGCGACGCGATCCTTCAGCAGATATCCGACGCCGTCCGTGCTCTGCCGAATCAGTTCTGCCGCATACCTTTCCTCCACGTACTGCGAGAGCACCAGTACTCCGACATCGGGCCAACGCTCACGAATGACCAGTGCCGCTCGCAGACCCTCGTCGAGAAATGTCGGAGGCATCCGCACGTCGATGACGCAGACGTCGGGCAGCGGCTCGGTGGACGACATCAGCGTCAACAGCTGCGCCGCGTCACCAACTTTTCCGATCACCTCGGCACCGGAGTCGACCAACAAACGCGCAACACCCTCACGTAGCAGTACCGAGTCGTCGGCAATGATCACTCGCACGGGATGGTCACCTCCACTCGTGTCGGGCCGCCCGACGGCGAAGTCACCGTCAGGGTTCCGTCGATTCCGCTGAGCCTGTCGGCCAATCCGGCCAATCCGCCGCCGGGCTCGAAATGCGCACCGCCACAACCGTCGTCGACCACGGTGACGGCGACGGAGGACTCGCCGCGAGCGACATCGACCTGCACGTTTCCGGCGTGGGCGTGCTTGCCGACATTGGTCAAGGCCTCGGACACCACGAAGTACACCGTCGACTCGGCGGTGGCGTTCAGACGTCGCTCGCCGGTGAGGGCCGGGTCGATGTCGATCGTCACCGGAACTGTCGACAACGCCGCGACCGACGACAGCGCTGCGTCGAGTCCGCGATCGGTCAGGATCGGGGGATGCAGTCCGCGCGTCAACGTTCGGATCTCACCGATCGCGTTCTTCGCCTCCCGATGTGCATCGTCGAGCAAACCCTTCAAGACCACGTCGTCCGTAGCCGACGCGCGAGACTTCGCTTGTCCCAGTGACATTGCCACCGAGACCAGCCGTTGCTGGGCACCGTCGTGCAGGTCCCGTTCGATGCGTCGCCGCTCGGCATCGGCGGCGTCGACGACGCGAGCACGGCTCATGGTCAGCTCGTTCACCCGCTTGCTCGACTCCGACTGCCCGAGAAGTGCTGCAGCGCTCCACCAATCGAGCTTGGCAATCAGGGTCGTCAGTGGCGGAACGCCGGCAACCAGGACTACCAGAGCTCCCACTCCGATCACCGCAACCAGCGGAAAGTCCACTCGTTCGGCTATCTCCAACCCGGTGCCCTCGGGATCGGTGACCAACCACGCGACCGGGGCGGCCGCCAGAACCGGAAGCGCCAGGAAGAGCGCAGGCAGCAAGAACAGCAGCGCAGCCGAGATCGGAATACGAATGATCCAGTAGACGAGCGACTTCCACAGCCCGACGTCACGAACACACCACACCAACTTTCGCCAACTGGTCGGATAGACGATGGTGTCCGGTTTCGTGATCTCGATGCCACTGGTCAGGTCGATGCCCGCTCGCGCCGCGATGTCCAGCCAACGAAGGACCACGATCGTGAACACGAAGACGAGCACACCGCTGAGGGCGAACGGCAACGCGAACACCGCGAGCAGGAGCAGACCTACGATCAGCCATCCGCCCAGTCCGGCGAACGTCGTCGCCAACAGCGACGCCATTGCCAACCACCACTGCTGCGAAATCCACGCTCTGAGCGGATTGAGGGGAATCGGTAATGCCTGGTTCATGCGGATGAGCCTAAGTGGGCAGTCGCCGGGGCGTCCTCACTGCGAACCCACGAGGTGAGGTAGGGCCAGCCCTACCCTCGGCGCGCAGGTCCGTGTGAGTTCGCCCAGCTCAGGCGTCGAACACGCCCTTTGCTTCCCGAACTTGTCGGTAGCCGGTGATATCAAGGAAGTACACGACTACAGAAAGGGTTCCCATGTCCGCCAGTGTCGATACCTGCCACGGAACGCTCGTGATCCACGCAGTCGGTAGTGCGGAATGCACGGAACCCGATTGCGTGGATCTCGAGTACGTTCGCCACTTCCTGGTGCTCGAGTGCGAGGAGATCACCGGCGGCTGCCAGTGCACAGCGCTGGTTGAGCTCGCTCAGGCGTCCTGACGCCGGACGACCGGCTGCTGCAGCTCCGTCACCCAGTTCTCCTGCGGCGCAGGCTCGGAGACCAGGTAGTACTCGCGGCAGATGCCGGAGAGCTCGTAACCGTTGGCGTCGATCCAGGCCATGAACTGCTCCCAGGTTTCCCCGATCGTCGCCATCGAGCCGTGGTGCACGGTCGTCAGCGCGAGGTCGATCGCGGGTAGCTCGGTGACGTCGTAGTCCTCGCCTGCATCAACGTCGGGGGTGATCTCGAACGCGGCATGCACCGTGATGCCGGTGCCGTCACCGTCGTCGACGGCCTCGTACAGGGCGATCGACGACGGTCCGAATTCGACTCCGTCTCGTGCCAGAGACGACGCGAGCCGGGCGTACATCGGACCGATCACCGGGCCGATGTTCTGTGGCCCGTAACCGGCAGCATTCTCGGTGACGACGGCGACGCGGGTGGCCGGCAGCGACTTGGTGTCCACAATGATCATCGAATCTTCTCCCTCTACGGCGCGGAGGCGCGCATCGATCCGACGCAGTCGGGCGGCGTCGAGATCGAGTCGATGGGCGACGTCTTCACGTTTGGCGACGAGCATCCGACGCAATCGGTCGGCGCTGACCTGCGCATGCACGATCTGCTTCACCTCGTCGAGCCGAAATCCCAGGTCCTTGAACATCAGGATGCGGCCCAACTCCTCGAACTGTCTACCGTCGTACGACCGATATCCGGTGAACGGATCCACCCGTGCCGGCGTCAACAGCCCGATCTCGTCGTAATGCCGAAGCATGCGAACCGAAACCCGGCCGATCGATGCGAACTCTCCGATACTGAACATGACCCTCCGAGACTGCCGTCTCACACTGTGTGAGGGTCAAGTATCGCGCGCCGTGCGGTGGCTCGACCCGTTCTGCGCGCACCGATCAACCACTTTCGCCGGTCGTCGCATCGATCGAGTGCGCTCCCTGATAGTCACGAAAAATTCGGACCAGGCCATTCGCCAGGTCTACGGCACCCCAGCGGTCACCGTAGCGCAACAGGCGTTGAGAAACCAGGCTTGGCAGTGAATTCCCGACACATCCCGAGACGGCCTCCCGGACACGCCTCGATAACCGACCGGGCGTCTGTAATCAAATGTTGAACGACCCTGTGAATGCGACGTCGCAGCGGTTATGGTTCGTTTCGATGCTCCTCCCCCGAACCCACAAGGACTCGCCATGAAGAGACGCCTGATCGCCTATTCCATTGCTGCACTTACTATCTCCGCCACCGCAGTGGCGCTTCCCACCGGAGTGGCGTCGGCCGCGCCGTGTTCGGATGTGGACGTCTCGTTCGCTCGCGGCACCGGGGAACTTCCCGGCCTCGGCATCACGGGTACTCCTTTTGTGAGCACCGTCAAATCGCAACTCTCGGATCGCTCGGTCAGCACGTACGCCGTGAACTACGCCGCCGACTTCACCCAGGCCAGCGCGGGACCCGGATCTCGCGACCTCGTGGCTCATCTCAATTCCGTTGCGGCATCGTGCCCGTCGACCAAATTCGTGATCGGCGGTTACTCGCAGGGGGCGACCGTGGTGACCAACGCGGTCGGTCTGCGCACTCCCAGCAGCTTCACCGGTGCCGTCATCCCGGCCGCGATCGCCGACCGTATCGAGGCCGTTGTGGTGTTCGGCAACCCATTCGGGCTTACCGGCAGGAAGATCGAAACAGCCAGCAGCACATACGGTTCACGCACCAACAGCTTCTGCAACTTCGGCGACCCGGTGTGCCAGATCGGTGGCTTCAACACCTTCGCTCACCTGACCTACGGCACCAACGGCTCTACGACGCAGGGTGCCTCGTTCGCGGCCGCTCAGGTACGGAGCTGAATCGACTCACCGAAATCGGTGCGCGGGCCCCGATGGTTCTGCGGATAGAAGAGTCGGTTCCGGTAGCCCGGATTGCTGTGCGCTCGTAAAGACTTCCTCAGCGACTGCATCGACCCGAGCTATCGGAACCAACGCAATGGCAGAACCCCCGAACCCCCCACCCATCATACGGGCCCCGTATGCCCCGGCTCGCAGCGCAGCATCGACGGCGCTGTCCAGCTCGGGGGAACTGACCTCGTAGTCGTCTCGAAGCGAGACGTGCGACGCCGTCATCAGGTCGCCGAGTTCGGTACCGATGTCACCGCCGTCCAGCAACGCTACTGCCCGCTCGACTCGTCGTATCTCGCTGGTGACGTGACGAACTCGGGGAACGAGAGCCTGATCGACGAGCCCCGATACCGCCCGCTCGGGGTCGAGTCCGCGCAGCGTCGACACACCCAGCTCCAGGTAGGCCCGGTCGAGGGCGGCCCGGCGGGCACCGTACTGGCCGTCCACCAGACGGTGCGGAGCGTTGGTGTCGATCACCATGATGCGAGAACCCGACGCCGCGACGTCCAGTGGGATCTGCCGGGTCGACCCGTCGAGGCAGTCCAGAAGCAGGGCATGTCCTCGTTCGGCAAGCATCGCGATGGCTTGATCCATGCCCCCGGTCGACGCGCCGGCCACATCGTTCTCGGCCCGAATGCTGGCGTCGATCAGTACCTTTCGATCGACGTTCAGATCGAACAGATCGCTCAGGGCCAAGGCGAACGAGCACTCGAGGGCCGCCGAACTCGACAGGCCCGAGCCCACCGGTACCGAGGAGTGCACGGCAACATCGACTCCGCCTATCCCGTGTTCCTGCAGCGCCCAGGCAACGCCCGCCACGTACGCGGCCCAGCCCGACGGACTTCCCGGTCCGATGTCACCGAGTTGCCCCGTCCACGTCTGGTCGGTGTGCGTCGAGACCGCCCGCATCGTGGCATCCTCGCGCCGCCGAACAGCGACTGCAGTGGCGAAGGGCAGCGCGAACGGCAACACCAGACCTCCTGCGTAGTCGATGTGTTCGCCGATCAGGTTGACTCGCCCCGGTGCCAACCAGACGCCGTCCGGTTCACCGCCGAACGCGGCATCGAACAGCTCCGAAGCACCGTCGGCGAGGCTCTGCTCGGGCACGACGCTCAACCAGTTCACACCAGCACCTCGCGCAATCTGTCTGAGATTCTCTCGGGAGTCGTGTCGTTGATCCATGCCCCCATCGCCGACTCGGATCCGGCCAGAAACTTCATCCGCCCCGGTGACCGCATCATCGAGAACAGCTGTAGGTGAAGACGTCCCAGCTCTCGATCGGATCCGACGGGAGCCTGATGCCACGCCGAAATGTAGGGCACCTCGTCCACGCCCTCGAAGAATGCGTCGACGCCCCGCAGCAATGCGCGGTAGACGCCGGCCAGCTCGTCGCGCTCCGCGTCGTTCAGTTCGGCAAGATCTGCGACGTCGCGGCGCGGAGCAAGATGCACCTCGAGCGGCCACCGTGACGCCGCGGGGACGTACGCCACCCAATGCTCGACATCCACGACTATCCGTCGACCCGAGCGCAATTCGGCGGCGAGTACATCGGCCAACAGAACTCGACCAGTGTTCTCGAAGTGCTTGCGCGACTGCCTGATCAAAGCATCGGTACGAGGAGGAAGGTAGGGGTAGGCGTAAATTTGGCCGTGCGGGTGCGTCAAGGTGACACCGATCTCCTTGCCACGATTCTCGAAGCAGAACACCTGTTTCACTCCATCGATCGCCGAGAGCTCCGTGGTCCGGTCTGCCCACACGTCGATGATCGTTCGGACCCTCGACAGTTCCAGCGAGACGAAAGACGCGTCGGGATCACTGGCGAAACAGACGACCTCGCACCGACCGGTACCCGACAACAGCGGCCACAGCGGCTCACCGTCGACCTCATCCGGAAGAGTCTGTTCTGCAGCACTTCCCGCCAATGATGGGAAACGGTTCTCGAACACCACGACGTCGTAATCCGAGGCCGGAATCTCGGTCGCCGGCCGGCCCGGACGGCTGGGGGCCAACGGGGACAGGTCGGCGGGAGGCAAGAACGTGCGGTCCATTCGCTGGGCAGCCATGACGATCCACTCGCCGGTGAGAACGTCGAATCTCATCTGCGAGAGCGACATCGACGGCGGCAGCGGCCGTGAGTCCACGAGCTCCCGGGTGGCACCACCGGAAAGGTAGGGCTCTGTGTCGTCGTAGTAGATCAATTCTCGACCGTCGGCCAACGTGGTCGAGGTCTTGCGCATGGGATGGGTGGTGTCCTGCGTGGTCATCGACTGTTCGCTTCCTGGGTGGTCCGCCGGGGCTCGGCGGGACCGGTTGCGACGACCACGTCATCGACGATGTCGGTCAGCGCGTCGCGAATACGTTCGGGCACATCGACATCGGTGACTATCACATCCACCTCCGACAACGCAGCGGTGGTTGCGAGGGCGCGAACACCCCATTTGGTGTGATCAGCGAGGACCGCGACGCGTCGAGCCGAGGCGACGAAGGCCTGATTGGTCTGTGCCTCCAGCAGATTGGGGCAGGTGAGGCCCGCATCGATGTCCACTCCATGCGTGCCGAGAAACAGAATGTCGACGTGCAGCGTATGCAACGCGCCGACCGCCAACGGACCGACGAGTGCGTACGACGGGGTGCGTTGGCCTCCGGTGAGCAACACGGTGTGGTCTGCTCTGCCGCCGGCATGAAGGACGTCGGCGACGGGCAGGGAGTTGGTCACCACGGTGATGTCGGGTATCCGAAGCAGTTCCCGCGCCAGCGCGTGTGTCGTCGTACCTCCGGAGATGCCGATGGTCGTTCCTGGCCGGATCAATCGTGCGGCGGCGCGGGCAATGGCGGCCTTGGCGTCACGGCTCTGCTCGGACTTCACCGGAAAACCCGGCTCGAACGCGCTCGCGGAACTCGGCGCGGTGATGCCGCCATGCACTCGCTCGACCAGGCCCTGGGCGACCAGTTCATTGACGTCACGTCGAATAGTCATGTCGGACACCGACAGAGCAGTGCCCAACGCGGCCACCGTGACGGCTCCCTCGGACAGCACCCGGTCCAGAATCTTTTGCTGACGTTGATGGGCGAGCATCACACCATCGCCAGACCTGATTGCATGCACACAACATTCACCAGATAGCAACAAATGTCAACAAAAGCGAACAGGGTGCGGCGATGTGGTCAGAAGTCGTCGTCGCTCTCGGACGCGGTTCGTGCACGACCGATCCGTGTCAGATGCACCCGTCGCGCCAGTCGAATCACGGGACGGATGAGCAGTTCGATACTCCCCAGCAGGAAGAACCACGTACCGATCACCGTCGTGCTCTCCTGAAAGAAGAGGATGCTGCCTGCGATGAACCAGACCGCAACGAGAATGTCGTTGATGATGCTGACAACTTCCCACCGCTGGCGAATCACCAGCTCCTCGTGCCCGATAGTGAAGGTCAGGTCGTTCATAGCGGCTCCTTCGTAAAACGTCGGTGTACCCAGTCCGACTACCCGGATCCCTCCCAATCGACCCGGGCTGCCATCTCGAGCAATTTCCGACGACGTGTCTCGCTGGTCTCGCCGATCCGCGCGATACGTCCGTACACATGGGCACGGAAGTCGGTCAGATCGTCCCGATTCTGTTGGGCTGCACCGCTACCGAGGCAGTTGTGCAGTAACGCGCGGAGGTTGTCGTACTCCTCTCGCGGAACTGCGGGCCACGCATTGACCACCAGCCCCGTGAGCTGTTGCCGTTGATGCGCGCGCCGTACTCGGGTTTTGTCGGGATGAATCGTGAAGCCCTCGTCGTGCACAATCTGGGACAGCACCCACAGCAACTTGTCGACGTCGAGGTCTGCCGAACCGGAGAACGCCAGGTCGTCGGCGTAGCGGGTATACCGGGCACCCATGGTGCGGGCGAGCCCGGCAGCTCGAATATCGAGTTGGCGGGCAGCCAGGTTGGCCAAGGCGGGCGACGTCGGTGCGCCCTGCGGCAAGTGAGTGGTGCGAAGCCTCGCCGCCGTCGCGCGGTCCATGCCCGTCAATTCGCCGGCCGGGGTGACCGTTGTGCACAGCGCGGCAAGATTGGCCGCGACCCTTCTGCGGTAGCCTACGGCCTCGAAGATCGCCACCACGCGATCGAACCCGATGGACGGAAAGAAGCGACGTAAGTCGACCGAGACCACCACCTCACGCTCGGCGTGGGGCGTCGCGAACGTGCGGGGGCTCCGCCCTCTACGAAAACCGTGCGCGGCGGGATGTGGCGGAATTCGATCCAGGATGCGGTGCAGTATCTTTCGCTGAATCTCGCGCAAGCGCGGTTTGGGCACCTCGAGCAGACGGACGCCGTGGCGCTTGTCGAGACGAGCAGATCGATAGTGCTGCAGGGGAAACGGTGCAGTACGCAGCCGACCCTGCAGATCCGCGAACCACTCGATCTCGGAAATGGTCAGGTCAAGCGATTGCGCGAGCTGGCCCGTCGTCTCGTAGCGAGGCACCTCGAACCGCCAGGGTACGACACGGCCACGTATCGGCGATCGCTGTGACGACTTCGACGGCTGCGTAATCAACGGAAGATCGCGCAGCAGAACGAATATCGACGCCTCGTCGAACGGCGGACTCGGGTACAGGTCGATGATTCGATCGGCCAACCTCGAGGCCTTGGCCGGCATGAACCGAGAGAACGCCTCCTCGAGCCCCGATTGCGTCCACTCTGCGCCTGCCGCCAGGCGAGCCAGGGTTGCGGCGGCGCGCGGCGTCAATTCGCGGTCGTTCACGTGTGTCGCTCCACCGGATCTGGAGCGAGAGAATGCAGCGACGCGCGGCGACCGAAATCTTTCGTCCTCGGAGCTGCCAAGCACGCGAAGCGTGCGGACCAGCTTCGGACGCAGTGCTCGATTCTCTTCATGTACCCAGGGGTTACCCCTGAGACCGGTCCCGCGGACCAACTCTCGCCCACGCGCCGCTGCATCCCACCACAATGCCAAACCGACGCGGATCTGTCAGCGGGATGACTCACTAGTCCGACCGACCGGTCGGGTTTTGAAGTTCTCGTGAGTTGCTCGATTGCGAGCCGGAGCTCTCGAGTCCGGAGTAGGTGAACGGAACCAGTGCCGACTCCGTTGCGTCCAACCCGTAGATGGGCTCTTGGGAAAGGACAGTGCACATGCATCGAAGCAGTCGATGGGCGGCAATCGCAGTAGGTCTGCTCCTGCTCAACGCATGTTCGACGGGCCAAGACGGTACTGCAGTCCCCAAAGTCATCGCGACGACCAGCACCGCCGTCGCCGCACCGACGCCGTGGGATCCATGCACCATCCCCGACGACGCCATCGAGCAGGCGGGATTGAACACGTCCACCAAGGAGTCGGGAGTCTTCGGACGCGATCAAAACGGATTCAAGATCTGTGGATGGGAAAGTCAGCCGCCCAGCAGCAAATACTTCTTCTCGCTCTTCGTGGGGATTGCGAGTATCGACTACATCGACGATCCGAGTTACTTCGACCGACTTCAATCCGTCCGAGTGGGCGCACGTGACGCCACCCAGTACCAGCAACTGTCTGCTGACTCGTCCCGAAATTGCGGAGTCGCCTTCGTGGCCGGCGCTGAATTGATCAGGGCCACGATCATCACCAGCGCGTTGGTACGCGACCCGCCGTATGCCCCATGCACGGAGCTGAACTCCTTGGTGGCAGTGCTCGACTCAGAACTCCCCAGCTGAATCCATCGACCGAAAGAGGCGACACCGTGACTGAAGCCAGGCCGGACCTCATCGCACACTGGCGAGACCTCAACGCCCAAGCCGACGCGGGCACCATCACGATTCCACCCGACGTCGCCGCGAAATGCGACGCGGCATGCGCAACCTACCTCGTACACCTCGCCAAGATGCAAGCTCAAGCAACCCAGCTGAGCGAAGTCAAGTCCTGGGGCGACTTCAAGTCTGCTCAGGATTTGCAAAACAGGTTTGCTCGCCTGGCGACCGGCAAAAGCACGTCACTCGATGTCATTCTGCAGCAGCACATCGATGTCATCGATTCGATGCGTACGTTGTTTCGGCGCTACTTCGACGAGACGGCCAACACGGAAGAACGAACCGCCGCGAACATCGCCGTGCTCACTCCGGAGAACTGATAGACCGAAGCACTTTTCGATGGACATCGACCTCGCGTTTGTCGTTCTCCAGTCGCCGCTACACCGGCACGCAACTGCGAGAACGCCACCACTCGATCCGCGCCCTCAGCCGTCAGGCACACCCCACCGACGAGGTGTGGATCCCGACGATGGGCGTGAATCCCCGCCTCCCCGCGTTTTCGTCGCGTTCGGAGCGTAGCTGCAAGCAAGCCTCCTGAGACGGATCAAGGCCGCCCAGGTTAGAGCCACACCTAGAGGTTCGCGTGGTGGAGACTCAGCCTCCGTGCGCCTCGACGGCCACTGGCTGCCATTCGCGCCAGTTCGCCAGGCGTGATTCGTAGTCCGTCGTCGCGATCTGGAGCGGTGCTTCTCCGAAAAAGACTCGCAGCGGCGGCTTTTCGGCGTCGACGACCTTGAGCAGCGCCGAACGCGTAGCTACCGGATCGCCAGGAGTCGCCTGCCTTGCACTCCGCAGTTCGGCGGCCTTCTCCCGAATCGGGTCGTACGCGGCGATGTCGGTGGACTTCTTGGCAGACGGGCCGGACCAGTCGGTGGAGAACCCACCCGGCTCGATGAGCGTCACGTGGATACCGAAGTCCTCGACCTCCTGCGCCAATGCCTGGCTGAATCCTTCGAGCGCCCACTTCGAGGCGTGGTACGCACCGACATTCGGGAATGCTGAGATTCCGCCGATGGACGACACCTGCAAGATGTGGCCACTCCCCTGCTCACGCATGAACGGCAGCGCCGCCTGCGTAACCCATAGCGCTCCGAAGACGTTCGTCTCGATCTGCGCCCGAGCATCTTCCTCGGAGAGTTCCTCGATCATGCCGAACTGGCCGTAGCCGGCGTTGTTGATGACGATGTCGAGTGAACCGAACTTGTCGTAGGCCTGTTGGACTGCCGCGAAGTCGGCGGCGCGATCGTTCACGTCGAGTTCGATCGGCAGAATCGCATCGCCGTACTGTTCGACAAGATCTTTCAAGGTGTCTGTGTTGCGAGCAGTCGCTGCGACCCGATCGCCACGGTTGAGTGCCGCGATCGCCCACTCCCGCCCGAATCCCTTGGAGGTGCCGGTGATGAACCACGTCTTGGCTGTCATGAATCTCGTCCCTTCGCTACACGGACAAAAGTAAGGACGACGTCCGCTGCAAACGCCTCTCGGCGAGTGGTCGCTCGAAGC
Source organism: Rhodococcus sp. Leaf233 (assembly GCF_001426165.1). Lineage (NCBI taxonomy): Bacteria > Bacillati > Actinomycetota > Actinomycetes > Mycobacteriales > Nocardiaceae > Rhodococcus > Rhodococcus sp. Leaf233. Next base: position 127,517 of record NZ_LMRO01000003.1, read on the forward strand.
GACAGATGGGGTGAGGCCCGGGGCTTGCCAAGCGAACGCCGTCGAAAGAGTCCAACGGGGTGGGTACGCCGACTATTCCCCGCACGTCAGCTGTGTTCGGTGATCATCACCGCCATGGTGTTCGGCTCCAGCGCCTCGAAGATGTGCAGCGTGTCGCCGGGGTAGGCGACGTAGTCGCCGGGCGCCAGCTCGACTGCCTCGCCCACCGGCCCCACCAGAGCTCGTCCAGCGCTGAGCACCACATGCTCGACCACGCCGGGGGAATGAGGGTCCGAGCGCCTCGGCTCGCCGACGTCCGCGCTGACCAGATAGATGTCTCGTCGCGCGTTCGGCGGAGACGACGCCAGCAGCGTCGCGGAGTAGTCCGCCCGGTCCGATGCAAATCTTGGCCCCTCGCCCGCACGGATCAGGCGGACCGACTGCTTCGCGGGCTCGACCAGTCTGGAGAACGGCACGTCCAGGGTGACGCTGAGCGCCCACAGAGTTTCCAGACTTGGATTCCCCGTACCCGATTCCAGTTGCGACAGAGTCGATTTCGCAATTCCGGCGCGGCGCGCCACCTCGGCCAGCGAGAGGCCGACGCGTCGCCGCTCCTGCTGCAGAGCGGCAGCGATGGCTGCGATCGGTGGTCCGGCGTCCGCCATTCGTTCACTCCATCGGTACGTTCGTTTGATTTGACGAACAGCTTAGCATCGTCCACTATAACGATCATGCGTTCGACATGGCGAACCCTGCAGGGGGTCAACATCCGCGACATCGCGTTGGTCTGTCTGGCCGACGCCTTGGTCGGGGCCTCGTTCGGTGCCATCGCCGTAGCCGCCGACCTGCCACTGTGGCTACCGGTGGTGATGTCCCTGGTGGTCTTCGCGGGCTCCTCCCAATTCATCTTCGTCGGCATCCTGGCCGTCGGCGGCAACCCCGTCGCCGCCGTGGCGAGCGCGTTGCTCGCAAACACACGGCTCGTACCGCTCGGATTCTCCATAGGATCCGTTTTCGACAACGTCTCGCCATGGAAGCGACTGCTCGGCACCCACCTGATCACCGACGAAGCGGTCGCATTCAGCGTCGCCGAAGTAGACGAAGGACGGCGTCGAACAGCGTTCTGGCTGTGCGGAATCGGACTGTTCGTCACCTGGAACATCGGGGTGGTGATCGGCACGCTCGGTGGTGGCGCAATCACCGATACCGCCGCGCTCGGACTCGACGCCGCATTTCCGGCAATCCTGCTCGGACTGATCATGCCTGCGCTCCGAGATCGGGGCACGCGCAATGCCGCACTCGTCGGCGCAGGGATCGCCCTGGCAGCGTCGATGTTCCTACCGAGCGGACTGCCGGTGCTCCTCTCGCTGATCGCCGTGGTCCCCGCACTGCTGTCCACCAAGCCCGCCGCACGCAAGGAATCCGCATGAGCCTCACGATTCCCCTGATCGCCATGATCGTCGGCACCTTCGTGCTCCGCCTCATCGGCCCGGCCCTGCGCTCGCGCATGACCATCTCGCCCCGCATCGACCGCGTCATGTCCACCTCGGTCGCCGTCGTGTTCGTAGCCCTCATCGCCACCTCGACCCTGCTAGTGGGCAAGGACTTCGCGGGCTTCGCAGCCCCCATCGGCGTCACCGTCGCCGGAATCCTCGCTTGGCGCAAAGCACCCTTCGTCGTCATCGTGATCGCCGCTGCCGCGACCACCGCTGCCCTCCGCTGGTTCGGTGTCGCCTGACCGAACCGCGGCACCCCAAGTCCACTAGATGTGACATTGACCCCCGAAAAGTCCACCAAATGTCACATTGAGTGCATCGGATGGGGAACACGGGTGACAGCCATCGCCCCTTCGCGGACTACCGACACGGCAACAAGCCCATTGCCACCCGGGCGACCTCGCTTACTGACCTGAGCGCCCACTATTTCTCTGCATCCACGGGATCCCGCCTTTCGAGCCGAATTGTGGGCGCTGACATCAGTTGACCGGCGCAGCGTGAACCGCCGACCCCCACTGGACCCACCTGACCTCGTGCACCGCTACCCGTTCACCGGCACCCCGGGTCCACTAGATGTGACATTGACCCCCGAAAAGTCCACTCGACGTCACATTGAGTACCCCCGGGCGGGGACAATGGACAATGAACACAATGTCTCGATGTGGGGAGCAGCAATGACCGCGCTGGATGCAGTACGACGACGCTGGCCGAAGACGATGCCACTTCAGCCGCTTCCGTCGGAGTCGTGGGCCAAGCAGGAGCCGACGTGGAAGGGTGCGAATCCCCAGGTCATCGAGTCAGCGTTGAAGCGTGCGAAGACTCGGACGTCGGGTAATTGGTTCGTTTTCGCTGCGAGTCGTGACGTGAAGGCCGACAAGCCGTTCGGTCGCTATGTCGGTACCACCGAGTTGGTTGCGTGGCGGGATTCGGCGGGCAAGGTGCATATCGGTCCGGGTGCGTGTCCGCATCTCGGGGCGGCACTCGATACCGCGAAGATCGAGTGCGACGCGTTGGTGTGCCGGTGGCATGGGCTGGCGTTGGGTCCGAAAGGTAAGGCGGGCTGGCGGCCGGTTCCTGCGTTCGACGACGGTGTTCTGGTGTGGGTCCGGCTCGACGAGCTGGGCGGCGAGGAGCCGACGCCGGTGCCGGTGGTTCCGATCAGGCCCCCTGCGTCGACGTCCATTCCTGGTGTCGTCACGTTGATCGGGAAGTGCGAACCGGACGACATCATCGCCAATCGCCTCGATCCGTGGCACGGTGCTTGGTTCCATCCGTACTCGTTCGCGAGGTTGAAAGTGGTGAGCGCACCCACCGACATCGATGTGCCCGAGGAGGACGATCGCTTCCTGGTCGATGTCACATTCCGCGTCAGTCGCGGCGTCGGTGTTCCCGTTCGAGCCGAGTTCGTCTGCCCCGGCCCGCGCACCATCGTGATGCGCATCCTCGACGGTGAGGGAGCGGGAAGCGTCGTCGAGACTCACGCGACTCCCCTGGCTCCGGCGCCCGACGGCACCCCGCGGACGGCGGTCATCGAGGCGACGATCGCGAGCTCGGATCGACCCGGCTTCCAGATGGCGCGCAAGGTTTCGGGATTGCTGCGTCCGGCGATGAACTTCACCGCCGCACGTCTGTGGAAGGACGACCTCGATTACGCCGAACGTCGTTACGAACTGCGCTCGACGGGTCGCGCGTGATCTAGCCTTCGACGAACGCGGCGAGTTGGCCGATGACGGTTCCCCAACCGTCATGGAAGCCCAACTCCTCGTGCATCTTTCGGTCTTCTACGTTGCGGTGCATCACGTGCGCCCGGTACTTCGTCCCGTCGGGATGATCGGCGAACGTGATCACCGCGGTCATGAACAGTTGCGGGGCAGGTCGCCAACCTTCGACGAGGGAGTTGGTGAACACGATGCGTTCCTGATGGTCGACGGCGAGGAAGCACCCGTCGATGTGCGGTTCGAAGTCGCCTCCGGGTTCACTCATCAGCGTTCGGAATGCGCCTCCGGGCTGCAAGTCCCACGCATCCACTCGACACAGAGTAGGTGCGGGAATCCACCATTTCTCGAACTTCGACGGGTCGGCCCACGCATCCCACACCGTCTCGCGCGGAGCCGCGATGATGCGGGAGATACTCAGGTCGAGTTCGGGATCGAAGGAAGTCATTGCTGCTCACTCTCTTTCGAGGATCGGGTGACGAACTGTTCGAGACGGTCGGTTCTGGATTCCCACACGGACCGTTGCTGCTCCAGCCACGCGGAGGCCGCGTCCAGGTTGGTTCGCTCGATCGTGCATGCGCGTACACGTCCGGTTTTGTGGGTGCGAATCCATCCGCTGCGCTCGAGTACATGAATGTGTTTCATGAACGACGGCAGAGTCATGTCGAACGGTTCGGCCAGTTCCCCCACGGTCGCAGGCCCGGACCCCAGTCGGCCCAGTACTGCACGCCGCGTGGGATCGGCCAACGCCTGGAACACGTCGTCGAGCACCTCGAAATACTGAGCCATAAGGCACAGTATCGTGACTGATCGATATACACAAGAGCTCTGCACCACTCCTGCTGCGCCGCAGCACTATTGGGTGGAAAAAATTTCCGAAAAAGTGCCGAAAAGGTCTTGGCACTCGCTGCATTCGAGTGCTAATTTTTGTGTTGCACAGTTGAGGAGCGCCTCGCCACAGGGGCGAGCGCATCTGGGTACAGGAGGTGGTTGCTGTGCTTCGTTTCGATCCGTTCCGTGACGTCGATTCGCTCACCTCGGCATTGTTGGGTGCGTCTACCGGTTCGGACCGCGCACCGCGATTCATGCCCATGGATCTGTACAAGGTCGACGATCACTACGTACTCAGTGCCGACCTTCCCGGCGTCGACCCGGGATCCATCGACGTCGACGTCGATCGCGGCACATTGACGCTCACCGCGCAACGAACAGTGCCGGAAAGCTCCGGTGTGCAGTGGATTTCATCGGAACGGTTCGCCGGAACGTTCCGTCGACAGATCTCACTGGGTGACGGCGTCGACACCGAGGGCATCTCGGCGTCGTACGACAACGGCGTCCTGTCGATCACCATTCCGCTTGCCGAGCGAGCGAAGCCGCGCAAGGTCGACATCGCTCGTGCCGAGCTGACCGGCCAGCAGAGATCCATCGAACACCAATCGACCTGATCCGTTACGCGCACAAGCACATCGAGCACTGTCGAACTACTCAGGGAGGGTGATGCATATGGAAACGGATACCGTGGTCTGGCCGGAATCTCCCGATCGTGACCAATGGTGGCGCACGGTTCTCGGGGTCGGGACCGAGATCCGTGAATGCGCCACGGCCGATCTACTGGATCAGCAGCGAGCAGAGCCGGCTGACGACGACCTCTACCCGCACGTACCGCGAGAGCCCGTCGCTGCGTGATCCGAACGACCGCAAGGCCGGCACCGACATTCGGTGCCGGCCTGCGTCATTGCCGCACCGAGTAACTGGTCACGAGGCCAGACATCACAGGACCAATGAGTAGAACGTGCTCGACGGGTCAACGACGTAGTCGCCGAACGGGGGCACTGCGACGAACCCGTGACGCTCGTAGAGGCGTCGAGCTGCGGCGAAGTAGTCCTGGGTACCCGTCTCGAGGCTGACGCGCTCGAAGCCCAACCGTCGCGCCTCCGTCAGTACGTGCTCGAGCAGTCCGGACGCTACCCCGCGGCCTCGCGCGAAACTCGAGGTGCGCATCGATTTCAGTTCTCCGTGTTCAGGAGTGAGTGTCTTCAGCGCGGCAATGCCGAGCAGTGCCCCGGCCTCCCACGCCGTCCACACCCGCATATCCGGCCCGCGCAGACCCGACAGATCCAGTGCGTGAACACTCTCTGCCGGGGACGTCGCGTGCATGTCCGCAAGGTGCTCGACGAGCAACGCACCGACCTCCGGCCGCGACAGATCGTCGACCTCGAGACGCATGCAACCTCCTGTCGTGAGTGGAAGTTCGAGACGGGTTCACGTGGTCGTCGCAACGAGCAGTCGTTTGTTGTACTCCTCGAGTGGAGTATCCCATCCCAGGGTCTTTCTGGGGCGGTTGTTCAGTAAAG
>NZ_LMRO01000004.1:0-114452 GCF_001426165.1 Rhodococcus sp. Leaf233
CCAGAACGTCATCCGAACCTGATGTGAGAAACCCGGGTGAACCATCGCAAACATCCCTAATGATCAGGCACGTTGCAACCACCGCTCGAATCCGCCCGTAGTGGGCTACGAAGTTCCGCGCACGTGCGCGGGACGCGCTACTGCGTCGGCCACCACTCGAGCAGCGCAGCTTCGGCGTCCTCACGTGAGAGCGGTCCCCGATCGAGGCGCAGTTCCTTCAGGTATTTCCAGGCCTTGCCCACGTCGGGACCGGCGGGGATACCGAGCAGCTCCATGATCGCGTTGCCGTCGAGGTCGGGACGAACCCGCGCCAGGTCCTCTTGCTCGGCGATGCGGGCGATGCGCTCTTCGAGATCGTCGTAGGTGGCTTGCAGGGCAGCCGCTCGACGCTTGTTCCTGGTGGTCGAATCTGCTCGAACCAGCTTGTGCAACTTGGGCAGTAGCTCGCCGGCATCGGTGGCGTAGCGACGCACCGCCGAGTCGGTCCACTGACCCTTGCCGTACCCGTGGAATCGCAGATGCAGGAACACCAGATGCGAGACGTCCTCGATCATCTTCTTCGAATACTTCAACGCGCGCATACGCTTTCGCACCATCTTGGCCCCGACGACCTCGTGGTGGTGAAAGCTGACGCCGCCGCCGGGCTCGTTACGTTTGGTATCGGGCTTGCCGATGTCGTGCAGCAGTGCGGCCCAACGCAATACGAGATCGGGGTCGCCGTCCTCGAGATCGATGGCCTGCTTCAGAACGGTCAACGAATGCCAGTACACGTCCTTGTGCTGATGATGCTCGTCGATTTCGAGCTTCATGTTCGGCACCTCGGGAATGATGCGCTGCGCCAGACCGGTCTCGCACATCACGTCGATGCCCTCGATCGGGTGGGCACCGAGAATCAGCTTGTCCAGCTCCACCTGAATGCGCTCGGCGGTGATGCGGTCGATCTGATCGGCCATGTCGACGATGGCGCTGTGCACCCGCGGCAACAACGAGAAACCGAGTTGCGACACGAATCGAGCCGCGCGCAGCATCCGCAGCGGATCGTCACCGAACGACGTTTCCGGTGCCGACGGGGTATCGAGAACGCCCTCGAGCAACGCGTCCATGCCGCCGAGCGGATCGACGAACTCCTGCACGCCGTCCGCACCCAACCGCACGGCCATGGCGTTGACGGTGAAATCGCGTCGAACGAGATCTTCTTCGAGGCTGCTGCCGTACTGCACCTCGGGGTTACGCGAGACCTGGTCGTACGAATCGGTGCGGAACGTCGTGATCTCGATCTGCTGGCCGTCCTTCGCCGCACTGATCGTTCCGAACGCGATGCCCGTATCCCACTGATGGTCCGCCCACCCGGACAGCAGCGTCTGAACGACCTCCGGCCTGGCGTCGGTGGTGAAATCCAGATCGGTTCCCAAACGACCGAGAACCGCGTCCCGAACGGACCCACCGACGAGGTAGAGCTCGTGGCCCGCGGCGGCGAACAACGCGCCCAGCGGGGTCAATACCGGCGCGAGTTCACGCAACGTCACCGCAGCTGCAGCCAGCAACCTTTCCCGGCGCGCATCGGCGTGCTCGGGGGAAACGGAAGACAGGGACTGATCGGCCACGGTGGAAGAGCCTACTGGCGCAGTATCGACCGGATCGTCTCGGCCATCGGCCACGGTGCGGCAAGCCGGAGCGGGGCGCCGAGGCAACTAGTATGGATCGGGTGTCTGCTGCCGAACGTGCGAACAGGAGCCGCCGCAACCCGCGGCGGCGTCAAGCACGCGCCGACACCGAAGCACCCAAGCTGCGGACCGTCCGAGAAACCTCTGCCGGAGGCCTGGTGGTCGACGGCCTCGACGGCCCGCCTGCCACCCGCTGCGCAGCCCTGATCGGCCGCACCGACCGGCGCGGACGCCTGCTCTGGTCCCTGCCCAAAGGACACATCGAGCAGGGCGAAACCGCCGAGCAGACGGCCATGCGCGAGGTCGCCGAGGAAACCGGCATCCGCGGCACCGTGCTGGCGTCGCTGGGAAGCATCGACTACTGGTTCGTCACCGAAGGCCGCCGAGTCCACAAGACCGTTCACCACTATCTCCTCCGCTTCCTGGGCGGTGAACTGTCCGACGAGGATCTCGAGGTCACCGAAGTCGCCTGGGTACCGCTGAGCGAACTGCCGTCCCGACTCGCCTACGCCGACGAACGCAAACTCGCCGCCATCGCCACCAGACTCATCGAGGACATGAACGGCGAGCAGACAACCGGCGGCGACACGAACGCACCCACGCCCGGCGGGAAGTGATCGTGCGGGCCCGGAAGGTCGCTGCCGCCGCATTGACCTCGTTTTTCCTCGCTGCAGCGCCGGCCGTCGGCACCGCAGCACTGGTACCCCAAAAGCTCCCTACTGCCGCGGCGCAACCAGATTCCGCCGGAGACACCAGCGGCACGACCAGCGCCGTTCCCGATACCCCGATGACGCAGGCCGGCGATCCGTTCCTGACGCTGAGCATCGACACGGTCGCCCCCTCGACGGTCACCACCAGCAGCGATCCGTTCGTCACGGTTCGCGCGACAGTGAAGAACACCGGCGATCGACGCGTCGACGACGTCAGCGTTCGCCTACAGGGTGCGGCGGCCATCGACACGACGTCCGGTCTGCGGACCTCGCTCACCCTCGACCAGGAAAGGTTCGACCGCGTCGGGACTTTCGTCACGGTCGCGGAGTCGCTGGAAAAGGACCAGAGCCGCCAGTTCGATCTGTCGATGCAGCTACGAAGCAGTACCGAGCCCTCACTCGGGATCGACGCTCCCGGCGTTTACCCCCTACTTCTCAACGTCAACGGCACCCCCGAGTACGGCGGGACGGCTCGACTCGACGACGCCCGCTTCCTGCTACCCGTCGTGGGACTGCCGCGGAATCCCGGTCAGCTCGACCCCGCAGCGCCTGACGCGATGCCGCTACCCCCCAACACCCGGAATCCCGTAGCGATGACGGTGTTGTGGCCACTCGCCGACATTCCCCGTCTCGCAGCCGGAATCCCCGGTTCCATCGACGATCGAGTGCGTTTGATCGACGACGACCTGGCGAGCCAGCTCGCCGCTGGTGGTCGCCTCGATACCCTGCTCAAAGCCCTGGAATTCGCGACGCAGCCCGGTCTCGATCCCGACGGCAAACTGGCGTCGAGCCTGTGCATCGGCATCGATCCCGACCTGCTGGTCACCGTCTCGAACATGACCCGCGGCTACCTCGTCGTCGACAACCCGGCCGATCCGGCCAGCTCCGCGCGGGAGGGCTCCGGCAGCGGGGCCGCAGCCCAGTGGTTGACACGGCTCGAGGCACTGGCGTCGAACACGTGCGTGACGGCCCTGCCGTTCGCTCAGGCCGACCTCGCCGCCGTCGCCGACATCGGTGATTCCTCGCTGCTCAGCAGCGCTGTCGCCGCCCCGGCCGACATCGTCGACGGCATCCTCGGCATCAGCTCGTTACGCGGTTTCACCTGGAGTGCCACCGGCGGCGTCGACGCAGGCGCTGCGGACGCGCTGAGATCGTCGGGAACCGGGACCGTCCTCGTCGCCGACAACAGCATCAGCCCACCCACGTCGTCGCCGACATCTCTGCTGGTGTCCACCGACACCGCGCCGACCGCCGCCGATCCGACGGGTGCCTTGGCCGCCACCCACTACGACTCGGCGACCACCGCGGCACTGGCCGGCGTCGGGACGACCCCGTCGACCCCGGCCTTGACCCCGGCGAATCAACGCTTCGACCTGGGCACCGACTCCCGCACCGCACGGCTGCAGGACGCCCTCGGCGCCATCAATTTCCACGCCCTCGTCGGTGCCGATCGACCCGGCCGCACGGTGACCGTCGCACCGCCGCAGTACTGGACCGCGGGAGGAGACGAACCGTCGGCAATCCTGTCGACGGTGTCCTCGCTGTTGCGTTCGGGCCTGGCGACGCCTCGTCCGCTGCCCGGCCTGATCACCGAGCCCCCCACCGGAATCCCGGTGACCAGCATCGATGTGCCGACCGATCTCGATGCGTCCGCCATCGACACGGTCCGAACGCAGAGCGCACGCGTGGACACCCTGGCGCAGTCGCTGGTCGAGGATCCCCAGTCCGCACTGACTCCGCGCCTGTACACCGCCCCGCTGCGAGAGGACATGCTCCGCGCCCTGTCGACCGCGGGTCGCGCCAGCGCCGAAGGCGAGGACGCCGCGGCCATGGCACGCACCCGTCTCACCGCGACCCGCGTCGGACTCGACACCGTCTACGGATCGGTGACCGTGCTGGCCCCGGGCGGCGTCTACACACTCGCCTCCGAGCAGAGTCCGCTGCTGCTCGTGGCCCGCAACGACCTACCGGTGCCGGTCAACGTGCTCCTCCGAGTGGACGCACCACCGGAGATGACGATCAGCGACGTCGGTGTGACCCAACTTCCGGCGCGCGGATCGCGAACCATCACCGTGCCCGCCGAGGTGGACGACAAACGCAATCTGTCGGTCGACTTCTCCGTCACCACCCTCGACGGCACCCGGCTCGGCGAGGTATCGACGGTGTCGGTTCGATCGAACGCATACGGTCAAGCTCTCGCGATAATTACCGCCTGCGCCGGCGCGCTCCTACTGTTGCTTGCAGGCCGACGACTCTGGCACCGATTCCGAGGACAACCCGACCCGGCCGACGAAGGGTACGAGAGACCATGACAGGCAATGTGCCGTACGACGGCGACCTGCCCCGGTCACGCATGCCCGCAGCGCAGGTGTTCCGGCGCACGACGCCCCCACGCCCCGCCCCCTGGGAGCGGCAACCACGACCGGAGATGCGTTCCTATCCGGCACCGCCCCCGCTCGACGGTCAACCGGCAGCGGACGACTCCGCAACTCAGCTCATCCCACGATTCCGGGACGAGGACTACCCACCCGCCGCGCCATCGGGAAACAGTCCTCCGCCGCAGACACCACCGGGCGGCAACGAGTCACCACCGCAGCCCGAACCCAGACCTCAGAAGTCGTTGCTGGCCGCCTCCGGTTCCATTGCGGTGGCGACCCTCGTCAGCCGGATCACCGGATTCGCCAAGCAAGTAGCCATGACGGCCACCCTGGGTGCCGGCCTTGCCAGTGCGTTCACCGTCTCGACGATTCTCCCGAACATGATCTCCGAGCTGGTGCTCGGTGCCGTCCTCGGAGCGATCGTCGTTCCTGTCCTGGTACGCGCAGAACAAGAGGACGCCGACGGCGGACGTGACTTCGTCCGACGCCTGTTCACCATTGCGGTCGCGCTGCTCGGCACCGTGGCGTTGGCCGCAACCATCGCTGCGCCGCTGCTGGCGCGTCTGATGCTCAACGGTGATCCGAAGGTCAACGAGGACCTGACCATTGCCTTCACCTATCTGGTGTTGCCGGCGCTGATGTTCTACGGGCTCTCCGGCTTGCTCACCGCGGTGCTCAACACCCGACAGAACTTCAAACCCGGTGCGTGGGCACCGGTGTTCAACAACCTCGTGGTTCTTGCGGTGTTCGGCATCTACTTCCTGATGCCGGGTGAGATCACCGTCAACCCGGTCGACATGACGAACCCGCAGCTGTTGATCATCGGCCTCGGCGTCACCACCGGTGTCATCACGCAGGTACTGGCGCTGATCCCTGCGCTTCGCCGCGAGAAGATCGACCTGCGCCCACTCTGGGGGTTCGACGCGCGCCTGAAGAAGTTCGGCGCGATGGCGGCCGCAATCGTGCTCTACGTCGTCATCAGTCAAATCGGTCTGATCGTCGCCACCAACATCTCGTCGGGAGCCGACGACGCGAGCCCCACGATCTATTCCCAGGCCTGGATCGTGCTGCAGTTGCCGTACGGCATTCTCGGCGTCACGGTTCTGACGGCGATCATGCCCCGACTCAGTCGTAATGCCGCCAACGGTGACACGCCCTCGGTCGTCGACGATCTCTCCGTCGCCACTCGGCTGACGATGGTCGCGATGGTCCCGATCGTCGTGTTCCTGACGTTCGCGGGGCCGTGGGTGGGCGAGGCGCTGTACGGGTTCGGCAAGTTTGCGCCCGACGCCAACCGGCTGGGTGAGGCCGTGAGCTGGTCGGCGTTCTCCCTTATCCCGTACGCGCTGGTCCTGATCCACCTGCGCGTGTTCTACGCCCGCGAGCAGGCCTGGACGCCCACCTGGATCGTCCTCGGCATCACCGCCGTCAAGATCGGCCTGTCGTTGCTCGCCCCGATCGTCGCAACCGATCCGGAACAAGTGGTACTGCTCCTCGGTACCGCGACCGGCCTCGGCTACACCGCAGGTGCCGTCATCGGCGGATACCTGCTGCACAAGAGCCTCGGCAACCTGCGGATGGCCAACGTCGGGAAGACTGTCTGGCTGGTTCTCATCGCCTCGCTGGCCGGCGGCGCAGCCATGCTCGCCATCGACCGGATCGTCGGATTCGACGCCATGGCGAACGGCTGGATCGGCAACTTCGTGCGCGTCGCGATGGACGCCGTCATCATGCTCGGCATCACGTTCTCCATCCTGTGGTTCGGCAAGATTCCCGAAGTACTGGCCGTCACCGTCGCGTTGAGCCGGCTCGTCCGCCGGGTCCTCGGACGGTCGGCCCCGCCCGAGCCTGCGACGTCCGGTTCGGTGCCGGATCCGGCTGCCGCGGAAACCAGCGTGATTCCTGTTATTCGAACCGAGCCCACATGGGACACTGCGCGGGATCGACTCCCGTACCCTGGTCAACGGCACCCGGGGGCAGACGCCCCTGCAGGTCGACCGCTTGAAGAACAACACGGGGCATATTCGCCTGAAGGAGTAACAGTGACCGACGACGATGTTGCTGGGGGGCCGGCACAGTCTCCAGCAAACGAAGCCGACCGAACGAGCGGCGGAGTCGAAGTCGACACCCAGGACCGCACCGAGCCCGTGAAGGCCGAGTCTGCTGCGTCGTCGAAAGCACCCGAGTCGAAAGCACCCGAGTCGAAGACAGCGGACCCGAAAGCACCTGATTCTTCGGAGAAGCCGAGCACACCCAGCACGCCTGAGTCGGCGGCAGCATCGAGTGCCGAGGCCACCGAGAAGAAGGAAACCACAGCGTCCGCTCCCAAGGATCAGACGATCGCGATCTCCAAGGCAGCGCTGGCCGCCAAGCCGTCGGACAAGACCGTCTCCATCTCGAAGGCGAAGCTGCCGGTCGACGACGCGAGCAAGGCCGAGCCGAAGACCGACAGCACACCGGTGGAGGCGACGAAGAAGTCAGCTGCAGTCGACACACCAGTAGCACCGAAGCCGACGACGGACAAAGCTGCCGAAAAACCAGCCGAGGACCAGGCCCCCGCGGACGCCCCCGGGCGCACCCTTCGCGGACCGACGCTGATTCCCGGCGCTTCGGTGGCCGGGGGACGCTACCGCCTGTTGGCACCGCACGGTGGAGCTCGCGGGCTCAAGTTCTGGCAGGCCCACGACGTCAAGCTCGACCGTGAGGTCGCGTTGACGTTCGTCGACGCCGATCAGCAGTCCACCGCGTCACCCAACGACCGCACCCAGGGCCCGCAGGCAATCCTGTCCCGGACGCTGCGCCTCGGTCGGATCAACTCTCCCGGCCTCGCCCGGGTGCTCGACGTGGTGCGCGGTAGCTCCGGCGGCATCGTCGTCGCCGAGTGGACTCCCGGTCGCTCGCTGCGCGAGATGGCCGATACGGTTCCTGCCCCCACCGGGGCCGCTCGTGCGATCAAGGTCCTGGCCGCCGCGGCCGAGGCTGCGCACCGAAGCGGCGGCGCACTGTCGATCGACCACCCCGATCGTGTACGCATCAGTACCAGCGGCAACGCCGTCCTGGCGTTTCCCGCGACTCTGGCGGACGCCGACTCCAGTTCGGACGTCCGTGGTCTCGGTGCCATGCTCTACGCCCTGATCACTGCACGCTGGCCGTTGTCGGACACCACCGGAGAAGCCGTCGTCCCCGGTGACGCGGCATCCCTGCGCAGCGTCGGCGGCATGCGTCCGGCCGATCGGGACGACAAGGGTGCGCCGCGCGAGCCTCGCGAAATTCGCCCCGACGTTCCGTTCGAGATCTCTGCCGTCGCGGTACGAGCGCTCGAGCAGAACAGTGGCATTCGCACCGCCGCGACGGTGCAGCACGTTCTCGATCAGGCCGCGGTGGTCAACGACAAGACCGACCTGATGCCGGCACTGCGACTGGGCCAGCGTGCCCCGGGAGCCAGCGGTCACTCGCTCGCAGACCCAGAAGAGCTGGCCGCAGAGAAGGCGAAGTCGACGCGAACCAACATCGCCATCGCCGTTCTCGGCGCTCTGACGGTGCTGATTCTGGCGTTCGCCGGCTATTGGTTGTTCACCTCCATCGCGGGCGACAACACCGATGCGCCGCTGGACAGCCAGGAGTTCGGACTGACGACCCCGGCTGCCGCACCGCCGGCCGGCGACACCGCTGCGCCCCCGGCACCGACAGGTGGGCCCGTCGCGATGAGCGATGTCAGCGTCTTCTCCCCACAGGGGTCTGCAGACAACCCGGGCACGGCATCGAACGTGATCGACAACAACCCCAGCACGGCGTGGACCACCGACTCCTACTTCCAGCAGTTCCCGGCGTTGAAGAACGGTGTCGGACTGCTCGTCACCATCCCGTCGTCCACGCTGAAGAACGCGTGGATCGAATCGACGTCGCCGGGAACGGTCGTCGAGATCAGGTCCGCTCCCAACGATTCCCCGAGCCTCGGCGACACCACGCTGCTCGGTGAAGCCACTCTGCAGAACGGCCGCACCGACATCGCACTCGACGGCACCGAACCCACCGGCAACGTCCTGGTGTGGATCACCACCCTCGGAGAGCAGGGTGGCCGCATCGCTACCTCGATCTCCGGGATCGGTTTCGACACGTAAAACCGGCGATACAGAGGCAAATCGCGTTCGTTTCGTACTTCGCGGTATCGATGGCCTAGGCTCCCCCCAATGCGTTAACACGGGGGGAGCCGTTTTCGTATGACCGAACGTATCGATTCGGCGCTGGGGGAGCGCACGGATGCGGAATTGTTGGCTGCTCATGCAGCCGGTGAGCCGACCGCATTCGCCACGTTGATCCATCGCCATCAGGAACACCTGTGGCTCACGGCACGCCGCACGAGCTACACACCCGAGGACGCATCCGACGCGTTGCAGGAGGCGTTGCTCTCCGCGCATCGAACGGCCGGGTCGTTTCGCGCGGACGCTGCAGTCCGCAGTTGGTTGCACAAGATCGTCGTCAACGCGTGCCTCGATCGCATTCGCCGAAACAAGGCACGTCCGTCGGTTCCGTTGAGCGAGAACGAGAGTCACGAGCCGGTGTCGCCTCGGGACCGAATCTCCGAATCCGAGACCAGCATCCTCGTCCGACAGGCCCTGATGACGCTGCCGCCCGACCAGCGAGCGGCGGTGGTCGTCGTGGACATGGAGGGCTACTCCGTGGCCGACGCCGCAGCGTTGCTGGGGGTTCCCACCGGTACCGTGAAGAGTCGATGCGCTCGCGGCAGACTCAAGTTGTCGACGCAGCTCGCATACCTCAAGGACGCAGGGAACCGAATCTAGACCCCTCGCGTCTAAACCGTGTGAGAGGGAAAGAAGACTCGGCGAAGGGAGGTAGGAACGTGTCGTCGAACACCGACGCTCTACCCGGTGCCCCGTTCTCACCCGAGTTGCTGGCCGATCTGCATGCAGATGCTCTACCCGAGGACGTCAGCAGTCGGCTGTGGCCGTTGGTGCGTGCCGACGCCGAGGCGATGCGAATACTGGCGACACTGGACACCGTCACCGCTCGGCTGCACGACTTGGGCGAGGATCCGAACGGCACGATGCCCGTTCCCGCCGACGTCGCCCGGCAGATCGATCGCACCCTCGAGACCCTGGCCGACACAGAGTCGGCGGACCGTACCGCCGATGTCCTTCCGCTTCGCAGACCTCCACGTAGCGAGCGTACACGCCGGCACATGATCGTCGGAATCGCCGCTGCTGCAGCACTTCTCGCGGGTGGTTCGGTCACCTTCGCCGCCGTCCTGCACAGCCCGGGCACGTCGGATCCCGTCGTAGCCGAGCCGGGGACCACGCCACCCGACTCGTCCCTCGTTCTCGATTCCACCGATCTCGACTCGAACGTCGCGTTCACCGTCATCGGTAAACGAGACTCCGGCAGCCTGTCGGATCCGGCAGACCTGGCCGCGTGTCTCGACGCCAACGGCGTGGACCCCGCCGCCG
Organism: Rhodococcus sp. Leaf233; assembly: GCF_001426165.1. Lineage (NCBI taxonomy): Bacteria > Bacillati > Actinomycetota > Actinomycetes > Mycobacteriales > Nocardiaceae > Rhodococcus > Rhodococcus sp. Leaf233. The sequence goes on from NZ_LMRO01000004.1 coordinate 10,218, forward strand.
CCGTTCTCGGATCCAGTCAGGTTCGAATCGACGGCCGACAGGGAACTCTCCTCGTCCTCGCCGGGGCCGGGCCGGCGAAGTTCATCGCTCTGGCAGTGGGCAACGATTGCCGCGGCGGCAATCCCGATGTCCTCACGCGTCGCGATATCGGCTGACACATCTCTCACCGGGGAACAACTGCCTCTAGGGTGGTGTTGACCAGATGTACGTCGATAGGCAGTGCTCAGTGCACTTTCGCGTCGACGCCAAGAACACGCCGCACAAGATCGGAAGGTCTGCATTGAGTACCCCCAAGGTTCACGATCTCATCATCGTCGGCTCGGGACCGGCCGGATACACCGCCGGTGTCTACGCGGCCCGCGCTGAGCTGGAGCCCATCCTGTTCGAGGGAACCCAGTTCGGCGGTGCCTTGATGACGACGACCGAGGTCGAGAACTTCCCCGGTTTCCGAGAGGGCATCATGGGCCCCGATCTGATGGAGCAGATGCGCGAGCAGGCGCAACGTTTCGGTGCCGACATCCGCACCGAGGACGTCGAGGAGCTCGAGTTGACCGGGCCGATCAAGACCGTCTCGGCGGGCGGCGAGACCTACCGTGCTCGCGCGATCATTCTCGCGATGGGCGCAGCCGCTCGGTACCTCTCCATTCCCGGTGAGGAGAAGCTCCTCGGACGCGGCGTCAGCGCATGCGCCACCTGCGACGGGTTCTTCTTCCGCGACCAGGACATCGCCGTCATCGGCGGCGGCGACTCGGCAATGGAAGAGGCAACCTTCCTCACGCGCTTCGCCCGCAGCGTGACGATCGTGCACCGCCGCAGCGAGTTCCGTGCGTCGCGCATCATGCTCGAGCGCGCCAAGAAGAACGACAAGATTCGTTTCCTCACCGACACCAAGGTTCTCGAAGTGCTCGGCGACACCAGCGTCACCGGCCTGTCTCTGGAACATGCAGTCACCGGCGAGAAGACGACTCTGGACGTCACCGGGATGTTCGTGGCGATCGGCCACGATCCTCGCAACGAGCTGGTCAAGGGCCAGGTCGAACTCGACGATGCCGGCTACGTCAAGGTCGCATCGCCCACGTCGGCCACCTCGGTCGAAGGCGTGTTCGCTGCAGGCGACCTCGTCGATCACGTCTACCAGCAGGCCATCACCGCTGCGGGTACCGGCTGCACCGCATCCATCGACGCCGAGCGTTGGCTGGCCGAGCAGGGCGACATCACCACCAACACACTCGAGCACGCCGATCAGCCGGTCGACGCCGTCAACGCCTGACCGGTAGCCCCACCACCTGTTTGCAGACCCACACCGAGGAGATACACATGTCCGACGACAAGAGCACAGTCACCATCACCGACGCGTCGTTCGTCGACGACGTTCTGACCAGCGAGAAGCCCGTTCTGGTCGACTTCTGGGCCACCTGGTGCGGCCCGTGCAAGATGGTTGCTCCCGTGCTCGAGGAGATCGCCGCCGAGCACAAGGACAAGCTGACCATCGCCAAGCTCGACATCGACGCCAACCCGCAGGCGGCTCGGGACTTCAAGGTCATGTCCATCCCGACGCTGATCCTGTTCCAGGGTGGCAAGCCGGTCAAGCAGATCGTCGGCGCAAAGGGCAAGGCCGCGCTGCTCAAGGACCTCGAAGGCGTTATCTGACTCACCCACGCTTGGTGTGGATTGCCGCAGAAGCCTGTCTTTCTGCGACAATCATCTGATGTGCCGATGCTTGCGTCGGCACATCAGCGCATCGAAGTGCGTGTTGACCGTCAGGACGATCGAGAGGGTTTTTCCAGGATGCAGGAGCTCAGTCACGGCGATTCCGGACCCGCCGTCGCCGAGGTCCGCGGCACTCTCTCGGCACTCGGTTTCCTCCACGAGGCCGTGGTTCCGCCCGGCCCGATGGACGACGGCCACTGGACGGCCCCAGGATCGGTGTTCGACCGGGCCCTCGACGGTGCCGTGCGCGCGTTCCAGCAGCATCGCGGCCTACTGGTCGACGGTGTCGTCGGACCGGCCACGTACCGTGCCCTCAAAGAAGCGTCCTACCACCTCGGCGCCCGCACGCTGATCTACCAGCTGTCCGCTCCGCTGTACGGCGACGACGTCGCTACCCTGCAGACACGCCTGCAGGACCTCGGTTTCTACAACGAGCGCGTCGACGGCTTCTTCGGTCCGAAGACGCACGAGGGCCTGTCGTCTTTTCAACGCGAGATCGGTCTGGCACCCGACGGTATCTGCGGCCCGGCGACACTGCGTTCGCTCGACCTCCTCGGAACCCGCGTCACCGGTGGATCGCCCCACGCGATGAGCGAGGAAGAACTCGTACGCAAATCCGGCCCACAGTTGACGGGTAAGCGAATCGTCATCGACCCCGATCTCGGTGGTGCCGACACCGGCCGCATCGTCGACGGCACATTCGGACGCGTCTCCGAATCGGAAATTCTGTGGGATCTGGCCAGTCGTCTCGAAGGCCGAATGGCGGCGACCGGAATGGAAACGTTCCTCTCTCGTGCACGGGGCACCAACCCGTCGGTGGCCGACCGCGCCGAGACCGCCAACGCCTGGGGCGCAGATCTGATGATCTCGCTGCGCTGCGCATCGAGCACCAGTCCTGTGGCCAATGGAGTGGCCAGCTTCCACTTCGGTAACTCGCACGGATCCACCTCGATGATCGGCCAGGTCCTCACCAGCTACGTGCAACGCGAAATCGTTGCTCGCACACCACTTCTCGATTGCCGCAGTCACGGTCGCACGTGGGATCTGTTGCGGCTCACCAACATGCCGACCATCCAGATAGACCTCGGCTACCTCACCAACGAATCCGACGTCGAAGTACTGAGCGATCCGCGATTCCGCGACATCATTGCCGAAGCAATCCTGATCGCCGTCAAGCGGTTGTACCTCCTGGGTCAGGACGACCAACCGACCGGCACGTTCACGTTCGCTGAACTACTGGCCGAGGAACTCGCAGCCGCCGACCGTCCCTGATCGACGGCGCCCCCGCGCCACCGGTCGGAGCCCGTCGTTCAGCGAGCTCCGACCGTCGACTTCTGTTCGATGTCGACCACCGAGATACTCGCCGCCACCAGCAATTGCTCGAGCGCCGATTCGACGTCCTGCTTCCACCCGTGATCGCGATCCAATTCGAGGCGGAGTCTCGGGAACCTGTGATGCGGCGCCACCACCTCGAAGCCGACCTTCTCCAGAAAGTCGGCGTCGATCATGCATGTCGCAGCCGAGCACGTCGCATGTGCCGTCGCGTTGGGAATTGCCGGCGACGCGTCGTCCGCATTGTGGCGAATGCCGAAGGCCTCCAAGGCACGAACACCACGATTGACGAGATCGCCGACCACGGCCCGAATCAGGGTTGCCGAATGCAGATCCGCATCGGCCGGGGAATCGATACGAAGCTGGGTCAGTAGGACCGCGTCGGGACTGACGGGCGAAGTAGGGAAGGTCGACGCCCGAGGAACTGCGCGGGGCGGGCAGTACAGCGCACACCCGATCGTGTCGCCGTCCACGGACAACAGCTGTCCGCACGATCCCCACTCCAGCATGATCGTCGACAGCCACACCTCGTTCTCGAATTCGAGGTCCACTGCCGCGCCGTCGGACGTGGGATCGAGGACCCAGAAGCTACACCGCCGAGAATGTGCCGGCAGATGTTCGAACGAGCCGAGGGTCACTCCGGTCACCATCGCCGACACCGCGTACCTCAGCCTCCGTGCAGTCGTTCCACCGCTCGATTCTCGGTGGGGAGCCGATTCTCTCCTCGACCAGGATAGGCGACGGGGTCGCGCTACCTGGTGATCGGGGAAGATCCTCGAAACCTAGTGCATCACAATAGTTTTCGATCCATCTTGCCGTTTTCGGGACCACTCGTCGTCGATATACGTCACAGTGACGTTACGCCCTGGTATGACTGGTCCTGAAAAAACGCGGCTACTTTTTCTTCTGAGCTTCCATCATCTCGACGATTCTCTGAAGGTCGTCGACCGACCCGAATTCGACGACGATCTTGCCCTTTCGCTTACCCAGACTCACTGTCACCCTCGTATCGAACGAATCCGAGAGGCGATCGGCCACATCCTGAAGGCCCGGCATCTGGATCGGCTTGCGCTTCGCCGCCGGTTCGGGGGACTTACCGTCCTCGCGATTGGCGAGAGTGACGGCTTCTTCCGTCGCTCGAACCGAGAGACCCTCGGCCACGATGCGCGCAGCCAACGATTCCTGTGCATCCGATCCCGCGTCCAACGACAGCAGCGCGCGTGCATGTCCCGCCGACAGAACACCGGCTGCGACACGTCTCTGTACCGGAATCGGCAGCTTCAGCAGACGGATCATGTTGGTCACGACGGGGCGTGACCGTCCGATCTTGGCCGCGAGCTCCTCGTGCGTGACATCGAATTCTTCGAGGAGCTGCTGATATGCGGCCGCCTCTTCGAGGGGATTGAGCTGCACGCGATGGATGTTTTCGAGCAGTGCGTCGCGCAGCATTGCGTCGTCTGCGGTTTCCCGGACGATCGCGGGGATCTTCTCCAGGCCCGCTTCCTGGCTCGCGCGCCACCGCCGCTCGCCCATGACGAGTTGATACTTGGCATCTCCTGCAGCTGCAGAACCGGATACGAGGCGCACCACGATCGGCTGCATGAGACCGAATTCGCGAATCGAGTGCACCAGTTCGGCAAGGGATTCGTCGTCGAAGACGTGCCTCGGCTGCTTGGGATTCGCCTCGATTCGGTCCGGCGAGATCTCCCGATACACGGCACCGACGGGGGAGAGGTCGTCCCCGTTCAGCACCGGCGGCGTCGGAGTGGGTGCCGTTGCGGTCTCTGTGGTGTCGTCGGACGCCGCTGCCCGCTTGGGCTTCGTCGACGTGTCCGGCTTGTCCTTGGCGTTGCGGTCGGCACCGATGATGACGTCGGCTGCTGCATTACCGAGGCGCGGTCCGGCATCGGGGCCCGTGGGGATGAGCGACGCGAGTCCGCGCCCCAGACCGCCCTTACGTGCTTGACTCATGTCCTACTTCTTTCGTGCGTCGATGCCGGCCGAGCGAGCAGCGAGCTCTCGTCCGGCGTCCAAGTAACTCATTGCTCCACGCGAGCCCGGGTCGTAATCCAACACCGTCATGCCGTACCCGGGTGCCTCGGAGACCTTCACACTGCGCGGAATCACGGCACGTAGCACGGCATCACCGAAGTGCTTGCGCACTTCCTCGGCGACCTGATCGGCCAGTTTGGTGCGGCCGTCGTACATCGTGAGGATGACGGTCGAGACGTGCAATTCAGGATTGAGATGGGACTGAACCAACTCGATATTCCGAAGCAGCTGCCCCACACCCTCCAGTGCGTAGTACTCGCATTGAATGGGAATCAGCACCTCGGTGGCCGCCACAAGGGCATTGACTGTCAGCAGACCGAGTGACGGTGGGCAGTCGATGAGGATGAAATCGGCGTCGAGTCCGGCCAATTCCTCGACCGACAACGCCGTCTTGAGGCGTCCTTCCCGGGCCACCATCGAGACCAACTCGATCTCCGCGCCCGCGAGGTCGATCGTTGCCGGGATGCAGAACAACCGCTCACTGTGCGGACTCTGCTGGATCGCGTCTTTGGCCTTCACTTCGCCGATGAGCACCTCGTAGCTCGACGGCACACCGGAATGATGTTCGACGCCCAGTGCCGTGCTGGCGTTGCCCTGAGGGTCCAGATCCACCACCAAGACCGTCAGGCCCTGGAGCGCGAGTGCGGCTGCGAGGTTGACCGCCGTCGTGGTCTTGCCGACGCCACCCTTCTGATTCGCAATCGTCAGCATGCGGCGCTTCGCCGGCTTGGGCAGCGTCACCGATCCCGGGTGAAGGACCTGACTGGCCCGGTGCGCGGCGGCCCCGATCGGGGTGTCGTCGGTCGAAATCGAGTTGGTGTACTCGAAGCCACTCGTCACCCCCGCCTTGTTGGCGGCTGCGTTCGACGACTTCTTCTTGGACTCTGTTTCACGTGAAACAGCGGGATCCGACCCACCCGACATATGTGCTCCTTAGTGCGGAACTGAATGTGTTCTACGTTCGATACAAACGGCGCGGGGCGATTCCCGCAATCGATCATCAGTGGCGACTGAGCCGCCGCGGCTCACGGACTGCCCTGACGACGATGGTGGGTGTCGGGAGAAGACCGACACCGCACTCCACGACCTCCAGCTTGCCAGCACCCATACGGGTGAGGGAAGTCCTGTCGCGTTCGATCTCTTCACTCGCGCTGGAACCCTTCAGCGCGAGCATCCGGCCGCGTTCGTGAACGAGGGGGAGAGACCATTTGGCGAGCTTCTCCAGCGGGGCCACAGCCCTCGACGTGACGACATCCGCGCCGCCGGCTTCCTTCTTCACGCCGGGCTGCTCGGCCCGCCCACGTACGACCAACACGTTCAGATCGTGCTCGTCGATGAACTCGGCCAGATAGACGGTTCTCCGAAGAAGAGGCTCGACGAGCGTCACCCGAAGATCCGGTCGAGCGATGGCAAGAGGGATACCGGGCAGACCGGCACCGCTGCCGATGTCGACCACAGTCTCGCCCTCGTCGATGAGCTCGCCGATCGCAGCGCAATTGAGGATATGCCGCTCCCAGAGTCGCGGAACTTCGCGCGGACCGATCAGCCCCCGTTCGACTCCGGCGGTAGCCAAGGACTCGTGATATCTCCGAGCGAGATCCAGTCGATCTCCGAACATCTGCTCGGCGACGGCCATCAACTCGGTGCTATCCGACGCTTCTTGTTCCACGTGAAACATCATCCCGTGCTCGGGCACGGATCGCCAAACGACACCTCTGTAAGTTGCTGAGATCGCGAGGTTCCGGGAGTTGGAGTCCCGATTCGATGGGTCGAGCACACCCGGACCGCCGTCCGCGCGCCCCCTCCGATTTCAAAGTCCATTCTTCCCCACACTTCGCCGTTGCAGAGTACGCCGGTGTTTCACGTGAAGCCGCGCCACGGTCCGACGGCTGGGGAGGCGACGGTTGCGTGTACTTCGAGCGACCGACCCGGGTGTTCTCAGCGCCCGATGCACTCGCGCACAATTGATATCGCCTAGGACTTCCCGGCCCGGCGATGGTGAATGAGATACCCGTACGGCCAGAACCATCCGGTATGGGACCCTTTCCCGTCGCCTATCCGATCCGGGAGCGCCTGCTGGGAACGCGAAGTGGATCGCTGTTCTATGCCCTCCGCCGTCGTGCGTCCTCGGTCGGGCCGCATACGACCGTTGCTATATGGACACTCGGCGAGCCCGCCAAGGGACGCACCCCAATCGGCACATTGACCCGACCAGCCGTCACGGGTCCCACACAATCCGCCGATGCAATGAGGCCACCCGAGGACGGCGTTGGGGACCGCGTTCAGTGAAATGCATCTGCCATCCCCGCCCAGGATTTGAGCAACCAGTTCGCCGAGACGAGTCGTAACTCTGACAGCCGTCTCCGTGCTGTCGGGCGTCGCCCTCCGCTGTTTCACGTGAAACCGGACAGACACTCTGGTCGAACAGAGTCGGCAGAGTCGTCGCGCGAATAACACCGCAATCGATCATGCCTCGACCGAGCCCTCTACGCGTCGCTCTCGCTCTCGACCGCCGCCCGCCCCACAGCACCGAGCTCGAAGCCGACTCCGCAGCCCCTCGTTGGGACCGGCTCTTGCGACCACCCGCCGTGGGGTCGTTTGCGATTGGCACCCACGCTTTCGGATCCAACCGGACAGCTTCGGGCATCGTTTGACCTGTCGGAAAATGTCGCGCGGCTCGGACTGCTCCTCGCGCCCGCCTACCGCCGGCTGTCGCGAGCACTAGGCGACCGGGCGTAGGATCGACGCCCGGTTCGGACTGCTCCTCAAGCCGGGCCCGCCGAATGTCGTGAGCATCGGCTGGAGCGTATTCAAAACCGTCGGACGCTTCGATGGCACGATCGTGCCCTCGAACGTGTTTCACGTGAAACACGATCCGACTCTCCGCGGGTCACGTTCGCCGTCGACGTCGCCGTAGTCTCGATGACCGTCAGTCCGGATCGGCGCCAAGTTCTACAACGGGTCCTACTGACGATCAGTCTGGACGTCAGATTCGCAGGCGACCGTCGGTTGCCTCCGATCGGTTGGACCACATCACCCGCAGACGCAATTCGAGGACGACGCCTGCACGGCGATCGAGAGCGGCGACGTCGATCCCTCCTCGAGCAATTGGGGTCGGAAGCATAGGGCGAGCCGGCATCAGTCCAATCGAGCCCAGTCTCGATAGGTTGCGACCGGCCAGAAACCCGACTGTTTCACGTGAAACACGCACACGCGTCCGCACCCCTCGTAAGTCACCCGGGGGGAGGTGGTTCTCCCTACACGACCGTCGTGTCCATGATGCGACGCAGGGGCGCACCCAGGATGAGTGATCCTGCGTTCGCAGACACTCGAGATCCGATGCTGGTGTATCGAGTCAAGCTCAGCGTGACGCGACCGACGGTGACTACGAAACTGCCGGCCGCCACACGTAGCCATGGCGAACCAGCCATGATCATCCGACACCACCCTGCATCATCGCCGCCCCTGGATACTCCGCCGTCGCAATCCAGAACAAGGTCATCACAGAATTCACCCAGACGAATCCTGCTACGCCTCATGCCTCTAGAAGTTCGCGCAGCACGCACAGCACGGTGACAACCCACCGTCCGTCGATCGGCCCTCGTCGTCATCCGATAGCGTCTCGGCAATTGAGGAGTACACCTTTTTCCGACACGACAGCAGAGTTCGAGGTCATGAACTAGCCCGGTGTGCGCGCCCGCTGCACCGAGGCCCGCCTGTCATATCGTCGCGAAATGGGCCACGGCGACGAAGTGCCCGTTGTAGCGCGCACCGCGGCAAACTAACCGACGGTCGGATAGTCCGCTGTACCACCGCGGCTGTTTCCTTCCTCGGACTTGGAACTGAGCAACCACGTGCGTTGATGCCGAAAGAACTATGCAGGCGCTTCCGAGCGCTTACACGATGGGCGGTCTCGACTACTCGCAATCGGCTGGGGTCCAAGAGTTGGTTGACACCCTCGACCTCGCCGAGCCGCGAGGCGTTCCTCGATCATCGGTCGTCGACGCACCGGGTCCGGGATCCGGTCGCGTGATCGCTTTGCGCATGACCGCCACAAGGGCGAACCACCTCGACCTCTCGATCGACATCTGCTTCAAGGTTCGTTTCACGTGAAACATCGTCCACGCGTGGAATCACAGGCAGAGCCGCCCTGAACCACCCGTCACAGTGACGAAAGCGTCCGATACCGCTGGGCCCTTCACTTTCCGCCCACGGAGCCCCTACGATCGGCGACACCCGGCACGAATTACACCCGTGCAATTCGAGTTGAGCATTCGACACAAACGACGATGGCCCCCACCGAAGTGGGGGCCATCGCTTATCGACAGTGTCGCTACGCCTTGACGACGACGACCCGTCGAGCGGGTTCGACGCCGGTACTTTCGCTCGCAACGCCGTCGATCTTGGCAACTGCGTCGTGCACGATCTTGCGCTCGAACGGAGTCATCGGAGTCAGTTCCTCACGCTCTCCGGATTCGAGTACTCGACGTGCTGCTTCGGCACCCAGGTTCCCGAGCTCGGTGCGTCGCTTGGCACGCCACCCGGCGACGTCGAGCATCAGCTTGCTGCGCTCGCCCGTCGACTGCTGCACAGCCAGACGGGTCAGTTCCTGCAGAGCGTCGAGTACCTCGCCCTTGCGACCGACGAGCTTGGCGAGATCGTCTCCGCCGTCGATGCTGACGATCGCGCGATCACCCTCCACGTCGAGGTCGATGTCTCCGTCGAAGTCGAGCACGTCCAGAAGCTGCTCGAGGTAGTCGCCGGCGATTTCGCCTTCCTCGACCAAGTAATCCTCGTCGTCTTCGTCGTCTTCACCATCATCCGAATCCGCAGCGTCATCGACACTCGTGGGGACCGACGGAGTCTTCTGTACGGCGTCGTCGACAGTAGCTTCGTCGTCGGACTCCGTCTCGACGGCACTCACCTGATCGGTCTCGACCATCACGTCACCCACTCCATCCCCAGCTGCTGCGTTCCGTACTTCGTCGTTCTGTGCTTCTTCGGCGTGCGCTGCCATGTTCGTCCTTCTCTCGACGTGTCGGTCAGCGCCGCTTGCGCTTGGTCGACTTGTTCCTGTTCGCCTGCGGTCGCGGTTTGCTCGGGGTGGCAGACCCTGACGAAGAGTCCGTCCCGGTACTTGCAGTATCGGTAGTGGATTCGTCATCCGTCGGTGCCATCTTCGAGAGCTTCGGCCGAGCACCGGGCTTGGGCTTTGTCGTCGAGACCGGCTTCACTCCTGGCTTGGGCGCATTCTCCGAGCGCTTCTCGACGGCGGCCGCTACCTTGGCGGCCTCTTCCTTGTCGATCTTGCCGAACACCAGGTGCTGCTGCGCGTAGGTCCAGGTGTTGTTGCTGACCCAGTAGAGCAGGATGGCGACGGGCAACAGTGCACCGAACACCAGAACACCCAGCGGGAACACGTAGAGGGCGAGCTTGTTCATGATGGCGGACTGCGGGTTTGCGGCCGCGGCGGCGCTCTGCCGGGCCACGGACGCACGCGAGTTCAGGTGCGTCATGACGGCCGCAATGATCATCAGCGGAATGGACACAGCCGCGATGACCCACGTGGACGGAATGGTCGCGTCGGGACCGACGGCGAAGGCGTTGAGCTGATCCTGCGGCATGGTGATCCAGGCCGAGATGGGAGCGCCGAACAGGCGGGCATCCAGGAACGACTGCACATCGGCAACGCTGAACGCATAATTCGAGAGTTCGCGGTTCTCTTCCGGACTCAGGCCGAGCTGCCCCACACCGGTACCGGTGCGGTTGAACGAACGGAGCACGTGGAACAGGCCGATGAAGACGGGTGCCTGTGCCAGCACGGGGAGGCAGCCCATCAGTGGGTTGAAGCCGTGTTCCTTCTGCAGCTTCTGCATCTCGACGGCCATTTTTTGCTTGTCTTTGCCGTACTTCTTCTGCAGCGCTTTGATCTGCGGCTGCAGTTCCTGCATCTGCCGCGTCGTGCGGACCTGCTTGACGAAGGGCTTGTACAGGATCAGCCGGAGCGTGAAGACGAGGAAGACGACGGACAATGCCCAGGCGAAGCCATTGCTGGGATCCTGGAACACAAAGCCGAACACCTTGTGCCACACCCAGAGAATCCAGGCAACCGGGTAGTAAATGAAGTCGAGCACGGCTCTATGTACTCCTCTGTTCTTCCACTCGCAGGAGATCGTGGTGTTCTTCGGTTTCGGTCAGCTCGGTGACGGTTGCGCGCCACCTACCGGGTTCGGGCACCGGGTCCCAGCCTCCAGAGTGCCAGGGAGCACATTTGAGGAGGCGGACGACTGCCAGGAGCGAGCCCTTCGGCATCCCGTGCACCTGGAGCGCCTCGATGGCGTATTCACTGCAGGTGGGGGAGAAGCGACAGGTAGGGGGCCGCATCGGGGACACATAGGTCCGGTACAACACGATGCAGTAGACGAGAGTTCGAGCAGGAATGGAACGAAGGTTGCCCATGAATGTCATGACGGCGGACCCTTCGGAGCTTCGAGTAGACCGAGCTTCTTCAAACCTGAACGCAGTTGAACGTGTAGATCTGCCGAGGATGCGTGCGCAGCACCCGGAAGTGCTCGAATGACCACGTCGGTGTTCACCGCGAGCCCAACGATCACCTCGGCACAGATATGCCGAAGCCGGCGCGCAACTCGATGACGAGTTACGGCCGGCCCGACTGCCTTGCTGACGATCAATCCGAAACGTGGCCCATGAACGGTGGATGCGATGTCCTGCTCGTGACGCGCAACTGCGTGTACGACCAGGTCCGATCTACCCATTCGGCGTCCTCGACGCATCACCACGGTGAAGTCACGTGCGCGATGCAGCCGATTCGGCTCAGGAAGCATCCCGAGCTCCAAGCTTCGGACGAACGGTTATCAGGCTGTGAGTTCTTTGCGGCCCTTGCCGCGACGTGCGGAAACGATTGCACGACCCGCACGGGTACGCATACGAAGACGGAAGCCATGAACGCGCGCGCGGCGGCGATTGTTCGGCTGGAACGTCCGCTTGCCCTTGGCCACGGTCAACACTCCTCGAGATTCGAAGACGCCGATCTGTCGGCGCCTGCTGTAAAGGTTCTCAGCGAGTTCGGATGAACTCGCTAGCCTCCCGAGCGAGAAATCCGAGTGAAGACAGACTGTGAGCAGCCAGCAAGCATCGGCCACCTCGCTATTGGGTGACTGTTCGAGAGTACTGATCGAGTCACCGGTGGTCAAACTCGCTCGACATCGACCGATCCGTCGATTCATACACAGGCCACGGACGACGAGACCTCGGACGGGCCGAAGAGTCGACAATATCTGTCGTTCCGCGGCGCCGCGCAACTGGTCGTTGCTGCGATCGAACGACTGACAATGGCTATCGCCGCAGGTCAGACTGTCGTATACGTACTACCACGCCACTCGGTGACGGTTGGGCTCACATCGGTGTCGTTTATCCACACCTGTGGATAATTGTGTGGAAACACAGTTCAGGTGGCATATTCGTACCTTGCGGGGTCCACCGAAGGACCCTTGTCTCGGCCGCGGAGGCGCACGATCGACGACGCTATCCGACGACGCGGTTGCGCGGGTTCGAAACGCCGCACCGAATCGGTTGTCGGAGTCCGGCGAGACCTACAAGCTCGACGACGGAGGGATCGACGTGAACGACGATCCGGATGCGCTTGCGCGCATCTGGCCCGAGGTAGTCGCGGAGCTGACGTCCGACCGACACAGTGGGTCGCCGCTGACCAAGGGCCAGAAGGCCTGGCTCGCGCTGGTCAAACCGCTCACGTTGACTCAGGGCTTCGCTCTGCTCGCCGTCCCGTCGACCTTCGCTCAGGAAGCGATCGAACGTGACCTGCGCGAACCCATCCTGGGAGCCCTGGGGCGTCATCTGGGACAGGGTGTCGAAGGTCTCGGCGTTCGGATCTCCGCCCCCGAGGACGAGAAGCTCGAAACCGAGCGCTCGACGTATCCCGATGCCGTCAGTTCCCCGACGTACCGGCGCCGCGTCCTGACCAGCAGAGACGACGAGCCGTCGGACTCCGAGACCGCCGATTACGAGGAAGTGGACGACGAGCGGGAAGCCCTCGCCAGTGTCCAGAACTCGTGGCCGACGTACTTCACCAAACCACCGGAGTCGACGCCACCGTCGTCGGGTGCCAACAGCCTCAACTCGAAGTACACCTTCGACACGTTCGTGATCGGCGCCTCCAACCGGTTCGCGCACGCCGCCGCGGTCGCCATCGCCGAAGCACCCGCCCGGGCGTACAACCCGTTGTTCGTGTGGGGGGCATCGGGCCTGGGCAAGACGCACCTGCTGCACGCGGCCGGTCACTACGCGCAGCGCCTGTTCCCGGGCATGCGCGTGAAGTACGTCTCCACCGAAGAATTCACCAACGACTTCATCAACAGTCTCCGTGACGACCGCAAGGTGGCGTTCAAGCGCCGCTACCGGGAGACCGACGTGCTGCTGGTCGACGACATTCAGTTCATCGAGGGCAAGGAAGGTATCCAGGAAGAGTTCTTCCACACCTTCAACACGCTGCACAACGCCAACAAGCAGATCGTCGTCTCGTCCGACCGACCACCCAAACAGTTGGCGACCCTCGAGGAGCGGCTGCGTACCCGCTTCGAGTGGGGCCTGATCACCGACGTCCAGCCACCGGAGCTCGAGACGCGGATCGCCATCCTGAGCAAGAAGGCTCGGATGGATCGACTCGACGTGCCGCACGACGTCCTGGAGCTGATCGCCAGCCGCATCGAGCGCAACATCCGCGAGCTCGAAGGCGCCCTCATTCGCGTGACGGCATTCGCCTCGTTGAACGGACAGGCCCTCGACCTCACCCTCGCCGAGGTCGTCCTACGTGACCTGATTCCCGATTCGTCCAGCTTGGAGATCAACGCGGCCACGATCATGGCCGTCACCGCGGAGTACTTCGACACCTCCATCGAGGACCTGTGCGGACCGGGTAAGGCCCGAGCGTTGGCCATGGCCCGGCAGATCGCGATGTATCTCTGCAGAGAGCTCACCGACCTGTCACTACCGAAGATCGGTCAGACGTTCGGCCGAGATCACACGACGGTGATGTACGCGGACAAGAAGATTCGCAAGGAAATGACCGAGCGTCGCAAGGTCTACGACCAGGTCCAGGAGTTGACGGCGCGCATCAAGCAGCGCTCGAAGCGATAGCTCCACAGTCCTTCGGCAACGACGGCGACGGCGCCGATTCCCATCGCGGGGGTCGGCGCCGTCGCCGTTTTCGTCGGTGATCGGTGCCGCCTCGGTTCGACTCGGGCGTCGATCGAACACGATCTCCAGTCGATTCCGGATCGAATCTGGGTCGATTCCGCGCCGATTCTGGGCCGAATCGGATGACATTTCGGAGCCGACGACCATTGATTCACACCTGTGGATAACCATGTGGACAACCGTCGACTTCTGGGGATGGAATGTGGGCGCCTGTGCACCGATGCGATTGGTCCACAGGCAGCCGTCCGTCAACCGCAGATTGGTCCCGAGTTCATCCCCACGACACCACGCCGAGCCACCAGCATCGCGAGGGCTCCATGCACAGATTGCACAGGACCTATTAATACTTCTGTTTTCTCCTTGAAAGAACTTCTTTGAAAACAGGTGTTGGGGAACGATCCGTTCACAGCCCCCTTCCGACGACCGCATCGGTGCCCTTCGTGGCCTCGCCCGAGCTTTCAACTTCGTCTCGAAGGGCATACGGTGTGCTTGCGCTGGATGTGCCAGACTCGTCGTTGCATCGGTTGGAGCCGCGACGATCGTGGTCGCACCGCTCGACTGTGCACACGAATGCCCCGAACGAGAGGAAATGCCGAGCGATGGAGCTTGGAAGTTTGAAGTTTCGCGTTGCTCGTGAAGATTTTTCCGATTCCGTGGCGTGGGTGGCCCGCAGCCTGCCGTCCCGGCCGCCCGTTCCCGTTCTCGGTGGCGTTCTGCTTGCTGCCGACGAACAGGGTCTGACGGTCTCGGGCTTCGATTACGAGGTCTCCGCCCAGGTGAAGGTTTCGGCCGAAGTGGCCACCGCAGGACGAGTTCTGGTGTCGGGCAAGCTACTTGCCGATATCACCAAGTCGTTGCCGAACAAGCCCGTCGACGTCACCGTCGACGGGACTCGCGTTCTCGTCAACTGCGGAAGCGCAAAATTCTCGCTGCCGACGATGCCGGTCGAGGACTATCCTCAGCTACCCGAGTTGCCCAGCAACACCGGTTCGCTGGCCGGTGATGTCTTCTCCGAGGCCATTGCCCAGGTCGCCATTGCGGCGGGCAAGGACGACACGCTTCCCATGCTGACCGGTATCCGTGTCGAGATCGACGGCACCAACGTCGTGCTGGCTGCGACCGACCGATTCCGGTTGGCGGTTCGTGAGGTGGACTGGACTCCCGCCGGCGCCGACACCACCACCGCAGTGCTGATTCCGGCGAAGACCCTGTCCGAGTCGGCCAAGACTCTCGGCGGCAACGCGGGTTCGCCCGTCGAGCTGGCTCTCGGTTCGGGTTCCTCCATCGGGAGCGACGGTTTGCTCGGAATCGTCAGTGACGGGCGCCGCACGACCACTCGTCTGCTCGATGCGGAATTCCCGAAGTTCCGTCAGTTGCTGCCGGCAGAACACACCGCCGTCGCAACACTCGAGATCGCGCCGCTGGTCGAGGCCATCAAGCGCGTGGCACTCGTCGCCGAACGCGGTGCGCAGGTGCGTCTGGAATTCAACGCCGAAGGTGTGCTGCTCTCGGCAGGCGGCGACGATGCCGGCCGCGCCGAGGAAGCTCTGCCGGCCGACTTCCAGGGCGAGGCGCTCACCATCGCGTTCAACCCGGGGTACCTCATCGACGGCCTGTCCTCCTTGCACAGCGAGAAGGTCACGTTCGGTTTCACCACCCCGAGTCGGCCTGCAGTGCTGCGTCCGACGTCGGACGAGGAGCTGGTGCCCGACGATTCCGGTAAGTTCGCGGCGCCTCAGTCCCAGTACACCTATCTGCTGATGCCGGTCAGGCTGCCGGGCTGATCCTGCCTGGTTACTGTTGGAGCTGCGGGATCGGACGAGTCGTTCCGCCGACTCCACTCCCGCTCGACCGGATTTACACCTGACACAGACAAGGACGCTTCCTCATGCAGCTGGGCTTGGTCGGTCTCGGAAAAATGGGCTTCAACATGCGCGAGCGGCTGCGCGAGCACGGCCACGAGGTCATCGGATACGACCCGAGGCCCGAGGTGACGGACACCCCGTCGCTCGCCGGTCTCGCGGAGTCCCTCACCGCTCCCCGGGTGGTGTGGGTGATGGTGCCCTCCGGCCAGATCACCCGGGACACCATCACCGGGCTCGGGGATGTTCTCGAACCGGGCGACCTGGTAATCGACGGTGGAAACTCGCGTTTCACCGATGACAAGCCCAATGCAGAACTGTTGGACGCCAAGGGAATCGGTTACATCGATGCCGGAGTTTCGGGCGGTGTCTGGGGATTGAAGAACGGCTACGGCCTGATGGTCGGCGGAGATGACGAGCACGTTGCACGCGCTATGCCGATCTTCGACGCCCTGCGTCCGGAAGGGGAGCGCGCGGACGGTTTCGTCCACGCCGGTCCTGTCGGTGCCGGGCATTACTCGAAGATGGTGCACAACGGCATCGAATACGGTCTGATGCAGGCGTACGCCGAGGGCTACGAAATCCTCGAGGCCGAAGAATTGGTGCAGGACGTGCAGGGCGTACTGCGGGCCTGGAGCAAGGGCACCGTCGTGCGGTCGTGGCTGCTCGATCTGTTGGTCGAGGCACTCGGTCAGGATCCGGAGTTCAGTGAGATCTCGGGGTACACCGAGGACTCCGGCGAGGGTCGATGGACCGTCGAGGAGGCCATTCGGCATGCCGTACCAGCCCCGGTCATCTCCGCAGCTCTGTTCGCGAGATTCGCTTCGCGACAAGAAGATTCGCCTGCCATGAAGGCAGTGTCGGCGTTGCGGAACCAGTTCGGCGGGCATGCCGTCAAGAAGGCGGATGCGGACGAGACACTGCGCGCACCCGCGCCGAAGAACACCGAGTAAGTGTTCGTCCGGTCTTTGCAACTTCACGATTTCCGGTCCTGGGACGACGTCATCGTCGACCTGGGCCCGGGATCGACCGTGTTCGTCGGGCCCAACGGACACGGTAAGACCAACCTGCTGGAATCACTCGGTTATCTGTCGACGCTGTCCTCGCACCGGGTCTCGACCGATGCGCCCATGATCAGGGCAGGTGCGTCCACGGCGTTCGTCGGCAGCGCCGTGGTCAACCACGGACGCGAGTTGATCATCGACGTCGAACTGCTCAAGGGCAAGGCGAACAAGGCGAGGATGAACAGGTCTCCGCTGCGTCGGCCACGAGAAATTCTGGGTGTACTGCAGAGTGTGTTGTTCGCACCCGAGGACCTGTCTCTGGTGCGCGGCGACCCGAGTGAGCGCCGGCGGTATCTGGACGAGCTGCTCACCACCAGAATTCCTCGAATGGCCGCTGTGCGTGCAGATTACGACAAGGTGCTGCGTCAGCGGTCGGCACTGCTCAAGACCGCCAGCGGGGCGTTGCGTCGAGGCTCGTCGTCCAGCGACGGCTCGAGCGCTCTGGCCACGCTCGATGTCTGGGACGGCCATCTTGCCGCCCACGGTGCCCGATTGCTTTCGGCCAGAATATCTTTGGTACACGAGCTGATGCCCTTCGTGCAGCAGGCCTACGAGTCGATCGCGCCGGAATCGCGGCTCGCCACGTTGTCCTATCGCTGCAGCCTCGCCGAGGCACTGCCGCCGGAATTCTCCGATGCCGGCCGAGCACCGGAGTCCGACGACGTCGACGTGCTGGAAGCTGCTTTCCTGCACCAACTTTCGGTGATGAGACAGCGGGAAATCGAACGTGGGGTATGTCTGGTCGGTCCTCATCGAGACGATCTGGAATTGATGCTCGGCGACCGGCCGACCAAAGGCTTTGCCAGTCATGGTGAGTCGTGGTCGTATGCCCTCTCGCTTCGGCTCGGGTCGTTCTCGCTGCTGCGTGAGGACGGAACCGACCCCGTCCTGATGCTCGACGACGTGTTCGCCGAACTCGATCGCAAGCGTCGCACGGCCCTGGCTGCAGTTGCAGCCGATGCCGAGCAAGTGCTGATCACCGCGGCAGTCCCGGAAGACGTACCACCGGAACTCGATGCGAGACGATACGGCGTGGAGGCTCGCCAGGAATCGGAACCCGGTGCAGCAGGACGTATTTCGACCATCACCGAGCTGTCGACGTCGGAGAGTGAGGTGTCATGAGCGACGACACGAATTCACCGGCACCGGATGAGCAGCCGGAGTTGAAGGGCGTCGACCTTGCGCGTCGGGCGCTCGAAGACGCCCGGGCTGCGGCCAAGGCGAGCGGCAAGTCGGTCGGTCAAGGTCGTTCGTCACCGACCGGGGGTGTCCGGGCACTGCGGGGGCGTCGACGACGGGGTTGGTCGGGTGCTGGCCCCGACGATCGAGACCCGCAGGCGTTCGGGGCACTGGCGAATTCGATCGCGTCCAAGCGCGGTTGGTCGGCCAAGGTATCCGAGGGTGCCGTGCTGGGGCGGTGGCCCAGCGTCGTCGGTGAGGACATCTCGGCACACGCCGACCCCACCGGCCTCAAGGACGGAGTGCTCAGTATCTCCGCCGAGTCGACTGCGTGGGCGACGCAGCTCCGATTGATGCAGTCGCAGATTCTGGCGAAGATCGCGGCGGCGGTGGGCCACGGTGTGGTGACGTCGCTTCGGATCACCGGGCCGACGACGCAGAGCTGGCGAAAAGGCGAGCGACACGTCAAAGGTCGCGGTCCGCGGGACACCTACGGATAGTGACTGTTCCCAATGCGCGTTAGACGTAGCCCCTGGTCCAGGTGATCCTCAACAGATGTTGGGGGCAGTGTTGCTGTGAGACAGTTGGTATGCGTAGCGTGATTCGGGACACGCAACGGTCGGGGGACCGAATACTGTTCCATGCGGCCATCGGACGAGGAGAAGTTGTGTCTGCACCTACGAAGAAGGCGTCGACAACGGCGGTCGACGTCGATGGGACCCCCGAAGACAGAGTGGTTCTGCACGCTCGGAACGTCGAATTCGATTGGGAAACTCTGCCGCTGCACTATATGGACGGCAATCCCCTGGCCACCCATCTGATCAACGTGATGCACCTGCTTCTGCCCGAGGGCGAGGAGTGGTTCGTGCGTACGTTCAAAGAGGCGTTGCCGCTCATCCACGACGATCAGTTGCGCGACGACGTGATCGGCTTCATCGGCCAGGAAGCCATGCATGCTCAGGCCCACACCGAGGTCCACGATCAGCTTCGGGCCCACGGCATCGATGTCGATCCGTACGTCGACCAGATGAAGTTCCTGTTCGGACGCGCACTCGGTAATCGCTCGGGCCACGGCCAGAACAGCCTGGTGGAGCGGCTGGCCTTGATCGCAGCCGCCGAGCATCTGACCGCGTTCCTCGGCGACTGGGTCCTCAACGCGCGCGAGCTCGACGAAGCCGACGTCGATCCGGTCATGCTCGATCTGTTGCGGTGGCACGGCGCCGAAGAAGTGGAGCATCGTTCGGTGGCATACGAGGTGATGCGCTACTTCGACGTTCGGCCGGCCCGGCGTATCCGTACCTACGTGGTCATTGCACCCACTCTCGTCTGGTTCTGGACGCGTGGCGTGCGCTACCTCATGAGCCAGGATCCGACGTTGGCGCATCTGTCGCCGAAGGAGCGCACGCCGTCGTTCCGTGAATTCCAACGCGTCGCCAAGTCCGGTCTGTTTCCGACGCCGATGTCCATGGTCAAGGCGTCCCTGCGGTACTTCAAGAGCACATATCACCCGTCTCAGGAAGGCTCGACGGCCCAGGCCGTGCAGTATCTCGCCACCTCGCCGGCGGCGCGGTCCGCTGATCGATGACCAAACGCACGTTGCGGAGCAGGCTCGACGCGATGGCTCGAAAGGTCGACTCGTTCCGAGTAGGCCGCACGATTCCACAGAATCTGTACGGGCGTGACGAGCCGGATCAGACGGTGTCGCTGGTCACCGATGCACTGGACAAGTGGTTCGCCCTCCTCGACAACGGTGAGTACGACGCCTCGTTCGCGGCGCCTCCCGTCGCGCGTACCCGAGAACTGACACTGGTCTCCCGTGACGTTCTGTGCATCGACGAACAGGTCGTCCAGCTGACCTTCGCCGCCGCTGACGGGTCGGCTCTGCCGGCGTGGGCACCGGGAATGCACTTGGATTTCTACCTTCCCTCCGGTCGGCGTCGGCAGTACTCCCTGTGCGGATTGCCCAGTGACGACACGTACTCGATCGCAGTACGACTCGTGCCGGACGGCGGCGGCGGATCTCCGGAAATGCACGCGCTGACGGTCGGCACTGCGGTGTCGATCAGGGGGCCGCGCAACGGGTTTCCGTTCGTACCGTCCGAACAGGCAGTATTCGTCGCCGGTGGAATCGGCATCACCGCGATCATCTCGATGGTGCGCCGTGCCCGCGATCTGGGCATGGACTGGCACCTCGTCTACTGCGGCCGCTCCCGCGAGTCGATGCCGTTTCTCGACGAGATCGAGGGCTGGGATCCCGCCCGGGTCACCGTGCGCACCGACGACGTGGACGGCATGCCGTCGAGCATGGATCTGTTGGGCTCGACGGCCCCCGGCGGTTCGGTCTACGTATGTGGTCCGCCGCCGATGATCGACCTCGTTCGCGCCTCGTTCGACGCCCTCCCGGCCACGCATCTGCACTTCGAGCGCTTCTCACCGCCGCCGGTGAAGAACGGGACGGAATTCGAGGTGCAGCTCGTCGATTCCGGCGAAATTCTGTCGGTCGGTGCGGAAGAGACTGCGCTGCATGCCATTCGACGCATCAGGCCGGACGTCGCGTACTCGTGCCAGCAGGGTTTCTGCGGCACGTGCCGGGTGCGAGTGCTCAGCGGAACACCGCAGCATCGAGAGAATCGGTTGACGACCGAGGAGCAGCGGCACGAGATGTTGATCTGCGTCTCGCGGTCGGACGGAGAACGGATCGTCCTCGATCTGTAGCCGAATCGCCGGTTTTACCCTTCATCTTTGTCGTCCGATGTCGAGAAAATGCGCCTGTGAAGCAATCAGGGGCCTTTTAGGGGTGTCATCGTCCCCATGCTGTCGCAGCCACCCAGTACTATGGACCGGTACGACATCAAGCCCGGAACAAACGCATGGACCGAGCACGGCGGAAACGACCGTGCCGACCCTGCGGTAGCACCTACGTCAGGTGTGAGCGGGGTAGTGGACGCGTAGAAGGAGAACCAGCTAACCGTGGCTGCCCAGAAGTCAGGTAACAGTGAGAACAGCAAGGATTACGGCGCTTCTTCCATCACGGTCCTCGAGGGCCTGGAAGCAGTCCGTAAGAGGCCCGGTATGTACATCGGTTCCACCGGTGAACGAGGCCTGCACCACCTGATCTGGGAGGTCGTCGACAACTCCGTCGACGAGGCCATGGCCGGCTACGCCTCCACCGTCGACGTCACCATCCACGAAGACGGCAGCGTCGAGGTCAAGGACGACGGCCGCGGCATCCCCGTCGCCATGCACTCCTCCGGTGTTCCCACCGTCGAGGTCGTCATGACCCAGCTGCACGCCGGTGGCAAGTTCGACTCCGACTCCTACGCCGTCTCCGGCGGTCTGCACGGCGTCGGTATCTCCGTCGTGAACGCACTCTCGACCAAGGTCGAACTGCAGATCGCGCGTGACGGTCACCGCTACAAGCAGACGTACGATTACGCCAAGCCCGGCCCACTCGAGACCGTCGGCGACACCACGGAGACCGGCACCACGGTGCGTTTCTGGGCCGACGGCAAGATCTTCGAGACCCTCGATTACAGCTTCGAGACCGTGCACCGTCGCCTGCAGGAAATGGCGTTCCTCAACAAGGGACTGACCATCAACTTCACCGACGAGCGAGTGGCGGCCACCGACGCGACCGAGGAAGAACTCGGCGAGACCGCCGAGGCACCGAAAACCGCCGAGGAAGAGCAGGCCGACGCGGCCAACGCGAAGCCGGCCAAGGTTCGTAAGCGGACGTACCACTACCCCGACGGTCTCGTGGACTTCGTCAAGCACATCAACCGCACCAAGACCGCGATTCACAACTCGGTCGTCGGCTTCACCGGCAAGGGCGAGGGCCACGAGGTCGAGATCGCCATGCAGTGGAACGCTGGTTACTCCGAATCGGTGCACACCTTCGCCAACACGATCAACACGCACGAGGGCGGTACCCACGAAGAGGGTTTCCGTACTGCGCTGACGTCGACGGTCAACAAGTACGCCATCGAGAAGAAACTGGTCAAGGAAAAGGACGTCAAGCTCACCGGCGACGACATCCGTGAAGGCCTCGCCGCCGTCATCTCGGTGCGAGTCGGGGAGCCCCAGTTCGAGGGACAGACCAAGACCAAGCTCGGCAACACCGAGATTCGCTCGTTCGTGCAGAAGGCGTGCAACGAGCACCTCTCGCACTGGTTCGAGTCCAACCCGGCCGATGCCAAGACCATCATCAACAAGGCGGTCTCGTCCGCGCAGGCCCGCATGGCCGCACGTAAGGCGCGAGAGTTGGTGCGGCGCAAGAGCGCAACCGATATCGGTGGCCTGCCCGGCAAGCTCGCAGACTGCCGCTCGAACGATCCGAGCAAGTCGGAGATCTACATCGTGGAGGGCGACTCCGCCGGCGGCTCGGCCAAATCCGGCCGTGACTCGATGTTCCAGGCGATCCTGCCGCTGCGCGGAAAGATCATCAACGTCGAGAAGGCCCGCATCGACCGTGTCCTCAAGAACAACGAGGTCCAGTCGATCATCACCGCGTTCGGCACCGGCATTCACGACGAGTTCGACATCGCCAAACTGCGCTATCACAAGATCGTGCTGATGGCCGACGCCGACGTCGACGGCCAGCACATCTCCACCCTGCTGATGACCCTGTTGTTCCGGTTCATGCGGCCGCTGATCGAGAACGGTCACGTCTACCTGGCCATGCCGCCGCTGTACAAGCTCAAGTGGAGCCGCGGCGAACCGGATTTCGCGTACTCCGACCGCGAGCGCGACGGTCTGCTCGAGGCCGGTATCGCCAACAAGCGCAAGATCAACGTCGAGGACGGCGTCCAGCGCTACAAAGGCCTCGGCGAGATGAACGCCAAGGAGCTGTGGGAAACCACGATGGACCCGGCAGTGCGAGTTCTTCGTCTGGTCACTCTCGACGATGCCGCGGCCGCGGACGAACTGTTCAGCGTCCTGATGGGCGAGGACGTGTCCGCCCGCCGAAGCTTCATCGCGCGTAACGCGAAAGATGTTCGCTTTCTTGACGTTTAGTCGTTTCTCGGACGCACCGCACTCAGTGTCGGTGCGTCCGACGACCGTTTTCGAGGAGATCTTCTATGTCTGACATCACCGAACCGCCGGTCGGGCCCCCGCCGGGCTCGACCACCAACGCCGAGGGCGGCGACCGGATCGATCCGGTCGACATCCAGCAGGAAATGCAGCGCAGCTACATCGATTACGCGATGAGCGTCATCGTCGGCCGCGCGCTTCCCGAGGTCCGCGACGGTCTCAAGCCGGTGCACCGACGTGTGCTGTACGCGATGTACGACTCGGGCTTCCGTCCCGACCGTAGTTACGTGAAATCCGCACGGCCCGTTGCCGAAACGATGGGTAACTACCATCCCCACGGCGACACCTCGATCTACGACGCGCTCGTGCGTCTGGCTCAGCCGTGGTCGATGCGGTACCCACTGGTCGACGGCCAGGGCAACTTCGGCTCCCGCGGCAACGACGGTGCCGCCGCCATGCGATACACCGAAGCGCGTCTGACCCCGCTCGCCATGGAGATGCTGCGCGACATCGACGAGGAAACCGTCGACTTCATCCCCAACTACGACGGCAAAACCCAAGAGCCGACGGTACTTCCGTCGCGTGTGCCGAACCTGTTGATGAACGGCTCCAACGGTATCGCCGTCGGTATGGCCACCAACATTCCGCCGCACAACCTGCGTGAACTCGGCGACGCGGTGTTCTGGGCTCTCGACAACTTCGAGGCCGACGAGGAAGCGACTCTCGCGGCCTGCATGGAACGCGTCAAGGGTCCCGACTTCCCCACCCACGGACTCATCGTCGGCGGCCAGGGAATTCAGGATGCGTTCTCGACCGGCCGCGGTTCGATCCGCATGCGCGGCGTCGTCGAGATCGAGGAGGACTCCAACGGTCGCACGACGATCGTCATCACCGAACTGCCCTTCCAGGTCAACCCCGACAACCTGATCACCTCGATCGCCGAGCAGGTTCGCGACGGCAAGTTGTCCGGTATCTCGAAGATCGACGACGAGTCCTCGGACCGCGTCGGTATGCGCATCGTCGTGACGATCAAGCGCGACGCCGTCGCCAAGGTCGTGCTCAACAACCTCTACAAGCACTCGCAGCTGCAGACCAGCTTCGGTGCCAACATGCTCTCGATCGTCGACGGCGTGCCGCGCACCCTGCGACTCGATCAGATGATCCGGTACTACGTCACTCACCAACTCGACGTGATCGTTCGTCGTACTCGGTACCGCCTGCGCAGAGCCGAGGAGCGGGCCCACATCCTGCGCGGCCTCGTGAAGGCGCTCGACGCGTTGGACGAGGTCATCGCCCTCATCCGTGCGTCGCAGACGGTCGATCTCGCCAAGCAGGGCTTGATCGATCTGCTCGACATCGACGAGATCCAGGCGCAGGCAATTCTCGACATGCAGCTGCGGCGCCTCGCAGCCCTCGAGCGCCAGAAGATCATCGACGAGTTGGCCGAACTCGAACGCACCATCGCCGACCTGCAGGACATTCTGGCCAAGCCGGAGCGTCAGCGTCAGATCGTGCGAGACGAACTGGCCGAGATCGTCGAGAAGTTCGGCGACGACCGTCGCACGCGCATCATCGCTGCCGACGGCGACGTCAACGACGAAGATCTGATCGCCCGGGAGAACGTGGTCGTCACGATCACCGAGACCGGATACGCCAAGCGCACCAGAACCGATCTGTACCGGTCTCAGAAGCGCGGCGGCAAGGGCGTGCAGGGAGCGGGCCTCAAGCAGGACGACATCGTCAGCAAGTTCTTCGTCTGCTCGACGCACGACTGGATCCTGTTCTTCACCACCAAGGGACGCGTCTACCGGGCCAAGGCGTACGAGCTGCCCGAGGCCAACCGCACGGCGCGCGGACAGCACGTCGCGAACCTGCTGGCGTTCCAGCCCGACGAACGCATCGCGCAGGTCATCCAGATCAAGACCTACGAAGATGCTCCCTACCTGGTGCTCGCCACCAAGGGCGGTCTGGTCAAGAAGTCGCGTCTGACCGACTTCGACTCCAACCGCAGCGGCGGCATCGTGGCCGTCAACCTCCGCGGTGAGGACGAGTTGGTCGGGGCAGTTCTGGCGTCGTCCGACGACGACCTGCTGCTCGTCTCGGCTCAAGGCCAATCGATCCGATTCTCGGCCACCGACGAGGTACTGCGCCCCATGGGCCGCGCCACCTCCGGTGTCCAGGGCATGCGCTTCAACGGCGAAGACGAGCTGCTCTCGCTCAACGTGGTCAGCGAGAACAAGTTCCTGCTGGTCGCGACGTCGGGCGGTTATTCCAAGCGCACCGCGATGGAGGACTACCCGCAGCAGGGCCGCGGCGGAAAGGGAGTACTGACAATCCAGTACGACCCCAAGCGTGGCACGCTGGTGGGAGCTCTCATCGTCGACGACGAGGACGAGCTGTACGCCATCACGTCCAGTGGTGGCGTCATCCGGACCGCTGCCAAGCAGGTACGGAAAGCCGGCCGACAGACCAAGGGCGTGCGGTTGATGAATCTCGGTGAAGGCGACACACTGCTCGCGATAGCGCGCAACGCCGACGAGATCGAACCGGACGCAGCAGGTCCCGAAGACGATGCACCGAAGGAGTCGTAAGTGAGCACTCCCAACCGGCCTGGCAGCAGGCCCGGCCCCACGGGTGGACCGGACAGCAGGGACGCTGCGCAGACCGAGCAGCCATCGCGTCCGGCACCCCCCGAAGGTGCCCGACCGGGAAGTCGCCCCCAGCCGGCGACGCGTCCGGCTCCCGCGGCCGGGCGAGGACCGGCACCGCAGCAGGGTGCTCGGCCACCGGCACGCCCGGCACAAGGTGGTCCGGCCGGCCCGCCTCGTCCGACGCAGGGACCGCCGCCGCAGCGCCCACCGGCACCGCAGGGTCAGCCGGGTTCTCAGGGTCAGCCGGCACCTCAGGGACCGCCGCCGCGGGCACCTCAGCAGGGACCGGCACCGCAGGGACCGGCTCAGTCTCGCCCGCCACAGGCGGCCAACGGTCGGCCCGGTGAGCCGGGTACCGCAAACGCCGACGGCGGTCGCCCAGCCAACGGCCAGCCGCCGCAGGGTCAGGGACCGTCCGGTCCCGCATCGCCGCCGCGTCCCGCCAATGACGCTGCGCCGGTTGCCGAGGGGTCAGCCGAGTCGAAGGCTCCGGCACCGACCCAGGCGATACCGACTCAACGCGGAGACGGCCCGCAGGGCGGTTCCGGCACTCCGCCCTGGCAGCGCGGCCCCGGCCAGCGTCCGGCACAGCAGGGGCCCGACGACCGTCAGCAGCCCCAGAACCAACCTCAGACGAACCTGTCCGGGCGCGGCACCGCACTGCCGGCAACAGGTGAGTTCGATCGTTCGACAGCGGCAGCTGCAGCCGCCTCGGCAGCGCCGGGCCAGCGTGAATCGGGTGAGCGTGAATCGGGTGAGGACAAGACCGAACGACGCGAGGCAGCGCGGTCGAAGGCGGCCGTGATCGACGGGCCGACTCGGCACATCGAGCGCAAGGATCTGGCGAAGGACATGCCGGATCTGTCCGCCACCCGGCATCCCGAGCCGACGGCAGCCGATCGCGCAGCCCCCACCGCCATCACGGCGGTACCCAGCGCGGACGGCGATCCTCTGCGGGCGACGATCCAGATTCGCAAGATCGATCCCTGGTCGACGCTCAAGATCGCTCTGGTCATCGCTGTGTCGTTGTTCTTCGTGTGGATGGTGGCCGTCGGCCTGCTGTACGCCGTGCTCGACGGCATGGGTGTGTGGGACCGACTCAACAGTGCCTTCACCGAGATCGTCAACGAATCCGGCGACGGCGGACTCGTCAGCGCCGGCCAGGTGTTCGGCTACGCGGCAGTGATCGGTGTGATCAATGTCGTACTGTTCACCGCACTCACCACGATCGGTGCCTTCATCTACAACCTGTCGTCGGACCTGGTCGGCGGCGTCGAAGTGACGCTGGCAGATCGCGACTGACCAGCACGAACGACAGCCGTATCGGGCCGTTTTGGAAGACAGCGGCCCGATACGGTAATCTCATCCCTCGGTTCGAGGAGAGCAATTCTTCGGCCCGAAGCAGTATCGAGGGCCTATAGCTCAGGCGGTTAGAGCGCTTCCCTGATAAGGAAGAGGTCGGAGGTTCAAGTCCTCCTAGGCCCACACCGAACGAACGAAAAGAGGCAGGACGTGAAAATCCTTCTTCTTGTTGCTTCGGTGGTGATCGCAGTGCTGACAGTATCGAAGGTGCGCTCCACGCGCAGCTCGGAAGGCGTCTGGCACAGCATCTCCACCGGGTGACAATCGCTCGGAGAGAACGTGTAAAGTTTGTGCACGTTCGACAGCAACACCCGGGGCCTTAGCTCAGTTGGTAGAGCGCTGCCTTTGCAAGGCAGATGTCAGGAGTTCGAATCTCCTAGGCTCCACAATCAAAGGACGTCCATTCCGATGGGCGTCCTTTTTCGTGTCTGCACCCGACTGCCGCTCACCCCAAGTCCCCTCGACTGCCCCTCACCCCAAGTCCACTAGATGTGACATTGACCCCCGAAAAGTCCACCGAACGTGACATCGAGTCCCGGCGCAGTGGCAGGGATGCGTCGACCACTGTTGTGACTCGGACCAACCGCTGTCGAGATCGGTGCCCAGATATCCAGATCATTGTTCGATTCGTTTCGCATCACGTCCGCGGTCCCTAGCGTTCTTCGGGTACAGCAGCGTCGGTTCTCGGATCGACGGGACAGGTCGCGACGGCGCACCGCAGGGGGGTGTGCCGTCGTTCGATCTCGGCGTCTCGGATCGGTCTTCGGTTCGGGCGTCTCATATTTCTCGGAGGAGCCCCACAGATGACGCGTGTTCTCGATCATGAAGAGCTGTTGACCGAACTCGACGGCACGTTGGAAGCCAACCTGAATCGCCATCTGTCCATGGCGAAGGAGTGGCATCCGCATGATTACGTGCCGTGGGATCTGGGTCGCAATTTTGCAGCAATGGGCGGAGAGGACTGGTCGCTGGAGCAGTCGTCTTTGTCGGAGTTGGCTCGTACAGCGATGATCACCAATCTGTTGACCGAAGACAATCTGCCGTCGTACCACCGCGGTCTGGCCGACAACTTCTCGTTGGACGGAGCCTGGGGCACCTGGGTGGGCCGTTGGACCGCGGAGGAGAACCGTCACGGGATCGTGATGCGCGACTATCTGGTCGTCACACGCGCCGTCGACCCGGTCGAGCTGGAGCGGGCTCGGATGCACCACATGACGGTCGGTGTCGATGCCCCGATGGACGGCTCCAATTTTTTGCATTCGGTGGCGTACGTGACGTTCCAGGAGCTCGCAACACGCGTGTCCCACCGCAACACGGGGCTGGCCTGTGGTGACCCGATCGCCGATCGAATGCTGGCCCGGGTGGCCGCCGACGAGAATTTGCACATGATCTTCTACCGCAACCTCGGCGAGGCGTCGCTCGACCTGGTCCCGGACCAGATGGTGCGTGCCATCGCCGATGTCGCGACGGACTTTCAGATGCCGGGACTGAACATGCCGAACTTCCGCAAGAACGCCATGATCCTGGCGAAGCACGGGATCTACGATCTCCGCCAGCATCTGGACGAGGTGCTGATGCCGGTGCTGCGGAAATGGAACATCTTCGAGCGCAACGACTTCAGTGGAGAGGGCGAACGCGATCGCGATCGTCTGGCCGCATTCGTCCAGGATCTCGAGGCGAAGGCGACGAAGTTCGAGGAATCACGCGATCGCCTGTTGGCGCAGGAGGCAGCGCGGGCCGAGAAAGCGTCCTGACCTGCTACGGAATCGCTGCTGCGGGTCGTGATCGAAGCTCGGAGGTGTTAGAGTCCGGTCACGGGTGGGCCCGATGAGGCGATGGTCGTAGTGCGTGGGGAGGGCCGATGGTGCCTGGGGGGAATCGCGTGAGCGGTGGTGTCCGGTTCGTTGCGTGCCTCGGTGAGGCGTCACGCGTAGTCGACGGTGTTTGCTGGTGAGCAGATTCAGGTTCGACGAGTCCGGCCGGATGCTGGCGGTATTCGCCGCGGTGACCACGGTTCTCTACATCGCGAACGGCATCGCATCGTGGTCGGACCTGTCCGGTCCGCAGCAGCTTTTCGCCGCGCTCGCAGTGGTTCTGGGGCCGGCGGCGATCGTTGTTCTCGCCCGGGCAGGAGCGCCGAGTCCCAAGCATGCGGTCGGCACCGCCACCGCCCTGTCGGTGGGCGCGCTTGCCTGTGCATTGGGCAGTAGCAACACGATGCCCGCGTTCTTGATCTGTGTGCAAGCGGCGATGTTCCTCGGCATGCACATCGGTGCGTTCTGGTCCGAGCGCGACGCTGGAATATGGGTTGCAGTACTGGCCGTGTCTGCGGTCGTGGGCGCCGCTGTCGCCCCCTACGGCACGCCCTTCATCAGCTACATTCTGGTCGCCCTGGGCATCGTCGGCGCAACGGAAGTCTTCGGGGTGTTCGCGCGTCGAATGCGGTATTCGGCCACTCACGACGCGTTGACGGGCCTGCTCAATCGATTCGGTTTCGAGTCGAAGATCGAGAAGATGTTGCCCGCGTGCGCCGCTCGTGGTCTGACGGTCAGTCTGGCGGTGCTCGATCTCGACAACTTCAAGGAGATCAACGACGAGTACGGCCATATTGCCGGCGACGTGTTGCTCACTCGCGTCTCGAAGGCGTGGAAGGGGCAACTGACGAAACGGGACGTTCTGGGCCGGCTCGGCGGAGACGAATTCGTCCTGTTCATGCCAGGGGTTCTCGAGGCCGAAGCCTGGCAGGTCATCGACGGCTTGCGTCGATCCCATCGAGCCGAGTGGAGCGTCGGTCTGGCGTGTATGCCTGCCGGCCGCCGGTGGGGTGAAATATACCGCGCTGCAGACGCAGACCTGTACCGCGCCAAGCGGAGTCGTCCCCCGAAGGCGTCTCGCCATACCGAGCCCGGCGACGGACATCGCGGGCCGGTACGCAGAATCGTGTAGCGATACACCGATGTGGCCGTCATCCCCAGATTTCATCCACAGCCTGGGGATAGATTTCTCGCTGCACCGTCTCGCTGACGTTGACTCGTCGAGTACGACGACAACGCTGCGGGGGGATTGCGATGGTCACGCTCGATGACGTCAGATCATGGGACAGTCAGGCGCTGACCGCCGTCTCGAATCGGTTCATGCACAGTTGGCGTGAATTGACCGCCGTGCACAGCTCACTGCTGGAGACCGTCGTCGACGACGGATGGCAGGGCCCCGCGGCAACGGCATACCGGGATGCCATCGGAGCTCTAAGTGCGCAGGTGGGGGACTGTGCGACGGAGCTACTGCGGGTAGCGCTGTGCACCGCTCCGGCGGCCATCGACATGGCGGGACTCGTCTCGGCGCTGACCGCTCTGGAATCGAACGCCGCGTGCGAGCACTTCGATATCCGACGCGACGGTTCGGTGACCGACGTGCTGACGTCGTATTCGGTTGCGCAGCAGGACCTGTCGTCGACCATTCGCGATCGGCGTCGCCGTTGCACCGAGTTGGCCGAACGCATCACCCAACTGATGCGAGCCGCGACCGCGTTCGACGACGACCTTGCCCGACGCCTCGCCGGCGACATCTCACCGGGAAAACTGGCCACGGCAGGGGTATCGGTAGTGCCGGTCGACGGGAGCCCGGCCACGAATGCGGCGTTCTGGAGCGTACTCTCGCCCGCCGAGCGCACTCGACTGCTCGTCGAGCACCCGGCTCTCGTCGGTAATCTCGACGGCGTGCCGGGTCGAATTCGGGATTCAGCGAACCGTCGGGTACTTGCCAGTGAGCGCCTCCGACTGCAGGCTGTGGCGGATGAACTCAGAAAACAGTTGCAGGACAACACTTTCGGAGGAATGTTCAGTGATGCCGACGCCGGCTTGGAACAGACGCTAACACGGTTGCGTTCGCTCGACGCGATCGAGAGCACTCTGGCGCAGGGTGACAGGCAACTGTTGGCGCTCGACAATTCGACGTATGCAGAGACCACTGCCGCGATTGCGATAGGTGACGTCGACACGGCAACACACGTGGCGGTGTTCGTACCCGGCCTCGGCACGACCGTCCACGGAGACGCGGTACGTTACGACGGCGACCTGGAAAACCTCAAAAATACTGTGGAACAGACATTTTCGGAGGATCCGCCGCCCACCGTCGCAGCCGTGACGTGGATGAACTACCAGGCACCACAGCTGGGATGGGGCCTGCTCGATCCCCATCGAACCGTCGTATCCGACGCAGCAGCGCACGCAGGGGCGACGCGATTGGCGCCCTTTCTGGAGGGCCTCGATGCGGCCCGGTCGAACGATCCACATCTGTCGGTGCTCGCACACTCGTACGGATCATTGACCGCAGCCGCTGCCCTGCACGAAAGCACCGGCGTCGACGAGTTCGTGGCCCTCGGATCACCTGGCCTCGGCACCGACAGTGTGACCGACCTACAGGTTCCCGACGGTCACGTTTTCGCGGCGGAGGCGCGCGGGGACATCGTTGCTGACATCGGTGCCTTCGGTCGCGATCCCGGCACACTCGATGGAGTGACCCAACTGGCGACCGACGAGGGCGACGGGCGTCCGGGCACCACAGGTCACGGCGACTACCTCACGGACGGTTCGAGCGTCGAACACAACGTCGCGCTGGTCGTCGCCGGCCGGGGTGACGATGCAGAAACCAGGCCCCGGCCGGGCCTGTTCGATCTACTACAGAAGCTGCTATACCTGTGACGTCGACTCGTCTTCGTAATCGACCAGGCTGGGCGGCGCATCTGCGGGCGGCGGCACTTCGTGGCGGCGACGGCTGAGGTAGAACACGACACCTCCGACGGCGACAGCGGCAGCTCCGAGCGCCAGGACGCGACGCTTGTTTCCCGGCGTCCGATCAGCCGTGAGAGCTGCCTTGGTCAGATCGGCCCGGGCAATCCGCTCGGCGGTTGCCGCGCGACGCTGCGCAGCCTGCTTACGCGCCAGGCCGTAGCCGCGCTTGGCGAGGAGCAGGCCCACTCCGGCAGGGCCCTTGCTCACGACGGAAGCGGCACCGAGCAGCGTCGACGCCGCCGTACCGGTGGAGGAGTGAACCCGCTCGGTTTTCGTTGTGCTCGTCATGCCCTCACTGTTCCACAACAGCGCCCCGATCGACCCTCCCAATACACCACCTGTGAACTACCCGGTCGCTCGAGATGGCACGATGGTGAGCGTGACTTCACCAAACAAGACCCAAACGGCAACGCTGCACACCAACCGCGGCGACATCGTCATCGAACTGTTCGGCAATCACGCCCCCAAGACCGTCGCGAACTTCGTCGGTCTCGCGGACGGGTCGAAGGAATACACGACGCAGAACGCGTCGGGAGCCAAGACCGGACCGTTCTACGACGGCGCAGTCTTCCACCGCGTCATCGACGGTTTCATGATCCAGGGCGGCGACCCGACCGGAACCGGCACCGGCGGACCGGGCTACAAGTTCGAGGACGAGTTCCACCCGGAGCTCTCCTTCGACCGCCCGTACCTGCTGGCCATGGCCAACGCAGGCCCCGGCACCAACGGCTCGCAGTTCTTCATCACCACCGGCAAGACCCCGCACCTCAACCGCAAGCACAGCATCTTCGGTGAGGTCACCGACGAGGCGTCCAAGAAGGTCGTCGACGCCATCTCGAGCACGCAGGTCGGCCGCGGCGATCGCCCGGTGGAAGAGGTCGTCATCAACAGCATCACCATCGCCTGATTCGGTTGTAGAAGGAATTACACGATGACAAACCCCGGCTGGGGTGGCGCGTACGGCGACCAGCCCAACCCACCCCAGTCGGTGTGCGTCAGACATCCCGATCGCCCGACCGGCCTGGCCTGCTCTCGATGCGGCCGGCCCGCGTGCCCACAGTGCCTGCAGCCCGCGGCCGTAGGGCAACACTGTGTCGACTGTGTGCGCGACGGCAACAAGAACGTCCGGACCGCACGTACGGTCGCCGGCGCGCCGATGACACGCTCCGCCAAGACACCCCTGACCTTCGCGCTGATCGCGATCAACGTCGTGATCTTCGGCATCACCGCCGCTCAATCCGGCGACCTCATGAGCAATTTCCGCGGATCCTCGCTGGCCGACGCCTGGGCACTGAACAGCCTGCTGGTCGCGGACGGTGATGTGTGGCGCCTCCTCAGCAGTGGGTTCATCCACATAGGACCCATCCACCTGCTGGTGAACATGTTCGCCCTGTACATCATCGGCCGAGACGTCGAACTGGTGCTGGGCCGCAGCCGCTACCTCGCCGTCTACTTCCTGTCGCTGCTCGGCGGCAGCGCATCGGTCCTGCTGTTCGAGAACCCCCTCGCCGCCACCGCCGGGGCGTCGGGTGCCGTATTCGGATTGCTCGGTGCGCAGGCCGTCATTCTGCTGCGACTCAAGCGCTCTCCGACCCCGGTCCTGATCGTGATCGCGTTGAACATCTTCATCAGCATCTCCATCCCCAGCATCTCGCTGTGGGGCCACATGGGCGGACTGGTCGCCGGAGCGGCAGCCACCGCCGGATTGGTGTTCCTACCCAACCGCAACAGCGCGCAGCCTCGTGCCGGGATATCCCTCGCCTGGCTCTCCGTGGCCGCAGTAGCCCTGATAGCCCTGGGCACCATCGCGGTCCGAGTCCTCGACCTGCGCGCGCAGATGGGCCTCTGAAGTCCACTAAATGTGCCATTGACCCCCGAAAAGGCCACCGGACGTCACATTGACTCCCGACGACGCCGACACGCGTGCTCGGCAATCACCATGGGCTGCCCGGCGGCTTTGCGACGCTCACTGGTCCACTAAATGTGCCATTGACCCCCGAAAAGTCCACTGAACGTCACATTGAGTACCCCCGGAGGGGTCGGGGACGGTGGGCGGTCAGTTGTTCGGCGGCACCAGACCGTAGGTGTCGAGTACCTCGAACACGTCGCGTGGGTCGGCTCCCAGGTCCCATCGACCGAAGATGATGAGTCGATCGTCGTCCTCGTCGGGTGGGCGGACGTCCAGTTCGAGCATCGGTACTCGTCGTCCCAGTCTCGGGTAGCGGACCACTTTGATTTGGACGATGTCGGCGCGCGAGTACGTGCGTGTGCCGGTGAGTCGTTTCATCACCAGGGAGCCGTCGGGTGTGATGGCGAGTCGGGGGCGTTGTGCGGCCGCGAGGGCTGCCATTACCCAGGTTCCGACGGCGGCGAGTCCGACGAGGAAGGTTCCGGCGGCGTCCGAGGAGGCGAGGACGGCACCGATGGCGAGTGCGATACCGCCTGCCACCAGCGCGCCGACGGCTACGGCCGGCGTCGCCCATCGGTGTTCGTACACACCCTGTGGATGGTTGGGAAAGTTATCCACAGGGTTTATCCACATTGGGGATGAATGACATGGGTGTAACTCGGCCGGCTCTCAGCGCCATCGCATGGTCATGACGAGGCCGACGACCATGAAGCCGAATCCGATGAGGAAGTTGTACGCACCGAGGTTGCCGATGAACGAGATGTCTTCCTGGGCCAGGTAGTACACGATCAGCCACAGCAGCCCTACCAGCATGAATCCGAGCATCAGGACCACGTACCAGACCGGCGACGGGCCGGCGTTGACCTTCACCGGCGTGCGGTTGGCCGGGTTGATCGTGTAGTCGTTCTTCTTCCGTACCTTCGACTTCGGCATTGCGTCCTCTTCGTGTTCTTGACGGTCATCGGCGTGCGCCGTGCCTGTGGACAACTGACGGTGACAACCTGTGGATCGATCGAGTTGCGTGCATCCCCAGGTTATTGTCTCCCGGAGAGCCGTGGCGGTCATCCACCCGGTTTGTAGTACACGCTAACTCAGATCAGCGCAGCACCGACCTACCGAACGGTGGCGAGCACTCTGTGAGACGACGATCGACCGATTCCTCCGAGACCCGATGGTGGGTGCTCGCTGTGGCGGTGTGCGCTGTGGTCGGTCTGCTGCTCGGAACCACGCGACATGCCTCGGACGGAAACGAGTTGCGGGGCGGCGACACGACACGGCTCGCCGATCTGGTCGATTCGGCCCAGCGAAGCAGCGACGATGCGCTGCGCAGCAGAGATGCGCTGGAGCAGCAGGTCGATCTCCTGCAGCAACGCACGGCGGCAGGCGACTCCGAGGTGGCCGACGCGTTGGCCCGGGTCGACGCCCTCTCGGACGCGGCGGGCCGGGAGGAGGCGTCCGGCACGGGGTTGACGGTGACGATGGCCGACGCTCCACGCGGTCCCGACGGGTCGTATGCGTCCGACGCGTCTCCGGACGACCTGGTGGTTCATCAGGTCGACGTGCAGAGTGTCCTCAACGCCCTGTGGGCCGGTGGTGCGTCGGCGATGGCGATGCAGGATCAGCGTCTGGTGGCGTCGTCGGCACCGCGGTGTATCGGGAACACGCTGCTACTGGGCGGCCGGACGTACAGTCCGCCGTACGTGATGACGGCTCTCGGCGACCCGGATCGACTGCGGGCTGCGCTGGACAACGAGCCCGGGGTGCGGCTGTACGAGCAGTATGCGCTGCGCTACGGCCTGCGCTACGAGGTCGAGGCCTACCAGAACCTCTCGGTTCCGGCGCACACCGAATCGGTGCGCATGCGTTTCGCGGAGCCGCGCTGAGTACGCTGTCGACATGCGCATTCTCGTCGTCGACAACTACGACAGCTTCGTCTTCAACCTCGTCCAGTACCTGGGCCAGTTGAACGCCGAGGTCGAGGTGTGGCGCAACGACGACGAGCGACTCGCCGATCGCGACGCTGTCGCCGCGGAGTTCGACGGCATTCTGCTCAGCCCGGGCCCGGGAACCCCGCAGCGCGCCGGGGCCACGATGGACCTGGTCTCGGCGAGCGCGCGGGCCAAAACCCCCCTGCTCGGTGTGTGTCTGGGCCATCAGGCCATCGGAGCCGCGTTCGGTGCCACGGTCGAGAAGGCCCCGGAGCTGCTGCACGGTAAGACCAGCCTCGTCCATCACACCGGCGTCGGCGTCCTGGAAGGGATGGGCGAGCCGTTCACGGCCACCCGCTATCACTCGCTGACCGTCCGCGAGGACACCATCCCCGCGGAACTCGAGATCATCGGCCGTACCGAGTCCGGCCTGGTGATGGCCATGAGGCACACCGAGCTACCCATTCACGGCGTGCAGTTCCATCCGGAGTCCATCCTCACCGAGGGCGGGCACCGGATGCTGGCCAACTGGCTCGCAGTGTGCGGTATGCCCACCGATTCCGGTTTGGTGGGAACCCTGGAGGCGCAGGTCGCCGAGGCCTTCGCCTGATCGCTAACGCCCGGGGATACCCAGGGCACCGATGCTGATCGTGACTGTGTCGGACTTGCTGATCTCGGACCCTGCCGGCTGCGTCTGATTCACCACTCGCCCGACCATCA
This sequence comes from Rhodococcus sp. Leaf233, assembly GCF_001426165.1. NCBI lineage: Bacteria > Bacillati > Actinomycetota > Actinomycetes > Mycobacteriales > Nocardiaceae > Rhodococcus > Rhodococcus sp. Leaf233. Next base: position 47,042 of record NZ_LMRO01000004.1, read on the forward strand.
ACGGATCCAGCGTCGCTTCCCTCGTCGCCGTCAGTTCCGCTGCCGTGCCCGTCCAGCCGGCCGACTGCAGCGAGGCCAACGCCTGCGCCTCGGTCAGACCGGCGAGGTCGGGCATGGGGATCTTGTCGCCGTTCGACACGCGCAGCGTGACGACGGTGTTCTCGGTGACATTGGTGCCGCCCACGGGATCTGTGGAGACGACCTGACCCGTCGGCTGTCCCGAGTCGATGTTCTGCACCTGGACGCGCAGTCCGGCTCCCTCGACGTTCGGCTGCGCCACGTTCACGAGTTGCCCCACGACGTCGGGCATCCGCACCTGCGCGGGCCCGGTGCCCAGGGTGATGCGAACCTGCGAGTTCGCGTTCATGCTCACGCCCGAGGACGGATTCTGCTCGACGACCTTGTCGAGGTTCTCGGGTGACGACGGAGCACGGGCGACGGTGGCATCGAGCTGGAGGCCCACCTCGTTCAGTGCATCCGACGCTTGCTGCTGCGTGAGTCCGGTCAGTCGCGGAACCTGCACCTGCTGCGGTCCCGAGGACACGTCGAGCTGGATGTTCCCCGGCGATTCGGTCTGTGATCCGGCCGCCGGATTGGTGCCGATGGCCGAGCCTTCCGGAATCGCCGCGTCGGGCTTCTCCTGGATGCTCACTCGCAGGCCGGCTTCTTCGAGTTGACGCTGCGCCTCGTCTGCGGACAGTCCTACGACGGTGGGCACAGCGACGGTCTTGGGGTCGGCACCGGGACCGAGGGACCACAAAAAGGCGCCGACGATAGCGACGACGATGATCGCGGCCGCCGAGATCAACGCGATCTTGAGGCCGCGGCGGTTCTTCGGTTCCTCGTAGTTCTCCGTGTGGCGCGACGACCGAGGCACCGCCGTAGCCGCGGGCTTGTCCTTGCCGGAGAAATCGGCCTGACGAGAATCGACGGAGCCGAGGATGGTGGTTCGATCCTCGTCGTTCATCACCATGGGCGCACTCGGGCGCTGTCCACCCAGAACGCGGACCAGGTCGGTACGCATCTCGGCGGCGCTCTGGTAGCGATTGGCCGGGTTCTTGGCCATTGCCTTGAGGATGATCGAGTCGAGTTCGCGTGGGACGGTGTCGTTGACCAGCGACGGCAGCTGGGGGTCTTCACGGACGTGCTGGTAGGCGACGGCGACCGGCGAATCCCCCTTGAACGGCGGCTCGCCGGTGAGGATCTCGAACAGCACGCACCCGAGCGAGTAGACGTCCGAACGCGCATCGACCTGTTCCCCGCGGGCCTGCTCGGGCGAGAGGTACTGCGCGGTTCCGATCACGGCGGCGGTCTGAGTCATCGGCGAGGACGAGTCGGCGATGGCGCGTGCGATGCCGAAGTCCATCACCTTCACCGCGCCTGCATTGTTGATCATGATGTTGGCGGGTTTGACGTCGCGGTGCACGATGCCGTTGCGGTGGCTGAAATCGAGCGCAGCACAGACGTCGGCGATGACCTCCATGGCCCGACGCGGCTCCATGGGTCCTTCGGCGCGCACGATGTCGCGCAGCGTGTCGCCGTCGACGTATTCCATGACGATGAACGGGAGCGGACCGGCTTCGGTCTCCGCTTCACCGGTGTCGTAGACGGCGACGATGGCGGGGTGATTGAGCGCAGCAGCGTTCTGTGCCTCACGTCGGAACCTGAGGTAGAACGTGGGGTCGCGAGCGAGGTCGGCGCGCAGAACCTTGATGGCGACGTCACGATCGAGTCGTGTGTCCCGAGCGAGGTGAACCTCGGACATACCGCCGAAACCGAGTATCTCGCCCAGCTCGTAGCGAGAGGAGAGCGTACGGGGAGTCGTCATCGTTGTCCTTGTGGTGCTTGCGGGAACGGAATCTCGATCAGCGGCCTGCGAGTCGTCGTCTGGGTGGGCTGCGCCGAGGTCGTCGTGCTCTCTTCGGTGGTCGTCGGCTCCTCCGAGGTGGTCGTGGTCGTCGTGGTGGTGGTCGTCGTTTCTTCGGTGGTCGTGGTTTCTTCGGTGGTGGTCGTCGGCTCGGTGGTCGTTGTGGTCGTGGTCGTCGGCTGCGTGGTGGTCGTCGGCTGCACGAACGGTGTCGGCGAGTCGTCCCTGCCACCGGTCAGCAGTACGTAACCGCCGATCAGGATGGCCAACAGCAGGAGCGCGCCGCCGCCCCAGGCCAACGCTTTCTGTGCCGAGGACATGCCGGTCTGCTCGGGAACCGCTGCAGCTGCAGTGCCGGTAGCCGGGCCCCGGTAATCCCGTTGCGAGGTCGGCATCATCTGGGTGCTCGACGGCGGAGGCGGCTGTGGGCTGGGCACGACCCCGGGCATCATGACTCTCCCGGTTCCGGTACCGCGCGAGTTGCCGGGTGCAGGCGGCCGACGGCCGGCGCGAACTGCGGCGACGGCGTCGGCGAATTCACCGCCGTTGGCGTACCGGGCGGCCGGATCCTTGACCATCGTGATCTCGATGAGCTCACGGACGGCAGGTGGTAGGTCGACCGGCATGGGTGCCGGTGCTTCGCGGACGTGTTTCATGGCGACGGTCAAGGCGCCGTCGCCCACGAAAGGCCGTGTGCCCGCGAGTACTTCGTATCCGACGACGCCGAGTGAGTAGACGTCGGATGCCGAGGTCGCCTCTTCGCCGAGGGCTTGCTCGGGAGCGATGTACTGGGCGGTGCCCATGACCATTCCGGTCTTGGTGACCGGGGAGGCGTCGACGGCCTTGGCGATGCCGAAGTCGGTGATCTTGACCTGCCCGGTGGGGGTGATCAGGATGTTGCCGGGCTTGACGTCGCGGTGGACGACCCCTGCCGTGTGCGCGATCTGCAGTGAGCGCCCGGTTTGTTCGAGCATGTCGAGGGCATGGCCGAGCGGCAGGCGCGACATGCGACCCAGCACTGCGTTGAGGGGTTCGCCGTTGACCAGTTCCATCACCAGGTAGGCGAGCGATTCGCCTGCACCGTCGCGGGTCTCGCCGTAGTCGTACACCCCGGCGATTCCGGGGTAGTTCAGCTGAGCGGTGGTACGGGCCTCGAACCTGAAGCGCTGCAAGAACTCCGGATCCTCGGAGAACTCGGCTTTGAGTACCTTCACGGCGACACGGCGGTCGAGGCGATTGTCCATCGCCTCCCAGACCTGTCCCATGCCGCCGGTGGCGATGAGGCGCAGCAGTCTGTAGCGCTGCGCGATGACGGCTCCGTTACTCAGTGGCACCGATGCTCACCTCCCCTGCAATGCGGCGGCGATGACGGCGCGGCCGATGGGTGCTGCGACCGAACCGCCGGTGGCGGCGAGGGCTCGATCTCCGCCGTCCTCGACGATGACGGCGATGGCGACCTTGGGGTCCTTCGCCGGTGCGAAACCGATGTACCACGCATGGGGCGGGGTGTTGCGAGGATCCGAACCATGTTCTGCGGTACCGGTTTTCGACGCGATCTGCACCCCGGGGATCTTGCCTTCCCCGCTGGTGTTGTTCTCGGAACCGATCATCAGATCGGTCAGGGTCGCGGCCGTGTCGGAGCTGATCGCCTCACCCATCGATTGGGGTTGGTAGCTGGACAGGTCCGACAGGTCGGGAGATTGCAACTGCTGCACCAGGTTCGGAGCCATCCGTACACCGCCGTTGGCGACGGTCGCGGCGATGACGGCGTCCTGCAGCGGGGTGAGCGCCACGTCGCGCTGACCGATGCTGGACTGGCCGAGAGCCGCGTCGTCGTCGATGGATCCGATGGTGCTGTCGGCGACGGTGAGCGGGATGCTGGTGTCCTCTCCGATACCGAACTTGGCGGCGGTCTCGCGCATCTTGTCGGCACCGGTGTCGATGCCCAGTTCGACGAAGGCGGTGTTGCACGACCGTGCGAATGCCTCACGTAGCGAGGCGGTCTGACCGCCTCCGCACGTCGAACCGTTGTAGTTCTCGAGCGTCGTCGACGTTCCCGGAAGGGTGATGTTCGACGCGGCCGTGAGTTGATCGTCCGGAGTGGCACCCGCCTGGAGCGCTGCGGCGGTCGTGATGACCTTGAACGTCGATCCCGGTGGGTAGGTCTGCGAGATCGCGCGGTTCACCAGCGGCTTGCCCGGATCGTCGCTCAGGTTCTCCCAGGCGGTCGACGTGGTGCTGCCGTCGTGGCTGGCCAGCAGGTTGGGGTCGTAGCTCGGTGTGCTGGCCATGGCGAGAATGTTGCCGGTGGCGGGGTCGAGGGCCACGACGGAGCCGGTGTATCCCTTGGCGGTCAGCTGGTCGTACGCCACCTGTTGGACGACCGGGTCGATGGTGGTGACGACGTTGCCGCCGCGGGGATCACGGCCGGAGATGAGGTCGAACAGGCGTCCGCCGAACAACCGGTCGTCGGATCCGTTGAGTACCGGGTCCTCGGCGCGTTCGAGACCGGTGCTCGAGTACAGCATCGAATAGAAGCCGGTGATCGGAGCGTTGGCCTGCGGGCTCGCGGGGGAGATCGAATTCTGCGGGTACGTGCGCAGGTATTTGTAGCGATCGTCGGTGGCAACCGACGATGCGAGAACCTGGCCACCGGCCGAGATCTGACCGCGCTGACGTGAGTACTCGTCGAGTAGAACGCGGGAGTTTCGTGGGTCGGTGCGCAGGTCGTCGGCCTTGATGACCTGAACGTAGGTCGCGTTGGCGAGCAGGGCGACCACCATCACCATGATGGCGATGGAGACGCGGCGTAGGGGAGTGTTCATGCGCGCTTCACCATTTCGGTCGGCGCCTCGGCGATCGGGGCGGCCACAGCGGGCTTCTTCTTGGGGGTCGCAGGCTCACGCGCTGCGTCGGAAATCTTGATCAGCAAGGCCACCAACAGGTAGTTCGCCAGCAACGAGGATCCTCCGTACGACATGTACGGGGTGGTAAGACCGGTCAGCGGGATGAGTTTGGTTACGCCGCCGACGACTACGAACAGCTGGACGGCGACGGTGAACGAGAGCCCGGCGGCGAGCAACTTGCCGAAGCTGTCTCGGACGGCGAGCGCAGTACGCATTCCGCGAATGACGAACAGCAGATACAGGATCAGCACTGCGGCCAAACCGATGAGGCCGAGTTCCTCGCCGACGGTGGCGATGATGAAGTCGGTCTTGGGGAACGGAACCTGCGACGGGCGACCGCTGCCGAGGCCGGTGCCGGCGAGCCCACCGGTGGCCAGACCGAACAGCGACTGGGAAATCTGGTAGCCGGTGTCGTTGTAGTCCGCGAACGGGTCCAGCCAGGTCAGTGTCCGCACGCGCACGTGGCTGAACGCCTGGTAGGCGAAGAAGAATCCGACCATCAGCAGACCGCTGCCGATGATGATCCAGCCGACACGTTCGGTGGCGATGTAGATCATCACCAGAACGGTGCTGAAGATCAGCAGCGACGTGCCCAGGTCCTTCTCGAACACGAGCACCGCGACCGAGACGATCCACACGACGATGATGGGCCCGAGATCGCGAGCGCGCGGGAAGTCCATGCCGAGCCAGTGTTTGCCTGCCGTGGTGAACAGTTCGCGCTTGGACACCAGCAGTGACGCGAAGAAGATCAGCAGCAGAATCTTGGCGAATTCACCGGGCTGCAAACTGAAGCCGGGCAACCGAATCCAGATCTTGGATCCGTTGACCTCGGAGAACGCCGACGGCAGCAGCGCGGGAATGGCGAGAAGGATCAAGCCGGCCAGGCCAAGGGTGTACCCGTAGCGAGCCAGGGTGCGGTAGTCGCGCAGCAGCACCAGCAGTGCCACGAAGCCGGCGATGGCCAGCGTCGTCCACAGCACCTGCTGGTTGGCGTCGGGCGAGGGAATGGGGTTGCCGAGGTACTGCGCCTGTTGCTGATCGGCCAGGTCCAGTCGATGGATCAGCACCAGGCCGAGACCGTTGAGCAGCGCGACGATCGGCAGCAGCAGCGGATCCGCATAGGGGGCGAACCGTCGTACGGCCAAGTGCGCCACCGTCACCAGTGCGAGGTAGGCCAGCGCGTACTTGGCCAGGTCCCAGGTGATCGTCTGTTCCTGGCTGGCTTCGACGAGGATCAACGAGATGGTGGTGATCAGGACCGCGGCACCGAGCAGCAGCAATTCGACATTGCGACGATTCGACTGGATCGGTGCGGGAGCGAACCCACCGGGAGGACTCGGAAAGGAGCCTCCTGCGGACGGATTGGAACTCATCGAGTACCGGTCCTGCAGTTCTGGCCTGGGATCTGCGCGACGGTCGGTGTCGGCACGGCGGTAGTGGTCGGGGCAGCTTCCGGAACGGGCTCCGGCGCGGGCGGAGGCAACGGCACTCCGGGGGGCGCGATGATCGGCGTCGTCGGGGCGGGTGCGGCTGTGGTGGTCACTGCCGGCTCGGTCTCGCAGACCTCCAGTAGGTCTCCCGAGGCCAACCGTTGCACCTGACCGCGGGCGTCGTCGAGAGAGCCCGACGGGAGTCCTGCGGTCACCTGCTCGCGCGCGGCCGGCAACAGGTCGTCGATCTCGAACGGGACGCAATCGGCCGGCGCGGCGTCGGGTGCAGTCAATGTGACGCCACCGTTGTCGTCGAGGCAGCCGATCAATTCCACGCTCTGCAACGAGTACCCGAGAACGGAACCGGGGAGACCGCGCAGCACGGTGACCTTGCTGTTGTCGGCACCGACGTAGTAATTGCCCTTGATCACCGAATTGGCAACCACGACACCGATTCCGGCCAACACGATCAGGGTCAGCGCGATCAGCGACCACCGCAGTTTGTGCGACTTCTTCTCCGGTGTCACCACAGGGGCGGTCACGCGCTTGGGCGTCGTGCGCGGGGGACGCATGGCGGCGGCGCGGCCCGCTGCAGTGTTCGGCGGCGGAGCGTCTTCTTCGTCCTCGGTGCTGGCTGCGCCGCCGAGAATCGGGTGGCTCTGGCCGTAGTCGAGGTCGATGACGTCGGCGACGACGACGGTGACGTTGTCCGGGCCACCGCTGCGCAGGGCTAGTTCGATGAGGCGGTCGGCGCACGGCCCGGTCTCGCCCTCGGCGAGGGTGTTCTCGATGGTTTCGTCGCTCACGACGTCCGACAAACCGTCGGAGCACAACAGGTAGCGGTCGCCGGCACGGACCTCGCGGACGGTGAGCGTCGGCTCGATCTCGTTACCGGTCAGCGCCCTCATGATCAGTGAGCGTTGCGGGTGCGTGTGCGCCTGTTCGGCGGTGATGCGGCCTTCGTCGACCAGTGACTGGACGAACGTATCGTCGCGGGTGATCTGAGTGAGCGAGCCGTCGCGCAGCATGTAGGCACGCGAGTCACCGATGTGCACCAGACCCATTCGCTTGCCCGCGAACAGGATTGCGGTCAGCGTGGTTCCCATGCCGTCGAGTTCGGGCTCGTCTTCCACCTGGTCGGCGATGGAGGCGTTGCCCTCGCGGGTGGCGGCTTCGAGTTTGCCGAGCAGATCCTCGCCCGGTTCGTCGTCGTCGAGGTGCGCCAGCGCGGCGATCATCAACTGCGAGGCCACTTCGCCTGCGGCGTGACCGCCCATGCCGTCGGCCAGAGCCAACAGTCGCGCACCTGCGTAGACGGAGTCCTCGTTGTTGGAGCGAACGAGACCGCGATCGCTGCGGGCGGCGTAGCGGAGAACAAGGGTCACGGGCGCAACTCGATCACGGTCTTGCCGACGCGAACCGGAGTTCCCAGTGGAACGCGTACAGCGGTGGTGACCTTGGCTCGATCGAGGTAGGTGCCGTTGGTCGAGCCCAGGTCTTCGACGTACCAATCTCCGCCGCGAGGCGAGAGGCGAGCGTGCCTGGTGGACGAATAGTCGTCTGTCAGAACGAGAGTCGAATCGTCTGCGCGTCCGATCAGAACCGGCTGAGTGCCGAGCGAGATGCGCGTGCCGGCGAGGCCGCCCTGGGTCACCACGAGGTACTTCGCCACCTTCTGCTTGTTGAACGACGGGAGCACCTTCGAGCCACCGGAGTAGCGGGCGGGCACACGCATACCGGCTGCGGCATAGATGTCACTGCGCAGCGTCCGAAGAACGGCCCAGACGAAGAACCACAACAGAAGCAGAAAACCTGCCCTGGTCAGTTGCAAAATCAATCCCTGCACGACGATTCACCTCCTCCTTCGCGATCGGACCTGCATCCCCCACAATCCGACGCGGCGGCGCGACAGACATGGTTGTCTCGCAGCATCATAGGGTGCAGTCGCTCGTGTGGACGACATACGGGTGGGCGAACCTGCGAGTCGAGGAGACGAACATCTCGGTCGGCCGGGCCACTCCGGTGATCAGACGATCCGGACCAGAATCTCGGAGTGACCGGCGCGGATCACGTCGCCGTCGGCCAGTTGCCAATCCTGGACGGGTGCACCGTTGACGGTGGTTCCGTTGGTGGATCCCAGATCGGACAGCATGGCCACTCGGCCGTCCCAGCGAATCTCGATGTGTCGGCGTGACACTCCGGTGTCGGGGAGGCGGAACTGGGCGTCCTGGCCGCGCCCGATGATGTTCTGTCCGTCCCGGAGCTGGAAGTAGCGGCCGCTGCCGTCCTCGAGCTGAAGGGTCGCGGCGAGCGCCTGGGGCTGACCTGCGTAGGACGCCGGCTGGTCGTAGCCGTAGCCGTCCCCGCGATCACCGGCACCCTGGGGGTAGCCGCGGCCGTAGGGCGCTTGGGCAGGCGGGTAGTCGTAGGCGGGCTGCTGGTAGCCCTGCTGTGGGTAACCGGCACCCTGCGGCTCGGCATAGCGGCCGGCGGGCTCGCCGTACGCCTGCTCCTGATAGGGAGCCTCGCTGTAAGCACCGCCCTGCTCGCCACCGTTGTAGTCGTAACCGGCACCGTTGTAGCCCTGCGCGTCGTAACCCTGGGCGTTGTAGCCCTGAGCGTCGTAACCCTGCGCGTTGTAGCCCGCTCGGTCGTAGCCCTGGGCGTCGTAACCCTGCTCCTGACCGTTGGGTGCTCCGTAGGCCTGGTCGTATCCCTGCTCCGGGCCGCCGGCGGCGCTGTAGGCCTGGCCGTGCTGGGCGTACGGCTGCTCGTCGTAGCCCTGGTTCTCGTAGCCCTGGGCGTTGTACGGCTGCTGGTCGTAGCGCTGAGCTCGATCGGCGGGCGCGTAACCCTGCGCGTCGTATCCGTTCTGCTCACGCGCCGCGTAGCGGGGATCCTGGCCACCGGCGTATCCGTTGCGCGCGCGCGGATCCGGACGATGTCCGTCCGCGGGGTCGCGCTGCGGGTCGTAGCCTGGGTTCTGCGTCATGTGGCCGGCTCCTGGTATCGACATCGGTGGGGCAGTCGGTCGCTGCGTGGCTGAAGGGACGGGACGGGCTGGCTGTGCCGACGCGTTCTGCTGAACAGAGCTGTTCTGCGCAGCAATCGCCGATCGTCCCACATCGGGATCGACCGAGCCACTGGCCCGGAACTGTCCGGTGTGAAGGGTGGGCGACGGTTCGAAGCGAACCACCACGTCACCGTAGGTCTGCCACCCCTGATCACGGATGTAATCGTCCAGGTGACGCGAGAAAGCCTTGACCGTCAGCTCGCGATCACCGGCAAGTTCCTCGTGATCCGAGCTGTTGATCGTGATCACGTAGTTGTTGGGTGCCAGGTAATGACCGCCGTCCAAGGGGCGAACGAGATCGGACGCCTCCTGTTGCAGCGCCGCCTCGACTTCGGCCGGTACGACGCCGCCGCCGAACACGCGGGCGAAGACGTCGCCGACAGCGCTCTGCAGCTTGCGTTCGAAACGCTGAACGATGCCCATCGTGACCCCTCCTCTCACTGTGTTCTTCCACCCTGTGGTGCCTGTTGCCTACAACGGTGCGACGGCCGCGTGTCATCACGAAGTCGCGCTGCAAGCATGATATACGGTGCGGCCGACAGCAACGCTGTGCCGCCGGTTGCTCGGGGCAGCTCGAGACGGCGATTTTCGAGCACGGCGGGGTGCGTGTTAGTGTTCTCGCCGTCACCCGGGCGGGTGGCGGAATGGCAGACGCGCTGGCTTCAGGTGCCAGTGTCCTTCGGGACGTGGGGGTTCAAGTCCCCCTCCGCCCACCACACTGGCCGCAGCTGATCTCGATCGCTGCGGCCAGTAGTTTCTTCGAACCCCGGCGTGTGAGCGCGGGTGATGCCTTACATTCGTGTAGTTCGACAACGATGTCGACGTGTCGATGCAGAGCCGGATTCCGGACCCCGTCGATTCGGTGGAAAATCGCAGGTGAGAGCCCGAAGTAGGCTTACCTTATTTGCGAGAGCACCCTGGTACTGACTTATCGTTCGTAATTGGATCGGCCTCACCACGGCCTGATCCGTCGAGACCTTCACTTTTCTACCACGAGCCCACCCGCCCGTGCAGAGGAAAGCGTGGAAGATCGACAGGTGCTGCTTCAACGGCGAGGACGCACCGCAGGCCGTTCGAGCAGCCGGTTACACCACACCGTCGCCGACGAGTTTCAAGGCTGGACTTATCCGAAGGCTAGGTATGAAGCACACTCCGGGCCCGCAAGGCCTCTACGATCCCGTCAACGAACACGACTCCTGTGGTGTCGCATTCGTGGTGGACATGCACGGTCGCCGCAGTCGCGACATCGTCGAGAAGGCGATCACCGCACTGGTCAACCTCGAGCACCGCGGTGCCGCGGGCTCCGAACCGAACACCGGCGACGGTGCGGGCATTCTGATCCAGGTACCGGACGCGTTCTTCCGCGCCGTCGTAGATTTCGAGCTCCCCGCACCCGGTGCCTACGCAACAGGTGTCGCATTCCTGCCGCAGGGCCGCAGCGACGCAGCACGCGCGTGCGAGGGTGTCGAGCGCATCGTCGAGAGCGAAGGCATGACCGTCCTCGGATGGCGTGAGGTCCCCACCGACGACTCCTCCTTGGGCGCGTTGGCTCGCGACGCGATGCCGACGTTCCGTCAGTTGTTCTTCTCCGCTCCCGACGCGGCGATCACCGACCTCGAACTCGAGCGTCGTGCCTTCGTCATTCGCAAGCGCGTCGAACACGAGTTGGGTGAAGAGGGCGCAGGCAAGGACGGCCCCGGTCGCGAGACCGTGTACTTCCCGTCGCTGTCCTCGCAGACGTTCGTCTACAAGGGCATGCTGACCACGCCCCAGCTCAAGGGCTTCTACGTCGACCTGCAGGACGAGCGCGTCGAAAGTGCACTGGGACTTGTGCATTCGCGTTTCTCGACCAACACGTTCCCGTCGTGGCCGTTGGCCCACCCGTTCCGACGGGTCGCACACAACGGTGAGATCAACACCGCGACCGGCAACGAGAACTGGATGCGCGCCCGCGAGGCCCTCATCACCTCCGACGTGTTCGGTGGCTCGGAAGCGCTCGAGAAGATCTTCCCCGTCGTCACCCACGGAGCCAGTGACACAGCACGTTTCGACGAGGTGCTCGAACTGCTGCACCTCGGCGGCCGCAGCCTGCCGCATGCCGTGCTGATGATGATTCCCGAGGCCTGGGAGCGGCACGAATCCATGGACCCCGCGCGTCGGGCGTTCTACAAGTACCACTCCTCGCTGATGGAGCCCTGGGACGGACCGGCCTCGGTGTGCTTCACCGACGGCACCGTCATCGGTGCCGTTCTGGACCGCAACGGTCTGCGCCCCAGCCGCCTGTGGGTCACCGACGACGGCTTGGTCGTCATGGCTTCCGAGGTCGGCGTGCTGGACATCGACCCGTCCAAGGTCGTCCGCAAGGTGCGTCTGCAGCCGGGCCGGATGTTCCTGGTGGACACCGCACAGGGCCGCATCGTCTCCGACGACGAGATCAAGGACGAACTCGCCGCCGAGCACCCGTACCAGCAGTGGCTCGACGAGGGCCTGACGTCGATCGACGATCTGCCCGAGCGGCCGCACGTGCACATGCCGCACGATCGCGTGCTGATCCGCCAGCAGATCTTCGGATACACCACCGAGGAACTGAACGTGCTGGTCTCGCCGATGGCGAAGTCCGGTGCCGAGGCCATCGGTTCGATGGGTACCGATACCCCGATCGCCGTGCTGTCGGCACGTCCGCGGATGTTGTTCGACTACTTCTCGCAGCTGTTCGCCCAGGTCACCAACCCGCCGCTCGACGCGATCCGTGAAGAGATCGTCACCAGCCTCGGCGGCACCATCGGTCCCGAGGGTGATCTGCTCAACCCGGGTGCCGACGGCTGCAAGCAGATCGTGCTACCCCAGCCGATCCTGCACAACGACGACCTCGCCAAGCTCGTCCACATCAACGACGAGGGCACGCAGGAAGAGCTGCGCTCGGTGGTCGTGCGTGGCCTGTACCCGGTTGCCGAGGGTGGTGAAGGTCTCCGAAAGGCGTTGGAGGCCATCCGCGCTCAGGTTTCCGCTGCCATTTCGGGCGGGGCGCGGATCATCGTGCTCTCCGACCGAGAGTCCAGTGAGAAGCTCGCTCCGATTCCGTCCCTGCTCCTCACCTCGGCAGTGCACCACCATCTCGTTCGTGAGAAGACCCGCACCAAGGTCGGTCTGATCATCGAAGCCGGTGACGCCCGCGAGGTCCACCACATGGCTCTGCTCATCGGATTCGGTGCGGCAGCGGTCAATCCGTACATGGCCTTCGAGTCGATCGAGGACATGATCGAGCGCGGTGCCCTCACCGGCATCGACTTCGACAAGGCCGTCGGCAACTACATCAAGGCCGCAGGCAAGGGCGTGCTGAAGGTGATGTCCAAGATGGGCATCTCGACTCTCGCGTCGTACACCGGAGCCCAGCTGTTCCAGGTCATCGGCCTGTCGCAGGAACTGGTCGACGAGTACTTCACCGGGCTCAACAGCCATCTCGGCGGTATCGATCTCGATCAGGTCGCCGACGACGTCGCAGCGCGACATGGCGTCGCGTACCTCGACAACCGTCAGGAACGCGCACACCGTGAGCTCGAGACGGGCGGCGAGTACCAGTGGCGTCGGGAAGGGGAGTACCACCTCTTCAACCCTGACACCGTCTTCAAGCTGCAGCACTCCACCCGCACCGGTCAGTACGACATCTTCAAGGAATACACGAAGATGGTCGACGACCAGTCCGAGCGGCTCGCGTCGCTGCGCGGTCTGTTCCGCTTCAAGACCGAAGAGCGACAGGCGATTTCGATCGACGAGGTCGAGCCGGCCAGCGAGATCGTCAAGCGTTTCTCCACGGGTGCGATGAGCTACGGCTCCATCTCGGCCGAGGCGCACGAGACCCTCGCCATTGCCATGAACCGTCTCGGCGGGCGCTCGAACTCCGGTGAGGGCGGCGAGGACGTTTCGCGCTTCGAGCCGGACGAGAACGGCGATTGGCGACGCAGTGCCATCAAGCAGGTCGCGTCGGGACGTTTCGGCGTCACCTCGCACTACTTGACGAACTGCACCGACATCCAGATCAAGATGGCGCAGGGAGCCAAGCCCGGTGAGGGCGGCCAGCTTCCGGCTCACAAGGTGTACCCGTGGGTCGCCGAGGTTCGGCACTCGACGCCGGGTGTCGGTCTGATCTCGCCGCCGCCGCACCACGACATCTACTCGATCGAGGATCTGGCGCAGCTGATCCACGATCTGAAGAACGCGAACCCGTCGGCTCGTATTCACGTCAAGCTGGTCTCCGAGGTCGGAGTCGGCACCGTTGCGGCGGGTGTGTCCAAGGCACACGCCGACGTGGTGCTCATCTCGGGCCACGACGGCGGCACCGGCGCGACGCCGTTGACGTCGGTCAAGCACGCAGGTGGACCGTGGGAGCTCGGCTTGGCCGAGACCCAGCAGACGTTGCTGCTCAACGGTCTTCGCGATCGCATCGTCGTGCAGGTGGACGGCCAGCTCAAGACCGGCCGCGACGTCATGGTCGCTGCTCTGCTCGGCGGCGAGGAGTTCGGTTTCGCCACCGCTCCGCTCGTCGTGTCGGGCTGCATCATGATGCGCGTCTGCCACCTCGATACCTGCCCCGTCGGTGTTGCGACACAGAACCCGTTGCTGCGCAAGCGTTTTGCGGGCAAGCCCGAGTTCGTCGAGAACTTCTTCATGTTCATCGCCGAAGAGGTACGTGAGCTCATGGCCGAGCTCGGCTTCCGCACGCTCGACGAAGCCGTCGGCCAGGTCGGTCTGCTCGACACGACCGCGGCCAAGGAGCACTGGAAGGCGTCGAAGCTCGATCTGTCGCCGATCCTCGAAGAGGTCGAATCGGCGTTCATGAACCAGAACCTGTACAACACAGGCGTTCAGGATCACGGTCTCGACAAGGCCCTCGATCAGCAGCTCATCTCGGCCAGCCGCAATGCGTTGGACAAGGGCGAGAAGGTCGCGTTCGAGTCCAAGATCACCAACGTCAACCGCACCGTCGGCACGATGCTCGGACACGAGGTGACCAAGGCGTACGGCGGGGTCGGCCTCCCGGACGACACCATCGAGATCACGTTCACCGGCTCGGCCGGCAACAGTTTCGGTGCGTTCGTGCCCTCCGGTATGACGTTGCGCCTCAACGGAGACGCCAACGACTTCGTCGGCAAGGGCCTATCCGGTGGACATCTCGTGCTGCGGCCGTCGCTGAACGCTCCGAAGGGATTCGTGGCCGAGGACAACATCATCGGCGGCAACGTGTTCCTGTTCGGCGCCACCAGCGGTGAAGCCCTGATCCGCGGCGTCGTCGGCGAGCGGTTCGCGGTTCGTAACTCCGGTGCCGTTGCTGTCGTCGAAGGCGTCGGCGATCACGGCTGCGAGTACATGACCGGCGGCAAGGTCGTCATCCTCGGCACGACGGGACGAAACTTCGGTGCCGGCATGTCCGGCGGCGTCGCGTTCATCTTCGATCCGAACAAGACGTTCGAGGCCAACCTCAACACCGAGCTGGTCGACATCGACGAGCTAGAGGGCGACGAATTCACCTGGTTGAAGGACATCGTCACTCGTCACCAGGAGCAGACCGGCTCCGAGGTGGCCGAGCGGATCCTCGCGGATTGGTCACAGCAGGTGAACCATTTCGTGAAGGTCATGCCTCGCGACTACAAGAAGGTACTGCTGGCCATCTCCGAAGCCGAGAAGAACGGCGCGGACGTGGACGAAGCGATCATGGAGGCAGCTCGTGGGTGACCCACAGGGATTTTTGAAGAACACGGTTCGCGAAGTACCCAAGCGGCGGCCCGTCGATCTGCGCCTGATGGACTGGAAAGAGGTCTACGAGGACTTCTCGAAGGACACTCTGCGCACCCAGGCCAGCCGATGCATGGACTGTGGCATTCCGTTCTGCCACAACGGTTGTCCCCTCGGGAACCTGATTCCCGAGTGGAACGACCTGGTGTTCAAGGATCGCTGGCGCGACAGCATCGATCGCCTGCACGCCACCAACAACTTTCCGGAATTCACCGGACGGTTGTGCCCCGCCCCGTGCGAGGCGGCGTGTGTCCTGGGTATCAACCAGGATCCGGTGACCATCAAGCAGGTCGAGGTCGAGATCATCGACAAGGCCTTCGAGGAAGGCTGGGTCACGCCGGTCTACCCGACGCACCTGACCGGCAAGACCGTTGCCGTCGTCGGCTCCGGACCCGCCGGACTTGCTGCAGCGCAGCAGCTCACCCGCGCCGGCCACACCGTCACGGTGTTCGAGCGTGCCGATCGCATCGGCGGATTGCTGCGCTACGGCATTCCCGAGTTCAAGATGGAGAAGCGCCACATCGATCGTCGGCTCGCGCAGATGGAGGCCGAGGGCACCGTCTTCCGCACGGGTGTCGATGTGGGCGTGGATATCTCGGCCGACGAACTGCGTGAGCAGTTCGACGCCGTCGTCCTCTCCGGCGGTGCCACCGCCTGGCGCGACCTGCCCATCGAGGGCCGCGAACTCGACGGCATTTACCAGGCCATGGAGTTCCTGCCGCACGCCAACCGCGTCCAGCAGGGCGACTTCGAGCAGCCGCCCGTCAGTGCCGAGGGCAAGAAGGTCGTCATCATCGGCGGCGGCGACACCGGGGCCGACTGCCTGGGCACCTCGCACCGTCAGGGCGCGGCAAGCGTCCACCAGTTCGAGATCATGGCGCGTCCGCCCGAGGAGCGTGCCACCTCCACCCCGTGGCCGACGTACCCGCTGATGTA
Source organism: Rhodococcus sp. Leaf233 (assembly GCF_001426165.1). Classification (NCBI taxonomy): domain Bacteria; kingdom Bacillati; phylum Actinomycetota; class Actinomycetes; order Mycobacteriales; family Nocardiaceae; genus Rhodococcus; species Rhodococcus sp. Leaf233. The sequence goes on from NZ_LMRO01000004.1 coordinate 63,044, forward strand.
CCGCGTCGCGTCCGCACACGAGGAAGGCGGCGAGCGCGTCTTCTCCGTCAACACCGAGCGTTTCGTCGGTGAGAACGGCAAGGTCACCGCACTCGAAGCCTGCGAGGTCGAGTTCAAGGCCGGCAAGTTCGAGAAGATCGAAGGCAGCGAGTTCACCCTCGAAGCCGATCTGGTGCTGCTGGCCATGGGCTTCGTCGGACCCGACAAGGGCGGTCTGCTGACCGACCTGGGCGTCGACTTCAACCAGCGCGGAAACGTCGAGCGCACCAACGAGTGGGTCACCAACGTGCCCGGCGTCTTCGTCGCCGGAGACATGGGCCGCGGTCAGTCGCTCATCGTGTGGGCCATCGCCGAGGGCCGCTCCTGCGCGGCCGCCGTCGACACCTTCCTGCAGGGAGCAACGGCACTGCCGTCGCCGATCGTGCCCACCCAGGCGCCGCAGCGGTAGGTAGTTTTTCGCCCGTCCCGTCGGGATCAATGTCCCTTTGTTGCACTCTGAGCGACTGAAAGCCGCATTGATCCCGACGGGCGCGACCGATCCCGACGGGCGCGACCGATCCCGACGGGCGCGACCGATCCCGACGGGCGGGACCGATCCCGACGGGTGGCGGCGAACCGTGTGACGCACGGTTACGTCCGTTAACCATGTGGGCATCGGATGGTCACAGGCCGCTGTCATTGTGGTGATCGAACACAAGAAGCGTTCGATCACCCAGTGAGGCCCCCTCCCCATGAGTGTCAAGAGATTCTGCGCCGGTGTCGGCGTCGCTGCAGCTGTTGCGTCCGGTCTATTCGTCGGGGCATCGCCCGCCGTCGCCGATCCCGGCGGTTGTCCCTCGATGTACGTCGTCGCGATTCCGGGAACGTGGGAGACCAGCTCCGGTGCTGCGCCGAAGCCGGGGATGCTGACCGACGTCACCGATCGTCTCGGCGGGGACATCCGCACCGAGTACGTTTCGTATCCCGCCACCGCGTTCCCGTGGGAGGGCGAGGTGTACGGGCAGTCGCGTGCTGCTGCCGTCACCCACGCCGGCGGGATGCTGAAGGCGATGGCGGATCGCTGCGGCGCAACGAAACTGGGCATCATCGGCTACAGCCAGGGAGCGGACGCGGCCGGTGATCTCGCCGCGTCCATCGGAACCGGTCTCGGGGTGGTTCCGGCCGACAAGGTGGTGGCGGTCGGGCTCGTCTCCGACCCGAAGCGATCGGACACCGACGCCCTGGTCGGTCCCCCTGTGGTGGGTACCGGCGTCGGTGGACCCAGGGTCGGTGGATTCGGCTACGTCAGTCCGGTGGTGCGCACGTTCTGCGCCGTCGGCGATCTGTATTGCTCGACACCCAAGGACGACTACGTGGCGCGGCTCGCGGGCTTCCTCGCCGTGTCGTCCAACCCCGCGCCCGATGTCGCAGATCAGTACACCCAGGAAGCACAATCGTTGATCGCCGACCTCGCTGCGTCCGGTGGATTACCCGTACTGCAGGGGCAGCTGTCGGACCAGGCCAACGCCCAGCGTCAGCGGGAGATCGAGGCCTTCTACCGCTCGGGCATCCACCAGGAATATCAGACCTACGACGTCGGAGACGGAGTGTCGGCGACGCGGTGGTTGGCGCGTTACCTCGCCGACGCGGTCTGACTACGACGTACTAGCAGGAACCCGACGGAGCAACAGGAACACGACGACGGCACTGACGAACATCAGCACGGCGCTCGTACCGGCGGCGAGGTTGAAGCCGTCGATGAAGGACGAGTGCGCGACGTCGGTCAACTGCGATGCGAACGGCTCCGGCAGATAGTCGGCCACGGCTATTGCGCCGCCGATGGTTTCGCGGGCCGGATCGGCGATCTCGGCCGGCGTGCCCGCCGGGATGGCGTCCTCCATGCGGTGTCGATAGACGGTGCTGCCGATGGTGCCGAGAATCGCGATGCCGACGGCACCGCCGAGCTCGGCCCCGGTTTCCGACAATGCCGATGCAGCCCCGGCCTTTTCGGGGGCCGCAGCGGTCAGCACGATGTCGGAGTTCAGAGTCGATGCTGCTCCGATCCCGAACGTGACCAGGGCCATTCCGGTCAGCAGCAGCGGCAGGCCGGAGTCGGATTGCACGAATATCAGTGCGACGCAACCGAATACGATGGACAGCAGGCCCGCCGAAATGATGGTGCCGGTGGGGATCACCTTGCTCATCGTCGGTGCGGTGACGGCACCGGCCGCCGCTGCGGCAGCGGGAATCAGCAACCACAGTCCGGCGCGGAGTGGTCCGAGTCCGAGAACCAGCTGCAGGTACTGGGAAGCGAACAGGCTGAAGCCGGTCATGGAGAAGATGACCAGAAATTGCACGACGACTGCAGCGCTGAAAGCACGTTCGGCGAAGAGCGTCACGTCGATGAGCGGGTTCGATGCCTTGCGTTGCCGGATGACGAACACGAAGCCGAGTGCCAGACCGAGGATCGCGGTGGTGATCGTCGTGGCGTCGATACCGTCCTGGGCCCCGTGCTTGATGGCGAACACGATCGAGAGCATGGACGAGATCGCGAGGATCACGCTGATCGGGTCGAACTTTCCGGGGTCGCTGTCCTTGAACTCGGGGACCAGTAGCGGGGCCGCAACGAAGAGCACGACCATGATGGGGATGTTGATCAGGAAGACCGAGCCCCACCAGAAGTGTTCCAGTAGAACGCCCCCGACGACCGGGCCCACGGCTGCGCCGCCTGCGAAACCGGCGGTCCACAGGCCGATCGCTTCCTTGCGCTGTGCCGGGTCGTGAAACATGTTGCGGATCAACGACAGTGTGCTTGGAGCAATGGTGGCTCCGCCGACTCCCAGCAGAGCACGTGCGACGAGCAGCATCTCGGGGGAGGTGGAGAACGTCGCGGCGAGCGATGCCGCGCCGAAGACCACCGCGCCGACCATCAGCAGGGTCCGCCGTCCGATGCGGTCGCCGAGCGAGCCCATGGTGATCAGCAGACCAGCCAGCAGAAATCCGTAGATGTCGAGGATCCACAGGGTCTGGTTGCTGGTGGGTTCGAGATCGGCCGTCATGAAGGGCAGTGCGAGATACAGCACCGACATGTCCATGGAGACCACGAGGATCGGCACCACCAGTACCGCGAGGCCGAGCCATTCCTTCTTCGTGGCGCGATCCTCGGTTGCCGTCTGATTCACTGCTTCTTCCCTTCCCGCGTGGACACCTCACCTTAGGTGGGTCGGGAGTACGTTCGGTGAGGAAGAGTGTGTCTCGCCGAACGAAGGAACCGATTCCGCATGATCAACGATCTCGAGGTAGTCGCGACGATCACCGCCAAGCCGGACGCAATCGACACCGTGCGCGACGGGCTCGTGGCTCTGGTCGCCGAGTCACGCAAGGAGAGCGGCAACGTCTCCTACAAGTTGTTCGAGTCGGCGGTCGAGCCGGGCACCTTCATCACCATCGAGGTATGGAAGTCGCAGGAGGACCTCGACGGCCACATGCAGACCCCGCACCTGCAGCAGGCGCTAAGCGAATTCGGTGCCCATCTCGCGGCCCCGCCCGCCATCCATCCGCTCCGGCCCGTCGGTTGAGCCTGCCCGCGCGCTGACGTACACGAGTGCCGAGACGGCAAGCAGCGCCACCGTGGCACCGATCGCCAGCCACCCGGTCCCGCTCATCTCTCCCGACGCGATGATGCGGGCACCGGCGGCGGTGTAGCTCATCGGCATGAAGGCGGCGAGGTCGCCCCAGATCGGTGCCGTCGATGCGTACGCGAATCCGCAGACGACGACCTGCACCACGAGGGCGACGACGTTGACGATCTGCCCGACGACGGCACCGAGGACTCGTTGAATTGCGCCTGCGGTGGCGAGATAAGCCGCGGCCGACACGATGAGGAACGCGCCGGCTCCGATCACCGGTCCGAGGGCGGCGTCGGTGGCGAAGGCGAATGCGACGGCCGCGCTGACACCCACTGCGGCGACGGCCGCTCCGACGGCGAGCCACCGCGGCTTGGTGTCCCTGCCCAGGACCCGCACGAGGCTGACGCAGCCGAGAGCTCCGAGTGCCACGAGGGCGGCAATCAGATACGGGGTGGCACCGGTACCGGTGCTCGTCGCCGTCGCTGCAACGCTCTGGTCGGAGGTCGCGTCATCGGTCGTGGCCGCCGCTTTTGCCGGGAGGGCGGCGGAGGCGTCGCGCACATTGGTGGCGATGCCGTTGACGATTCCCTCGACGGGTTTCACCGACGTCACGAGCTGATCGGTGCCGGCTTTGAGTTGCTGCCCGCCGTCGTCGAGCTGGCCGAGTCCGTCACGCAACTGCACGGTTGCGTCGCCGAGCTGCGCGGTGGCACCGAGGAACTGACTGTTGGGGTCGTTCAGTTCGGTCGACAGCTGCTGAGCACCACCCTTGAGGGTCTGCAGCTGAGCGAGCGTATCGGGACCGAACGCCTGAGTGTTGAGGTTGTCGATCACTCCGCGGATCTCGCCGGAAATCGCGTCGGACCCCGGATGCGGGAAGCGATCGACCGTGTCTGCCGTGGCGGCGAGCTTTGCCGTGAAGTCGGCCTGCAGAGCTCCGAATCCGGCGAGCTGGTCGACGACCTGGTCGACACCCCCGCTGATCTGCGATGCGCCGTCACCGAGCTGGCCGATGCCGTCGCGGTACTGGCCGAAACCGTCGGCGAGCTGGATGGTTCCGTCGTGAGCCTGGGTGATGCCGTCGGCGAGCTGGCCGACGCCGTCGTTGAGCTGCGTTCCGCCTTCGGTCAGCTGACCGATGCCGCTGGAGAGAAAGGTGATCGGGAGCGAGGCGCTGTTGAGGCTGCTCCTGGCCTTGGACAGGGGATCGGCCGTCTGCTGTGCCTCGGCCGGGGCCTGCTGAGTGTCTGCGACAACGGCGGTCGTCGTGGTCGATTCTCCGCCCAGGTCGTAGCCGGTGCCGAGTGCGAACGCACCCACAGCCACCAGAGGGAACGCCAGTGCGACGAGAGCAACGGCAGGACGTCGGAAGATACGCATTTCACCCATGATGACTTCGAGGCTAACTGCCACCGCCGGCCGCACCGACCACTCGGAGCGATCCACAGCGGCCGTTCTGCACCTCTACCAGGGACTTTAAGAGGTCTCTGTGGATTGTCGGTTGCGCGGCAACAGGTCCCACACATGGGCGGTCTCGTTGACCGACGAGACCGATCGGGCACCGCTGCGGGAGAAGAGCACACGCGTCACCGAGCAGTAGTCGATGGGAAATCCGAGCACTTTCGGGGTCTGGAGAATGTCTTGCAACAGCATGTTGACGACGCCGCCGTGAGCGAAGAGGACGACGGTATCGGAGTGCGCGGCGGCCGAGACGATATCGTCCACTCCGTCGAGAACTCGCCGGCGGAAGGCCTGCTCGTCGACCTGCTCGGGTAGGTGACCGGCCTTGATGCGGTCGTAGGCGTCGCGAAATTCGGTCTTCGCGGCCTCGATCGGGACGTAGCCGCCGAAGTCCCGGTCGTACTCGGTCAGACGGTCGTCGGTCGTGATCTCGAGACCGAGCCGTTCGGCGAGTGGCTGCGCGGTCCGGATCGCGCGTTGCTGCGAACTCGACACGACTCGGGACACCGTGAAGCGTGCCAGCGCATCGGGCACTCTGCGGGATTGCTCGACGCCCAGTTCGTCGAGATCGGGATCGGCCGAGGACTCCGATCGTCGCGGAAGGGCGTGCCGTACCAGAACCAGTTGCATCGACTCACCTAATCACGAGTGTGCGTCCACTGCGTTGCACCATCGAGCGGAAGGCCGCCACCTGGCGGGGCATGTCCGTCCCCGGCTCCCACACCATGCCGATTCGCCTGCGCGCAGCCGGTTGGGTGAGTCCCACGTCGACCGTTCCACCCTCGGCGCCGTGTGCACGGATCCGCGGCAGGATGGCGATGCCGAGGCCGGCGCCGACGAGTCCGCGCACGGTATGGGTGTCCTGTCCCTCGAACGCGATGCGCGGGCTGAATCCGGCATCGGCCCACAGCTCGTCACAGATCGAGCGCATTCCGTATCCGTGGCCCATGGCGATGTAGTTCTCGTCGGCGGTATCGGCGAGATCGACCGTCGTCCGCGACGCGAGACGGTGATGTTCGGGGACCACCAGCATCAGCCGCTCGTCGTACAGCTGAAAGGAATTCGTGTCGGTGTGTTCGGCGCTCAAAGACACGAACGCCAGGTCGGACGTGCGGTCTGCGAGGCGATCCAGGCAGCGTGCGCGTGCGCCTTGGTCGAGATCGAACGTCACCGCGGGATGGTCGACGCGAAAGTGCCGGATCAGTGCGGGCACGACGTCCTCACCGAGTGTGTTCTGGAACGCAACGGCGATGCGGCCACGCGCTCGGGCGTCGTGCTCGGTCATGGCGTCGATACCGGCGTCGATGTCGCTCAGGGCTCGTTGAAGATACGGGATGAGGACGCGGCCGGTACTGGTCAGCACGATGCCGCGGCCCCGTCGTTCCACGATGTCGACGCCGAGGATCGCCGACGCGCGGGCGACCTGCCGACTGACGGTGGGTTGCGGGACTCCCAGGACGTGGGCGGCGTCGGTGATGTGCTCGGTGTCCGCCACCGCGACCAGGGTCGGCAGAAGCGGCAGCAGCTCGGTGGTCTCGCGGCGCATGAGCGAAGCATATCGCTGACGTATCGATCGCTGAGGTCTCATGCATTGGACGTATACCGTGAGCGCTTCTAACGTCTTGGACATGACTACGACGCAGCCCGAGGTCCTGGAGTGGGAGGGGCATCCCAAGGGATCGACCGAGTACCGGCGTCTCGTGCTGGCGCTGCTGTTCGCCGGAGTGGCGACGTTCGCGCAGCTCTACTCGGTACAGGGGATTCTGCCGCTGATCGCGTCCAGTCTCGACATCACTCCGTCTCAGTCCTCGCTTGCCGTCGGCCTGGCGACCGTCGGCGTCGCGGTGTCGGTCATTCCGTGGTCGGTAGCGGCCGACCGAATCGGACGCGTTCGAGCGATGACCGCCTCGATACTCGTCGCGACGACACTGGGTTTGCTGGTGCCTCTGTCGCCTTCTCTCGAGGTGCTGCTGGTCCTGCGGTTCTTCGAAGGTGCTGCGCTGGGTGGACTTCCGGCCATCGCGATCGCCTATCTCAGCGAGGAGGTGCACCGCAATCACACCGCGCTGGCAGCGGCGACCTACGTGTCCGGTACGACGCTCGGCGGGCTGCTGGGGCGAATAGTCTCAGGACCCGTTGCAGAACAGACCAATTGGCGAATCGGAACCCTCACGGTGTCGGTGATCGCGGCGCTGGCAGCAGGACTGTTCGTGTGGTTGGCACCGCGGCCGCGAACCACCCTCGTGCACAGCAAGATCGGTGACCTACCCGGTCGGTTGTGGGTGAATCTTCGAGAGCCGGGGATGCTGGCGCTGTACGGCCAGGGGTTCCTGCTGATGGGAGGATTCGTCGCGGTCTACAACTTCCTCGGATTCCGGCTCGAGGCAGCACCTTTCGGACTTCCACAGTCTCTGATCAGCCTGATCTTCGTGGCCTACCTCAGTGGCACGGTGTCCTCGCGAGTGGCGGGGAAGTTGGCGACGAAGCACGGCCGGTCGATCGTCCTCGCCGGATCGACCGCTACCATGATCGTCGGAGTCGCACTGACGATGGCGTCGAACCTGGCCGTGATCCTCACCGGGCTGGTGATCTTCACAATGGGATTCTTCGCCGCCCACGCCATCGCGTCGGGATGGACCGGCCAGCGAGCCGTCCACGGACGGGCGCAGGCGACATCGCTGTACAACCTGTTCTACTACGGAGGATCGTCCGTCGTGGGCTGGCTCGGCGGAGTGGTCTTTCAGTCACTCGGATGGAACGCCTTGGCGCTGTTCGTCATTGCGTTGGCAGTCATCGCCGGCCTGTGGGCCGCAGCGATGAACGGCCGACTGGCGCAGCAACCGAACTCAATACGTGGATGAATTCGAGGCTGCTATCGCGAAGATGAAAATAGCAGCCACGACGAGGACGAACAGGGCAACCGACACGTAGCCGACGATCAGACCTGCCGTCGCAAATCCTGACCCGCCCTCGCCGGTGCGCTTGATCTGGCCCTTCGCAACGTGGCCACACACCACCGCACACACCGACGCGATCAGCGGGATGAACGTCAGACCCAACACCGCCAACACGAGCGACACGATCGCCAACGTGTTCGTGGCGGGTGCCGGCCGAAAACCCGCTCCGACATACGGGGCCTGACCGTATTGCGGCTGTCCGTACTGGGGTTGTCCGTATTGGGGTTGTCCGTACTGAGGGTTCGGGTACTGAGGTTGTCCGTGCTGCGGGTTCTGGTAGCTCGTGTTCGGGTCCTGATACGGCGGGTACTGCTGACCCCCGTACGGCTCGTCCTTCTCGAACGCGTCGCTACCTTCACCCTGCGGATTGACCATTGCGGGAGTCTTGCACCTGAATTGGGCCGTCGCAAGCGGCAACGCGACGTCTACGAACCGACCTTGCCCCAGCCCACATACGCGTCGACGGTCACGTAACCGGTCACGCGCGGCTGATCGCGAACCGGATACCGCTCGCCGGTGTAATGCGTCGCGATGCGATCGATATCCACCAGATCCGGGTCGTCCTGCAATTCGATCGAACCGTGCACCGTCACATGCGTATACCAACTGGCCTCGTCCATCACCGAAATCGAGACCTTGGGATTCGCCCGAATGTGCTCCAGCCGCTTACGCGAGGCATCGAAATTGAGCACGATCTTCCCGTCCTCCCACAAATACCACGTGGGCGCGGTGATCGGAGTTCCATCGGCACGAACCACCGCCATGACGGCGGGATTCGCCTTCTTCAGCAACTCGACAGCATCAATGGGCAACGGAGGCTTGGGCATGAACCAACACTACGACCCGAGAGCTGACTCGGCCAGACCTTCGGCGGACCGCCCACCCGGCCCGAGTCCACCCGCACCCACCCCACCCGGCCCGAGTCCACTCAACGTGACATTGACTGCCGAAAAGGCCACTGAATGTCACATCGAGTGGACTGCGGATAGGTGGACTGCGGGTGGGTGTGGGCTGCGGACGGGTGGAGTGATTACAACTTCGGGAGTTTGACGACTTGTCCGGCGTAGGACAGTCCCGCACCGAAGGCGAGGAGCAGCGCTGTGTCGCCTGCTTTGGCTTTTCCGGTGCGCAGTAGTTCTTCCATTGCCAGGGGGATGGACGCCGCGGAGGTGTTGCCGGTTTCGGCGATGTCGTTGGCGACGGCGGTGCCCTCGTCCAGGTTGAGGCTCTTCGCCAGCAGATCGGTGATGCGGCTGTTGGCCTGGTGCGGGATGAAGGCGTGCAGTTCGTCGGTTTTGATGCCGGCGACGTCGAGTACCTTCTGCGCGGCCTTGCCCATCTCGAATGCAGCCCAGCGGAAGACGGAGATTCCGTTCATCCTGATCCAGGGCCGTTCCATGTCGGCTGTCGTGATGTATTCGTACCAGTCCGTGGTCTGCACGATGGCGTCGGACTGCGAGCCGTCGGATCCCCATACGGCGGGTCCGATTTCGGTTTCGTCGCTCTGTCCGACGACTACGGCTCCGGCGCCGTCGGCGAAGATGAAGCGGGTGGTGCGGTCGTACGGGTCGGTGGTGACGCTGAGCTGCTCGGCTCCGATGACGAGGACGTACTGCGAGGTTCCGGCCTTGACCAGGTCCGATGCGACGGCGAGTGCGTAGCAGAAGCCTGCGCATCCGGCGCAGATGTCGAACGCGGCCGGTCCTTTGGTGCCGAGTCCGTGGGCAACCTTGGCGGCTGCTTGGGGTGTCAGTTCGAGGTGTGTGGAGGTCGCGACGATGACGGTGTCGACCTGCTCGGCGGAGATGCCGCTGGCTTCGAGTGCTTTTCGGCCTGCCGAGATCGACATCTGGACGACGTTTTCTTCGGGGTCGGCGAATCGGCGGTTCTTGATGCCCGATCGCGTCTGAATCCACTCGTCGCTGGAGTCGATGAACTCGCAGATCTCATCGTTGGTGACTATTCGTTCGGGGCGGTGAACGCCCAGACCGAGCATCTTCGACTGTCGACCTTGCGTTGTGCTGATCGCAACCATCTTCAATTTCCTCTCGTGCTACCGCGCCATCGCCGAGCTTCGGCTCGGGTCTTGGGCTACGGGCTCGTCGACACACGTTACGTGCGTCGACGGGAGAGGTTCACACCAGTTCGGTGATGAGCGCCGCAACCTCGGCGGGTTTGTCGATCATGGCGTGGTGATGGGCGGGTATGACGACGGTGAAATCGGCTCGCAAGTATGTGGCCAGCTTGCGCTGGGTCTTGATCCATCTGCGTCCCCACGGGGACGGGCGTCCGGTGTGGGCGGCCGCGACGATAACGGGAACGACCAGTGGCAATCGCTTCCGAAGTCGGTTCAGTTCGGCCGCGAGGTCCGGGTAGACGACATCTTCGACGAGTGCAGCCGTGAGATAGGTGGGCCTGCGGTAGATGTCGTCGACCCAGTCGACGACGTCCTTCGGTGTGCCGTCGGGTGGCGTCGCCTGGTTGAGTATCGGTCGGACGCGCGGGCCGACGAGACGCTGAAGGCCCGTGCGGCTCAGGAGCGTCGACAGGGAATGCGCTGCGCGCACTCGCAGAGCCGCCGGAAGGATGCGGCGGGGGTCGGACTCGGCGCTCGAGTCCAGGAGAAGAACACCACGTATGCGCGACGGGTACAGCCGGGCCACCGCTTCTGCGTAGAAGCCGGCAATCGAGTGACCCGCGACGACGGCCGGCTCGGTGACACCGAGCGCGTCGAGGACACCGACGATCCTGTCGGCCTCGCCGCGGACGGTGGGAGTGGCGCCATCGGGCAGAGGGTCGCTGAGTCCGAAGCCGGGGCGGTCGAGAACCACGACATGATGTCGGGCGCTCAAGATATCGACGGTGTCGTTCCAGTCGAACCAGTTACTGCCCAGGCCGCCGCAGAGAACGATCGTGGGGCCGGTTCCCCGGACGAACAGATGCAGACGTTGGCCGTCCACTTCGATGTACCGCCCGGGAGGATGTTTCACGGGAAACAATGCCTCGCGCTCGGTTCGATTCCCGTGATCCATGTTTTCGTCCCCACCATGCATTGCCTACTCGAAGTTTGTTTAAGCCTCCAGTTTCCACCATTCGCCCCGTTTTGCAACTTTCCCGTGGAGGATCGCCTCGGGAAGACCGTCATTGTCGCGGTTTGGCCAGCGGAAATGCGAGTGTCTCGCGAATGCTGCCGCCGGTGATGAGCATGACGACGCGGTCGACGCCCATTCCGAGGCCGCCGGTCGGGGGCATCCCGTGCTCGAGCGCCTGCAGGAAGTCCTCGTCCAAGCTCATCGCTTCTTCGTCGCCACCCGCAGCCAGCAACGACTGCTCGGTGAGGCGTCGACGTTGATCGACGGGATCGGTCAGCTCGCTGTAGGCCGTGCCCAGTTCGACCCCCCACGCCACCAGGTCCCACTTTTCGGCGACGCCGGGGATGCTCCGATGCGGTCTCGTCAACGGCGACATCGACGTCGGGAAGTCCTTGTAGAAGGTGGGAAATTCGGTGTAGTCCTCCACCAGGTGCTCGTACATGCCCTGGGCGACGGCACCCGCATCCCACGACTTCTCGTAGGGGATGTCGTTCTCGTCGCACAGCCGCTGCAGCTCGTCCAGGGGCGTCGACGGCTCGACGGGGACACCCAATTTTTCGGCGACGGCACCGTGCAGTGTCTTGACGGGCCATTCTCCGGAGATGTCGATCTCGATCATCTCGCCGTCCGGGCCGTCGGGACGCAGAATGATTTCGCGGCCGTGCGCTGCCACGGCTGCACGCTGAATCAGTTCGCGGCACAACACCATTGCGCGCTCGTAGTCACTGTGTGCCTCGTACGCCTCGAGGATCGTGAACTCCGGATTGTGCTTGAAGTCCGCTCCCTCGTTGCGGAACACTCGCCCGATCTCGAAGACCTTCTCCATGCCGCCGACGCACAGCCGCTTGAGATAGAGCTCCGGTGCGATGCGCAGGTACAGATCCAGGTTGTAGGCATTGATGTGGGTGACGAACGGGGCAGCGTTCGCACCGCCGTGTACCTGCTGCAGGATCGGTGTCTCGACCTCCATGTAGCCGCGATCGCTCAGTGAATCACGAAGCGACTTCACCACATTCGAGCGTGCGATCATCAGCGCGCGCGCATCGCGGTTGATCGCCAGGTCCACGTACCGCTGCCGTACTCGCGCTTCCGGATCGGTCAGACCGCGGTACTTGTCGGGTAGAGGGTGCAGGCATTTGGCGTTCATTCGCCACTCGGTGGCGAGCAGCGACAGCTCACCACGCCTGCTGTATCCGATGGTGCCACTGACTTCGATGAGGTCACCCAGGTCGAAGTCGGCATCGAATTCCTCGATTCTGTCGCCGACGCGTTCGCGGTCGAACAGCACCTGAATATCGGCCGACCAGTCCCGGATGACGGCGAACGACACGCCGCCGTAGTCGCGAATGCGCAGTATTCGACCCGCAATTCGGACGGTCGTGCCCTGGGGCGAAGCCGCCGCTTCACCGACGGTGTGTGTCGGGGGATAGGCGACGGGATAGCCCCCGATGCCGTCACTTTCGAGACGATCGAGTTTGGCCATGCGCACGCGTACCTGGTCGGGACGTTTGCGGCCGGGCACGGTGTCGTCTGCGGGAGTCTCGGGTCCGCTGCCGTCGGGATGAATGTCCTCGGCGTCGACCAACGCTGCCGGCACCGCGACGTGGGACCCGGTGTGCTTCGAGGCGCGCCGAAAGGTCGGCAGAGTCAAGAAGCCTTCGGCGATGGCCGACGCGACACCGACCTTCGGCAGCACCCGATTGTCGGCGAAGCACAGGTAGCGCGGCTCCCATTCCGGCAAGTACTTCACATTCGAGCGATACAGCGCCTCGAGCTGCCACCAGCGCGAGAAGAACACCAATACGCTGCGCCAGATTCGCAGGACCGGACCGGCCCCGATCCGACTACCCTCCTCGAACGCAGCACGGAACACCGCGAAGTTCAGCGAAATCTTGCTGACACCGAAATGATCTGCGCCGGTGGCAAGTTCGGTCACCATCAACTCGATGACACCGTTCGGCGACGCCGGATCGCGGCGCATCAGGTCCAACGACGCGCCGGTCCGACCCCACGGCACCAGCGACAGAACACCGACTATCTTCTCGCCCTGAACTGCCTGCACCAGAAGACAATCGCCGTCGAGCGGATCGCCCAACCGGCCCAGCGCCATCGAGAAACCACGCTCGGTCTCGGTATCGCGCCACGCGTCCGCGCACGCAATGATCTCGTCCATCTCCTCGGCAGAAATATCGCGATGACGACGCACGGTGACCACGACACCCGCTTTGCGAGCCCGGTTGACGGCCTGACGCACGGGACGCATCTCGCGTCCATTGAGGTTGAAATCTTTGGTTTTCAGGATCGCTTCGTCGCCGAGTTCGAGAACACTCAGGCCGGCGCGCTTGTAGGCCGTGGCCCCGATCTCGCTGGCCCCCATGACAGCTGGGGTCCAACCGTACTTCTCGGCCAGGTCGAGCCATTCGGATATCGCATGTGGCCACGCCTCGGGGTTGCCGATCGGGTCACCACTGGCCAGACACACCCCGACCTCGACGCGATACGTCACCGCCGCCTTGCCGCTGGTGGCGAAGATGACGCCCTTGTCGCGGCGGGTCGCGAAGTAGCCGAGGGAATCGTCGGCACCCCACTTGTCGAGCAGGCCGCGCAGAGCCGACTCGTCGCGCCCGGTCAACGCATTGCTCGACCGTTGCGACCGGAACAACGTGACCACGGCACCGAGCAACGCCAGCGCTCCGAACAGTCCCAACGCCGTATTGACGAAACCGTTCGGCCTACCGTCGAACTGCTCGTTGTCCACCGTCGCCAACGCCGTCACCCTGTTGAACGCCCACAGGAACGTCTGACCCTCCGGCAACGAACCCGGGAACAACGCCACCAACGCCCACCCGACAATCGTGCCGACGGCCGCTCCCAGCACGAGCACCCCGAGCGCCTTCCACACCGCACCGCGCCGAACCCGCGTGTAGAACTCCTTGCGCGACGCGATCAGCAGACCCGTCACGACGACATGAACCGCCAACGCAATCCACGAACTGACGTTCTTGTCCTCGATGCCCTCCGCGACATTCGTGATCGCCAACAACACCAAATAAATCGTCAGCAACCACCACGCAATACGCTTCCGACTCGCCAACGCCGCCGCCAACAACCCGACAACCAACGCCCACGACAAACTCGTATCCGGAGCATCGAAGTAATACGTGTCGACATACTCCCGCGGCGCATGAACCAGATACCGCAAAGTGGGCGACAGACTCCACAGAAACAACGCCGCCGCGAACACACCGAGCACCAGCCCCGCTATATGCGGAACCTCACTCAACCGACCGCGCTGCGGCGGCGAAAACGACCGTGGTGCCGTGGTACCCGACCGATCCGAGGGAACTGCTGTCGCCGTCATGTCTCACTCCCGAAATAAGAACGCACGAGTTGCAAGATAGACGGTATCCCCGCTGAGGTGGGTGGGTTGCCTGTTGCCGCCCCGCCGTCCACTCAATGTGACATTTGGTGGCCTTTCCGGCAGTCAATGGCACATCGAGTGGACTCGCGGCCGGTCACGAGAGCGCGCCTGGCCGTGCTCGAGTCAGAGTGTGGGCGACCCCTCCTGTATGCGTTTGTCCACAGGTATTCGGTTATCCACAGGGCTGTTGATAGTGCGACGTCGGGTGCGATCGGTGTCCGGCCGAGCGTGCAGGATCGTCTGTATGAAGAGGGGCGGCGCACGGGTCGATGCGAGGGTAATTGCGGCCGCATCGGATCGCGGGCTGGTGCGGACTGCTCATCTTCTCGAACTCGGCGTCGCGTCGAAGACGATTGTTCGGCGCACGCTGCCGGACGGTATCTGGTCACGGGCGCTACCTGGCCTGGTGTTCTTGAAGAACCGTTCGCTGACGCCCTTGGAGCGGGCGGTTGCCGCGTCCATCTACTGCGGTCGTGATGGCGTCATCAGTGGTCGGGCCGGGCTGGCGTTGCATGGTCTCGGTACATCCGGCTCGTTCGAGGAGACGTTCGTGCTCATTCCCGAGGCGCAGCACCGCAGGTCCGTGAGCTTCGCCGCGGTGGAACGTACGTGGCGGATGCCAACGGCGGAAAGTAAGTCGGGTCTTCCCGTCGCGCCGGTTGTTCGGTGTTTGTGCGACGCAATTCGCCGCATGAAGAACGCCGAGCAGTGCATGGCGCTCGTTGCCAGTGTCGTTCAGCGGGGTGCCGCAACGATCGAGGCGATCATGAAGGAACTGGACGCCGGCACCACGCGTGGAACCGCGATGCCTCGTCGAGTACTTCGCGAACTGGCCGCCGGCGCGCACTCCGTTGCCGAAGCACACGCGCAGAAGTTGTACGCACGCAGCGGTCTTCCCCCGATGACTCACAATGTCGCGGTACGCGACGAGTCGGGCAGGTTGCTACTGGTGGCCGACAATTGGCTCGACGACGTCGCCCTCGACTGGGAGATCGACTCGCTCGAATATCACCTGTCACCCGCGGCGCACCGCGCCACCGTGGAACGACGGGAGCGCGCTCAGAACGCCGGCATCATTGTCGTGACTCACCTGCCGAGCGATATTCGCGACGATCCGGAACGTGTTCTCTCCGACCTGCGGTCCCGGTACCGACAGGCGCTCGCGCGTCCGCGCCCCCACGTCACCGTCGACCCGTCCTACCGCCGATCGGGCTGATACACCCAAATCATGTGGTCTCCGGTTTCGGCCGCAGCGGCCAAAGCTCGCGGCTCGATCCTGTCGAGGACGAAACCCAGCCGCCGCGGAACGGCTCGACTCCTCGAATTGGCTGCATCACAATGAATTTCGACGCGATCGACGTCGGCGAGTTTCAATGCCTCTTGCGTGAGGGTCGCGGTGGCTTCGGAGATGATGCCGTCACCCTCGGCTGCACTGTCGAGCCAGTACCCTATTTCGATCCCACCCGGTCCGACTCGTCGGTGCAATGCAATCTTCCCCAGGAATGCGCTGGTGGATCGACCGAAAATCCCGTAGTCGTACATTTGGTCGGCGTCCCACAGCTTCCGGCTTTCCGCGATGCGGACGATCTGCGCCGACCTGTTTGCAGCGTCCTCGGTGGCCCAACCGAGCCACGGCAGCAGGCGGACCCGATTTCGCTCGATCGTTTCGGCAATGACGACAGCATCGTCTGCCGTCTCGCGTCGAACCACGAGACGGTCGGTGACAATCCGAACGGGAGGTTTGCTGACCATTGGGACAGTCTGACTCCCTGCTAATGCCGATTCCACTGGTTTTTCGGTGCCCTCCGACCCATGTGCAGTCCACTCAATGTGCCATTGACGGTCGAAAGGGCCACCGGATGTCACATTGAGTGGTCAGACAGTAGTGGTGTCAGACGGTAGTGGTGTCAGACGCTCAACCGGGGGGTGGGCGATGCTGTGGAGAGGAGGAAAACGATCAGGAAGCTGACCACGATCTCCAGGACAGTTTGTCGATGACGATGACCGGCCCCTCGGGTCGGTTGTTCGTGTATTGGATGTATTTCGCGACGAGGGTGTCGGTACCGACTGTGCCTTCGGCGCTTCCCGCGTCGACGATGCGGGCGTTGCCGTCGGCGCGGATCCACCAGAGTTGGGACCAGTCGTCGGAGTAGTGGTCGACGATGAGGCTGACAGCGGGGTCGGCGTGGATGTTCTCGAGTCGCTGCAGTTTCTGGGTGGTTTTGGGTTTCCAGTCGATGGCTGTGTAGATGCGATCGCCGGTGGGCGCGACAGCGAAGACGATGGGGACCAGGTGTGGGGTGCCGTTGGGGTTGATGGTGGAGAGTTGGGCCCGGGGTGCGTCGGTGAAGCGTTGAATTTCGTTGTCTATCTTCACGTTCGGTTCCTCATGCGGATTCGCTGTGGCTGCTGTGTCGGGTGATGTATTGCTCCAGTTCGGCGACGGGCATGGGTCGTCCGAGGAGGTGTCCTTGGCCGAAGGTTACGCCCATGTCGGTGCAGATTCGGAGTTGTTCGGTGGTCTCGATGCCTTCGATGACGGTGTCTTTGCCGAGGGTGGTGGTGACGTCGACGAGGGCGGTGCAGAGGGTGGTCATGGCGCGGCGTCGGTGCAGGTTGGTGCTGTCGAGGTGTTGGGTGAGGGATCTGTCGATTTTGAGGATGTCGACGGGGAGGGTGGCGAGTCGTTCGAGGGAGGAGAAACCGGAGCCGAAGTCGTCGATGGCGATGAGGACGCCGTGGCGTTGGACGTCGCGGAGTTGGTAGTGCACGGCGTCGAGGTCGTGCAGCGTCTGCGATTCGGCAAGTTCGAGTGCGAGTCGACCGCGTTCGATGCCGTGGGTGTCGACGATGTCGATGACGTCGGTGGCCAGGGTTCCTGCGGCGAAGTGCGCGGGGCTGACGTTGACACCGACTTGGAGCATGATCGCGCGGGATTGCCAGTCGGCGATGGTTGCCGCGACGTCGGTGAGAATCCACATGCTCAGGGGGACTATCAGGTCGTTGTCTTCGGCGAGGGGGATGAAGGCGTCGGGCATCAGAAGTCCGAGTTCGGGGTGGTTCCAGCGAACGAGGGCTTCGGCTCCGACCACGGCTCCGGTCGCGAGTTCGACGATGGGTTGGTAGACCATGGTGAGCTCGCGCGCGGTCATGGCGACTCCGCGCAGTCGTTCGAGGAGCTCGAGCCGAGTGCGGTTGGTGTGGTGCAGCTCGTCGGTGAAGATGTGATGCCGGTTGCGGCCGGTGGCTTTGGCGGCATGCATCGCGGCGGTCGCGTTGTGCACCAGCTGGGTGGCGCGATCGGTGCTCCCGGTGGTGGACGCGACACCGACGCTGGCGGTGAGGGTGAGTTGACGGCCGCCGAGCTCGAAGGGGGGCTCGAAGATGCTGGCGAATCCCGCGGCCATCGCTCGGGCTGCCAGGGAATGGCAGCCGTAGGCGACGATGACGAATTCGTCCCCGGTGAGTCGGCCGATGGTGTCGCCGGGTCGAGTCGATGCGGTGAGTCGGTCGGCGACCATGCACAGCAGCTCGTCGCCCTGGGCCGGTCCGAGCGCGTCGTTGAATTCACGGAAGCCGTCGATGTCGACGAGGAGGACGCTGAAGTGCTGGTCAGGGCCTAGGTCGACCAGCGCGGCGGTGATGGTGGCCAGGATTTCGTCCCGGTTCGCAAGCCCGGTGAGGGCGTCGAGCGTCGGGTTGGGGTCGGCACGGCGGAGCGGCGTGTCGTGTTCTCGACTCACAGTGCCCCCTCGTAGCCGGACGGCCACCGGCGATACTATCCGAAGAGTTTGCTTAACGCCTATAAACGGGGAGCACGCCCTTTTTACTGGCCCTCACACAGCGTGCCCGTCGACCCTCGCGTCTCGACGTTCCACACCGCCGCGTCGACCGTGTCGCTGAGACCGAGCACCCACCGGGCCGCCGCTCGGCCCTGGTCGAACAACGATTGCGCGACGGTGGTCAAGTGGGCCGCCGCCGCTGCAGAGGAGTCGTCCCATCCGGTCAGCGCGACGTGGCCGGGAATGTCGATTCCGGCACCCGTCGCCGCGTCGAGTGCGCCGAAGGCGAGTTCGTCGCTCATCGCGAATATCACATCGACGACGTTGTCGCGCAACAACAGTCGTGCTGCCCGTGTGCCCTCTTCGCGCGAATTGTGGGTGGTGAACAGCGTCGGTACCGTCGACCACTCGATTCCTCGACGCACGCACGCATCGCGGTAGCCCTCGAGTCGTGCGCGGGTCACCGGCATCGAGATGCCCGACGCGTCGGCGCCGCGCACCACCGTCGATTCGCGTCGCGAATCGGGTCGCAGTGCAACTATCGCGGGCCGACGCCGATTGCGCAGAGCAATGGTGGCGATCGCGTCGGCGGCCGCGCGGTCGTCGATTCCGATGGAGTGCAATCCCGGATGCTGAGGGCCGCCCTGGACGCAGGTGGGTCGACCGGTGCCGACGAGCACGTCGAGGACGGGGTCGTCGACGCCGGTGGTCCAGACGACATAGCCGTCGACCTGCGCGTCGCGAATTCTCGCAATATCGCTGTCGCGGTGCAGGTTCGGCAACATCACCAGCGCGGTGTCGGCGTCGAGACACGCGTCGGCGATGCCCGAGAGGAACCGTCGGGCCTGGGGATCCTCGAAGGCATAGGTGAGTTTTTCACCGAGTACGACGCCGACGCTGTTGTGCTTTCCGCTGCGGAGCGAGCGTGCCGCACGGTTGGGACCTGCGTATCCGAGGGCCGCCGCCGCTGCGTGGACGCGGTCTCGGGTGGCAGGCGAGACGCGGTCGGGCTGGTTGTAGGTGTACGAGACGCTCATGGTGGAGACTCCCGCAGACGCCGCGACGTCGGCCATCGTCACCCGATTGTTCACGGGGTCACCTTAGCGTGCGTCGACCATCTGTGTAACGATACACACCATGTCGTCGCCCCTCCCCAAGCTGCTGGTCCTCGGTGCAGCCGCCTTCATTTATGTCACGGCCGAAACGTTGCCCGTGGGTCTGCTTCCGGAGATCTCGGGCGATCTCGGCGTCGGCGAATCCGCAGTCGGTCTGCTGCTGACCTTCTACGCATACGGCGTCGCCGTCATGACCATGCCGTTGATCAGGTTCGTACGCGACTGGCCGCGGCGACGGGTCGTCGTCATCACCGTTGCAGCACTGGCCTTTTCGCAACTGCTGTCCGCGGTGTCCGTCGGGTACCCGATGCTGGTGCTGTCGAGGATGCTGTGCGCGGCCACCCACGGAGTCTTCTGGGCCGTGGTCGCACCCGTCGCGGCGTCACTCGCACTTCCCGGTAAGCAAGGAAAAGCGATCGCCACGGTGTACGCCGGCACCTCGTTGGCGTTGGTCGCCGGAAATCCGATCACCGCGGCCATGGGTCAGTGGTTCGGGTGGCGTACTGCTGCAACGATTCTCGGTGTCGTCGCCGCCGCTATCGCGGTGGCGCTCTACTTCGTCCTCCCCGCACTACCGGTCACCCGAGCAGCTGCGGGCAACAAGAAATCACCGCGGGTGCTCGACGGCACCCTGGCGATCCTGTGTGGAGTGACGTTCCTGGCCGTCCTCGGCCATTTCGCCGCGTACACGTACTTCTCGCTCATCGTCGATCGCGCAATCGGTTCGGCCGGAACCACTCTGACGCTGATGCTGATGCTCTACGGTTTGTTCGGGGTCGTCGGTATCTGGGTGATCGGCAGAACGTACGACCGTTGGCCGCGGCCCTCCACCATCGCTGCTCTGGGTGCCGTCGCGGCCGCGACGGCGATCCTGTGGGGCACCCTCAGCGCAGCACCGGGCAGCCTGGCCGTCCTCGCTGTCGGGGCGATCGCGTTGTGGGGTCTGGCATTCACCACACTGCCGGTCTGCATCCAGTCCGCCGTGGTGCGGGCCGCCCCTGCCGACGCCGACAAGGCGTCGGCGATCTACGTCGTCGCCTTCCAACTGGCCATTGCCACCGGGGCCCTGGTGGGGGGCGTCGTCGTCGACGCCAGGGGCATCGGGGCGGTGACCGCTGCGGCGACGATCCTGGTGGCTGTGGCACTCACAGTCGTAGTGGTCGCGCGCAGAGCCTTTCCGAGCTCGTATCCGTCGGTACCGGTCTCGACGCCGGCGCACTGACCTCTCGGCGCTCTCGCGCGATAGGGTCAGCACGCGACGAACGAGGGAATCCGGTGCAATTCCGGAGCTGGCGCGCAACGGTGACGGGTGAGAGCTCGAAGTCCGAATGCTCGGACGTCGTGATCGAACCCCACCCGCGGCTCCGCGACACGAGCCCCAAGCAGGAAGCTCTTCGATGCGTACCTCTCTCGCCGCACTAGGCGCTGTCTCCATCCTTCTGGTCTCCGGTTGTTCGACCGCGTCGACCCCCGACGCGTCCACCGACACCTCCGGGAACTATCCCCTGACCCTCGAGAACTGCGGACGCGACGTCGTCGTCGACGCACCACCGCAACGCGCGGTGTCGTTGAACCAGAGCTCGACGGAGATACTGCTCTCGCTCGGCCTCGCAGACCGGATGGTGGGCACCGCCACCTGGACCGACCCGGTCCGCTCGAACCTCGAATCCGAGAACGCCAGGGTGCCGAGGCTCGCAGACAACAAGCCATCGCTCGAGGTCGTGTTGGATACCGAGCCCGATTTCGTGTCCGCGTCCTTCGGCGGCACACTCGGACCCGGGGGCGTCGCAGATCGGAGCAGATTCGAGCAACTCGGCGTGCCGAACTACCTCTCGCCCACCGACTGTCAAGGCAAGACGGACGAGAGCGTCAATTCCGACGGTGCCCGCACGGAGCCGCTGGTGATCGACACCGTCTATCGGGAGATTCGCGATCTCGCGGCGGTCTTCGACGTACGAGACCGCGGTGAGCGTCTGGTCGCCGAACTGCAGGATCGGTTCGAGAAAGCCTCCGGCTCGGTCGACGCGTCAGGTGTGTCGTTGGCCTACTGGTTCGCCGACACCGACACGCCGTACATGGCAGGTTGCTGTGGATCGTCGGGCATCATCACCGACTCCGTCGGTGCCGAGAACATCTACGCCGACACCACCGACGAATGGCCACAGGTCAATTGGGAGAGTGTGCTCGATCGCGACCCGACTGCACTGGTGCTCGCAGATCTGAGCCGACGCAGTATCGCCGGGGACGCCCTGGACAGCAAGATCGATTTCCTCGAGTCGAACTCGGTCACGAACCGGATGCCCGCCGTCGAGAACAAGCGGTACATCGTCGTCAACGGTGCCGATCTGAACCCGTCCATTCGGACGATCGACGGCGTCGAGAAAGTTGCGGCCGCGCTGCAGGATTGGGGAATGGCGTCGCGATGAGCCGCACCGATCGCGGGGTGCTCGTCCCACTGCTGCTCGCAGGATCGGCGTTGTTGGTGCTCTCGATCGGCGTCGCCGTCACCATCGGACCCGCGAACGTCTCGGTGCCCGACGTATATCGAGTGATATTGACGCACATGGGTATCGGGAGTTCGGGAGTCAGTCGCATCCAGGACGGAATCGTCTGGGAGCTGCGCCTGCCCCGGACCTTGCTGGCCGCCGTGTGCGGTGCGGGTCTTGCGCTGTGCGGTGCGATCATGCAATCACTGCTGCGCAACCCTCTCGCCGATCCCTTCGTCCTGGGCATTTCGTCCGGTGCATCCACCGGAGCGGTCCTCGTCGCGGTTCTCGGCGTCGGCGGTGGTGCATTGTCCTTGTCCACAGGGGCATTCGCCGGTGCGCTGCTCTCGTTCGTCCTGGTGATGCTGCTGGCCGCAGGGGCGGGCGGCGGAAACGACCGCGTGGTGCTGGCCGGGGTCGCGGGGACGCAGCTGTTCTCGGCACTGACGTCGTTCATCGTCATTTCCTCGGCCGACGCCGAACAGACACGCGGCGTGCTGTTCTGGCTTCTCGGATCGCTGAGCGGTGCCGACTGGTCGGACGTGGTCCTGTGCGGATCGGTTGCGCTGCTCGGAATGGTGGTGTGTCTGTTCAACACCTCGGCCCTCGACGCCTTCACATTCGGGCACGACGCGGCCGCGTCTCTCGGTGTTCCGGTCAAGTGGGTGCGAATCCTGTTGTTGGTCATCACCGCACTGATCACGGCCTCGCTCGTCAGCGCCGCCGGAGCCATCGGGTTCGTGGGTCTCGTTCTGCCGCACGCCGCACGTTTTCTCGTCGGCGCACGGCATCGACGGCTGCTGCCGACGACGGTGGTCATCGGCGCGATCTTCATGGTGTGGGTCGACACCATCGCCCGAACGCTGTTCGCCCCGCAGGAGATACCCGTCGGAGTGGTGACCGCACTCATCGGCGTGCCGGCATTCGCGCTCATTCTGTTTCGACTCAGGAGATCCCGATGACGTTGCACGTCAACAACATCCGGTGGACCCGTGGCGGGAACCCGATTCTCGACGGCGTCAGCTTCGCGCCGGAACCGGGCGAGACCATCGGGCTCATCGGCCCAAACGGCTCCGGCAAATCGTCGCTACTACGAATCCTCGCCGGCATCGTGGCACCCGACAGCGGCGACGTGCTGCTCGACGGAAAGAACCTGCGCACCCAACGTCGTCGCAGCATCGCCCGCCGCGTAGCGATGGTCGACCAACACTCCGACACCGACGTCGACATCACCGTCCGCGACGTCGTACGCCTGGGCCGCATCCCCCACCACGGCATCCTCGGCGGAGACACAGCAGCCGACGACGCCGCGATCGAACAGGCACTCACCGACACCGCTATGGCGTCGAAAGCCACCCGACGCTGGCACACCCTCTCCGGCGGAGAGCGCCAACGCGCCCAGATCGCACGGGCCCTCGCTCAACAACCCACCGAACTACTGCTCGACGAGCCGACCAACCACCTCGACATCCAACACCAACTCGACATCCTCACCCTCGTCGCAGGACTACCCCTGAGCAGTTACATCGCCCTCCACGACCTCAACCTCGCCGCCATGTTCTGCAACCGCATCATCGTCCTGAACAACGGCAGCATCGTGGCATCGGGAACCCCACACGAAGTGATCACCGAACACCTGGTGCGCGAGGTGTACAACGTGCACGCCAGCGTGTCGCATACCGACGACTACCCCCAGGTTACCTATCGCCGCCCCCGACCGACCGCCCCCGGAGTCCACTCGATGTGACATTGACCCCCGAAAAGGCCACTAGATGTCACATTGAGTACCCGGGGAAGGGGCAAAACCGGGGGGAGGGGAGACCGAATCTAGAGTTGGCGCAATTTCCGCTCGAATGCGTCGATGCGCGTGGTGTCCTCGAAGAAGTCCTCTTGCGAGACGATTTTGCCCCAGCTGGTGCGGACAAGGAGCACCGTTCGGTTGCTGTACAACTCGGTGCCGTCGGCTGCGTGTGCTTGGTCGTCGAAGCGGACGAGGAGGGTCATGCGCCAGGGGGCTCCGCCGCTGTAGATTTCCGTGACCTGTCCGCGGATGCCGGCGGCGACGAAGTCCTGGAAGAACTTTTCGATTGCCGGTCGTCCGCGGTGGGTGCCCGACCATCGGCTGTCACCGTCGGCGAATTTGAGCACCGCGTCTCGGTGGAACGACGAGAGCAGTGGGCGATAGTTTCCGTTGTTGAGCGCCTCGATGTCTCGCTGCAACTTGAGGGTCAGCACTCGCATCAGCAGAAGCTTGCATGCGAAGGCCGTCGAGATGCCGGCCAGAAATCTCAGTTGCATGGCTATACGTTTGCTTACCGTTCACCGACGTGTCAATCGAGTGGGACGTTTCGAGACCCGGCTTCACCCAGGTCGGTGGTGGTGCTGTTCACCATCTTTTCGAGTTCGCAGCCCGGCCGATACCGTCGATGACGACTCACACCGATCGTGTACTTCGCTTCGGTTCAGAGAGCATCACAGAGTGAAGGTTCCAAGCGTAGGCATGCTCTGCAAGGATGGACTGGTGAGGGGACGAACGTGAGCGCATATCGTTCGTCGGTCGCTGTCCGGCCGAATCCCGGGGGGCCCAGATGGACTCCATAGCTGCGTTCTGGTGCCACGCAGATGACGGCGAGCCTGCTCTGATGCGGTCGGAGATGAATCAGTTGCTCTCGGCGACAAGGCTTTCCCGAGCAAGGGCCCTGTTCGAACGTGCGTCGCTCGAGGATTTTCTGGGCGAAGAATCGGCTGCGATTCCGTTGTACGAGGCGGCGCTGTCGAGTGGGCTCGATTCCGTGCACGAGAGCAAGGCCAGAATTCAGCTCGCCAGTTCGCTGCGTAATGTCGGGCGACTCGAGGACGCGTCGCGTGTGCTGAAAGACTTCGAGTTTTCCGACGAATTCTCTTCTGCGCGAGATGCATTCATGGCCTTGATCTTGTGGGATCTGGGCGATGGTGCTGGCGCGCTGAGGGCGGCTCTGCAGGCAGCGAAGCCTGCGCTGGGCACATACCGTCGCGCAATCGGAACGTATGCGGACGACCTCCGTACCGACAGGCCGAGGAACAACGGCACCGACGACCGTGTTGCCCACCATGATCGTGCCAGTTCGCTCGACGACCCCGAGGTGAAGCCATGACCAGCGGAGCATTCGATCCACACGACCTCCTCGAGCGCAGCCGACTCGGCGTACTCGCCACGATAAAAGCGAGCGGCCTGCCGCAACTGTCCCCGGTGACGCCGTTCTACGATCGCACCCAGCGAACAATCAAGATTTCGGTCACCGAAGGACGAGCGAAGACGGCGAATTTACGCCGAGACCCGCGCGCTGCACTCGAAGTGGCCAGCGCCGACGGCAAGGCCTGGGCAACAGCAGAAGGATCCGTCACCCTCACTGGACCGGGCGCGAACCCGAACAGCCCCGAAATCGATGCGCTGGTCGGCTATTACCGCGCCGCCGCCGGAGAGCACCCCGACTGGAACGAATACCGCGCCGCGATGGCCGCGGATCGCCGAGTTCTGGTGACCATCGCCGTCGACCACGTCTATGGCGAAAGCCTCACCTGATCGCCTAGGCAGTCCACTCGATGTGCCATTGACCCCCGAAAAGGCCACTGAATGTGCCATTGAGTGCACTGGGGTCGGTGCATATCTGCCTCCGTCATGTGAGTTGGTAGACGTCCAGTTCGACGGAATTCGGTAAACGCTCACCGGTGGCCACGAAGAGTGTTCCGTTCATCCAGCTGAGGGAGTCGGCGGACGTCGACAGTCGGGGAAAGGTGCGGAAGTAGATTCGGTCGGCGGGAACCTGCTCGCCGCGAGTCAATGCGTCGATGTCCTGTTCGCTGCCGGTGCGCACCCCGACGTTATGGACCGAGATCCGTTCGCCTGCGTCGGTCTCGAGTGCATATCGGGCGTCGAGTTCGGTGACAGTGGCCGATCTGAGGACCTGGTGGTCGGCGCCGCCAGCCAGGACGCGTCCTCGTATCACCGGCCCGTCGACGGTCCCACCGAGGATCGGTACGAGGCGTCGATGCCCGTCGCTGACCTGGCCGAGATCGATGGGCTCCCCGACCGTGACGGACAAGTGCGCGACGAACGTCAGATCGGGGCGCACGTCAGTTCGTTCGGTCTGCGAAGCCGTCGGGAAGATCGCCAGGTGCGACGGACACGATGGTCTCGTCGTCGGCTCCGACGTTCTCGAAGAGCGTGATCGTGGCGAACTCGGGGACGACATAGATGGGGTAGGTCGGTCCGGCGTCGCGGTACGCATGCATTTCGTCGACGTGATCGTTCTGGTAGAGGACCGTTTTGGTTCCGTCCAATTCGATCCACTGCGGGAAGAAGATGGTTCCGTGCAGACGACGCTTTCCTGGGATGACGTTGACGACGACCGAGGTCCCGGTGGGCTCGTTCCACGAGATCTTGTAGACGTCGTCGTCGAGCTGGACGAGATCGACTTCCTGGTCCTTGACCCAGCGTCCGCCGACCATGCCGGTGTGAATTCGGTAGTCGATCGTGGTCGCGTTCTTCACATACATCTCGTACTGCCAGCTGTTGGCGTACGTGTAGATGAAGCGATGCCCGACGATGCCGCTCACATCTTGGCTGGGGATGGGGTTCTCGACTGTGGTCATGGTCTTCATTTTGTCACAAAACTATGTTTGCGGCAAAACTATCTGTGCGATCATCGACGCATGGACTCCACCGCAACGGAATTGGGCCGACAGCTGGGGCCCCTGCGGCGATCACTGCTCCGGGCGACGCGGGATGTCGCGCAGCTGCCCGACATCGCCGACTCGCACATCGAGGTGATGCGAGCCCTCGCAGCAGAACCGTCCATGAGTCCGGGACGCCTTGCCGCCCGCCTCAACCTGGCCCGATCCACCGTGAGCAACCTGATCAGAGCGATGGTCGACGCCGGCCTGGTGGAAAGATCGATAACCGCCGGTGACCTTCGAGGGGCGACACTCACCGCATCGCCGAAAGCTGTGAAGCTCCTCGCCGAATACGACGCGGCGAGCTCCCGAGTACTCGCGGACGCACTGGACGAACTGAGTCGACACAACCGCGAGGCCATCGCCGCAGCTCTGCCGGCCTTGGCGGAAATCACCAGCATCCTCTCCCGCCGTAGCTCCTGATTCTCGGCGGTGCGCCCGCACCCACGCAGTCCACTCGATGTGCCATTGACCCCCGAAAAGGCCACCGAATGTCACATTGAGTACCGGGATGTCGTACTAGTGCTCCCTGTTTCGATCAGCGACGCGTGTTGATGTCGAGGACAAGCCGAGGAGTGCGCATCTGACCGACTGTCGACCACCAGCGGTGTGCGGGATACGACAGTCGAACCACGAAGTAGTTGACGAATTCGACAACGGCGAACAGCCACACGACGAGCAGTGCGACGCCAATTCCGGCGCTCGACGGGAACCATACGACGACACCGATGAGCCCACCCGCCAACAGTGGGACGTTTGCGACTCGACATACGCGATAGAACGCGCGAATGACCGGTGGCATCGGGTTGAGTTCGACCCAGGATCGCGCCATCAACCAGTAGATTCCCGCCTGCGCGAGGACGGCAAGCAACGGGGTGAGAGCAGACCACATGGCCAGTGAGTCCTCTCGACCGTCGAGCCGTGGTTCTGCCATGGTGAGCGCAATCGAAGCAAACACCGCTGCGGCGGACAGCTCACCCAGGCCGAGCGACAGATACCGTCGCCGCAACTCGTTCCGGCGACCACTGGACATCACGCCAGATTAGTCATGAGTTGGCACCGACACCCGCCCCCATAGTCCACTGGATGTGCCATTGACCCCCAAAAAGGCCACCGAATGTCACATTGAGTGACCAGGGCGGGCGGGGAGTCATTGGTTGCGGGCAACCGGGATCCAGAGTTCTCCGGCTCCCGATGACCAGTCGGGGGTGTTCTCGGTGACGGTCAGAATTTCCGGGCCGGGGGTGATGTGGAAGGGGTGGGAGGGGAACCACTCGCTGAATGCGTCGGCCCAGAGTTGTTGTAGTGCTGGGGCGAGTGCGGTGTCGCTGCGTGTTTCGAAGACCGCCCATGTCGATGCGGGGACGCTGAGGGAGTCCAGGTCGGCCGGTACGGGGGCTGTGGTGGCGACGGCGAAGTAGTAGTCGAAGAGACTGCCGTCGGTTCGGTCGGCTTCGAAGCCATCGCTGACGAAGAGGATGTGGGGGAGTTCGGGCAGGTCGGCGTGTCGGCGGAGTCGTTCGCCGAATCCGGTGGGCAGGGTCTGGTGGAACTGGGTCATGGCGGTGTTCTCGCCGTGGAATGTGAGGGGGATTCGCGTCGATTTGCCGATGATGTGGAATGCGGGCAGTTCGGTGATGC
This sequence comes from Rhodococcus sp. Leaf233, assembly GCF_001426165.1. Lineage (NCBI taxonomy): Bacteria > Bacillati > Actinomycetota > Actinomycetes > Mycobacteriales > Nocardiaceae > Rhodococcus > Rhodococcus sp. Leaf233. Next base: position 91,320 of record NZ_LMRO01000004.1, read on the forward strand.
GGTAGTCCATGGTGCTCTTTCCTTCGATGGTCAGGTGAAATGCCAAGGGTGGTCTGGAGCGGAGGGTGGTCCCTGGCTTGCGGGCGTGGGATGGTGTGACCCCGTGCATGTCTCGGAATGCGCGAGTGAATGCGTCACCGCTGTAGCCGTACTTGGTCGCGACGTCGAGCACCCCGTTGCCGGCGAGAATGTCTGCGGCTGCCAACGACATTCGCCGTTGTCGGATGTACGCCGACAGTGGGATTCCGGCCAGTGCGGAGAACACGCGTCGAAAGTGATAGTCGGACGTGAGGGTGATGCGAGCAAGCTGTGCCGGGTCGATGTCGTGGTCGAGGTTGTCCTCGATGTAGTCCAGTGCTGCATTCCATCGTTCGAGCATGTGCCGGTGGCCTTTCCTTCGTTCTGGTGACAACGATAGGGAGGCGCAGGCACGGCTGGCTCGACTTTTCGAGCCCGGCTGCGTCGGGTTCAGATGGTGCGCAGATGCCGTCCGCGTCGCCGCGCACGGAGGCGACCGAGTTCGGCCAACGCGGCATGCGATTGTGCGTCGGCCGGGCGATATACGATCAATCGAAGATCCGGGTCGCCGAGTGGAGTGAGGACGTCGAACGTCACGGTCACCGGGCCGACGAGCGGGTGCCGCATCGGCTTGTCTCCCCGGCTTCGTATCGATACTTCTCGTGATTGCCAGTATCGCGAGAATTCGGCACTGCCGTGTTGGAGTTCGTCGATCAGCAGGGCGAGGTGAGTGTCGTGCGAGTGGTCGACCCACGCGGCACGCAAATCGGCGACGGCACCGCGGACGACGTCGTCGCGTGACTCGTAGAAGCCGTCGAATGATTTGTCCAAGAAGCACATTCGGAGGACATTACGACTCTCGGCGGGCCGTTCGTCTATGTCGAGCAGCAGGGCGGCCATGGTTTCGTTGATGGCCAGGATGTCGAGTCTGTAATCGAGGACCATGGCAGGCAGCGGCTCGACGTCGTGTACCAACTGGGCGATTCCGTCGGGAATCTTTCGGTCGGTGGGCCGTTCGGGTGCACGATGCCCCGCCAACGTGAACAGGTAGCCCGTCTGGTCGCCGGACAACTTCAAGGCCCTCGACAGTGACCCCACCACCTGGGCGGACGGTCGGATATCACGGGCCTGCTCGAGCCGCACGAGATAATCGACGCTGACACCGGCGAGCGCGGCGACCTCCTCGCGCCTGAGTCCGGGGGTCCGGGAGGCCCCGATCCGCGGCGGCAGACCGACGTCGGACGGAACGAGCGATTCACGTCGAGACCGCAGGAAGGCCGCCAGTTCTCGGCGGGCCATCTCCGGTGGCGTCGTGGTCATTCCACACAGCGTAGGTCAATTCGGACCAGTCAGCCTGGTATCGCGCGTCCCAGGATGACCATGACCTTCCCGCTTCTCGACCGGACCGGCACTGTGAGCCGGACGGATCGATCGAGAAGGAGACACACGATGACACGGATGGACGACTATCGACTCCTGGGACGCTCGGGACTGCGCGTGGCACCGTTGTCGTTGGGGGCCATGACATTCGGGGACGCCTGGGGGTGGGGAGCCGACAAGCAGGAGTCGAAACGCATCTTCGACGCTTATCTGGACCTCGGAGGCAACATGATCGATACCGCGAACATCTACACCGACGGTCAATCGGAGCGGTATCTGGGGGAATTTCTCGAAGGTTGTCGCGACTCGGTTGTCGTATCGACCAAATATGGGGCGACGCGCGATCCGGCGGACCCGAATGCGGGTGGCGGCGGGAGAAAGAGCCTGCGTGGTTCGGTCGAGGCCAGTTTGCGGAACCTGGGCACCGACTACATCGATCTGATGTACCTGCACGCATGGGACGGTGTGACGCCGAGCGACGAGATCATGGCCGCCCTCGGTGACTTGGTGCAATCGGGAAAAGTTCTCTACCTCGGCATTTCGGATACGCCGGCCTGGGAGGTCGCGCGAATGCAGACCCTTGCGCAGCTACGCGGATGGCCACCGCTGTCCGCACTGCAGGTCGAGTACAGCCTGATCGAGCGCACTACCGAACGCGAATTGTTACCGATGGCAGCAGATCTGGGTCTCGGTGTGGTTCCGTGGTCACCCCTCGGCGGGGGTGTGTTGACGGGTAAGTACACCGCTGCCGACCTCGAAGGGGCGAGCTCGAATTCACCGACGGGCAGTCGGCGCGATCACGCGAGGTCGAACCGAACACTGACCGAACGTGGGCTGCGCACAGCCGACATCGTCGTCGAGGTGGCAGAAGAGCTGGGTGCGACTGCGGCCCAGGTGGCGTTGGCATGGACGCTGCTGCATCCCGCCGTCGTCAGTTCGTTGATCGGTGTGCGGACCGCAGAACAGTTGCAGCACAACATCGGTGCCCTCGATATCGTCTTCGACGAGTCGCAGTTTGCTCGACTGCAGTCGGTCAGCGCCATCGACATGGGGTTTCCGCACGAATTCCTGGCGCGTCCGATGGTCCGCGGGGTCACGAGCGGGCGGACGTCGGTGCGCCCACGCCCACTGCGGTCCTGGTGATCGGACCTGGTGAGCAGTCGAATCAGGACGACGGTGATCGACGATAGGTCAACGGATCACCGTCGTGCACGACCGTGAAACCTGCCTTCTCCAGCACTCGGCGCGACGCCGCATTGCCGCGTGCGACTGACGCAACCGACGCGAGGTTGCCCACGGTCTCGCGGACCTGGCCCAGCATTTGCCCAGCACAGCCGCGTCCCCAGTGGTCCGGATGCACCCAGTAGCCCACCTCGACGTGATCGGCTCGACGGATGAGGCTCAGCAGTCCGACCGGTACCGCGTCTTCGACGCCGATCGACCACATCGGCAGGTCGGGTGTATCGAGGTCCGTCGTCGCCAATGCGCGGTTGAATCGACCATCGAAATAGGTTCTTGTCCAGGGTTTTCCGTCGCCCACCCACCGCATGACGGAGGCGTCCGAGGCCATCGAGTACAGGAATTCGGCATCGGTGGCAGTTGCCCGCCGTAGCCGGGTCGACGTCACAACCGCCGACCATCGATCGGTCGAGGGTCGGCCAACCGCAGTACGATGCTCATGACCTGCAGACGATAGAGGCATCCGGATCCGACCGCCACCGAATACCCAAGGAGCCCGATGAACCTGGCCGACTACGACGTCTTGAGCTTCGATTGCTACGGAACGCTGATCGATTGGGAGTCGGGGATCGGCGACGTGCTCGGCGCATGGGCTGCGGATGCAGGATCGCCGATGTCCGAAGACGAATTGCTCGCCGCCTATGCCCCCAATGAAGCACAGGCGCAGCAGGATTCACCGTCGACGCTCTATCCCGACATCCTGGCCGACGCATTCGGACGAACAGGCGACGCGCTGGGTATACCGGTCACCCCGGACTGGTCAGGCAGACTCGCCGGCTCCGTTCCGGACTGGCCGGCCTTTCCGGACTCGGCGGACGCACTGGTATCACTCGCCGAGCACTACAAGCTGGTGATTCTGTCCAACGTGCACCGCGCGGGTTTTGCCGGTAGCAACCGTCGGCTCGGCGTTGAATTCGATGCCATCGTCACAGCCGAGGATGTGCACGCATACAAGCCGGCGGACAACCATTTCGATGCGCTCGACGCGATCCTCGACGACTTCGGTGTGCCCAAATCACGTCTCCTGCACGTGGCACAGAGTCTGTTCCACGATCACGTCCCGGCGCGGCGTCACGGCCTTGCGTCGGTGTGGATCGATCGCAGACACGATCGGCCAGGGTGGGGCGCAACACCGGAGCCGAACGGCGACTACGGTTTTGCGGTGCAGTTCCCGAGCATGGCAGAGTTCGCCGACGCAGCCCGCGGGACGCACGGCAATGCGTAGGTTGAGCACCCTGGTCGGGTTGTGTCTCGGATTGATCGGTTCGCTCGGATACTTGCTGTGGGAGATCAGGCCGCGACGGGTCAACTACGCGTTCGTCGTGGACAGTTCGAGTTACATCCGCTCGTTGGGAATCACCTACACAACGGCGTTCGTCATCTTCGGCCTGCCCGTCCTCGGCGCTGTTCTCGGCCTCGTGGTCGGCGTTCTGTTGACGAGAAGGCGACCGTGACGCTCTCGGCGTCGAGCGACTTCCCTACCAATGCCAGGCGTCGCCGCCGACGTTCTCGATGGTTCGTTGCAGGACGCGGATGGTGGTCGCGAAGTCGTCCTGACTGATTCCCTGCATGCGTTCGTCCTGCAGCATTCGTTGAATGTCCACGCCGCGGGCAAATCGTTGCTGACCTTCTGGTGTGAACTTCAGGCGTGAATCGGATTCGATGATCAAACCCTTGTCGGTAGCGGAGCCGATTGCCTCGACGATCGCGGCAGGGGTGTCGTTGTGTCCGATCGTGTCGATCGTCCTCGCTCGATCGGCACCAGCGGGATGCAGTGAAATCTGATGCAGGAGCCACCATTCGGCCTGGGTGATCCCGATGTCGCGGAGCGCGCCGCGTGTTCGAGCGCGGACGGCCTCCCCGGCGCGGACGGTCCAGAAGCCGATGGGTTGCTTCTCGGGTGGTTGCATGGGGCGCTGTGTCGTCATGCATCGAACGGTAGAACCTGAACAATGCTTCAGGTCAAGAGACCGACTGGCCGGTAGAGTCTCGCGCGTGGACAGACCATCCGGCAGAGGGCTCGTCGCAGTGCTCGGGGGCGTCGGCGCGGCCACAGGGGCTGCGGCCGCGGTGGTGTGGCACGTTGCGATCACCGAACCGCCGGACACTCCTGGGACGGCACATCTGCGACCGAGCTGGTTCCCCGTGTCGCTGTATCTCGTTGCCGCCGGGGTGGCTCTGGCTCTGGTGGTGGCGTGGTTTCTCGTCGATTCCGGAATGCGCGTCGTCAGAGACCGTCAGTACAGTTCCGCCCACCTGTTCACGTTGCTGATCCTCGTCGGTGCCGCGCTGGGAGCGGGCAGCGCCTTCGCGTGGACGCACTGGCCGCCGCAGCAGTTGGAGAGAGCTCCAGATCCCGCAGCGGCGTGGGCTCGGTACATCGTGATTCACAGTGGTGCAACCGAAGTCCCGCAGTCGTCGTTCGGCACCGCACCCGCGGACATATCCGGCATCGGGATTCAGGACGATGAGGGTTACGTCGGAAATCTCTTCAGTTCTGATGCTGCTGTCGACGACGCGTCACCGTCGACCTTCACCCCGATCATCGGCAGTCCGTGGACGGTGTTTCCCGTCGGCGGTGTTGTCCTTGCAGCGGTTGCAGCATGGACGTTGTCGCTGAGGGATTTTCGGTTGACTGCGGTGTCGCGATCGGACCCGGATGCGCTCTAGCGAGCCCTACTCGTCCGTGCGCAGTTCGTCGACCAACGTGAACAGCCTGCCCAGGTAGTCGCTGTGAAAGACCTCGGTGGCGCGGATCTTTGCGTTTCCGTCGAGTCCGAACTGAAGGTTGACGAGTTCGACTCCGATGGCGACGCGTCGAGCATCGAGGGTCTCGAGTTCGGCGGCGAGAGCATCGACCTTGGCCAGCGGAGACAGTTCGTCGGTCATATCGGAATCGTAGAGGTCAGCCGACGGCTGCGAGGAACTCGCTGTAGAACAATCCGAGCCCCAGCGCCGACGCGATGGCCGCGAACAGCCACAGTCGGATGATGACCGTTGTTTCCGCCCAGCCACCCAACTCGAAGTGATGGTGGATCGGTGCCATCCGGAACGGCCGCTTGCCGGTGGACTTGAAGGACGCGACCTGGATGACCACCGACGCGCTCTCGGCGACGAAAAGGGCTCCGAAGACAACCGCGATCAGCTCGGTCTTGCTGACGACGGACAGGCCGGCGAGCAGACCACCGAGTGCCAGGGAGCCGGTGTCGCCCATGAAGATCTTGGCCGGTGCCGCGTTCCACCACAGGAATCCGATGCACGCTCCCGCGGCCGCCGCGCACACGACAGCGAGGTCGAGGGGATCACGCACTTGGTAGCACCCGGCCACCGAATTGGTGGCGCACGATTGCCGGTACTGCCAGAACGTCATCACCGTGTAGGCGCCGAGGACGAGGGTCATCGAGCCCGCCGCCAACCCGTCGAGCCCGTCGGTGAGGTTGACGGCATTGGACCAGGCAACGACGAGAAACACACAGAACAGCACGAAGACGATCGGAGCCATCGTGAAGAACGTCGACTGACGCACCAGTGACAGTTCGACGTTGCCCGGCGTCAGCCCGTTGCCGTTGCGAAACTGCAGAGCCAGAACCGCGAAGATCACCGCGGCACTGATCTGCCCGACGTATTTTCCGGTGGCTTTGAGGCCGAGGCTTCGCTTCATCCGGAGCTTGATGTAGTCGTCGAGGAAACCGACGATGCCGAGGGCGGTCGCGAGACCGAGGATCAACAGCGCCGATGCCGACGGCCCGTCGCCTCCCATCGCCACGAGGTGGGAACCGAGGTAACCGGCCCACAGACCCACGATGATCGCGACGCCGCCCATCGTCGGCGTTCCTCGCTTGGCTTGGTGGCTCGCCGGGCCTTCGACGCGAATCTCCTGGCCGAAGCCCTGCCGGGTGAACAGCGCGATGAGAAATGGCGTCAACAGAATCGAGACCGCCAATGCGATTCCACCGGCGACGAGAATGTTGATCATGCGTTGAAGCCCACTCTTCCTCTGTGCTGCGGTTGCCCACCGGGTGCTACCGAGCACCGCGGGATACTGTGCCAAACGAATCGGCAAAAGTCGCATTGCGTGACGAAGGTGTTACTCACAGTTGATACGTACCGGGAGACACACCGACCAGTTCGGTGAACTCGCGGGTGAAATGCGCCTGGTCGAACCATCCGTACCGCGCGGCCAGTTCCGCCAGCGACCCGCTGTATCCGTTGTCGAGATCACTGAGGGCGTCGTGAATCCGATATCGGCCCAGAACCCACTTGGGCGTCGCACCGACATAACGCTCGAACAACCGCTGTAGCCGACGAGTCCCGATGCCACATCTGTCCTCCACCTGGCCGACGCGTATCAGCGTCCGATCACCGAGCATCGTGCCGATGACATCCAAGACGATCTCGTACTCCGGCTCGACATCGTGGGCGTAGGGCTCGAGAACCGCGTCGACGACGGTTCGGCAGTGGTCGGCATCGTGCTGTGAGTCCAGTCGCGTCAACGCGGCGACGGTCTCCAGCCGGAACGGGGTGGGCGGAGCTACTGGGACGTCTCGCAGAGTTCGGGCCACGGTTCCGGTGAAGCTCGCGTAGCCGCCGGGTCGGAACTTGACGCCGAACACCCACCCGGAATCGGCGAGTTCGACGTCGAACCGTCGGGTCAGCACTCCGGTCACGACCACCGGCTCGGTGACGCCGGCGCGGGTCCAGCCGTGCTCGACGCTGAGCGTGCATGCCGGGTGGGGCAGGGTCGAGCTGCGATACGAGATGCCCGACGGCAGATCCCACCGAAGTTGCCAGTAGTTCTCGACCCACGGTTCCAACGACGCCGCACACGGCAGCCGGACCAGGTCGACATACTGCGCCAGCTGATCCGGCCGCAGGACACCGGCGTGGGTGGCTGTCGCATTTTTCCTATCCGGCACGGGCGTCAGTGTAGGAGTCTGGTCCGACACCTTCGAGAAACGATCGACGCTGTCGAGGAGAAACACCATGAACGATGCACCCGTGGCAACCCTGAAGATGGTCACGCTGGACTGCGGAGATCCCGAGGCCAGCGCGACGTTCTGGTCTGCGTTGCTCGGCTGGACCGTCGTCCACGCGGAGAAGGATTACGCGATGCTGCAGGGGCCCTCCAGCGCGCTCGGATTCGGACGCGTGGAGAATTATCAGCGGCCGGAGTGGCCGAACACGAAGGGCAGCAAACAGTTTCACTTCGATCTCGCGGTCGACGATCTGGATGCGGCCGCGAAAGCCGCAGTGCAGTTGGGGGCAACTGTGCCCGACGAGCAACCGGGTGAGACCTGGCGTGTGCTGTTGGATCCGGCCGGGCATCCGTTCTGCCTGACAAATGCCGCGAACTGGGGCTGACGTGGCTACCCTTGTCCGGGTGAAACCACGTCTGGCAGGAATCGAAATCGTCGTCGCCGATATGGCAGTTGCATTGGCGTTCTACCGCGTTCTGGGACTGGACATTCCGGCCGAGGCCGATGCCGAGCAACATGTGGAGGTCGACCTCGGTGGGGTTCGGTTGTTGTTCGACCTACCCTCGACGATCACCTCGTTCGATCCGACGTGGACCGCGCCCAGCGGAGGCCACCGCGTCGCGCTGGCATTCGACTGCGGCACGGCCGCCGGAGTCGATGCCGCGTGGGCCGCAGTGACCGACGCGGGGTACACAGGGCACCTGCAGCCGTGGGATGCGTTCTGGGGGCAGCGTTATGCCGTCGTGCACGATCCCGACGGCACCACCGTCGATCTGTACGCGAACGTGTGACCGGTCAGCTCACCGGAGCGATGATCTGAATCAGGTTGCCGCAGGTGTCGTCGAACACGGCGGTGATCACCGGGCCCATCTCGGTGGGCTCCTGAGTGAACCTGACACCCAGTCCGACAAGCCGATCGTGTTCGGCTGCAACGTCTTCGACGGCGAACTGGGTGAACGGAATGCCGTCGGTGAACAGTGCCGTCTTGAACGGGCCGGTTGCCGGATGGCCGCTGGGCTCGAGCAGTAGCTCGGTGCCCTCCGGCTCCTGAGGAGATACGACCGTGAGCCAGCGATCTGTTCCGCCCATGGGAATGTCGTGCTTGACCACGAAGCCCAGTACGTCGGTGTAGAACGCCAGTGCCTTGTCTTGATCGTCGACGAACACACTGGTGATGTTGATTCTCATTGCGGCCCCTCGCCTGTGGGCCCGCCGGTCAGTTCGACGGCGACGTCGAGGTGGCCGAGATGGCGGGCGTATTCCTGCAGTACATGAAAGCAGATCCAGATCAGGGTGGGCTGTTCTTCGGTGAATCGTCCACCCAGGGTGGCCACGTCGTCCATGCGATGAGACCGCAGCACCTGCTCGGTCAGTCGAGCGCCGTCGTCGAGGCGCGCGAGCAATGCCGCCGCCGGCACGTCGGTCGGCACATGCCAGGATCCGTCCTTCTTGTCCCCCCACGGATCGTCGACGGCGCGCCCGAGGAACCCCCAGACGAACCAGCGCTGTTCCATGTACACAAGATGGATGAGCATCTCGAGGGGAGTCCACTGCGACGGCACAGCCGACGTGGCCAGCGCGTCGTCACTCAACGCGGCGATCCGCCGGGCGAGCTCACCGCGGTAGAAGCGGAGGTACTCGACGAACAGGTCGGCGGGATCGGACAAGGAGGACTCGGGCTCCGGGAACGTCGTCAGCTGTGCCATGGGTCCTTCGTATCGGGTGGTGGGCTGCGTGTCCATTCTGTGGATGCGAAATCGGGATGAGGGCCGCGATCGAGAATTGTGGACACTCAGCTCACTGCTCGCGCTCCGTCGGCGCGGCAGACTCAGCCAAACAACAGCAGCGCGGCCAGGGTGAGCATCATGATTCCGATACCGAGATCGAGGACCCGCCACGCCGTCGGCCGCGCGAACAGGGGGCTGAGCACGCGCGATCCGTATCCGAGAGCGGTGAACCAGAGCACGCTGCCCAGCACGGCACCGAGGGCGAACCACCACCGAAGCTCGCCCGGCTGCCGGTTACCGATGGACCCGAGAAATACGACGGTATCGAGGTAGACGTGCGGGTTGAGCCACGTCAACGCGAGACACGTTGCGACAGCGGCGATCAGCGAGCCCCCACCGCCGCCGTCGGTGGTCATCGCCGCTGGGGTGCGGGCGCGGTTCAGCGCCATCACTCCGTAGACGAAGAGGAACAGCGCTCCGAGCACGGTGACGACGCGTAACGCCAGCGGAAACCGGTCCACGAGGACGCCGATGCCCGCCACCCCGGCGACGATCAGCACGGCGTCGGACAGCGCGCACACCGCAACCACCGGGAACACATGGGTGCGTTGCAGGCCCTTGCGCAGGACGAACGCGTTCTGCGCACCGATGGCGACGATAAGGGACAGGCCGACTCCCAATCCGGTCAACGTCGATTGTGCTGCGGCAAGCGAGGTCATGCTGTTCACGCTAGGAGGCGACCAGCATTAGAGCCAGCGAATGTTTTTCACCATCGGTAAGTGTAACTTCATATTGTGGAGATCGAGCAGCTCAGAGCGCTGACAGCAGTAGTCGACGGTGGAACTTTCGAGGCTGCCGCACGTGCATTGCATGTGACCCCGTCGGCAGTAAGCCAGAGAATCAAGTCGCTCGAAGCGTCGTTGGGGCGCACCCTGGTGCAGCGGACGAAACCGGTGGTGGCCACCCAGTCGGGTGCCGCGGTACTACGCCTGGCTCGTCAGATCGATACGCTCACGGATCAGACGAGGGCCGAGCTCAACGACGACGGCGTCTCGGCCCCCATTTCGATTGCCGTCAATGCCGATTCGATGGCGACGTGGGTGCTGCCTGCGCTCGCGCCACTCGCCGGTACGACGACCTTCGATCTGCATCGTCAGGACCAGGACCGCACGGCCCAGCTCCTGCACGACGGAATCGTCTCTGCTGCAATCACATCGGTGTCCGAACCGGTCCGTGGGTGTACCGTCCGATCCCTCGGCGCCATGCGCTACCGGCCGTCGGCAACCGAAAAGTTCATCGAGCGATGGTTCGGTGCCGGCACGACGATCGAGGCACTGAGCACCGCACCGGTGGTGGTGTTCGATGCCGACGACCGATTGCAGGACAACTACTTACGGCACCGAGGCGTCGATTCGCATACTCCGCCCCGTCACCTCGTCCCGGCGTCCTCGGACTACGCCCGGGCGGTGGAACTCGGCTTCGGCTGGGGAATGATCCCGGACCTCCAGGACTGTGACTCGCTGACGTGCTTCGACGCCGACGGCATCGAAGACGTTCAGCTGTACTGGCAGCAGTGGTCGCTGTCGTCGCCTGCACTGCAGCGAGCGGCCGACGCCGTCGCAGCCGCGGCAGCGACCGTGCTGCGGTGAGTCACGCCGGACTGTCGTTCGGAACGATGTCGGGCTGCCCATCGCCGACGGGATCGAGAATCGCCGCCGCGCGGGCACCCCACCGCTCGTGCGCCGATTGACGAGACATGCCGACCGCCTGGCCGATGATCGCCCACGTCGCACCCTGAACGCGCAGCACCACAACGGTTTCGATGCCGTCGAGCCCCGCCGCCAGTTGCACACGAAGACTCAACAGATGCCACGCGAGGCTCCGTCGTGCAGGCAGGTCGGTCGACTGCTCTGCCTCCCATTCCGGTGTGCCCGGCAGTGGGCCGGTGCCGATGATCTCGTCGGCAATGCGACCGGCCTCGGTGGCTGCGGCCGTCACGACCGCCCGTGTTGCCGCAGTGATGTCGGCCTCGGCGGCCAGCTCGATCGGATCCATGATCCACCTCCTGTGTCAGGTTTATCCTGACAGAAGGCTGCGGCTGATGTCAAGGATTACCTGACGCGGTGGGTCAGAGCCGATTCAACACCCGATCGATGGACTCGATTGCCTGTGTCAGTTCGGCTTCGGTGACCGTCAGTGCCGGCCGGAATCGCACTGCCGCGTCGCCGCAGCCCAACGCGAGTACGTGCTCCTCGGTGCGCAACAGTTCGATCACTCGGTCGCGGGTCGTAGCGTCGGGCAGGGAGAAGGCGCACATGAGTCCGCGTCCACGAACCTCGGTGACCATCGCATGTCGAGTTGCCAACTCCTGCAACTGCTTCAGCAGCACTGTTCCGAGTCGGCCGGCGCGTTCGATGAGGTTCTCGGCTTCGACGACCTCCAATATTTTACGCGACCGCACCATGTCGGTGAGGCTGCCACCCCACGTCGAGTTGATTCTGGAGCTGACCGCGAACACGTGGTCGTCGATGTCGTCGACGCGACCGCCCGCCATCACGCCGCAGACCTGGACCTTCTTACCGAAGGCGACCACATCCGGGACGACGTCGAGCTGCTGGAAAGCCCATGCGGTGCCGGTCATTCCGGCTCCGGTCTGCACCTCGTCCATGACGAACAGTGCGTCGAACTCGTGGCAGAGTGCGCGCAGCTTCTGCAGGAAGCGGGGGCGGAAGTGGTGATCCCCGCCCTCGCCCTGGATGGGTTCGATGATGGCGCAGGCGATGTCGTGCGGATTGGCTTCGAAGGCCAGCCGCGCGGCCGTCAACGATGCGTCTTCGAGCTCGTCCATGTTCGCGTCGGATCTGATGAACGGGGACGGAATTCGGGGCCAGTCGAATTTCGGGAAGCGCGCGACCTTGTTCGGATCGGTGTTGGTGAGGGACATCGTGTACCCGGTGCGCCCGTGGAACGCGTGCTCGAAGTGCATCACCTGCGAGCCCAGGGACGGATCGATGCCCTTGCGCTCGTTCCACCGGGACTTCCAGTCGAATGCCACCTTCAATGCGTTCTCCACTGCCAATGCACCGCCCTCGACGAAGAACAGGTGCGGTAGCCGAGCATCGCCCAGCACCCGGGCGAACGTGTCGACGAAGCGTGCCATCGGCACGGTGTAGATGTCGGAGTTGCTGGGTTTGTTCATCGCCGCCTGTAGCAGGTCGGCCCGGAAATCCGGATCGTCGGTCAGGGCGGGGTGGTTCATACCCAGGGCATTGGACGCGAAGAAGGTGAACAGATCCAGGTAGCGAGTGCCGTCTCGGGCGTCGACCAGGGTGGACCCGGTAGAGGCGTCGAGGTCCAGGACCAGCTCGAAACCGTCGGCCAGTAGGTGTTCACCGATCACGCCGCGGGCGGTCGAGGCGTCGATGGGCACTCCGGTGCGCTGTAATACTTGCGTCATGATGACGAACATACGCGTTAATATTCCGTAAGCAAGACCATTGGGCAGGAAATAATACTGTTGTAACCCCCGTCGGTAGGCTTATGTCCGACGGTTCGATTCTCTCCACGGAAGGTGTACGCGCATGTCTGCATCCATCACCCACGACGAGCTGAGTGTGCGTACGCGCGCCATTCTCGACCGGCTGGGTGCGACGATCGCGCTCGACGTGCCGGCCGGTCCCGACGCGATCACCGCGAGATCGCCGATCACCGGCGGAAATTTGGCGTCGCTGGCATCGGCCTCTGCCGCAGACGTCGACGGTGTCATCGCGGACGCAGCTGCGGCGTTCGTCTCGTGGTCGCAGGTGCCGGCACCGGCGCGGGGTCAGGTGATCCGAGAACTCGGGGAACTGCTGCGTACGCACAAGGAGGACCTCGGCGCCCTGGTCTCCATCGAGGCCGGAAAGATCGTCTCCGAGGGGCTCGGGGAAGTGCAGGAGATGATCGACATCTGCGACTTCGCCGTCGGCCTGTCACGTCAGCTGTACGGCAACACCATTGCCACCGAACGCCCCGGGCATCGCATGATGGAGCAGTGGCATCCGCTCGGTGTCGTCGGCGTCATCACGGCGTTCAATTTCCCTGTCGCGGTGTGGAGTTGGAACACGGCGTTGGCGTTGGTGGCGGGCGACACCGTGATCTGGAAGCCGTCGGAGAAGACCCCGCTGACTGCCGTCGGCGTGCAGGCTCTGTTCGAGCGTGCTGCTGCCGCTGCAGGTGTCGATCCCAAGATCGCTCAGTTGGTGATCGGGGACCGAGCGTCCGGTGAAGCGCTGGTGGATGATTCGCGTGTTGCTCTGGTGTCGGCAACCGGTTCGACCAGGATGGGCAAGGCTGTTGCGCCGCGGGTTGCGCAGCGATTCGGGCGCGTGCTGCTCGAACTCGGCGGCAACAACGCGGCGATCGTGACGCCGTCGGCAGACCTCGATCTCACGACGCGCGGGCTGGTGTTCTCGGCTGCGGGTACGGCCGGTCAGCGGTGCACCTCGCTCCGACGCGTCATCGCGCATTCCTCGGTTGCGGACGAACTGGTGGCCAAGTTGGCCGCGGCGTACGAGACGCTGTCCATCGGATCTCCCTTGGAGAGCGACACTTTGGTGGGTCCGCTCATCGACGCGGGCGCGTTCGCCGGCTATCAGAAGGCGCTCGAGGCCGCCAAGTCCGACGGCGGAACGGTGGTGGTCGGCGGTGAGCGCGTGAATGTCGTCGACGAGTATTCGTACTACGTGCAGCCCGCGATCGTGACGATGCCCGCCCAGACCGACATCGTCAAGCACGAAACGTTCGCGCCCATCCTGTACGTGCTCACCTACGACACCCTCGACGAGGCCATCGCCCTGCACAACGATGTGCCGCAGGGACTTTCGTCGTCGATCTTCACTACCGACCTGCGTGAAGCGGAACGTTTTCTGTCGGCTGCTGGATCGGACTGCGGCATCGCTAACGTCAACATCGGTCCCTCCGGTGCCGAGATCGGCGGTGCTTTCGGCGGCGAGAAGGAAACCGGTGGCGGACGCGAATCAGGTTCGGACGCATGGAAGGCCTACATGCGTCGGGCGACGAACACGGTCAACTATTCCAACGAACTGCCCCTGGCGCAGGGAGTGAAATTCGGCTGACGGCATGATCGGCAGTATGAAAGTACTGTCGATGCTCTTGGCCGGTTTCGTTCTCGGCTATGCCATCAGTGACATCGGCCCCGTCGAGTCGCTGGTGAACAGCACTGCGGAATTCGGGTCGTTCTGGTCGATTGTCAACGGGCTCACAGTCGTTGCCGTCGCTGCCTGTGGGACGGCGGTCGCCGTGGCCCGGGTCAGTGCGCCAACTGCGACCATCGTGGCGATGGCAGCGCTGCTCGTCGTGGTGTTCCAGACCGTCGGAATGGTGCCCGGCATACTCGGGCACTGGGCCGCTGCAGTGGGCACCGGTGTGCTGCTGGGTGCGGCCGCGGTCTTGTCGGGACACCACCGTGGTGCACAGGCCGCCCTGGGTGTCTCGGTTGTGGGCGCCGGGCTGCTGGGTTATTGGCTCGATGCGCTGATGCAGGCGAACGACGGTCCCGTCTTCGTCTGGGATGTGGTCGGTGCCGAGGACGATGTGGCGCCCGAGCGCGCGATCGTCATGGTGATCGCTGCAGTGGCCGCGGCAGTCACGTTGTTCCTGGCACGCCGCCACGAGGTGGTGCAGCCACCCGAGACCCCGCGGATTCTGCTCGTCGGCCTGTCGCTGCCCGTCGTGGCAAGCGTCCTGAGCTGGATTGCGGCAGATGCCGATACGCGGAGCGTCGAGTGGCTCGGGGCTCTCGTCGGTATGACGGCTGCCGCGCTGCTGGCCTCGTTCCTACTTCCTGGGCGCGACGGATGCCTGCTGCTGGTGCTGTTCGCAGTGTCGGCGACGGCCCTGGGCACCTCCGGCTTCGCCGCGGGAGATGCCGTTCGGTTGTGCGCGAGCGCAGCACTGTTGGTAGTGGGAGCCGGGATCGGTTACCGGTGGCCGCAGCTGTACATCGGGCTGGGCGGCCTGTTCGTCATCGCTGCTACGAGCCTGACGGAGAACTACGTCGACATTCCGATCGTCTCGCAGTTCGCTCTGCCGCTCGTTGCGGCCTATGTTCTGGTCTCCGCACTGGCGACCTCGCCCGGATCTCTGGTGATCTCACTGCCGGCGGTGTTCGTCATGGCCCTGCCCGTGACCGTGGTGTCCGCCGGCTACACACCGTCGTTTTCCATGGATGAATCGGTCATCTCACGCACAAGCGAGCCCGACCACCTGGTGCTGTCGGTGGCCGGGCTCGTGGTTCTTGCTGTGGTGACGGGTGCCGCTGTTCTGCTGGCGCGTCGCTCACCCGTCGTGCGTGGAAACTCGTAGTGGGCTACGAGTTTCCACCGTCGTCGGAGCTGCGGCCTCGGGGGTGACCGGCGTTTCCGTGGCGGGCGCGGTGACGCATACCGGCGGTGCACCCTCGACGGGTGTCTCACCCTCGACCGGAGTCGTGCAGGCGGGTTCTGCAGGCTCGGCAGCGGGAGCCGGCGCCGGTGCGGGTGCCGGCACCTCGGCTGCGGGGGCGGGGGCAGGCGCAACGGGGGCGGCCGGGGCAGCGGGGCTGGTGGTGACCGGTGCCGGTGTCGTTGCCGTCGGAGTTGCCGTTGCCGAGGTGGTGGTCTCGGGTGTGGCGGCGATGGCCTGGATTGCTGCGCGGCCTGCCTTCTCCTGTACTTCCTTGGTCTTCACCGGCTCGCCCCGGTTGGCCTGCTCGGCCAGCTGGGTCAGCCAGGCTGCGGCGTACTGGACCGAGGTCAGTGGCTTGCCGTTGGCGGCGTCGGCGTCGCGCCAGTAGTCGAAGTGGTGTCCCGAGCCGGGCCCGAGGGTCAGGCCGTAGGGATCGTTCATGATGACCGGGATCGTGTTCTGGTTGGACGAGATGAACCCGGTGATCTCCTTGAAGATCTTCTGCGGCAGGTACACCATGTCGACCATCTGGCCGGTCTCGATCGGCTCTTCACCGTCGACCTTGGCCGAGACGGGGGTCGTTGCGGTGCCGGGCTTGTAGTTGGGCTCGGACACCTTGATCAGTACGTCGAGGAAGGTCTCGTCGCTCTGCATCCAATTGGGCTGCGACGCAATGTCGTTGAAGGCGTTGACTGCGATGCGTCCCAGTGCCAGAGCCAGGTCGGCTCCGGTGGCCGGGGTGAGGTTCTCGTTCTGCAGCGCATCGGCGTTGACCTGTCGACCGACGTTGGCGGCCAGGTGAATCAGCGACGTGTTGGCGGGCAGTGCGCAGGTCAGGTCACCGTCGGAGCAGAAGGACGCGACGCGCCCGTCGAGTGCGCCGAAGCCGCCCGACGTTCCCGGCAATGCACCCTGTCCGGGGATGGCGTTGTTGCCGTTCTGGTACTTGGTGTCGAAACCGTCCGGGTTACTGAACGGGTTCTCGGCACCGGGGAACGGTCCCTCTCCTGCGACGCGTCCCGCGTCGGCGAAGATGACGACGCCGACGACCTGCGAGGGGTCGATGATGCCGTACTTGCCGTCCTCGGGAACGGCCTGATTGCCGATTTCCATGGCGGTGCGGCGAGCAACGTCTGCGCCTTCGCTGTAGCCGACGATGGCGAAGCGAGTCTTGGGGCAGGACGCGGAGATTTCCTTCATGATGGTCTGCGAGTTGGTGACGCCCGTCTGCACGGCGTTCTCGTAGCTCGCCAGGTCGGCCGGGTACTCGACGTAGACCGCGGCGTAGGAGTCGGGAACCACGTTGCCGTTGTTCGGAGCTCGCACGGCCTGGTCGATCCAGTCGCTCGAGTAGTCACCGGACATCGCTGCGGGGAGGCGGGTGCCGTCGGGCTTGGTCAGCCACTTGACGCCCTCGCGTGGGGTGTCGCCGCGTCCGCCGATGGCGATGCTCACCATGTCGTAGCAGGTCGATGTCGAGACCAGCTCGACGGAGGCCTCGACACTCGTTTCCGACGCAGACCAGGGTGCTGCCACCAGCACTCCGGCACCGAGTGCGCCGATCGCAAACGCGCTGAGCGCGATGCGCACACGCTTCGACTTGCCACCATTCATGTTTTCGATCCCCATCATCCACGCCCGAACCGATCCCGACTGCAATTGCCAGTGGGTTACCCGGCATTTCGTCGCTCGGATGGTTCGCGTTACAAAACGCTTCGTTTACCGTCGTGGACATGACTTTTCACGCCCGAATGACACCGATGGAATTAGCTCTGACCGATGGATCGACCTGCGTCGTGCGTGAGGCGGTGGCGTCGGACCTCGAGTCGATCGTGGCGCTGCTGGCGGACGACCAGTTGGGCGCGCGAATCCGTCGAGAACATGGACGGATATCGCACCGCTTTCGAGGACATTTCCTCCGATCCACGGAACGTGCTGGTCGTCGTCGTGCACGGTGGCGAGGTGGTGGGAACTCTGCAGTCGACGGTCATTCCGGGACTGGCGCGAGGTGGGGCGTTGCGCGCTCAGATCGAAGCCGTACGGGTGGCCGCTACCTGGCGCAGCCGCGGGCTCGGTGGCGCGTTGATCGAGTGGGCGATCGAGGAGGCCACGCGGCGAGGGTGCGCTCTGGTGCAGCTGACGTCCGACTCGCGTCGAGTGGATGCCCACCGGTTCTACACCCGTCTGGGCTTCACTGCCTCACACGTCGGCTTCAAGAAGGCGATCGGCACTACCCACTAGATACCCTGGGGGGGTAGGGTAGGGATGTGAACTCCACACGACAGGAACTCGGCACCCCGACCAAGCTCGTCGGATTCGTCGTCGGCATAGCCCTTGTCTTCTTTCTCGCCCTGTTCGTCGGCCATGCGATCGGACCCGACGCGTCGCCCAGCGAACCGACGCATTCCGACCACGAGTCGCACGACGGAACATCTGCGCTCTATCCGGACTTCCAGCATCAGGGTGTCGTCCGCACGGCCACATTCGTCATCGAGGCAGAAGGGAATCGGGGATGAGTACGGAAACCGAACTGATTCTGGGCGGCATGACCTGTGCGTCGTGCGCCAACCGCATCGAACGCAAGCTCAACAAGCTCGACGGGGTATCGGCGACGGTCAACTACGCCACCGAGAAGGCGCGAGTCACCAGCGACGGCGTCGCCACCGAGGATCTGATCGCCGCCGTCGAAGCTGCCGGGTACACCGCGAGCCTTCCGGTGGCCGAGCCGGTCGACGCCGACACACCGGTCGATCCGTTGAAGCAGCGTCTGATCGTTTCGGCGGTGCTCAGCGTGCCGGTCATCGCGATGGCCATGATTCCGGCCTTTCAGTTCACCAACTGGCAGTGGCTGTCGTTGACTCTCGCCGCGCCGGTCGTCATCTGGGGAGCGCTGCCGTTCCACCGGGCCGCGTGGACCAACCTGAAGCACGGTACGTCGACGATGGACACCCTCGTGAGCATGGGAACCCTTGCTGCACTGGGCTGGTCGCTGTATGCGCTGTTCTTCGGTACAGCCGGCGAGCCCGGTATGACGCATCCGTTCGAGTTCACGATCGCGCGGATGGACGGGGCGAGCAATATCTATCTCGAGGCGGCTGCGGGCGTCACCACCTTCATCCTGGCCGGCCGGTGGTTCGAGAGCAGGTCCAAGAGGCAGGCCGGTGCGGCGTTGCGCGCACTGATGGACCTCGGTGCCAAGACCGTCGCCGTGCTGAAAGGCGATGAGGAACAGCAGATTCCGATCGATCAGCTCGCCGTCGGCGATCTGTTCGTCGTTCGTCCGGGTGAGAAGATCGCCACGGACGGAACCGTCGAGAGTGGATCCTCGGCCGTCGATCGGTCGATGCTGACGGGCGAGTCGGTGCCGGTAGAGGTCGGGGCCGGCGACGCGGTGACCGGAGCCACGGTGAACGTCGGTGGTCGAATCACTGTGCGCGCCAGCAGAATCGGTGCAGACACCCAGCTTGCGCAGATGGCGAAGGCGGTGGAAGATGCGCAGACCGGCAAGGCTCAGGCCCAGCGTCTGGCCGATCGCATCTCGGGAATCTTCGTGCCGATCGTCATCGCCATCTCGGTGGCAACGCTCGGATTCTGGCTCGGCACCGGCAATTCGGTGGCCGCTGCCTTCACGGCGGCGGTCGCCGTCCTGATCATCGCGTGCCCCTGCGCACTCGGGCTGGCCACCCCCACAGCACTGATGGTCGGCACCGGACGGGCGGCGCAGCTGGGGATTCTGATCAAGGGCCCCGAAATGCTCGAATCGACCCGCCGCATCGACACCGTCGTGCTGGACAAGACCGGCACCGTGACCACCGGTGAGATGACACTGCACTCGGTGCACGTGGCCGACGGTGAGGACGAGGACGTGGTCCGTGCCGTGGCGGCAGCGTTGGAATCGGGTTCGGAGCATCCCATCGCTCGGGCCATCGCAGGTTCGACCCAGTCCGCGGCTGTCGAGGGGTTCGCCAGCCTCGAGGGTCTCGGTGTCCAGGGCGTCGTCGAGGGTCGCGCCGCGGTCATCGGCCGTCGCAGCCTGCTGGCCGACTGGTCGATGCCTCTGCCCCCGGAACTGGCCGACGCGTTCGACGACGCCGAACGCCAGGGACGCACCGCCGTCGCGATCGGGTGGGACGGGAAGGCCCGCGGGGTTCTGGTGGTCTCCGACTCGGTCAAGCCGACGTCGAAGCAGGCCGTCGCAGAACTGCGCGAGCTGGGCCTGACGCCGGTCATGCTCACCGGCGACAACGAGGCCGCCGCCCGAACGATCGCCGCGGAGGTAGGCATCGAGCAGGTCGTTGCCGGTGTGCTGCCGTCGGACAAGGTCGCTGCCGTTCGTGAACTGCAGGCCGCAGGCAAGGTCGTGGCGATGGTCGGCGACGGCATCAACGACGCGGCAGCGCTGGCCACCGCCGACCTGGGGCTCGCGATGGGAACCGGAACCGATGTCGCGATCGAGGCGAGCGACCTGACGTTGGTCCGCGGCGACCTACGGGCCGTCGGCGATGCGATCAGGCTCTCGCGTCGCACACTGAGCACCATCAAGGGCAATCTGTTCTGGGCGTTCGCCTACAACGTCGCAGCGATTCCGCTCGCGGCCGCGGGCCTGCTCAACCCGATGCTCGCCGGGGCTGCGATGGCGCTGTCCTCGGTGTTCGTGGTGAGCAACAGCCTGCGGTTGCGCCGCTTCCGCGCCGCGATGTGACTCGTTGGTAGCAGCGAGCGGCCCGCTAGTACAGGATGGAGACATGTCCGATGCACACGATGTCCCCATCCGCGACGAATCGATCCGGCTGGGCCAATTCCTCAAGCTCGCCAACCTGATCGAATCCGGTGCCGAAGCCAAGGGCATCATCGCCGACGGTCTGGTCAGCGTCAACGGGGACGTGGACATCCGCCGCGGACGGCAGTTGCAGCACGGAGATGTCGTGTCGGTCCAGGGTGGGCCAGCTGCCCGCGTGAGCAAGGAAGAGGCACTGTGAAGGTCGGTAAGCGCGGTCTGCCGCGAAACGAAGTTCCCGGCGCATTCGACGTCGGTGCCAAGGCGTACGACCGACTCGTCGGAGCGAACCCCGGTTACCACGAGCACCTCGTCAAGTCCGCGCAGCGGCTCCGCATTCCCGATCTCGGAAGCGGATTGCGCCTGCTCGATATCGGTTGCGGTACGGGTGCGTCCACCGCAGCGCTGCTCGAAGCGGCACCGCACGCCGAGATCGTCGCCGCCGACGCGTCCGCCGAGATGCTCGAGGTCGCCCGGAGCAAGGACTGGCCGTCGAACGTCACGTTCGTGCACTCGCGGGTGGAGGATCTGGCCGTGAACGGAGTCGACGGACCGTTCGACGCCATCCTGGCCGCTTATCTGATCAGGAACGTCGACGACCCCGACACCGAACTCAAATCGCTACTGGCGCTGCTGCGTCCGGGTTCGACGATCGCGTTCCACGAGTATTCGGTGCACGATTCACTGCGTGCTCGCATCTCCTGGAACGTCGTGAGCTGGGGCATCATCATCCCGCTCGGCTGGCTCGCGACGCGAGACGCCACGTTGTACCGGCACCTGTGGCGGAGCGTTGTGACGTTCGACGGCGCATCGGCGTTCGTGCGACGGATGCAGCGTGCGGGCTACAGCGGTGTCGCCCGAGAAACGATGACCGGATGGCAGAACGGTGTGGTGCACACGTTCCTGGGCTCTCGACCCGCGAAGGAAGAGCGTTGACCGATTCCAAGAAGGTCACCCATGCTGCGGTGCAAGGATATTCGGACGCAGGCCAGCTGGCCGACGTCCCGCATGTGGTGGTGGTGGGCGGCGGTATCGCGGGACTGAGCGCCGCGACCGCGCTGGCCGAACGCGGCGTCAAGGTTCATCTGGTCGAACGCGAAAGCTACCTCGGCGGCCGCGTCGGCGGATGGGACACGACGCTGGAGGACGGCTCGCCCGCGACGATGAGCCGCGGCTTCCACGCGTTCTTCCGCCAGTACTACAACCTGCGAAACCTACTGCGCCGCACCGACCCCGACCTGGCGCGTCTACGCCCGGTCGACGACTACCCGCTGATCGACGGCGACGGACGTATCGACGGATTCAAGGGTCTGCCCGAGACGCCACCGCTCAATGCATTCGCGTTCGTCAAGCGCAGTCCGACGTTCCGGTGGAAGGACCTCACCGACCTCAACGGAATCGCCGCCCTGCCACTGATGACGGTGAGCGTGCCGAAGACCTTCGACGAACTCGACACCACTCCCGCGGCGGAGTTCCTGCGCAACATCAACTTTCCCGAAGCGGCACGCCATCTGGCGTTCGGGGTGTTCTCACGCAGCTTCTTCGCCGACCCGGAGGAGATGTCGGCTGCCGAACTGGCGATGATGTTCCACATCTACTTCCTCGGCTCCTCCGAGGGTCTGATCTTCGACGTCCCCCGCGATCCCTACCCACAGGCACTGTGGAACCCGTTGGGGGAGTACCTCAGCGGTCTCGGTGTCGACATCAGAACGTCCACTCCGTGTGGCGAGATCACCCGCGGTGGCCTGCGCAAGTTCCGCGTCGACGCCGGCGGAATCATCGACGCCGACGCGGTGGTCCTCGCTACCGACATCGCCGGATTGCAGCGGGTGCTCGAGAAATCCCCCGAGCTCGGGACGCCGGCGTGGCGCAAGCAGATCGGCGCGCTGCAGAACACCCCGCCTTTCATGGTCCACCGCGTGTGGCTGAGCAAGGCGGTGAATGCCGATCGTCCCGCGTTCATCGGCACCGGCGGCATGCCTCCGATCGACAACATCAGTGTGCTCGAGCGGTTCGAGGACGAGGCCGCGGAGTGGGCAGCGAGGACCGGAGGTTCGGTCGTCGAACTGCATGCCTACGCTGCCGAGGAATCCGAGGAGGTCACCCGCGCGCAGCTGATGGCTCGCATGCACGAGATCTACCCGGAAACCGCTGCGGCAGAGGTGATCGCGGAACGATCCGAATGGCGAGACGACTGCCCGATGTTCGGCCTCGGAGCATTCGCCGAGCGGCCCACCGTGCGTACCCCCGAGCCCTCGCTGGTACTCGCGGGTGACGGCATTCGGATCGATCTGCCCGTTGCTCTCATGGAACGTGCCGCCACCACCGGACTGCAGGCAGCGAACACCCTGTTGGCGGGCTGGGGCGTCACCGGCCACGACATCGAAACCGTGCCCACGAGTGGACGATTCAAGATGTTCGACGCTTTGGAGCGGCTTCGCCGCAGGTGAGTGGTACTTCGTAGCAGGGGTCGGGCGGATTCGAGCGGTGGTTGCAACGTGCCTGATCATTAGGGATGTTTGCGATGGTTCACCCGGGTTTCTCACATCAGGTTCGGATGACGTTCTGG
>NZ_LMRO01000005.1:0-82595 GCF_001426165.1 Rhodococcus sp. Leaf233
GCTAAGCCCTCCAGCGCCGATGGTACTGCACTCGACAGGGTGTGGGAGAGTAGGACACCGCCGAACACAACATCCCAAAATGCCCCTGACCACCCGTGGTCAGGGGCATTTTGCATTCGAAACCACCACCCACACAACAGTATGCACCGCTCGCGCTGCTGAACTCGCAGGCATCCACACCTGCACCCCCAGTCCCATCATCGCCATACGGACCCCCCGCCCCCTCGCCCCAGGGCCGCGAACGCGCGCGCACTCGCCGGACGCGAGCAGAACAGTGACACCACACTGCGCGCACCCGGCAAACGCGCGCGCATTCGCATAGCACCAGAGGTGCCGGCACCACGTCGCCTCCGACAGTGCCGGACGTTCACTCGCAACACCCATCCCGTTCGCACACGCGAGCGCGTTTGCCACACGCGAGCAGAACAGCGACACCGGACTGCGCGTACCTGACAAACGCGCGCGCGTTCGCGTACACCGGGAAGGCCTACCGACCGATCGAATCGAAGTAGTCGGGCCACACTCCACCACTCGTTCGAGTGCGCCCCTGGAACGCCCAGCTGCACAACAATTCTCGAGCGCCGAATTTAATCAGTGGAGTTCGATGCCTCGGCAGTGCATGATCGTCGTACGGGTACATCGCATCGATCGTGGAGGTGGACAATGGCAGCAAATTTCGAGCTCGCAGGCCGGGGCGTCGTCTACACGCGATCCGCGGCTATTGCCGATCACGCTCTCTGAGTAGAGCTTTCGCGGATCGAGGCCGATGAGCCTCGACAACGACGCGTCGACTATTTTGCGCCGCACGGCTGTGCTCCGTGTGAGGCGTCCATTCTTTCTGTAGGAGAACAGATGTACTACGAACATGTTTTGAGTGAACATCGACAACGGGTTGCCCGGGGTGTCGAGAACTACGAACGGCGTCGGGTAGCAGCCGAGCGGGCTGCGGAAAGTGTTGCGGCACAAGAACGAATCGAACCCGTTCAGGAATCGGTCGGGAAAACCACTGGGAACGACGAGGGAACACCCGGAAACGGTGACAGTTCTGAATCCGGTATCGGGTCCGGATTCGTCTCGGCAAATCGCTGACCGGTCATCGTTTGACCAGATGTGAATATCGATCGCCGGCTGCGTCGATGAAGTCGCGCACGAACCAGCACGCAGGGACCACTTGGAGGCCCTGCGTGCTGGTGTCGTCGAGGGCGTATTCGGTGAGCGCGGCGGCCAGCCCTCGGCCGCGGAACCGAGGCAGTGTCACGGTGTGGTGGAAGGTTCGGACGCCGTTCGACTCGAAGTACTCGGAGTACCCGGCCGGCTCGGAGTCGACGTGAATCTCGAATCGGTGGGCGGCGGTGTCATGGGTGATCGTCACCGGCATTGCGGTACCTCCTGGCAGTGTTCGATGTCTCCACGGTAACCGGCAGCCGAACGGCGATCTTCCGGTAGTTACTCGAGCACGCATCGACGCAGTAGGCTGAGGGAAACCGAGTCGTGCGAGCGCCACCCGTCGCAACACCTCTCTTCATAAGTACGGGGCGCTCGAGGCTTAAGGCGGCAAACCGTGGAAGACACATCCGACCGGGGAATCAAGGCTTTCATCAGAACCGTCGCGCAGCGCGGTGGACGCGCGGAGCGTCTGACCACCTCGCGTCGCAATCCCGTTCAGGTCTGGTCGATGGACGGTAAGTCCTCCTGCATCGTGCGGGTGCGATCGAAGGTCACGGGCGACTGGAAGGCCCGCAGGCAGGACGAGTCGCTCGAGAGCGACGACACGGGGTCGTCGTACTGGGTGTTCGTGGACCTGGCAACCGAGGAACCGCGGTTCTACATGGTGTCCTCCGAGGAGATGGCGTCGGATATTCGTGGAGAAGTGGATCTGTGGGTACAGGATTCGCCGCTACGGACACGAACCGGGCATCACGCCATTGCAGTCGACAGGGTGGCTCACGGCAGTGAACGCTGGGAACTGCTGGGACTGAGCGCCACCCTGGACACGTCCGTCGACGTCGGACCCGAGCAGACGTGGGTTCGCACGCCCAGGGTCAAAGCAACGCGGAAGTCCAAGGTCGTCGTCGAAGAGGAAGTGATCGACAACCGGGTACGGGTGGTGGCCGATTGCGAGGGATACCGGCTCAGTGGGCGATTCGACCCGCAGACTCAGCGCCTGGAAATCACGGCCGGGCCGATGGAGGGTCGACGGTTCGACAACCCGTCCGTCGCCGCCAGTGCCGTCGCCACGCACATCAGTGGAGATGTCGAGGAGCGGGACGGCTGGCAGTTCTGGCAGTTGGACACTCCCGATCGCGCCCCTCTCGGTTCCTTTCAGTAAGAACTAGCAGGTGAACGCGGTGATCTTGTGAGCTTTCACCAACTTCGCGCAACGTGCGGAAACCGTCGAAGCGTCTGATTAACCTAGCGCTTGTACGACGAGCTCCCTGTTTCAATCGCTGGGTCGAATCGATGCTCGAGAGTTCGTCTGTGCATCGGGTTTCGGGTCTCAGCGAGCTCGACGGTCGACAGTGCGAGGGGTGCTGTCGACCGTGGGGAGAGGTATTCACCATGGAGCAGTCATACCGAGCGGCATCCGCTCATTCGTCCCGCTTCCTTTTTCTCATCGCACAGTTCGTCGATCGGAGAATTCCGGCGGAGTTCTTCTCGACGCAGTTTCGAGAACTCCAGAACACGCGGGTGACGTACCTCGATGCAGAGGTGTCGTCGGTGATCGGGATGCTGTCGGTCGACGTCGGGGCGTATCTGGGAGACGTCGACCTTCGCGGCGTGGACTACATCGATGCGGAACAGCTGTGGCGTGCAGCCGGCCACGCGTTTCGTGACCTCATGACATTGCAGTCCGAGCAGTTCGAGCGCGAGGCCGGCTGATCGGCCACCGCAGCCCGTCAGCGAAATCGATCACGGTGTCGCAGAAGGTCTTCCAGCCGGAAGCGTCGGTGGGTGCCACGCATTTCGATCGGTAGGTCTCCGGCGTCGGCCAAACGCCGGACGTAGGTGTCGGAGACACCGAGTACCTCTGCCGCTTGCGAGGTCGTCAGCAGTTCTTCGACGGTTCCGATGGCCACAGCCCTGGCGGTGGCCAGCTGGGTGAGCAGTTCGAGCACCGCAGCGCGCGCGGAGTCGTCCAGGTCCACCGACACTCCGCCGAGACGGACATCGACGTCCGTGTCCGTGTTCTCGTGCAGTGCCGTCGTGATTCGTGCGGCGGAGCGCGAACTCAGCGCGCGGGTGACGAATCGGAAGTCCATCCGACCAGGATAGGAGCGTTCGGTTCGCCTAGGCTCGGGACACCCACCATCCGAGGAGTGTTTCAGTGCCGCAGTTGTTGCACCTGGATTCGTCTGCCGACCTGTCCCGTTCGATCAGCCGTCGGGTGACAGCCCACTTCTCGGACGCGTGGCACAGCATCGGAACCGATCATTCGGTGATTCGCCGTGATCTGCACGTCAATGCATTGCCACATCTGCCGACCTCGGCACTGCATTGGGCACCGCACCTGCGGACTGCCGACGAGACCGTGGACGCGGCAGCCGAGGCTCTACAAGTCGAGCTGATCGAGGAACTGATCTCCGCGGACGTCGTACTGATCGGTGCACCGATGTACAACTGGTCGATCCCGTCGACGCTGAAGGCGTGGATCGACTACGTGCACGTTCCCGGCATCACGGTGCCGTTCGACGGCGACACAGCACCACTCGTCGGCAAGCCTGCGGTTGTGGTCACCAGTCGGGGGAACGAGTACACCCCGGGCTCGGAGGCAGCGTCGATCGACCACACCACGGGGCAGCTGCGGCAGGTTCTCGGTGCCGCACTGGGCATGGACGTGCATTTCGTCCCGATCGACCTGACCCTTGCCGAGCGGGTTGCCGGTCTGGCACCGAAGATTCCGCAGGCTCGGGCCAGCCTCGACGCGGCATTCTCGGCCGTCGACGAGCTCGCGCGGCGTCTGGGCACGATCTCGCCCGTGTGAGAGCCGAGTAGCCTGTCAGGGTGCAACCGAACGGCCCTGGTAGCGGCATCGAACGTGGACCAGGACGCCACCGGTTGGCGCGTCCGTCCGGCGACCACGCTGTTGCGCTGCGGATCGGCCGAGTGCTCGTTGCGACGGCGGCGGTGGCGTCCGTTGCAGTCAGTGGCGTCGGATTCGCGGTGTACCGGGAGGCAACCACCGGACTGACCACCTCCGATGCGCTCGACGGTATCGCGAACAACGATCCGGATGTCAACGGTGCCGACACCAACATTCTGCTGATCGGGCTCGACAGTCGTAAGGACATGGACGGCAACGATCTGCCGGCCGCGTTCGTCACCGACACCCTGCATGCCGGTGACAGCGACGTCGGGGGATACAACACCAATACGCTTCTGCTGGTGCATCTTCCGGCCGGCGGTGGACGAGCGACAGCGCTGTCGATACCGCGCGACGACTACGTCGACGTTCCCGGGTACGGCAAGCGCAAGATCAAGGAGGCCTACGGGCTCGCCAAGGCCGATGCCGACACCCAATTGCTCGACGAGGGTGTCACCGACGCGGCCGAGCGTGAGCGTCGAGCACGCGAGGCGGGGCGCCGCTCGACACTGACGGCCGTTCGCGATCTCCTCGATGTGCCGATCGATCATTTCGCGGAAGTCAATCTTCTGGGGTTCTACGACGTGGCGACGGCAGTCGGCCCGATCCAGGTCTGCCTGAACAACCCGGTGCACGATACGTACTCGGGTGCGGACTTCCCCGCGGGTGCACAAGAGTTGAGCGCGACTCAGGCGTTGTCCTTCGTGCGTCAACGGCACGGACTCGACAACGGTGACCTCGACAGAACCAAGCGGCAGCAGGCGTTCGTGGCCGGAGTGATGGCCAAGCTCAGCGCATCCGGCGTGCTGGCGAACATCAGCGAATTGCGTGAGCTGATCGCGGGTACCAAGAACGACATCGTCATCGACGCAGGCCTCGACCCGATCGGCCTGGCCGGGGGAGCCGGTGCCGTCATGAAGGGTGATATCGACTTCTACACGCTGCCGATCACGGGCTACGACACCGTCGACGGTCAGGACGTCAATCTCGTCGACGTCGACGCCATCAGAGCCGACGCAGCGCGATTGATCGGTCCTGCGCAACCGGCGCCCGCAGCCCTCGACCCGACGTCGGATCCGGCACCACCACCACCGCTCGCGGTAGCCGTACCCGAGCCGTCCCAGGACCTACCGGCCGCCCCGGACCAGGGTGTGCACAGCAACGGCGGCATCCCCTGCGTCGACTGAGCCCTGCATCGGCTCGGTCAATGGTTCGGCGAGCTCGACAGAACATCCATCAACTGCTTCTCGACGGCGGCGAACTGTGGCGTCGTCACGATCTCGAGCTCCCGGGGTCGAGGCAGCGGTACGTCGACCTGCCGTCGAACGTGGGCGGGTCGTGGCGAGAGGACCACCACCCGATCGGACAGGTAGACCGCCTCGCGGATGTCGTGGGTGATCATCAGCACCGTCCACCTGAACTCCGACCAGACCTGCTGCAGCCAGGCCTGCATGTCACTACGGGTCAACGAGTCCAATGCCCCGAAGGGCTCGTCCAACAGCAACACCGACCGTCCCTGCACCACGGTGCGCAGCAGTGCTGCTCGTTGCCGCATGCCACCGGACAGTTCGGACGGGCGAGCGGACTCGTACCCGTCGAGACCGAACACCGGGAACAACTCGCGTGCCCGCGCTCGTGCCTCCTTCTTGGCGACGCCTTGTACTTCGAGGCCGAGCGAGGTGTTGTCGAGCACCGATCGCCACGGGAACAGTAGGTCCTTCTGCGGCATGTAGGCACACGGCGGGACTCGGACCGAGCCCGAATCGGGTGTATCGAGGCCGGCGAGCATGTTGAACACCGTGCTCTTACCCGAGCCGCTCGGACCGATGATCGACACGAATTCACCGGGCCGGACGCCGAACGACACGCCGTCGAGTACCGGTTTTCCGCCGAACGATTTTCTCAGAGCCGAGATGTCGATGCTGTGCTCGAGTTCAGACATTGTGGCCCGCCGACCCCTGACGTGCCCACGGGGCGACGACGCGTTCGACCACGAACGTCGAGACGAACAGGAGCACGCTGATCACCGCGGTGACGGCAACGGCTGCAAGTACCAAATCGGTACGGAACGAATTCTTCTGCTGACTCATGTAGATACCGAGTCCTGCGGTGGCTCCTGCGTATTCGGCAAAGATCGCACCGACGACGGCGTAGGTGATGCCGATGCGAAGCGAGGTGAAGAATCGAGGAAGTGCCGACGGCAGCCGTACGTAGCGGAACTGCTGCCAGCGGCCGGCCCCCATGGTGGCCAGGAGGGCTCGCGCGTCGCGATCTGCGGCGGCGAACCCCTCGATGAGCCCGATGGCCATGGGAAAGAACGTCGCCAGTGCGATCACGAGAATCTTCGGTAACAGTCCGAACCCGAACCAGATGATGAGCAGCGGTGCGATGGCGATGATCGGCAGTGTCTGCGAGACGACGAACAAGGGTACGAACGCACGGCGCAGCCACGGGGAGAAGTCCACGGCGATGGCGAGCAGCCAGGCCAGCACGAGCGAGACCGCGAACCCGACGAGTGTCACCTGCAGTGTCGCTGCGGCGTTCTCGGCAATCGCCTCGCGTTGGGCCCAGCCCTGCGTGAGAACGCGGCCGGGGGAGGGCAGTACCTGTGGCCTGATGCCGCTGACCTCGACATAGATCTGCCACACCGCGATCGACAGGACGACGACGGTCACCGCGGGCCATGCCCACCGCAACGAAGCTCGGACACCGCTGAGCGAGAACGTATCTCGCTCGGCGGTCACCGGCTCATCGATCGCCGAGGTAGTCATCGGTGAAATAGGTGGACCAGTCCGGTTCGGCGCTCAGCGGTGCACCGCTCTGATCGGTGAGTACCCCGCTGTCGTAGAGAAACTTCGAGTACGCGGTCCACGTGTCGATGCTCTGTCGTCCGACTTCGCCCGCGGAATCCTTCATGTACTTCTCTGCGAGCATCTTCTGACTCTCGAACACCAACGATTCGTCGGTGAACGTACCGGGATTGGCGTCGATCAGATCCTGAGCCGCCCTGTCCGGATCGTCCGCTGCGAGTTGGTAGCCACGCTGCAGCGCCTGCACGAACTTCTTCGCCTCGTCCGGATGCGCAGCCAGCCACGGCTCGTTCCCGTTGATGGTGATGGCGTAGGCGTCGGGGAACCCGTAATCGGTGTAATCGAAGTACTTCATCGGCGTTCCGCTGTGCTCTGCCTCGATGCCCTCCCATGCGAGGTAGGACACGGTGAAGTCCGCAGTGCCGGAGTACACCGCCTCGTAGGCCGATGTGCCGAGTACGACGGTCTCGTATTCGCCTGTGCCACCGTCGTTCTCGATGACCTGCCGGAGCCCGGCCTGCTCGCCGGATTCACCGAAACCGGCGTAGACCTTGCCGTCGAGTGCGCGTGGGCTCGCGATGTCGTCCCGATCCGCACGCACTCCGATGCCGGTGGCCCAGTGCTGCAGTGGTGCGAGGACGGACACGGTCCGGGCGCCGGCGGATCTCGCGAAGACCGTCGAACTCTGGGTGCTGATACCGAATTCGGCGTTGCCTGCATCGACGAGCGTGTCCGCGGCCGTGTTGTTGTACGGCAGTACCTCCACATCGAGCCCGGCGTCGGCGAAGTAGCCCTCCTGAAGGGCGACGTAGAGGCCGGTGTGATTGGTGTTGGGAGTCCAGTCGAGGGCGAAACGGATGGTGTCGGAATCCGTCGACTGCGAGCAGCCGGCCATCACCGTGGTTGCGAGGACTGTCGCCACCATCACCGTGAGCGATCGAGACGTTCTCATGCGTGCACCGCGCTCTCGGTCGATGGCCACGGAGTGGGGTGTAATGCGCTGTCCCAGAACATCAATTCGTACCTCGACGCAACGACGAAGGCGTCGATCATCTGCTCACGCTGCAGTTCCGTCGCAGAGTCGGCCGCGTCGTCGACGAAGCCCTTGGCGGCATCGACGATGGCATGGAATTCGGGTGCGTCGTAGTTGGCCACCCACTGTGCGTAGGGATGACCGGGATCGCGTGCCAGCACGGCTTTCGCCGCTCCGGCGAGCGAGCGGCCGACGTCGGCGTAGATCCAGAAGCACGGCAGAACAGCTGCCGCCGCAACGGGATACGGCTCGGTCGCGGCGACGGCCGTCAGATAGGAGGTGTAGCCGAGGCATGCCGGTGAAGGCGTCGGCGTCTCGGCGGAGGGCGGGAGAACGTCTCCGGTGAGCATGGCCTCGTGCGAGGCGGCCTCGTCCATCGCACTCGCTGCAGCGCCGGCCCAGAAGGCTCCGGCCACCGGTGTCGGCGCGTGCGCTGCCAGCAGGGAGAGCGACTTCACGTAGCCACCGAGATACAGCGAATCCTGTTCCAGATATCGACGGAACGCGTCGAGTGGAAGGGTTCCCGCACCGAGTAGGCAGAGAAATTCGAGATCGTCGATCGCGCGTCTGATGTGCGCGGATGCGTCCCAGAGTCGAGTGGTGAAGCGGACCGGGTCCGCAGATACAACAGGCGTCATCGCCTTGACATCCCTTCGTCAGTATTACCTGCATCAGGTTCGGCGGGTTTGATCTCAGCATCCGCATCGGCGGACACACCCCGTGTCAGAACGTCAGTGACAGTAACACCGGTCACGATGTGCCGGTGTTACTGCCCCTTCACCTCGGCCTGGGTCTAGCCCAGCATGTCCTCGAGCTCCATGCCCTTGGTCTCACGGATGTTGGACTTGACGAAGAGGAACGACAGCGCAGCGAAGAGCGCGAAGCCGGCGTAGATGACCCACAATCCGACGGACGACGTCAGTGGTGGGAAGGCAAGCGTGACAGCGAAGTTGGCGATCCAATTCGCAGCCGTACCGATACCCAGAGCCATGGCGCGCATCCGGTTGGGGAACATCTCGCCGAGCATGACCCACATGATCGGCCCCCAGGTCGATGCGAAAAAGATGACGAACAGATTCGCCCCGACCAACGCGATCGCACCCCACGGCGACGGCAGACTGACCTCGTCGCCGCTGCCGGTCGCCTGCGAGAAGGCGACGGATGCCATGACGAGTCCGACGAACATTCCGATGGACCCCGCCATCAGCAGCTTGCGCCTGCCGATGCGATCGACGAACAGAATCGCCACGAACGTCATGGCCACGTTGATGACCGCGGTGATGACCGAGGTGGTGAACGACTGGTCCTCGGTGAACCCGACCGACCGCCACAGCGTCGTCGAGTAGTAGAAGATCGCATTGATGCCGACCAGCTGTTGCAGGACGGCCATCGTGATGCCCACCCAGACGATCGGCTGCAGACCGAACTTGGGGCCACGGATGTCGGCGAACGACGATCGGGCCTCCTTGCGCAGCGTCAGCCTGATCTCGTGCACTCGCTCGTCGGGATGCAGCTCGCCGGTGATGTTCGCCAGAACCGCGGCGGCTTCCTCGTCCAGATGCTGACCCACCAGGTAGCGGGGTGACTCCGGGATCAGGGTAGCCAGGATTCCGTAGACCAGAGCGGGGACCACACCGACGAGGAACATCCAGCGCCACGCCTCGACACCGAACCACAGGTCGTTGGAGGCTCCGTCGGCCGCACCCGCGAGAAGGGCGTCGGACAGTAGGGCAGCGAAGATACCGATGGTGATCGCCAATTGCTGCAGCGAGGCCAGCGCGCCACGCCATTTGGCGGGCGCGATTTCGGCGATGTAGGCCGGTGCGATGACCGACGCGATGCCGATGCCGAGACCGCCGAGCACACGCCAGAGCATGAGATCGGGAACGCTGAACGCGAGCCCGGAGCCGACCGAGGAAATGACGAACAGGGCCGAGCCGAGCAGCATCACCTTCTTGCGGCCCCAGCGATCGGCGAGGCTACCGGCGAACCAGGCACCGATCGCGCAGCCGATCAGGGCGATCGCAACCACGAAGCCGGTGGTGAACGAGCCGAGAGAGAAGTGGTCTTCGATCGAATCGACAGCTCCGTTGATGACCGAACTGTCGAAGCCGAACAGGAAGCCGCCTACAGCGGCGGCGACGCTGACGCCGATGACCTTCGCTGTGTGACGGTCCGAGGTCTGATTCATGTGTGATGCACCTTCTGGCCGCGCGCGGGCGCCGGCCGCTGGGGAGACCGTACGGCAGGGATTGTCGTACCGTCCTGGGACATTACGCCTGGTCTTTCGCCGCGCGAACGACGCCGTCAGCGAAGGTCGAAATCGTCGTCCGAGACGGTGAAACCGTGGCCGACCTGATCGGTGCAGGTGACTCCGGTCTGCTCGTCGACGCTGCATCGAAGCCCGTTGGTGGATCCACTACCCGCCACGGTGAGTTCTTCGCCGTACGGGAGTGCCGCCGCGGGTCCGTCGAATCGGTGGAACTTGGGATCGCCCAGGCTCTCGAACTTCGCGGGGGAGCCGGCGATGATCTGCACTGAATTGGGTTTCACCCGGTCGGAGGATGCACTGTCGGTCACCTCGGGGGCCGAGTCGGGCAGCGAGCCGTGGCAACCGGCGATCGACGTCTCTTGTACGGCTATACCGCACTCGAACTTGCCGCTGGGGCTCGTGAAGTAGTACCAGCCCGGAGCCTTGCCCGCGTACTGTGTCGGGTTCGCTTGCTGCGCAACGGCACTCGGCGTGGTCTTCGTGGTGCTGGACGGTGTCGTGGAGGACGGCGTGGAAGGCACACTGCTCGACGGCAGGCCACGGTCGGTGGTCGGAACCGCGGTGATCGGCTGGGGGCGGTCGGTGATGACCGTCGCCATGGGTCCGTCACCTCCGCCGCCCGAACCGCAGGCAGACAACAGGCACACTCCGACGACCGCCGCCAGGGCGGATCCAATTCTCTTCATGACTCGTTCCTCGGTTCGATGGGAGCGCTGCCGGGGGTTTCGAGCGGGCCGGCGTCGGGGATGGAGTTGGTACGTTGAGCAACGACCCGAAGGGAGGTGCGATGGACGACACCACGTCCGACTCCACCGTGCGTGTGAGCACGCCGTACGGCGACGTTCTCGGCTACCCGGTCGCGGCCGACGCATCGCCGACAGTCGCCTGGAGGGGTATTCCGTACGCGACGCCGCCGGTGGGTGAGTTGCGGTTTCGAGCACCGCGTCCCATGCAGCCGTGGAACGGCGTGCTCGACGGTCTGCACTTCGGTGCGATGGCACCGCAGGGCCGCGACAGCCCGGTCCCGATCGATCCGTCGTTGTCGATCTCCGAGGATTGCCTGTCGCTCAACGTGTGGGCACCACGGCCGGACGGCGAACTGCGTCCGGTGCTGGTGTGGATCCACGGCGGCGCGTATTCGCTCGGTTCGTCCGCGCAACAGGTGTACGACGGGCGACATCTGAGCGAGAACGGCGACGTGGTCGTGGTCTCGATCAACTTTCGTCTCGGCGCATTCGGCTTTCTCGATCTGTCGTCCTTCTCCACCGACGAGCACGTCTTCGAGACCAATCTCGGCTTGCGCGACCAGATTGCGGCGCTGCACTGGGTCCGGGAGTGCATCTCCGCCTTCGGTGGGGACCCCGACGAGATCACCGTCTTCGGCGAGTCCTCCGGGGGCGCGTCGGTCACCACTCTGATGACCTCGCCCAAGGCCGAGGGGCTCTTCCATCGAGCGATCGTGCAAAGTGCCCCGGCCACGTCCGTGTACGGTCCCGAACGCGGCGCTGCGGTGGCCGCCCGGTTCCTCGAGCTCGTGGGGGTCGACCGCGAGGATGTCGGCGAGTTGCTCGAGATGCACTTCAGCAGACTGGTCACCGCGGGGGACACTCTCTGCTACGAGATTCCGACCACAGTGCCTGGGACACTGGGACTTTCGCCCGTCGTCGACGGAGACATCGTGCCCCGTTACCCGGTCGCGGCCTTTCAAAAAGGTCTGTCGCACAGAATTCCGTTGATCATCGGCACCAACCACGACGAGCCCTCGATCTTCCGGTTCATGAAGTCCCCGTTGATGCCGATCACATCCGACACCGTCTCGGAGATGTTCCGGGCCATCGCGCACGATCACGCGGACATGCCCGCCTCGCGCATCGCGGAAATCATGGCCGCCTACCCGGACAGGAATAAACCCGCCGGGGCGCAGGCGATCTCGCGCGACGCGGGCTTCGTCATGCCGAGTCTGTGGATCGCCGACGGGCACAGTAGACATTCGCCGACCTGGATGTACCGTTTCGATCACGCGACGCCGATGCTCAAGGCCGCGCGAGTAGGGGCCGGCCACGCGACCGAACTGCCGTACGTGTTCGGCAATTTCGGAACTCTCAACCGAGATCCCACCTTCTGGCTGGGGGGTCGCAAACCGGCGATGGCGGTGTCGGCCCGGATGCAGCGGCGGTGGCTGGCCTTCGCGCGGTACGGAGTACCGGCCGCGCTGGACGCGTCCAAGCACTGGGCCCCGTACACCGAGAAGAATCGATGGACTCTGGTGATCGATACGTCCGACACGCTCGTCGACGATCCCGACGGAGACATGCGCGCTGCCTGGGGCGACCGGGTGGTGGGATTCAGCTGATCCGTCGCCGGCCCGCCGCCGGGTCGTCCCGCAGGCTTCACTCCTGCTCGGGACGTCACAGGCATACATCGAACGTAACAGCAAGAACACCGGCCGCTGGAGTCACAGCGGTAACAATTGAATGTCAGGCAGGAGTGGAGCCTGCGGAATGACCCGGTTGGGTAGGCCAGTCGGTGGGTGCGGTTATGTTCGATGAGTGCTGATGTCCAGGATTGTCGAAACCTCTCGGGCCGTGGCCGCGACGCGTTCGCGCAAGGTCAAGATCGAGGAGCTCGGTGCTGTGCTGTCCGAGGCACAGGCGGGTGATATCGCACCGGCGGTGTCGTGGTTGTCGGGCGAATTGCCGCAGGGACGGATCGGGGTCGGCTGGCGCACACTCGCAGATCTGGATGTCCCGTCCGCATCGGAGTCGACACTGACGGTTGCCGAGGTGGACGAGAAGTTGTCCGAGGTGGCGGCGACGTCGGGCGCTGGTTCGGCTGCGCGACGTTC
This sequence comes from Rhodococcus sp. Leaf233, assembly GCF_001426165.1. NCBI lineage: Bacteria > Bacillati > Actinomycetota > Actinomycetes > Mycobacteriales > Nocardiaceae > Rhodococcus > Rhodococcus sp. Leaf233. The sequence goes on from NZ_LMRO01000005.1 coordinate 13,042, forward strand.
GGCCCTGCTGCTGGACTTGTTCTCGCGGACCACGGCCGACGAGCGGGCGTTCGTCATCAGGTTGGTCACGGGCGAGCTGAGGCAAGGTGCGCTCGAGGGCATCATGGTCGACGCTGTCGCCGCTGCCACAGCTCTGCCGCAGGCGTCGGTGCGGCGGGCGTTCATGCTGTCCGGTCGATTGTCTGCCACTGCCGTCGCCGCCATGACCGGTGGTGTCGAGGCATTGAACGCCTTTCGACTCGAAGTCGGTCGGCCGGTTCGCCCGATGCTGGCGTCGCCGGCGGAGTCCCTTCGGGGTGCGTGGGAGCAGCTGGCGGGGGATGTGACGGTCGAGTACAAGCTGGACGGTGCCCGAATTCAGGTGCATCGCTCGGGATCCGACGTGAGCATCTACACCCGCACCCTGCGCGATATCACCGCCGGTGTGCCCGAGCTGGTGGAACTGGTCCGTGCACTTCCCTGCGAGTCGGTGGTCCTCGATGGCGAAACACTCGCACTGGACGACAGTGGCAGACCGCGTCCGTTCCAGGAGACGATGAGCCGGTTCGGTGCCGAGAGCGCACACGAATTGTTGCTGCAGCCCTACTTCTTCGACTGTCTGCATCTCGACGGCGTCGATCTGCTCGACGCTCCACTCGAAGAGCGTCTCGCAGCGCTCGACAAGGTGGCGCCGGGCCATCGGATTCCGAGTGCCGTGCGGCCCGACGCCGACGGGGCGGCCGCCCACTTCGATGCTGCGCTCGATGCCGGGCACGAGGGAGTCATGCTCAAGGCCCTGAGCGCCCCGTATGCGGCAGGCCGGCGCGGAAAGAGTTGGCAGAAGGTCAAACCCGAACACACTCTCGATCTCGTTGTTCTCGGCGCGGAGTGGGGATACGGCCGACGTACGGGCTTTCTGTCCAACCTGCATCTGGGGGCCCGCGATCCCGATGGCGGTGAACCGATCATGGTCGGCAAAACGTTCAAAGGCCTGACCGATGTGTTGCTGCAGTGGCAGACGGAGGAATTCCCGAAACACGAACGCGAGCGAGATCAGCACACTGTGTACCTGCGGCCCGAGTTGATAGTCGAAATCGAACTCGACGGAGTGCAGGTCAGCTCGCGCTATCCGGGCGGGGTGGCGCTGCGTTTCGCCCGAGTGTTGCGATACCGACCGGACAAGAACCTTGCCACCGCGGACACCATCGATGCCGTCCGCGCGTTGTTGCCCAACTCGAACTCGTGAGTTCGCCGAGAACTGTGCACGATTAATACATACGAAACCGGACGAACGATCCCGTAACACGGCGCAAAATACCTTGAGGGTGCAAGCCAGCGAGAGATGGAGTGCCGATGATGTCCACAGTTCGAGCTGCGTTGGTCCAGAGCACGTGGACCGGTGACAAAGAATCGATGATCGAGGCACACGAGGGGTTTGCTCGGTCCGCCGCCGAGCAGGGCGCGAAAGTTGTCTGCTTTCAAGAGCTTTTCTACGGTCCGTACTTCTGCCAGCTCCAGGATGCGAAATTCTACGAGTACGCCGAATCCGTACCGGGCCCGACGGTCGACCGGTTCGCGGCGTTGGCGAAAGAGCTCGGGATCGTCATGATCCTGCCCGTCTACGAGCAGGAACAGCCCGGGTTGCTCTACAACACCGCGGCCGTGGTCGACGCCGACGGCACGTATCTTGGTAAATACCGCAAGCATCACATTCCCCACGTGAACGGATTCTGGGAGAAGTTCTATTTCCGTCCCGGCAACCTGGGGTGGCCGGTGTTCGATACCGCCGTCGGCCGCATCGGTGTCTATATCTGTTACGACCGGCATTTCCCCGAAGGCTGGCGTGCTCTCGGACTCGCCGGTGCCGAGATCGTCTTCAATCCCTCGGCGACCTCACGGGGTCTGTCGAATTATCTGTGGAAGCTCGAGCAACCCGCGTCCGCCGTCGCGAACGAGTACTACGTGGGTGCGATCAACCGCGTCGGAATCGAATCCGAGTACGGCGACGACGATTTCTACGGCACCAGCTATTTCGTCGATCCCGAGGGCAAATTCGTCGGCGAGGTGGCGTCGGATTCGGAGTCCGAGATCGTCGTTCGGGACCTGGACATGGACCTGATCAAAGTGGTCCGCGACCGATGGGCGTTCTACCGCGACCGTAGACCCGACGCCTACGGCCCGCTGGTGCAACCCTGATGGCCACCACCTTCGTGCACGGCGGCACTGTCGTATCCACCACCGGCGCACAGGAACTGGATGTGCTCATCGACGGTGAGACCATCGTCGCAGTGCTGGCACCCGGCTCGGTGTCCTTGGCCGCAGATCTGAAGACATCGGCGGACGTCGTCATCGATGCCACCGGGAAGTACGTGATTCCGGGCGGCGTGGACGGACACACGCACATGGAGATGCCGTTCGGGGGCACGTTCGCCTCCGATACCTTCGAAACCGGAACGCGTGCAGCGGCGTGGGGTGGTACGACGACCATCGTGGATTTCGCCATCCAGACTCCCGGCCAACGCGTCCAGGACACTCTGGCGCAGTGGCATGACAAGGCCGCTGGTCGGTGCGCGATCGATTACGGGTTTCATCAGATCATCGGCGACGTCACCGATGATTCGCTGAAAGCCATGAGCGAGTTGGTCTCCGAGGGTGTCACCAGCTTCAAACTGTTCATGGCGTATCCGGGGGTCTTCTACTCCGACGACGGCAAGATCCTGCGCGCCATGCAGTCGGCGGCGGAAACGGGTGCGCTGTTGATGATGCACGCGGAGAACGGGATTGCCATCGATGTCCTCGTGGCCCAATCCATCGCACGCGGCGACACGGCCCCGTACTTCCACGGGACATCGCGTCCGTGGCAGCTGGAGGAAGAGGCGACGCATCGAGCGATCATGCTGGCCGACGTCACCGGAGCGCCGCTGTACGTCGTGCACGTATCGGCAAAGCAGGCTCTCGAACAGATTGCGCAGGCTCGGGGCAACGGGCAGAACGTGTTTGCCGAGACGTGTCCGCAGTACCTCTATCTCTCGCTCGAAGAACAACTCGGTGCACCCGGCTTCGAGGGGGCCAAATGGGTCTGCTCGACGCCCCTGCGGTCGCGAGCCGAGGGCCATCAGGACGAATTGTGGCGCTACCTGCGCACCGGTGACGTGGCAACCGTCAGTACCGACCACTGCCCGTTCTGCATGAAGGACCAGAAAGAAATGGGAATCAGCGATTTCTCCAAGATTCCCAACGGAATCGGTTCGGTGGAACATCGCATCGACTTGATGTTCCAGGGGGTCAAGAGCGGCAAGATCACCCTCGAGAAGTGGGTCGACGTCTGTTGCACCACCCCGGCCCGGATGTTCGGTATGTATCCGAGAAAGGGCGTCATCAGCCCGGGAGCAGATGCCGACATCGTGATCTACGACCCGAACGGGCACACCAGCATCGGGGTCGAGAAGACCCACCACATGAACATGGACTATTCGGCGTACGAGGGTTTCGAGATCGACGGGCACGTGGACACCGTCATGTCTCGCGGGCGCGTCATCGTCGACAGTGGATCCTATTCCGGCACTGCGGGACACGGCCGCTTCGTTCGCCGCGACCTGTCACAGAATCTGATCTGAGCATGGACATCGGGGTGGTGCTGCAGTGCAATCCGCCGGCGTCGCGGGTGATCGATCTGGCCAGACAGGCCGAGACGCATGGGTTTTCGCACGTATGGACGTTCGATTCGCATCTGCTGTGGCAGGAACCGTACGTCATCTACAGTCAGATTCTGGCCGCGACCAGGCGTGTGACCGTGGGTCCGATGGTCACCAATCCGGCTACCCGCGATTGGACCGTAACGGCGTCGACGTTCGCGACACTCAACGACATGTTCGGCAATCGAACCGTCTGCGGCATCGGTCGGGGTGATTCCGCGGTCCGCGCTCTCGGAGGGAAGCCGACAACACTTGCCTCGCTTCGAGACTCGATCGAGGTGATCCGAAATTTGGCCAACGGGCGCAGCGCCCGAGTGGGTGAGACGACGGTGCAGTTTCCGTGGGCGGAACACTCGACGCTGGAGGTCTGGGTCGCGGCGTACGGACCGAAAGCCCTCGAGCTCACCGGGCAGGTAGCGGACGGATTCATTCTGCAATTGGCAGATCCGGATATCGCTGCGTGGACGATCGGCCGAGTGCGTGCTGCGGCCGAGCAGGCGGGCCGAGATCCGGATTCGATCTCGATCTGCGTGGCAGCTCCCGCCTACGTCACCGACGGCACCGAGGCCGGGGTCGAACATGCCCGCGATCAATGCCGTTGGTTCGGTGGAATGGTCGGCAATCACGTCGCCGATATCGTCGCACGCTACGGCGGTGACGGCGGCGGTGTTCCGCAGGCACTCACCGACTACATCGCGGCGCGCAAAGGGTACGACTACAACGAGCACGGTCGAGCCGGAAACTCGCACGCAGAATTCGTTCCGGACGAGGTGATCGACAGGTTCTGCCTACTGGGCACCCCGGCCGATCACATCGCCAAGCTGAAGGAGCTCGAGGCGCTCGGCGTCGACCAGTTCTCGGTGTACCTGCAGCACGACGCCAAGGCAGCGACGCTCGAAGCGTACGGAGAAAGCATCATCCCGCAGATTCGCACATCTGTCACGGCTACGTCGTGACGGGCGACGGGACTGTTGCCGTCGGCCAGTCGTACGCTCCGGTGAGTGTCACACCGAAGAAAGGCGGCAAGTAGATGGATCACGTGTTCTACTCCTGGTCGGCGCAGGCCGAACTGAACCCGATCACCGTCGAGGGTGCCGAGGGGTCGTGGTTCTGGGACGACAAGGGCAATCGGTACCTGGACTTCTCGTCCCAGTTGGTCAACGTCAATCTCGGGCATCAACACCCCGACGTGGTGGCCGCCATCGTCGAACAGGCCCAGGTTCTGACGACCATCTCTCCGACCGTGGCCAACAACAAGCGCAGTGAACTCGCCGCTCTGATCGCCGAACGCGCTCCGGGTGATCTGAAACGGGTGTTCTTCACGACGGGCGGTGCCGAAGCCGTCGAGCATGCGGTGAGGCTGGCGCGCCAGCACACCGGACGCACGAAGATGCTTGCCGCCTACCGCTCGTACCACGGCGGAACCGGAGTCGCTATCGGTCTCACCGGCGAGCCGCGGCGATGGGGTACCGAGCCGACCAACGTCGACGTCGTACGCTTCTTCGGGCCGTACCCGTACCGGTCGCCCTGGGGCACAACGACTCCCGAGGACGAGACAGCCGCAGCGCTTGCGCACCTCGAACAGGTCATCGTGCTCGAAGGCGCGCAGAACATCGCCGGGCTGATCCTGGAATCGGTCATCGGCACCAACGGTGTGCTGATCCCGCCGCCCGGATATCTGGCCGGCGTTCGAGCGCTGTGCGACAAGTACGGAATCGTCTACATCGCCGACGAAGTGATGGTCGGGTTCGGGCGAATCGGGGAATGGTTCGCGTGCCAGGCCTGGGATGTGACACCGGATCTGATCACGTTCGCCAAGGGCGTCAACTCCGGATACGTGCCCCTCGGCGGGGTCGTGATCTCGGAGAAGATCGCCTCGCAGTTCGACCACAAAGCCTACCCGGGCGGGTTGACCTACTCCGGTCACGTCCTCGGGTGCGCCGCGGGTGTGGCATCCATCGGAGTGTTCGAGCGCGACAAGATCCTTCCGCACGTGCGTCACGTCGGCGAGGACGTACTCGGTGCGGGCCTGTCCAAGCTGGCCGAATCTCATCCCAGCGTCGGTGAGGTGCGCGGCAAGGGATTCTTCTGGGCCGTCGAGCTGGTCAAGGACGGCACGACGCGGGAGCCGCTGGTGCCCTTCGCCGCGTCGGGCAAGGACGCGGCGGCGATGGGCACCGTGACCGCCGCGGCGAAGTCACGGGGTCTGTGGCCCTTCGTCGCAGGCAACCGTCTGCAGATCGCACCGCCACTGACGACGACCGAGGACGAGATTCGTCAGGGACTGGAAATCCTCGACGAGGTATTGACGGTGGCGGACGGGTTCACCGTCTGACTCGGGGTCGTGCGCGTAAATTCGACCCCAGACTACGAGGCAGGAGTGGAGCCTGCGGAACGACCCGAAAACACTGCGCGCACGTGCGGCGTCAGCCGCTCTGATCAGAGCACAGCACCGGGGTTGAGTATTCCGGCCGGATCGAGAGCGGTCTTGATTCGCCGGGTCAGTTCCATGACGTCTTCGCCGACTTGATCGGGTAGCCAGGCCTTCTTGAGGCGACCTACGCCGTGTTCCCCGGTGATGGTGCCGCCCAACGAAATTGCCAGATCCATGATGGCTCCGAATGCGACGTTGGCCCGACGGGTCATGTCGGCGTCCTCGGGATCGAACACGATCAGCGGGTGGGTGTTGCCGTCGCCCGCGTGCGCGATGACGGCGACCAACACGTCGTACTTCTTCGACAGTTCGGCGATCCCGTCGACGAGAGCCGGGAGGGCAGGGAGCGGAACACCGACATCCTCGAGCAGCAGGCTGCCGAGTCGTTCGACCGCCGGAATGGCGAATCGCCGTGCGGCTGCGAAGGCCTCGCCCTCGTCGGGGTCGTCGGTGGTGAAGACATCCGAGGCACCGGCCTCGGTGCATGCTGCGGCCATGATCTCGATTTCACGTCCTCGGTCGGCGCCGGGGGAGTCGGACCGAGCGATCAGCATCGCTGCTGCCTCGCGGTCGAGTCCCATGTTCATGGCATCTTCGACGGCACCGATGGACGCACGGTCCATGAACTCGAGCATCGACGGCCGCAGGGTGCGGGTGATGGCCAGAATGGCAGTCGTCGCATCGTGCACGGAGGCGAACGAGGCAACCACGGTGCTGGCCGGAGGTTGGGCCGGGATCAATCGAAGAGTGATCTCGGTGATGATGCCCAGGGTGCCCTCGGATCCCACGAAGAGCTTCGCAAGGGACAGTCCGGCAACATCTTTCAGGCGTGGTCCGCCGAGTCGGACGGCAGTCCCGTCGGCGAGGACGACCTCGAGTCCGAGAACGTAATCGGTGGTGACGCCGTATTTCACGCAGCACAGCCCGCCGGCATTGGTGGCCGCATTGCCGCCGATGGAGCACATCTCGAACGACGACGGATCCGGTGGGTACCACAGACCGTGTTCGGCGACTGCCTTCTTGACTTCGGCGTTGAGCAGTCCGGGTTGTACGACGGCTATGCGGGTCACCGGGTCGACGGTGATCTCGCGCATCAGCTCGGTGGTGAGCACTATCCCGCCGTCGACGGCCGTGGCACCACCGGACAGGCCCGAGCCGGCCCCGCGCGGGACGACCGCCACCGCGTGTTCGGTGGCCCACCGCATGACGGCTCTGACGTCGTCGGTGGACTGCGCGCGGACCACGGCCAATGGGATACCCGCGTCGGGGTCCTTGGCCCAGTCGCGTCGGTATCCCTCGGTGATGTCGGGGTCGGTGACCACGGCACCGGCGGGAAGCAGCGCTTCGAGCTCGCTCAGGTGGGCATCTGCATCGGTAGTCACCGACATCCGGTTCTCCTCACGTCGTACATGTGACCGTCGCCACTCGAGTCTGTCACGACTCGCAGTGGGGCGTGAACGAGAACGACTCCGAGAATGTCCGAGTCACATCAGTAACACCAGCCTCAGGCGTTACCAGATCGATGCGTCGTCGACACGCAATGTTGTAGTTCGCAGCGCTAGCGTCCAGCGCAGCGCATCTCGCACCCCATGCGGTGCGGGTCGACAAGGAGGCTGCACGATGATCGATCCCGGAAGTGACTCCTGGAACTATGTGGCGGCGATGTTCTCGTACGAATTCCTCGGGGGCGGAGTCGAATACGACACCATCGAGCGCATTCACCGCGGCGAGGTCGACGAGTGGGTGCACGCGTTGCTGAAATCCGGGATGTTCGAGAGCGCGACCGTCGCGGCCATCGCCGACTCGTGGCGTGCAGTACCCCGCCGACTGTTCGACATGCTCGTCCTCGATGCCGACGAAATGACTGCTCGCCGTTGCTCTCTCGCGTGGTCGTCCCTCGACCGGCTCGCGCCGCTCGCTCGCCTGGGCTGATCACGGGTCGCACAGTCACATATCACGGTTCACGCGCCCAGAATTGTCGTCCCGGAGTCGTCGACCACGATTGCCTGGCTGTCGGTCAGTCCGTGAGCTTCGATGCCCTCGCGTCGCAGACGGCGCAGCGTCGCCCACCCCGAATCCTTCTCGTCCAGCACGGAATCGAGATGCGGGACGACGGAGAAGTCGACGAGACCGAGCCCGCTCCACACCGGATCGATGCCTGCGAACGGCCGTACCTCGTTCGGGTCGTCGGCATCCTCGACTCCGGCCAGCGACGGCGCAGCGACGCACGCTCCCGCGCTGTACCCGCCGTAGGCGATGGTGTCGGCCCGCACGCGCCCGCGGATGACCTCGTCCGCACCGGAACGAGCCATCTGAGCGCGCAACACGAACGTGTTGCCACCGCGGACCCAGACTGCGTCGAACGCTGCCAGGGCGCGCTCGAATGCGGCCGGTCTCCCGGCGAAATCGCGCAGATCCAACTCCGACGGCCGGTATCCCAACGCGCGCAGGGGTCCGAACTCGCTGCGGAGCGAGGATTCGCGGGCGGTGGCGGGCCAGGCATCGGCCGCATTGGCGATGACCGCGAGATCGGCGGGCGGGCCGGTGAGGCGGGCGAACTCGTCGGAATGGCCGCCGAATCGATACGAAGACAAGAACAACCTCACGAGGTCTGCTCCCCGGCGACCCTGGCCATTCCGGATCGAATTGCCTCGGCCACCCGTTCGGGTTCACGCAGGCGACGGGTGACGAACCCCGCCGCGAACTTCAGTCGGTCGCGGTCCCAGCGCGGCACCACGTGCAGATGCAGGTGAAAGACGGTTTGGAATGCGGCGACGCCGTCGTTGATCACCAGGTTTGCACCGTCGGCGCGGAGGTCGGACTCGCGCACTGCGCGCGCCAGCGTGTGCCCGACGCGGAAAACCTCGGCAGCTGTGTCCGGTCCGGTGGAGGTCAGGTCTGCGGAATGCTCGCGCGGAACCACCAGAACATGGCCCCTGCTGATCGGTCGAATATCGAGAAAGGCGACGGTGTGCTCGTTCTCGAACACGCGGTGGGCAGGTGCGTCGCCGGCGACGATGGCACAGAAGATGCAAGATTCCACGATTGTCACTGTAAGGTCCGATCATCACGGATAGACCTGTATGGCGTGCATCACAATTGCTCGCCCTGTAGTCGCGAAATGTCGAAACGGACTCGATTCAGAACGAATCGGACTGTGTTCTGGGTTACCCGCGCTCCATTACCTGTGGCTACTATCAGGAACCTCGTGCCTTGTCGCATGGGTTCGTCCACTCGTCGCAGATTTCGAGCCATTGGCCGATCGGTGGGCACCATTCAACGCAGGAAGACGGAGATTTGGATACATCGCAGAGCACTGAAAAGGGTTCGGGATCCACGACGGTCGTCGGTGTGGTCCGCGAATCGGGGGAAGGTGAGCGACGTGTCGCTCTGGTCCCGAAGATCGTTGCCGCGCTCACGGGCAAGGGTGTCGAGGTCGTCGTGGAATCGGGTGCCGGACTCGGCGCTCTGATCCCGGACGAGCTCTATGTCGCAGCCGGGGCCACGATCGGCGATCCCTGGGGCTCGGAGGTCGTGGTCAAGGTCGCACCGCCCACCGACGTAGAGATCTCGAGGCTGAAGTCGGGCTCGACGCTCATCGGTTTCCTCGCCCCACGCAATGCCGAGAACAGCATCGGCGCGCTGAAGGCCGCCGGAGTACAGGCGTTCGCGGTCGAAGCCATTCCGCGTATCTCCCGCGCTCAGGTGATGGACGCCTTGTCTTCTCAGGCGAACGTCGCCGGGTACAAGGCCGTTCTGTTGGCCGCGTCGGAGTCCACGAGGTTCTTCCCGATGCTGACCACCGCCGCCGGAACGGTGAAGCCGGCGACTGTGCTCGTTCTCGGTGTCGGTGTGGCCGGCCTGCAAGCCCTGGCCACCGCGAAGCGTCTCGGTGGTCGACCCACCGGCTACGACGTGCGACCGGAGGTAGCCGACCAGGTCCGTTCCGTCGGCGCGCAGTGGCTCGATCTGGGGATCGATGCTGCCGGCGAAGGCGGCTACGCGCGTGAGCTGACCGAGGACGAACGCGTCCAGCAGCAGCGTGCCCTGGAAGAGGCGATCAAGGGATTCGACGTCGTGATCACCACGGCGTTGGTGCCCGGCCGTCCCGCACCGCGTCTGGTGACGGCCGCCGCAGTCGAGGGTATGAAGCCCGGCAGCGTCGTGGTCGACCTGGCCGGTGAGACCGGCGGAAACTGCGAACTCACCGAGCCCGGCCAGACCGTCGTCAAGCACGACGTCACCATCTGCTCGCCGTTGAACCTGCCTGCCTCGATGCCCGAGCACGCCAGCGAGCTGTACTCGAAGAACATCTCGGCTTTGCTCGAGCTCATGCTGGTCGACGGCGCACTCGCTCCGGATTTCTCCGACGAAGTGCTCGCCGGTGCCTGCGTGACACGTGAGAAGGAGAACTGATGTACACCCCGCTTCTCGCGAACATCGCGATCCTGGTGTTGTCCGGGTTCGTCGGTTTCGCGGTGATCTCCAAGGTGCCGAACACCTTGCACACCCCGCTGATGTCGGGAACCAACGCCATCCACGGCATCGTCGTGTTGGGCGCGTTGGTCGTCCTCGGGAAGGTGCACGACCCGTCCATCGGGCTGCAGGTCATCCTGTTCGTCGCGCTGGTGTTCGGAACCGTCAACGTCATCGGTGGCTTCGTGGTCACCGACCGCATGCTCGGCATGTTCAAGTCCAAGCCGGTGCCCGCCAAGACCTCGAAGGGTGCTGACTCCTGATGGACAATCTCGTCAACATTCTCTACATCGTCGCCTTCGGCATGTTCATCTACGGTCTGATGGGTCTGACCGGACCGAAGACCGCCGTGCGGGGCAACCAGATCGCCGCGGTCGGCATGTTCATCGCCGTGGTGGCCACGCTGATATCCATTCGCGACACCGGTAACTGGATCCTGATCATCGTCGGACTCGTCGTCGGCGTGGCGCTGGGAATCCCGCCTGCGCGACGGGTGAAGATGACGGCGATGCCGCAGCTGGTGGCTCTGTTCAACGGCGTCGGCGGTGGCACGGTCGCACTGATCGCGTGGGCCGAGTTCCTCGACACGTCCGGATTCTCGAACTTCAACCACGGAGAGTCGCCGACGGTGCATATCGTCATCGGCTCACTCTTCGCGGCGATCATCGGTTCCATCTCGTTCTGGGGCTCTCTCATCGCCTTCTTGAAGCTGCAGGAAACTCTGCCCGGCTCGCCGATCACCATCGGTAAGTTGCAGCAGCCGCTCAACGCTCTGCTGCTGATCGGCGCTGTGGCCGCTGCAGTGGTCATCGGCATCAACGCCACTCCGGGCGGCGGCGTGTCGCAGTGGTGGATCGTCGCGGTTCTCGTACTGGCAGGCATCCTCGGTCTCACGGTGGTACTGCCCATCGGCGGCGCGGACATGCCGGTCGTCATTTCGCTGCTCAATGCTCTGACCGGTCTGTCTGCTGCGGCTGCGGGTCTGGCGCTCAACAACACCGCGATGATCGTGGCGGGCATGATCGTCGGCGCGTCCGGCACGATCTTGACCAACCTCATGGCCAAGGCCATGAACAGGTCCATTCCGGCGATCGTCGCAGGTGGATTCGGCGGCGGCGACGCGGCTGCAGGCCCGGCCGGTGCAGGCGGGGGAACCGCCAAGGCGACCTCGGCGGCAGACGCAGCGATCCAGATGGCCTACGCCAACCAGGTCATCGTCGTGCCCGGCTACGGCCTTGCCGTCGCTCAGGCACAGCATGCCGTCAAGGACATGGCCAAGTTGCTGGAGTCCAAGGGTGTCGAGGTCAAGTACGCCATTCACCCCGTCGCCGGTCGCATGCCGGGACATATGAACGTGCTGCTCGCCGAGGCCGACGTCGCATACGACGCGATGAAGGAAATGGACGACATCAACGACGAGTTCTCACGCACCGACGTCACGTTGGTCATCGGAGCGAACGACGTGACCAACCCGGCGGCGCGCAACGATCCGTCGAGCCCGATTCACGGGATGCCGATTCTCAACGTCGATCAGTCGAAGTCGGTCATCGTCCTCAAGCGGTCGATGTCGTCCGGCTTCGCCGGAATCGAGAACCCACTGTTCTTCGCGGAAGGCACGTCGATGCTGTTCGGCGACGCAAAGAAGTCGGTGTCCGAGGTGACCGAGGAGCTCAAGGCCCTCTAGTCGGTCGCCGTCTCGGCCCGGATGGGACGCTTCCGTGTCAACGGAAGCGTCCCATTCTGCGTTGGGCGACGAGGGCAGCGGTATCGAACGGGTTTCGAGCCTCGCGGGCAGCGGCTGCGGGTGAGAAGAGCATCACCACCGAGCACGCCGGCCACCACATGCCCGTGATCAGCAGTGCGCTGACAATCCCGACGGGGGAGACGGACCCGACGACCAGTTGTGCCGCTCCGACAGCGAGGGCGGCGACGGTTCCGAGCCCGAGGATCATCGGCCGCCACGTGGCCGATGCCACCATCGACGCGGCCCCCACCAGCGCTGTGACAGCGACGAGCTGCCCGCTCGGAAGGTCGGTGGCCGTTGTCGACGACGCCGCGAGGTGACGCACCAGAGCTGTGGTCACTTCCGCGCCGACGACGCAGGCAATCACCACTCCGATGCCGTAAGGCAGTTTTCGGACCAGGGCGACAACGGTGAGGGCGGCGAGGACGGTCAGCACGGCGGTGACGTCGATCGTGCTCAGCGCTCGCGAGGCCAGGGCGGCGGACGGGCTCGTGGAGACGGGCCACACCGGTGCCATGTTCGGCACCCACATCAGTAGTACCGACAACAGCACCGCGCAGAGGCCCGACACCGTCAGCCGGGTACGGATCGCCCGTCGGTGCGCTCGCTCGCTCGTGTTCGCCGAACGGCTCTCGTTGCCGGCTCCACGGGGTGACCGGATCGGTCCGCTGTCGAGACTCGGTGATCGCATGGACGCCAGACTGCCGCAGTCGGCTGAGCGTGAGATGTGAGCATCGTGGGAGCCGGCTGAGCATCTGCGGTAACGGTCGGATCACGACGAAGAAGCGTCGATTCTTTGTTGTAGCCGCAACCTAGTAATGGCGATCTGTCAAATTCCTGGAGTCTGTAAACAGCCGAAAAGCCGAGCCGAAAGTAGAATTCGACCCTGCAACCAACCGATCGGTCGGAGTGTGTGGTCCAGTGCGGTGTAGAGGAGGCTACTCGACTGCGGCTCCGAGTAGTTGCTCTCGAGTGTCGCACCTCGCCTACCTGGACTTTTGTGCGGAGTTTGTCTCCTGTCACAGTATTTTGAAATGCGAACTATGAATTCGTTGCAAGTCGTTGATCGGATGGGCCGATCTGTGTGACTATGGTCACATAGTCCAGTTCACCCTGGGCGAGACCGTCGAAAAGGGCGTAGTTTCAGCCGCATCGGAAAACCGTATTCCCCCGTTACGGCCAAGTTGGTAACGATCTGAACACGGTCTGGTCGGCTCATCGCAACTCGTGAACGGGCATTCGGCACCAACAGAAGTCGGAAACTCGAAGGAGAAGAACATGACCACAATGTCGCAGGGGCAGCTCGATATGGTCCGCGCGTTCTTTTGCAACGAGTTCCAGGCGGACTCGCTGGACCGTACGGTGATGCCGGAGCCCACGGCCGATGCCGTTGCCGAATGGATCGACGCGCTGTCCACCAGTGGACTGTTCGCGCCAGCGGAGGTGCACAACATCTCGGCCGTCTGGTGTGCCGAGCCCGAGTCGATGACCGCACTGCTCGTCGGCGAAGTCGACGAAATTGCTGTCAAGCGGCACGAGGCCGCAGTCCCGGCCGCTGCCGTTGCTACTCCGGCGCTGATCTCCGCGTTCGGTCGCGCCAGCTGACCGTCTGTGCTTGTGCCACCGGCATCCGTTGGCACCGCTTCGTTACGATCACCCGAACCGGTGATGTCCGTCGGCAACGGTGCCGCACAACGAAGTGAGGGTTTTGTATGGGCGTGGTGGGCTTGCACGAAGATGCAGTGTCGACGTGGATCGCGGAGCTGGGGATAGGCGCAACATCGCCGCTCTCGTTTCAGCGCATCGGTAACGGCCAGTCCAACCTCACGTACGCGGTTCGCGACGCCGGTGGCAGTGCGTGGGTCCTTCGCCGGCCGCCGTTGGGCAAATTGTTGGCGTCGGCTCACGACGTCGTGCGCGAGCACCGGATTCTCTCCGGTCTGCAGAATTCGCCGGTCCCTGTGCCGAAAATGATTGCGATCACGCAGGATCCAGCCATTTCCGAGGTTCCGTTGGTCCTGATGAGTTTCGTCGACGGGGTCGTCGTCGACTCGGTGTCGGCTGCCGAACAGTTGGACCCCGATCAGCGTCGACGTGTCGGACTCGGTCTGACCGCGGCGTTGTCCGACATACACCGTGTCGACCTCGAGTCGTCGGGTCTTGCCGACCTCGCCGGCCGCAAGCCCTACGCTGCGCGTCAGATCGCGCGGTGGACCACGCAGTGGGACTCCTCCCGAACCCGGGAGGTTCCTGGAATCGATTCGCTCGCAGCACGATTGACGGCCAAGATCCCCGAGCAGCACGAGGTGACGCTGGTTCACGGCGACTTCCATCTGAGCAACGTCATCACCGCTCGAAACGACGGCCGCGTGGTTGCCGTCGTCGACTGGGAGTTGTGCACGCTCGGAGACCCGTTGGCGGATCTGGGTGGTCTGCTCGCCTACTGGCCTCAGGCGGACGACGGGGTTGCCGGTCCTTTCATGGCATCGACTCTGCCCGGTTTCCCTACCCGGGCGGAGCTGGTCGAGTCCTACGCGCACAACACGGGCCGCGATGTGACCGATGCCGGATTCTGGGAAGTGCTGGCGCTGTGGAAGTTGTCGATCATCGCCGAAGGCGTCATGCGCCGGATGGAAGCCGATTCACGCAACCGCGCCGTGGGCGGCGCGCCGACCACGACGCTGATCGACGACATCGTCACCCGAGCGCTGCAGCGCGCCGACGAAATCGGGCTCTAGATTCAGGCGTCTACTGACGTTCCGATCACCAAAGTGCGTGCCGCGGTTTCGATTTCGGAGGGAATGGGGACGGGGCGACGGGAGTTCGCGTCGACGTAGACGTGAACGAACCGTCCCCGAGCGGCCAATGTCAGTGCGTCGTCCTCGGCTTCTCGGAACAAGGCCAGCGAGTAGACGATGCTGCGGGTGCCCAGCTTCTCCACCGCAAGACCGACCTGAAGGCGATCGGGAAAACTGAGCTCGGACAGATAGCGGCACGAGGTTTCGGCCACGACGCCGATCGCGGGCAGAGTCCTGATGTCCACACCCGTCGTTTCCATGAGCCACCCGTTCACTGCGGTGTCGAAGTATGCGTAATACGTCACGTTGTTGACGTGGCCGTAGTGGTCGTTGTCGTCCCATCGGGTCGACACCGGCCGCAGTGCCGGGAAATCCGACGCATTCGACAATTCCACGCTGTCCTTCGGCGACTCCGTCATGGCACGACGCTAACCCGTCGCCACGTCGGCAACAAACGCGACCGGATTCGAGGCATCGGAGAGCTGAGTCCGGGCGAATGCTTCCTCGGTATCGCCGTCGTGACGTAGTCTTTGGTTGGACCGGACCAGTCCGTACCGCTGGTTCTGCGAGTGATCGAAAGGCCGGCGCAGTGGTGATGCCCGTACACCTGAGGGACAGTCAGATCCCTAAGCACGAACAGCTACGCGCAATTCTGTTGCACCGCTGCACCAAGGAGCTTTCGCCGGGGGATCTGATGCCGAGCGAGCGTCGGTTGATGGAGGACTACGGCGTCAGTCGCATCACGGTACGCGAGGCGATAGGGCAGCTCGTCAACGACGGACATCTGGTTCGGGTACGTGGGAAAGGGACGTTCGTTGCTTCTCGTACCGTGCAGTCGCGGTTGCACCTGGCGTCGTTCTCCGAGGAGATGCGTGCCCAGGGGCTGACGCCGACGACGGTGGTCCTGTTCGCGCGACTCGAAAAGCCCTCGGCAGCAACGATTCGTGCTCTGGGCCTGGTCGACGGTGATCGGACGTACCACATCAAACGGCTACGGCTGGCCGATGCCGAGCCGGTCAGTGTCGACGACGGGTGGTACCGGGCCGAACTCCTTCCGGGGCTGATCGACCACGATCTGAGTCAGTCGGTGTACGAGGCCGTGCGCAACCACTACGGCCTGACCATCGATCGAGCCGAGCAGACCGTCAAAGCGACAGCCGCCGACAGTGACACCTCCACGCTGCTGGGGACCAAACGCGGCGCACCGGTGCTGTACTTCGACCGAGTGTCGTTCAGCGGCGACGAACCGATCGAGCACACGGAGAGTTGGTACCGGTGTGACCGGTACCAACTCTCGATGGAGGTGGAGGGGGAGCGGCGCACCACACAGCGCCGCTAGGCTCAGGGCAACACGAACAGCGAGTCACCCTGTGCCACCAACGTTCCGACGGCCGCGCTCGTGACGGCATCGGGCTCGGAGTCCATCAGGACCACGGGAATCACGTCGGAGTATCCGGCCTCCGCGATCGCCGCAGGGTCGTAGGTGATCACGAGATCGCCGGACTGAACCCGATCGCCCTCTGCTGCAACGAGTTCGAAACCCTGGCCCTTCATCTTCACGGTGTCGATGCCGATGTGCACCAGCACTCCCGCCTTGTCGTCGGTGAACACGACGAACGCATGTGGGTGGAGTTTGAGGATCTTGCCGGCTATCGGAGACCGCACCTCGACGGGCCCGCTACCGGCTGCCGGGCGCACGGCGACCCCGGAGCCCACCATCTGCGAAGAGAAGACCGGGTCGGGGACGTCGGCGAGCGAGATGACCTGACCGGCAACAGGACTGGAGATCGTCGAGGTCCCGCTCACAGAATGTCGCCGATGTCCTCGGCGAGGGTGTCGGCCTCCGGGCCGACGATGACCTGCACGGCTGTCCCCTTGTGGAACACTCCGTGCGCACCGGCTGCCTTGAGCGCAGCCTCGTCCACCAGCGACCCGTCCTTGACCTCGGTACGGAGCCGGGTGATACACGCTTCGATCTCTACGATGTTGTCGGCACCGCCGAGGCCCTTCACGATCGCGTCCGCCTTGGCCATGTTCTGTTCCCGCTTCCTTCTCGTGTGCAGTGGTGTAGGCGAGGTCACATCTCCGGGTTGACATGTGGTCGTCACCTGGCCAAACTACAACTGGTAATGACCGGACAGTACCCCTGATGTCATCCGGTCACAACAGTAGAACTCCCTTGCCGGACCAGCCTCGAAGAGAAGGTCGCCATGACCCTGAAGAAGACGGACTCGGCCGAAGCCGAACCGAAGAAGGAATCCAGATCTCTCGCCGGGTTGCAGCGATTCGGGCGCAGTCTCATGCTGCCCATCGCGGTTCTTCCCGCGGCGGGAATCCTGTTGCGGCTGGGCCAGGACGACCTCCTCGGCAGATTCAGTGCTCTGGGCACCGCGGCGGCCGTCATCTCCGCTGCAGGACAGGCGGTCTTCACCTGGTTGCCTCTGATCTTCGCCGTGGGCATCGCCATCGGCTGGGCCAAGAAGTCGGACGGCTCGACCGCCCTCGCCGCCGTCGTCGGCTACATGGTGATGAACGGTGTCTTCACCGCAATGTCACCGGTGGTACTGAAAGGCAAAGTCGACGCGAACGGCGATCCGGCCGTGATCGACTACGGCGTGTTGGCCGGCATCGTCATCGGCCTGCTCTCCGCCATTCTGTGGCAGCGGTTCTACCGCCAGAAACTGCCGGATTACCTCGGCTTCTTCAGCGGACGACGTCTGGTTCCCATCCTGACCGCTGTCACCGGCCTCGTCGTCGCCGTCGTCATGTCGTTCGTCTACCCGCTCTTCTACAGCGCACTGAACTGGGTCGGAAACACCGTTGCCGATCACAGTGTGGTGGGTAGCGGAATCTACGGTTTCGCCAATCGCATGCTGATTCCGACGGGACTGCACCACATTCTCAATTCGGTCGTCTGGTTCCTCGTCGGCGATTATCAGGACGCGAGTGGTCAATTGGTGCGTGGCGATCTCAACCGATTCTTCGCGGGAGATCCGTCCGCCGGAGTCTTCATGACCGGCTTCTTCCCCATCATGATGTTCGCTCTGCCTGCCGCCGCATTCGCGATCTATCGCAACGCCAAGCCGTCGCAGAAGAAGATCGTCGGCGGAATCATGTTGTCCACCGGTCTGACTGCGTTCGTCACCGGCATCACCGAACCGCTCGAGTACTCGTTCATGTTCGTCGCCTGGCCGCTCTACATCATCCACGCCGTGCTGACCGGAACCTCCATGGCACTGACCAATGCCCTGGGAATCCATGACGGCTTCTTCTTCTCTGCCGGCGGTATCGACTATCTGTTGAACTACGGAATCGCCACGAAGGCATGGCTTCTCATTCCTATCGGCCTGGTGTATGCGGTGATCTACTACTTCCTGTTCAGCTTCGTCATCAAGAAGTGGAACCTGCGCACCCCCGGCCGCGAGGACGACGCGGTGCTCGAACCCGACCGGGCATGAGCGAATCCATCACGACGGCGCTCCGGGGGCGGGTCGTCACACCCGATGCGGTCATCGAGGATGCCGTCGTGGCGTTGTCCGGCGATCGAATCTCCTGGGTGGGTCCGGTGTCGGCGTGGCCCGACGAGGCCCCACCGCAATCGAACTCGACCATCCTGCCGGGGCTGGTCGACGTGCACTGCCACGGCGGCGGCGGGGCGTCATTCCCGGATTCTGCCCGTGCCGATCTGATGACCGCGGTACGGCACCACCGCGGCCGCGGCACCACCACGATGCTCGCATCGCTGGTGTCGGCATCCCCTGGGCGACTGGTCGAGCAGACGTCGATGCTCGCCGATCTGTACGAGTCGGGGGACATCGCCGGGGTCCACCTCGAAGGGCCGTTCCTGTCTGTTGCGCGCTGCGGAGCGCAGGACCCCGCGTCACTCCGTGGCGGCGACACCGGTCTGCTGGCAGACATCATCGACGCCGGGCGGGGATCGGTACGGTCGATGACACTTGCTCCCGAAGTCGACGGCTTCATGGCCGTCGGACACATGTTGCGAGAGAACGGCATCGTCCCCAGCATCGGGCACACCGACGCCGACGCACGCACCACTCGCAGCGCAATCGACGCCCTCGGAGAGGGTGCCATCGGTGCCACGCACCTGTTCAACGGGATGCCCACCTGGCACCATCGGTCGCCGGGGCCGGTCAGCGAGTGCTTGGCCGCCGCGGCGCGAGGGTCGATGGTGCTCGAATTGATCGGCGACGGGGTACATCTCGCCGACGAGACCGTGCGAGCGGTGTTCGATCTCGTCGGCGGTGGGAACATCGCGTTGGTGTCCGACGCGATGGCCGCGGCGGGAATGGCCGACGGCCGCTACCGGCTCGGGCCGCTGGATGTCACCGTGCACGATTCGGTCGCCCGCCTGTCGCGGGAGAACGATCCCGAGTCGGCCCCGATCGCGGGTGGCACGTCGAGTGTGCTCGACCTGGTACGCCGCGCAGTGCTCGACGCCGGCGTGCCATTGCTCGACGCAGTGCGTGCCGGGGCAACCACCCCGGCAGCATTGATCGGGATCGGGGCCGAAACCGGTTCTCTCGTCGCCGGATCGAGAGCGGACGTGCTGGTGGTCGACGCATCCTTCGAGCCGGTGCAGGTCATTCGCGGCGGACGCGCGATCGAGGAGGAAAGTTAGATGGAGATCGTCGTACTCCCTACAGCTACCGACGTGGACCGAACCGCGGCCGACATCGTCGAGCACGTCGTGCGAACCGACTCGGTCCCGGGATCGGGCCCCGTCCTCGGGTTGGCGACCGGGTCGAGTCCCGTCGGCACGTATCGCGAGCTGGCCCGCCGACATCGCGAGGAAGGGCTGTCCTTCGCTGGGTGTCGAGCGTTTCTGCTCGACGAATACATAGGGCTACCCAGAACTGCTGAGCAGTCGTATTTTTCGTTCATTCGCGAGAACTTCGTGGACCTCGTCGACCTGGACGATTCCGCGGTGTTCTCGCCGGACGGTGAAGCCGTCGATATCGCTGCCGAAGCGCGACGATACGACGCCGCGATCGCGGAGGCCGGTGGTATCGATGTGCAGATTCTGGGCATCGGCACCGACGGACACATCGGCTTCAACGAGCCCGGATCGTCACTTCGGTCGAGAACCCGGGTCAAGACGCTCACCGAACAGACTCGGGTCGACAATGCGCGCTTCTTCCCCTCGCCGGAGGAGGTGCCGCACCATGTGCTGACGCAAGGCCTCGGCACCATCGACGAGGCGCGTCATCTCGTGCTCATCGCTACCGGAGAATCCAAGGCAGACGCGGTGGCCGCGGCCGTCGAGGGGCCGTTGTCGGCACGCTGTCCTGCGTCCGCGATTCAGTGGCATCCACACGTGACGGTACTGGTGGACGAGGCAGCTGCTGCGTCCCTCGATCTCGTGGACTACTACCGCCACGCCTACGCGAACAAGCCCGCGTGGCAACGCCTCTGAGTCAGCGACGGGAGAATGTCGACGCCCGCTGGATCTGATCGTCGGTCGGGCGAACTCCGGTGTAGAGAACGAACTGTTCTGCTGCCTGCAGGGCAATGACCTGTGCGCCGGTGATCACCGGTTTGTTCGCCGCACGCGCCGCGGTGATCAGCGGAGTCTCCGACGGCATCGCGACCACGTCGAACACTGCCTGTGCCGCATGGATCTGCGACTCGGTGAAGGGAGTCGAATCGGCAGCGGGGCCGCCCGCCATTCCCACCGGGGTGACGTTCACCAGCAAGTCGGCTTCGACGGACTCGGCCGACCAGTCGTATCCGTACGCCTCGGCGAGAGCCGGACCGGTCGACGTGTTGCGAGCAACTACGGTGCCGCGGGTGAAACCCGAATCTCGCAGTGCGGCAACAACTGCCTTGGCCATACCGCCGCTGCCGGTCACGGCCACCGAACAATCGGTCGAGATATCGCTCGACGCGAGCAGATCGGCCACAGCCTGGTAATCGGTGTTGTAGGCGTGCAGCACGCCCGCCTCGTTGACGATGGTGTTGACCGATGCGATCGCGCTCGCAGATTCGTGCATGACGTCGACCAGCTCGATCACGTCTTCCTTGAACGGCATGGAGACCGCGCATCCCCTGATACCGAGTGCACGGACTCCACCGACCGCGGCCGCGAGATCGGTGGTGGTGAACGCCTTGTAGACGAAGTTCAATCCCAGTTCGTCGTACAAGTAGTTGTGGAAGCGGGTTCCGATATTGCTCGGCCTTCCCGACAGAGACATGCAGAGCTGGGTGTCACGGTCGAGAAAGCTGCGCGACGACGTCGTTGCCATTGGCCAGACTTTACCGCCCGCGTTCGCATCGCTGGATCAGCAGCTGGGGGCCACCGAAGCGAGGGCGCGGCGGTCGGCCTCGGTGATCGGCAGCTCGTACTGGGCCGCCACCGACAGATATTTGCCCGCGTAGAAACAGTGGTACGCCGCGTTCGGCGGCATCCACTGCGACGGCGTCTTGTCGCTCTTGCTCTGGTTGTCCGGCCCGTTGACCGCCAGCAGATTGAACGCGATGTCGTTCGCGAAACGAATGCGCTTGTCCGCTGCCCAGCTGTCGGCACCCATGTCCCAGGCGGCAGACAACGGATAGACGTGATCGATCTGAATCTTGCCGGCGTCGGACTTGGTGAACTGCAACCGTTCACCGGAGTAGGGGTCGTCCAGGGAGCCCGAGAGCACCACGCAGTCTCGGGTGCCGGCCTTGAACTCGACTTCGGTCATCGACAGTGCCAGCACGTTGTCGCGGGTTCCACACCCGTCGTGCCCGCCCGGTCCGTCGTAGTCGTCCGTCCACGCCGGTCCGAACACGCACCCTTCACCGCTCTTGCATCCGCGCTCGTACCCACGAGGATCGGGTCGTGCGGCGACGACGGCCACCCGATCCAACAGCGTTTCGATCTGGGCGCGGGTGGGGCTGCCCGGAGCCGGGGGCGGGGGAGCCAATCCCGGTATGTCGGACCGGTCACAGGATTCGAACGTCGCCATGACGATCGCGGCGATCACCAACGCCGCCGCTACCCACAGCTTCTTCACACACGCCCCATCGTGAAACTTCGATCTTGCCGACTCTCGTACCTCGCGACAGCAGTGTGCCGGACGGTACCGACACCGCCCGACACGGTCGGGTGTCAGCGGACCTCGATGACGACCTTGCCGAGTGCGTGCCCGTTCTCCACGAGCGCAAGAGCCTCGCCTGCGCGGTCGAGTGGAAACGTGTGATCGATGCGTGGACGAAGGACGCCCGTCACGACCAGATCGGCCAATCGGGTGAACGCCGCAGTGGTGCGCTCGCGCACTGCTCCAGACCCACCCCACTGGGCGGCGAGCACCGGGTCGGCCACGCTGACGATCGGAGCGCCGGTCTTCGCAGCGGCCGCGCGAAGAGTGTCGCCGCCGACCAGATCGACGATGCCGTGCACCGGCCGCGATATCGAACCGACGTACTCGGGTCCGGACTCGACGAACTCCGCACCGAGGCTCTCGATCCACTCCCGCTTGCCCGAGCTCGCCACCCCGAGAACGTCGATACCGTCGGCACGCGCCAGCTGCAGAACCGAAGAACCCACACCGCCGCCTGCGCCGAGAACGAGAACCGTGTCGCCTGCAGTCAGCGCCAACCCTCGCAGTGCGTCCAAGGCGGTCCCGGCCGCCACCGGCAGTGTCGCCGCGACCGACCAGGACACGGCCTCGGGCTTGTGTGCCGTACCGGCCGCGTTGAGCAGCGTGTACTGCGCATAGCCGCCGTGACCCGACGCCGTTGCCCCGAAGACCTCGTCACCGACCGAGAACCCGTCCACTCCCGAGCCGACGCCCACAACAGTGCCCGACACCTCCCGCCCCAGCACCGCAGGCAAAGTGATCTG
This sequence comes from Rhodococcus sp. Leaf233, assembly GCF_001426165.1. Taxonomy (NCBI): domain Bacteria; kingdom Bacillati; phylum Actinomycetota; class Actinomycetes; order Mycobacteriales; family Nocardiaceae; genus Rhodococcus; species Rhodococcus sp. Leaf233. The sequence goes on from NZ_LMRO01000005.1 coordinate 36,014, forward strand.
CACGGTGTCCTTGCGATTACCCGCCCGCACCTTCCAATCTGCGGGATTCACCCCCGCGGCATGTACCGCCACGAGAAGCTGCCCCGATCCCGGTTCCGTCACGGGGAGGTCCAGAAATGTCTCGGTGTCGGGGCCGCCGTATTCGTCGAAGCCGTACGCGATCATGGGACCACTGTGCCTCATCGATGACACATCGATGACACATCGGTGCCTCATCGGTGCCTCATCGAAGACACATCGGCGCCGGGTATGTCGGTGCGTGCTGGTTGGATGGACCGATGCTGCACGGTCTCTGGTCTCCCGGTGCCGGATTGCTGCTCTGGGACGACGAGATCAGCACCGGAGACGAACCCGACCTACCGGCGACACACTCGCACGTGCTCACCCGCACGTTCCGGCATCGCGCCCGAGTGACGTTTCCCGACTCCACTCGACGCGCCACCCCTCGGGATCCGGTCGAACTGCCGGCGATCGCGCTGGCTCCGCACGATGCGGCCGACCTGTTGCTCCGCACCCCGTCGACCCACCCGCTGATCTCCGGAGACCTCCGGTTCCTGGGCCACGTCGCCCAGGGCATCGAACGGTGGGTCCGGGCCGGACGAGTGGTGCCGGCACTGAAATTGATGGACGGCCAGTGGTGGCCGCGTTGGCGGCTGGTCGGCGGCGAGCGTCAACGCGCGTGGCTCAGCGAGCTCGCTGTTGCGATGCCGTCGGTGCAGCGGGCGAACGAACGGCCGAAGAAGCTTCTGGACGACATGGTCGAGGAGCTCACCGACCCGATCGTCAGATCGGTGCTCGGCAAGCCCGACTCCGAGCATCCGTTGCTGTCGGCCCTCGTGCGTGACGATCCGTATCTCGATGGGACGCAGAAGATCTCGACGCTGTTCGACAATTGGCGCGCCAGCCTCACCGTCGACGAACCGGCGCTGGTGCTGCGCCTGCTCGAACCGGACGACCAGGACGGCGAGACGGGTGATGCCGACGGTGCCGCGGACGATGCCGTCGAGTCGTTCTGGACACTTCAGGTGTGCCTGCGCGCGGACGGGGAGGCGCCGCGTCCGGTCCCGATGAGCCGCAAGGTCGACGCGACCTTGCTGTCGACGGCAGTGCGCAAACTCGGCGAGGCCGTGGCTGCCTACCCGAGGCTGCGTGATCTGCCCACCCAGGAGGGCACCCTCGACCTGTTGTTGCCGACGTCGGTGGTCATCGATCTCGTCGAACACGGTGCCACTGCGCTGCAGGCCACCGGCACGACGGTCCTGCTGCCGAGGGCCTGGACCAGGTTGGATCCGTCGATGCGGTTGCGGGTCGAGTCACCCGCGGTGACCAAAGCTGCGGCCGATCGTGCCGTCGGGATGGACGAGCTGGTGTCGTACGACTGGCAACTGCAGCTGGGCGACATGGTGCTCACCGAGGCGGAGATGAACCGGCTTGCCGTCTCGAAGGGCGACCTCGTCCGGCTGCGCGGGCAATGGGTGCTCGCCGACGGGGGACAGCTGGCGCGGGCCGCGAAGTACGTCGCCGAGCATCACGGTGACGGGACTGCGCTCAGCACGTTGATGCGTGAGATGACGTTGGCCGATCCGCCTCCGGCTCCGGTCCAGGACATCCGCGCCACCGGCTGGGCGGCTACGTTGCTCGAACCCGGGGCGGTTCCGGAAACTATCCCGGTGCCCGACGGTGTCCGGGCGACTCTGCGGCCCTATCAGCAACGCGGTCTCGACTGGCTCGCGTTCATGAGCCGGCTCGGTCTCGGTGCCGTGCTCGCCGACGACATGGGCCTGGGCAAGACACTGCAGGTGCTCACGCTGCTCGCCCACGAGAACAGTGCGACTCCGACGCTGTTGGTGGCCCCGATGTCGGTGGTCGGTAACTGGCAACGTGAGGCCGCGAAATTCACTCCTGCACTGCGTGTTCTGGTGCACCACGGTCCGACGCGGTTACGCGACGAGGAGCTCGATCGAGCGATCGCGGAGCACGACCTGATAGTTACCACGTACGCATTGATGGCCAAGGACCGCGCGCAGTTGGCCGCACAGACGTGGCGCCGTGTGGTTCTCGACGAGGCGCAGCACATCAAGAATGCAGGCACCGTGCAGGCGAAGGCGGCGCTGGCCATTCCGGCCGATCACAAACTGGCGCTCACCGGGACGCCGGTGGAGAACCGGCTGGACGAGCTGAGGTCCATTCTGGATTTCGCGAACCCGGGCATGCTGGGGCGGCCGTCGGACTTCAGGAAGCGGTTCTCGGTGCCGATCGAGCGGGAGAACGACGAGAACGCGGTCTCGCGGCTGCGTGCCATCACGTCTCCGTTCATTCTGCGTCGCGTCAAGACCGATCCCACGGTCATCTCTGATCTGCCGGAGAAGAACGAAATGACCGTGCGCGCCAACCTCACTGCCGAGCAGGCGGCGTTGTACAAGGCGGTCGTCGACGAGATGATGGCCCAGATCGCCGACGCGAAGGGCATGAAACGCAAGGGTGCGGTGCTCTCGGCCCTCACTCGCCTCAAGCAGGTGTGCAATCACCCCGCGCATTTCCTGTCCGACGGTTCGTCGGTACTCAAGCGAGGTCAGCACCGTTCCGGAAAGATCGGATTGGTGGAGGACATGCTCGATTCCGTTCTCGGTGACAACGAGAAGGCGTTGTTGTTCACGCAGTTTCGAGAGTTCGGTGAGCTCGTGGCACCGTATTTCGCCGAGCGTTTCGGAGTTCAGGTGCCGTTCCTGCACGGCGGCGTGAGCAAGGGCAAGCGCGATGAGATGGTCGAGAAGTTCCAGAGCGACGACGGTCCGCCGATCATGATGCTCTCGCTCAAGGCCGGTGGTACCGGGCTCAATCTCACTGCCGCCAATCATGTTGTGCACTTAGATCGTTGGTGGAATCCGGCGGTGGAGAACCAGGCGACCGACCGCGCTTTCCGTATCGGCCAGCGCAAGAATGTGATGGTGCGCAAGCTGCTGTGTGTGGGCACCGTGGAGGAACGCATCGATTCGATGCTGGTGTCGAAGCAGGATCTGGCGGATCTGGCGGTGGGCACCGGTGAGAGCTGGGTGACCGAGATGGACACTGCGGAACTGCAGGAACTGTTTCGTCTCAGCGAAGATGCGGTGGGGGAGTGATGGCCGACTTCTCGCAGTACGGTAAGCGTCGACAAGCCAAGGGCGGCATCGAGTCTCGTAACAAGCGGGGTGCCTTCGGGCAGACGTGGTGGGGCAGGCACTTCGTCGCCGCGATGGAAGATCTGGCCGACCCGGGCCGGATCGCACGGGGCCGGACCTATGCCCGCCAGGGTCAGGTGCTTACTCTCGGCGTCGAACGCGGGCAGATCTACGGTGAGGTGCAGGGCAGTCAGCTCGAGCCGTTCTCCGCGTCGGTCAGTGTCGAGCCGCTCACCGAAGGCGAGGTGGCCGCGCTCGTCGGCCGAGTGCGATCCAACCCCGGCATGCTGGCGGAACTCGCGTCCAACGCGATTCCTCAGGCGCTGGCGTCGGTGCTGCTTCCCCACGACAAGGGGCAACTGGATTTCGACTGTTCGTGCCCCGACGACGGGTGGCCGTGCAAACACGCGGCAGCGCTGATGTACATCGCCGCCGAGCACATCGACGCGTCCGCGGGGACGATCCTGACACTGCGCGGTGTCGATCTGGATCAGTTGATCGAGGGGGTCGGCGACAGCGACGAGGAGTTCGACCCGGACGACTGGTTCGGCGATCGTGCGGCGTTCCCCGAACTTCCGAAAGTGTCGTTCGCTCCGGCGACGGACGATCTCGATCCGCTGATCCTGCGCAGAATCTTTCGCGCCGACGGTTCGACGGAGGCGGAAGTCAGCCGGGCCTGCGCTGATCTGCGCGCGTTCTACGACCGAATGTGACCGCTCCTGGACTTGCATGGACATCCGACTATAGGATGAGCGTACTTAATTCCACGCTCGAGGACGGACACCCATGGCTCGCGAACTCACGCACTTCATCGGCGGCAAGCATGTCGCCGGCACCTCCGGACAGTTCGGGGATGTGTTCGATCCCAATACCGGTGAGGTGCAGGCCCGGGTGCCCCTGGCCGACGTATCCGAGGTCGAGGCCGCCATCGCCGACGCCGAGCAGGCGCAGCGTGAGTGGGCGAAGTGGAACCCGCAGCGGCGCGCTCGGGTGCTGATGAAGTTCCTCGCGCTCGTCACCCGCGACACCGAAGAACTCGCGCGGCTGCTCTCGTCGGAGCACGGCAAGACCATCGCCGACGCCAAGGGCGACATCCAGCGTGGCGTCGAGGTCGTCGAGTTCGCCGTCGGTGTTCCGCACCTGCTCAAGGGTGAGTACACCGAGGGTGCGGGTGGCGGTATCGACGTCTACTCGATGCGTCAGCCGCTCGGTGTCGTTGCCGGCATCACCCCGTTCAACTTCCCGGCCATGATTCCGCTGTGGAAGGCCGGCCCGGCCATCGCCTGCGGTAACGCCTTCATTCTCAAGCCGTCAGAGCGAGACCCGTCCGTACCCCTCAAGCTCGCGGAGCTGTTCCTCGAGGCAGGTCTGCCGCCGGGCGTGTTCAACGTCGTCAACGGCGGCAAGGATGCCGTCGACGTGCTGCTCACCGATGATCGCGTCAAGGCGATCGGCTTCGTCGGATCGACCCCCATCGCGCAGTACATCTACGAGACGGCGGCGCAGCACGGCAAGCGCGCACAGTGCTTCGGTGGAGCGAAGAACCACGCATTGGTGATGCCCGATGCCGATCTCGACGAGGTCGCCGACGCTCTGCTCGGAGCCGCATACGGTTCGGCCGGCGAGCGATGCATGGCGATTTCCGTCGCGGTTCCCGTCGGTGAGGAGACCGCCGACGCGTTGGTCGCCAAACTGACCGAGCGAGTGGCGAAACTGAAGATCGGCCGCAGCGACGACGAGAACGCGGACTTCGGCCCGCTCGTCGGTAGCGATGCGTTGAAGCGCGTCAACGACTACACCCAGATCGGTGTGGACGAGGGTGCCGAGTTGGTCGTCGATGGACGCGGATTCAGTCTCGAGGGCCACGAGGGCGGATTCTTCGCCGGCGCAACGCTGTTCGACAAGGTGACCACCGACATGCGCATCTACAAGGAAGAGATCTTCGGTCCGGTGCTGATCGTCGTGCGCGCGAAGGACTACGAGGACGCGCTGCGTCTGCCGTCCGAACACGAGTACGGCAACGGCGTCTCGATCTTCACCCGCGACGGCGACACCGCTCGCGACTTCTGCTCCCGCGTCCAGGTGGGCATGGTGGGAGTCAACGTGCCGATTCCGGTGCCGATCGCGTACCACACGTTCGGTGGTTGGAAGCGTTCGGGATTCGGCGATCTCAACCAGCACGGACCGGATTCCATCCGCTTCTACACCAAGACCAAGACCGTCACTCAGCGTTGGCCGTCGGGCACCAAGGAAGCAGCTGCGCAGAATCACTTCGTCATTCCGAACATGGACTGATCGACGATGTTCACGTTGAACGAGGACGAGCGTGCCATCAACGACACTGCTCGTGATTTCGCGGACGAGTTCCTCGCACCGAACGCCGTCGAATGGGATCAGCAGAAGCACTTTCCGGTGGACGTGCTGCGCAAGGCTGCTGCTCTCGGGATGGGCGGCATCTACATTCGTGAAGACGTGGGCGGATCGGGCCTGACCCGCGTCGACGCGGTGCGCATCTTCGAGCAACTCGCCACCGGTGACCCGTCCATCGCGGCCTACATCTCGATCCACAACATGGTCGCCTGGATGATCGACACGTACGGCGACGACGAGCAACGGCAGCGCTGGCTGCCAGGGCTGTGCTCGATGGACCAGCTCGGTAGCTACTGCCTCACCGAACCCGGCGCTGGATCCGATGCGGCAAAGCTCGGTACCAAGGCCGTCCGCGACGGTGACGAGTACGTGCTGGACGGCGTCAAGCAGTTCATCTCCGGCGCAGGCACTTCCGAGGTGTACGTCGTCATGGCCCGTACCGGAGCGCCGGGTCCCCGCGGCATCTCGGCGTTCATCGTGCCGAAGGACACCGCGGGACTGTCGTTCGGAGCGAACGAGAAGAAGATGGGATGGAACGCTCAACCCACCCGCCAGGTGATCTTCGAAGGTGCCCGCGTTCCGGCTGCCAACCTGCTCGGCGGCGAGGGCGACGGATTTCGGATCGCGATGAACGGGCTCAACGGCGGACGCATCAACATCGCCGCGTGCTCGATCGGCGGCGCACAATCCGCTCTCGACAAGGCCGTGTCCTACCTCGCCGACCGCAACGCATTCGGTGCCAGGTTGCTCGACTCGCAGGCCCTGCAGTTTCGACTGGCGGATTTCAAGACCGAGCTCGAAGCTGCGCGAACTCTGCTGTGGCGAGCAGCGGACGGGTTGCAGAACAATGCAGCCGACAAGGTCGAGATGTGTGCGATGGCCAAACGTTTCGGTACCGATACCGGCTTCGAGGTCGCCAACGGGGCGCTGCAGTTGCTCGGCGGATACGGTTATCTCGCCGAGTACGGTGTCGAGAAAATCGTTCGCGACCTTCGGGTCCACCAGATTCTGGAAGGTACCAACGAGATCATGCGCGTGGTCGTAGCTCGCTCCATCGTGGGTGCAGCATGAGCGATGTCCTACTGGAGGTTTCGGGCGGGATCGGTCGCATCACTCTGAACCGCCCCAAAGCCATCAACGCACTCTCGCATGCGATGGTGCAGCAGATAGCTCCGGCGTTGACGCAGTGGGCAACCGACGACAGCGTCGACGTCGTCCTGTTGACCGGAGCCGGCGAGCGAGGATTGTGCGCGGGCGGCGACATAGTCTCGATCTACCACGACGCCAAGGACGGCGGCAGCGGGAGCAAAGACTTCTGGCGCGACGAGTACGTGCTCAACGCCGCGATCGCCCGCTTCCCGAAGCCCTTCGTCGCGATCATGGACGGCATCGTCATGGGCGGTGGCGTCGGGCTCTCGGCCCACGCGAACACCCGCATCGTGACCGAACGTTCGAAGATCGCGATGCCCGAGGTCGGCATCGGATTCATTCCCGATGTCGGTGGCACCTACCTTCTTTCGCGTGCGCCCGGCGAAACCGGTACCCACTTCGCGCTCACCACGGCGCGGATGAATGCGGCCGACGCCATCGCGGTCGGATTCGCCGATCACTACATTCCGTCGGACAAGCTCGAGGAGCTCTACACCGCCCTCGAGACGGTCAGCGTCGGGGAGGCCGTCGACACGTTCAGCGAGTCGGCTCCGGAATCCACCGTCGCGGCTCAGCAGGAATGGATCGACGAGTGCTACGCCGGTGATGACATTCAGGGCATCGTCGACGCTCTGGCTGCATCGCCGGTGCCGGAGGCGCAGCAGGCGGCGAAGGACATCGCGTCCAAATCGCCGGTGTCTCTTGCGGTGACGCTGCGGTCACTGCGACGGGCGGCGACGCTGCCCTCCCTCGAGGCCGTGCTCGACGAGGAGTACCGCGTGTCGGTCGCGTCGCTGAGCAGTCACGATCTGGTCGAGGGAATTCGGGCGCAGGTCGTCGACAAGGATCGCAATCCCCAGTGGCAGCCGGCCACGTCGGCTGATGTCACTGCCGAGGACGTCGACCGATACTTCGCGCCCCTGGGCGACGCCGAACTCGGTCTGTCGAAAGCACTTACAGAAGGTGAGCAGTCATGAGCGAGAAGACGATCGGATTCATTGGCCTCGGGCACATGGGTGGGCCGATGGCCGCCAATCTGGCTGCGGCCGGGTACACGGTGCAGGGCTTCGATCTTGTTCCCGCGGCGCTGGAGCAGGCCACGAAGGACGGCGTCACAGTGGTGGAGTCCGCGGTTGCGGCCGTCGCCGGAGCCGACATCGTGATCACGATGTTGCCGAACGGAAAACTGGTGCTCGGGCTGTACGGGGACCTGCTTCCGGCCGCGGCACCGGGGACGTTGTTCATCGATTCGTCGACCATCGACGTCGCTGACGCGCATGCCGCGCACCGGCTGGTGCACGAGGCCGGACACCGTAGCCTCGACGCTCCGGTCTCGGGCGGTGTCGGGGGAGCGGCCGCAGGCACGCTCACGTTCATGGTCGGTGGTTCGGAGGACGATTTCGCCTCCGCCGCTGCCGTTCTCGATGTCATGGGTCGCAAGGTCGTGCACTGCGGACCGGCGGGCAACGGTCAGGCCGCCAAGATCTGCAACAACATGATTCTCGGCGTATCGATGATCGCCATCAGCGAGGCCTTCGTGTTGGGCGAGAAGCTCGGCCTGAGCAATCAGGCGCTCTTCGACGTGGCATCGACTGCGTCCGGCCAATGCTGGGCGTTGACGACCAATTGTCCGGTGCCCGGTCCGGTTCCGACGAGCCCGGCGAACAACGAGTACAAGCCCGGATTCGCGGCGGCCCTCATGGACAAGGATCTGGGTCTGGCTGCGAATGCACTGCGCGACAACGGGGTCGAGGGAGTACTCGGACTTCGCGCAGCCGAGCTCTACGCTCGGTTCAAGGAAACGTCCGGCGGCGGAACCGACGTGGACTTCTCCGGCATCATCAACGATATCCGCGAACGCTCGAACGGAGCTGCTCAGTGACCGACTACGAAACCATCCTGCTCGAACGCCGGGGACGCGTCGGCATCATCACGCTGAACCGACCGAAAGCATTGAACGCGCTCAACTCTCAGTTGATGCGTGAGGTCGTGTCGGTGGTCGAGGAACTCGATGCAGATTCCGAGATCGGTGCCATTCTGATCACCGGATCCGAACGGGCCTTCGCGGCCGGGGCCGACATCAAGGAAATGCAGCCCAAGTCGTACATGGACGTGTACCTCGACGACTTCTTCGCGGCGTGGGATCGACTGGCCGCGGCGCGGACGCCCCTCATCGCCGCGGTCTCCGGTTATGCACTCGGTGGCGGCTGCGAACTCGCGATGCTGTGCGACGTTCTGATCGCCTCCGACACCGCGGTATTCGGACAACCCGAGATCAAGCTCGGCGTCATTCCGGGAATCGGTGGCTCGCAGCGCCTGACGCGTGCGGTGGGCAAGGCCAAGGCCATGGAGATGTGCCTGACCGGCCGGAACATGAAGGTCGAGGAAGCCGAGCGAGCAGGATTGGTCTCGCGCATCGTGCCGGTCGCGGATCTCCTCGACGACGCCATCGCAACCGCGACCACGATCGCGGAGATGTCGCTTCCGGTTGCCATGATGGCGAAGGAAGCAGTGAACCGATCGTTCGAGTCGAGTCTTCGTGAGGGAGTTCTGTTCGAGCGCCGCGTGTTTCATTCGACGTTCGCCACGGAGGATCAGAAGGAAGGCATGTCGGCTTTCATCGAGAAGCGCACGCCCAACTTTCAGCACCGGTAAAGCTGGCCGCTCTTTCGGGTCGTTCCGCGGGCTCCACGCGTGCTTTCGGGTCGTTCCGCGGGCTCCACTCCCACCCCGACCGGTCGTTCCGCAGGCTCCACTCCCGGGGCCGTCCTACCTGTCGGGGACAGGAGGGCGGCCCCGCGGGCCGAGACCAGCTCGGGCATCGTCGGCACCAGGGTCGTCAGGCCGGTCCGCAGTTCGAGAGACCGCGCTATCGAGGTGATGTTCGCGCCGCCGCCGACCACGACGATGGACTGCGGTCTGGCACCGGACAATTCGATGGTCTGCTCCACCAGCATGCCTGCGTAACGGACGGGTCCCGCGATCAGATCGTCGAAGTCGCGCCGTGTCAGCACATGCCGTGCAGTGCCGGCTGGGTCCGTGGTGCTGACGACGGAATCGATGCTCAGTTGCTCCTTGATGGACCGGCTGGTGTCGATTCCGACGCGAACGCCGTTGGACGAGAGCAGCCGGCGCACCGAGTGATCGAGATCGTCGCCGCAGAACGTCGCGGTGCGCCGCGTCATCAGGGTGCGAGTGGACGCGAGATCGATGACGGTGACCGTGGTCCCGGTACTACCGATGTCGCACAGCACGGTGACGCCGTGATTGGGGACCAGCCCGATGAATCGTAGAAACCTTACTTGCGCAGCGGTTTCCGGAACGAGTGAGGCCGTGCGAGCGGTACCTCGGGTGGCGACCGTGCCGGGATCGGTGGCCACCCGGTAGGCAATGGCAGAGAACTGGACCGGGAGCGACATCGTCGCGGCGATGGAATGGATGGCGTCGACGCCGGTGGCGATCGTGGTGGCCAGCGACTGCCCGGGAGCGCGGCGCACCGTCCGCGACACGATCGGTGTGCGGTGGGGGCTGTCCAGATACGTCAGAATTGCGCGTGCACCGTGCGCACCCGCTCCGACCCCCAACACCAGCACCCCGCCCCGCCCTTCAGCAGACCGACTCCGACCTGTTCCCGGAGCAATTGGACCACGAACGGTACGGCTGTGCCATTGTCTTGTGACGAGTCACCATCGAACTCAGAACGATGTGGTGATGTCATCACTGTCGAAATCGCCTGCATCCGAACGCAGTTCCGCAAGGATGCGCACCAGCGCCATCAGCTTGTCGCGCGCGAGCCCGGGCCTGGCGAACACCAGCGTGTTCAGGCGCTCGGTGGCTTCGACCGCCAACGTGCGCCCCTGCTCGGTGATTTCGACCAGGGTTGTCCGTCGATCGCTGGGATGGGGAATCCGGCGCACGTAGCCGACAGATTCGAGGCGGTCCACCGCGTTGGTCACACTGGTGGGGTGCACTTGCAGTCGGGCACTGGCCTTCGCCATCGGTAACGCGCCGTTCTTGGTGAACGTCAACAACGTCAGCAATTCGTAGCGCGAAAAGGTCAGTCCCGTCGGCTTGAGCGCTTCCTCGACCCGGGCCAGCATGATCTGCTGCGCGCGCATCAACGACGTCACCGCGGCCATACCGTCGGCGGCGTCGGACCACCCGTGCTTGGTCCACTGACGGTGGGCCTCTGCAATGGGGTCGAGGGGAAGCGGCGACGGTGCTGGCATACACACCATCCTCCCACGATGCCCGGTTCGAGCGTCTACCGAATGACGGTGCGAAGTACCGCGAGTGGTACCCGATCGGTGATCGCTGCTCGAGTCCGCGAAATCTGCTCGCGGGCATCGACTGTGCGCGCGCTGTCTGTCTCGTCGACGGTCAGGGCGGCGTCCAACAGGCTCAATTGCGCCAGCACGGCGTCGACATCGTCGGTGGAGCGCGCAGCGCGGCCGACCCTCTCGGCGAGACGAATTCCGGCCTGGACCACCATGGGACTGCTGGTCCCGTAGATGCGCACCGCATCGAGCGCATGGTCGATCAGGATCGAGACGGGCACCCGCCGCACGATCAGTCGCACCTCTCCGTCGGTTTCACGCCGTCCGCGTGACGGTGCCGGCCGTTGGACCAGTGCAACGAGTCCGACGGAAAGATCGTCGATGGCGTTACGCGCCGTGTAGGGATCATTGACCCCGGTGGACAGCGCCCGGACCGCCATTTCCGTCATCTGCTCGACGGCGAACGCGATGTCGTGGCGCGGCGTCCTACTGGTACCGATGTCGAAAGAAGAGCGGACTCGGTCGATCGATGCGTCGGAGATGTCGGCCGAGCGGTCGGCGAGAATGTCGACGAGCGGCTCGCCTGAGACGATGTGCTCGCCCGGGACCCGATGAATCTCGATCAGCGTGCCGTTGTCGGTCGCGATGCCCAGCAGTGCGTCCTCGTCGATGTCGATGATCACCCCGGAGGTCTCGGCCAGGACCGTCACGTAGACAGGTGGTTTCGAGATGCCGTCGATCGAAGCGGCGTCGTCGGGAAGATCCGTCGGGTAGAGGGAGTCGACGGTTTCCGACAACTCGTCGCGGACTCTCGCGGACAGGGTGGCCACCTGAATCGACTGCGCGATGTGATGGATGAAGTAGACGAGCACGCCCACGTCGACCACCGCGAGCGCCACGGCGACATTGACGGCGATGTCCGGGACGAACACCGAACCATCGGACTCGATCGAACGAATCGACCGCAGCACCATCAGCGAGTACAGGAACGTCGCCCCGAAGATACCCAGAACCACCTGATTCCCGCGGTCCGCCATGAAGTTTCGCACCAGGCGGGGGCCGTACGAGGAACTGGCCGTGGCGAGGACGGAGATGGTGATGGAGAACGACGTGGCAGCTACCCCCAGCATCGAGCCACCGATCGCCCCGAGGATGTCCCGGCTGCCACTCGCCCCGACGTGATAGAGCAACGAACCCGTCAGGTCCACGCGGGTGTCGAGTAGGTAGCGATCGAGGCTGACGAGCGCCTGCGCCAGTAGGAGTGCGAGAACCCCGAGGACGGCGGGAATGAACCAGAACGACTCCCGCAACCGCGCTATGTGTTCCTTCATGAGCGACAGTCTTCCCGCCCAGGAACCGATCGACACCCGCACTTCGAATCACGCTGAGCGTAACCGTGGTGTTCGCGTGGCCGACACGGCATCGTCATCGGTGATGCGGGTGTGGCTGAGTGGCTAGGCACCGGCCTGCAAAGCCGTTTACACGGGTTCGAATCCCGTCGCTCGCTCGAAGGAACCGCCAGGTGGCAAGCCTGGCGGTTTCACTCATTTTTGCTGGTTTACGGTCCAGCCGACACACACCGCAGGCAGCTCGCGTACAGCTCTTGGTTGAACCGTAAGCAGGTTGTGTTTACTTCAAGTGGAGGTACGACGGAGGTACCTGTTGAATGTGCTCGAACTAGTATTCGGTCAAGCGAAGACCCTCGACGGTCCGGGCAAACTGCCGAGGGTCTTCGATCGTCAGTTCCGGCCGTGGCTCCGGTTCTGACGGTTCGTGGCCGGCGAGACTGGGAGCTAACCGTCCTGCGTGACGAGGGATTGAGCGGTAGCCAGGTGAATCCTGGTCTGCGGAATGCGTTGGAGCAGTTGGCCGCTGGCCTTGCCGACGGTCTGATCGTCACAGAACTCGACCGCATGAGCAGGTCGCTGTTGCACGCGGTGGAGATCATGGAGCGGGCCCGCGGACCGCAATGGGCGCTCATCATGTTGGACGTGCAGGTGGACACCGCCACAGCCAGTGGTGAGGCTACGGCCAACACGCTGGCGACGTTCGCTCAGTTCGAGCGACGACTGATTGGTGAGCGGACCAATGCGGCACTTGCAGCGGAGAAGGGGCAAGGCGTTGCTCTTGATCGCTCGCGACAGATGCCGACGGCAGTAGCGCGACGGATCGTCGGTCGATGGAGTTGTAGATGCGGCGCAGTTTCTCACGGCTGGGCAGGTGTCAGCGTTGGTCGAAGCAACTCCGTGGCCGAATAACGTCACTGTGCACGTTGCCGCGTGGAATGACTTACGCGCTGCCGAACTGGCCGGACTGCAGATCGGTGACTTGGAGCTGCCGCCGGAAAACCGGCCGAACGCACCCGGCGCAGTGAACGTTCGTCGTACGGTGCTCGTCAAATACGGACCTTTCGCAGAAGGTGAACGGAAGCCAGGTCGTCGCGCTGGGGAGCTACAGCCGGAGGTCGTCTACGACACGCCGAAGACGCGGGGGAGCCGTCGCCGGGTACCGCTGATTCCCGCCACCTGCGCGGTGCTCCGGGACCATCTGTCGTTGCACCGCCGGGCCGACGGAGTGGAAGCCTCGCTGTTTCCCGCATGCAGCCTGCGCCCCACCAGGCCGACAGGGAAGGCCGCGCCCACCCAGGCGGATGGCTCGCAGATGTCGCCAGCGGAACAGGCTGCAACCGCCACAGTCACCCAGGCCGAAGCGCGCCTGGTGCTTGATTGGACCGTCCGCCTGGTGCACCGCAACTTCTACGGTGCGGTGTACCGGCCTGCGTTGCTGCGGGCAAACCTTAACGGCGCAAAGCTGTTGCTCAACTTGAGACCCACTCGCTACGGCACACCTACGCCAGTCTGTGCATCGCGGCCGGGATCGCGCCGTTTAAGCTCTCGGGGTTCATGGGGCACGCCAACACGAACGTGACGTTAGGCGTGTACGCGCAGATCTTCGAGGACGACCACACAGACGCGATGGCGGCTCTCGGAGCCATAGGCCAATTGATCCATGCGGACATCGTGTTACCGATACGCGCAGGCTAATGCGGTGGTTCTTCCTCAGCAGCTGGTATTAGTTGGCTCAGAGCATAGGTCACTTTGATCTCACCAACTACTTCATCGAGTACTTGGGTGGCCAGGATTACTACGTCGTATCGGTTGTCGATAGTAGGGTGGCTGGCTTGCGCACGCGACTCCACCTTGCCTTCGTAACGGATCCCGTCTCGGGTCTGCAACCCAAATGTTCCGCGTTCGGAGTCATACGCGAACAACTCCATTCGTTCACGTATCTCGGTCACGTCGTCGTCGGGGACGATCCGATTCAGGATGGTCATGAGAAGTTCTAATCGCTCCGTAGGAAGTTCTCTATTGATGTATTTGAAATTAGTTCCTGCCGCCGCCAGCTGGACGTCAGCGCCTGAATCTGCGAGCCCCTTGACAAAGCGCCGGAAACTCTTGGCTGGACGAGGCCCCAATGCCAACAATCCTGTCGAAATAGATTCGGACCGTAGTTCGGGATCGAGAAGTTCAAGTATCGTTTTCGTTGAGTTAGCGAAGAGCGAATCGCCGAGCAGGTCGTCGAAAGAGCTTGCGGCAAGCTCCATGACGAAACTTGCTGCCCTTAGTCCGACCACGTCACTGGCAGTCTGCTTGATTACTTCGGTTGGGATCCGACCGATCTTGGATACTTCATCAGCGTCGAGCGCGAACCCGACGTTATCCAGAAGTTTCTGGGTAAGGATTAGGATCTCGCCAACCTGTCGGCTGGGTGCTTCGGTCCGAAACATTTCGTTGTGGTCTAGCTTGATGCGCAGGCGCGTTCGATTCTCGGAAAAAACGAGCCTAGTAATCTCCGAGGCAGACGCCGCCTCAGGTACTGTATGGGTGCTTATATTGAGACGATAATCAGCCGCAGGTAACCATGATTCCTGCACTTGGTCAGTTTCTATCTTGCGAGCATCGTCCTGTTCGCTTTCGTCGTCCGGGAGAGAAACGAGGTACAGGTAACCCTCGGGATTCAGGTATGCAGATCGCAGTGTTACACCGCCCGAGCGGACGAGATTTAATCTTGCCTGCGATATCGGAACGTACAGCCACAGGTCGGCGTGCTCACCTTCCTCGGCCCATCCCGCTAGGAAAATCTGATCGGTTGTTGAGCGCGCGGTGAAGACGCGGGGGCCATCGTAAAATACGAATGTGTCGTCGAGTGTCAGGCGACCTAGATCGGTCTGTCTTGGCAGCCAGTTCATGCGACTGTCCGGAAATATAGTTCAGGTCGGCTCTCGATTGGCAGCCACCAGGAGTGATGACTTCCGTTGGTCTTCGACGGGGTGTGCTTCATAACTCCATCGCCGGTGATATCGCCGTAGGCAATCACTTCTCCGATGGTCTGTCCGAAGGCAGCGCGCGTTGCTTCAGCGTCTTTAAGGTCCGTAAATACGCTTAGGGCTGCCGCGACACATTCGTCTGACCACTTGCGTTTCTTGTTGCTGATGCCCAACTGTTGGAGGCGCAGGTTGCTCACGAAGTCCCCGGAAGTGGCGGGGTCGGCTTTGACCAACCGGTAAAAGCTTCCGCCAGTGGGCTGGGCGTCCTCAGGCGGGCACGACTCAGGGAAGTGAGGGGGCCAGTCCGGCAACTTACTCTCCAAATCATTCTCGTAGTGTGGCTCATGCCACCGACAAGCTGCGCCTGCTGAAGCATGTTTGGGCATACCCTACGGTTCGCTTCGACATATGCGGGATTCGGTAGCCAGATTGAGATCATCAGCCTTGGGCGGTGGCGCGTATTCCGCTGTTCGTTCTGGAGGTACAGCGGAGGTACCGACCGTCAGTCACCTCGCTTGAGGCCTAGCGGCAACGCTCCTGGTCTGGTCTGGGCTTATGCGGCATGCAGTACTGGCGCGCGGGGTATCTGAACCGGGCTGCAAAGCCGTTTACACGGGTTCGAATCCCGTCGCTCGCTCCACCATCGAGGCCGTCCGGGAACGGCCGGTCTCGATTCATTCTGTCTCGATTCGTTTCAGGCAAGTAGATCAGGCTTTCGTGCCACGGTGACGGCCCAGTCCGCTTCGGCGCGCCAGGGCCGCAGGTCCCAGGTGGAGAATCGATGTTCGACGAAAAATCCGACGGCAGTGAGATCCTCGTGGAGTTCGTCGGCTGCGTATGCCCGGTCGGTGGCGAAGCCGGTGACGAACACTCCGCCGTCGTTCAGATGTGCCCAGATGCGTTCGAGCGCAGCGCGTTCGGTGCCGGGCTTCAGAAAAACCAACACGTTGCCGGCCGCGACGACCGCGTCGAACGTGCGATTCAACTCGAGCGTGGTCAGATCCGCGAGATGCACGTCGAGTTCGGGGTGACTACGCGCCTTCTCGACCAGAATCGGATCGAGATCCACGGCGGTGACGTGGTGGCCACGTCGCGCCAGTTCGGCACCGAGTCTGCCCGTACCGCAGCCGGCGTCGAGAATGTCCGACGCGGGGGAGACCACCGCGTCGACCATGCGGGCCTCACCGTGCAGATCCACGCCGCGTTCGGCCAGACGATCGAATCGCTCGATGTACCGGGCGGAGTCGTCGGCGGAGTTCTCGGCTTGCCAGCGCGTGGTCATACCGCCAGGGTAGGTCAGCTCGGTTCGTCGAGGGCCGACCGGGCTTCGGCCACGCGTGTCCGGGCGGCCTCGAGCGCCTCCGCCGTCGACTCTGCCTGTTCGACGCTTTTTCTCTCCGCGGCCCGCGCTGCCTTCGCTGTGGCTCTCGCGGCCTCCAGCTCGGCTTCGAGTCTCTCGACTTCTGCTGTCGCGCTGCGTCGTTCGGACGCAGCGCGCTCTGTGCCCTGGTCGGCAGCGTCGGCCGCATCACGTGCGGCATCGAATGCGATTTCGGCAGAGTCGAGTTCGGCGACCAGCCGATCATGTTCGGCCTGGCGCAGCCGCTCGGCTTCGTTCTCGGCATCGGATTCCGCTGCGGACTCGGGCACGTCATCGGCAATGTCCGGTTCGCCGTCGTCCTCGGTCTCGGTCTCGGGAGGATCCGGAACGAGCGAGAGCAGCGCGGGGCCGAAGCCGCTGTATGTCTCGGCCACCACCGTTCGGCCCGCACGAACCCGGTCGCGGATCTCCGGATCGGCCATTGCGGCATTGAGGGTGTTGGAAACCTCGCGCGCCGCGTTGTCGCCGACGGTCACGCCACGTTCGCGACCCAATGCCACGGCTCGATCGGTGAGCGCGCGTATCGAAGCGCTTCGAGCGGTGGACAACTCACGCAGTCGATGACCGTCGCCGCGTTGCTGAGCCCGTTCGAGTTCGGCACCGAGGTCGAACAACTCGGCGACCGCGGATTCGTCCTGACGAGCGAGTGTGTTCACCAACCAGGCCACGACAGTGGGTTTACGGAGTCCGCCGATACGAGTGGCACCGGACCTGTCTCCGGCCTTCTTGAACCGGGTCACATACGCCGATCGGTGCGACACGAAGTCGGCGGGTGCCAGTGAATACAGGTCGTCGATGACGGTGTCGATATCGGGGAGATCCTCGGACATGTGAACAGTCCGTCTCGTTCGAGCAGTCACCTCGGAGAAGTGACATGCGTGAAAGATGTGTGCCCCCGGCAGGATTCGAACCTGCGGCCTTTCGCTCCGGAGGCGAACGCTCTATCCCCTGAGCTACGGGGGCGCACCGGCTTCAGCCGGCGTGCCTGTTGGGCTGTACGAAAGACTAGCGCATGTGCGACGCGAGTCGAAATCACCCCTCGGGCAGCGGCTGCGCACCCTTCGCCGCGAGCATCTGCTTCATCAGAGTCGACTCACTCGTCTGCGTTGCGACCATGGACTTCGCCAGGTTGATCACCGCAGGAGACTGCGCGTGTGTCTGGGCGTATTCCATCATCGCCAGTCCGCCCTCGTGGTGACGCAGCATCAGCTGCAAGAACATGACGTCGACGTCGGTTCCGGTCGCTTGGCGTAGTGCGGCGAGCTCCGCGGAGCTGGCCATGCCGGGCATGGCCCTGGTGGGATCGGAGGATCCCGGTTCCATCGACATGCCGCCCATCGAATGGCCGTGAGAGTCGTCGGTCGTCATCCAGGTCATGTAGCCGTCGGTCGAGATCGGCGCGCGGTCCCACAATGCGAGCCAGCCCTGCATCTGGCCCACCTGATTCTGTTGCGAGGTGAGCATGTCGAACGCCAGGCTCTTGACGGCCTGATCGGGCGCGTTGGTCAACGCGACCGCGGCCATTTCGATGGCCTGGTTGTGGTGCACCGTCATGTCCTGGGCAAATCCGACGTCGACCGAATCTGCTGCGGGGGAGTTGTCACCGTTGCGGAACGGATTCTGCGCCAGGAAGCCCAGCGCGAATCCGATCGCCAGCACGGCGATCACGGCCAAGGCGACCAGCGCAGTGCGCTGGCTCCGCTTGGTTTCGGGGACGCCGTCGACCGAGTCGACTGTCGATTCGGTCATCAGCTCGCGGGCACCTGGAGATCGCTGGGCAGCTGTGCTCCGCCGGGCAGGCCGCTCGGCATTCCGCCTGCGCCGCTGGTCTCGCTGGCGTCGGGAGTGATGCCTGCGCCGTCCATCGGAACGGCGTCCGCACCCGGGGCCGAAGCGTCGAACAGCGGCGGGTTGTCGGGATCGAACGCGTTGTCACCGACTCCGGGCACGGATGCGCAGCTGGCACCGACCTCCGGGTAGGCGAATCGATTGAGGCGCAGAGCCGAGATGAACTGACCGATGCGCTCGTCGTCGACGCTGTCGAGCTTGAGCTGGTGACCCCAGGACTGCAGCGAGACGGGAGTGTCGAGGCCCGGGTACGGCGACATCATCATCTGCGTTTCCCCGTCGACGCGGTCGGCGAGGGACTGAATCTGGTCTTCGTTCAGGTCGTCGGGGTTGTACGTCACCCAGACCGCTCCGTGTTCGAGGGAGTGCACGGCGTTCTCGGTGCGGATGGCCTCGGGGTAGACGATGCCGGTGCAAGTGGCCCACACCGCATCGTGCGGTCCGCCGAACGGCGGCGTCTGGTCGTAGGCGACGCGTTGCGCGCGCCCGACGTGCAGGGCTGCCGGGTATTCCTTGATGGTGACGCCGTCGATTCCCGTCGACGGATCCTGATTGCTCTCGCTGGGCGCGAATTTCTGCGCCTCGGCGCGGTCCTGGTACTTGGGGTAGAGGTTGACCCCGAGGCCCACGACGAGTCCGACGACCACAACGACACCGGCAACCGTCAGCCAGGGAATCTGTCTGCCCTTGGCGGCGGGGACACCGCCCTGCTTCTTGCGAGCTGACTTCTTGTTGGCTGCACTGATGGCTTTGTCTGCCTTCGCAGCCGACTTGTTCTGACTGCCTTTGTCGGGACCCGTTGGCATCGCTGTGGTTGCTCTCTCAGTCGAGGAAAAGTGGGTGGTCGGTAGCGCTGGTGGTACGTATCTGCTGGTGACGGCCGTGCTCGACGGTCGTCCGCGCAGAGCGCCCCTACTGTACGTTCTCTGTCTGAGAGCGTGCTCAGAGCCCGTGTGGACCGCATCGGCCAGGTGGCCCCGCGCTCGGACGGGCAGTGGATGCGAGTATGCCGCACACCAGCCAATAGGATGGCTACCTGTGACTCCCGCCGATCTTGCCGAATTGCTTCACGCGACCGCCGCCAAGGTGCTTGCCGACCGCGGCCTGGACGCATCCGTTCTCCCTGCGAAGCTCACGGTCGAGCGTCCCCGCAATCCCGAGCACGGTGACTACGCCACCAACGTGGCGCTGCAGGTGGCGAAGAAGGCCGGAGCCAATCCCCGTGATTTCGCCGGCTGGCTCGCCGAGGCGCTCGCGGCCGACGCCGCGATCGCCAGTGCCGACGTCGCGGGCCCCGGCTTTCTGAACATCAGGCTGGCTGCCGCAGCGCAGGGCGAGATCGTTGCCCGCGTGCTGGCCGCCGGTGCCGAGTTCGGCAACGGATCCTCGATGGCAGGCAAGAAGGTCAACCTCGAGTTCGTCTCGGCCAACCCCACCGGACCGGTGCACCTCGGTGGAACCCGATGGGCTGCCGTCGGCGATGCCCTCGGACGCATCCTGACCGCGCACGGAGCCGAGGTCACTCGCGAGTACTACTTCAACGATCACGGCGCTCAGATCGATCGCTTCAGCCGGTCGCTCATCGCCGCGGCCAAGGGAGAGCCGGCACCGGAGAACGGCTATGCGGGCGAGTACATCGCCGAGATCGCACAGCAGGTGCTGGCGAAGGAGCCCGAAGCGCTGGCGCTGGCACCCGAGGCGCAGGACGAGATCTTCCGGTCGATCGGTACCCAGCTGATGTTCGACCGCATCAAGGCCAACCTGCACGAATTCGGTGTCGATTTCGACGTCTACTTCCACGAGAACTCACTCTTCGAGTCCGGTGCCGTCGAAAAATCGGTCGACTACCTCAAGGGCTCGGGGAGCCTGTACGAGGAAGACGGTGCATGGTGGCTTCGGTCCACCGAGTACGGCGACGACAAGGATCGCGTCGTCATCAAGAGCGACGGTAATGCTGCCTACATTGCAGGCGACATCGCGTACTTCCAGAACAAGCGGCAGCGCGGTTTCGACCTGTGCATCTACATGCTCGGGGCAGACCACCACGGTTACATCGGTCGACTCAAGGCCGCCGCCGCTGCATTCGGCGACGACCCCGAGACCGTCGAGGTACTGATCGGGCAGATGGTCAACCTCGTTCGCGACGGCGTCGCGGTGAAGATGAGCAAGCGGGCAGGCACCGTCATCACGCTCGACGATCTGGTCGAAGCCATCGGCGTCGACGCGTCGCGCTACGTCATGATCCGGTCGTCCGTCGACTCGAGCATCGACATCGACCTCGCCCTGTGGGCCAGCGCCAGCAACGAGAACCCGGTGTACTACGTCCAGTACGCCCACGCCCGGTTGGCATCGCTCGCGCGCAATGCCGCCGAACTGGGGATCTCGGCCGAAGATCCCGATCTGAGCCTGCTGACGCACGAGCAGGAGGGCGAGTTGATCAGGACGATCGGCGAGTACCCGCGGGTGGTGGCCAGTGCCGCCGAACTACGCGAACCACACCGGATCGCCCGCTACCTCGAAGAACTGGCGGGGGCCTACCACCGGTTCTACGGCGCGTGTCGAGTACTTCCCCAAGGAGACGAGGAGCCCGGACCTGTGAACACCGCACGACTGGCATTGGGCAACGCAACCCGGCAGGTTCTGGCCAACGGCCTCGAACTGCTCGGTGTCAGCGCACCGGAGCGCATGTGAGCGCACATCCGGCAGGGCCCAAGCACGCCGATGCCCCAGCCAAGCAGTCGATGTCCGAGCGTCCGAGCGCCGCGTCGGACATGACGACGCTTCCCGAACAGGTGTGGCCACGCAACGCGGCACGCGGCGACGACGGCACGGTTCGGCTCGCGGGGGTGTCGGTCACCGACCTCGCGGCGCAGTACGGCACCCCACTGTTCGTCGTGGACGAGGACGACTTCCGCGCACGCTGCCGCGAGATGGCCGCTGCGTTCGGAGCACCCGAACGAGTTCACTACGCCTCCAAGGCATTTCTGTGTGGAGAGATCGCTCGTTGGGTGGCCGACGAGGGTCTCTCGCTCGACATCTGCTCGGGCGGTGAGCTGGCCATCGCCCTTGCTGCCGGATTCCCGGCGGATCGAATTGCGATGCACGGCAACAACAAATCCGTGGCCGAGCTCGAGGCCGGAGTGAGTGCCGGAGTCGAGCACGTCGTACTCGACTCCAATATCGAGATCGACCGTCTCGACGCCGTGGCCGGTTCGGCCGGTGTGGTGCAGGACGTGCTGATTCGTATCACCGTCGGCGTCGAGGCACACACGCACGAGTTCATCGCGACCGCCCACGAGGATCAGAAGTTCGGCTTCTCGCTCGCCGACGGCTCGGCGATCGAAGCCGTCCGTCGGGTGTTCGCCGCAGACAACCTTCGTCTCGTGGGGCTGCACAGTCACATCGGCTCGCAGATCTTCGAGGTCGACGGTTTCGAGCTGGCTGCGCACAAGGTCATCGGGCTGCTGCGCGACATCGTCGCCGAGTTCGGCGTGGACAAGACCTCGCAGATCTCGACGCTCGATCTCGGTGGCGGCATGGGTATTTCGTACGTACCGAGTGACGATCCGCCGCCCGTCGACCAATTGGCGGCCAAGCTGGCGAGCATCGTCGAGACGGAGTCGGCCGCGGCCGGTTTGCCGGTTCCGACCATTGCCGTCGAGCCGGGTCGAGCCATCGCCGGTCCGGGCACCGTGACGCTCTACGAGGTGGGCACCGTCAAGGACGTCACCGTCGACAACGCCACCCGCAGGCGGTACATCAGTGTCGACGGCGGTATGAGCGACAACATTCGTACGTCGCTGTATCAGGCCGAGTACGACTGCCGCTTGGTCTCGCGTACCAGCGACGCCGACGCCGTGATGGCTCGCGTGGTCGGAAAGCACTGTGAGAGCGGCGATATCGTTATCAAGAACACGTGGATGCCGGCCGACGTCGGGCCCGGTGATCTGCTCGCCGTCGCAGCCACCGGCGCTTATTGCTACTCCATGTCCAGCCGCTACAACCTGCTGACGCGGCCCGCTGTGGTCGCGGTCAAGGACGGGCGTTCGCGCCTGATCCTGCGGCGGGAAACCATCGAAGATCTGCTCAGCTTGGAGGTTCAGCCATGACATCGAAGCCGATAGGCGTCGCCGTACTCGGACTCGGAAACGTCGGTAGCGAGGTCGTCCGGATCATCACCGAGAATGCAGCGGACTTCGAGGCCAGAATCGGTGCGCCACTGGAGATTCGGGGAATCGCGGTACGTCGGATCGACGGCGATCGAGGAGTACCGGCCGAGCTGCTCACCGACGACCCGGCCGAATTGGTCGGTCGCGACGACGTCGACATCGTCGTCGAGGTGCTCGGCGGTATCGACATCCCACGCAAGCTGGTGTTGTCGGCGCTCGAGAACGGCAAGTCCGTCATCACTGCGAACAAGGCCCTGCTCGCCGAATACACCGGAGAGTTGGCCGACGCGGCCGAGAAGTCGCGCGCCGATCTGTATTTCGAGGCAGCTGTCGCCGGAGCCATTCCGGTGGTGCGGCCGTTGATGCAGTCGTTGGCAGGCGACCGCGTGAACAAGGTCGCGGGCATCGTCAACGGCACCACCAACTTCATCCTGTCGGCCATGGACGAGACCGGTGCGGACTACGCCGAAACCCTCGCCGAGGCAGGGCGACTGGGATACGCCGAGGCCGATCCGACCGCCGATGTCGAGGGCTACGACGCCGCGTCCAAGGCGGCCATCCTCGCCTCGATCGCGTTCCACACTCGGGTCACGGCCGGCGACGTCTACCGCGAGGGCATCAGCAAGATCACTGCAGACGACCTCGAGACCGCGAAGTCTCTCGACTGCACCATCAAATTGCTGGCCATCTGCGAGCGCATCACCACGCCCAAGGGCAAGGAGCGCATCTCGGCCCGGGTCTACCCGGCACTCGTTCCGCTCGATCACCCGTTGGCGTCGGTGAACGGCGCGTTCAACGCCGTCGTCGTCGAGGCCGAGGCCGCAGGCCGGTTGATGTTCTACGGCCAGGGTGCGGGCGGCGCGCCGACGGCGTCCGCTGTGCTCGGCGACCTGGTGATGGCCGCGCGCAACAAGTTCTACGGAGGCCGCGGCCCACTCGAGTCCAAGTACGCCAAGCTCAAGGTGGCCCCGATGGGTGACATCCTCACCCGGTACTACGTCAGCATGCAGGTGGCCGACAAGCCCGGCGTTCTCGCTACCGTGGCCGCCGAATTCTCCAAGCGCGACGTCAGCATCTCCACCGTGCGCCAGCACGGCGCGGGTGACGGGGCCAGGCTCGTCGTGGTCACGCACCTCGCGGCCGATTCCGCACTGTCCGACACCGTTGCATCCCTCGAGCAGTTGGACGTGGTCGTCCACGTCGCCAGCGTTCTCAGATTGGAAGGCACCACAGTATGAGCGTCCACACCCCCTGGCCCGGTCTGATCGAGGCGTACCGCTCGCGTCTGGCGATCGGTCCCGACTGGAAGACCGTCACCCTGCGCGAGGGCGGCACCCCGCTGCTGCCCGCCGGGCACCTGTCCGAATTGACCGGCTGCACAGTGCACCTGAAGGTCGAGGGACTCAACCCCACCGGCTCGTTCAAGGACCGCGGCATGACCATGGCCGTCACCGACGCGCTCGCCCGTGGGCAAGAAGCAGTGCTGTGCGCGTCCACCGGCAACACCTCGGCGTCCGCTGCGGCCTACGCGGCCAAGGCCGGCATGTCCTGTGCCGTACTGGTTCCGCAGGGCAAGATCGCGATGGGCAAGCTGGCTCAGGCAGTCATGCACGGCGCGAAGATCATTCAGGTCCAGGGCAACTTCGACGACTGCCTCGAACTGGCGCGCAAGACCACGGCCGAGTTCCCGACGATCGGTCTGGTCAACTCCGTCAACCCCGTGCGTATCGAGGGGCAGAAGACCGCGGCGTTCGAGATCTGCGACGCCCTCGGCGATGCACCCGACATCCATGCTCTACCGGTCGGCAACGCGGGCAACATCACCGCGTACTGGCGCGGGTACTCCGAGTACTTCCGCGACGGCCTCACCACCCGCAAGCCGCGGATGCTCGGCGTGCAGGCCGCGGGTGCCGCTCCTCTGGTTCACGGTGCGCCCGTGAAGGACCCGGAAACGATCGCGACCGCAATCCGGATCGGCTCACCCGCATCCTGGAACGGTGCCGTCAATGCCAAGGAAGAATCGAACGGGGCATTCCGGGCCGCGACCGACGAGGAGATCCTCGAGGCGTACCGGTTGATCGCGAAGACCGAGGGCGTGTTCGTCGAACCGGCCTCCGCGGCCAGCGTCGCCGGACTGTTGGCGGCTCGAAAGGAAGGTTGGCTGGAGCCGGGCCTGACCGTTGTCTGCACGGTGACCGGCAACGGTCTCAAGGATCCCGACACCGCACTGTCGGGAATGCCTGTCGTGGAACCGATTTCGGTCGATCCCGTCGCTGTTGCGGCTGCGCTCGAGCTGGCCTGAGTTGACGGAATCTCCGGCAATGACGAAGACGCTTCCCATCGGGCTCACGGTGACCGCGCGTGTGCCGGCCTCCAGTGCCAACATAGGCCCCGGATTCGACAGTCTCGGAATGGCTTTGGGCTTGTACGACGAGATCGAGGTCACGACCACGGCGTCCGGCCTGTCGATCCACGTCGACGGTGAGGGGTCGGCGGACGTTCCGTGGGGGCCGACGCACCTGGTCGTGCGGGCCATCGAACGGGGTCTGGAAGCGGCCGGAGTATGGGCAGATGGATTGAATGTCCACTGCCGCAACGTCATTCCGCATTCGAGAGGTCTCGGATCCTCGGCCTCGGCAGTGGTCGGCGGGCTCGCCGCGGCCAATGCACTTGCGTCGAAGGTGGACCCCGCGCTGTCGCTGTCGGACAGTCAGTTGGTGCAGTTGTCGTCCGAGTTCGAGGGGCACCCCGACAACGCGTCGGCGAGTTGCCTCGGCGGTGCCGTCGTGTCGTGGAGCGAACCGCCCAATGCCAGTGTGACGGCACGCAAGTACGCCGCCGTGCGCCTGGACGTACATCCCAGCATCAAGGTCGTCGTGCTCGTGCCGTCCGAGCGCTCCTCGACCTCGCACACGCGGGGATTGCTGCCGGAGCTGGTGCCGCACCGCGACGCCGCCTTCAACGTCAGTCGCGGTGCGCTCGCCGTCGTCGCATTGACCGAGCGTCCGGATCTGCTGATGGCTGCCACCGAGGATCTATTGCATCAGGGCCAGCGGGCACAGGCGCTGCCCGACACCACTCGGTGGATCGCGACGTTGCGCGCCCGCTCGATCGCCGCGGTGGTGTCGGGAGCAGGCCCTACCGTCATGGCCCTGTGCACCGAAGAATTCCCGGCCGATCTGCGCGACGCTGCGCTGGCCGAGGGATGGCGAGTTCTCGACCTCGAGGTGGCCGACGGAGTCACTGTCGCATGACCGACACCGAATAGGGTTCTTGCCGAGCGAGGACAACGACGCTATGGTGAACCCTGTCCGTACATCGTGCGCTTCAGACGCCGGTTTCGTCAGGGCAATCAGGTCACTGTATTCGGGGGAGTTCAGAACGTCCGAGTGATGTGACGCTCCTGGCTCGGTCCTTCCCGTAGTTCGCTGCGGTCTCGGACCGATGGTGTCGTCGGCGGAGTGCGTCGAACATGAACGGCAATATCCGAGTTCGGCAGAAAGCCGAGCTGCGGAACGAACCCTCGGCTGCGCATCGAGCGAGCGAGGGAAGGAAAGGACCTCCGTGACCGATACGGAACTCATCTCTGCGCCCGAAACGTCACGCCGTCGCGCCGGCCTGTCCGGAATGGTTCTCACCGAGCTACGCAGCCTCGCTGGCGAACTCGGCATCAAGAGCATCTCCGGCATGCGCAAGGGCGATCTGATCGCGGCCATCACCGAGCGTCAATCGGGCACCGCGCCGGCCAAGTCCGCTGCGCCGAAGTCCGATGCGCCGAAGAGCGATGCACCGAAGGCCGACGCTCCCAAGGCTCGACGCGCTGCTGCGTCGGCACCGGTTGCCGACGAACGACCCGCAATCCACACTGCTCCCGAGCCTGCGACGGCCGCCGACACGTCGGACGCAGCACCCGAGGCCGGACGTCGCACCCGGGGCCGCCGCGCCGCGGGTCGCCGCGCAGGTGCGCCCGACCAGTTGCCACTGGACGGCAGCGGCGACACGGCCGCATCGGCCCCCGCTACCGCGGAGTCGACCGCTGCAGCGGAGACCACCGACAAGCAGGACGATTCCGGCGAGAACGCCGCAGCGGAGCGCCTACGTCGTAGCCGCGGCGAGCGCAACCGCCAGGACGGTGCCGAGCGCGAACCGCGTGACACCGACAACGGCAACCGCAACCAGAACGACCGCAACCAGGGCCATCGCAACCAGGGCGATCGCAACCAGGGGGACCGGGACGGCGGCAATCGCGACAATGCGGGCCGCAACCAGGGCGACCGGGACAACTCGAACCGCGACTCCAACCGTGAGAACGGCAACCGCAATCAGAACGACCGTGGCGGACGCAATCGCAATCAAGGCGACGGCCGCAACGACAACCGGAACGACAATCGCAACGAGGACCGCAACAACGGCCCGCGCGACAACCGTGACAACAACCAGGACGACGACGGCGAAGGCCGCGGTCGCAGGGGTCGACGGTTCCGTGAGCGTCGTCGTGGACGCGACCGCGGCGAGGGCAACGAGGGCGGTGGCGGTCGCGAGCGCGACACCGAGATCCGCGAGGACGATGTTCTCCAGCCGGTAGCCGGCATTCTCGACGTTCTCGACAACTACGCGTTCGTTCGCACCTCGGGTTACCTGGCCGGACCGAACGACGTCTACGTGTCGATGAACCTGGTGCGCAAGAACGGCCTTCGCCGCGGCGACGCCGTCACCGGTGCCGTTCGGGTGGCACGTGAGGGTGAGCAGTCGGGTCAGCGTCAGAAGTTCAACCCGCTGGTGCGTCTGGATACCGTCAACGGGGGAGAGGTCGAGGCCGCGCGCAAGCGTCCGGAGTTCGGCAAGCTCACCCCGCTGTACCCCAACCAGCGGCTGCGCCTCGAGACCCAGCAGAACATCCTGACCACGCGCATCATCGACCTGGTGATGCCCATCGGTAAGGGTCAGCGCGCGTTGATCGTCAGCCCCCCGAAGGCCGGTAAGACGAGCGTTCTGCAGGCCATCGCCAACGCGATCGCCATCAACAACCCCGAGTGCTACCTGATGGTCATCCTCGTCGACGAGCGTCCCGAGGAAGTGACCGACATGCAGCGCTCGGTCAAGGGCGAGGTCATCGCCTCGACCTTCGACCGTCCGCCGGGTGACCACACGGCGGTCGCCGAGCTGGCGATCGAGCGTGCCAAGCGTCTGGTCGAGGCCGGCCAGGACGTGGTTGTCCTGCTCGACTCGATCACCCGTCTGGGCCGCGCGTACAACAACAGCTCGCCTGCTTCGGGCCGCATCCTCTCCGGTGGTGTCGACTCGACCGCGCTGTACCCGCCCAAGCGATTCCTCGGCGCGGCACGAAACATCGAGCACGGTGGTTCGCTGACGATCATCGCCACGGCCATGGTCGAGACCGGATCCACCGGCGACACCGTGATCTTCGAGGAGTTCAAGGGCACCGGTAACGCCGAGCTCAAGCTCGATCGCAAGATCGCCGAGCGTCGGGTGTTCCCCGCGGTGGACATCAACCCGTCCAGCACCCGTCACGACGAGCTTCTTCTCGCTCCGGACGAGGCGGCCGTGGTGCACAAGCTGCGTCGCGTGTTGTCCGGTCTCGACTCGCATCAGGCCATCGACCTGCTGGTCGATCGCCTGAAGAAGAGCAAGAACAACCTCGAATTCCTGATGGAAGTTTCGAAGACCGCTCCCGGCGGCATCAACGATTGATCCTGTGTTCCCCGGGTCCGAGGGTCCGGGGAACAAGAGGGCAGGTGCCCGCGTTGTAAGCATCTGTCGGCACAGAAGTACCGACGATTAGCAGGGCAGATACACGCTCTGGCATAATCAACGGCCGAGTCCGGTTCCGGTTCACGTCTTCGATCAGCGAAGGCGACCCGGCGACCATTACAAAGAACGGTAAGGACACCATGAAGGCAGGAATTCACCCCGACTACACACTGACGACAGTCGTCTGTGGTTGCGGCAATACTTTCGAGACCCGAAGCACCACCGACAAAGAGCGCATCAGCGTCGAGGTCTGCTCGCAGTGCCACCCCTTCTACACCGGCAAGCAGAAGATTCTCGACACCGGCGGTCGCGTCGCTCGCTTCGAGGCTCGCTACGGCAAGCGCGCCGGCAAGAAGGCCGACGCAGACAGCTAGCTGTTTCGCCGACGCCCGTCCTGTGAACTACAGGGCGGGCGTCGGCTTTTTTGTGTCCACACCCGGTTTCACCCGTTCGGAGAGTGAGTCGTCACCATGGCGAGAACAGACAAGCCTTCGGCCATCGACGACATCCTCGCCGAACACTCCGGCCTCGAGCAGCAACTGGCCGACCCCGCTCTGCACAACGACCCGTCCGCAGCGCGCAGGGCAGGCAAGAGGTTCGCCGAGCTGGCACCGATCATGTCGGCGCACACCAAGTTGACCGCCGCTCAGGACGACCTCGAAGCCGCACGTGAACTCGCCGCCGACGATTCGTCGTTCGCCGCAGAGATTCCCGAGCTCGAGGCAACGGTTCTGCACCTGGAACAGACGCTGACCGATCTGCTGGCACCACGCGACCCGCACGACGGCGACGACATCGTGATGGAGGTCAAGTCGGGTGAGGGCGGCGAGGAATCGGCGCTCTTCGCGGCCGATCTGGCGCGGATGTACGTGCGCTACGCCGAACGCCGCGGCTGGCGAGTCGAGGTTCTCGACGCGAACGTCTCGGACCTGGGTGGCTACAAGGACGCGACGTTGTCGATCAAGACCAAGGATCCGCTCGACGGCGTCTGGGCGCGGCTGAAGTTCGAGGGTGGCGTCCATCGCGTGCAGCGGGTGCCGGTCACCGAATCGCAGGGACGCGTGCATACCTCCGCGGCCGGCATTCTGGTGTATCCGGAGCCCGACGAGGTCGAGGAAGTGCAGATCGACGAAACCGATCTCCGCATCGACGTCTATCGCTCGTCCGGCAAGGGCGGTCAGGGTGTCAACACCACCGACTCCGCTGTCCGCATCACCCATTTGCCTACCGGCATCGTCGTCACCTGTCAGAACGAGCGATCGCAGTTGCAGAACAAGGCGCGTGCGATGCAGGTGCTCGCGGCGCGTCTGCAGGCGGTCGCGGAGGAAGCAGCCAACGAAGAGGCCTCGGCCGGCCGAGCCAGTCAGGTGCGTACCGTCGACCGCTCGGAGCGGATCAGGACGTACAACTACCCCGAGAATCGCATCACCGATCACCGCATCGGATTCAAAGCGCACAACCTCGACGCTCTGCTCGACGGTGACATGGATGCACTGCTCGACGCGCTCGCCAAGGCCGACCGCGACGCACGTATGCAAGCAGAGTAACTGCGCGCCAACCGTTTTCGGTTCTCGCGCTGCTGATCGAACGAATGTCGAGATACCCTGGCGATCGGATTCGACCCGCCCGCGCGCCATGAAAGGCACACCCGAGATGAACCAGGCCTTGACCCCAGCAGGCGAGAACGCCGTCACCGAGCTCGCTTCCCGCTACGGGGTGTCCACCGACGCGGTCCGCACCATGCTCGACGCCGTCAACAACGGCCGCGGCACCATGGCGCAGTTCAACATTCCCGAGCTCGGCGGCAGTGGGCAGTGGATGCGCGGCGGTATGACGATGGTGGGCAACATGTTCGATCACGGCCTGAAGAGTCGGGTCGACGGTTTGTGCCGCGATCTGTCCGCGGTGTTGGCGCAGCATCAGGTCTATCCGCCGAGAGATGCCGGTACGGGATCGTTCGGCGGCACTTCCTTCGGCGGGGGATCGTGGTGGCCGTCGGATCTGGGTTCGCCGAGTTCGAGCGGTGGCCAGAACGGATCGCAGTATGCGGTGTTTCCAGCATCTCGTCGCCTCGCTGTCCTCGTGGGAGGGGAATTGGCGGTGTACGACACCCTCGATCACTCCATCGGCGGAGTGCAACAGCAGCAGGGTGGGGGTCCGGGTTCGGTGGAGTTCACCAGCCAGTACGGCACGTTCACCGCGGCAAGTCTGCCGCGCGTCGACCAACGGTCCGCCGACGCGCCACCGCAGAACATGCCCTCCTCGCAGCAGCCGCAGCCGGCAGCACAGAACTTCGCGTCTGCGCAGTCGGGTTCACCTGCTCACACCGGTGTCGACATCTCGGACATCACCGCTGCGATCGAGGCGCTCGCCGGTCTGCATGCGAAGGGATTTCTGACCGACGACGAGTTCTTCGCCAAGAAGTCGGAGCTGCTGGGGCGGCTGTGAGTCCGGTGTCGGACCGCCGTGGCAGTCTGTACAAGTGAGCCGCAAGCCGTTACGCCTAGCCATCCTCGAAGCGACGTCGATGCTCGAGGCCGCCGGTGTGCCGAGCCCTCGGGTGGATGCGGAGCTACTCGCCGCGCACCTCGTCGGAGTCGATCGCGGTCGGCTGGGGTTGGTGCCGTTGGTGGAGCCCGAGCTCGTCGAGGCGTACTTCCGAACAGTCGAGCAGCGCGCGAAACGTATTCCCCTGCAATACATCACGGGAACGACGTCATTGGGAAACATCGATGTCGAGGTGGGTCCCGGGGTGTTCGTTCCACGTCCCGAAACCGAGTTGCTGTTGGCGTGGGCGCTCGCTTTTCTCGAGAACGTCGGCCATCACCCGCCCGTGGTGCTGGACCTGTGCACGGGGTCGGGCGCGCTGGCGCTGGCCATCGCGAACGCACGCCCGGATGCCGTCGTGCACGCCGTCGAGCTCGATCCATCGGCGTTGGCGTGGGCCCGGCGCAACGCGGATCTGCGTGCCGAGCAGGGTGATTCGCCGATCACGTTGCATCACGGAGACGTCACTTCTCGGGAGCTGTTGACCGACCTCGACGGCTCGGTGGACATGATCGTCGCGAACCCGCCGTACATTCCGGACGGGGCCGAGCTCGATCCGGAAGTACTCGACCACGATCCGCACATCGCGCTCTTCGGCGGCGAGGACGGGTTGTCGGTCATCGAGCCGATGATCGGCAACATCGCGCGGTGGCTACGTGTCGGCGGCGGAGTCGCCATCGAGCACGACGACTCGAACGGGGAGGGCGTCGCTGCCCTGTTGTCTCGGCGACGAGTCTTCACCCAGGTCACCGAGCATCCGGACCTGGCCGGCCGCCCCCGCTTCGTCGTGGCGGCACGGGCGACGCCGCCCTCTGCCTGAGCGGCAAGGCGGCAAGCCGGCGGCACCTGACATCACTTCGTTACCGAAGGTGGAAGGATAGGCGGAGTGAGTACCGTCTACGACTGCCGTGAAGCCGATGCGCGGGCTGCCGGATTGACCGCAGCGCGCGGTGCCCTCAAATCCGGTCGACTCGTCGTGATGCCCACCGACACGCTCTACGGGATCGCCGCCGACGCGTTCGACGGCAGCGCGGTCACCGACCTGCTGCGCGCCAAGGGGCGGGGACGCGATATGCCGGTCCCGGTCCTCGTCGGTTCGTGGAACACGATCGACGGCCTGGTGCAGAGCGTCCGGCCGCGGACCCGAGATCTGATTCGAGCCTTCTGGCCCGGTGCATTGAGCATCGTGGTCCAGCAGGCACCGTCGCTGGCGTGGGATCTGGGTGATGCTCAGGGAACCGTCATGCTGCGGATGCCGCTGCACCCGGTCGCGCTCGAGCTCCTTCGTGAAGTAGGTCCGCTGGCGGTGTCCAGTGCAAATATTTCGGGAAGTCCGCCCGCCACCACGGTGACGCAGGCGCGAGAACAACTCGGTGGATCTGCAGCGGTTTATCTCGACGGGGGGCCGGCCGACCACGCGGTGGCCTCCACCATCGTGGACCTGACCGGTGAGCACGCACGAATCCTGCGGGTCGGTGCCATTCCCACGGAGCAGATTGCCGAGGTTCTCGGTGTCACCGCCGAAAGCCTGGTCCCAGGAGCGTCCTGACATGCCCGTCCGTTCCGCATGAGCGTCGAGGTGCTTGCCCAGTCGAATCTGGGCGCAGGCGTTCCGATCCGCGAGCTGCTGCTTGTTTTCCTGACGGCCGCTGTCGTCACGTTCTTCGCGACCGGTGGCGTTCGAGTGGCCGCGATCAAGTTCGGCGCAGTCGCCATTCCTCGTGATCGTGACGTCCACGTGCAGGCCACCCCGCGGCTCGGGGGAGTGGGCATCTACGCCGGCATGCTCGCCGCGCTGCTGTTCGCCTCGCAGCTGCCCGCGTTGGCCCGCGGATTCGATGTCGCCTACAACCGCGACATTCCGGCTGCGCTGGTCGCAGGCTTCGTGATCGTGCTGGTCGGCGTCATCGACGACCGCTGGGGTCTCGACGCACTGACGAAGTTCGTCGGCCAGGTGACGGCGGCCGGCGTCCTGGTCATCATGGGTGTGAGCTGGGTTGTGCTCTACCAGCCCTGGGGCGGCGAGCCCGGCCAGCCGGGCAGCACCTTGGTGCTCGACCAACTTCAGGCCGGGCTGGTGACCGTTCTGATCACCGTCGTCATCGTCAACGCGATGAACTTCGTCGACGGCCTCGACGGGCTCGCAGCCGGACTCGGCCTCATTTCGTCGGTCGCGATCTGCATCTTTTCGGTGGGCCTGCTGCAGGAACAGGGGGGCGACGTCGGCGTCTACCCACCTGCCTTGATCGCGGCGGCGCTGGCCGGTGCCTGCCTGGGATTTCTGCCGCACAATTTCCAACCGGCGCGCATCTTCATGGGCGATTCGGGGTCCATGTTGATCGGGCTGACGCTGGCCACGATCTCGACGAGTGCCTCGGGGCGCATTCCGTTGACGGCCTACGGTCCACGCGATCTGCTGGGTCTGTTGTCGCCGCTCCTGTTGGTCGGTGCCGTGATGCTCATTCCGATACTCGATCTGTTGCTCGCCGTCGTTCGCCGCACTCGGGCCGGGCGAAGTCCGTTCAGCCCCGACAAGATGCATCTCCATCACCGACTCCTGCAGATCGGCCACTCGCATCGACGGGTGGTCCTGGTGATCTACCTCTGGGTCGGTGTGCTCGCGTTCGGTGCGGTCGGATCCTCGCTTCTCGACCGGCGCATCGTGGTGCTCCTCGTCGCTGCCGGTCTGGTGTTCGCGCTCGTCGTCACGGCTGTGCCCACTCTGCGGGTGGATCGATCGCCCGGATCCGAACGCCGGGGTGTCCGACGCCGCTGATCGGCTCGGTGGTTCTTCGGTCGTGTCCCGGCTGGTGCAGGCCACCGGGTGCCACTGGGTACTCTCGACAACTGTGACCTTCACCCCGCAGCCCATGCCCGACCAATTCGCACCGCTTCGTGCCGCGGTCCGCTACGGCCTCATCGGCCTGGTGGTACTGACGGTGGTGAGCGTGGGGATTTCGGTTGCTGCTGCGGGAACTCCAGGATTGTGGGGATCGATCATCGGAGTGGCCATCGGGGGCGGGTTCGTCATCACGACCGCGCTGTCGGTGGCTCTGACCACGCGGTTTCCCGCGTCGGCGGTCGGAGCGCTGTTGCTCGGTGGGTGGTTGGTCAAGATGGTCATCGCGCTGATCGTGCTCGTGGCACTCAAGGATGCGGACTTCTACAACCGGTATTCGCTCGGGCTGACCATTCTGGGGGCTCTGGTGGTGGTCCTGGGCGCGGAGGTGTTCGGTGTCGTCAAGACGAAGGTGGGCTACGTCGACAGCGTTCCTGCCGACGGGAACCCCGACAAGTCGTAGTACGACAAGCTGTCGTAATCGGTTAAGCTGAGGGCCGCCTACACAACGTCGTAGTTCTGTTGATAAAGTTTGCATCAAGCGATGGGTAAGACCGGGACGAAAGAGACTTTTTCCCCGGACTGGACCCCCGCAGGTAACCATCAGCGTGAGCTTCCTTACAGTAGGCCCGGAGTCACAGACTTCGGCAACGTAGGGTTTCGCCCTGAGAGTTGCCGAGTCGACGTGAGTCGCCGACACCCGACAGACGCTTGGCCGATGAAGACCGGGCCTCAGCCTCTGACGATTGCGAGCCGATTTTCGTCGACTTGATAGATCGTCATTGTCCGATCGAACCGCAGCCGTTACTCGGTTGCGGCCCGAACACGGGAGAGACCGCTGAGCGTCACCACTCTGGCTGCGGAGTTCCATCCGCCGTCACTATCCGATTTCTTTCCTCCCGCGGTGCTGTTCGAGGGAACCCCGTTCGAGCTCGACCGGCTGATGCTCATCCGCATCCTGATGTCGGCTCTGCTGATCGTCTTCATGCTGATCGCTCTGCGCAGCCCCAAGATCGTTCCTCGCGGAATCCAGAACGTCGCCGAGATCGCTCTCGACTTCGTCCGGATCCACGTGGCCGAGGATGTCCTCGGCAAGGAACAGGGACGCCGCTTCCTGCCCGTCATCATGACGATCTTCTTCACGGTCTTCGCGGTGAATCTCAGCGCGGTCATACCGTTCCTGAACATCTCGGCCAACGCCCGCATCGGTCTGCCGATCGTGTTGGCCGCAGTCGCGTACATCGCGTTCGTCTACGCCGGTGTGAAGAAGTTCGGTGCAGCCAAGTTCGTCAAGGGCACGATCGTGATCCCGGGCATTCCGAAGGCCATGCACGTGCTGCTGATCCCGCTCGAGTTCATCTCGAACTTCGTGCTTCGCCCGTTCACGTTGACGGTGCGACTGCTGGCCAACATGCTCGCCGGCCACATCATGCTCGTGCTGTTCTTCAGCGCCACGCAGTTCTTCCTCTTCGAGGCATCCGCCGGCCTGAAGATCTTCGCCGCACCCTCGCTCATCATGGGCTTCCTGTTCACGATGTTCGAGATGCTCGTGATCTTCCTGCAGGCATACATCTTCGCGCTGCTGACGGCGATCTACATCGATCTGTCGCTGCACGCCGACTCGCACTGACCGACCAACAGACCGAACTAGCTACACCGCCACCTCCGACACCCGGATGTGGACCGAAGAAAGGGAACGGAAAACCGAATGAGCCTTGAAGTTCTGGCCCAGGCGCAGGAAATCACCGCCAGCGGATACGGCGCCATCGGCTACGGCCTCGCAGCGATCGGTGGTGGCATCGGCCTCGGCCTCGTCGTCGCCAAGAACATGGAAGCAACCGCTCGTCAGCCCGAGCTGGCCGGTCAGCTCCGTACGACCATGTTCCTCGGCATTGCATTCACCGAGTCCCTCGCCCTGATCGGCCTCGTCGCCGGCTTCATTCTCTGAGAGCGCGATGACAAACGCGATAACGCTGCTCGCAGCCGGGGCGGAGGGGGAGGAATCCCAGAACCCGCTGCTGCCCGCAACATACGACATCGTTTGGTCGATCGTCTGTGTCGTGATCATCGGCTTCCTGTTCTGGAAGTACGTCGTACCGCGTTTCCAGACGGTCCTCTCCGAGCGTTCCGAGCTCATCGAAGGCGGAATCAAGAAGGCCGAGCAGGCACAGGCGGAGGCGAAGGCTGCTCTCGAGCAGTACCACGCTCAGCTCGCCGACGCTCGTTCCGAGGCTGCGCAGATCCGCGAGGAAGCGCGCACCCAGGGACAGGCGATTCTCGCCGAGATGAAGGAAAAGGCGCAGGAAGAGAGCGATCGGATCGTGGCCGCAGGCCACAGTCAGCTCGTTGCTCAGCGTCAGCAGATCGTCACCGAACTTCGTGGCGACCTCGGACGTACGGCCGTCGAACTCGCCGAGAAGGTCATCGGAGAGCAGCTCTCCGATGACGCGAAGCGTTCCAGTTCGATCGATCGCTTCCTCAACGAGCTGGATTCCGTCACCGCGGACTCCGCATCAGGAAAGTGAGTCGAACCATGTACGCAACTTCTCGTGAGGCGCTCGCCCGCACACGGTCGGTCGCCCACGAAGCTCTGGGGTCCGCGTCGGGCGGCGAGGCAACGGCCGTCGCCGCTCAGACCGGTGCCGAGTTGTTCGCCGTCGTCGAGACTCTCGACGCGCAGCGCACGTTGCGTACCGCTCTCGCCGACTCCTCGGTCGAGGGCGATCGACGAAGCGCTCTGGCCGGAGAGGTCTTCTCCGGCCAGGTGTCGAGCGCAACGGCGACCATCGTCAAGGCTGCGGCCGGCGAAAGCTGGTCCACCGCCCGTGACCTGCTGAACTCGCTGGTCGAGCTGGGACGCGAAGCTCTGCTCCGCGCTGCTGCCGATCAGGACCAGCTGGACACGGTCGAGGACGAGCTGTTCCGGCTCGGCCGCATCGTGGCTGCCAACCCGCAGCTCGAGCAGGCATTGTCGGATCGCTCCAAGCCGGCACAGGCCAAGCGCGAACTGCTGGGTCGTCTGCTCTACGGCAAGGTCACCGCGGTCACCGAGGCGCTCGCGGTGCAGGCCGTCACGCGTCCACGGAAGGCGGCACCCGCCGACGTTCTGAACGGACTGGCAGATCTGGCCGCCGAACAGCGCGACCGCGCAGTTGCACACGTACGCAGCGCAGCCCCACTGAGCGACAGTCAGCTCGAAAAGCTGACCGCAACCTTGACCCGCACGTACGGCAAGCAGGTCACGGTGCACGTAGAGGTCGATACCGAACTGCTCAGCGGACTTGTCGTTCGTATCGGCGACGAGGTCATCGACGGTAGCGGGGCAGGCCGCCTCGCTGCATTGCGAAAGACGCTCAAATAGTCCGACACGGACACAGTAACGAGAAGAATTGCCTCGGCATTCGAGGCTTTTCATACCGCGATCATTCGAAGGAAGAGCAGGAAACACTATGGCGGAGCTGACGATCTCCTCCGACGAGATCCGTAGCGCGATCGATAACTTCACCGCGAGCTACTCACCGGAGTCTTCCCGCGAGGAGGTCGGCACGGTTACGGACACGAGCGACGGAATCGCTCACGTGTCCGGATTGCCGTCGGCGATGTCCAACGAACTCCTGGAGTTCCCGGGCGGAGTCCTCGGTGTCGCGTTGAACCTGGATGCCACCGAAATCGGTGCCGTCATCCTCGGTGACTACGAGCACATCGAAGAAGGCCAGGAAGTCAAGCGCACCGGAGACGTGCTGTCGGTCCCCGTGGGCGACGGCTACCTCGGTCGCGTCGTGGACCCGCTGGGCAAGCCCATCGACGGCCTCGGCGACATCGAGTCCTCCGAGACCCGCGCCCTCGAATTGCAGGCTGCCTCGGTGCTCGAGCGCCAGCCCGTCGAGGAGCCGCTGCAGACCGGCATCAAGGCGATCGACGCCATGACCCCGATCGGCCGCGGCCAGCGTCAGCTCATCATCGGCGACCGCAAGACCGGCAAGACTGCGGTCTGCATCGACGCGATCCTGAACCAGAAGGCCAACTGGGAGAGCGGCGACGACAAGAAGCAGGTTCGCTGCATCTACGTCGCCATCGGCCAGAAGGGCTCCACGATCGCAGGCGTCAAGGCTGCACTCGAAGAGCAGGGCGCACTCGAATACACCACCATCGTCGCCGCACCCGCGTCCGACTCGGCCGGCTTCAAGTGGCTCGCTCCGTACACCGGCTCGGCCATCGGCCAGCACTGGATGTACCAGGGCAAGCACGTCCTCATCGTGTTCGACGACCTGACCAAGCAGGCCGAGGCCTACCGCGCGATTTCGCTGCTGCTGCGTCGCCCGCCGGGCCGCGAGGCATACCCCGGTGACGTCTTCTACTTGCACTCCCGCCTGCTGGAGCGTTCGGCGAAGCTGTCCGACGAGCTCGGTGGCGGATCGTTGACGGCACTGCCGATCATCGAGACCAAGGCCAACGACGTCTCCGCGTACATCCCGACCAACGTCATCTCCATCACCGACGGCCAGGTCTTCCTGGAATCGGACCTCTTCAACAAGGGCGTCCGTCCCGCCATCAACGTCGGTATCTCGGTTTCCCGAGTCGGCGGCGCTGCGCAGACCAAG
Source organism: Rhodococcus sp. Leaf233 (assembly GCF_001426165.1). Lineage (NCBI taxonomy): Bacteria > Bacillati > Actinomycetota > Actinomycetes > Mycobacteriales > Nocardiaceae > Rhodococcus > Rhodococcus sp. Leaf233. Next base: position 74,455 of record NZ_LMRO01000005.1, read on the forward strand.
GGCATGAAGAAGGTCTCCGGATCCCTTCGTCTCGAGCTTGCTCAGTTCCGTGAGCTCGAAGCCTTCTCGGCGTTCGCGTCCGACCTCGATGCAGCGTCCAAGGCGCAGCTCGAGCGCGGCGCTCGACTGGTGGAGCTGCTCAAGCAGGATCAGTACGCACCGGTGGCCGTCGAAGACCAGATCGTCTCGATCTGGCTCGCAGGCCAGGGCACGTACGACTCCGTTCCGGTCGGCGATGTTCGCCGCTTCGAGACCGAGCTGCTCGAAGATCTGCACCGCAACGCAAGCGGCGTCTACGACAGCATTGCCGGTGGCAAGGCTCTCGACGACGACAACCAGAAGGCACTGACCGAAGCGACCGAGAAGTTCAAGGCCGGCTTCGTGGACTCGGACGGTAACCGCGTCGTCAACGAGGCCGAGGCAGACACTCTGAACGCCGACGAGGTCAGCCAGGAGCAGGTCAACGTCACCCGCAAGACAGTCAGCAAGTAGGCCGGCGATGACAGGTGACATGACGAGCACAGAAGGGAGCGTGAACAGCTAGATGGCAAGCATTCTCGAGCTTCGCTCCCGTATCAAGTCGGTCAACTCGACGAAGAAGATCACCAAAGCGCAAGAGTTGATCGCAACTTCGCGAATCACCAAGGCGCAGGCCCGCGTTGCCGCATCGAAGCCGTACGCGGAAGAGATCACGAAGGTGCTCTCCGCGCTGGCGAGTGCATCGAGCTCGCTCGATCACCCGTTGCTCAACGAGCGACCAGAGCCCAAGCGTGCTGCAGTCCTGGTCGTGACCAGTGACCGCGGTATGTGCGGCGGCTACAACTCCAACGTCCTCAAGGAAACGGAGGAGCTGTTCCAGCTCCTGCGCTCCGAGGGCAAGGACCCGGTCATCTACGTACTCGGCGCAAAAGGTCTGGGCTACTACACGTTCCGTGAGCGGGACGTGAAGGGTGCCTGGACGGGCTTCTCGCAGGAACCCGGATACGCCGATGCAGCGAAGGCCAGTAAGCATCTGGTCGAGCTGTTCATGGCGGGTTCGGGCACCGAGGTGGAGGCTCCCAACGGTGAAGGCACCGTCGAGGGCGTGGACGAGTTGCACATCGTCTACACCCGCTTCGTGTCGATGCTCACGCAGAAGCCCGAAGTTCGCCGGATGGCACCACTCGAAATCTCGTACACCGACGAGGAATTCGAGATGGGTGCGGACGCGCTGACCGACTCACCGACCGCGGATGTGCAGGCACAGTACGAGTTCGAGCCGGAGGCAGGCACTCTGCTCTCGGCGCTGCTGCCCAAGTACATCAGCACCAGGATCTACGCGTCGTTGCTCGATGCAGCAGCGTCGGAGTCCGCGGCGCGTCGTACCGCCATGAAGGCAGCGACGGACAACGCGAACGAATTGGTCGAGACCTTGAGCCGTCAGGCCAACCAGGCTCGGCAGGCCCAGATCACCCAGGAAATCAGCGAAATCGTCGGTGGCGCCAACGCGTTGGCCGACAGCGCAGGAAGTGACTAAGCAATGACCGCAGCAGTAGCCCAAGAGAACGCGAGCGGAGCGGACACACAGTCCGGCCGTGTCGTTCGGGTCATCGGCCCCGTTGTGGACGTCGAGTTCCCGCGCGGCTCGATTCCCGCACTGTTCAACGCCCTCAACGCAGAGATCACTCTGCCGACCGTGGCCAAGACCCTGACGCTCGAGGTTGCACAGCACCTCGGTGACAACTTGGTTCGCACCATCTCGATGCAGCCCACCGACGGCCTCGTCCGTGGCACGGCTGTCGTCGACTCCGGCAAGCCGATCTCGGTTCCCGTCGGTGACGTCGTCAAGGGCCACGTGTTCAACGCCCTCGGTGACTGCCTGGACACCCCCGGACTCGGCCGCGACGGCGAGCAGTGGGGCATCCACCGGAAGCCACCAGCCTTCGATCAGCTCGAGGGCAAGACCGAGATCCTCGAGACCGGCATCAAGGTCATCGACCTGCTGACGCCGTACGTCAAGGGCGGAAAGATCGGTCTGTTCGGTGGTGCCGGCGTCGGCAAGACCGTGCTGATCCAGGAAATGATCACCCGTATCGCACGCGAGTTCTCGGGCACCTCGGTGTTCGCAGGAGTCGGCGAGCGTACTCGTGAGGGCACCGACCTTCACCTCGAGATGGAAGAGATGGGCGTCCTCCAGGACACCGCCCTCGTCTTCGGACAGATGGACGAGCCGCCCGGCACGCGTATGCGCGTGGCGTTGTCGGCACTGACCATGGCGGAGTACTTCCGCGATGTGCAGGGCCAGGACGTGCTGCTGTTCATCGACAACATCTTCCGCTTCACGCAGGCAGGTTCGGAGGTGTCGACGCTTCTCGGTCGTATGCCGTCGGCCGTCGGTTACCAGCCCACGCTGGCGGACGAGATGGGTGAGCTCCAGGAGCGCATCACCTCGACCCGTGGCCGCTCGATCACCTCGCTGCAGGCGATCTACGTCCCCGCCGACGACTACACCGACCCGGCTCCGGCCACGACGTTCGCGCACCTCGATGCGACGACCGAACTGTCGCGTCCGATTTCGCAGATGGGTATCTACCCCGCTGTGGACCCGCTGAGCTCGACCTCGCGCATCCTCGAGCCCGGCATCGTCGGTGCCGAGCACTTCCGCGTCGCCAACGAGGTCAAGCGCATCCTGCAGAAGTACAAGGAGCTGCAGGACATCATCGCCATCCTCGGTATGGACGAGCTTCAGGAAGAGGACAAGGTTCTGGTCGGCCGCGCACGCCGTCTCCAGAAGTTCCTCGGCCAGAACTTCATCGTTGCCGAGAAGTTCACCGGCGAGGCCGGTTCGGTCGTGTCCCTCTCGGACACCATCGAGGCGTTCGACAAGGTCACCAAGGGTGAGTACGACCACCTTCCCGAGCAGGCCTTCAACAGCTGTGGTGGTCTCGACGACGTCGAGGCAGCCGCGAAGAAGATGGCCGGAAAGTAGACCGACGTGACTTCTTCCGAGAAGAGCGGCATGGAGGTCTCCCTGGTCGCTGTGGAGCAGAAGCTGTGGTCCGGTACTGCGACCATCGTCAGTGCTCAGACCACCGAAGGTGAGATCGGCATCATGGCCGGCCACGAGCCTGTCCTCGGCCAGCTGGTCGAGGCGGGCACGGTGTCGATCACGACGACCGACGGCGAGAAGATCATCGCTGCGGTGCACGGTGGCTTCCTGTCGGTGACGGGTAAGACCGTCACTGTGCTGGCGGAGTCCGCCGATTTCGCCGATGACATCGATGTCGAATCGGCACGGGCTGTAGTGGCAGAGAACGGCGACGACCTCGAGGCCATTGCGGTGGCCAAGGGACGTATCCGCGCTGTCGAGCGGTCCTAGGTTCACGAGAAGCCGCGACGAGACCTGCGATGCACTCCGGATTGATTGCTCTGATCATTCTGGTTGTGCTGCTCGCAGGGCTCGTCGCGGCTTTTGCGTATCGTCTTGCAGTGCTGCGGCGAGGTGGTACGGCAGCGATCATGCGTGTGCTGCCGTCCGAGGGCGGTGCCGGTTGGCGGCACGGCATCATTCGGTACGGCGACAACACGTTGGTGTTCTTCAAGCTGTCCAGTCTGCGGCCCGGGCCCGATCATCGGCTCGGTAGACAGGACGTTCAGGTGGGGGACCGACGGGCCCCCCGCGACACCGAGTTCGACATCATGACTCCGGACATCGCTGTGCTGGAGTTGTCGGACAACGGCAAGAAGTACGAAATGGCACTGGACAGAAGTGCGTTGACCGCTTTCCTGTCCTGGGTGGAGTCACGCCCGTCGGGGCGCTCGCGCCGCCGTCGGCCGGCGGCCTGAACGAGTCGCTTGCCGGAAATCAGTCGGTATCGGTACCTGTCGAGCGGCTCGCTCCGGGTACCCACTGCACGTCGCCCTCCGGGTTTGCGTACCTGCTCAGGATGAACAGCAGGTCCGAGAGCCTGTTGAGGTACTTGGCCGGTAGATCGCTCGTGGTTTCCGGGGAGGCGTGAACCGCTGCCCAGGCCGACCGCTCCGCGCGCCGAGCCACGGTGCGCGCGACGTGCAGCAGCGCTCCCAGAGGTGTTCCGCCGGGCAGGATGAACGACGTCAACGCCGGTAGCTCGTCGTTGAATTCGTCGCACCAGGCTTCGAGGCGGACGATGTAACTCTGATCGATCCTCAGCGGTGGGTATTCCGGATTGTCGACGACAGGCGTCGAGAGGTCTGCTCCGGCGTCGAACAGGTCGCTCTGAACGGTCCGGATGACGGTCCGCACGGATTCACTCGGATTTCCCAGTGCCAGCGCGACTCCGAGGCTCGCGTTGGTCTCGTCGCAATCTGCGTAGGCGATCAGCCGCTCGTCGTTCTTGGAGACCCTGGAGAAATCGCTCAATCCCGTGGTCCCGTCGTCGCCGGTCCGGGTGTAGATGCGCGTGAGGTGAACGGCCATGCGGCTACGGTACCGCGCGGGTGCCGGTCGGTACCGCTGGCTACGCTGTCGAAGTGAGTGAACGCTTTTTGGTCAACGGTGGTAATCGCCTCGTGGGTGAGGTGGCGGTCGGTGGTGCGAAGAACAGCGTCCTCAAGCTGATGGCCGCGGCCCTGCTCGCCGAGGGAACCAGCACGATCACCAACTGCCCCGACATCCTGGATGTTCCGCTGATGGCGGAGGTGCTGCGCGGACTCGGGTGCGAGGTGGAGCTCGACGGCTCGGTCGTCCACATCACGACCCCGGCCATGCCGAAATACCACGCCGATTTCGCGGCGGTTCGCCAGTTCCGAGCGTCGGTCTGTGTCCTCGGTCCTCTCGTCGCGCGGTGCAAGCGAGCGGTGGTGGCATTGCCGGGCGGAGACGCCATCGGGTCGCGTCCGCTGGATATGCACCAGTCCGGACTGCAGTTGCTGGGGGCGCGCAGCGAAATTCAACACGGATGCGTCGTGGCGGAAGCCGACGAGTTGCGCGGCGCGAACATCAGGTTGGCTTTCCCCTCTGTGGGAGCGACGGAGAACATCCTGATGGCGGCTGTGCTCGCCACCGGTGAGACCGTGATCGACAACGCGGCACGCGAACCGGACATCGTCGACGTGTGCAACATGCTCAACGAGATGGGTGCCGATGTCCGGGGCGCAGGCACTTCCACCCTCACCATCCGGGGTGTCAGCGCGTTGAAGCCGACGACTCATCGCGTCATCGGCGACCGAATTGTCGCTGCTACGTGGGGAATCGCGGCCGCGATGACGCGCGGGGACGTTCGAGTGCGTGGGGTCAACCCGAAACATCTGTCGCTCGTACTGGACAAGCTGCGGTCTGCGGGTGCCGAGGTGACCAGCGAACCGGACGGCTTCCGCGTCGTTCAGCACGAACGGCCGCGAGCAGTGAACTTTGCGACGTTGCCGTACCCCGGGTTTCCGACGGATCTGCAACCGATGGCTATCGGGCTCGCAACCGTCGCCGACGGGACGTCGATGATCACCGAGAACGTGTTCGAGGCACGCTTCCGGTTCGTCGAGGAGATGATCCGACTGGGCGCTGATGCGCGTACCGATGGCCACCATGCTGTGGTTCGCGGTGTTCCCCAACTTTCCAGTGCGCCGGTGTGGTCTTCGGACATTCGAGCTGGGGCCGGGCTGGTCCTGGCCGGGCTGGTGGCGGACGGTACGACCGAAGTGCACGACGTGTTCCACATCGACAGGGGCTATCCGCGATTCGTGGAAAACCTGACCGCTCTCGGCGGGAGCATCGAGCGGGTCAGCTGACCGACCTCTTCTCGAGAGCGTCGACCAGCACCCGGAGCGCGCGCTCGAATCGATCGTCGGCCACCGACCCGTAGCCGACGACGATGCCACCATCGGTGGTCGGCGATCGCGTCGAATGTGCGAGCGTCGGCAGATCGACTCCGTGGTCCGCGCAGTCGGCTGCAATATCGCGTGCAACGTCTGCGTCGAGTACGAGCACCGTGTGCAGCCCGGCACCGACGCCCCGAAGTTCGCCGAATGGCGCCAGCGCAGCGGCGACGACGCGGTCACGTGCCCGATAGATCCGACGTGCCGTGCGTACGGACCGGTCCCATTCGCCGTCCCGCAACAGCGAGGTCATGGCCTGCTGGACGGGAACCGACGGGAAGTCGCCGATGGCGCGACGTGTGTCGGTGATGCGCTCGACCATCGACGGGGGAGCGACCATCCATCCGAGGCGTACGCCGGCACCCAGCGTCTTCGATACCGTTCCCAGGTAGACGGCACGGTCCGGAACGAGCTCGGTGACCGTCGTCAAAGGTGCTATGCCGTAACGGAATTCGGAATCATAGTCGTCCTCGATGATGGTGGTTCCGGTACTTCGCGCCCAGTCCGCCAGGGCCCGCCGACGACCGATGGGCATGAGTCCACCGGTGGGGTACTGGTGTGAGGGGGTGACGTAAACGGCCGGGGTGCCGTGAGGAACCGATTCGAGCTCGTCGACGACGAGGCCCTCGCGGTCGACGGGGATGTCGTGAACGGACCACCCGCGGTGTGTAGCGAGGGCAGCAGCAGCCCGGTATCCCGGATTCTCCAGTGCGAGAACATGTTCGACGCCGACGTTTGCAGAGAGGGCACCCAGTGCCAGGTCCAGACCGTGAATGCTGCCCGTGGTGACGACGATCGAATCCGCGGTGGTGTGCAGCCCGCGTGCACGGCCGAGCAAGTCGGCAATGCGCATCCGCAAGTCGAGTGAGCCGGCCGGATCGGGATAGTCGCCCGGTGGGGGAGAGCCACCGACGTCTCGCCATGCCCGCTTCCACGCATCGGATGCGCGAGGCGGAGTCCACGGTATTCCGGGGCGCAGCGAAATGCGCTGAGTAGTCGGTTGGCCTTCCTGTTCTCGGTGCAGCCTGTGGTCCGACCGAACGGCATGCGGAACATCTCGGACGTAGTTGCCGGATCCGCGACGTGCCTCGAGCCATCCTTCGGCGACGAGCTGCTCGTACGCCTTCTCCACCACCGCACGAGCCAGACCCATTTCGACGGAAAGCGTTCTGGTACTGGGCAATCGGACGCCCGGCACGAGCTCGCCGCGATCGATTGCCGCCCGGATACCGTCGGCTACCTGAACGGGCAACGTGCGGCGGTCGGCTCGATCGATCGCGATCGACAGGGCATTCGGCGGCAAGGTCATCGTGCGTCACCTGTCCATGGCAGAAAGTGGCCTAGCATTATTGCTCCCTATTGGACCATGACAGTGAGCCAACGGGGCGGCACTCTGGTGGCATGACGGCCGACGAAACACTTCTGTCCCCAACATCCAGAACCACCGTGGTCCGAGGTCGGCAGCGTGCGCAGTCGGAGCGGACGGCATTGCTCGACGTGCTCCGATCGGCTCGCCTCTGTCATATGGGGGTGCTGGTGGGGAACGTGCCACGTGTGCTCCCGACCGTGTTCGGCCTGGATCCGGAGGGGCCGGACAGGGCGGGAACCCTGTACCTCCATGGTTCGGTCGCCTCTCGAAGCCTGGTGGAGGCGCCTGATCAGGACATCTGCGTGACGGTCACGGTCGTCGACGGGTTGGTTCTGGCCCGGTCCGCGTTCCATCACTCGATGAACTATCGAAGCGCCGTCATCGTGGGACGGCCACGTCGAGTGGAGGACGAGGACGAACGGGCACGGGCATTGGACGCCATAGTCGATCAGGTCGTTCCGGGTAGAAGCACATATCTGCGGGCGCATACGAGGAAAGAGCTGGCGGCGACCAGTGTGTTGGCGCTACCGCTGTACGAAGCATCGGTGAAAGCGCGGACCGGCGGACCGATCGACGACGAGGCCGACATTGCAGCAGGTGAAGTGTGGGCGGGTGTGATTCCGATCGGTGAATACGTCGGCACTGCAGAGCGTGGGGAAGATGTGGAACCGAACCTCGATGTGCCCGAACACGTTCTGGCGTTGTCCCGCTCATGAAACCCGTTTCTGTCGACTGTTCGCAAGATATGGCTGGCGTCACATGCGGGGATGTGCCGGCCGAATGCGAGGCCTTCTTGCGCACAGGTTCTCCGACCTGCGCGGATGCCGGCGGTAAGTCGATCCACCTGCCGATTTGCGTGTGTGGGGTTGGTGGCGTAACTTTTGTCGAGTCAGAGCGACGGACACCGACCCGGTCTTCACGGACTGGGTGAACGAGGTTG
>NZ_LMRO01000006.1:0-14030 GCF_001426165.1 Rhodococcus sp. Leaf233
CAGTCACACCCGCGGTCAGATCGTGACCGCGTTGCGGCTGCTCGAACGCAAACAAGTGACCCTGCCCCCGAAGAAACACGGAAACATCCCACTATGAGCGGCGAAGCGAATCATGACGCAGTGAGCGACACGAATCATGACTCAGTGAGCGATGAAGCGAAGCATGACGACGTGAACGACGGTCAGGCCGTTGCCGATTCAGGCATGTCCGCGGCAATTCGGGTCGTCAAGGGCAATCCGGACGACGAGGACGTGGCGGCTCTGGTGGCGGTGTTGACTGCGGCGCAGAACGATTCGGCATCGAGCGCGGATTCTCGGCCTCGGGAATTGTGGGGTGCACCGTCGTCGATGCATCGCGGCTTCGCGGCGCAGTCGGCGTATTCGTACGCCGCGTCGGGCCGATACTCGCGGTGACGGTGCCGCCCGTGACGACCCGGGCCGATTCTGTACGACTCGTTCTGGCGTCGGCGTCACCTGCTCGCCTCGGGGTTCTTCGTAGTGCCGGCGTGGAGCCGATCGTCCGGGTGTCGGGAGTCGACGAGGACGCGGTGACGGCCGAATTGGGGCCGTCCGCGTCCGCCGCCACCGTGGTCACCGAACTTGCGCGGGCCAAGGCCGCCGCAGTCGCCGAGACGTTCTCGGATTCTTCGGCGGATCTGGTGATCGTCGGGTGTGATTCGATGCTGTCGATTGCCGGTGAGCTGCACGGTAAACCGCACACCGTCGAGGTGGCCCGTGAGCGTTGGCGGACCATGGCCGGGTCGACCGGGGCGCTGTTGACCGGTCATGCCGTTCTGCGAGTGACCGCCGGAGTCGTGGTGGCGCAGGCTGCAGCGCACAGCTCGACGACGATTCGTTTCGCAACCCCGTCTGCAGTCGATCTCGACGCGTATCTGGCGTCCGGCGAACCGCTGCGGGTCGCGGGAGCATTCACGCTCGACGGTCTCGGCGGCTGGTTCGTCGACAGCATCGAGGGTGATCCCTCGTCGGTGATCGGCATCGGCCTGCCGCTGGTTCGTACTCTTCTCGAGCGGGTGGGTACGTCGCTTGCCGCCCTCTGGGACGGCTCGCCGGACGACCCGATCGGGATCTGACCGGCGAGACCTACCTCAGGGCAACAGATCGATCAGCTCGCGAGCCCAGTCCTCGGCCATTGCCTTGGGCTTGATGTTCGACGAGCTGTCGTGCCGAGCGTGGGTGCCGACCTGCTTCGCACCGAGCTCGGTGAGCTTTTCGGCGATGATCTCGCCGCCGCGGTTGAAGGTGTCCTCGTATACCTTGTCTCCCAGACCGAAGACTGCGAACTGCAGTCCTGCGAGGTCGGGGGCATCCTCGACGAGTGCCTCGTAGAACGGCTCCGCGCCGGTGGGGAGCTCTCCGTCGCCGTAGGTGGAGCAGATGACGACGTGGAAGTCGTCCGTGTCGATGTCGGAGACCTCGTACTCGAGCATGTCTCGCACCTCGGCATCGTGATCACCGAGCACGTCCGCGATCTTGTCGGCGACCTCCTCGGCCGTACCGGTCTCGGACCCGAACAACACGACCACTGCCATGGATCGCTCCCCTTTCTCACATGCGCTCGAACACTCGAACAGTCGCAAAAGCATAGCCGTACCGGGGATCCCGCCGAAAATCCGCGTACGCCCGACGTTGTGATTTGTCTCGAGGTCACCAGAATTCGGGAGTCAGGCCCCAGTTCGTGTACTCGGCCTCGACCAGCCCACGCAGGTGCTCCTTGCTGGGGAACGCGTCCGGGTCGAGACCGGTGACGCACAGCGTCGCGCGGTCACCCGAGTCGTTCCACCAGGCACTGACCCCGCCGGCGGTGCGACGGAGCAACGCGACATCGGTGTTCTGAGTGATCGACCGCATCGCCACTGCCGCGGCGTCGACGCCTCCGATGGTGCGCAGTCGCGCGCCGCGATCGCCTAGGTTCGAGCACAGACACAGAGGTGCCGAGCCCGATGCCGCCAGCTTGGCGACGACGACGTCGGGCAACACCTGCATCAGTGGTTTGAGCAGCTCGAACACCGATGTCACCGTACTGTCGGCCTGGTCGGTGAACGCCTGCTTGCTCGATGCGCGGATGGCCGTCAGATCGTCGCGGTAGCCCTGTCCCCCGTCGACGTGAATGGACACCCCGGACGTCGCGTTGGCGCGACTGTCTCCGGGTGTTCGGGTGCTGACAGGAAGGGCCACCCGTACCCGGTCCTGCGGACCGACGCGTCCACTCGCGGTGAGAATGCCGAGCACCACCGCGACCAGCAGACTGTTCGAGCTCCCGCCCCTGCTCGCTGCGGCCGCGGCCCAGTCCCCCGATGCGCAGTCGACGACCACCGTGCTCGGTACCCACTTGCCTTCTCGCGCCGCGGTGACGGCCCGAGCACGGCTCGGCGTCGGGCCGGGTGCCGTGGAGCCCGCGGCTACCTCGTCGGACGAGGTTCGCGAACGTACCGCGTCCACTGCCGTACGTCCGAGCGCTCGCGCCACCCCGGACAATGCCGCACCGATCTGTCCGACGCCGTCCGCGATGTCGGCACGTACCGACGACCGCGGGGGAACGTGGTCGAGCCCGCCGCGAACGAAGTCGTCCGGGGTCGCCCGACCGGCGAGAGCTGCTGCCGCCGCAGAGGTCAGGGCACCGCCGTCACCGACCACGTGCGATCCGACGAGAGAGACCACTGTGCCGCCGCCGTCGACCGAGGTCGCCGACAAACGCCACGCAGGTCCGTCGATGGGGTCCAGCGTCACCGCTGCCTCGTTCTCGATCCACAGATCGATGCCGTCCCGGGCGATCGCGTGTCCGATGACGACCGGGGCGGCGGGCGTGCGGGCCGTGATCCAGCCATCGCGGGCACCGGGCACCGCCGAGCGTCGTACGGAGCGATCCAACGGGCCGGTAGCAAGCAACTGCCACATGGATTCGAGTGCGTCGAGCGGGACGGCCGAGTCGAACCGCCACACGATCTGATTGACCACGGGCACTCCGAGTACGCACTCCATGCGCAGGAACAGGTCGTCGTCGTACGTCAATCTCTCCACCACGAGAGACTATCCCTGCCCGCCCACGTAGGTGGAACGGCCGCAAATGTGTTTCCCGCCATATGTTTTCGTATCGGCTCGGTTCGGACGGTGCTGATAGGTTGGGGCTCTTCCCCACGCCGACACGTCTGCGAGTGCGCCTGTGAAGTTCGTGATGCCGTTCAACGGAAGCCGAGGCGACGTGACCCCCGGTATCGCTCTCGGGCTCGAACTCGCAGATCGCGGGCACGACGTGCTGTTCGGTGCCCCACCCAATCTCACCGATGTCGTGTCGGCTGCCACGGCATCCTCCGAACGTATCGAGGTTCAACCGTTCGGGCCCGACACGCAGCAGCTGTTGGAGTCCGATCTGGTCAGAGTGCGTATCAAGTCTCGAAACCCGCGGACCCGCTTTGCTGCGCTGTCCGAGCTGGCTCATCACGGCTGGGACGACATGACGTCCGAGCTGAACCGAATGGCGGCAGGGTGCGACGGAATCGTCACCGGCTCGCTCGGTCAGGAGATGGCTCTGAACGTGGCCGAAGCGCACGGCACAGCGTTCGTGTCCCTGCACTACTGCCCCCTCAGGCGCAACGATGCAGTGTCGATCACACCGGGCGTGAACCTACCTGCCGTCGTCAATCGGTCGATGTGGGCGGCCCTCGAGGCACTGCGCTGGAAGTCGATGAAGAAGCGCGACAACGCGCAGAGGGCATCACTGGGTTTGCCTCCCACCACGGAGTCGACGCCCGTGAGGTCGGCGCGCTACGGCGGTATCGAGATTCAGGCCTACGAATCGGCGCTGTTCCCCGGGCTTGCCCGACAGTGGGGCCCGCTACGCCCGTTCGTCGGCTTCATCGGCCTGGTCGACGGAGTCACCGAGACGGATCCCGCGTTGCGCCGATGGCTCGACGCAGGGACTGCGCCAGTGTATTTCGGCTTCGGCAGCATGCCGGTGCCCGAACCGGCTGCACTGATGCGCATGATCGACAACGTCACCGATCGATTGGGCGTGCGCGCCCTGGTCTGCGCGGGCTGGAGCGATCTGCTGGAGTCCGATTCAGCCGTCCATCGATCGAACCCGAACGTCTTCGTCGTGAAATCGGTCGATCACGCCACGGTCTTTCCGCGCTGCCTGGCCGCGGTTCATCACGGCGGCGCAGGGACGACTGCAGCCTCGGCACGAGCCGGGCTGCCGACCCTGGTGTGCTGGTTCAGCGCCGACCAACCGTTCTGGGGATCCGCGCTGCGGCGCGTAGGAGCCGGGTCGAGCACGAAGTTCTCGACCTTGACCGAATCCGTTCTACAGCAGGGCATTTCCAACCTCATGACCGAAGACGCCCGGCTGGCCGCGCGAGCGCTTGCCGATACGATGACGCCTGCTCGAACGGCGACGGCCGCTGCCGCCGACATCACCGAAGCAGCAGCGCGCGACCGCTGACCCGCTCACCAGAAGCGTGCCGAGAGTCCCCATCTCCGAAGCGCCTCGGTCAGGTGTTCACGCAGTATGTGCTCGTCCGGGCATCGGTCGGGGTCCATGGCGTGGACGGTCACGGTCACACTGGTGCCGGTCTCGCTCGACCATGCGGTCAGACCGCCGTCGAGCGAACGAGCGAAGTCGGCGTCGGCTCCGGCGAACGTCGCTCGACCGGACACCGCCCGGGCAGCGATCCCCGCCACCGTCGTGAAGTCGTCGGGAAGAGAACCGAGGTTCGACGCCAGCCCTTCGGCACCGTCGCGGGGCTGCGGCACTCGTGCGACCACCGCGTCGGGCAGCATTTGAACCAGTGCCTGGGACAGGCCGCCCGGAGCGGCACCGGCGGCCTGAGCAGCGGCGAAAGCCGTGAACGCCGATTTACTGGCGGCGCGGATCGGGCGGAGGTCCAGATCGGTCGGGTCGGCGATCGGCACGTCGATCTTGACGATCTTGGTGGCGTTGGACCGTGTGTCGGATGCGTCGCCGCGATCACTGACGGGCAAGGACCACTGCACCGTGTCTCCCACCGAAGCACGGCCGGCGAGTCCGGACGCAGCAGTCAGGACCGCCACGAACAGCGAATTGGATGTTCCTCCCCAGCGTTCCGCAGTCGATCGCCATGCATCGGCGTCCACCTCGGCAACCACGTGCGGGGATGTCCAGTCCGCCGCAGCCGCTCGCTCGGGAGCTGCCCGGTGTGGTTTCGGCCTCGACTGGGTGGCACCGGCAGGCTCGGAGCGTCCGGACAGAGGCAGAGCCTGCACCGCCGCGTTCACCAGCCATCCACCCGCAGACCGAATTTGCTCGACGGCGTCACCGAAGTCGGAAGCGAGGGCCTCGAGGCCGCCCGGGGCGGAGGAGACACGGGACGCGACGGAGTCGGAGTTCGCCTCACGGAATGCAGCGATCAAGGCGCCACCGTCGGCGACCATGTGCGAGGCGACCAACGACAGCACCATGCCGCCGTCGCTCAGTCTCGTCGCCGCGAGTTGCCAACCCAATCCGGTCTCGGGATTGATATCGGGATCGATCCGGCCGTCCGCCCATTGCCGCACCATCGACGGGTCTGTGAATTCTGGATGAAAATCCAGTGAATGAGAGGCGGCCGACGGCACCCACCGATCTCGGGCCGTCGGAATTGCCGATGCCACCACCCTGCGCGCAAGCAGACCGTCGGACAGGTTGTCACGCAGTCTTTCCAGGTCTTCTCGCTGCACGACGTCGTCGAACCACCACAGGAACTGGTTGTAGACGGGAAATCCGATGCCATGGTGCATTCGCAAGAAAAGGTGATCGGCAAATCCAATTCGAGTCACGCGCCGAACCTACTACATCGAAAGAAACGGGAGGTGGTGCTGTTTCTCGTCGGGCGATTCATTCAATGTTTGCAATAGGTGCCATTCCACCGAGCGGACGCGCGAATGTGACTCCGGTCTCGGGGTGCCGGTCCGGCCCGAGGTCTGGGTTCCGAGCCCGTCACCCGGATCGGCTCTCTCGAATCATCGGGCCCTGACGTGCGGTTACGCTGGAATCGCAATGCAGATGTGTGCGAGAATCAGTTTTCCGACCGATGTTCCACCCGTCGGTCAACCCCCTCGACAGTGACAAGAATTACTTTTACGCGTCGCGAAATAGTTTCGCTTTCGCCCTATTGTGAGTGCCGTACTCACGTCGACCGGACGGCGACTCCACGGTCCGTCGAATAGTTGTTCTTTCAATGTCGAAAGCATTGCGAGTGCACCCGATAAAAGCGAGCCGGACCGACGACTTCCGCCGTTACATCCACCACTCGACCGTAATCGAATGCCGATAGACACCACTACTGCCGAATACCGCTGGCCGAGCCCGGAACGGAAGAGGACACCATGGAATACACCGAACTCGCCGACTATCCACTTCCCGCCGGACGCTTGACCGAGTGGGTTCCCCGCGTCGACGACGATCAGTGGGCTCTCGATTCCCGCGGGCTGTCGTTCACGCACGAGGACCATTGCGAGCGCAGCGCGCCGGGCTCCTGGATCGGCACGGTATTCGAGATCCATCGTCGCTACGACGTCGAGGCCGTACGCCGCACCATCGCCGCGTACATGGGTCGGCACGAGGCGTTCCGAACCAAGGTTCGTCGTGACGACCAGTCCGGTTCGTGGCAGCGCTTCACCGCACCGGTCGACGCCGTGCAGGTGACAGATCGCCCACACGCGGAGTCGCGATCGGAAACTCAGGTGTTCGGCCATCTGCAGTCGTGGTTCGGCGACACCGTGTCTCCGACGGCATGGCCGCATTTCGTTCTCGCCACCATCGAACCCGACGACGCGTCCCGCACTCTCGCCGGTGGGCCCGAGGAATCGTTCCTGCTCGCCTTCGCGGCCGATCATTCGGTCATGGACGCATACAGCCAGATCTATGCGATCAACGAGATCGACCGGCTGTACGCGCAGGCCCTCGACGGCATCGACCCGGAATTGCCCGAGGTGGGTAGTTACGTCGACTTCAGTCAGTCCGAACGGGCACTCGGCGACACCCTGACGGCGGATCACGGTGCCGTGCGAACGTGGCAGGACTTCCTCGCTGTCGAGGACGGCCGCTTCCCGGCTTTCCCGCTTCCGTTGGCGGGCGACCGGCCCCGCGCCGACACCGGCCCTGCGCCCCAGAGCAGCATCTCGTCGTGGCTTCTGACCTCCGAACAGTCGGACGGCTTCAATGCAGCGTGCCGCGCTGCCGGATACAACATGCAGGCCGGAATTCTTGCGGCGCTCGCATTGACGAATGCTCGCCTGTCCGGCAGTCGGTCTCTGCGCACGGTGATGCCGATGCACACCCGCGATGAGCAGAAGTGGGCCGCGTCGGTGGGGTGGTACGTCGGCATTCTTCCGATGGAGATCCAGCTCGACAACGCCTGCACCTTCGTCGAGGCACTCGAGGCCGCGGCTACCGCGGGCGCTGCGAACAAGGGCCTGGCCCGTATGCCGTACTCGAAGATCGCCAAGATCCTCGACTCCACCGAAATTCCCCGGTTCGTGGTCTCGTACATCGACCTGCGGTTCCTGCCCGACGCCGCCCAGTGGCAGGGGCGCAAGGGGCGGGCGCTCAGGAGCAACTGCCACGCCGACGACGAGGTCTACTTCTGGGTCAATCGCACGCTCGAAGGGCTCAACATCTCGGCCCGCTTCCCCAGTTCGGATGTCGCGTCGACCAATGTCCATCGGTTCATCACCGAGTTCGTCGCGGTTCTGACGGCGGTCATCGACTCCGACGGCGGTAGCGATACGGTGCTCGCGGCGGCCCCGCCGTCGGTCGTCGTCGCCGCAGAATGAGCGTGGACGCAGAATAGGCGTGGACGCAGGAGAAGTGGATGCGCAGAGGACGGAGACGGCGGCGTAGGCAGCCGGTACGTTCCGTCCACTGCGCCCCGACCGGAAGAGTGAAGCGAACATGATCATCACCGCAATGGGCCGCTGGAACCCCGCGCCCGGCCGACTGCTCGAGTGGCATCCCACCGCGGCCGCACAGGCGAGCGCCGCTGCGGCACCGATCGATTCGACTCCACCGTCGTTTCTTCAGGAAGACCACCTGAAGGCAGCGTGGGCAGCTCGCGCACGTGGCGACGTGCACACGGCGTACACCGGGGTGGCCACCGAGATCGACGGCGACATCGACACCGAGGCGATGAGCCGTGCGCTGACTGCGTACGTGCTGCGGCACGAGGGTCTGCGGTGCTGGTTCGATGTGGACGGCACCGACGTGGTTCGACACCTCGGCGGCCCGGAAGTTGCTCGTTTCGATACCGTCGACGCAGGTGAGACATCCGACGACGAGCAGTTCCAACACTATGTGCGGCAGCGCTTCTCGACCGAGGCCACCGCCGACATCTGGCCGGGGTTCGTCGTCGGAGTGGTATCGAGGCCGGGCAGCTTCACGTTGTACTACGGTGCCGATCACGCGTTCACCGATGGTGGTTCACAGGCTCTGGTCATCAGCGAACTGGCCGATCTGTACGCGATCGAGATCGGGGCGGATGTTCCGCAACCGGCTTCGGCGGGAAGTCACCTCGAGTACGCCGCCGACGAGCGCGCCCGCGCTGCGACGTTCGGTGCAGACTCCCCCGAGATCGCCGCGTGGCGTGACATCTTCACCAGGCACGAGGGCCGTATGCCTCGGTTCCCCCTCGATCTGGGGCTTGCACCCGGCAAACGCGCCCCGGTCCGAATCGTCGAACGCCACCTGTTGGACCGAGAACTGACGGCAGCGTTCGATGCCGCGTGCAAGGCCGCCGGCGCACGGATGAGCAGTGGAATCTTCGCCGCCGTCGGCATCACCGACTTCGAGCTCGCGGGGAACGCGGAGTACTTCGGAATCACGGTGCTGAGCACTCGCCACCACGGTGACTACGGACAATCCCAGGGTTGGTTCGTCAACTTCGCG
This sequence comes from Rhodococcus sp. Leaf233, assembly GCF_001426165.1. Lineage (NCBI taxonomy): Bacteria > Bacillati > Actinomycetota > Actinomycetes > Mycobacteriales > Nocardiaceae > Rhodococcus > Rhodococcus sp. Leaf233. The sequence continues at coordinate 8,921 of NZ_LMRO01000006.1, forward strand.
CCGGTCGCGTTCGACATCGCCGGTCACGAGCGTTTCTCCGACGTCGCCGGCCCGGCGCACGAGGGTTTCGAGCGGGCCAAGCAGATCGCCGAAGCACCGGTCCATGCGGTACTCGGCGCTCTCGCCGCAGACGGCACGCTCGGAAGCGAACTCGCCGTGAGCCCGAACATGCTCTCGTACATCGACTTTCGCTGGTTCCCCGGTGTCGGGCGAGATGCGGACACTCGTGCCAAGCATTTCACCGGCGAGGGCGCGACCTCCAACGCGTCGATGTGGATCAACCGCGACGGTGAGCATCTGTATCTGGTGGCGCAGACCCCCGACACGGCCGTCGCTGCCGAATCGGTCGAGCGGTACCACGCACACCTGGCATCGGTACTGGAAAAGATCGCGCGCACAGGCGATTACGTACTGACGCCCGGTTCGGTTCAGGAGCGGGTCGGTGCGGGTCACCTCGATCACTGAGTACCATCCCGCGGCCGGTGTCGTCGTCGAATTCACTGCCGACGTCACCGGGGATGCACAACGGTCCCCGATTCCACCGTCGTTCAATCAACGGTTTCATCTGGGCGATCTGGGCGAGGCTCGGCGAGTATGGATCGCGGGCACGTTCGACGTGCCCGGCCGCATCGATGTCGACGCTCTCGCGTGGGCGTTCACTCGACTGATCGACCGACACGACACTCTGCGCAGCTCGTTCGTCCAGGCGACCGACGGCCTGGACAGGATGCTCCATCGCCCCGGTTCGGTCGAGATCGCGGCGTCGAACCGGACCGAATTCGATTGCCCGACCGAGCTACGTGAGCATCTCCGCCGAATACTCGAGTTACGTTGCGACGCACGACGGTTCCCGTCGTACACGTGCGTCGCGATCGACCGGCCGGACGTCTCGACGGTGGTCTGCGCATTCGACCACTCGAACGTCGACGCGCTGTCGATCGCAGTGACCGTGGACGAGGTTCGCGCCTGGTACGACGCGTACCGGCGCTGCCCGTCGAGTCCGAACATCGAGCTGAGTCCGGTGGGAGGATTCGTCGACTACTGCCGAATCGAAGCAACCGAGCCGGCAGTGGATCGCCATGACGAGCGCATGGTGCGGTGGTCGGAATTCCTTGTACGGTGCGGTGGTACGACGCCGAGTTTTCCGTTCGACCTGGGACTTGCGGACGGTGAGACTGCCACGCAGGCAACCCTTGTCGCGCCGATCCTCGATGCCGACCGCACTGCCGAGTTCGAGCGCCTGTGCACTCGGTCGGGCGGCGGGATGTTCGCCGGGGTCGTGGCTGCGATCGGTCAGGCCTGCGCCGCCATCGGCGGACCGCGGCAGATACCGTTCCTGTTCCCATTGCACACCCGTCACGAGGATCGGTTCCGGCGGGCACTGGGCTGGTTCACCACCAACGCCCCGATGACCGTGGACGTCGGCGACGTGCTCGTCGACACGATCGCCGCGGCCCAACGGGAGTTTCGTGCTGCGCTACCGCTGAGCACGGTGCCCATCCCCCAGGTGTTGGCATCCCTCGGAGACACGTTCACCCTCTCGCGAAACGACGTGTTCATGGTGTCGTACATCGACTACACCAGAATCGAGGGCCACCGCCGACTCGAAGAATCCAACGCACACCACGTCAGCAACGCGACGGTGTCCGACGACGCGCAGTTCTGGGTGTCGCGGACAGCCTCGGGTCTGGCTCTGCGGGCACGTTTTCCCGACACCGTCCTCGCGCACTCGGTCATGACTGCGTTCAGCGGCGCGCTGGTCGCGCTGCTGGCCGAGGCGACCGACCAGGCCGCCACAACGGCCCTGACACGCTGAGACAGTACCGACGCAGCGCTCTGTGCCTGCGGCTCCCGCCACTCGGTGGCGGTACGGCATAGGATTGTCGACGGAGACCGTTCACCCCCGAGCGGGCCGCCAGCCGAATATCTTCCGTAGGAGCCGATACGTGCCTGTACCAACCGATTCCAACGCAATGTTCGCCGACTACGCGCATCCGGATCGTCTCGTATCCACCGAATGGCTGTCCGCTCATCTCGGTACGCCCGGGCTCCGCGTCGTCGAATCCGACGAGGACGTGTTGCTCTACGACGTCGGCCACATTCCCGGCGCGGTCAAGATCGACTGGCACCTCGACCTGAACGACCCGGTCACGCGCGACTACATCGACGGCGAACAGTTCTCGAAACTGATGAGCCGCAAGGGTATTTCGCGTGACGACACAATCGTCGTGTACGGCGACAAGAGCAACTGGTGGGCCGCCTACGCACTGTGGGTGTTCACCCTGTTCGGACACCAGGACGTGCGGCTGCTCGACGGCGGACGTGATGCCTGGTTGTCCGAGAACCGCGACACCACTCTCGATGTCCCCGAGTTTCCGGCGACCGACTACCCCGTCGTCGAGCGGAACGATGCACCGATCCGCGCATTCGCCTCGGACGTGCTCGGAGCTCTCGGCTCCGTGCCTCTGATCGACGTACGCTCCCCCGCGGAGTACACCGGCGAACGCACCCACATGCCCGACTACCCGGAGGAAGGTGCGCTGCGCGGCGGCCACATCCCCACTGCCGTCAGCATCCCGTGGGCCAAGGCAGCAGCACCGGACGGGCGATTCCGCTCACGCGCAGAACTGGACGAGATCTACTCCGAGACCTCGGCAACCGACGAGGTCATCGCGTACTGCCGCATCGGCGAGCGGTCGAGCCATACCTGGTTCGTGCTGACGCATCTGCTCGGGTACGAGTCCGTCCGCAACTACGACGGCTCGTGGACCGAGTGGGGCAATGCTGTGCGCGTTCCGATCGCCCGGGGCGAGGAGCCCGGATCGGCACCGGCCGCTCGATGAGTTCCCTTCCAGAATCGTTGGCCGAGATCGTCGAGGATTTCGCCGCAGTCGAGGGCCAGGACAAACTGCAGCTCCTGCTCGAATTCAGCCGGGAACTACCCCCGTTGCCGGATCACCTGGCCCAGGATGCGATGGAGCCGGTCCCCGAATGTCAGTCGCCGTTGTTCCTGTCGGTCGATGCATCCGATCCCGCCCGGATCGAGCTGTACTTCAGCGCGCCGCCGGAGGCTCCGACGACTCGCGGGTTCGCCTCGATCCTGGCGCAGGGGCTCGACGGTCTCAGCGCGCAGGAAATCCTCGACGTTCCGGACGATTTCTACTCGGCTCTCGGATTGAGCGATGCGGTGAGCCCCCTGCGTCTCCGAGGGATGTCGGCGATGCTCGCACGTATCAAGAGGCACCTGCGCTGACCTCGTGGTCGACAGCGCCCGGCCTTCGTCTTGATCGATACACGCCGCCGTCGGTAGACTTCGGTAGTGGGCATCGTCGCCCGCTGTCCGAACAATCCCCCGAATGCGTCTGACGAAGGCTGGTTGCTGCCGATATGGAGTTCACCGAGTTGGCGGACTACGCGGTTCCCGCGGGCACGCTCACCGAATGGATTCCCAGTGTCGGCCCACACGCCCACACTCCCGAAGCCGCCGGGTGGCAGCCCGACCCTCGCCCGACGTCCTACGTCCACGAGGCGCACCTGCGTACCAGCCTGAGCAGCCCTCGCCGCGGACGCGAGTCGTGGCTCGGCGCGGCGTTCGAGATTGCCGGTCCCCTGGACAAGCACGCTTTCCGGCGGGCGGTGCTGAACTGGATCGACAGACACGAAGCCATGCGGTCGAGCGCATCGATCGACGAGGCCACCGGTGAGATGACCCGGGTGACCGCCGCGCAGGGAGCCGTAGACATCTGGCAGGTCGAGCAGGAACGGTGTGCGCAATCGAGTGAAGTCTTCGAGCATCTTCAGTATCTCTTCGACGAGTTCACCTCGCCCCTGATGTGGCCCGCCTACGCGTTCGTCACTCTCGAACCACTGGACGAGACGCGGCCGATCACCGTCTTCTTCGCAGCAGATCACTCGATCATCGACGGCTTGTCCACTGTCCTGGTCGCCCACGAGATCGCGGCCCTATACGGCGAGGAGCTGGGCGGGGCACCGGCCGCCCTGTTCGAGGCCGGCAGCTATCTCGACTTCGGGTCCTCCGAACGCGAGCGAAACGCCGAGTTGGAACATTCGCACGAGGCCGTCGCGATCTGGCGCGATCTGCTGATCGACGGGGAAGGCCAGCTGCCCGACTTCCCGCTCGACATCGGTGATGCCAGCCCGGACGACGTACCTCAGGGTGGGCTCTCTGCTTGGGTGCTCGACCCCGAGCAAGCCGATTCGTTCTCGGTCGCGTGCCGAAAGACCGGGAACAGTCTGTTCGCCGGATTACTGGGGGTCCTGGCCATCACCGGCGCCGAGCTGGGCGGGGGCACCCAATTTCGGACTGTCACCCCGGTACATACCCGGGACGAGCCGCAGTGGGCGTCGGCACTGGGGTGGTTCGTCGGACTGTGTCCCATCTCGTTCGACATCGCCGGCGCGGAGTCGTTCGGCTCGGTCGTGGCCGCAGCATCGGCCGAGGTGAAGAAGACCAAGCCGATTGCGCGGGTTCCGCTCGATCGGGTGTTCACCACCCTCGGCTACTCGGCCAGACCACGTTTCGTCGTCTCGTTCATGGATGTGCGGTTCGCGCCGGCAGCAGAGCACTGGCCCGATTGGAACGCGCGTGCGCTGCGCAGCAAGCAGTACCAACACGACGTGTACATCTGGATCAACCGCACACCTCAGGGAATCAACATCGCGGCTCGCTATCCCAACACCGAGCTCGCAACTGCCCGGGTACACGAATACATAGGCACCTTTCGCGCCCTGCTGACCGAGGTGGCCGACACCGGTACCGCCTCCTTCTCTGCCGCAACGTCCCAGCATCCCGATCCCGGGCACTCCGATACCGGGCGGATCGCTACCAGCCAGTAGTCCCATCCTGTCGCCCTGGACGCGCCGCAGCGGCCTGGACCGATTGCAGCGACGACCGAGTCGGTGCTTAGACTCCGACGTGACGTTCGTGACGATGGATGCGAAAAACACATCTGTAGGAGGCTCAGTGCCCAGCCATGCCAGTGCTCAGATCACCAAGGTTCTTGTTGCCAATCGTGGTGAGATCGCGGTTCGGGTGATCCGGGCGGCCGCTGATGCCGGGCTGGCCAGTGTCGCTGTGTACGCCGAACCC
>NZ_LMRO01000007.1:0-5082 GCF_001426165.1 Rhodococcus sp. Leaf233
CACCGCAACACCACCGACACCAGCAACACCGACCGCACCAGCCAACAACTCCGGCAACACCACACCCGCAACAGAACGCGGACCACGAACCGGAGCCAACGCCGAGTACTCGTCGCTCGAGAGGATGTCGATGTCGCCGACGCGAACGGACGGCGTGGCCGTCACAGCGTCGAGGATCCGCACCAGACGATCGGACATGACACGCACGGTGTCGGCATCGAACAGTTCTGTGGCGTAACGGAAGCTGGCTTCGATGCCGACCGGGTTCCCGGAAGCGTCGAACTCCTCGGAGACCGTGAGCTGCAGGTCGAAGTTGGAGATGTCGTTGGGCAGTTCGATGCCCTCGATCGACAGCCCGGGCAAGGTCACCGTCGGTCGATCGGTGTGCTGGAACTCGAGCATCACCTGGAACAACGGGGCGTGAGCGGTGGACCTGGCGGGGTCGACGGCGTCGACGACCCGCTCGAACGGCACGTCCGCGTGGGTGAAGGCCGCCAGGTCGACGGTGCGCACATCCGCCAACAGATCCTCGAACGGAGTCGACCCGGGCACCTGGGTGCGGAGGACGAGCGTGTTGACGAACATGCCGACGAGCTCGTCGAGTGCGGCATCGCCTCGACCGGAGATCGGTGTGCCGACCGAAATGTCCTCGGTACCGGACAGCCGTGCCAACAGCACGGCCAGAGCGGCGTGCACGATCATGAACGAGCTCGAATTGTGCTGCGCAGCAACGGCGACGAGCCGAGCATGCACTGCGGGATCGATCGCGAACGAGACGGTGTCGCCGCGCAAGGACGCCACTGCCGGACGCGGACGATCGGTCGGCAACGGCAGCACTTCCGGGCTACCCGCCAACGCGTCGACCCAGTACGTCACCTGCTTCGCCATCAGGGAGTCGGGATCGGATTCCTCGCCGAGGAATCGGCGCTGCCACAGCGCGTAGTCGGCGTACTGCACCGGCAACGGTTCCTGGCTCGGCGCATGACCTGCAGCTCGGGCGCTGTACGCCACCATCAGGTCGCGGGCGAGCGGCGCGCTGGAGAAGCCGTCGGAGGAGATGTGATGGACCACCATGACGAGTACGTGTTCGTTCTCGCCCTGACGGATCAGGCGGACGCGCAACGGAACATCGGCCACGACGTCGAAGCCGGCACCGGCGACGGCGCCGATGAGCTCGGCGACCTGCCGGTCGTCCTCTGCGGGAACCGGAGTCAGGTCCGGAACGGCCGATGCCACGTCGAGGACGGACTGCACGGGGCCGTCGTCGGTGAGCGGGAACATCGTTCGAAGAGACTCGTGGCGTGTGAGCACGTCGGCTATGGCCGAGCGCATCGCGTCGACGTCGAGGATGCCGCTCAGGCGCATCGCGAACGCGACGTTGTAGGCAGCCGACTCGGTGTCGTACTGATTGATGAACCACATCCGCTGCTGTGCCAGAGACAGCGGCACCACCGCGGGTCGTTCCTGTGGCACCAACCGAGGCGTCGGTGCGGAGTCCTGTGTGCTGACGTCGATGCCCGCGGACAGCGATCGGACAGTCGGTGAATCGAACAGATCTCGGATGCCGATGTCGGTTCCGAGGGCGGCATTGACGCGTGCGACGAGGCGCATCGCGATCAGCGAGTTGCCGCCGATCTCGAAGAAGCTCGAGGTCGTGCTGACCTGTGCGACGCCGAGCAGATCCGCGAAGACGCCCGCGACGATCTCTTCGACCGGGTTCTCCGGTCCGACGAATTCGGACGCAGCAACGGTGAACTCGGGGGCCGGCAGCGCCTTTCGGTCGAGCTTGCCGCTGGCATTGAGAGGAAGTGAGTCGAGTACGACCACATGCGAGGGCACCATGTACCCCGGCAGCCGGCGCCCGGCTTCGGCGATCACCTCGGCCGAGTCGACCGCGTGACCGGACGCGGAGACCACGTAGGCCACCAACGTCTCGCCGGTGTTCGGATCCTTGTGCACCAGAGCGATTGCCTGGGCGACGGACTCCGAGCGCAGCAGCACCGCTTCGATCTCGGGAAGCTCGATACGCAGACCACGCAGCTTCACCTGGAAGTCGGTACGGCCGATGTACTCGAGTTCGCCGTCGGCGCGCCAACGAACCAGGTCGCCGGTGCGGTAGAGACGTTCACCCGGCTCGCCGAACGGATCGGCGACGAAGCGATCGGCGGTGAGATCGCCGCGGCCGACATAGCCGCGAGCGAGCTGAACTCCGGCCAGGTACAGCTCCCCGGGAGCACCGATCGGGGCCGGTCGAAGCGACGCGTCGAGCACGTACAGGCGGGTGTTCCAGACCGGTGAACCGATAGGAATGGACACGCCGTCGTGGCCGGTGACGTGGTAGTAGCTGACGTCGACGGCGGCCTCGGTAGGACCGTAGAGGTTGTGCAGCTCGGCCTGGGAGAACTGCGCGAACTGCGCGGCGGTGGCGGGCGGAAGTGCTTCGCCACTGCAGAAGACGAGCCGCAGTGACACACAGTCCGCAGCCCGAGCTCCGGCTGCGAACACCGCGAGCATCGACGGCACGAAGTGCGCGGTGGTGATGTGTTCGGCCGCGATGATCTTCGACAGGTACACCGGGTCGCGATGGCCATCGGGCTCCGCCACGACGAGCTTGGCACCGACCTGTAGGGGCCAGAAGAACTCCCACACCGATACGTCGAACGTGGCCGGGGTCTTCTGCAACACCGTGTCGGCGGGCGCGAGGTGGTACTCGTCCTGCATCCACAGCAGTCGGTTCACGATGGCCGAGTGCGTGACGGCGACGCCCTTGGGTCGGCCGGTGGAGCCGGAGGTGTAGATCACGTAGGCGGTGTTGGCTCCGTGCAGGCTTCCGAGGCGGTCCTGGTCGGTGATCGCGGAGCGGTCGCGATCGGAGACGTCGAGAAGATCCACCGCGAGAACAGGAGTGGCGACCGCGATGTCGATCCAATCGCGGCTCGTGGTGAGAATGCACACCGGCTGAGCGCTCGACAGCACGTAGGACGATCGCTCGACCGGGTGATCGGGGTCGATCGGTACATAGGCACCGCCGGCCTTGACGATCGCGTACATGCCCACTAGCAGATCGATCGAACGTCGGATCGCGAGCCCGACGTGGGACTCGGGCCCCACGCCCAGTGAAATGAGATGCCGTGCAAGCTGATTGGCGCGCTCGTCCAGCTCCAGGTAGGTGATGTGCTCGTCCTCGAAGACGAGGGCGGTCGAGTACGGACTGCGCAGCACCTGACGGTCGAACAGACTGCTCAGAGTCATGTCGACGGCCCCGGTGTGGAGCTGACGGTGGACCGGATCCTCGATGAGACGTGCGGTGTCGTTCCACTCGAACAGTACGAGTTCTCGTTCGGTCGGGGACAGAATGTCGATGTCGCCGGTACGAATGTCCGTCGAGCTGCCGATGGTCGCGACGATCCTCAGGAACCGGTCGACGAAACGGTCGATGGTCTCGGGATCGAACAGATCCGTTGCGTACGTGAACGACGCCGACAGGGCCCCGGACTCGTCGACCGGTTCCTGGTCGACGCGAAGCTGCAGATCGAATTTCGCAGTGTCGGTACCGATCTCCTCGAATTCGACGACGAGTTCGGGCAGCTCGAGCACGGCGGTGGCGTTGTTCTGGAATTCGAGGAGCACCTGGAACAGGGGTGAATGATCGGTCGACCTGGCGGGATCGAGTACGTCCACGAGCCGCTCGAACGGAATGTCGGTGTTGTCGAAGGCCGCGAGGTCGGAGCTACGAGCGCCGGCGAGCAGTTCGGCGAAGCTGGCCTGTGGCTCGACCTGCGTGCGGAGAACGAGGGTTCCGACGAACATTCCGACGAGATCGTCGAGTGCTGCGTCCCCTCGGCCGGCGATCGGGGTGCCGATGGCGATGTCCTGGGTGCCGCTCAGGCGCGCGAGGAGCACGGCCAGAGCGGAGTGCACCACCATGAACAGAGTCGACTCGTGTTCGGCAGCAACCGAAGACAGGCGAGCTGCGACATCGGCCGGAATGGTGAACGGTGTGACGCTGCCGCGCATCGACTGACGGGTGGGGCGTGGTCGGTCGAGCGGCATCGGTAGTACGTCGGGAAGGTCGGTCAGCGCGGACTTCCAGAATTCGATCTGGCGTGCTGCCACGGACGTGGGGTCGTTCTCGTCGCCGAGCACGTCGTGCTGCCACAGCGCGAAGTCTGCGTACTGCACCGGCAGTGGCGTCCATGTCGGCTGCGAACCCGCGGATCGAGCACTGTAGGCGACCATGACGTCGCGGGCGAGCGGTGCCATCGAGGCGCCGTCGGCAGCGATGTGATGGACCACGATCGAGAGCACGAAGCTCTCCGGGGCGGTGCGGTACAGAACCGCCCGGAAAGGCAGATCGACGGTGACGTCGAAGCCCGTTGTGGCGGAGGTACGCACGAGTGCGTCGACGGCATCGGCAGTCACGTCGACGACACGGAGCGGAAGGTTCGGTCCGGTGACGTTCTCGGGCGGAAGTATCACCTGATTCGGCAGGTCGCCCACTGTGGGGAACACCGTGCGCAGCGACTCGTGTCGAGTCAGCACGTCGCCGACGGCAGCGGACATCGCATCGACGTCCAGCCGGCCCGACAGGCGAACGAGTAGAGGAATGTTGTACGCAGGCGAGGATGCATCGAACTGATTGATGAACCACATGCGTTGTTGCGCCAGCGACAGCGGAACGGACTCCGGCCGATCGGCGGGAACCAGTGCCGGGCGACGGTGCAGCGATGCGCCCGTCGACTCCGCACGGTCGGCGAGGGTGCGAACCGTCGATGCCTCGAACAGATCGAGAACCCGCAGATCCGTACCCAGAGCTGCGTTGACGCGCGCAATCAAACGTGTTGCGACAAGGGAGTTTCCGCCGAGATCGAAGAAGTTGTCGGTGACGCCGACACGATCGAGCTCCAGTACGTCGCAGAACACGGCAGCCACAGCCGCCTCATACTCGGTTTCCGGCGACTCCGTGGTGCTCTGGGAACCGAGTTCGGGTTCGGGGAGGGCTTTGCGGTCGAGTTTGCCGGCCGGAGTCAACGGGATCGACTCCAACATCACGAACGCCGAGGGCACCATGTGCGCAGGTAG
>NZ_LMRO01000008.1:0-605667 GCF_001426165.1 Rhodococcus sp. Leaf233
GTGTGTGTTGTTTGAGAATTGCACAGTGGACGCGAGCATCTTTGTTGTAAGTAATGAAGAGCGTACGGTGGATGCCTTGGCACCAGGAGCCGATGAAGGACGTAGGAGGCTGCGATAAGCCTCGGGGAGCTGTCAACCGAGCTGTGATCCGAGGGTGTCCGAATGGGGAAACCCAGCACGAGTGATGTCGTGTTACCCGCATCTGAATATATAGGGTGTGTGGAGGGAACGTGGGGAAGTGAAACATCTCAGTACCCACAGGAAGAGAAAACAATAGTGATTCCGTGAGTAGTGGCGAGCGAAAGCGGATGAGGCCAAACTTTGTGCGTGTGATACCCGGCAGGGGTTGCGTATGGAGGGTTGTGGGGTTTGCATTGTCGATTCTGCCGGATCGGCCGACAGTGAGAAATTGTGGTGTTAGTCGAAGTGGTCTGGAACGGCCTGTCGTAGAGGGTGAGAGTCCCGTAGACGAAAACATTGCAACTGTCGTTGTGGATACCCAAGTAGCAGCGGGCCCGTGAAATCTGCTGTGAATCTGTCGGGACCACCCGATAAGCCTGAATACTCCCTGGTGACCGATAGCGGACTAGTACCGTGAGGGAAAGGTGAAAAGTACCCCGGGAGGGGAGTGAAATAGTACCTGAAACCGTGCGCTTACAATCCGTCAAAGCCGTCGAGCAGTTTATTCTGTTGGTGGTGATGGCGTGCCTTTTGAAGAATGAGCCTGCGAGTTAGTGGCATGTCGCGAGGTTAACCCGTGTGGGGTAGCCGTAGCGAAAGCGAGTCCGAATAGGGCGTATCCACSTTGTGTGGTGTAGTGGCGTGTTCTAGACCCGAAGCGGAGTGATCTACCCATGGCCAGGTTGAAGCGACGGTAAGACGTCGTGGAGGACCGAACCCACTTAGGTTGAAAACTGAGGGGATGAGTTGTGGGTAGGGGTGAAAGGCCAATCAAACTCCGTGATAGCTGGTTCTCCCCGAAATGCATTTAGGTGCAGCGTCACGTGTTTCTCACCGGAGGTAGAGCTACTGGATGGTCTAGGGGGCCTACAAGCTTACCGAAATCAGCCAAACTCCGAATGCCGGTGAGTGAGAGCGTGGCAGTGAGACTGCGGGCGATAAGGTTCGTAGTCGAGAGGGAAACAGCCCAGATCGCCAGCTAAGGTCCCTAAGCGTGTACTAAGTGGAAAAGGATGTGGGGTCGCGAAGACAACCAGGAGGTTGGCTTAGAAGCAGCCACCCTTGAAAGAGTGCGTAATAGCTCACTGGTCAAGTGATCCTGCGCCGACAATGTAGCGGGGCTCAAGTACACCACCGAAGCTGCGGCACTCACACAATAGCCCCATTCAGGTCTGCGGATCTGTGTGCAGGTGTGTGGGTGGGTAGGGGAGCGTCGTGCAGCCATGGAAGCATCGGAGTGATCCAGGTGTGGAGGCTGCGCGAGTGAGAATGCAGGCATGAGTAGCGAAAGACGAGTGAGAAACTCGTCCGCCGAATGACCAAGGGTTCCTGGGCCAGGTTAATCCGCCCAGGGTGAGTCGGGACCTAAGACGAGGCCGACAGGCGTAGCCGATGGACAACGGGTTGATATTCCCGTACCCGTGTAACCGCGCCCATGGTGAATCAGTGACACTAACCACCCTGAATCCATATGACCGATCTCTTTCGAGAGTGAGGCGTGTGGTGGATGCGTGGGACCTGATCTGGTAGTAGCCAAGCGATGGGGTGACGCAGGAAGGTAGCTGGGCCAGTCAGTGGTTGTACTGGTGTAAGCCTGTAGGGCGAACGGTAGGCAAATCCGCCGTTCAYMWAGCCTGAGAGGTGATGCGTAGCCGATTGAGGCGAATTCAGTGATCCTATGCTGCCGAGAAAAGCCTCTAGTGAGTTGTTACACGGCCCGTACCCCAAACCGACACAGGTGGTCAGGTAGAGAATACTAAGGCGATCGAGATAACTATGGTTAAGGAACTCGGCAAAATGCCCCCGTAACTTCGGGAGAAGGGGGGCCCCTGCCGGTGATCACTCTTGCAGTGTGAGCTGGTGTGGGCCGCAGAGACCAGTGAGAAGCGACTGTTTACTAAAAACACAGGTCCGTGCGAAGTCGTAAGACGATGTATACGGACTGACGCCTGCCCGGTGCTGGAAGGTTAAGAGGACCGGTTAGCCAGTAATGGCGAAGCTGAGAATTTAAGCCCCAGTAAACGGCGGTGGTAACTATAACCATCCTAAGGTAGCGAAATTCCTTGTCGGGTAAGTTCCGACCTGCACGAATGGCGTAACGACTTCTCAGCTGTCTCAACCATAGACTCGGCGAAATTGCATTACGAGTAAAGATGCTCGTTACGCGCGGCAGGACGAAAAGACCCCGGGACCTTCACTACAGCTTGGTATTGGTGTTCGGTTCGGTTTGTGTAGGATAGGTGGGAGACTGTGAAGCGGTGACGCCAGTTACTGTGGAGTCGTTGTTGAAATACCACTCTGATCGTATTGGATACCTCAACCTCGGACCATGATCTGGTTCAGGGACAGTGCCTGGTGGGTAGTTTAACTGGGGCGGTTGCCTCCTAAAATGTAACGGAGGCGCCCAAAGGTTCCCTCAGCCTGGTTGGCAATCAGGTGTCGAGTGCAAGTGCACAAGGGAGCTTGACTGTGAGACTGACAAGTCGAGCAGGGACGAAAGTCGGGACTAGTGATCCGGCACCGGCAAGTGGAAGCGGTGTCGCTCAACGGATAAAAGGTACCCCGGGGATAACAGGCTGATCTTCCCCAAGAGTCCATATCGACGGGATGGTTTGGCACCTCGATGTCGGCTCGTCGCATCCTGGGGCTGGAGTAGGTCCCAAGGGTTGGGCTGTTCGCCCATTAAAGCGGCACGCGAGCTGGGTTTAGAACGTCGTGAGACAGTTCGGTCTCTATCCGCCGCGCGCGTAAGAAACTTGAGGAAGGCTGTCCCTAGTACGAGAGGACCGGGACGGACGAACCTCTGGTGTGCCAGTTGTTCCACCAGGAGCACCGCTGGTTGGCTACGTTCGGAAGGGATAACCGCTGAAAGCATCTAAGCGGGAAGCCTGTTCCAAGATGAGGTTTCTCACCCCCTCGAGGGGGTAAGGCCCCCGGCAGACCACCGGGTTGATAGGCCAGAACTGGAAGTACAGCAATGTATGCAGGTGACTGGTACTAATAGGCCGAGGACTTACCACAAAGAAGCTACGCGTCCACTGTGCAATATCTGAAACAACACACGAGTAGTTGTTCAGYAAGCACAACCGAATACACGAATCCGCCACCCACACGWGTGTGGGTGACAGGTTCGCTCGTGACACTGTTTCGCAGAGTTACGGCGGCCATAGCGGAGGGGAAACGCCCGGTCCCATTCCGAACCCGGAAGCTAAGCCCTCCAGCGCCGATGGTACTGCACTCGACAGGGTGTGGGAGAGTAGGACACCGCCGAACACAGCTAAGCCCTCCAGCGCCGATGGTACTGCACTCGACAGGGTGTGGGAGAGTAGGACACCGCCGAACACAACATCCCAAAATGCCCCTGACCACCCGTGGTCAGGGGCATTTTGCATTCGAAACCATGGACAGCCGCAACAGGATTCAGGCGGTCGAGCTGAATGCGTAGGCGCCGGAATGCGCAGGCATCGACACCTGCACCCCCAGTCCCATCATCGCCATACGGACCCCCTTCCCCTCGCCCCCGGGGCGCGAACGCGCGCGCACTCGCCACACGCGAGCAGAACAGCGACACCAGACCGCGCGCACCCGACAAACGCGCGCGCGTTCGCGGGCCGTCGAACAGAACCCAACCCCAACAAGTCGACTACTGCCATCGAAGCTTGGCGACCAAGCGTCAGTCGGCTCACTCGACACCTGAAATCTGCACATGCGCTCGCATTCGCGAGGCGCGCGCAGAATCGTCAGCGATGTCGTGAGCGTTCGACAAACGCGCGCGCATTCGCGAGGGGGACCGGTCACAGGACGGCCGAGTCGTCAGTGATGAAAACGGCAGGTGCACAGTGCACTACACGTACTGCGCCCAGTGATCGGGTGGATCAGACGTGAACGGATTCGGCCTCGTCTGCGGAAACCTTCACGTCCTTGGGGTTCGCCAGAACTGTCTCTGCGGATCGCCCTCGAAGGGTTACTCGATCACCGAATTCCCAGCGGTCCGCTTCGTTCTTGGCAGCACCGTCTACCGCTGTCTTGGAAGCGAGTATCGCACCGGGAGCACTCTTGGCCAGTTCCGATAATCGCGCAGCCTCGTTGACCGGATCGCCGATGACGGTGTACTCGAATCTCGACTTTGCTCCCACATTGCCGGCAACGGCTCGGCCGGCTGCAACGCCGACGGCTGCGCTGCACTCGGGTACTTCGACCAGCAATCGGCGGGCAATGGCACGTGCGGCCGAGAGTGCCGATCCGCAGTGATCCGGAATGTCGTTCGGTGCTCCGAAGATGGCGAGCGCCGCGTCGCCCTCGAATTTGTTGATGAAGCCGCCGTGTTCGTCCACCTCGTCCACGACGACGGCGAAGAAGCGGTTCAGTAGATCCACCACCTCGGTCGGCGGTCGTGATGCGGCCAATTCGGTGGAGCCCACCAGGTCGATGAAGAACACTGCAATATCGCGCTCCTGGCCCCCGAGTTCGCTCTCGGACTGCAGGGCCTTCTCGGCTACCTCGTGTCCGACGTGTCGTCCGAACAGGTCGCGGATCTTCTCTCGATCGCGCACACCGTCGGCCATGCGGTTGAAACCGCTCTGCAGTTCGCCGAGCTCGGTGCCGTCGTACACCGCGAGTCGGACATCCATGTTGCCCTTCTCGACTTCGGCCATGCCCGCCCGCACGTTGTTGATGGGGGAGGTGGTCGCGAAACCGCCCAGGACGGTCAGCGCGAATCCGAAGACGATGGTGATGCCGCCGAGCGCGAGGATGGACACAGCGAGCTGGTTTGCACTGGTCTCGGGTCGAAGGAAGCGGAACACCGCGATCATCATTAGTCCGGAGACCGGAACGCCGGTTCCCAGCAACCACGACAGGATGGAACGCCCCATGACACCGGCGATCCGGATGCGCCGTGGGTCGCCCGCTTGCAGGGCACGAGCCGCGATGGGCCGCAGAGCGAACTCGCTGAGCAGGTAGCTGAAGGCACATACGACTGTGCCGCCCGCGGCGATGGTGAACGCCACCTTCGGGATTGCCTGGGGGTCGATGATGCCGTCGATCGTGGTGAGCAGAATCAGTCCACCGGTCCACAGCGCAATCTGCATGCGCGTCAGGCGCCAGGGCATTGCCAGCGTCGCAACCTGCTCGGATCGGGTGGGTTCGCGATCCTCGATGCCCCACCGCAGACTGCTGAGCGCACGTGTGGTGCCCCAGACGACACCGACCAGGAATGCCAGAAAGACGTACACCGGGACGACGATGAAGTTGACCCACCAGTAGCGGTCCATCTTCAGAACGTCCGGGCCTGGAACGACGACACTGATGAGGACACCGACGATCACCGCACCGATCAGGTTGGACAGGACCAGGAACACCGTCAGCAACAGCTGGATTCGGATCCGGCGTCGGCGCGGCGATTCGGTGGTGTCTCCGAGCAGCCGGGAACCCAGCGGAGCGGCAGATCGTCTGAATTGGGGCATGGTGGTCACAGAGTAACGGCCGTGCTGCCTTATGGTGGTCGAGTGCGTTTAGTTATTGCTCGTTGCCAAGTGGACTACATCGGCCGCCTCACCGCACATCTCCCTTCCGCTCGACGCCTGCTGCTCGTCAAGTCCGACGGATCGGTCAGTGTGCACGCGGACGACAGGGCGTACAAGCCCCTCAACTGGATGTCTCCGCCCTGTTGGATGGTCGAGACCACCGAGGACGAGACCATCAAATGGGTCGTCACCAACAAGGCGGGCGAAGAACTTCGCATCACGATCGACGACGTCGAACTCGATTCCAGTCATGAATTGGGGATCGATCCAGGGTTGGTCAAAGACGGTGTCGAGGCTCATCTGCAGGAGTTGCTCGCAGAACACGTCAACACCCTCGGTGAGGGGTACACCCTGGTGCGGCGTGAATACATGACGGCAATCGGACCGGTGGATCTGTTGTGCCGCAACGCAGATGGTGGCACTGTCGCCGTCGAGATCAAGCGTCGCGGTGAAATCGATGGTGTGGAGCAGTTGACTCGGTACCTCGAACTGCTCAATCGTGACCCGTTGCTGGCACCGGTCAGCGGTGTGTTCGCCGCACAGGTCATCAAGCCGCAGGCGAAGACTCTGGCCACCGATCGCGGTATACGTTGTCTGACGCTCGACTACGACGTTCTCCGCGGCACCGACAGCACCGAGTTCCGGCTCTTCTGACGTCTGTCTGCCGAAGCGGCGCGATTCTCTACACTGGATGCGTGCCTCGTCGCAATCAGCCCCGCAAAGCGAGTCGGAGTGGTCCGAGCAGTCTCGGCCCGGCTACCGATTCCGTCCTGGGCGGCAATCGCGTCGAGGTGGGTCCTGACGGGGACACGTACACGACTCGGATGATTCCCGGTGCCAAGGCCGTCAAGACCTACCGTTGCCCAGGCTGCGATCACGAGGTGCGGCCAGGGGTCGCCCACATCGTGGCGTGGCCGGCGGACGACTTCGGGGGAGCCGACAACCGCAGACATTGGCACACCGGGTGTTGGAGCGGCAGAAACACGCGAGGCCTCACCCGTAGATGGTCCTAGCGGGGGAGGCCGAGCGTGTGCTGCGAAGTCAGGACGCCGAGTCGGCGGATTCCGTCTCTTCGTCGTTGTCCTTCTCGGCCTTCGCCGCAGCCTTCTCTTCTTCTTTCTTGAGGATGGCCGTCGGGTCGGGGTTGTCCAGCAACTCGCTTTCGCGGTTGACCGAGGCCAGCATGGCCGGTACCGAATCGAGCTGGCCCCGGATACCCAGTAGCTGAGCGAGGACGCGACTTCGCAGCACGCGCAGCTCCTCGGCCAATTCCTTCGAGTGCGCGATGCGGCGCTCGGCCTGCTCGCTGGCGGACTGCAGCCGGCGTGCGGCCTCGGTCGTCGCCTCTTCGATACGGCGAGCAGCATCGGCCTTGCTCGACGCTTCCAGTTCTTCGAGCGCGGTGAGCACCTTGGTGCGGCGCTCGGCCATCGTGATCTCGAAGTCTTCCTGAACCTCGGCGCGCTTGGCCTCGGACTCGGCAGCCAGCTTGTCGCGCTCAGCCTGTGCGGCCTCGACGACGCGCGCAGCCTCGGTGCGTGCCTGAGCCATGGTCTGCTCGTGCTCGGTTTCGAGTGCCGTGCGGCGCTCCTCGAGTTCTGCGACCAACGACTCGTGACGGCTTCGCAGGCGAGTGCTCTCCTGCTGCGCAACCGAGATCATCTCCTCGGACTCCGCATGTGCCTTCGCGCGAACCTCGGAGGCCTCGTCCGACGCCAGTCGCAACATGCGGGAGATGCGATCGCTCATGCCTTCCGCGGTGGTCGGCGGCACCGAGAGACGGTCGATGTCCTTGCGCAGTTCGTCGATCTCGTCGCGAGCGTCGTCGAGTTGCTTGGCCAGATCACGCGCCTGTGCCGCGGCGGCATCACGGTCGGCCGTCGTCAGCCGTAATTCGGCGTCGAATCGCTCGAAGTAGTTGGTGACTTCGTCGCGATCGAACCCCTTCCGAACGATGGAAAAGGGGAGTTGCACCGTGGAAGTGCGTTCATGATCGATGGCCATGGCCGTCAATTTACCGGTGAGTCAAGTGGAGAGCCATACGGCGTAATCACCGAGTTCGGTCAGTGCGCGTTGTGGTTCGGTTCGACCAGTTCGATCAGTACTCCGCCTGCGTCCTTGGGGTGTACGAAGTTGATACGCGAATCGGCCGTACCGCGGCGGGGGGCGTCGTAGAGCAATCGAACGCCGCGGGCGCGCAACTCGGAGGAGATCTCCTCGATGTCGGTGACCCGATACGCCAACTGTTGGAGTCCGGGGCCGTTTCGGTCGATGAACTTCGCGATGGTCGAGGATTCGTCGATGGGCGCGAGCAACTGCAGTGCTGCCGACTTTTCGCCTGCCCCGGGGAACGAGAGCATCGCCTCGCGCACGCCCTGTTCCTCGTTGACTTCCTCGTGCACCGCAACCATCCCCAGGTGGTCGGTGTACCAGGCGATTGCGGCATCGAGATCGGGTACCGCGATGCCGACGTGGTCGATAGCCGTCACCAGGTCGGAGCGGAGTGGGGTGCCCGTGTAAGACTGCGTGCTGGAGGTCATGGACAAGACGTTAGCGTCAGCTGCGTCACGGTGTTCCGCCAGGCTGGTATCGGTAGGGAGCCTGGCGAGCGTTGATCTCCACAAGGCCGTCTTCACACTTTCGGAGGAAATCGTGACCACAACAGTCATCGTCGCCGGTGCTCGTACGCCCGTCGGGCGCTTCTCGGGTGCGCTCAAGGACTTCTCGGGTTCCGACCTCGGCGGAATTGCCATCAAGGGCGCACTCGAGAAGGCCGGCGTCGCTCCGGATCAGGTCGACTACGTCATCATGGGCCAGGTCCTCACTGCGGGTGCCGGGCAGATCCCGGCCCGACAGGCCGCCGTCGCTGCAGGTATCCCGATGACCGTTCCGGCCCTGACCATCAACAAGGTGTGTCTCTCCGGCGTCGACGCCATCGCGCTCGCTGACCAGCTCATTCGCGCGGGGGAGTTCGAGATCGTCGTCGCCGGCGGCCAGGAATCGATGACCCAGGCACCGCACATGCTGGAGAAGTCGCGGGCGGGATTCAAGTACGGCGATGTCACCATGCGCGACCACCTCGCATACGACGGTCTGTACGACATCTTCACCGACCAGGCCATGGGCGCGCTCACCGAGCAGCGCAATCAGAGCTCCGAAGCCATCAGCCGTGAGGAGCAGGACACCTTCGCGGCCGGATCGCATCAGAAGGCTGCCGCGGCGTGGAAGAACGGGGTCTTCGACGACGAGGTAGTGCCCGTGTCGATTCCGCAGCGCAAGGGTGAGCCCATCCAGTTCACTGCCGACGAAGGAATCCGGGCCGACACCACGGTCGATTCCCTCGGCAAGCTTCGCCCCGCGTTCGACAAGGCGGGCACAGTCACTGCCGGATCCGCGTCGCAGATTTCCGACGGTGCCGCCGCCGTCGTCGTGATGAGCAAGGACAAGGCCGAGTCGCTCGGTTTGACCTGGCTCGCCGAGATCGGCGCGCACGGTGTGGTGGCCGGCCCCGACTCCACCCTGCAGTCGCAGCCCGCTCGCGCCATCGCCAAGGCCTGCGCGAAGGAAGGCATCGACCCGAAGGACCTCGACGTCGTCGAGATCAACGAGGCGTTTGCGGCGGTCGGAATCGCGTCGACGCGTGAGCTCGGCATCGATCCGGAGATCGTCAACGTCAACGGCGGTGCGATTTCGATCGGTCATCCCCTCGGAATGTCGGGCGCTCGCATCGCACTGCACCTGGCTCTGGAGCTGCAGCGGCGCGGTGGCGGAGTGGGTGCCGCAGCATTGTGCGGCGGCGGCGGACAGGGCGACGCGCTCATCGTTCGAGTCCCGAAAAGCTGAGTCGGTAGTGGCTCTGGTCCGATGAGACCAGAGCCACTACGTTCTGTCGTAGCAAACCGGGCACAATAGCGGGCATGACGAATTTCTTCGACCTGAGCAGCACGGCCAAACGCTTCCGTTTCATTGCCGTGCTCGAAGCGTTCACCTGGCTCGGACTACTGGTCGGCATGGCGTTCAAGTACCTGCCGGCCGACGGCAACGAAATCGGCGTGAAGATCTTCGGGCCCATCCACGGTGCGGTGTTCATCGTGTACCTTGCCGTTGCCGTCCTGACGGCGGTGAAGCTCAAGTGGGACATCAAGGCCACGCTGCTGGCGCTGGTCGCGGCATTCCCGCCGTTCGGCACCGTGGTCTTCGAAATCTGGGCCGTGCGTACCGGACGCCTTGCCGAGCTGAGCACCGGCCGACCCACAGCCGACGCGAAGGTTCCGTCCTGACCGCCCGCCAGTGGATGACGCATCGCGTTAGTGACAAACTGTAGGACGTGACTCGACCCGGTTCCCGTCCTCCTGTCCGCCCGTCGGCCGCCGTCCCCGCATCCATTGCCGGAGCCGTCGACCTGTCCGTTCTCAAGGACCGTCCGGCACCTTCTCCCGCTGCCGAAGCCAGTGGCGATGCGGGAGGGTTGGCTCCGATCGTCGACGTGACCACGGCCAATTTCGAAGCCGAGGTTCTGCAGCGATCGATGCAGGTACCGGTCATCGTCGACCTGGGATCGGCTCGGTCGCCGCAGTCCCAGGCGTTGACGCGTCAGCTCGGGCAACTTGCCGTCGAGGCCGGCGGCACGTGGATACATGCCCGCGTCGATGTCGACTCGAATCCGCAGATCGCGCAGGCATTCGGCGTGCAGGCCATTCCCACGGTGGTTGCCGTTGCGGGTGGGCAGCCGCTCGCCGATTTCCAGGGCACGCAATCCGACGAGCAGTTGCGTCAGTGGCTGCAGGCAATCGAGCAGGCAACCGCCGGAAAGCTGTCCGGTCCACCCGGGTCGGCTCCCGCCGCCGAGCCGGAACCCGAGGTCGAGGATCCGCGCATCGTCGCTGCGGAAGAGGCGATCGACGAGGGTGACTTCGACAAAGCAGCGGCGGCGTATCAGGCAATCATCGACGCCGAGCCGAAGAACACCGACGCGGTCGCCGCGCTGCGTCAGGTCAAGTTCTTGGCTCGGGTGCAGAACGTTGCACCCGATGCCGTCGAGGTGGCCGACGCCGATCCCAATAATGTCCAGGCCCGCATCGATGCGGCCGACGCGGAGATGGCCGGGCAGCAGCCGGAACAGGCTTTCGCACGGCTCATCGACGGAATCAAGATCAGTGCAGGGGACGACCGCACGGCCCTGCGTACCCGCCTACTGGAGCTGTTCGAGTTGTTCGACGCCGCCGATCCTCTGGTGGTCTCGGCGCGTCGTAAACTCGCGTCCGCTCTGTACTGAATCCCTCAGCTGTAGCGCGAATCGCACAGGGGTTTGCCGCCGAGAACTCCCGAGCGGAAAGCGTCGACTCGGGAGAAGCCGGACGGCAGCGTCGTTCCGTTGACGTCGCTGGCGGCCAATCCGTCGCTGAGTAGACCGGAGACGGCTTCGTCGAGATCGCCGGGAGAGAGCCGGATTTCGAGAGCGGCCTCGTTGGATTCGGCGCTCAACGCTGCGGTGATGACTCCGGACAGGCATGCGGATCGAAGTGCGGTCTGCGGGTCGTCGAGCGTCTGGCCCGCTTCCTTCTGTACTGCGAGGGTGTAGCGAGACGCGAACAATACGTACGCGCTGTAGTCACCGGATACGTTGAGTGGCAGGATGTCTCCGCGCTGAGGTGTCTCGGGTTGCCCTATTTCGGCCAGGTCCTCCACATCGACACCGATGGTGTTGCTCGACGGGCAGTACGACACCGGAGTGGTGGCCTCGGCGTCCGTGCACCCGGTGTCCGATCCCGAATAGTCCACGGTCGGGGGATCGGCGACGGGAAGCGCCGTCTCGAACGATCGCGTGAATGCGCCCAGGGAGTCCTCGGTGACCGGTAGCTCGCCGGAATTGTCGGCGCTGTCGAACTTCTGCGGCAACGACGCTCGGCGTGAATCGATTTCGGCCTCGTCGATGCGTGTGCAGGTGGCCGCGCCGTCCCTGAATCCGATCTGCACTGCCGTGACGCGCTCGAATGCGGACCCGTGAACCGATTCGGGATCGTTGGGGTCCACGTCGCGCACCGCGACGGTCGCAGCAAGAACACCGTTGAGCCCATCCGAGGTGTTGATGGTGAAGTGCTGCGAATCGCCTTCTGCGACATGGCGGATGAATGCGCCGGCGAAACAGTCGGCTTGCTGCTCGGCCACGATGGTCGGGGTGTCGTCGCCGACGAGTCCCGACTGATGCTGGATCGCGTGGCCGTATTCGTGCGCGATCACCATGACCACCGACATCGGCCCGAACGCGTCGACCAACGCCGGAAGCAGAATGGTGCGGTCCCACCCGATCGAGTCGTCGCGAGTGCAGTACGCGGCATTGGGGACTCCACCGGTTCTGTCTCCACAGAACCGGATGCCGGATCCCTCGTCCTCCGACGCATCCCACGAGGTCAATGTCGAGACCGGCGTGAACGAGCCCTTGAACAGGGCCGGATACTGCTCGGCCCAGAACTGCTGGATGTCGTCGATCGCGTTGGTTGCCAAGATGTCCGAGTCGGTGCCTTCGGCGTTCTCGACGGCGATGGTCGAATCCGGTACTCCCGGACGCGGTCCGCTCGGTCCGCTGGTGACCGGAAGGCCGGCGACCGTGAACGGATTCTCGTAGATCGACACTGCATTACCGCCGACGGTGGCGGCGCACGATGTCAACAGTAGTAACCCTGCAGTGGCGGCCGCAGCCAGAAGTCGTGGTCTGCGGCCGCCGGTCATCTACTGCTCCAATTTGATCCAGATCGCCCCGTTGGCGGGAAGTGCAACCTGGCCTGATGCCGGTCGACCGTGCCACGAGTGCGATGTTGCCGTCACTTCACCCAGGTTGCCCATTCCGGAGCCGCCGTACTCCGTTGCATCGGTGTTGAGGATCTCGATCCAACGGCCTGGTTCCGGTAGTCCCACACGATAGCTGCCGTGCTCGGAACCGGAGAAGTTGAAAATACACGCGACGACCGAACCGTCGGAGCCGTACCTCAGAAAGCTGAGCACGTTGTTCTCGGTGTCGTTGGCGTCGATCCACGAGTAGCCACTGGGCGAGGTGTCCAGCGTCCACAGTGCCGGATGCGACCGGTACGTCGAGTTCAGATCTGCGACAAGCGATTTCACACCTCGGTGCAACGGCTCCTCGTCGATCTGGTACCAGTCCAGGCCTCGCTCCTCGGACCATTCGCGAGTCTGACCGAACTCCTGGCCCATGAACAGCAACTGCTTGCCCGGATGTGCCCACATGTAGGCGAGCATTCCGCGCAGCCCTGCGGCCTTGGCGTAGTCGTCCCCGGGCATGCGGGTCCACAGCGTGCCCTTGCCGTGCACCACCTCGTCGTGGCTGATGGGCAGCAGGTAGTTCTCGCTCCACGCGTAGACGAGCGAGAACGTGATCTCGTGGTGGTGGTAGCTGCGGTGGATGGGATCGCGCCCGACGAAGCCGAGGGTGTCGTGCATCCACCCCATGTTCCACTTCATGTTGAACCCGAGCCCGCCGACGTTCGTCGGGCGAGTGACGCCCGGCCAGGCGGTCGACTCCTCGGCAACGGTGACCACTCCGCGGTGCTTCTTGTGCACCGTGGCGTTCATCTCCTGCAGGAAGGACACCGCTTCGAGGTTTTCTCGGCCACCGTAGATGTTGGGCGACCAGCCGCCCTCGGGACGCGAGTAGTCCAGGTACAGCATCGAGGCGACGGCGTCGACGCGCAGTCCGTCGATGTGGAATTCGTCGATCCAGTAGAGCGCGTTCGCGACCAGGAAGTTGCGGACCTCGCGTCGGCCGAAGTCGAAAACCAGTGTGCCCCAGTCGAGTTGCTCGCCTCGCTGCGGGTCTCCGTGCTCGTAGAGCGGCCCACCGTCGAAGCGGGCGAGGGCCCATTCGTCCTTGGGGAAGTGAGCGGGGACCCAGTCGACGATGACGCCGATGCCGGCGCTGTGCAGGTGATCGACGAAGAACCGGAAGTCGTCCGGACTGCCGAACCTGGACGTCGGTGCGTAGTAGGACGTCACCTGGTAGCCCCAGGATCCGCCGAACGGGTGCTCGGCGACCGGGAGCAACTCCACGTGAGTGAAGCCGGTCTCGATGATGTACTCGGCCAGTTGCTCGGCCAGCTCCCGGTAACCCAGGCCCGGTCGCCACGACGCCAGATGGATCTCGTAGACGCTCATCGGAGCCTGCGTGGGTTCGATGCCGGCTCGGGTGTCGAGCCACTTCTCGTCGTTCCAGGTGTACGTCGACGCGGTCACGACCGACGCGGTGGACGGCGGAACCTCGGTGGCGAAGGCCATCGGGTCGGCCTTGTCCTTCACCGAACCGTCGGAGCCGTGGACGCGGAACTTGTACAGGGCACCGGGTTCGATGTTCGGGACGAACAGCTCCCAGACTCCGGTGGAGCCGAGGACGCGCATCGGCCAACTACGGCCGGTCCACCCGTCGAAGTCGCCCACCAGCGTGACGCCCTGGGCGGCAGGGGCCCACACCGCGAACGAGGTGCCGGTGACGGGACCGTCGGGAGTGGCGTACGACTGCTGGTGCGCTCCGAGGATGTCCCACAGACGCTCGTGGCGACCTTCGCCGAACAGGTGCAGGTCGAGTTCACCGAGGGTCGGTAGGAACCGATACCCGTCGGCGGATTCGGACACGTGCCCACCTGGCCAGGTGACCACGAGCCGGTAATCGATCAGGTCCTCGACCGGCACCAGCGCAGAGAAGAGGCCGTGGGCGACGTGGGTCAACTCGTGGTCGACACCCCCGACGCGCGCGATCACTTTCTCCGCGTCGGGCTTCAGCGCACGAATCGCTGTTCCGCCGGGCGCGGGGTGCGCGCCGAGCACGGAATGCGGGTTGTAGTGCCGACCAGCGGCGAGGAGATCGAGGTCGTTGTCGGACGGGGCTGCGACGGTGTCTTCGGGCGTCGTCGGATTCTTGGTCACGTTGAATCCACTCACTTTCGGTTGCCGCGGTAGGCCAGTTCGATTCGTGCCGGATAGGGAATGTGGGGGAGCGTGAATATGTGCGCCACCGAGGTCCAGGGCTCGAGTCGGACGAAGTTGGTGTGGCCCCAGTCGTAATGGATGCCGCTCACCTCGTCCTTGATCGTCAGGGTGTCCTGCCAGTCGTGACCGAGCGCGGGCATGTCCAGATGGACGGTGCCCTCCTCGGCTCCGAACGGGTTGAGGTTGATGACCACCAACACCGAGTCGCCGGTCTGCGGATCGAACTTGGAGTATCCGATCAGCGCTTCGTTGTCGATCGTGTGGAAATGGATGTTGCGCAGTTGCTGCAGGGCCGGATGCGCACGGCGGATGGAATTGAGGGTGGTGATCCACGGCTCCAGCGATTCGCCGCGGGCGAGCGCACCCTCGAAGTCGCGCGGTCGCAACTGGTACTTCTCCGAGTCCAGATACTCCTCGCTGCCCTCGCGCACGGCCTGATGTTCGTACAGCTCGTATCCGGAGTACACGCCCCACGTCGGAGCCAGGGTGGCGGCCAGAGCTGCTCGCAGAGCGAACATTCCGGGTCCACCGTGCTGCAGGCTCTCGTGCAGGATGTCCGGGGTGTTGACGAACAGGTTCGGTCGCGCGTCGTCGGCGCGTCGGGCATGCTCCTCGGCGAACTCGGTCAGCTCCCACTTCGCGGTACGCCACGTGAAGTACGTGTACGACTGAGTGAACCCACGTTGCGCGAGACCGTACATGCGCACCGGCCGGGTGAACGCCTCGGCCAGGAACAGCACGTCCGGATCGGTCTTCTTGACCTCGGCGATGAGCCACTCCCAGAAGTCCGGTGGCTTGGTGTGTGGATTGTCGACTCGGAAGATCTTGACACCCAACGAGATCCAGTATCGGACCACGCGTAGCACTTCCTCGTAAATGCCACGACGGTCGTTGTCGAAGTTGATCGGGTAGATGTCCTGGTACTTTTTCGGCGGATTCTCGGCGTAGGCGATCGTGCCGTCCGGCAACACCGTGAACCACTCGGAATGTGTTGCGGCCCATGGATGATCCGGAGCGGCCTGCAGGGCGAGGTCGAGCGCCACTTCGAGCCCGTGCTCTCGCGAGGCGTCGACGAACGCACGGAAATCGTCCTCGGTCCCCAGCTCGGGATGGATCGCGTCGTGCCCGCCGTCCTTGGATCCGATCGCCCACGGCGAACCGACGTCCTCGGGGCCCGGAGTCAACGTGTTGTTCGGGCCCTTGCGGTTGATCGTGCCGATCGGGTGGATCGGAGGCAGGTAGACGATGTCGAAGCCCATGCGCGCGATGCGCGGCAACTGCTCGATGGATGTCGCGAACGTGCCGTGCCGCGGTGATCCGTCCTCGTTCCACCCGCCCGTGGAGCGCGGGAAGAACTCGTACCAGGCACCGTTGAGGGCCAGGTTTCGGTCGACCCACACGTTCACGGCCCGTGATCTGGTCACCAGCTCGCGCAGCGGGTGCTGGAACAGCAGTTCGGTGACCGACGATGCGAACGCCGAGGACACGCGCGCGGGCAGCGGGCGGTCGGTGTCGCGCAGGCCGGCGGCGACGTCGGCGAGCAGCTGCCTGCTCTCCGCAGGAACGCCGGTGGCAGCGCGGAGGAACAGGCGCGCCCCGATCTCAAGGTCGTTGGCGAGTTCGTGGGCACTCTGGCCCACTCCGAGCTTCGCTTCGACGGCGTGACGCCAGGTGCTGATCGGGTCGCTCCACGCCTCGATACGGCAGATCCAGTAGCCGGGCCGGGATGGGACGAACACCGCGTCGAACGTGTCCGGCTCGTGGCCGGGCGTCATCGGGATGCGTTCGAGCTTGCCTCCCGGTCCACGCACCGACAGCGTCGCGGCCACTGCGTCGTGACCCTCGCGCCAGACGTCGGCGGAAACTGGAAACGTCTCGCCCACCACCGCTTTCGCGGGGTATTTCCCGGTCGTCGTATCTGGAAGGACATTGTCGATACCAAGTCGACCTGTCACTTCACACTCCATTCTTCGTTAGAGGTATGGCTGCGCGGGCGCAACCTCTGATCGAACCGATATTTGGTGTGCTTCTACTCGTCAACCGTAGTGCAGCAGCGCAGATGGCGCGTGCGCCGACGCATACTGACCGCGACGGGCGCACGAGGAAATCTTCGCCGAGCGCCCCATCGACACAGGTATCCGTGGGTAGGGTTCGGCTCTGTGAAAGCCTTGCGTCGATTCACCGTCCGAGCCCACCTTCCCGCCCGTCTGAATGCCCTCGCCGAGCTGTCGACAAACCTCAGGTGGTCGTGGCATTCGGCCACGCAGGATCTTTTCGAGCACATCGATCCGCTGCTGTGGACCGAACTCGAACGCGATCCGGTGGCCGTGCTCGGTGCCGTCGCACCCGGCCGGCTCGAAGAACTCGCCGAAGACGCATCGTTCCTGGCCGAACTGGACGCCGCCGAGGCGGATCTACACGACTACCTCGCCCGACCCCTCTGGTACCAGAACGAGCTCGCCGAGGGGAGAGCTCTGCCGTCGGGCATCGGTTATTTCTCGATGGAGTTCGGGGTCACCGAGGTACTGCCGAACTACTCGGGTGGGCTCGGCATTCTGGCCGGTGACCACCTCAAGGCGGCGTCGGATCTCGGGCTACCGCTGATCGGCGTCGGACTGCTTTACCGCTCGGGGTACTTCCGGCAATCGCTGACGGCCGACGGCTGGCAGGCCGAGCGTTACCCGTCCCTGGACCCGCACGGTCTGCCGCTACGACTGCTCACCGACGACAACGACTCACCGGTGTTGATACACGTGTCGATGCCGGGATCGCGCGTGCTGCGGGCCCGCGTGTGGATCGCTCAGGTGGGACGCGTTCCGCTGCTGCTGCTCGATTCCGACATCGCCGACAACGATCCCGAGCTCAGAGGAGTCACCGACCGTCTGTACGGAGGCGATCAGGACCACCGCATCAAGCAGGAGATCCTCGCCGGTATCGGCGGAGTACGCGCGATCAGGGCCTACACGCGCGCGCACGGTCTGCCCGATCCCGAGGTGTTCCACATGAACGAGGGCCACGCCGGCTTCCTCGGGGTCGAACGCATTCGTGAACTCGTCACCGGTAGCGGGCTGGACTTCGATTCGGCGTTGGCCGCCGTCCGGGCGGGCACGGTGTTCACCACCCACACCCCGGTGCCTGCCGGCATCGACAGATTCCCCGCCGATCTGGTGCGGCACTATTTCGGCGGTAGCGACGGTGCACCGGACTCGGCTTTGTTGCCGGGATTGCCGATGAGCCGAATTCTGGCGCTGGGCGGCGAGAGTGATCCGTCGGTGTTCAACATGGCGCACATGGGTCTTCGCTTGGGCCAGCGCGCCAACGGAGTGTCGAAGCTGCACGGAATCGTCAGCCGCGAGATGTTCAACGGCCTGTGGCAAGGATTCGACGCGTCGGA
This sequence comes from Rhodococcus sp. Leaf233, assembly GCF_001426165.1. Lineage (NCBI taxonomy): Bacteria > Bacillati > Actinomycetota > Actinomycetes > Mycobacteriales > Nocardiaceae > Rhodococcus > Rhodococcus sp. Leaf233. The sequence continues at coordinate 18,094 of NZ_LMRO01000008.1, forward strand.
GGTGCCGATCGGATCGGTGACCAACGGTGTCCATGCGCCGACGTGGGCGGCGCGGGAATGGGCCGAGGGGGAGGCCGAGACAGGTGGGCCGTTGTCCTCGGAGCAGGTGTGGTCCACTCGAAACGCGTTGCGCGCGCAGTTGGTGGACGAGGTGCGCCGAAGGGTGCGCCGCTCGGCACTCGAGCGAGGGTCGACCGAGGCCGAGATAAGCTGGACTGCAAATGTTTTCGACCCCAACGTGTTGACCGTCGGCTTTGCTCGACGCGTACCGACGTACAAGCGTCTGACGCTCATGCTGCGCGAACCCGAGCGATTGCGGGCGATGTTGCTCGATCCCGTCCGCCCGGTTCAGCTGGTGGTAGCCGGAAAATCGCACCCGGCCGACGACGGAGGAAAGGCGCTCATCCAGCAGATCGTCAAGTTCGCCGACGAGGCCGATGTACGACACCGCATCGTGTTCCTGCCCGACTACGACATGTCCATGGCGCGCTTTCTGTACTGGGGATGCGATGTGTGGCTGAACAACCCGCTGCGACCCCTAGAGGCCTGCGGTACGTCCGGAATGAAGTCGGCGCTCAACGGCGGCCTCAATCTGTCGATTCGCGACGGATGGTGGGACGAGATGTACGACGGCGAAAACGGGTGGGCGATCCCGACGGCCGACGGCATCACCGACGACAATCGCCGCGACGATCTGGAAGCCGCTGCCCTCTACGAATTGCTCGAGCAGGCGGTGCTGCCGAAATTCTACGATCGCGGGGAGGATGGTGTGCCGGCGCGCTGGATCGAGATGGTCCGGCACACACTGGAACAGCTGGGACCGAAAGTGTTGGCATCGCGAATGGTGCAGGACTACACGCTCGGCTACTACGCGCCCGCTGCGCACTCCGCCCGCGCGGTGTCGGCCGACGGCTACCACGGCGCCAAGGATGTCGCGTCGTATCGCGGCCGCGTCGAGCAGGCGTGGCGCAACGTGAAAGTCACCCGAGTCGACAGCGAGGGGTTGCCGGACACCCCCGTCATCGGTGCCGAACTGTCGCTGCGCGCCATCGTCGACCTCGGCGGTATGGAACCGGGTGCCGTCGTGGTGCAGGCCGTGGTGGGACGCGTCGACGAGGGCGAGGACCTCAGCGACATTCGCACCACCGAGATGTCGCACGTGGGCAGTGAGGGCGGCGAGCACGTGTACGCGGGCGAGACACGGCTACCGCACAGTGGAGCGGTGGGCTACACGGTGCGGGTGTTGCCGCGGCACCACGGGCTTGCCTCCGATGCCGAGCTCGGTCTGGTGTCGACGCCGTAGGGAGCAGCTACTTTCCGGCCAGGCGGGTGAGGGCCTTGCGGACCACCTCCGGGTCGGAGGTCTCCCAGAACGGCGGTAAGGACGCGCGCAGATAACCGCCGTACCGGGCGGTCGCCAGGCGCGAATCGAGCACGGCGACAACACCTTTGTCGTCGACGCTACGGAGCAGTCGACCGACGCCCTGCGCCAGTAGCAGGGCAGCGTGGTTGGCGGCCACCGCGAGAAAGCCGTTGCCGCCACGTGATTCGACGGCCTGCTGCCGAGCCACCAGTAGCGGATCGTCGGGCCGGGGGAACGGAATGCGGTCCAGGATCACCAGGCTCAGCGACGGACCGGGCACGTCGACGCCCTGCCACAGCGACAGCGTCCCGAACAGTGAAGTGGCCTCGTCGTCGGCGAACTTCTGCACCAGTGCGCCGGTGGAATCGTCACCCTGGCAGAGGATCGGGGTGTCGAGTCGTTCGCGCATCTCCTCTGCCGCGGCCTTGGCGGCGCGCATCGACGAGAACAGCCCGAGCGTCCGACCACCGGCTGCCTCGACGAGCGATTCGATCTCGTCGAGCGAGGACTTGGACAGGCCGTCGCGTCCGGGCGGAGACAGATGTTTGGCGATGTACATGATGCCGGCGCGAGCGTGATCGAACGGCGAGCCCACGTCCAACGAATTCCAGCGAATGGATCCGTTGTCCGAGGGTGGTTCCACTCCCGACGCCATGGCTGTGTCACTGCGAGAGGGCTTCTCTGCGGGCAGGCCCCAGTTGACGGCCAGGCCGTCGAAGGATCCGCCGACGGTGAGCGTCGCCGAGGTCAGCACCACGGTGGATTCGGCGAACAACCGCGCCCGCAGCAGCCCGCCCACCGAGAGCGGAGCAATGCGAACGGTGCGCTTGACGTTTCCTCGGAAATCGTCGACGGCGTGCCAGACGACGTCCTTACGCTTGGCCGGGTCGGGCTCGTCGAAGGCAGTGAGCACTCGTACGGCGCTGTCGTGCACCTCGTCGACTGCGACGAGTGCTGCGCTGCGGGCCGCGGCGGCCTCGGGATCGCTGCTCGCCATGCCCTGTTTGTTCGGGCCGATCGCGGTGCGCACGGCCCAGGCGGCGTCGCGGACGGACGCCAGGGCCGGTCCGACGCCGTCGGGAAGAGACTGCCATCGACCGGGCGGTAGTTCGTCCAGAATCGCGGCCCAGTTCTCGGCAGCTCCTTCGAGCTGATCGACGGTCTCTTCCTCGATGAGCTTGGCGCTACGGCGTGCGGCCGCGGTGACGGTGGCGGCCGAAAGCTCTTCAGTGGCAACGCCGGTCACTCGGTCGACCAATTCGTGGGCCTCGTCGACGACCACGACGTCGTGCTCGGGCAGGATCTGAATTCCGGTGATCGCGTCGATGGCGAGCAGCGCGTGGTTGGTCACGACCACGTCGACCTGTGCGGCCTCGGTGCGGGCGCGCTCGGCGAAGCAGTCCTCGCCGACGGGGCACCGCGATTTCCCGAGGCACTCGCGAGCGGTGACGCTGACCTGACGCCACGCCTGGTCGCTCACGCCGGGCACCACGTCGTCGCGATCTCCCGTTTCGGTCTCCGAGGACCACTTGGTCAGCCGGACCACCTCGCGGCCCATCCGCGAGACGGCGAACGGGTCGAACAACTCCGCGTCCGGTGCCTCCTGTGCGGCACCGGTGTGAATCTTGTTCATGCACAAGTAGTTGTTGCGGCCCTTGAGGATCGCGAACTTCGGACGCCGACCCACAGCCTCGGTCAGTGCGTCGGACAGACGTGGAAGGTCGCGGTCGACCAACTGTCGCTGCAGCGCGATCGTGGCCGTCGAGACGATGACAGTCTTCCCCGATTCGACCGCATGCCTGATGCTGGGCACGAGGTAGGCAAGGGACTTGCCGGTGCCCGTGCCCGCCTGCACCGCGAGATGCTCACCGGTGTCGATCGAATGCGCCACGGCAGAGGCCATCGTCAGCTGATTGCTGCGTTCCTTGCCACCGAGCGAGTGCACCGCAACCTGCAAGAGAGCGGGAACGGTGGGCAACTCGGTCTTCGACGGCACCGAAGCAGACTACTGCCGATCGCCCACCGCGTTCGGCACCGACACCGCCCCTAGCCCAGGGCGAACCGGGTCGGTATCGCCGGTTCGCCCTGGGACAGGGCGAGCCCCTCCCACGGCAGGCTGACCAGGCGTCGCGCGAGGAGGTCCCGGCCCTCAGCGAGGGTCGGTAGATCGGCGACGCGCCGGCCGCCACGCATCAGCGGCGTGGTCAACGTCTCCACCGTCAGACCGTCCTCGACCGTCGGTACAGCGTCGAACGGGTGCACTATTTCCTCGACGGCCGTACCGGTCCCACGTGCGGTCCGCAGCGCTGCCTTGGTACCCCCGCGCGATTCCTTGTGACTGCTGCGCTTGGCGACGGGAATGCCGTCGACGGTGACCAGCTTGTAGACCATTCCTGCTGTCGGCGCGCCGGAACCGGTGACCAGCGACGTGCCGACGCCGTACGAATCGACGGGTTCGGCGCGCAGCGCGGCGATCGCGTACTCGTCGAGGTCTCCGGAGACGACGATCCGCGTGTTCGGCGCACCGAGAGCGTTCAATTGGGCGCGGACCTGACGGGCGAGGACACCGAGGTCGCCGGAGTCGATGCGGACACCACCGAGCTCCGGACCGGCCACCTCGATCGCGTTGGCCACGCCCTGCTTGATGTCGTAGGTATCGACCAGCAGTGTCGTTCCCACCCCGAGCGCTCGGACCTGAGCGGCAAAAGCGGCCTTCTCGTCGGGGCCGTCGGCGGTGGTGTGCAGCAGCGTGAACGAGTGGGCCGACGTGCCTGCTCCGGGGACGCCGTGGCGTCGGACTGCTTCGAGGTTGGAGGTCGCGGTGAAGCCGGCCAAGTAGGCCGCGCGCGATGCCGCGACCGCCGCCTCCTCGTGGGTGCGCCGCGATCCCATTTCGATGATCGGCCTGGCCTCGGCGGAGGCGACCATGCGCGCTGCCGCAGAGGCGATTGCGCTGTCGTGATTGAGAATCGACAGCACCACGGTTTCCAGGACCACGCACTCGGCGAACGTGCCGCGGACCGTCAGGACGGGGGAGCCGGGAAAGTACAGCTCGCCCTCGCGGTAACCGTCGATGTCGCCGGTGAAGCGGTAGTTGCGCAGCCACTCGACGGTGTCGGCGTCGAGAAACTTCGACACGACACGCAGCTCGTCCGGGCCGAATCGGAAACGATCGACGGCGTCGAGAATGCGCTCGGTGCCGGCCACGACGCCGTATCGGCGGCCGCCGGGTAGCCTGCGGGCGAAGACCTCGAAACTGCACGGTCTGTCTGCATAGCCGCTGGCCAGGGCCGCGGACAGCATCGTGTACTCGTACTGGTCGGTCAGCAGTGCAGTGCTGGCTCCGTCGCTGGAAAGCGTGTGATCGGTGGTCGCGTCATTGCTCACCTCGATCACACTACGAGCGCAGGGGCGAACGTGTGGGGTCGGCCCGACACGCCGTACCCTGTTGCCATGCCTTGGTTGACGGTGGATGGATCGCTTCTGCCCGTGGACGGCTTCTCGGCACTCGAAGTCGCGGCGGCGTCGCCGCAGGCGGTGCCGGCCGAAACCGAGGCCGTTGCTGCCGACGAAGCGCACGACACTCCGTGGGTCACCATCGTGTGGGACGACCCGGTCAACTTGATGCACTACGTGACCTACGTGTTCCAGAAGCTCTTCGGCTACAGCAAGGCCAAGGCCACCGAGTTGATGATGCAGGTGCACTCCGAGGGCAAGGCGGTCGTGTCGAGCGGCGAGCGCGATGCGATGGAGAACGACGTCAAAAGGCTGCACGCGGCGGGCCTGTGGGCCACCATGCAGCAGGACAAGTAGTCAGCAGTCAGTTCGCCACCTCTACGTCAGAGAAGGACATCACCGACAGTGCGCACGTGGACGAGACGGAATTCGTTGTCCGGGGTCAAGATCAAGTCCGAGATCGACGCTCGTGAGGCGGCGGTGCTCAAGTCCCTGGTCGCATCCGTTCTCGGCCTGCTACGTGATCGTTCCGCCGCGGCACCCACCGACGAGCTCGCCGCGCTGACCGGGCTGCGTACCGGCCACAACAGCCCGCCGGACGATGCAGCGCTGGCCCGGTTGCTGCCGGACTTCCACCGCGCCGATCCCGAACACGACGATCAGGATCCGGCCGATCTGAACGGTGCCCTCCGCGGGTTGCACGAGCCCGAGATCATCGACGAGAAGTTGGCTGCCGGGGCAGTGATCCTCGCGACCCTGCCCGATTCCGGCGGAAAGATCGTGCTCACCCAGGAACAGGCCGATGCGTGGTTGACGGGTCTCAACGACGTGAGGCTGGCGCTCGGGACCACACTGGGCATCAGTGCGGACACTCCTGACGTACTCGACGAGGGCGATCCTCGTGCTCCCCATCTGGACGTGTACCACTGGTTGACCTGGATGCAGGATTCCCTCGTCCAGGTCCTCGTTCCCTAGGGTGCCGACGTGACCGCAGCCTTCTCGAAGCCCGGCCCCCGGGACTGCTTGACCGATGTGGCATGTCTGTTGGTCGGCCATCATCACGAACTCGACGACGACGCCGCAATGGGGTCCGGTTCGGCCACCGGCTGCACTGTGGTGCGCGTTCTCGGTGGGGCGACGGCGGCCGTCTACGTGCGAGGCGGCGGACCGGGAACGCGCGAGACCGATCTGCTCGATCCGAGCCATTCCGTTCAGCAGGTCGACGCGATCCTGTTGACCGCGGGCAGTGCGTACGGGCTCGCGGCCGCCGACGGCGTCATGCGGTGGCTCGAAGAGCACGAACAAGGCATTCCGATGGGCAGTCCGGCTCACGTCGTGCCGATCGTGCCGGCTGCGGTGATCTTCGACCTTCCGGTCGGCGACTGGGCCGCGCGCCCCACCGCGGAGTTCGGCTACCGTGCTGCGGCCACGGCAGCGACCGAGTTCGCGACGGGATCGGTCGGGGCAGGAGTCGGTGCTCGCGCCGGCGTGCTCAAAGGTGGGGTGGGCACCGCGAGCACGGTGATCGAGGGCGGTCCGGCCGACGGAGTGACGGTCGCAGCTCTGATGGTCGTCAACCCTGTGGGCGCGGTGTTCGATCCGCGCACCGGGTTGTTGTGGGGCACCGGCACACTGGGGCCTGCGGAATTCGGCATGCGCAATCCCGAAGTCGACGACTTGCGGGCCGCGGCGGCGCTCGAACCCAAGGCCACTGCTCTGAACACCACGATCGGCGTGGTTGCGACGGATGCGCCGCTGTCGTCGGCGTCGTGCAAGCGGATAGCCGTCGCGGGTCACGACGGACTCGCGCGGGCCATCCGGCCTGCGCACTCGCCACTCGACGGCGACACCGTCTTCGCCGTGTCCACGGGTACCAGGGCCGTCACCGCCGAGTCCTCTGTGCCCGCAGCATTCTCCCCGGAACTACCGGTACTGGCCGCGGTCACCGAAGCCGCGGCGATCGTCGTCGAGCGAGCCATCGTCCGGGCCCTGCTCGACGCCACCTCGGTGGCCGGCATCCCCACTTACCGCCAGATCTTCCCCTCCGCATTCACGGCATCGCGTCTCTGACCGGCAGGTAGCCGCTACCGGTACCGTGGAGAGACCGAGGTTGGAGGCGATCATGAGTGAGACCGGCAAGCTTCCCGGTGAGCGAGAGCGGCCCGCGTGGATGCAGGCAGCCGTCTTCGTCGGAGGATTCGTGGCGCTGCTGTGGATCATCGAGATCATCGACGTCGCGAGCGGATCACGGCTCGAGCAGAACGGTATCGAGCCTCGTTCCGCCGACGGCTTGTGGGGCATCCTGTTCGCGCCCGTGCTGCACGACGACTGGCAGCACCTGATCGCCAACACGGTTCCCCTGATCGTGCTCGGATTCCTGGTGTTGCTCTCGGGCATCGCGCGTGGTCTGGCTGCCACCGGGATCGTCTGGGTGATCGGCGGCGTCGGTACCTGGCTCACGGCCGGCACCTACAGCAACACGATCGGCGCGTCGATTCTGATCTTCGGCTTCATCACGTACCTGCTCGTTCGTGGATTCTTCACTCGACAACTCGGCCAGCTCGCGATCGGGGTCGTGGTGTTCGTGCTGTACGGCAGCGCGCTGTGGGGCGTGCTGCCGAGCGATCCGAACATCTCCTGGCAGGGCCATCTGTTCGGCGCAGTGGGTGGGGTCGTCGCAGCTCGGCTGCTGTCCGCCGACGCCCGGGCCGACAGAGCGCGCGCCAGAGCACTCGATCGTCCCACTCCGTAGGCGGTAGGTAACCGCGAGCACAGCTGTGTTCGGGCGTGAAATTCGCCGACTCGCGCGGTCAATACTGCCCGAACGTTTCGAGTGACGCGCTCGGCGTGGCAGCATGGCTTACATGCGAATTACCGTCCTGGGATGTTCGGGCAGTGTGTCCGGACCCGATTCACCCGCGTCGGGTTACCTCCTGGAAGAAGAGGAGACCGCGCCGGTCGTTCTCGACTTCGGGCCCGGCGTCCTCGGGGCGTTGCAGCGTTATGTCGATCCGGGTGACGTGAGCGTTCTGCTTTCGCATCTGCACGCCGATCACTGCCTCGACGTTCCCGGTCTGCTCGTGTGGCGTCGCTACCATCCGAACCCGCCGGAAGGGCGCGCGATCGTCTACGGACCGAAGGACACTGCGTTTCGGCTCGGAGTGGCGTCGGCCGAGTGCGGCGGTCAGATCGACGACATGTCCGACACCATCGATCTACGCCGCTGGGTGGACGGCCGGACCATCGAATTCGGACAGCTGTCGATTCTGACCCGGCAGGTGTTCCATCCGCCGGAGTCGTACGGCATGCGGGTCACCACCGGTGGCGGAAAGACATTCGCGTACAGCGGCGACACCGGTATGTGCCAGGCGGTGCAGGATCTGGCTCAGGGTGCCGATGTCTTTCTCTGCGAGGCGTCGTGGACCGACAGCCCGGATCGGCCCGAGGGCGTCCACCTGTCCGGTATCGAGGCCGGTCGCATCGCTCGGGAAGCCGGAGTGGGGGAGCTGCTGCTCACCCACATTCCGCCCTGGACGTCTCGCGAGGATGTCATAGCCGAGGCGAAGGCAGAGTTCAGCGGACCGGTGCATGCCGTCGAGCCAGGGGACGCCTTCACCGTATGACGACGCGCTAGGCTTCGAGGCGTGTCCAGACGAGAAGACGGCAGAGCGGACGACGAGCTCCGCACCATCAAGATCACCCGCGGATTCACCACTCACCCGGCAGGGTCGGTGCTGGTCGAATTCGGCAACACCAGGGTGATGTGCACGGCCAGCGTCGAGGAGGGCGTACCGCGCTGGCGGAAGGGATCCGGCCTCGGCTGGCTCACCGCCGAGTACGCAATGCTTCCCGCTGCCACCCACACGCGTAACGGACGCGAGTCCGTCAAGGGCAAGGTCGGCGGACGCACGCAGGAGATCTCCCGACTGGTCGGACGCTCACTGCGCGCGTGCATCGATCTGGCAGCGATCGGCGAGAACACGATCGCCCTCGACTGCGACGTGTTGCAGGCCGACGGCGGCACCCGTACTGCTGCCGTGACCGGGGCGTTCGTGGCTCTCAGCGACGCCGTCACCTACCTACGAGCAGCTGGACGCCTGGCCGACCCGCAGCCGATCTCGTGCATGATCGCCGCGGTCAGTGTCGGCGTCGTCGACGGCCGGGTGCGTCTCGACCTTCCGTACGAAGAGGATTCGCGAGCCGAGGTCGACATGAACGTCGTCGCAACCGATACCGGCACTCTGGTCGAGATCCAGGGAACCGGCGAAGGCGCGACCTTCCCGCGCACCACCCTCGACAAGCTTCTCGACTCGGCGTTCGTCGGCATCGACAAGCTGTTCGAGGTGCAGAGGGAGGCGCTGGCGTTGCCGTACCCGGGGGATCTGCCCGAGCCTGCCACCGCAGAAACGAAGAAGAAGTTCGGTGCCTGATACCAAGCTGCTGGTAGCCAGTCGTAACGCCAAGAAGCTGCGAGAACTGCGCCGGGTACTCGACGCCGCCGGCCTCGTGGGTATCGAGTTGGTCGGTCTCGACGAGGTGCCGCCGTTTCCCGAGGCACCCGAAACCGGAGCGACGTTCGAGGACAACGCGGCGGCCAAAGCGCGCGACGGTGCGGCGGCAACCGGATTGCCCTGCGTCGCAGATGATTCCGGGATCGAAATCGACGCACTGAACGGAATGCCCGGGGTGCTCTCTGCGCGCTGGTCCGGAACTCACGGGCAGGACGAGGCCAACACGGCGCTCGTGCTGGCGCAGCTGAGCGACACCCCCGACGAAAGGCGCGGGGCGGCTTTCGTATCGGCGTGTGCGTTGGTGGTCCCGGGCGGAGCCGAGACCGTCGTTCGAGGTGAGTGGCGCGGCGTTGTAGCGCGAGAGCCGTTGGGGGAGAACGGATTCGGATACGATCCGATCTTCGTGCCGGAGGGAGACGGTCGCAGTGCCGCGCAGTTGGCTCCGGACGAGAAGGACGCGGCCTCTCATCGCGGCCGCGCGCTGCGCAAGCTGGTTCCTGCTCTCGAAGCGTTGACGGGGCGATAGTCGTGGCGGCGCGGGCAGTGTTGACGAGAACCACGGTCGTGCTCGCGGCCGCTGCCCTGTGTTCGGTGGGCATCCCCGCTTCGGCAGCGCCGGTCGCGGGATCGTTCGCCGAGGCCTTGGTCTACTCGGTGGCTCATCCAGGTGCGACGCCGGCGGGCGCGAACGATTACTCGTGCGTTCCCAGCGCTCGACATCCCGAACCGGTCATCTTGGTACACGGGTTCCTGGAGAACTCCTACGCGAACTGGTCCTCGCTGTCACCGGCCCTGGTCGACGCCGGATACTGCGTGTTCGCACTCGACTACGGCAACACCGGGCCGGTGCCCGCGTTGGGAGCGCTGGGAACGATTCCCGAGAGTGCCGCGGAGCTGTCCACGTTCGTCGATTCCGTGCTCGCGGCGACGGGTGCGCAGAAGGTGTCAATCGTGGGTCACTCGAAGGGCGGGACGGTGCCGCGCTACTACGCCCGCTTCCTCGGCGGTGATCGCACCGTCTCGCGCATAGTGGCGCTGTCTCCGCCGAACTATCCGACCGCCGGTCCGCCGGTGCAGGACGACGTGCTCGAGCGGTTGAACGAGGGCAGTGACACAGTCGCGGGAATCGATTACACGACGATCGTGACCCGATACGACCAGGTTGTCGTTCCGTACACGGCGTCGCTCCTCACCGGAGCGGGAAATACGAACGTGGTGCTGCAGGACGTGTGCCCCGGCAATGTCGTCGAGCACACAGGAATCTCGTACGATCCGCTGGCGCAGCGGCTGGTGGAGAACGCGCTGGATCCGGAGAACGCACAGCCGATCACCTGCTGACGTCAGACGCCGAAGTCGGCCTTGACCTGCTTGGTGCGCTTGTGTTCGACGTAGAACGACAGGAACGGAACAGTTCCGGCGAGCAGCGTGCCGATGGTCCGACCGGCCGGCCACCGCACCTTGATGGCAAGGTCGATCGTCAGGATCAGGTATACGAGGTAGACCCAACCGTGCACTACCGCAATCCAGTTGGGCACATTCTCGACCTTGAAAATGTACTTCGCGACCATTTCGGTCACGAGGACGAGCAACCAGATACCGGTGACGTAGGCGAGCACGCGATAGCGCAGCAGCGCCGACGCGATCTTCCGAGTCTTGTTGGTGGACGCCTTGGTCTTGTCCGGTGCCGAACTCACGTGGTGCTCCTGTCGGTCCCGCGGGATTCGTTCAGCTCCGCGAGGTAGCTGTTGTACTCGAGAAGTTGCCTGGCCTCGGGGTCGTCCAGATCGCCGACGTCCGGGTCTGCCACGCGGCGCTGGGGGAGCAGATCGAGAGGGACCTCGGTCGGTCCTTCGGGCTGCCCGGCTTCGGGCTCGTCCTGGTCCTCGTCTTCGAGGCGGACGAACTTGCGGTAGGCGTAGACGACGAACGCCGCGAACAAGGGCCACTGGAACGCGTAGCCGAGGTTCTGGCCGTTGCCGCCGACCGCCTCGAAGCGTTCCCACTGCCACCAGCCGAGACCGAGACACACCGCCGCGGATACGATCACCAGCGCAATGAGCGCGGGTCGACGCTTCGGGCGGGATGAGGTCACCACTCGACGGTACCGGAGCAACTACTACCGAAGGTAGTCACGTCGGGTGGCCGGCCGGTGATTCTCACCATGGACGAGCCGGGTGCGACTCACGACCGACGACGGTTCGCCCGTGCTTCGGCAAGTTGCTCGGCACCGGGGCCGGTGATGTCGGCGAGAGCGCTGCTGCGCCCCGTCAGCACCAACGCCAGGGTGCCCGCCGATCCTTCGACGACGGGGCCCTCGCCCCGACTCCAGTCCAGATCGGTTGCGCGCCACTGCAGTCGAAGATCGGGTCCTTTGAACGGTGCCGCACCGCTTTCCGGCACCAGGAAGTCGAGCATCGTAACCATGCGGTGCTCGGGAACGTGGTGCTCGATTCCCAGCGGCCTGCACACATCGAGCCCGTGCACGATGACGTCGGACAACGGGGCCAGCGGACCGTGGCCCGGCGGGGTGAACTTCTTGTCCGCGTGAGCTGTCAGGAGCGCAGGTAATTCGTCGCCGTGCTTGCGCTTGATTCGCTGGGTCATCATCTGATTGGCCCGATCGAAGTTCCCTCGAGTGCGCACCATGGCGAGTCCGAACTGCCAGAGCGGGACGATCAGGGGCACCACGAGATGGGCGGCGACGTCGCGGACCGTCCAGGCGTCGCACAGCGATGGGGTGTCCCACTGTTCGGGTGTCAGGGTGTCGAAAGTGCGTGCGAGAGAGCGTCGTTCGTCGGAAGTTTCGGCGAAGATCGCGTCGTCGTCGAGATCGCTGGACATACGAGCCACCTTCACACGTTGAAACCGGTAGATCTGGGAGTCTCGAGAAGAGCCGGGTCGAACGACCGTTGTGCGCGAGGGGGGACTTGAACCCCCACGTCCTGAGACACTGGAACCTAAATCCAGCGCGTCTGCCAATTCCGCCACTCGCGCGTGCCGGTGAAGTCTACAGCCGATGCTGCTGTGCGTGCGACGCGGTTCTTCGAGCCACGTCGACGTCCGATTAGGCTCGCCGGGTGGTGAAGAAGGAGAACTCGTTCGATCCGGCGCGCATCCTCGAACTGCTGTGGCGGGTCGACGCGAAACCGAGCCGAACCGGCCTGAGCGTCGACGCGATCGTCGACGCGGCCATCGAGATGGCCGATGCGAACGGGTTGGAGTCGGTGTCGATGCGCAATGTGGCCGAGCATCTCGGGGTCGGTGCGATGTCGCTGTACACCCACGTGCCGGGGCGTCAAGAGTTGACGGACCTGATGATCGATCGGTCTCTGGCAGATCTGTACGCACACGTCGACGAGCCGGCATCGGTTCCCGGTGGGTGGCGGTCCGCGTTGCGATTCGTTGCCGAGCGCAATTGGGAACTCTATCAACGACATTCGTGGCTGCTCGACGCCGTCGGTGCGCGTCCGGTGCTCGGTCCGCACACCAACGACAAGTACGAGGCAGAGCTGCGCACCCTCGTCGGTACCGGGCTCGGTGACGTCGAGATCGATTCGGTGTTGACACTGGTTCTCACTCACGTCTCGGGGACCGCGAGGGCCTCGGCCGCGGTCGATCGGGTGAAGAAGCAGTCGGGGATGTCCGACGCTCAGTGGTGGGCGGCTACTGCACCCGTCATCGAGCGGGTGATGACGCGGGAGCGTTTTCCGGTGTCGTCCCGCATCGGGACGGCCGCGGCGACGTCGTACGACGCCGCCAGCGACCCAGTGCATGCCTATCGTTTCGGTGTGGAGTGCATCCTCGATGGCGTCGAGGTGATGATCTCGCAGAGGTCATGATCTCGCAGAGTCAGCTCGCCGATCGGAGCGCAGCCTCGGAGTGACGCTGCGGCGGTCTGCGCAGCTTGTGCTGGAAACGCCAGAGCGCGTGCTCGAGCGAGGCGAGATCGACGTGGAGTGCGTCCGCTGCGGCGTCGAGAATCACGGGGGAGCGTTCCTCGGCGATGTCGGCGGCCAGGTCTCGATGGAGTGGTTCGAGAGCGTCGGCAACGAACGCGGTCAGATGTGCGGTCGCCTTGTCAGTGCGCACGCCCAGATGCATGAGCATGCACTCCCAGGTCGTCTCGCCGAGGCCAGGGATCGCGCGGAACGCATCGAAATGTTCCTTCGTGTGCTGCTCGAAATCGGTCGAACAGCTCAACCCCGACGCGATCAGCGTCTGCGCTGCCACAGCGGCTGCCGCCGCCTTGGTTCGGCTGTTTCCTGGAACGAGCTGACGGTTGGACAGGATCTGCACGAGCTGATCCGGATCCGAAGTCAGTTCTGCAAGGGTTGTCAAGTCGTCGAGTCGGTTATCGCCGCGGTGTGACCGCCACCGTCCGATGACCGCTCGCACCCCACTGGTCGGTCCTCCGTAAGGAGCGCGCGCGGAGAAGATCGCGTCGAGTAGCGCCGCCTCGGATTCGCCGCGCCACCCCGGTGTCCAGTGCGGCGAATTCGATTGCGAGGCAACTAATTCGATGTGCGACAGCATTGCTTCGAGCTCGCCCGTCGTGCAAGTGTCCGTAACCGATGAATACATGAATTCCCCCCGGAGTTCGTCGACCGCCCTATCGGATGCGGTTCGTAGGAGAAAGCTAGACGACCCCACCGACAGGTCACCGGACGCTCACGGAGTGCTCGAGATCACATCACAAAAAGATAACGAAAAATGCGAGGGTTCCCTCATGTTTCGCCGTCGCCGCCGAGTCTCCCGCCAGGGTGGATGCGGGTTACTCGCGAGTTGGGTAAACAAAAAGTAAAGGCGCTTGCGCGGACGTACTCGCTGGTAGCACTCGGACGTCCGAGCAAACCTGAGGATTTCCTCATGATTTTGTGTCAACCTGGAGCAGCGCGAAGGAGACCTGTCGACGAAGACAGGCTCACGCTTTGCCCTGTTGCCCACGACGCACCACGGCAGTCATCACAGCGAACGCCTCGACCCCCCGAGACGTCCACGAGAGGAATCTTCAGCCTTGACGATCAACGAGAGCACACCATCACACGGACGCGGCTCGCGAAGCACAGGCAACGCAGGCAAAGCCCCTAGAAGCAGTGGCGGCTCTCGGACTCTGGCAGATCGATTCGCCGCGGGCGAGCCGTACGCCCTGGCGTTCGGTGGTCAGGGTGCGCCCTGGCTGAGTTCGCTCGAAGAGCTCGCGCGCGATTCCGCACTCGAGCCCGAACTGACCGATCTCGTCAACGAGGCCGCAGCAGTGCTCGCGCCCGTGTCCGACGAGCTGCTGGTCGTCCGCTCGGTCGGCTTCGACCCGATCGGTTGGATGCTCGAGCAGGACCTCGCCGACGACGACACCGCCGGCTCCTACGGGCCCTCCGAAGCGGCACTGACCTCGGCTGCGGTGTCTCTGCCGGGCGTCTTCCTCACTCAGGTCGCCGCGTTGCGCGCGCTGAAGTTGCAGGGCCTCGACCCCGCCCAGACCCCGCCGGTCAAGGTGGTCGGACACTCGCAGGGCCTCATCGCCGCCGAGTCCGTCGCCGCGGACGGCGCACAGGACGCCAACTTCCTGGCCATCGCGCAGTTGGTCGGCGCTGCTGCCGGACTCGTCGGACGTCGCCGCGGCATCATCGGTGCCGGTGACCGTGCTCCGATGGTCTCGGTCGGCAACGTCGAGCCCGAACGTCTGCAGGCAATAGTCGACGAGCTCGCGCTACCGGGAGCACCCGAACGCTCCGCTGCTCTGGCCATCCGCAACGGTCGTCGCCGCGTCGTGCTGTCCGGCCCGCCGGCTCAGTTGGCTCGCGTGCAGGAGAAGTGCGAGCAGATCGCGGCTCGGGAAGAACGTGAGCGCGATGCCAAGAAGCGCGGCGGCGCGGTGTTCGCACCCGTCTTCGAGCAGCTCCCGGTCGAGATCGGCTTCCATCACCCCGCATTGAACGACGCCGTGGAGCTCGTCGACGCCTGGGCGCAGCGGTGCGGTCTCGACGCCGCCCTGGCCCGCGAACTGGCGCAGAAGATCCTCGTCGATTCCGTGGACTGGGTCGACGCCATCGACGGTGTCGTCGAGGCCGGCGCGGACTGGATCCTCGACCTCGGACCCGGTGACCTCCTCACCCGCATGACCACCCCGGCGCTGCGTGGACAGGGCGTCGGCATCATCGCGGCATCCTCACGCGGCGGCCACCGCAATCTGCTCACTCCCGGTGCCGCTCCCGAGGTGCAGCCGGCATGGTCGGCATTCGCGCCCAAGCCTGTGACGCTGCCCGACGGCCGTGTCGTCGTGGAAACCTCCTTCACCAAGATGACCGGACGTTCGCCGATCCTGCTCGCCGGCATGACGCCGACGACCGTCGACGCGAAGATCGTCGCGGCCGCAGCCAACGCAGGCCACTGGGCCGAGCTCGCCGGTGGCGGCCAGGTCACCGAAGACATCTTCACCGACCGCGTCGCCGAGCTCTCCACGTTGCTCGAGCCCGGCCGCGCCATCCAGTTCAACTCGCTCTTCCTCGACCCGTACCTGTGGAAGCTGCAGCTCGGCGGTCGCCGCATCGTGCAGCGGGCCCGTGCAGCGGGTGCGGCCATCGACGGCGTCGTCGTCACGGCAGGCATCCCCGAACTGGACGAGGCAGTGGCTCTCATCGAGGAGCTCTCCGAGGCCGGCATCAGCTACGTCTCGTTCAAGCCGGGAACCGTCGCGCAGATTCGTGCCGTGATCCGCATCGCCAACGAGGTTCCGACCTACCAGGTCAACGTCCATATCGAAGGTGGCCGCGCAGGCGGACACCACTCGTGGGAAGACCTCGATGACCTGCTGCTGACCACCTACGCCGAGCTCCGCTCGCGTCCCAACCTGGTGATCTGCGTCGGCGGCGGTATCGGAACACCCGAGCGGGCCGCGGACTACCTGACCGGAACCTGGTCTGCCGTGCACGGATACCCGAAGATGCCTCTCGACGGCATCCTCGTCGGTACCGCTGCGATGGCCACTCTGGAAGCCACGACCGCTCCCGAGGTCAAGCAGCTTCTCGTCGACACTCCGGGAACCCCCGACTGGGTCGGTGCCGGAACCGCCAACGGCGGAATGGCGTCGGGCCGCAGCCAGCTCGGTGCCGACATCCACGAGATCGACAACGCGGCATCACGTTGCGGTCGGCTGCTCGACGAGGTCGCCGGCAACGCCGACGCCGTTGCCGAGCGCCGCGACGAGATCATCGCCGCACTCGACGGCACCGCCAAGCCGTTCTTCGGCGACGTCGCCGAGATGACCTACCAGCAGTGGCTGAGCCGCTACCTGGATCTGGCCATCGGAACGGACTCGCGCAGCGAATTCGATTGCGGCGGTGAGTTCACCGATGCCGTGACCGAGGCCCGTGAATCGGTGTGGCTCGACGTCACCTGGCGCACCCGCTTCCTCGAAATGCTGCAGCGCGCCGAGGCACGTCTGCACCCGGTCGATCGTGGACCCATCCCCACCCTGTTCGCCGACGCCGAGGTACTCGAGCGTCCGCGCGCAGCACTGAAGTCACTGCTCGCTCAGTTCCCCGACGCCGGTGACGTGGTGCTGCACCCTGCCGACATCACCTTCTTCACCTCGCTGTGCCGCATGCCCGGCAAGCCCGTCAACTTCGTTCCCGTCGTCGACGGTGACGTGCGCCGCTGGTGGCGCAGTGACTCGCTGTGGCAGGCACACGACGCTCGCTACTCGGCCGATCAGGTCTGCATCATCCCCGGAACCGTTGCCGTCGCCGGTATCACTCGCGTCGACGAGCCGGTGGGCGAACTGCTGAACCGCTTCGAGAAGGCCACCGCGGACCAGCTTCTCGCCGAGGGTGTCGAGCCGGCGGCCATCGCCAGCCGACGCCACGCCGAGATCGCACCGGGACTGCTGGGCATCGTGCTGGCAGCTCCCGACGTCACCTGGGCCTCGCGCATGACGCAGAACCCCGTTGCACGCCTGGGAGATCCGGCCGACTGGACCGTCGACTCCGATACGGTCGCCTCGCACCCACAGACCGGCTCCACGTTGACCGTGCTCGACACCGAGCACGTCGAACTGCTGGTCCCGCTCGCCCCGGGCAAGGAAGTACGCATCCGTCTGACGGTGCCCGCCTCCACCATCGACGGCGGCGCTCCGGTCGTCACCGCAGAAGATGCACAGCAGGCCATGTCGGCACTGCTCGGAGTTGCGGCAGGACAGGACCTTCCGACGGTCAAGAACGGTGTCGCGCGGCTGAACATCGCGTGGATCCCCGATCTGATCGCCGACCACGCCGGCGTCACCGGATCCGGACTGCCCGACACACTGACCGTCAGCGGCAAAGCCGTTCCCGACGTCCTCGTCGGCGCCTGCTGGCCCGCCGTCTTCGCTGTTCTGGGTGCCACGCGCAACGCCGAGGGCATCGACGTCATCGAGGGCATGCTCGACCTGGTGCACCTCGATCACAGCGTCAACCTCGTCGGTGAATTGCCGACCGACACTTCGATTCTCGTGGTCAAGGCCGCTGCAGGAGAGGTGCTCGACACCGATCTCGGTCGCGTCGTCGAGGTCACCGTCGAAATCGGTGCCATGCTCGGTGAGGGGCTCGACGCCCCGGCCGTCGCAACTCTGGTGGAGCGCTTCGCCATTCGTGGACGCACCGGCAAGGGCGAGTTGGTGGATCCGGCTCGCGCCGGCGGTTCGCTGAGCGCCGACGCCAAGGACACCCCGCGTCGTCGCCGTCGCCAGGCCACCATCGTGGCCCCGCGAAACATGGCCGCGTTCGCCCAGGTCTCGGGCGATCACAACCCGATTCACACCTCGGATGCCGCGGCGTTGCTCGCCGGCCTCGGTAGCCCGATCGTGCACGGCATGTGGCTCTCGGCTGCGGCGCAGCAGACCGTCACCGCAGTCGACCATGAGGACACCAAGACTCCTCCGCGTCGTCTCACTGCCTGGACTGCTCGTTTCCTCGGAATGGTCCGTCCCGGAGCGGAGATCGACGTTCGCGTCGACCGCACCGGATTCGATCAGGGTGCCGAACTGGTCGAGGTGTCCTGCCGAGTCGGCGGCGAACTGGTCATGGTCGCCACCGCACGCACCGCCGCGCCGAAGACCGTCTACGCGTTCCCCGGCCAGGGCATCCAGCGCCCGGGTATGGGACTGGACGCACGCGCTCGCTCCAAGGCCGCGCGTGAGATCTGGGAGCGAGCCGACAAGCACACCCGCAGCGCGCTCGGCTTCTCCATTCTCGCTGTCGTGCGCGACAATCCGACGTCGCTCAAGGCCCGCGGGGTCACGCACAAGCATCCCGACGGTGTGCTGCACCTGACGCAGTTCACCCAGGTTGCGATGGCCGTTCTCGGTGTCGCACAGGTTGCCGAACTGCGCGAATCCGGAGCGTTCGTGGAGAATTCGATTCTCGCCGGCCACTCGGTGGGTGAGTACAACGCTCTGGCCGCCGTTGCCGGTGTGCTCCCGCTCGAGGCCGTTCTCGAGGTCGTCTTCCAGCGTGGCTCGGCCATGCACGCACTCGTTCCCCGTGACGAGAACGGCCGCAGTGACTACCGTATGGCTGCCATCCGCCCGTCCCAGATCGGCCTGGCCGACGAGGACGTGCAGGGCTTCGTCGCCGGTGTCGCAGAAGAGTCCGGTGAGTTCCTCGAGATCGTCAACCTCAACTTGCGTGGCTCGCAGTACGCCATCGCAGGCACCGTTGCCGGCCTCGGGGAGCTCGAGAAGAAGATCGCCATTCGCCGGGCAGAGTTCGGCGGCAAGGCCGCCTACATCATGGTTCCGGGCATCGACGTGCCGTTCCACTCGACGGTTCTGCGCGGTGGAGTCGACGATTTCCGTAGCCGCCTCGAGACCCTGCTGCCCGAGCAGCTCGATCCCGCGATCCTGGTCGGTCGCTACATTCCGAACCTGGTGCCCAAGCCGTTCTCGCTCGACCGGGCCTTCGTTCAGGAGATCGCCGACCTCGTACCGTCCGAGCCGCTGAACACCGTTCTCGCAGAGTTCGATTCGTGGGCCGCACGGCCGAGCGATCTGTGCCGCGTGATTCTGACCGAATTGCTCGCATGGCAGTTCGCCAGCCCGGTCCGGTGGATCGAGACTCAGGATCTGCTGTTCGCAGACGAGTCCGACGGCGGTATGGGCGTCGAGCGTTTCGTCGAGATCGGGCTCGGTGCAACACCGACCGTGGCCAACCTCGCGTCGCAGACTCTCAAGCTGCCCGGCCGCTTCGGCCACCCGGTCGAGGTGCTGAACCTCGAGCGCGAAGCCGCGATCGTCTACGGCACCGATACCGACCCGGCTCCGGCCGACGAGGACGAGGCAACACCCGCTCCCGAAACCGCTGCTCCGGCAGCCGCAGCTGCTCCGGCTGCAGCACCCGCTCCGGCCGCTGCACCTTCGGGCGGACCGCGCCCCGACGACATCGCGTTCGTCGCCGCCGACGCGACGAAGATTCTCATCGGACTGTGGACCAAACTGCAGCTCGATCAGATCGGGCCCGCCGACACCATCGAGGCACTGTGCGACGGCGTGTCCTCACGTCGTAACCAGCTGCTCGTCGACCTCGGCTCCGAGCTCTCGCTCGGTGCCATCGACGGCGCAGCCGACGCCGACATGGGCGCGCTCTCGGGCACGGTGAACAAGCTGGCTCGTACCTACAAGCCGTTCGGCCCGGTGCTCAGCGACTCGATCAACGACCATCTCCGCAAGGTCTTCGGCCCCTCGGGACGACGCCCGGCCTCCATCGCCGACCGCGTCAAGAAGACCTGGGAACTGGGCGACGGCTGGGCGCACCACGTCACCGCCGAGGTCGCTCTCGGTACCCGTGATGGTGCCTCGGTCCGCGGCGGTGCACTCGGTGGCCTGGCCGACGGCGCTCTCGCCGACGGCACTGCTGTCGACAACGTCATCGACGCCGCGGTTGCGTCGGTTGCCGCTCGTCGCGGAATCGCAGTGTCCATGCCTCAGGCAGGTGGCGGGGCCGGCGGAACCGTCGACGCTGCTGCTCTGGGCGAGTTCACCGAGCACATCACCGGTCGCGACGGCGTTCTCGCCTCCGCAGCCCGGTTGGTGCTCGAACAGCTCGGCCTGGCGGACGCACCCAACGCGCTGCTGGCCGAGAACCCCGATGCTGCTCTGGTGGAGCTGGTTTCGGCCGAGCTCGGCTCCGACTGGCCTCGCCTCGTCGCTCCCGCGTTCGACGCCAAGCGCGCAGTGCTGATCGACGACCGGTGGGCCACCGCCCGTGAGGATCTGGCTCGGTTGTGGCTCGGTACCGCAGGTGACGTGGCCGTCGAGTCCTTCGCCGGTGCAGGCAATGCCGTTGCAGCTCAAGCACAGTGGTGGAAGGCCAAGGCCGACTACGAGAACAAGACCGTGCTCGCCGAGACCTTCGGACGCATCGCAGACATCGCGGTCGCATCCGAGGACAAGGGGCAGTGGGCCGACGACGTCGCAGTCGTCACCGGTGGCAGCAAGGGATCCATCGCCGCGGCCGTGACCGCTCAGTTGTTGGCCGGGGGAGCGACGGTCTTCGTCACCACCTCCAGGCTCGACGACGAGCGCCTGGGCTTCTACCGCTCGCTCTACCGCGACAACGCTCGCAACGGAGCGTCGCTGTGGGTGGTTCCGGCCAACATCGCGTCGTACACCGACGTCGATGCCCTCATCGAGTGGATCGGCAGTGACTACATCGACACTGCCGGTGGCGCAAAGACATTGGTCAAGGCAGCTGCCACTCCGACGATGCTGTTCCCGTTCGCCGCACCCCGGGTCATGGGCGAGATGTCCGACGCCGGAGCTCGCGCCGAGATGGAAATGCGCGTGCTGCTCTGGTCGGTCGAGCGTCTGATCACCGGACTGTCGAAGGTCGGCTACGACAACGACATCGACACTCATCTGCACGTGGTGCTACCAGGATCGCCGAACCGTGGAATGTTCGGTGGCGACGGTGCCTACGGTGAGTCGAAGGCCGCACTCGATGCAGTCGTCGCGAAGTGGGGCTCGGAGAAGAACTGGGCCGAGCGGGTGTCCATCGCGCACGCTCACATCGGGTGGGTTCGCGGAACCGGCTTGATGGGCGGCAACGATCCCATCGTCGAGGCGGTCGAAGCCGAAGGTGTCCGTACCTGGTCGACCGAGGAGATGGCGACCGAGCTGCTGCGCCTGTGCACCTTCGACGCACGTCGTCGGGCTGCTCAGGAGCCCATCGTCGCCGATCTGGCAGGTGGCTTGGCCAACACCAAGCTCAACCTCGTCGAGCTTGCTCGCGACGCGGCGGCTGCTGCGGCCGAGAAGACCGAAGAGGCCGTGGACAGTTCGGTCATCGCCGCGCTGCCTGCACCTCCGCGGCTAGCCCCGACGACCGCTCCGGCGTGGCCGACCCTCGATGTCGATCCGAAGGACCTGATCGTCATCGTCGGTGCGGGTGAGCTCGGGCCCTACGGTTCGGCGCGTACTCGCTTCGAGATGGAGGTCGACGAGCAGCTCTCTGCCGCAGGCGTTCTCGAACTCGCGTGGAACACCGGCCTGATTGCCTGGGAGAACGATCCCAAGCCGGGCTGGTACGACATCGAGTCCGGTGACCTCGTTCCCGAGGAGGACATCGCCGACAAGTACCACGACATCGTGGTCGAGAAGTGCGGTATCCGCACGTACGGCGACGACGGCGCAATGGTCGGTAACACCGCTCCGCTGATGACCTCGATCTTCCTCGACAACGACCTCACGTTCGTCGTCGGAACCGAGATCGACGCACGGTCGTTCGCGGCTGCCGATCCCGAGCACACGCTGATCACACCGGTTCCCGATTCGAGCGACTGGCAGGTCACTCGCAAGGCGGGCACCGAGATTCGCGTTCCGCGCAAGATGAAGCTCACCCGTACCGTGGGTGGTCAGATTCCGACCGGATTCGATCCCACCAAGTGGGGCATCTCGCCCGACATGGCGAGTTCGGTGGATCGTGTTGCCCTGTGGAACATCGTCACCACGGTCGACGCCTTCATCTCCTCGGGCTTCAACCCGTCGGAACTGATGCGCTGGGTGCACCCGACGCTAGTCGCCAACACTCAGGGCACCGGCATGGGCGGCATGGAGTCCATGCGCTCGCTGTACA
Source organism: Rhodococcus sp. Leaf233 (assembly GCF_001426165.1). Classification (NCBI taxonomy): domain Bacteria; kingdom Bacillati; phylum Actinomycetota; class Actinomycetes; order Mycobacteriales; family Nocardiaceae; genus Rhodococcus; species Rhodococcus sp. Leaf233. Next base: position 40,527 of record NZ_LMRO01000008.1, read on the forward strand.
TCGACACCCTGCTCGGCGATGCTCGTGCGAACGACATCCTTCAGGAGGCTCTGCCGAACGTCGTTGCTGCACACGTGGTTCAGTCGTACATCGGTAGCTACGGCGCGATGGTTCACCCCGTCGCCGCCTGCGCCACCGCGGCCGTCTCGGTCGAGGAGGGCGTCGACAAGATCAAGCTGGGCAAGGCGCAGCTCGTGGTCGCCGGCGGATTCGACGACCTGAGCACCGAAGGCATCATCGGCTTCGGCGACATGTCGGCCACCGCGGACTCGGCAGCGATGTCCGCCAAGGGAATCAGCGATCGACGCTTCTCCCGGGCCAACGACCGCAGGCGTGGAGGGTTCGTCGAATCGCACGGCGGCGGAACGATTCTGCTCGCTCGCGGCGATCTGGCACTCGAGATGGGCCTGCCCGTCCTCGGAGTGGTGGCCTACGCACAGTCGTACGGCGACGGAGTGCACACCTCCATCCCGGCTCCGGGACTCGGCGCACTCAGCGCCGGTCGCGGCGGCAGGGATTCGGCACTTGCGCTCTCGCTCAACGCACTCGGCGTCAGCGCAGACGACGTGGCCGTGATCTCCAAGCACGACACCTCGACTGCAGCCAACGACCCCAACGAGGCCGAGCTGCACACCCGCCTGGCCAAGGCCATCGGCCGATCGGACGGCGCTCCGCTGTTCGTCGTCTCGCAGAAGTCCCTCACCGGCCACTCGAAGGGTGGAGCGGCTGCCTGGCAGCTGATCGGCCTGTGCCAGGTGCTGGCCAACGGCGTCATCCCGCCGAACCGCAGCCTCGACTGCGTCGACGACAAGATGACCGGTTTCGAGCACTTGGTGTGGGCTCGCGAGCCGCTGCGCTTCGGTGACTCGGTTCCGCTGAAGGCGGGTCTGCTCACCTCGCTCGGCTTCGGGCACGTGTCCGGACTCATCGCGTTGGTGCACCCGCAAGCATTCCTCGAGGCCGTTCCGGCCGAGCGGCGTGCGGAGTACATCGCGAAGGCGAACGAGCGTCGTATCGCCGGTCAGCGCAGGCTGATCTCCGCGATGGTGGGTGGCGACTCCCTCTACGAGCGGCCCGACGATCGACGACTGGGACATGACGGGACGCCGGCCAAGGCGTCACGCGAACTGGAGGCCAACGTGTTGCTCAACGAGTCCGCTCGCCTCGGCGAGGACGACGTCTACTCCTCCGGTCTGCCGGGTGCCATCTGATGGCAATCCTGGGAGTGGGTTTCGACCTGGTGACGGTGTCCGACTTCGCCGAGCAGATGGAGAAGGTCGGCACGACGATGATCCGCGACAGCTTCACCGCGGGTGAACGTCGGCACGCGGCGACCAAGAGCTCCGACCCGACGCGGCACTACGCAGCACGGTGGGCAGCCAAGGAAGCAGTTCTGAAAGCTTGGGCGACATCACGTTTCGCGCGGCCGCCGCAGATCGGCGACAATCCGTACCCGTTGATCGAGGTCGTCAACGATGCGTGGGGTCGACCGTCCATCAAGCTGCACGGCATGGCACAGGAGTTTCTGCCGACGGTCAAGATTCACCTGTCGCTGACGCACGACGGCGATATCGCCGCCGCGGTGGCGATCCTGGAGGAGTAACTCCGCGCTGAACGACGACGAAGGCCCGTCCGATCCACGAGATCGGGCGGGCCTTTCGTATGGGTGAAGCGGCTGGGTCACGCGTCGTCGGTGTTGACCGACCCACCCGAGCGCCTGCTTTCCTTCTCTGCGACGAGCAGATACGCCATCATGATTCGCTTGAGTTCGGCCACGGCATCTTCGTGGCTCTGGCCGTCCTGCACCGAGAAGTTCAGCATCGAGTAGACGATGTGCACCAACACCTGGGCCATCAGATTGCGACGATGCCGCGGTGTGCGCGGCGTCAACGGTCCGAGCATGCGTGAGACCTGATCGGCGAACTCGCGCTCGTGAATGACCCCGGTGGCGCGGGTGGACGGTGTCGACTGCATCGCGAGCCATACCTCGCGGCGCGACGGGTCCGTCATCCACATGCCGGCCATGTGGTCGACGAAATTGTTCAGGAACCGCACCCAGTCCAGGGACGGGACCTCGCCGTCGAACTCTGCCAATTCCTGTTGGACGCCCACGAGGTCCTGACGATTGAGTTCGCAGACGATGACGTACTTGTTGGCGAAGAACTGATACAGCGTGCCGATCGGCAGCTCTGCCCGTGACGCGACTTCTTCACAGGTGAACGACTCGAAGCCCACGTCGCTGAGCAGTTCACGCGACGCCTGGAGCAACGCGTCGAATTTGCGTTGGCTGCGTTCCTGCGTGGGACGGCGCCTCGGCATCAGCTCCTGAGTCTGCGCCGTCGACTCGAGCGCGGCGTCGAGACGGCGCGAGGACTGGGCACGAGCAGAGGATTCCACCCGGTCAGGCTATCCGTCGCGGGTGCACGGTATCCACTTCTGTCGTGCGGGTCGCATCGCCCACTCCGGATTCGGGCGTTGTTGTGGGGGAGCGCTGTGTGCGTCGACAGCTGTCGGGCCGTCTTACTGTGACAATCCCCAAGTCCGATATCGGCCAGCCAAACGGGCAGCAGGTATGGTTATGGATAACGAATCAATTTCCGTGCAGGGTGGCCGTCGTTCGTGTCCGTGGGACGACGTTCATGGTCGGGAGCCTCACCCCGAGCACAGGGAGACTGCAGTGGCAACAATCGGTACAGCGATCGAATCCGGCTCGATGCAGACGGTCCTGCTCGAGCCGACCTCGGGGGAGGTGCTCGCGCACTCCACCACCTCGCTCGACCCCGACGTGACCGCCGTTCTGCCGCGCGCGATCTCGGATATGCGTGCCGAGGCAGCAATGCTCGACGTGTCGGTCGACGCCGTCGCCGTCGTGCATCGGTCCGAGTCCGAGCGCGCCGAACTCGCCACGGCAGTGACCGACGAGTCGACGGTGTTCGTCTCGGCATCCCAGTCGTTCTTGTCCTGGTTGGGCCGTACGAAGGATCTCGCCGACGCGATCACGGTGCTGCTCTATTACATGGGCGAACGCGGCGTATCCATCTCTCTCGCCGACGCAGCCGATGCCACACTCACGCCCGCCAAGAATGCTGCCCTGGACTCGATGTCCCCCGAACGAATCGGCAGCACGATTCCGCTGGCCTGGGAAGTGGTCGACGAATCCGGCAAGAAACCACAGGCGGTGGCGCTGTTCGGAGACAGATCGAGCAACCGGGACTTGATCGACATTCTCTCCCTCGGTCTCGGTGTGCCCGTCGTGCGGGTGTGTGCCGCTGATCGGGTCGCTGCCTGCGGAGCGGCCTGGCTCGCATCGGTTTCGGCCGAGGATCAGGCCGCTCTCGTGGAAACGGAGAGGGCCGACGACGCGGAAGAAGCCGCAGGGCCGGAGACGATCCCTTCGGTGGTGCCGGCGTCCCCGGTGGCAGCAACGGGCAGGTCGAGTTCAGCGACCGGCGGCCGCAAACTGATCTTCGCTGCGGTGCTGCTCGCCGGGGTGGCCTCGGCCGGTGTCGCCGTTGCAGCCACGCTGCCGAGTAATGGGGATGCGACCGCCGGGCAGAGCGTCGACCGACGCAATGACGGTGCCGATTTGGCCGGCGCAACGCGATACGTCGATCCGACGACTATTGCGCCTGTACTGCCGGTCGACGCCCTGCCGAAGACGCTCCCGCCCACGGCGGATTCGGCCGTCGAGCCGACGACCACCTCGCCGACCGGTACGACACAGCAGTGGACTACACAGCAAGGGACTCCGCAACAGTGGACGCCGCAGCCCTGGGTGCCGCAGGACGTTTCGCCTGCAGGTACCCCGAAGCCCGCTGCGGTGACTGTGGATCCGCCGCAATTGACTGTGCCCACCGTCGTTCCCGAGCCGGGCAAATCCCAGGAGCAACTCGAGCAGGAAGCCTGGGATCGGCACTGGCAGCACACAGGTGAGTGGATCGCGCAGGAATTGGCCGGAGGCTGACGTGTCGCTTCGGTAGGTGCGAGCAAATGACAGACTGGCGAGAGCCCGTCTGTCATTTCTCGTCTGGAGGAACCATGCCGACCGATGCACGCCCCGCCGACATTCGATCCGCGATCGCGAAGTCGATGCCTCGCGCGAAATCGGAGCTGGCAGAACTGGTCCGGTTCCGATCTGTGCACGATCCTCGGCAGTTCCCGGTGGAGGAATGCGTCGGCGCAGCGCAATGGGTGCAGCGGGCGTTCGTCGACGCCGGAATCCCCGACGTGCAGTTGATCGAGACCAACGACGGCTCACTGGCTGTCGTCGGTTCTCGGCCGGCACCGGCGGGAGCACCGACCGTTCTGTTGTATTCGCACTACGACGTCCAGCCTCCCGGCGACAGAAGCTACTGGGACAGTGAGCCTTTCGAGCTGACCGAGCGTGACGGTCGGTGGTACGGCCGAGGTGCAGCCGACTGCAAAGGCAACGTCTTGATGCATCTGCTGGCGCTGCGCGCGGTGGGGGAGTCGCTCGACGTCGGCGTGCGCATCGTCTGCGAGGGTTCTGAAGAGATGGGCACGGGCGGTCTCGAAGCACTCGTCGACGAGCGGCCCGAGTTGTTCGCTGCCGATGTCGTGGTGATCGGGGACACCGGCAGCACTGCGGTGGGTCTGCCGACGGTCACCACCACCCTGCGTGGGATAGCCAACGTCGTCGTACACGTGGAAACGCTTGCCGGAGAAGTGCATTCGGGAATGTACGGGGGACCGGCACCCGATGCGCTCGGCGCGCTGATCCAGGTGCTGGCCACACTGCGCAACGAGCACGGTGACACCACGGTCGACGGTCTCGATGGCACGCAGACCTGGGATGGGGTGCCGTACGACGCCGAGCAGTTCAGATCCGACGCCGGGGTGCTCGACGGAGTCGCGCTGGCGGGTTCGGGCACCGTGGCCGACGCCGTATGGGCACGGTCGGCTCTGACCGTTCTCGGAATCGACTGCCCACCCGTCGTGGGCTCGGCCGCCGCCATCTCCCCTCGAGCCTCGGCACGGCTCAATTTGCGAGTTCCGCCAGGGATGGATCCGCAGCAGGCGCAGGATGCGTTGGTGGCGCATCTGGAGGCACGCACGCCGTGGAATGCGCGCGTCACCGTCGAGCGTGAGGCGATCGGTTCGCCGTTCCGGGCCGGAACGGATGGCCCGGGCTACGCGGCGTTGTCAGGTGCCTTGGAAGAGGCATTCGGACGTCCCATGGGGACGGCGGGGCAGGGCGGGTCCATTCCGTTGTGCAACGCGTTGGCGGAGGCGTTGCCGGACGCCGAGATCGTGCTGATGGGCGTCGAAGAGCCCCGATGCCGGATCCACGCCCCGAACGAGAGCGTGGACCCGACGGAAATCGAGAAGATGGCCGTCGCCGAGGCATTGTTCCTGCAGCGATTGGCCAGATCACACCGCTAGGTCGCGGCGGAGCTTGGCGACATGGCCGGTGGCGCGCACGTTGTACTGCGCCACCTCGATCTTGCCGGCCTCGTCTACGAGGAACGTGGAGCGGATGACGCCCTCGTAGACCTTGCCGTAGTTCTTCTTCTCCCCGAACGCACCCCAGGCCTGCAACGTCGTCTTCTCCTCGTCGGAGAGCAGGGGGAATGTCAGATCCTCCTTGTCGCGGAACTTGGCGAGCTTGGCCGGCTTGTCGGGGGAGATGCCGATGACCTCGAGGCCTTCGCCGTTGAGCTCGGCGAGACTGTCGCGGAAGTCGCAGGCCTGCTTGGTGCAGCCCGGGGTGCTCGCGGCGGGGTAGAAGTACACGATCACCTTCTTGCCGGCGTAGTCGGCGAGGGAGACGTCGTTGCCGTCTGCATCGGGCAGGGTGAACGCCGGAGCGGTGTCGCCCGGCTCGAGCTTGCTGTATTCGGTCACCGCACGAGAGTATCGAAATACCACCGTGCTCTAGGCTCGAGTACGACCAAGACTATTTGCAGACAAGTTGGAGGACACGTGGCCAAGGACACCGACCGAATCGAGCGCGAGATCGAGGCCGCTCGCAATCAGCTGGCCAGCACGCTGGACGAGCTGAGCGTCCGTGCCAGCCCCAAGAACATCGTCGCCAACACCAAGCAGACGGTGGTGGCCAAGCTCAACGAGCCGGCCGTGAAGTTCACTCTGCTCGGAGTCGGCGCAGTGGTAGCAGTTCTCGTGGTTCGCAGGATCTTCAACTGACGCAACAGGTGCCTTGACCAGCCGATTTCACATCTGGCCGCATCTGCTGTTAATGTTTCTCCCGCACCGCAGAGAACACGCGGTGCGGATCGGCGCCATTAGCTCAGTTGGTTAGAGCAGCTGACTCTTAATCAGCGGGTCCGGGGTTCGAATCCCTGATGGCGCACACCAAGTGCCCCTGAACAGCGTAATCGCTGGTCAGGGGCACTTTTTGTTGTCCGGGTACGCGTAGGCGACCGCAAGCTTCGCGAAAATCGACAACTCCCTGACCTGCGGGTTTTGAAGCGGCGGAGGGCGTTTCGGAGACTTGACTCTTAATTGCAAATACTGGGATTCAAGTTCGGGCAGCTATGCCGCTGACCTGCGAGTTGTGTGCCGGATTCGCGCCGCCGGTAGCTGATGGACATCTGTGGATGCTCCAGTCATCACTTACTCATCTTTTTGAACCCTCGCAATCGAACGCAAGTGAACCGTGCAAGGGTGACTCACCCAGGTGGACCTACAGGCCATTCGGACTACCCCCCACCGATCCCGTCCCGCCTGACAGCGACAGAGTGAACCCGCCCGCGCCCAGAATTTGATGCGCCTGCCAACACGAGGCAACGGTGCGGCAACTGACGAGGGCGGGCTGACCACGACGCCTCGGGCCGTGCTTGTGGAGAAATGGCCGGGCGTGTTTACTGGCGTTCGGTGACCCCGCGCCCGTCGGCTTCGTCCGGCGGTCTTCCTAGTTCGCGGGTTTTCATATGTGGTTGCAAGAAGTAGAGGGTCGAGTCCTCGAACAATTCATCTACGACGGTGTCTCGTTGGCCGACGCGAACGCGATGCGTCGCTTACCGCCGGTGCACCGAGATCTGTTCGACGACTTCGTGTTTGCCGCCACGGCCGTAGCGGTGGGGGAGAGCGACTGGAGCAGATTTGCCATCGCTTGCTTGGGCTATATGTCGGCCGTGCACGGCGACCTCACGTTGGTGCCGCCATTGATACCTCCCGACGCCGCCGACGTGGTGGCGGACGTGCTCTCACGTTTCACACCGTTCAAGTCCGGAGATGAGCGCGTTGCGGATGGGTCGCGGATCAACGAGGACCAGTACCGACTTGCGGTGGAATTGTTCACCCGTCTCGGGGGTGATCGTGGGGACGGCGCAGGTGCTGCCGGGGCGAGAGCGCACAGCAGGATGATGTCCGCGCGTATTGCAGATGGGTTCGTTCATCCTGTGATCGGTTCGCACATCTGGAGCGGTGTTCCTGCCGCTCCGCGGGCACACCCGGGCAGCGGCCCCGAGGTCACCGTGCTCGAACTCGTTCAGCAGCTTCTCGCTCGGTGGCGCTTGTTCCCGGCCGAACGTGCTGGTGTCGAACGCGACATCCTCGCCGAAGCTCGTTCTATCGGCTGGTCGGGGGTTCGCGCGCCGATGGCTACGCTCGGTCTCAGCGGCTGGTACGCACACTTACCCGAAGGCACCGGCGTTACCGGCCGCGAGGCGCACGATACCAGTGACGATCCCGCGCGTCGTGTGGTCGACGAGCAGGCGCGACCGCGACACGAAGATCGGTGACCGCACTGTGACGGTGAACCGGCTCGCTGTGCGTACGGGTCGTGGGGGACTGGTCGCTCACGTCAGCGTTCTGGTCGAGGCAATCGCGTGTGGGGATCGGTGGGCTGTGGCGCGCCGCGCGACGGGCCCACTGCTGGTGCAGTTGCTTTCGGGTGATTACGACGACACGTTCGGAACGGCATCGGAATCCGATCGATCCGTGGGTCTGGGCGGAGCGCCGGTGGTGGTGATCGACGGCAACGTGGCGATTGTGGTTGCGCCGGTGACGAACTCAGGATCGGGGTCGGTGGGCGCGGTGACGGCGCTGCTGATCCGGGCTTCTACAACTGGCACGGTGAGGCCGTGGTTCGTAGCGTCGCTGACTCAGGACCAGATGCTGGATAACGAGTTTCAGCGGCGGGTGCAGCACGAGTCATTTCCGGTCGACGCCGACCTCGACATCATCGCCGCCCACGGACCCCTCGATGTACGCGCTGCCTCGATCGACTGGGACGACGACTCGGTGATCCTTCGACGCTCTGACACCGGCGTGGTGACCGTGGCAGACGCGCTCGCCGAGGCGGCAACGTGGCCGCGGGAAAGTTGGCATTGGCTTGCCGACGAAGCGCATACCTTTACCGGCCTGTACCTGCGCGGGCGTCGTCCGGAGCTGGTGCGCGAGTTCCCACCCCAACACCCTTGCGGCGAAGGTAGTGGATGAGGGCACTGCCTTTACTCCGGTACGGGTTGGTGTCGGGAAGAGTCGACGGGTTCCCGCTCGACGTGGCAGTGACTGCGACCGTCACGAGGAATGTGCCGTGGTCGGCCAGTGGGCTGGCTTGCTCAGCCCACGGACGTCGCGGCTGGCCGCGACCGGCGCGAGGCTGGCGACCAGGAGTGCGGAACCGATGAACATCGACGCTGGCCCGCCGGCAGCGGAGGTACGCACCCCAATTCCAATCAGGGTGCGTACTTTGCTGTGTCCGGACCCGACAGCTGCCCTGGGTGAAAGAGTGCGGCCGGGTGGAATTCGCGACCCTGCTCGGGGAGGTCGAAGCGAACGAGGCCAGGTGTAAATTCGAGACGGTGACTGCACCGACATGGCCACAGCTCACAGCGCGCAACACTGCGGCGACCGACCTTAACCTGTCAGGCTCACTGCACGTCGTCGGTGAGACCGATAAAGGCTTCGTCGACGATCACTTCGAGTTCCGCTACGGCCGGGGTGACCGCTGGTGGGTCGAACGCAACGGCGAGATCGTCTACGCATCGTCGAGCTCCACCGACACAGCCCCCGTCGCCCGCATCGATGGACAGATGGTCCATCAACGCACCACCAGCCTGATCCGCCTCGGCGCACTGTTCACCCCGCGAGATCTCTGCGGCCCGCGATCACTCCTGACTCGGCGCGTACCAGCTCAGTACGTCACCCAGGGCCCGACAGCGGTCGACCACGCTGGCCGTCCGGCATGGTCGACCGAGCTGACATCGCCCACTGGACTCACCACGACAATGATCATCGACGGCGGAACCGGACTCATCGCGAGCCTAAGCAGCCGCGATCACAGCAAGTCGCTTCACCTCGAGAAACTGACCGAACACGCCGAACTACCCGACGATCAATTCGTATGGGACGGCAGCACTATCGATTCGAGTGAACTGAAGAGCCTCCGAATGTCCTGGTAGTCGTAGGGAAAGGGGAAGGCCGAATATCAGCGGGCAGCTACGCTGTCCGGGGCCTCATTCATGAGGTTTTGATTTCGACGAAGGGTTGCCTGGCGGTGGCGAGGATAGAAACGATTGAGCTGGTCGACGACATCGATGGGACGGTTATCGAAGAAGGCGCGGGTGAGTCGGTCGAGTTCGCCGTTGGCGGTGTCGAGTACGTCATCGACTTGAATACGAAGAACGCCAACGAGTTTCGTCGTAGGTTCGACTACTGTAGTCGCTATGCCACGCGTATAGGCGGCCGGAAGCGGAAGCCCTCGTCGCGCGGCGTGGCCGCGTCGTCGCCGGCGACAGTGAAGGTTGCTGCCAAGCGAGATGCTGCACAGGTGAGGGCAATTTGGCAGTGGGCTGCGGACAATGGCTATCGAATCAGTGACCGTGGCCGAATCCCCGCCCATATCGAGGACGCATTCAACGACGCCCATCGTTAGCCGAGCCGAACCACTCTGTGCTGCCTTCGATCCACCATTCGCCGAGACTTCGCCCATCCAATAAAAGTTGTTATCAGATAGCGGTATTCACTTCCACCGTCGAGCCAGGCGTCGATGTCGGCTTGCTTGGCTGTGGACCGGGAAGCATTCGGCGTTCGCTGCCAGGGAAGATTCGCGTGTCGTGTCGACAAGCTGGACAATCCTTTGACACTTGCGTGCGGTCAGGTGCTGCCGAACCCGATCACGAAGGCAGCCTCGAGCCCGATCTAGTCCACCTGCTCGGAGTGGCGCTGAGGGAGTGCGACAGCAACTTTGTGAACCAGCCGCCCGTTTTGATGTCGTCGCCGGTCAACTGCTTGACAAAGTTGTAAATTTCAGACCGATCACCCTCAATTCGGTGGCGCTCTTTCGACCCATCGTCGAGAGACTCGTCGGTCTCACGAGCCCCCTGGGCATTCCTCGGCACGGGCGCTCCTATCAAGGGTTGGCGGTGGCTGGCCTTAGTCACTTCAGGTGTTCAGCTCAGATCGGCCCTTTTTGGACACTACTCATGTGGTCAGGCTGCTTCGGTTACGGAGCGGGGTGGGGCGTCACGGAGCCGCCGGTTGTTCGTCGGGTGATGACCGGTGCATTGTGCACAGGGTTGCCGATCTTGCCTAGACTGCAGGTAGAGGCCCCACATCAAGTACCACGACTTCGATCTGGGTCGGTTGCTGACTTCGAGCCTGCGCTCGAAGTATTTCTGCCAGTATGTCGGCGTCCGGTTGCATTTTTTCTCGCCTGTACTCTGCTGCCGTCCAATAAACGATGTATATGGCGTGAGTTAATCCGGTCGGCGTTAGGTACTGATCGACTAGCTGATCGCCGATTGCAGTCAGTAATTCGCGATTGGTTACCAGTTTCGCCTCGAAGACAACTCTTCCCACCTCAGCGCCTGAAGAGGTTGCTGTGATGTCCATTCGTGTACCGACGCCCCGAGGTTTTGGTCGAGTTACTTGAATCTCCCGATCAATCACCACAGAACTTAGCAGTCGCAGGCGGAGTTGATCTTTTAGCCAATCCGAGATTGTGTCCTCGTTCTTGAGCTTTGCGTCTTTCGTGCCGGGTTCTCCGTCCCACAGACTTCGATATGCGGATAGGTCACGGATATCATGCTGGATCTGCTCCAGCTGTTCTAGTAAGACTATGAGTAAATCGCTGCTGTCGCGGATGAGGCGTGCGTCGCCCTTGGCGAATAGCTCCATGAGTGTCGAGGGGGTTATCGGTTTCCAATTTATGATGGCCTCACGTGTGGTGGCTTCCTGCAATAGATGACGGATGTGTTCGACGTACTGGTCGGAGCTTCCCGACTGAAGCGACCGTAGGGCAGCGACCAATCCGCGGCTGGCCATCGTCTGCAGCAGTGCTCGGATTGTGCTATGAGCTGTCGAGCCGTGGGTTCGCTCCGCGAAGCCTAAAGTTGGTTTGGGGTTGTCCTCGGACTTAATGCCCTTCAACAATTTCTCGGTTAAGTGCGTGAGAGAGAAGTCGGAAAGAGCTTCGCTCCTTATTGAATCGAGCTCATCGATTCTGTCAATATGCCCGTGCTGAGTCCATGCCGCCACCAATTCGTCAGGAGCCGATCGCGCGAGCATCCTGAAGGCGGTCGGTGGAACTTGATCTTCCGTAATCATCGCCTTCGCGATTTCAAGACCAACACCAGGTGCCTGTTCACCCAGTACTTTCAGAGCCTCGTCACGACGTTGAACCGGTTGTTCGCTACTGCGGGCAATGTGTTCGATCGAGGTGAGAAGGCACGCTACCGAATAATCAGCCAGCGGGTTGTCCGCGAAATACGCGGTATCCGTCCTCTCAATTCGTTCGCGCAGTACTCTGTCGATGGCGACTCGCCCGGCTTCGGTAGAGATTGTTCTAATTCGGCGCTTCCAAGTGGTGTCGGCGGTTTGGTCTGGCATCAAAATAATTGCTTCAGTCCAAATCGCGAGGGTGGCAGGCTCAATGACAAGAAATGTGTCAGGATAGTGCGCAGCCAGGGTTCCTACGAGGAAAACACCGGCCCAGTCCGGCATCGCGTCGTCGAGATTGAACCGTTCTGCCCCGTGCCAATTCGTCAAAACAGGCCGGATTGAGGAGATATAATCGAGCCCGTCTTTGAGTGTGGCATCCTTAGCCCCCTCAGTAAGCGTGGACCACATTGGCTTGAGCGTGAGGTCCCAGCCCGACATCAAGTCGGTGTCGACAGTATGGAGATCCCCGAGTAATGCAACTGGAACTCTCCACCAGCAGGTAGAATCCACGTGAGCCGCGGCCATTGCGTTATCGAGCAACGACGCCAGCTCCGGTCGCGGTGGAGTATCAGGCCCGGGTTTAATTTTGATGTCGTACGGACGAGTCGAGACTGCTTGGTGCCCCTGAAAGGCAGAGAGTACTTCGTATGCTAGATGGTCGTCGCCGATGTCGAGGACTCGTTCCGCAGCAGACGAACCATCGATATTCCAAGCCAAGTGCCGTAGCACCACGAGGGCCGGCCTAATTGCCTCCGGTGGCGCGTCTTGTACCCAATCGATCAGCCATTCGACGTCTTCACCGGTCAGCATTTGCAATTCGAGAACCGTGTAGTAGCTGTTCTCGCTGGCGCTTAGCGATGCTGCCGCCATAGCGCGGCGTTTGCTAGTATCCGGATGTACCTGCCACGGCACATCCAACGCTTGGAATACGTCGCCGACACTTAGAAGCTCAGGACTCAGCAGGATACCAACGAGTTCGGCAGCTTCACGGTTCATCGTCGTCCACACGCGTTCGAGCAAATTTCCAATTAGATAGCCGAAAACCCGGTCATCATGGCCCGTTTGCTGGTGCAGTACGTGGGTCAATGTGGGGATCAGGGTGCCGATCGGCAGCAGTTTGGGTAGACCGCTCAAAATTCTGAAGTAGTTACCGATAAAATTCGGGCTGCGCCGCGGTCGGATTGCTTCCCGAACAAGGTCATAGTTGTTTACTTCCTGCGCCATTACACTCATGGTTGCAGCAAGGATTTCGTCCTGCGGATCCTGGTCGGAACCCAAGGTCAACAGGGGGTTCAAATCGATCGTTCGATCGGCGGATGCTATCTCACCGAAGGACGTTACCGCCTCGGCACGAATGTAATCGGGCCACCTCGAGTCGAGGGCTATGGAAAGCACGTTGTCGGCAGAGTCGATGACCGTGCACTGTCTGGCAATTCGCGCTATCCAGTAGACAACCCATTCGTTCGTCGCGCAGGTGGCCGCGTTTGCGAGTTGTGATGCTAGGCCGGGGTGAGCGAGCGGCGATGTGTCAGTCCGCCATCCTTCGTCTATCTGACCGCTGGCAGCGCCGTCGATTAGCGCACGAACTACTGCTTCCTTAACCGAATCAGGGGCCAGTTCCAAACCGGACGTGCTCAGAAGCTGCTTGGCGTTGTCGGCGACGAGCGATGAAGGAACGGGGTTACCGAGCGTGAGCATCCACCCTAGGACTTCGAGTAATGATTCCGGCACTCGTCCGTTGGTGTTCGCGCCCAGAATTGAGACGAGCCGGGTTCCGGTCACTCCGCGTCGCGCAAGGTAGCGCGCTGCAAGGTACTCCGAGTACGACTGGTGGATGAAGGATACGGAACTAGATTCGCGGGTCGTGAATAGAGGACTGTGAAGTACTTCGCGAATTGAGTCCACGTCAAGATGGTGCAGGTCCGGCTCAGATTGAGTCGGTACGGATGTCACAGCAGTACTTCGGTGCAGGGCCAGCGCTGGAGTTGCTTCGGCAACTGATCGGGCGGTAGGACCAAGGGTGTAGGCACTGACACCGCACAGCATCGATATTGCTGCCAGTCTTTCCGCAATGAGAAGCCTGCGGTGGTCGTCGAGCTTTCCGGGAGTCCTGGTGGTACTGGTCTCTGCAAGCATCTCGGTCACGGCATATTGCATGGCTGCGCCACGGTCGACTGGAAGCCTGTTCGATGTGCGCCATTGGTCGAGTAGGTTTGTGGCGTGGAGGGGTTGGGCGAGCAGATGCGTGAGGCGGGCACCCTCGACGGCCGTCAGAAACTCTGCCGCGTCAGAACCAGCAAGTTCACGGATGTCTGCGACTCCTAGGGGAAGCAACTCCAACTGCTCGAAGCCAGGTAGCGAAGCCATCCCGGACGCCAGATCCGGCGTCCAGGAACCGGGCCTGCATGCGAATCGCCACTTGAACCGGTTAGATTCTGGTCGCTTCAGTTGGGTGGTCAGAATGTAACCGACGTTCGGATCGACCTGGAGAGCCTCGTCGATGGCGTCGATGAATACGGTGTCGGGCATTCCTGAGGCGGAGACTGCATCGCCGACGAATAGGCGGTCGAATTCTTCCAGCAAGGAGCGTCGGTCATGCAACCTCAGGTCGATACTCAGACTGTCTGGTGCACAAGCCTTCAGATCATCGAAGAGCGTGGTCTTACCTGCACCACCCGGTGCGAGCACGACGTACGAGTAGACAGCGTCGATGAGATCCTCCGCGCGACGCGGGTGGTTGCGCTCATCTAAATCGCGGCTAACCGCTTCCGCGCCGAGCAGCCCATGTTGGGTCCTCGGTACACGACTCTGGACCGGGGCAACCCATCTAGTGATGGAGTCACTGACGAATAGCTTGGGCGGAGTGCAAGTGCGTTGGGGCGTTTCCGTTATCTCGGGGCGCGTCATAGCGTTAACAGAATACGGTGCAGCTGCGCTGTGTACTCAACTATGGGCGATGTTCGTTGGCTACCTACCTCATCCGTTCGCTACGGGCGATGCTCAGGTCCTGGTTCCGCTGCGCCATTCGCTCACCTTAGTGAGAGGTGCCCAGCGTTAGTGAAATCTGGGAGCATGGCGGGCACGAGCGGCCGTCGACATGCTGTGCCAATAGTGGGCCCCGCAAAGCCGCTCGCAAGGATGACGGTTGCGACCGCGAGGACCGCGAACGCGCCGAGGGGCAAGTCTGAGATCGGCAGCCCCGCGGCCGGCAGCAGGCCGCCGGAAACTTTGGCACGATTGCGGCGAAAACCGGCCCAGGAGCGATGCAACGCGCGATCACACCTACGCTGTGGACTCACCACTCGAATCGAGTCGTCGCGGGGTCCGCATGATTTAATGAGTCATGTTTTCTGACCGATCTGTTGGCAAGGTAATCGCCGAGCGTGTCGCTGAACTCCTTTCCGCTGAAAGCAAGTGGAACGATAGGCAATGGCGTATTGGAACCGTCGAATCAATGAATGAATGCATCGCTGGTGCATCATCAAATGCGTCGGAAACAAGAATGCAATATGTAATAGGAACAGCACGTCGAATTATCGAGCGAGACCCGTTTTTGAAGGGTCGAGCGCGCGGAGGAGTGCTGCGGTCGATTCCAAAATCGAGCCTACTCAAGCCCGGTAGTCATTCATTTTTCGTGCTAAAGCATGAAATAGTTGACTTAACATCGAAGTACTTTGAAATGATCGACACAGGTGTTTCTGAACTTAATGAGTCGGATGCGGCCAGTGGTGCGAATGTCGACTTTAATCTATGGGCCTCCTATATTGCCGGTCATCTGCAAAGCTCGGGTCTTTCAAATGAATGGATCGTCAACCACCTCAACTACCACCTCAAGCACGATCCGAATGTCGTGACCCTCCAGCATACGTTGGCGCTCATTGGAGACTTGTGGAAGAAGGGGAAAGGCCCGTACACCTTTCTGATTCCCCTAACTGTCCGCGCTCGGTTTGATCCTCAAACCCCTCCTCCCTGGCTCTCGAAAGATGACTTTGAGAATGCTTTTAAAGAATATTTTCCAGATAAATCAAGTCCGTCACACGTTGGAGGATTTATCCTGACTGTAGACTGTTACGACAAGTACATGGCAGTGTCGGTCTTGATGGAGAAGTTGCAAACAATTGTTATGAAGGTCCGGGTCGCAGGCGAAACACGGAAAGCGTTTATGGATAATACAGCTTTCATGCATCCAGGCCAGGTTGAGGTTGATCTCGCATCTAATCAGAAAAGCGCAGCGGTGAACGTGCCAGCTCTGGACGTAGATGGTGGTATCAAGCTACTTCGCCCTCTTGAGGGCAAGCTTGAGGCAGCTCTTGATTTGCTTGCGTCAGTCGACGGTGTATCGAGAAGGTCTGCGTGCGTCACAGCTTGGGCGATGGTTGAGACACTATTTGCTGACGCCGACGACTTCGGGGGTTTGGCTATGATTGCCGACCGGGCCGCGGACCTCCTTGCATGCATGTATGTTGTTGACCTCTTTAACGGAATTGGGACTGGTCACCGAAAGACTGAGCATGATCATCTGGCGGACGATCTCAACGCTGCGAGCGAGAGTGAACGGATGGGTATAGTAGTCGACGCTTTCGTTTCCGGAGTGTCGATTCCGGGAGATTGGGAACTTGGGGCCGTGGAGTGTAGGACAGCAAAGGGGTTGATTGAAGATGTGAAGGGATTGACTGCGCTCAGGACTGAGTTTTCGGACGCGCTGAGGCGGTTGTATGACGTGCGCAATCAAATTGTCCATGCGGGTATTAAACAACCGCATGGATTGAGATTCATTTTTAACTCCGCGCTCAGCTTGCAGTCGGCGATCATGAACGAGGCGGTTCGCAACGCTTCGACGTCGAAGGAATCTACTGGGTTACTAGCTGCGAAATGTACGTGGTTGCTGAATCGAGTAGACGATGGTTCTAAGATCTCATCCCTTTCGGTCTTTCGGCAGTAGTCTTATACCGCAGCAATCTCCATGAACGCCCGGATTATCGGGACGGAAACGTAGACGACTAGAGAAACTTCTGATTGTCCGAAGGGAAGCCAGGGGTATGCTAGAAAGATTGGCCTCGTGGTGAGGACAAAGATCCGGAACCATTCCTCAGGCTTCGTTTTTGGCGAGGAGCGCGATTTTTTTCCGAAGGCCCGATCAGATTCTAACGCTTACCATTGAAATCGCCAGCTGCAACTCATCGCTGAGGTTGAGTCACCCTGATTGACGCTGCTTCCGGCACTTGAGAATACACCACTCTGGGTAGATTGATGTCGCTCCGTCCGCCGCATCTTTATGGTCTGACTGAAGTTTCCTCACCGTCGGACGGACGGTGACTGCAGCCAAGACGGAGCCTGGACGGTTCAGTGAGTACTGATGCAGAATTTGATTGCCGGTCCACAGGCCCCTCTGTTGGAGTCTATGTCATACAACTGCTGGAGACCTGTGTGCAGCTGCTCCAATGTTGTCGGTGCCCCGCGTAATAATGAAGCCGTGAACATCGAAAGTATGCTCCGAATGGATGACGGCAGCCCCCATGTCGTCCGGTCTGAGGACGTGCCGGCGCTGAGATACCTCGACGTAGCCGCGCGCGGTGAACTCTGGCAACGGGTCGGCCTCGTGCCTACACTCGAATGGCTGTCGCGCCTCTTCGCAGATTTGGATCTGTCGCGGATGACCGACAGCGACGACGACGTCGTGTTGGAGTTTCTATCGGGCGTGAGTGAACCTGCTCGCTCGCAAACCACGGAGATGCTCGCTCGTGGGCATGCAGTGCTTCACCCCGTGCCCTTGTTTCTCGCGATCAAGGAGGTCGTAGTCAGCGCCGATACAGACGGTGAGCTGAAACCGGCTAGTGATGAGATCCTAGCTGCTTTCCTGAGCCTGTCAGCTGAAGCGCACGAGGCGGCTATGCCAACGGCAGGTGCAGGATTCGACCAGACACTGGCCGAGATGACGATGAACCGCGTAACCCAGGCCGCGCTACTCCACTCTGAGCCGTTGGAGTTCCTGTCCGCGTCCACGGAGAGTACTTGGTTC
Organism: Rhodococcus sp. Leaf233; assembly: GCF_001426165.1. Classification (NCBI taxonomy): domain Bacteria; kingdom Bacillati; phylum Actinomycetota; class Actinomycetes; order Mycobacteriales; family Nocardiaceae; genus Rhodococcus; species Rhodococcus sp. Leaf233. Next base: position 58,195 of record NZ_LMRO01000008.1, read on the forward strand.
CGAGGCTGGTCCGACAGGACCACGGCCAAGACCAAGCGTGATCTAGCTCTACACCCCGCTGCTCAGTGGGCCGAAATCACAGATGTGAAACTCGATGACTTTCTTAGTTTAGGTTGGCTCTTCTACAATCTTTGGAAACATGAAGGATTTACACGCATCGATCGAGACTTTTTTGTTCTTCACGCTGTCGCGCCGGAAGCAGTGCAGTTCCTCATCGATCACTGCACGATTTCGCTTGTGGAGCTGAGGGATCAGCTGACGATGGAGCGTAGTGCGGGTGCTTCATTGTGGACTCGATACAAATTACAGCAGACGCCGTTTGTTCGGATGGACGACGGCACCCTTTTGCCGATCAGGTTTCAATTTGTGGTGCAGCGAATCTTCGGTGACCACCTTTACCTCGAGACAGAGCATATGCTGAGGTTAGTGGATAAGAAGAAGGCAGATCACTACGCCGCGGCAATGCGAAATATTTTCGAGGAACGAGTTGGTGAAGTCTTACTGCGTATTTGTGAGTACGACGCAGACGGAGAAACAGTTCTCGTCGAAGAAGACGAAATGAAACGGGGCTGGCGTACAGCTAAGTCGAAGTTGCCGAAGATCTGCGACTTTGCGCTATTCCGCGGAAATGGATGCATTCTTGTCGACGCAAACATGAGACTGTTGCCGCAGCCATTCGCCGAAGGGCAAGCAACGATCGAATCGTTGGAGCAGGAGATCGAGCAACGGTTCACAACCACAAAGTTCCGGCAGCTGCTGAGCACGGTTGAGTTGTTCACGAACAGAGGGTGGAACAAGCTTCGCACGGCTGTAACAAGTCGGACGAGATTCGTCCCGATAGTCGTAGTTCCGGATGCGGGTGTACCAAGCGAGATAACCATGGAGAATGCGGTTTTCACTAGGGCGTTCGAGCTTGTTCGAAAGTACAACGACGGCCTGAATTACTTTAAGGTCCATGTGCCGGCCATTCTGACTTGGCGCGACTTGCTCATGCTGGACGGGTTGGCTGAACGAGGGATCGATATCTTTGCGGAGCTGAAGCGTTGGCGAAATATTCACCCGTTGGGAGCTGATGGGCGGGAGCGTCTTCCCGTGCCATTGCGAGAGTTCCTCGAAGGTCGCGACCTTACACCTCCGTTGAGTCAGGCGGAGCATAGGCGTGGTTGGGATCTATTCGAGCATCTCCGCAACCACGTCGAACAACGCGTGATCGACGCGGCTCCGCCGCACGTCCGTGACCACCTGACGAGAGAGTCCGCTGAGCGTCGAAGCCATATGCCAACATTCGAATCCCGTCACGAGTTCATCGAACTCAATGGTCGAGCCGTGCGTCGGACGGCTCGGGAACGGTAGAGTCTCGCGCCTGATTGCAGCTCTAGCCGCGAGGTAATCCGATCCGCGAGCTTCCTTGCGCACGAAACCGTGCGATTCGGAAGACACCATGTGGAGGCTCGACGGCCCGTTTAGGGTGGGACCGGGTCGGGACCTTGCAAATCGGCGACCACAAGGTCAACCTGTATCCCTCGTGTGTGCGACACGGACACGTGATCAGCCCGCAGAACCAGCGTTTCGCGCGACATTTGGTCGCCAAGCTGTCCAGACAGTGTCGGGACTGGTCTGCAGGTTCAGCGCTGGCTGCGACGGCGGCTCGTCTACTGCCGCGAAACCACGGCCTTGAGGCCCTCCCATATGTGGTGCCGCGGTCGTGGTCTTGCTCACTTTCGTGGGTAGAGGCTGGTTCTCTGGGGTCGGTTTGTCTCGCGATGGCGCGGACTGATGTTCGCGCGCAGTAGGTCAGCGCGGCGTCCAGCGTGTTCAATCACTCCGTCAGTGGCGGGAGGTCGGATCGCAACGGGTGTTGTGGCGGCGGTTGAGTTGGCCGAGTCGGCAGTTAGTATGGGTTTGGAACTGAGGAGGCGTCGGATGTCGATACGACGACCGTCAGGTGATCGCGCGCGGGCTATCGATGCTGCCCGCACCAACAGTGCTCTTGAGGGTGCCCATAGTACCGACGCGACCCGTGCGGACCAGGATGCCTATGTTCGCGGCGAGATCGACATCGCCGAGCTCGGGCATCGGGTGCGCAGCCGGTACAACCTCTCCTGATCCGGACCGCCTCGCGGTGGACGACGACGCACCCCCATGGGATACCGGTGACTACGACCTCAATTCGGCCGGGTATTTCATTCCGGGCTCTTCTGTGCTCGAAACCGCGTGGGAGCGACAACTAGGGAAACACTGGCCGCCGCCGAGAACGATCTCGTCGAAGTGCGGGTAGCCGAACTGCGGAACAACCCCAGTGCCGTGATGCGAACGTACGACCTTGATCACTTGAAGGCGTTGCATCAGCACCTGTTTCAGGATGTATACCTGTGGGCCGGTGAACTGCGGACGGTAGGTATCGAGAAAGAAAATGAGTCCTTCATGACGCCGGTCGACATTGGGCGGCCGGTCGCCTACATCGCTGCGCAGATCGCCGAGACGAAGCAGCTCCGTTCGATCTCGAACGTAGACCTACCCGGCCGTCTCGCGGAGATGTACGACTTCGTGAATTTTGCCCATTCCTTTCGGGAGGGAAACGGCCGCACGCAAAGAGAGTTCTTCGATCAGTTGTTGTCCGAGTCGGGGCGTGGTCTGGCGTGGGATGCGATCGAGCTGACTGAACTGCACCGCGCATGCCATCTTGCGCGGGCCGAGCAGAACATAGAACCGCTGCGAATGATGTTCGCGAAAATCGTCGATGACGATCCGGCATACCTTTTCGGCCGTGATATTTCGTGAACGGCGGTCATCGGGATTGGTGTTGCCTGCGGTTCGCAGTCCACGGCAATGGGCACTGCACGGGCAAGTTCTCTTCGGTGCGGCGTGTCCGGAGCGTGTCCTCGTCCTAATGCTGGGGTTCCAAGCAGTTCGAAGGAGCTCATCACCTTGAATCGTGGTGGAGTCGAATGTCCACGGCAGTCCGTTTAGCCGATGGGGGACCATACGGGACTCAGATGGACCGGGAGCAGGTCGCCGGTGGTCATCGTTTACTCATCACTTTGCGGCGCACCCGGGTGGATTCACGCGGACGCCGATGGTCACTCGATTCGCCGAACACCCAGCTCAACGGGCCAATGGTGGACGCGGGTGCATCCACTTGAATTGTTATCTCTTGTACAGCGGGTCCGGGGTTCGAATCCCTGATGGCGCACAACGAGTGCCCCTGAACAGTGTTTACGCTGGTCAGGGGCACTTTTTGTTGTCCGGATATGTCTGGGAGTCGGCGAGCTTCGCGAAAATGGACAGCTCCGTGACCTGCGGGTTCTCAAGCGGCGTAGGGAGTTTCGAGGACTTGACTCCCAATCGCAAATACTGGGAGTCAAGTTCCGGCAGCGATGCCGCTGACCTGCGGATTGTGGGCCGGATTCGCACCGCCGGGTAGCTGATGGACGCCTGTGGACGCTTGAGTCATCACTTACTCATCTTTTTGAGCCCTCAGAACCGAACGCGGCCAATACCCGTAGGCATCCTGCGGGAGGTGTTCGAGCAGTATCGGCATTGAGACGACGGACGAGCACGAGAAGAAATTGGCAATTCCTGCGGTGTCGAGACGGTTCTCGTGTTCGGTGGTGCCCACCTCGGGAAGTTCGAGGGTGTTGTTCAGTCCGCAGTCACCACGTGGAAATGATGGCTGCACCGACGGCTCGACGAGCTACATGTCGACAGGTGCCGCCGCGAGAACCGACGCTAGGCACCGGGCTTCGAAGATCGAGCGGCGAGGTAGCTGCCGACGTCCGGGGTCAGTGCCCAGGTCAGGAGGAGGTCCGGAGCTCAGCGAGGCCGACCGCCGGGATCGAATCAAGCGGATCGGATCGGATCGGACTGGCAAGAGGTGCCCTGCTGGTGCACCCCTCGACAGTGACTCCCCGACACAGGGTTTTGGCGATTGACTGGTCCATGTGAGTCGCGCTGAGCGCGAACGATCCGACGCGAGACGAGGAATGTGATGACCGATCGACCCAGGCAGGTAGGAGGTGGGCGGTCGATGTTCGGAGATTTCGCTCCGAAGCTCGCTGAGCTCACCGACGACGTACTTTTCGCGGACGTGTGGAACAGGCCCGAGCTCGCCGCCCGTGACAGGAGTCTGGTGACTGTGGCCGTACTCGCGGCGGGAGGCGACACCGCGCAGCTCGAGTTCCACCTCGGCCGCGCGATCGAGAACGGCGTGACGCAGAGCGAACTGATCGAGACGTTGACGCACGTGACGCTGTACGCGGGCTGGCCCAAGGGTATGGCGGCAATGGGCGTTGCCAAGAAGCTCTTCGGTGAGAATGGCAGCTCGGACGCGTCCTGAGGTCCAGCCCCTCTTGGGTAGGTATACGACAGAAAGTAGGCCCTCGATGAACATCGAACCCGCAGTTCCCACCACCAAGAACCCCGCCGAGCAGTTCGCCGGCGATGTGTGGCTGGACCCGATCGCGATGCCGCACGAAGCGAATCAGACGATGGTCGTTGCGACGGTTCGATTTGCACCCGGCGCTCGCACGGCCTGGCACTCACACGAGAACGGACAGTACCTGCGCGTCACGCAGGGAATCGCGCGATTCGGAAGCCGCGACGGCACGATCATCGAGGTTCATCCAGGCCAGACCCTCTACACCCCTCCCGGCGAAGAACATTGGCACGCAGCAGCTCCCGGCGTGTACATGGAGCACATCGCGATGCTTCAGAACGGTGAGGATCCGGCCACCACGACGACGTGGGCCGAGCACATCACCGATGAGCAGTACGAGGGCCGCTGATCGCAGCGGGGCCCCAACGATCGAGTCGGTCTCGTCGAGGACGTGGGAGGTATTCCCTGACAGGGGATCCCACTGTCCGGTTCGTCCGAACAACTCATGTCTCATCCAGCCGAAAACGTAAAGAGGTAAGCATGGTGAAGAAACTCTTGATCTCCTGGGTCGCAGCAGTCGGACTGTTGATCACGACCGCCGCCTGCTCGCAAGCATCGGACGAGGCAGGTAGTGACGGCCTGACCGGCGAGTGGCGGATGACCTCGCTCGAGGTCGGAACAGAGGGCGATCTGACACCCACACCGTATTCGGGGCAGGTCATCTTCACGGACGAGACGATGTCGGTACAGGCGATGAACCCGGACACGTCCGCGCCGGACACCCCCTTGACGGTCCAGGGATACGAGGCATACTTCGGTGACCTCACCACCGACGCTGATGCCGGAACCCTCACCGTCACAGTGGAATCGGCGGCAGTGCGCGATTTGATCGGGCAGACGTTCGAGCGGAACTACGAGGTCGACGGTGACACCCTGGTGCTGACACCGCGCGATCCCGCCGAAAGATTTCGCGTGACCTACGAACGACAGTCCGCGTCGTGACGGCATCGGCCGTGCGGAGCCGAGTCTTTTCAGGTCTGGTCGCGGCGTCCTCGGTTCTCGCGCTGGCGGCCTGTTCCGCCGGGACAGCCTCGGAGTCGACGGCTGAAAGGTCCAGCTCCACCAGCGCGAGCGTCACGATCCCGAATGTCACCAGTGCGAGTGTCCCCGCCACGGTCGACGCTGCGAACGAGCAGGTCGAGAACGGAGAAGCCATGCAGATCGACTTCCAGGTCGGCGAACGGATCTTCGTCGGAACGTTGAACTACACCGCGGCCAGCCGTGACCTCGTGGCCCAACTCCCGCTGACGCTGAATCTGTCCGACCACGGTTCGGTCGAGAAGACCGGGCCGCTGCCGGCAGAGTTGTCGACCGACGGAGCGCCAGGCAGCGCAGACCCGAACCCGGGCGACATCGGCTACTACGCACCGGGAAACGACTTCGTCCTCTACTACGGCGATCAGAGCGAGTTCCCAGGCATCGTCATTCTTGGCAGCATGGACGAAACAGGTTCGGACACTGTCGGTTCCATCGACGGTGATGTGACGGTGACCGTTTCACGTTCGGAGTAGCTCACTGCTGCGCAATCGGCACACATATCCCATCGATCAGACGGCTTCATCGGCCCCGATGGGATATGACGCGTCGGGCCTAGGGTGCGCAGATCTCGAGATCCTTGGAGTATCGAGGCGGTATTCAGCTCCAGTCGAGCAGGAACCGAGCGTTGATTGGCAACCCGTTCTCCACAGACGGTGCGCCAATATTCGCGAATACCGAAGAAGAGTTGAGAGACAAAACCTTTCGCGGGCTGTTGATCTGGGGAATGTCGGTGATCGCCATCGCCCCGCTAGTGGCCTGGATTCTCTCCGTTCTGCCGACCTGATCACGGACGGGCTCCGAGTCCACCGCAACAGGGCCGGAACGCAAGACCACGGAGCACGTACTCGCAGGGCCTCCCTCGCACGCTGACGACGCTCTACCGTCGAGGGTAAGGACCTGGCGCGGTATCTACGAGATGACGTGAGCTGTGATCGCGTGCCGTAGTTGTAACGGTAGGACAGAGAGAAGGAATTCGTGTCGCGTGTATTGATCACCGGATCGACCGACGGCATCGGCCGCGCCGCTGCCGAATCGCTGCTCGATGCCGGACATGAGGTGGTTGTTCACGCCCGCACACGGCAACGGTTGTCCGCCGTGGAGGACCTGACCTCCCGCGGTGCGTTCGGCGTTGTCGGCGACCTCGCTCACCTGGATCAGGTTCAGGACGTCGCTGAGCAAGCACACCGTATCGGTTCCATCAGCGCTGTCATCCACAACGCCGGTGTCATCGACGGGGCCTCGCTTCTGCCGGTCAATGTTGTGGCACCGTACGTGCTCACCGCCCTGCTTCGCGATCCGGGGCGGCTGGTCTTCCTCAGCAGCAGCATGCACCGGAGCGGGCATGCTGACCTCGTCGGCGCGGACTGGTCCGGATCGAAGGAAACGGCCTCGTATTCGGACAGCAAGCTGCTGATCACCACGCTCATGGCCGCGGTGGCCAGGCTGTGGCCCTCGGTGCTGGCGAATGCGGTCGATCCCGGTTGGGTGCCGACCAAGATGGGCGGACCGTCTGCCAGCGATGATCTCGAACTTGGCCACGTGACCCAGGCATGGCTTGCAATCACCGACGATTCGCAGGCTCATGTCTCGGGGCGCTACTGGCACCACCAGCGCACCGAAGCGCCCCACCCCGCGGTGCACGACGAACGATTCCAGAACGAACTGCTCGCTGCTCTCGCTCAGCACACCGGAATCGACCTGCAGCACAGCTAGATCGACCTGAAGGAGAACACCCTCATGACCGTCACGTACGACTTCACCGGCAAGACCGCATTCGTCACCGGTGCCAGCGCCGGAATGGGCGCGGCAACGGCCCGCGCGTTCGCCGAAGCCGGTGCCGAAGTCGCCATTGTCGACCTCGACGGGGACGCTGCCCAGCACCTCGCAGACGAGTTGAACGCCAATGGTTTCACGGCGATTGCAGTGCAGTGCAACGTCTCCGACGAGGATCAGGTTGCCGCGGCAGTCCAGGCCACCGTCGAGGCTTTCGGCACCCTGGACATGGCGTTCAACAATGCCGGAATCATGCTTCCGCCCGTCGATTCCGCAGACGAAACTGCCGACGCATTCGACAAGATCGTTGCCGTGAACCTACGGGGTGTGTGGGCGTCGATGAAGCACGAACTCGTACAGATGCGTGAGCAGGGGTCCGGTGCCATCGTGAACTGCTCCTCGCTCGGTGGTCTGGTCGGCGGAGCTGGTCGCGCCACGTATCACGCAACCAAGCACGGCGTCATCGGTTCCACCAAAAGCGTTGCGCTGCAATACGGCCAGCATGGAGTGCGAGTCAACGCGGTGTGCCCCGGAACCATCAGTACACCCATGGTCGAACGAATGATCGCGGGCGGAGAGCTCGATTCCGACGCTGCCGCGAGCGGCGTTCCGTTGGGGCGGCTCGGGCGGCCGGAGGAGATTGCGTCGGCAGTGCTGTGGCTGTGTAGCGATGCCGCGAGCTACGTCACCGGCGTGGCTTTGCCCGTCGATGCGGGGTACACCGCGCAGTAGAGCTCGGCCACCGTCCACGGACTCGTGGGGTGGTCCACAGACCACTGTTCAGCTCGACCTTTCGGGACCTTTACAAATCGACCAACCCCGAACGTATCGCGCAGAATTCCGACGTGTTCGATTTCGAGCTCGACGACGACGAGCTGGCCGCCATGGATGCTCTCGACCGAGGTGTACGCGGGGGACCCGACCGCGACGGGGTGGACCCGACAACATTCGACGTCGAGATCACCGAACCCTGACCGCCATGCGTGCCGGGGGCTACGTTCAAGCCTCTGCGTGTTGCGCGGCCCATGATCCGAGTAGATGCAAGCGTTCGGCGCTCGGCGAGCCTGGCTCCGCGGTGTAGACCATGAGGATGGATCCGGGATCAGCGGTGACGACGAGCTCCTCGTAGGCGAGGTGAATTTCGCCAACGACCGGGTGGTTGAAACGCTTCTTGCCCGCCCCGTGCGTCCGGACGTTGTGGGCACCCCACAACGTCCGGAATGTCTCGTCGCGCGTGGAAAGTTCACCGACGAGATCCTGGAGGCCCTTGTCGTGAGGGTCGCGTCCGGCCTCGGCACGCATGATGGATACACACATTTCGGCGAAGGTGTCCCAGTCGGGGTAGAACTCCCGGGACAACGGATCGAGGAATTGGAATCGAGCGAGGTTGGGCGTTCGTCCACCGTCTCCGATTATCGGGGCGTAGAACGCCCTACCGAGTTCGTTGGTCGCCAGCAGGTCTTGACGCTGATTGCGAACGAAAGCAACGCCTTCCGTTATCGAGTCCAGCGCCCACTGCAGACTGATTCTCTGGTTGATCGGGCGCGAGGCTTTGCGACGTGGGCGGCCGGAGTTCGGAATTCCGTCAGCGGCTCGTGCGAGGTCGAGTAGATGTGCGTGTTCAGTGTCGTCGAGCTGCAGGGCGCGTGAGAGTGCATCGAGCACGGACGCCGACGCACCGCCGATCGCGCCGCGCTCGATGCGTGCGTAGTACTCGACGGAGAGGCCGGCCAGGGACGCGACCTCGCTGCGTCGCAGTCCGGCGACCCGGCGGTTGATTCCGCCTACGATGCCGGCCGCGTCGGGCGTCAGCCGGGCCCGGCGCGTCATGAGGAACTCACGTACCTCGGCTTTGTTGTTCATAAATCCAAGGTTAAGGCTGAGCGTGACCTCGCGCGAGGCCCTGTCGGGGCACCCTTCGCGACGACGCCGGCCGTGAAGCCCCGGGGAGTGAGGCTCCTGGCGTTCATCGGTGCGCTGGGTTCACGGCGTACGCACCGCGATCGTGTCGAAAGACTGCAATGCTGCAGGGATTTCCGCGCAGGCGATCCAGCGCGTGCAGTCACCTCTCGGACTCGATCTGGATGCGCAGTCGCCGGAGGAAACCGCGGTATCCATTTCGGCGCAGAAAGCCGCCTGTGCACGCACATCGTGTGCGTGCACAGGCGGTATTCGTTCTATCGTTGTGCCGGGCTGATCAGGCCAGTGTCGCCGTGTCGATGACGAATCGGTATCGGACGTCGGAGGCGAGCACGCGCTCCCAGGCGTCGTTGATCTTGTCGGCGGAGATGACCTCGATCTCGGCACCGAGATGGTGCTCGGCACAGAAGTCGAGCATTTCCTGGGTCTCGGCGATGGAGCCGATAGCGGATCCTGCGAACGTCCTGCGAGAGGGAATGAGCGAGAAGATCTGCAGCGGAAGTGGTTCCGCAGGAGCCCCCACGTTGACCATCGCGCCGTCGACGGCGAGCAGCGACAGGTGTGCGTTCAGATCGATTGGGGCGCTGACGGTGTTGATGATCAGATCGAACGTGGACGCGAGCGTCTCGAAGGTGTCGGGGTCGCTGGTGGCGTAGTAGTGATCTGCTCCCAGACGAAGTCCGTCTTCCTGCTTCTTCAGCGACTGCGAGAGCACGGTGACCTCGGCACCCATGGCATGGGCGATCTTGACGGCCATGTGGCCCAATCCGCCCATACCGACCACGGCGACCTTCCTGCCGGGTCCGGCACCCCAGTGGCGGAGGGGGGAATAGGTGGTGATGCCGGCGCAGAGGAGTGGCGCGGCGGCGTCGAGGGCGATGCCCTCGGGGATCTTGACGACGAAGTGCTCGGTGACGACGACCTGCTGGGAGTAGCCGCCCTGGGTTGTGGTGCCGTCGCGGTCCGTGCTGCCGTAGGTCTGGATGTTGCCGACGAGGCAGTACTGCTCGAGTCCTTTGACGCACTGGGCGCACTCGCCGCAGGAGTTGACCATGCAGCCGACTCCGACGCGATCGCCGACGGCGTGTTTGGTGACCTGGGAGCCGATCTCGGCAACGATGCCGGCGATTTCGTGTCCGACGACCTGGGGGTAGCTGATCGGTCCCCATTCGCCGCGTGCGGTGTGGATGTCGGAGTGGCAGATGCCGGCAAATTTGATGTCGATGCGGACGTCGTGAGGTCCGACGGCACGGCGCTCGATTGTGTTGGGGGAAAGTGGCTTGTCGGCTGCGGTGGCGGCGTAGGCCTTTACGGAAGTTGTCATACTCCGATACAACAACAGCGGATCCGATCGAACCAGTGTCTGATGAGAGGTGTACCGAAAGGGCACCCCTCGGTTGTCTCAGTCCGGGAGCAGAAAGATCTATGACCCCCGGTGCCGCCATCACGTTGGAGACCGCGGCGAGCGACAGGTCCGAGGTGATCCGCGGCATCGTCGGTCACCGACAGCTTCTAGTGTGGTGGAACCATTGATAAGGCAACACAGTTCGGGGGCTAGCCGACGGCGTCGGGCAGTGAGATTCGTTCGCAGTCGTCACTTCCCCTGAAGTCATCGATGACCGGGCGGACGTTTGTCGCTGCTACCGACCCCACGCCTTGTCACGGAAATCCTCCGTATGAAACGGGGAAACGGGGGAAGCCCTGGCCATTACCTACGGGCGGATATTTGAGATACGCAATGCAGCAACGATATTGGGGCTCCTCAACTGTCGAAGTTTCGGTGATCCACAGCGTCTCGTTCAACTCGACATCATCGGGGACCGGGGAGGCGAGGTCGCGTTTCTCGCCGCGGGTAGGCGCGGCTGAACACCGGTGCGGTCGAGGGACGAGTACTGTGATCTCACTACTGGCCGTGTCCGGCGGGGCTGCCGCGCTTCGAGCTCTCGGAAGCACGTTCAACTATGCCGAGCTCCGAATCGTCGTCGGCATTCACAGTCCAGACGACCGCCGCACTGCGGCGCGTTCATGACTGGATCGGTCGGCGAACTTCGACTTCGTGGCCGGCGACCGACTTCGACGGTGCAGACGCAGCATCGCTATCCCGACGTGCCCGGTCGATGATCACGAGCGCGGCCAGCGGAACCACGAGCAGCACTGCGAACAGTGCACCCACTACAGGAATCGCGGCGGGTCCGTATTCGCTGATCGCTTGCGCTGTGAGCCATGTGCCGACGGCGGTGCCGAGGTTGAACATCGACGTGCACAGCGATGTGGCCAGAGTCGGCGCGCCCTGTGCGAATCGGACGGCCATCGACATGAGCACTGGGTTCGTGCCCAAGCCGGCCATTCCCACGACAGCGAGAAGGGCGATCGATGGCGCAGCGTACGACGAGAAGACGCTCAGCAACCCGAGTGCGATCACGACTATGCCGCCACCGGTCAGCGCGGTGACGTAGGGCGCGCGGTCTGCGAACCGACCGCTGTTGAGAGTGCCGGTGACGGCACCGACACCGAAGACGGCGAGACCTACGGGAAGAAGCCCGGCGGACAGGCCGGAGCGTTCTGTGAGCAGGGGTGCGATGAACGAATAGGTGGACATGACGGCCGTCGAGATCAGCACGCACGCTGTCATGACCACCCAGAGTCGTGCGGTGGCGATCGATGCGAGTTGTGAGCGCAGAGGGATGACCGTCGACGACAAACGACCACCGGGAACGACGCGGGCGATCGGCACTGATGCGAGTACGGCAAGTACCGCGAGGATCCAGAACGGACCGCGCCAACCCACCAGCTGGCCGGCGACAGAGCCGAGGGGCACCCCGATCACCGTCGCGAGAATACCGCCACTGAGGACCAGGCCGATGGCGCGCGCACTGGCGTCCGGACCCGCAACGCGGGACGCGACAGATGCGGCGATCGACCAGAATGCGCCCGTTGCGAGCGCGGTCACGAAGCGAGCCACGAGGACGATGGAGAGGTCGTCTGTGAGTGCAACCACGATGTGTCCGGCGGAATAGACGGCGAGCGCGAGCAGAACAGTCGTCCGTTCGGGCATCTCGAGTGCCGCCACCGCGATCAACGGGGTGGCGATCATGCCGATCGCGAACGCAGTGACCAGCAGCCCGGCTTCGGAGATGCCGATTGCGAGGTCGGAGGCAATGTCGGGCAGGAGTCCGGCAACGACGAATTCCGACGTGCCCATAAGGAACGTACCCAGTGCGAGGACGTAGACGAGGTACGGCAAGGACTTTCGTTCATTGGTGGAATTAGACATAGCTGAGTTCTTTCGGGTGGGGTCGTATTGTGTCGAGCTCGGACCAAGTGCAGGCGAGGTCGGCGGCCTACTCTGGGTGCGATGCCTACTTACCCCTCTGGAGGCGCAAACGTCGTGGCTCGATTCGTCTTCGACACTATTGCCCACGAAGCGCTGCTAGAAGGCACGGACAGGGAACCCCACCTGTGTCGATCGAGTAGATGGCGCGCGGCGCGGGTGGTGGCAGGGATGCCGAGATTCGAGTTCACTTCATCCGCTCGCGAGCATGAGAGCGTAATCGGTTTGCAGTCAAAAGTTTTGACCGGACAATGCTTGCGATCTCCCTGACTTGTTCACTCGGTGCCGGGGCGAACTTGCGAGAATTTTTTGCGCGGCTGCATGCTCGATGTCAGACGTGAGTGACCTAATTCTCGATGCAGGTGGCAAGTTACGTCGCCAGCAATCAAGTAGCTGATACGAGCCGCAACTGGGACGGCAACGGCTTGCGTTCTACAGACCGAGGTGATGACCGGGAGCTGGTCGACGGAAGTCATCTTTAACTCATCACTTTGGGTCGTATTCGTGTGGATTTACACGGACGCCGACGGTCACTCGATTCGCCGAACACCCAGCTCAACGGGTCGATGATGGACGCAAGTGCACCCACTTGAATTGTCATCTCTTGTACAGCGGGTCCGGGGTTCGAATCCCTGATGGCGCACAACGAAATGCCCGTTCACCAGAAGTTGGTGAACGGGCATTTTTGTTCGGTAGCCCGCGTCGTCAACCCACTCGACCGTCTCCGCCGCGGAGTGCTCGGATCCAGTCGAGCGGCAGGAGAAACCGTCAGCAACTCGGCCGGCCACCACACCCCTTCGAGCCGCTCATCCCTCGGCATCTCGCAACAGCCGGCTGTACTCGGCTGAGCCCTCCACTATTCGAGGGAGTCGCCGACCTGAAACTGTCCGCTGCGCAACAGCTCTTGCGTCAGAACGATTCCAGTGTGGTTGACGATCATTGCTATGTAGACCTCCAGCGTGTGAAACAGGCCGTCGGGCATCGGACCCTCGCCGTCGGGGTCATCGCCAGCTTCACGCATGCGATCTCGCCAGGGGCTGTCAGGTTCGTCGAAACCCGGCCCGTCCTTCAGGAGCGCATCGAACATTGCTGTTCGAGCACCGTCGACCCACTGAGCGAAATTGCTGTGGCCGACCTGAGTGGCGAACGTGAGGGCCTCGCCACCGATCGACAGCGGTGCCATCAGCTCATCGGCCAACCCTGCCGCCGACGGTGCGACCGCCAGAACCCAATCACCCACCTGTGCAACGCCGACGACCTCGACGTCGGCGTTGACACCTTCCAGGCCGATCACGGTGCCGGCCCTCGACGTGGTCAGCGCATCGAGTACCGCTTCTGCATCGTCGTGACGGACGACGGTGAAAGACACACCGTCCGGTGCCCACGGGTAATCGTCGGGGATCCACGTGAACTCTTCCCAGGTTGCAGACATGGCCCAATCCTCACACGGTCGACCCAGCGATTTGCGCCTTCGTAGACGGTCCTTCCGACGTGACGAAACGGATTTGCTGCAAAGCTGTGCTCATGGCGTTCACCATCAGGCTCACGACTTCGATCGCGGCGAACCCCGCTGACGTGTTCGATCTGGAGTCGGATGCTGTCGTTCACGCCGAGTCTCAGGGAGCGTACGGAGAGAGCGTGCGAGTCGATTCGAAGCGGAGTGCTCTGCGTTTGGGCGATGAAATCCACATTCGTTCCAGGCATCTCGGTGTGTGGTTCACCTTGACCAGCCGCATCACCGAATACGAGCCCGCGAGATATTTCGTGGACGAGCAGGTCACCGGACCCTTTGCCTCGATGCGCCACGAGCATTTCTTTCTCGCACGCCGGGGTCACACGCAGATGGTCGACATCATGTCGGTCGAATTCCGTGGCGGACGACTCGGCGCTGCAATCCTGGATATTCCAGGCAAGCTGTATCTCCGGCGCGTCCTGTGCGTTCGGAATGCGTACATCAAGGAGCGCGCCGAAGCGAAGCGTTGAAGCGACGGCCGGCAGGGGTCTGCAAACTTACACCGACACAACGGTTCTCGACCCTGTTTCTCGCCCCGTTCGGCTGCATTCGGTTCGAAAGATGCTGATCGGTATTTTTTGATGCAGACTGACAACCCGGACATAGTTCACGCGAACCAGGAGGATTGCCATGCGATCGACCAGTCGGATTCTGATCGGAGTGCTGCTCTGTGCGCCAGCACTAGCGGCGTTCCCGGCGACGGCATCAGCGGCGCAATCGACAGACGTGACGTATGCGTTCGAGGTCGACGGATCGACGGTGACCAACACGATCACCAACAACTCCGGTAGCGGCCTGACCTGCCGCACATCGTTGGCTCCGGCACCGGGCGGAGTGCTGCCGCCGGTGTGGGAGGTCGTCGGCAACGGACAGTCGCTGTATTCGACCGACGACGGGGGCCAGATCGGAATCAGCACCCAACACGTCACCGATATCCCGGCCGGCACCTATGTCGCGCTCGCATCGTGCGGTACCGAAGGCGTCGATCCGACCACAGCGTGGGTCTCCGACTATCCCGGGCTGTCCGACGTCCTCGCGACCCTGCCGTGGAACTCTTATACGGTGCAGCAGGCTTCTCCGATCGTGACGATCGAAGACTGAGCGCCTGCACTGGATTCGAGCCTCGGAAGCCGCAACCACCGAGGTGTCGCTGCCCCGTTCTTGTGGACGGTCAGCGGCCCTTGGATCGGAGGAAGTCCGCCACCGTGGTGACGGCGGCGGGGTTGCGTGGTCCTTCGACGAGCGCTGCGTAGGGGAGGGCAATGATGTTGTTCTCACGTACGGCGGTGGTGCCGGACATCAGTGGCTGTGCGCGGAGTTGCGCGATCTTGGCGTCCACCGAATTCGACGGTCCGGCACCGTAATCGACGATGACGATGAACTCGGGGTCGCGTTGGGCTGCGGCTTCCCAAGACGCGGTGGTCCAGGAATCGTCGAGGTCGTCGAAGATGTTGCTGCCACCGGCTTCTCGGATGATCTGCGACGGAGCTGCGGTGCGGCCGGAGGTGAAGGGCTCGGGATCGGCGCTGTCGAACAGGAACACCCGCGCCGGGTCTCGGCCGTCCGGAGCCCCGGCGTTCGCGGCACCGATCTGGTTCTCGTAGTCGGTGACGAGTCGGTCGGCCCGGTCACGAACTCCGAAGAGGTCGCCGAGGTTTCGTAGGTCGGTGTAGAGCGCGTCGAGGGGCTCCATGACTCCGCGTGCAATACTGCCGGGTTGCCGGCATGCTTCGGTGAGTTGGTAGGGAACCGCGCCTATGCTGCGAATCCAATCGGGAGTCACACCGGTCGACTCCTTGTAGCCATAATTCCAGCCGGCGAAAACGAAGTCCGGGTTCGCCGACTGAATCACCTCACGGGTGAAGGCGTCGGCCAGTTCCGGTGCCGCGTCGAAGTCGCTCTTCCACGGCGAGGAGTCGATGTCTCGCTCCTTGCCCGGGTAGCTGGTGTATCCGACGAGGCGGTCGGCGAGGCCGAGGGCGAACATCATCTCGGTGATGCCGGTGTCGTTGGTCAGTACCCGCTGTGGGGTACCGGTCACGGTCAGCGGCTCGCCGCAGTTGGTGACCGTCACCTGATCGCCACCCTGCTCGGTGGCTGTGTCGACCTGGGCTCCGCACGAACTGACCAGTGCTGCAACAGCGGTCGCGGCAATGGCGATCGTGCGAGGCCGGCGAAAGAGGTGGGTCATCGAGTGTCCTTGTCGTCGAAGAGAACCTGGGGAACTCCCAGGCGTGGGTGGGTGACGATGTGTCCGCCGATCCCGAACCAGGTCGAGAGCACCTTCTCGGTCACGACTTCATCGGGTGAACCCGCACAGACGATGCGGCCGGCGTGAAGTACGACCAAGCGGTCGCAGAATTGGGCGGCGATGTTCAGATCGTGAAGCGCGGCGATCACGGTGATCTGCAGGCTCGCAGCGGCGCTCAGCACTGCGTATTGGTGTCGTATATCGAGGTGATTGGTGGGTTCGTCGAGCACGAGCACGTTCGGTTGCTGGGCGAAAGCCCGTGCGATCAGAACACGTTGGCGTTCGCCTCCGGACAATGACAGGAACGATCGGTCCAACAGATGTTCCACGTCGGCGACGGTCGAGGCACGAGCGCACGCGTCGTCGTCGCGGGTGCGGTTGCGTCCGAACGTGGAGTTGTGTGGAAGACGTCCGGTGGCGACGACCTCGCGTGCGGTGAAGTCGAAGTGCATCGAGGAGTCCTGGGTGAGTGCTGCAACCTGACGTGCGTTCTCTCGCATGGTGATTGCGGTGATGTCGCGGCCATCTACCTCGATGCGTCCGGTCGAGGGCTCGGTTGCTCGATACAGACACCGCAGCAGTGTCGACTTGCCGCTCCCGTTCGCGCCGACGATGCCGACGATGCTGCCGGCGTCCAGGCTCATGGTGATGTCGTCGATGATGCGGGTGCCGCCGATATCGACTGCGACGTCGTCGTAGTCGACGCGCATCAACGGTCGCCGATCATCGCGCCGCGGCGACGCATCAGCAGTACGAACGCCGGAACTCCGACTGCCGCGGTGATCGCCCCCAGGGGGAGCTCTTGCGGCGGTAGAACCGTTCGGGACACCAGATCCGCGGTGACGAGGAAAGCCGCACCCAGGACCGGGGTGATCACGACAAGCCTGCTGTGGTCGGCCCCGACCAGTAACCGTGCTAAGTGAGGGACGACCAGACCGACGAAGCCCACTGCGCCACAGATGGATACGTAGCACCCTGTCATCGCCGCGGATGTCACGAAGAGAGACAACCGTAGACGTGTCGCGTTCAAGCCCAGGGCCGCACTGACTTCGTCTCCCATCGACAGCGCGTTGAGTGTGCGTGCCGTCAGAGCGGTCGCGGCTACTCCGGCCGCGGTGACGGCGGCGGCCAGCGGGACGCTGGCCCAGGTGGCACCGGCGAGGCTGCCGAGCAACCAGAACATCACACTGCGAGCGCCGTCGCCCTGAGGTGCCAGGAAGATCAGCACGGTGGTCATTGCAGAGAATCCGTAACCCAACGCGGTACCCGTCAGGACCAGGCGCAGTGGCACCAGCCCTACCGGGGAGCGTGCCATCAGATAC
Organism: Rhodococcus sp. Leaf233; assembly: GCF_001426165.1. Classification (NCBI taxonomy): domain Bacteria; kingdom Bacillati; phylum Actinomycetota; class Actinomycetes; order Mycobacteriales; family Nocardiaceae; genus Rhodococcus; species Rhodococcus sp. Leaf233. Next base: position 75,778 of record NZ_LMRO01000008.1, read on the forward strand.
ACGAGGGCGGTTGCGGCGAGTGCGCCGAGGAACGCTGCGCTCGAGAGCGCGTAGATGCCCAGGGCACCGAAGGTGCCGAACAGGACCACCGACGTCGCGCCTACCGATGCACCCGACGAGATTCCGAGAACGTAGGGGTCTGCGAGTGCGTTGCGCACCATCGCCTGCACCACCAGTCCGACCACAGCCAGACCTGCTCCGATGACCGTCGCCAGCAACACCCGAGGCAGCCGAGAATCGACGACGATGCGGTAGTCGGGGACATCGCTGACGGCGATCGTGCCGCCCGACAGCTGTGCCCACAGGTAGCCCATCGCGTCGGTTGCCGGGATGTGCGCGGCCCCGAACATCAGTGCCGACAGGGCTGACACCGCCCAGATCGCGGCGGCGAGCACAGTGAGGGGCAGGACCGATCTGGACTGCATGCGCAACTTTCTCCGCTGATCCCTGACCTGGCGACCTGCGAAAAGCACGGCTTCCGAGGCGAATCCGCGCAGCGCGAACGACGACCTCGTCGACCGTGTCCCTCGGGATCGACAGGCGACCACGCCGGCGGCGCAGCCGCGGTGGCAGGTCTTCGGACTCGCGGACGCGCCGTCCGACCACGTGCTCGGACGATTCCTACTGGCGGTCGCTTCCCGGGACGAATCCCAGTGCTCGATGACCGCGGTCGTTTCCACTCACCGCTGCGGGGCAGTTCCGGATTTTCACCGGATTCCCTCTTACGATCCGATGACCAGCACGGCCATCGAAAACCAACGCCCACGCACGATAACAGCTCATGCGTGACGCGTTGCGTCGGTCGGCTTCGGTGCAAGTAATCGGATGTACTTCGCGGCGGATGAGGCGAAGCGTTGGGGAGAGTAGTAGTTTTCTGCCCACCGTCCACTGGAATAATTGAACCTTCATCGACGCTGATGGGTTCGTCCATCCCGAATCGAGAGGTACCCAATGCACCTGGGCGTAGACAGCTTCGTCTCTTCCGTGACCGATCCGACCGACGGCCGCGTCATCGCGCCGGAGGAGAGGATGGGGCACCTACTCGAGGAGATCGCCCTCGCGGATCAGGTCGGTCTTTATTCGTTCGGCATCGGTGAGCACCATCGCAGCGAGTACTACGACTCCGCTCCGTCGATCATTCTGGCCGCAGCAGCCGCGCGCACCGAGAACATCCGGCTCGGCAGCGCGGTCAAGGTACTCAGTGCCGACGATCCGGTGCGAGTGTTCCAGGAGTTCGCCACTCTCGACCTGATCTCGAAAGGCCGGATCGATTTGGTGGTCGGCCGAGGCTCGTTCACCGAGTCTTTCCCACTGTTCGGACTCGACTTGGCCGATTACGACTCCTTGTTCGCCGAGAAGCTGGATCTCCTTCTGCAGATTCGCGACAACGAGGAGATCACGTGGTCCGGCCGGCACCGGCCGGCGCTGAACCGTCAGGGGATCTATCCGCGTCCGCTGCAAGATCCGCTACCCATCTGGGTCGGTGTCGGCGGAACCCCCGAATCATTCGCTCGTGCAGGGCTTCTGGGCCTACCCCTGATGATCGCCATCATCGGCGGAGAGCCGCGCCAGTTCGCGCCGCTCGTCGACCTGTATCGACGCGCGGGCGCGCAAGCGGGTCACTCGCCGGAGAAGCTGAAAGTCGGATTGCACGTGTTCGGATTCGTCGCCGACACCACCGAGGCGGCAGCCGACACCATCTACCCGGGCTGGAACGAGATGTTCACCAAGATCTCTCGCGAGCGCGGGTTCGCTCGACCGAGCCGGCAGCAGTTCGACGCCACGTCGGGCCCCAACGGTGCGTTCTTCATGGGAGACCCGAAAACCGTCGCCGACAAGATCGTTCGAGTAAGCGAACAACTCGGCGGTGTGGATCGACTGTCGCTGCAGATGACCAATCCGCGCCTCGCCCACGGTGACCTGTTGCGCGGCATAGAGCTACTCGGTACCGAAGTCGCTCCGCTGGTAGCCGACGCGTAAGCGGCAGCGAGCGAGAATCAGTTTGCGGCCCATTCCATTTCGTCCACACCGGCGACCGGAGTGGACAGCGAACGTATCTCGCTCGCATACATCGTGCGCTTGATTTCGCCGAGGACGGGGCCGCGGGTTCCGATCAAATCCGTTGCCCGCGAGAGTGCGTCGTCACGCAGCCGATCCTCGGTGGACACTGCGTCCACCAAGCCGAGGGCGGCTGCGTCCACTCCGCCGTAGCGTCGGCCCGTGGTCAGTGCTTCGTGGAACGTGTGCGGGGCGAGCTTGGCTCGGACCATGTCGACTGTTCCCGGGCTGTAGGTGGCACCGATGTTGACGCCAGGAAAGCACAGGAAGCCGCGATCGGAGCGCATGACGCGGTAGTCGTGTGCCATGACGAAAAATGCGGCACCCCCGTAGGTGTGCCCCTGCATGGCCGCCACCGTCTGCATCGGGAGGGTCAAGAACCGCACCAGCAGTTCCTGCACCGTTCCGATGAACCGGTTGATCTGGTCCAGGTTCTCGGCACCCCAGGACAAGTCGACTCCGGTGGAGAAGTACTTGCCGGTGGCCGTCGTGACCAGTGCAGTCGGGCCACTACTGGCTTCTACCTCGTCGAGCTGAGCGTTGACCTCGGCCACCCAATCCGGCCCCATCCGGTTCTCGGTGTCCTCGACGTCGCGAGTGCCGAGATTCAATACGAACACGTCCGCGACACGATCCAGGTATGGCATGTCCCGAAGGTACCCAGCTTTCGTTGTTCTACCCCACAGCGACAGAAGGCAAGTGTGTTTGCCGGCGGGAGCACCGGGTAGTTGTATCAGTACAAACGATCGAACGGAGGACCAGCATGCCCACCAACGATGACCAGCCCCAGCTCAAGGACCGGGATCTGTACGAGAAGCTCCGTGACGAAGGAAACTCGAAGGAGAAGTCGGCGCGCATCTCGAATGCTGCGGCCAACGAGGGCAGGAAGAACGTAGGCAAGAAGGGCGGCGAGTCCGGATCGTACGAGGACTGGACCGTCGACGAACTGACCGATCGAGCCAAAGAGATCGGCCTGGAGGGCTACTCCAAGCTGAACAAGAAAGAGCTGATCGAGGCGCTACGCAATCACTGACGTCATTCCGGCCGCAGAGACGAGTAGTACTCCTGCTGTGCGGGGTAGTAGTCGTCGAAGCTCGGCAGCGGTGCGGCGTCCCTGGATGCGATCAGCATGTCCAGGTAGTACTCCCAGCCCGGACCTATGTCGCCGATGCCGTCCGTGCTGTCGAGGCCGTGGGTCAGCACGACGAGTGTGTCGCGGCCCTTCTCGGTGAGCCTGACCTCGAGCGGCCAGCCGCCCTCGTCCGACATACGGACGGCCAGTCGTTGGGGCGGCTCGCAGGCGTCGATCGCCATGTCGGCGACGGGTTCGCCGTCCTCGAAGATCATGGTGACGCGGATGCTGTCGTCCGTCACCCGTTCCCAGGGCCCGAACCACAACGCGGTCCGAGAGGATTCGGTGAGGCTGGCCCACACATCCTCTCGTGACGCGGCGACGGTTCGGCTCAGCTCGAGGGCGTAGCCGGTCTCGGTCTCGCGCAGCGTGCCCGTGGGTATCGGTGCCATCGGGTCATTATGCGTCGTGCGACGATCCACCGTCGAGCACTCATCCTGTCAATCGGTGAAATCGATCCGAACAGATATCGGGTCGGTCTGGAGGGCGCGAAAACCTGCGCCGATGAGCCGCCCGAACAGTGGGTTCGCGGAAAAGGAACGCGCTCGCGCACTGACGTCGTCCTCGGGCACGAACGTAGCTGTGCCCGCTCGCCAGCGATCGCCGACGCGAATCCTGATACGCGGCTCGTCGCCGATGTTGGCTCCCCAACCGGACCTGGTTCCGTGCTGGGAGATCACCCACGCTCCCGCCCGGTCGAACGATGCAGAGACCGGCACCTGCCGGCGCAGACCGGATCGACGGCCCACGGTCTCGATATCGGTGACCAGCGATGTCCTGACTCCGACGGACGCCAGCCCGTTCACGAGCGGGTTGGCGATGTGCTTTCCGATCCACCGCTCCCGGCGGAACTTCGCAGCTGCGGCGGACGCCGTCTTGGTGCCCCCGGCGCGCCGACTGCGAAACGCGTCCCAGCCGTTGCGCTGCACCATTGCTATCGCTGTTCGCCAGGCGGGGCGTCCCGAATCGGGTTGCTTTCCATCGCCGATGAGCTGCAGTTGGTCGGTGTGCCACTGCAAGTCCAGAGCGCCGTTGATCTGTTTGAAAGCACCAGCTTTCGACGGAACTCGCAACGCGACGAGCGGAGTCTCGACCCGATCCAGTGAGCCGTCGACCAGTGAACGGGCTACTGCCGGGGCGAGAGCAGTCGGGCGACCGAGACCGACGACGTCGCACTCTCCCGATCGTACGGCCGCACTCATCACCGAGCGGGTGCGGAAACCACCGGTCACTGCAAGTGGAACGCTCCCGGCTGCGTCGCGCACCGTGTGGGCGTATTCCAGGAAGTAGGCTTCGCGATTGCGAGTGCTGGAGGTGCCCATCATCGCGGGTGATTCGTAACTGCCGCCACTGATTTCGATCAGATCGATCGCTTCCTCGACGAGATGCTCGACGGTGATGCGAGATTCCTCTTCACTGAATCCGCCGCGCTGGAAGTCTGCAGAGTTCAGTTTGATTCCCACTGCAAAGCCGGGGGACACGGCCGCTCTGATGGCGCGCACGACGTGAAGAACGAATCGCATCCTGCCGTCGAGGTCTCCGCCCCACGCGTCCTCGCGTCGGTTCGACAGGGGTGAGAGAAACTGGGACACCAGGTATCCGTGGGCACCGTGGAGTTGCACTCCATCGAAGCCGGCCGCCTCCGCTACCGACGCGGCCAGGGCGAACCTGTCGATGATGTCTCGAATCTCGTTCTCGCTCAACGCACGCGGTGTCGGTAGTCCGGGAACGCCGGACGCGATGGCAGACGGGGCCACGGGCGTAGCACGGGTGACAATCGGATTGGCCTGCCTGCCAGGGTGATTGAGTTGTACCCAGATGGGGACGCCACCGTCGGAGGTCGATTTCGCCCAGCGCGCCAGCGCATCGTGGTCGCGGTCGTCCTCGATGACGACGTTGCCGGGTTCGCCCAGGTGAGATCGGTCGACCATCACGTTGCCGGTCACCACCAATCCGTAGCCACCCGCGCCCCAACGGCGGTACAGCCTTTCGAGCCGGGTATCGGGTGCGTGCTCGGCAGTCCCAAGGCCCTCGCTCAAGGCCGCTTTCATCACGCGGTTCGGAAGGGTCTGCCCGCAGGGAAGTGGGAGCGGGGTGCTCAGTTCGACGACGTCGGTCTCGGTGGGCATGGCGTGACTCCGGTTCAGCGATAGCGTGACGGGATATGATTGCCGTCATAGTCACACGCGACTGTAGATGTAACGCAGTGTCACGTCAATGATCGTGTTCGGAAAGGTGATGGATGGCGAATCGAAGCAGTGCTCGTGAGGACATGCTGCGCAGTGCGGCGCAGTTGTTTCGGCAGCGCGGAGTCGAAGCGACTTCGTTGGCCGACGTCATCGAGCACGCAGGTGCGCCGAGAGGCTCGATCTATCACCACTTTCCACGGGGCAAGCCTCAACTGGTCGAGGAGGCCACGCGAACGGCCGGCGCGGTGATGGGGGCCATGATCTCCGAGGGGTTGGCCCAGGTCGGGCCGGCGGCGACGGTGCGCGCGATCATCGAGGGCTTTCGCAGTGAACTGTCGAGCACCGATTTCGTGTCCGGTTGCCCCATTGCTCCTGCCGCACTCGAGGGGGCGAACGCCCCCGGTGCCGTCACCGCGGCCGGGGAGTCGTTCTCGTCGTGGGAAGACACGATCGCCGCATCGCTCTGGCAGCACGGGTTGACGAGAGAGCGGGCCCAGGCGCTCGCGACGTTCTCCATATCGGCGATCGAGGGTGCGCTGATCGTGGCGAAAGCGCAGCGATCGACCACCGCGCTGGATCGGACCGAGGGGGAGTTGTTGGCTCTGCTCGACGCGGTCCTGGACGCAGCGGGCGGGCAGAGTTACCGATAGCGACTATTGCTATAACGCCGAGTTATAGTTACTTTCCCTTCAGGAACTATGTCATCCGTCATAGCCGGAGGGGATCTCATGCCGTCACTCACCACTTCTCGACACCGCGTAGAGGGTACGAAGCTTCGCGGCCGATATCTGGCTCTACTCGTGATCTGCGCAGCGGAGCTGCTCGTCGTACTGGACAACACCGTCGTCAACGTCGCCCTGCCGTCGATGGGGCTACAGCTACGCGCCGACATCAGCGGCTTGCAGTGGGTGGTCGACGCCTACACGCTGACGTTCGCGGGATTGCTTCTCGCTTTCGGCCACCTCGGAGACCGATACGGGCGCAAGAAGGTGATGATCATCGGCCTGGCGGGCATTGCGCTGATGTCGGTGGGCGGCGCGGTCGCCGCCGACCTCGGGCAGGTCGTCGCCGCCCGCGCCGCGATGGGAGTCTGTGCGGCGGCGGTCTTTCCGGCCACGTTGGCTCTCATCATCAATATCTTCACCGACGCCAAAGAGCGAGCGCTGGCCATCGCAGCGTGGACGGCGATGGCAGGTTTCGCCATCGCCATCGGTCCGACAGCGGGCGGCTTTCTGCTGGAGCACTTCTCGTGGCATTCGGTGTTCTGGATCAATGTTCCGGTTGCCCTGCTCGTTCTGGTGGCCGCACTGGCCTGCGTTCCGGAGTCGAGGGCCGAACATGTGGGCAAGTACGACCCTGTCGGAATCGTGCTGTCCTTGACGGGCATCACGGTCGTGGTGTGGGCGATCATCGAAGCGCCGCACAACGGTTGGTTGTCACCGGCGAGCATCGGAGGCTACATTGCCGGATGCGTCGCGCTTGCTGCGTTCGTGTGGTGGGAGTTGCGAACACCGTCTCCGGTACTGGACCTGAATCTGTTCCGAATCAGACGATTCTCGCTGCCCGCCTTGGCCATTGCTGTGGGGTACTTCAGTATGTTCGGCTTCCTGTTCATGATCACCCAGTATTTTCAGGGTGTCATGGAACTGACGCCGTTGCAGTTCGGCGTTCATTCACTGCCGTTCGCGGTATCCATCGCGGTCGGAGCACCACTGGCCACACTGATCGCGCAGCGAATCGGAACGACAGCCGTCATCGTCTTCGGACTCGTCGTGATGAGCATCGGCATGTTCATTGCGGGCCAGGTAGAGGTCGAAACCCCGTACCTGGGACCGGTCGTCGTCTCGATGATCTTGATGGGCCTCGGGTTGGCGATCGTGCAAGGCCCGGCCACCGAATCCATCATGTCGTCGGTGACGCTCGACGAAGCAGGTGCGGGCTCGGCGGTGAACGACACCACCCGTGAGGTGGGTGGAACACTCGGCGTCGCGGTGCTGGGCTCGATCGTCGCGTCGATCTACACCACGAAAGTGGGCCCCCGAATCGACGCCATTCCCGACGCAATCATGGAGCCCTACCAGAAGGCCTTTGCCCGTGAGACCGTCGTCAGCGTCATCGAAATCGTCAAAGCGCCGACCAACCCGATCTTCGCGACGCAGAAGGCGGAGCTCGTGTATGCAATGAAAGCCGCGTCTCTGGAGGGATTTCAGCTCGCGTCGTTCGTCACCGTCGGGGCCGCCATGGCATGCGCGATCGCTGTGGCGCTCTTCCTGCCATGGCGGCGACCCGAAGGAGACGGGGTGCTGTTGGCGTGGCGGGCACCGAAGTCCGAAGACCCCGAGATCAGTTGAACGGGGTGCCCCCGGTGACCGCAATGGTCTCGCCTGTGATGTAGCTGGACTCGTTCGAGGCCAGGAAAACGTAGGACGGAGCCAATTCCGCGGGCTGGCCCGGGCGGCCCAACGGAACCGTCTCGCCGAACTCGCCGTACTTCTCGGCAGGCATGGTCGCAGGAATCAGGGGAGTCCAAATGGGTCCGGGCGCAACGGCATTGACTCGAATGCCCTGGCCGGCGAGGTCGCCGGCCAGGCCCTTGGTGAAGGCGACGATGCCTGCCTTGGTGGTGGCGTAGTCCATCAACTCCGGTGACGGATTCGATGCCTGAATCGAGGTGGTGTTGATGATGGTGGAGCCCGCACCCATGACGGCGGCGGCGTGCTTCGAAATCCAGAACAAGGCATACAAGTTGGTCTTGAGCACACGGTCGAACTGGTCGGTGGTGATATCGGCGATGCCGCCCATCTGGGCCATCTGGAACGCGGCGTTGTTGACGACGATGTCGAGGCCTCCGAGAACCTCCACGGCAGTGTCGACCAACTTGGTGCACTGCGTTTCGTCGGTGAGGTCGCAGGCGATCGCTCGGCCCGACCGTCCAGCGGCCTCGATCAGGTCGACGGTCGCTTGGGCATCGGGGCCCTCGGATTCGAGATGAGCAATGACGACATCGGCACCTTCTCGTGCGAATGCCAGCGCCACCGCTCGTCCGATCCCGGAATCACCACCGGTGATCAACGCTTTTCGGCCGTGCAACCGATCCGAACCCCGGTACGACTTCTCGCCGTGATCCGGTGCGGTGACCATGTCGCGAGTCAATCCCGGATGCTCGAGCTCGGGCTGGTCGTCCCGATCGGGCATGGAGAAAGCAATGGTGGGGTCGCTCTTGGTGAACTGGTCGGACATTGTCGATCCTTGCCTCGTGTGAAGAGGACCCATTGCGGCAAAACCAAAGCCGCCCCAGTTCTCGAGACGATTCACGGTCGTTACCGACTGGAGTCGCTGTCCACACGAGGTTTGCCGGTTGTACCGGCACGCAAACCTTGCGAATCAGCGCGCGGAGGGATCTTCCCCGATGAAGCTCGCACCCACCGCATCGAGCACCCGGCGCGCCGGCCGGGTAGGAGCGAAGACCTCGACGCGTCCGTCGGAACGTTCGACAGCATCGACGATCACGCTCGCGGCACCCGAGTACATGAAGTCCACCGCCGACAAGTCCAGCAGCACAACTGCATTGCCCCGTAGGGCGCCGTCGAGGGCGTTCACCAGATCTGCTCGTGCACTCATGTCCAGCTCGCCGACGGCGCGAACAACGGTCAGATCGGGGGAGTAGGACTCGATACCGATCGAGTGGCGTCGGGCGGGGGCGGTGGAGCGAACATCGGTGAAATCGGAAACAGTCACGGTGCGAACCTCTCAGTTCGGGTGGCCTATCGAACCGGCGTGCTCGGTGTGGAACCCGAGGGCTGCAGGTTCCGGTGCACGCTGTCCCGTAATCCTGACAGCGCAACATCACCGAACCGAGCCTGCAACATCACGGATTCGTCGCTACTTGGTAACGGCAAGGTAACGCAGTTCGATGCCCGGCATCAGGGCAGTGTGTGACCCGCTGCGCGGAACAGGCCGTACCATTCTGCCCTGGTCAGGCGGATGTCCGACCCCGTAGCGGCCTCTACTATCCGATCCGGCGTGGTGGTCCCAAGGACCACCTGAATGTCGGCCGGGTGGCGTGTTATCCACGCGACCGCTATCGCAGCCGGTGTCGTGTCGTATCGGCCGGCAATGTCGTCGAGCGCATCGTTGAGGGCCGGGTAGTTTTCGCGATCTCCGACGAACACACCCGACGGGGTCCCGCTCTGGAGTGGCGACCACGCTTGCACGGTGATGCCGCGTGCCCTCGCGTAGTCGAGCAACCCGTTGTCGCGATCCACCGACTGGTCCAGCGCGCCGATGTTGGCGGTCAGGCCCGCAGCGATCAGCGGTGAATGGACGACGCTCAACTGCACTTGGTCGAACAGAAGTGGTTGGGTGACGGCTGTTTTCAGCAATTCGATCTGACCGGGAGTGTGATTGGAAACGCCGAAACCGAGCACTTTGCCCGACGTGTGCAGTGTGTCGAATGCCGCCGCGACCTCGTCGGGCTCGACCAGGCTGTCCGGTCGATGCAGCAGCAGGGTGTCGAGATGATCGACGCCGAGTGCCGAGAGCGAACCCTCGACGGTCGACACGATGTGGTCTTCCGAGAAGTCGAAATAGCCGTCGCGAATGCCGACCTTGCTCTGAATGCTGACGCGCTCACGCTGCGACGGAGTGAGTGTCACCGCTTGTCCGAAGCGCTCCTCGCACCCGTGGGGTCTGCCGCCGTAGATGTCGGCGTGATCGAATACGGTCACTCCCACGTCCAGGGCGGTGTCGACCAACTTGCGAATCCTGTCGTCGTCCAGGTCGAGGATGCGCATGAACCCGAGGACGATGCTCGACACGGTTGTGCCGGTCTGGGGGTGCGAAAAGGTGCGCAAGGTGAGTCTCCCTCTGTGTGGACGTGATCGCAGTCGAGTGTGTCAAACCCGGTCCCGGTTCGGACGAGGCCGCTATTGCGCAAGGCGTTGACAATATTGCGCAACTTCTGTCATCGTTGTGCTCGGCATCACAACGAACCCAGGAGGTGAACCGTGGCACCCACGCTCACGCAGGTTGCGCAACGTGCAGGTGTGTCGCTGTCGACGGCATCGCGCGCCTTCAGCAACCCCGATCGGATCGGGGCGGACACGTTGGCTCGGATCATCGCCGTCGCCGACCAGATCGGCTACGTCGCGGCCTCTGGTCGGTCCTCCGACACCAGGGTCGCGGCAACGACGGTCGCAGTCGTGGTACCCGACATCGGCCACACTGTCTTCGCGAGCTTCGTCAAGTCTGCGCAAGCGCAGGGCTGGCATCGCAGGCAGACCATCGTCCTCACCGACACCGACGGAAGCGCCGACCGTGAGCGTGAAGTGATCGGTGACCTGCAGGGCCGAGTCGACGCTCTGATCGTCTGTGCTCCACGACTACCGGCCGAGGACATCGTGCAGCTGGCGGGCGACACACCGCTGGTGCTCGTCAACCGATCATCGAGCGAATGTGATTGTGTCGTCGCCGATTCCGAGGACGGTATCCGGCAGGCCGTCGATTACCTGGCAGCTCTCGGTCACACGCATATCGCGTACGTCCAGGGATCGCCGCAATCGTGGTCCAACGAGCGACGCGTCGACGCCGTCGAACAGTTCTGTGCGGCGCGAGGAATCGTGCTCGATGTACTGGGGTGGCAGCAGGAAACCTTGGCCGGTGGCCATGCTGCGGCTGCCAGCGTCGTTGCCACGGGTGCTACCGCCGTCATGACCCACAACGACCCCATGGCCATCGGCGTCATGAACGGGGTTCGGTCGATGGGCCTGGCAGTACCGGAAGACCTCAGCGTCATCGGCATCGACGATTCGCCCCTGGCCGAACTCGCGCATCCCGCTCTGACGAGTATCAACGTTCCGATGGGCCGTGCAGGTCTGGTGTCCTCCGATCTGGTGTTCCAGCGGGCAGCCGAACCGGAGTCGCCGCCCAGAACCATCCATCTCCCTACCCAACTCGTGGTCCGCGGCTCATCGGGGCCCGCTCGGATTCGCACTCTCGCACCAGGAAAGGACGACTCGAAATGAAGGTCGTCATTGCAGATTCCAACCTCCTACCGCACCGTGGCCGCTTCGAGAGCCGAGTCGCTTCCGATATCGAGCTGTCGTGGCACGAGAAGTTCGACGTCGATGCACTCGTCGCGGACATCGCCGATGCGACCGTGTATGTCGGCGGAAAGTTCCCGGCCGTTCTGGCGGAGGCGGCACCCGATCTGCAGCTGGTGCACGTTGCGGGGGCAGGCACGGACGGCGTTTCCTTCGACGACCTGAGCGCTCGGACATTGGTGGCCAACACTTTTCACCACGAGCGCTCGATTGCCGAATACGTCGTAGCCACCGCCGTCGTGCTCCGGCGCGGGTTTCTCGGCCAGGACCGCCTCATGCGGGAGGATCGGTGGGCGTCACCGGTGTACGACCGCACGCTTCGGCAGTCGACTTCGCTGGGTTCGGCAACGGTGGGATTCGTGGGCTTCGGTCATATCGGTGCGCAGTCGTGGCAGTTGCTGCGGGCCTTCGGTTGCCGGGGCATCGCGGTCACAGGAAGCGGATCGGTGAACGCTGCCGAGAACGGATTGGCCTGGGCCGCATCGACCGATCGTCTGTCCGACCTGACGACCGAAGCAGATGTCGTCGTGGTGTCCGCACCACTGAACGAGCGCACCACCGGCATGATCGGCGACACCGAACTCGCAGCTCTCGGACCGGACGGCGTGCTGATCAACGTCGGGCGCGGCCCCCTAGTGCAGCAGGATGCACTGTTCGACGCCCTGTCCGCCGGATCGCTCGGCAGCGCCGCCATCGACGTCTGGTACGACTACCCGTCGGCCGACGGCATCGGTTCCCCCTCTCGTCATCCGTTCCACACACTGCCCAACATCCTGATGACACCCCATTCGTCCGGCATCACACGCGAAACCTTCGAGGGTCGGGTCGACGACATCACCGCCAACATCGGTCGACTCGCCGCGCGCGAACCGTTGACCGATGTCGTTGCCGGAGAGAACTTCACGGAGAAAGCAGAGCACTCGTGACCGACAAGATCGTTGCTGCGGACGTCATCGTCTGCAGCCCTACTCGTAATTACGTCACGCTGAAAGTGACCACCGCAGACGGCGTCGTCGGCTACGGCGACGCGACCTTGAACGGCAGAGAACTCGCGGTGGCGTCGTACCTGCGAGATCATGTCGCGCCGCTTCTCATCGGCCGGGATCCCGCACGCATCGAGGACACCTGGCAATACCTCTACCGCGGTGTCTACTGGCGCCGTGGGCCGGTGACGATGGCCGCGATCGGTGCCGTCGACCTCGCCTTGTGGGACATCAAGGGCAAATCCCTCGGGCAACCCGTCTACCAGCTGCTCGGTGGAGCCGTCCGCGACCGCATTCTCTCGTACACCCACGCCACCGGCTGGGACACGTCGGAATTGATCGATTCCGTCGATCGTCGTCGAGCACAGGGTTTTCGCGCCGTGCGGGCCCAATCGGGTGTTCCCGGCCTGGAGTCCGTGTACGGAGTGCACCGAGGCGCGCAGGGATACGAACCCGCAGGCCGTGGTGCCGTTCCCGTCGAGGAGGTCTGGGATACCGATGCGTATCTCAATCACGTTCCCAGGGTGCTCGCAGCGGTGCGTGACCACGTGGGATCCGAGCTCAAGCTGTTGCACGACGCGCACCACCGACTGACACCGCAACAGGCAGCGCGACTGGGCAAGTCGCTCGAGGACGTCGATCTGTTCTGGCTCGAGGACGTCACCACCGCCGAGGATCAGAGCGCCCTGCGGCTGGTGCGTCACCACACCACGACCCCGCTCGCGATCGGTGAAGTGTTCAACACCATCTGGGACTGCCAGCAATTGATCTCCGAGAAGCTGATCGATTTCATTCGGGTGGCCATCGCCCATGCCGGCGGTATCAGTCATGTCCGAAAGATCTTTTCGCTGGCCGAGGTACACCAGGTTCGTTGCGGACCGCACGGGCCCTCCGACGTCTCGCCGATCACCCTCGCCGCGAGCGTGCACCTCGGAATGGCCACCCCGAACTTCGGCATTCAGGAATTCATGGGCTACGACCCACTGGTCGACGAGGTGTTCCCACACGCATGGTCGTTCGCGGACGGCTACCTGACCCCCGGTGACGCCCCCGGCCTGGGCGTCGACATGGACGAGTCGTTGGCCGCGCGGTACCCGTACGAGCCCGCGTATCTCCCCGTCGCTCGTCGCCTCGACGGCTCGATGACGGACTGGTGACGAGATGAGCGAATCCAGACTGTCTCGTTCGGCACTCGCTGGCTCGGGGGCCGTCCCAGCACGACTGGACGGCACCGGAATCGTCCATCTGGGGCTGGGTAACTTCCATCGCGCGCATCAGGCTGTGTACACCGCTGCGGCACTGGCACAGGACGGCGGCTCGTGGGGAATTCTGGGTGTAGCGAACAGATCTCGCACGATTGTCGATGCCATGCTCGCTCAGGAACTGCTCTACGGCGTCGTCGAGATCTCGCCGTCGGGTTCGAGGGTGAGCGTGCCCGGAGCACACACGGGAGTCATGGTCGCCGCCGACGACCCCGTCGCCGTCGTACGGGCCATTGCGGACGAGGACGTCCGAATCGTGACGATCACCGTCACCGAGTTGGGCTACACGCTGTCGTCCCGGACGGGCTCCCTCGACCTCGAATCGACTGCAGTGCAACAGGACCTGCAGCGGCCGGAAACGCCGACGACCACGGTGGGGCAGCTCGCGAGGGCTCTGGCGATGCGGGCACGAACGCACGGGGCTCCGATCACCGTGGCCAGCTGTGACAACCTGCTGGGGAACGGTGATCGCACCGCTGCACTCGTGCGTCAGTTCTTGGACCGTTGCGGTGCGGACGATGTGCTCGAGTGGCTGGCCGCGGCAGTGACGTTCCCCAACTCCATGGTCGATCGCATCGTTCCGTCCAGCAGTGCGTTGTACGACGCCGAGTCCACCGCCGAGCTGGGCGCTGTGGACACCATTGCCGTGCCGGCGGAGCCGTTCACGATGTGGGTGATGGAGGACGAGTTCGCCGCAGGACGTCCCCGCTGGGAAGCCGGTGGTGCCGTGTTCACCGAGGATGTCGAACCGTACGAACTGATGAAGGTTCGACTGCTCAACGGAACCCACTCTCTCATTGCCTATCTCGGCGCACTCGACGGTCGCGCGACAATTCCGGACTCGATCGGTCGCCCGTTCGTGGAGGCCGCAGCTCGAGCGGTGTTGGTCGACGAATACCTCCCGACCGTGCCCGTTCCGGACGGGGTGGATATCGACGACTACATCGCCCAGCTGTTCGTGCGGTGGTCCAACTCCGCTCTGGGGCACAAGACCGCGCAGGTCGGTTCGGACGGCTCGGCGAAGCTCGCGCAGAGGATCCCGGACCCAGCGCTCCACCACCTACGAAACGGTGTTGTACCGCAACACCTTTCCTTGACCATCGCCGCCTATCTCTGCTGCGTGTGCCCGCCCGACGGTTTCGACCCGGGCCCGCATGCGCATGCGATGGCCGACCCTGCACGTGCGCGTTTGGCAGGACTTGCCGCTTCGGCAGCGTCCAGTGAGGATTTCGTCCACTCGGTTCTCGAACGCGGCGACATACTCCCCATCGAGTTGGCGCAGTTTCCCGAATTCATCACACGCACAGCGGAATTGATGGATACTGTTGTTCGTCACGGTCCGATGGCCGCAGCCGTCGAAGCGGCGAGTTCTTCGCTCCGCCCCGTCGTCACGGCATCCCGGACGACACTCGACTGACTCATTCTCCTTCCTTCGTTCGGCCGAGGCCGAAACTCACCCGAGGACAACCATGGACACGACCACAGAACCGTCAGATTCTCCCAGAATCGCTCCGGCCCAACATGATCCTTCCGCCGTACGACGCGCAGCGTGGGCCGGCCTCATCGGAACCACACTCGAACAGTACGACTTCGTCATCTACGGCACGGCGTCCGCGCTGATCTTCAACAAGTTGTTCTTTCCCAACATCTCTCCGGCGGCCGGCATCATCGCCAGCTTCAGCGCGTACGCCGTCGGATTCCTCGCCCGGCCACTGGGTGGACTGTTCTTCTCACGCTACGGTGACCGGCTCGGTCGCAAGTGGGTTCTGGTCGCCACGCTGATGCTGATGGGCGGCGCGACCATGGCCATCGGTCTGCTGCCGACGTTCGAGCAGGTGGGACTACTGGCCCCGGTGTTGCTGGTCCTGTGCCGATTCTTCCAGGGCTTCGGCGCTGGTGCCGAACAATCAGGTGGCGCAACACTTCTGACGGAAACGGCCGCGATCGGAAAGCGTGGCAGATTGGCCGCTCTTGTCATGACCGGCGCGGCGCTCGGCACCGCTCTCGGAGCAATCGCCTGGATCCTCGCCCAGTTGCTTCCCGACGACCAGCTCATGTCCTGGGGCTGGCGGATGGTGTTTCTGAGCAGCATCCTGGTCACCGTGGCCGCGTTCATCATCAGACGCAAGCTCAACGAGTCACCGGTGTTCCAGGAACTGAAGGCAGCACAGGAGCGACCCAAGGCGCCGGTGAAAGAGGTGTTCACCAACGGCAAGCGACCGCTGTTCATCGTCATGTTCATGACCGTCGGCATCAGCGCTCAGTCCTACACGTACCAGGTGTTCATGGCCTCCTACATGAAGAACGACATCGGCGTCGATCCCACGTTCATACCCAAGGTTCTGCTCATCGGCGCAATCTGCGGCGGCATCGCGGCCTGGGGCTTCGGATGGTTGTCGGACAAGGTGGGTCGTAAGCCCGTGTACATCGGTATCGTCAGCCTGCTCGTCGTTCTTCCGGTTCCCACGTTCATGGCTCTCAGCACCGGTTCGCACGTACTGATCACCCTGGTGATGATCATCGGATTCATCCTGGCGTGCCAGGGGGCCGTCGGTGTCACGATGAGCTACTTCCCCGAGATCTTCGGGGCTCGATACCGGTACGCCGGAGTCACTCTCGGCCGCGAGTTCGCGTCCGTCTTCGGCGGCGGAATCGCTCCGTTGCTGTGTGCGGCACTGATCACCGCGTTCTCCGGATCCTGGGTGCCGGTCGCGGTCTACATGATGATCATGGCCGTCTCGGTGCTCGTCGCCGCAACCTTCGCACCGGAAACTCGGGATCGCGATCTGACCGATCCGGCCAACGCAACCGATCCGGTGCTCGACCGGGTCTGACCTGCCCACCTCGAACGGAACGGACGACACGATGACCACCGAACCGAATCCTGTGCCCGACAGAACGGTCGCCCTGATCGCGTACGGCACCGATGACATCCGCGTCGAAACAGTGGCGGTGGCCGACCCCTCGCCGGACGAGGCCATCGTCGCAATTGCCTACGGCGGAATCTGCGGCTCCGATCTGCACTACTGGAAGCACGGGGCGGCAGGGCAATCGGTACTGAAGGTGCCGATGCGATTGGGGCACGAGGCGTCGGGCACCGTGGTTCGGCGCGCAGGAGACGGCAGTGGCCCCGGTGAAGGCACCCCGGTCACTGTCCATCCGGCGACTCCCGCCGCCACCGGCGCGAAGTATCCGGTCGATCGTCCGAACCTGTCTCCCGGATGCCGCTACATGGGAAGCGCCGCGCAGGTACCGCACGACGACGGTCTGTTCATCGGTCACGTCGCCGTCCCGACACGAATGCTCAGAGTGTTGCCCGACGGTCTGGATCTGAGAATTGCTGCGTTGGCCGAGCCGGCGAGCGTCGCATGGCATGCCGTCGAGCGTGCTGGGGCGGTGTCCGGCAAGACGGTTCTCGTCGTCGGGACCGGTCCGATCGGTGCCCTCATCGTGGCGGTCGCTCGCCGAGCCGGAGCAGCTCGGATCGTCGCGGTCGACCTCGAGGACTACGCCCTGGAAGTGACGCGTCGACTCGGAGCGCATCGAACAGTCGACGCCCGAGACGGGACGGCAGTCGCGGCGGTCGAGGCCGACGTGACGTTCGAGTGCTCGGGCAACCACCATGGTCTGGCGTCGGCAATTAACGGCACGGCTCGCGGCGGTCGTGTCGTCATGGTCGGGTTACCTGCGGCGGGGCCTCAGCCGGTGCCGCTGTCATTGGCGATCACCCGGGAGATCGACCTGATCGGCTCGTTCCGGTTCAACACCGAGATGGACGACGTGATCCAAGCTCTGGCCGACGGTTCACTCGATGTGGCACCCGTCATCACCGCGGAGTATCCGGTGGCAGACGCCCTCGACGCGTTCGCGCTCGCCGCCGATGCATCCCGATCGAGCAAAGTCCTGTTGACGTTCTGACGGGCTACTACTCGAATTCGGTTCGTATCGACTGTGTCGTGAGCTGCAGCATCAGCACGAAGCCGGTCAGCGTCACCACGATCGGGGCCCACAGCACCACCGCCACGAAGGTGTCCACATCCCGTTCCAGCACTATGTACACCGCGACGATCGACGTTCCCAACAGGCACAGGGCGATGTGAGCAGCGAGTCGCCATTTGTCGAAGAAGAACCCGGCCAACATTCCCATCGGGATGAGGAAGGTGCATTTGCCGAGGGTGACTTCCGGCGCGAAATTCGCGGTGATGGTGGCTCCGAAGATCGACAGATCGGCGATGACGACGAAGGCGAAGGCTTGCCCGAGCGTCGGCCACGGTCCGAACCACCAGAACGCGCCCATGACGTACGCGGCGATCATGCACGTCCATTGCACGATCGCGGGGATGGGGGTGGTCGCGCCGTACCCGAACGCCAGCTCGAGGGTGACCACGACGGCCATGGCCAGGGCGGCGGCGGACACGATCCGCTTGACGAGCGTCGTGACAGCGAGCGACGTCATCACGCCCATGCCCCATTGGTAATGCTCGTTGGACCTCGTCAGTGCGCGAGTCACAGTGCCCCCTCGTTCCAATCGGGAGTCGATTGAAACACAGTCGCACCGCTCGACGTTCGGCTTTCACCGTGTTCCGGCCGACGGTGCGGCACGATCAGCTGGTCAATTGGTGTAACAGCTCCGGCAGTGTCTCGCTGATGTCGTGCCGGCTGGCCACCCGATAGCGGGCGGCCTCACCGAGCAGCCGCCGTCGATCGGCGTCGTCGACCACCGCCGAGACGGCGGCAGCGAGAGCATCGGAGTTGCCGGGCTCGACCAGAATTCCAGCACCGTCGGCGAGGAATTCGTGCGTGCCACCGTGATCGGTTCCGATCACCGGCAATCCGTGCGACATCGCTTCCAAGACCGACAACGGACCTGCCTCGGGAGAAGTACTGGCCGACACGACGACATCCCACCTGCGAAGAGCGGACTCGGCATCGGTGTGCCCGAGGAACTCGACACGTCCGGCAAGATCCGGTTCCGCGGCGCGCGCGCGGAGTTCGTCGACGTATTCGCGATCACCGGGGAAGCTTCCCCCGGCCAATTCGACTCGGACGTCAGGGAGCATGGCGACGGCGTCGAGCAGCACGCGGTGCCCCTTCCACGGCGTCAACAACGCCAGCATCCCGACGACCGGCGGAGAGTGCAGCGCACCGCCGAACCGCGGAACCGGCCACGGCACGCCGTTGTGTGACACCACCACGGGGAGGCCGGCCTTTCGGAGCGGTTCTGCGGTGGCCTCGGACACCGATACCGCAACGCGAACGGCCGGCCGGGCGAACCGGACCACCACACGCTGCTTGAGAGAGGTCATCGTGTCGTGTACGAGCCACGACGCCCCGCGAGCGGGCCGCGCAAACCGCGCCACCGGAAGCGCGAACAGCGAGTTGACGACCGTGGCGGTGCCCGGTGCGCGGGCGATCGTGCGCACGGCGCGCGCCGCCCCGACCCATCGTGCGACCATCCTGATCGCCGCGATACCGCGCGCGGCACCACGTTGCCCACCCAGTCCGAGCTCGTCGATGCGGACGTGCCGCGTCGTGTCGGGCAGGCGATCTGCCAATGGGCCTGCGGGGCAGGCGATCACGGTGGCATGGCCGCGGCGCGTGGCCTCGTCGATCAAATCCAGCAGCACCTTCTCGGCACCGGACACCTGGCCGGTGTGCGCGAGGAAGAGAACTGTCGATTCGTCGGTCATGTATCGGCCCGTCTGTGCGGCGAAGGTGGTTCTGGCGGATCAGTACGCATCGCGGAGCAGTGCCACTGGGTCTTCACACATTCTGCGTAGCGCTGCATCCATGACGGCCACATCGACCATCTTGCTGCAGAACGAGGCCGTATAGGTTCGGCCACCGGCGATTTCGGCGATGAGCATCGTGCAGCCGTCCGGACCGTCCGGTTCGAGCGACGCGGCCATCTGCGGGGGCCTGCCGTCGTCGGCCCAGTCGAGGTGGTCGAACACCCGCACTTTTCCGAGGTCGCTCACGGCCAGCCGCAAGGCCTCGGGTACCTCGACGACCGAATTCTTGTCCTGCGACGGTGCAGACGGCCGAATGCGTGACGCCACATCGCGAAGATGTGACATGCCCAGTACCGCGATGGGCCAGCCGGATTCGATCACCTCACGCATCGATGCGGTGATTCGGACGGGTGTCGTGTCGGCAGGAAGATGCAGTGGGATGCCGACGGCAAAGTTCCCGTGCGCGCCCTGCTGGGCCGGATCGAGATAGCGGCGGCTGTTGAACAACACCATGATGTGCTCGTCGATGTCGACGAATTCCGCTCGTAGCGCCGCGCTCCACAGGGCAATCGAGATCGACGCAGCGGTCGCTCCGGGCAGGTTCTCCGCAGTCCAGTTCTTCAGCTCGTCCACGTCGGCTTTGCTCATGTACCCGGCCCGGCTGACCTTTCCGGCTTCCCAGTTCTCGATCCGACGACGGGGACCGGACCCGCCGTCCGCTGCGCGCCGGTGTCGAGCACGCAGGGACCAGAAGTCCGCCAGCGTCTTCGGATGCCGAGAGTAGTGCCGCCACAGAGCTTTCCAGGTCGTGCTCGGTGGCAAGCCTGCGGCGAGGCCGGGAACCAGTGATCCGTCGGCATCGTCGCAGAATGCCGCCAACATCAGGACGCCGATCTGGCCGTCCCCGATTCCGTGCGAATAGTCGATGGCGAGGTGATCGTCGAACACGACCACCTCGAGTGGACCGCGAGCACCTTGTCGCGACCGAATGTCGGTGAGCATCTGCCCCAGGTCTTCGGTGCCGCCACTGCTCGTGGTGACATTGTCGCCGGCGATGTTGCTGCGGTAGCGCCACCGTCGAGCATCGGAGCGTGGTTCCAGCGCGATGTGCGGCTCCGCGTCGACGTGTTCGGCGGCGGTGAGCGTTCGACGCGTCCGCTCGATGTCGAGACCGCGGACGGGCCCGACCGCGGTGACTATCCGGGTGTCGGCAAAGACGCGATCCAATGCAGTCGAGCGATAACTACGCTCAGCGGACGGCATCGACGACCTCCTGCATTCGACTGCGGAAGTTGGCCCGTGAGAAGCCTTCCGCCCATCTACGAATGGCGGCGCGATCGTAGTCGGCCGGGTCGAACGAGCGCATGGCCTCGGCGAACCCGGCGATGACGGCCTCGTCGGAGCCCGGCTGTACATGCAAGCCGGTCTCACCGGGAATCACCGAGTCCACGGCCCCGCCGTCTCCCAGTGCGATGACCGGTGTTCCGGTCGCCATGGACTCGACCGGGACTATGCCGAAATCCTCCACTCCGGGCATCAGCAGGGCGCGCGTCGTGCGGTGCAGTTCGAGAAGCTTCTCGTGCGAAACCCGTCCCAGGAAGGTCGTTTTGGGTCCGGCCAGTTCCCGGCAGGCGTTCATTGCACGGCCGTCTCCCGCCACGACGAGGGGAACGTCGGCCTCGGCGGCCGCGCGCACCGCGATGTCAGGACGCTTGTAGGGGACCAGGCGGCCGGCAAGCAGGAAGAAATCCTCACGCTCGATCGACGGATCCGGAGTGAAGCCCTCGGTGTCGACCGGAGGGTGGACCACCACGGCGTCGTCTCGGCCCCACCAGTCTTCGATGCGCCGAGCGACCGCTGTCGAATTGGCCACCACGGTCGTCAGTTTCGGTGCGGCGGCGATCTCGCATCGACGGGCAACGGCCGACAGTGCCGTCAGTATCGCTGCTCCGGCTCTGCCGCCGCCTTCACCTGCGCGAAGTTCGGGATCCCAGGCCCATCGTGCGGGACTGTGCACGTAGGCGATCACGGGGGAGTCGGTGGCGAACACGGCCTGAGTCGCGAAGGCATGATGGCTCACCACGACGGCGTCGTAACCGCGCAGTGGCATCCGACGAAAGGCCAACGGCATCATCGGAAGAACGGGTGCGTACGACCGTTGGCCCAATGCGTTGTACACCCGATTGAGGGCGGACGTGTGTGGCGCGCGGCTGATTCCGGACGGAACCCCGGACGGGCGGGAGATCGGTGCGAACACTTCGGCAGCGGGCCAGTGCAAGGCCAGCTGTTCGATGACGTGCTCGGATCCTGCGATCTCCGTGAATCTTTCGTGTACGACGGCAATTCTGTCAGCTGGCATGGCGTTGGCCTTCCGGCGCGATCGTCTGCGCGGTCTGTTCTGCTCGTCGGGTCGAGTTCTTGTTCTGCAATACCAGGTGTACGGGAATGTCGAAGTCGTCGAGCCGTCGCAGCGCCGCAGTTGCTGCCTTCTTGTCCCGTCCACGCTTCGACACCAGCACGACGACGGTCTCGACATCACCCACGTCGGTGTACTGCCACCACTGCTCCGACAGGCCGAATTCGGCGGTGGCTCGATGGTGGCCGGTGGTCGGTCCGTCGCCGTGCGTCGACTCGAAGACTGCACCGTCGCCGACCAGGACGAGAATCACGCTGTCGCCCTTCGGAGCTGCGTGTCGCGCACTTCTCGATGCCGGTCGGTCGCCACGCTCGAGAGCAGCGATCCGGGAAGCCACGACGGGCGGTACCGTGTCGCCGGTTGCCGGGTCGAAGTGTGCACCGTATTTTCGGGACACCCGACGAGCCCAGGAGCGAGAGGGCTTGCGGCCGAGTCTTCCTCGAAGCAACACGATCAGTTCGGCCGCGACGATGAGTGCAGCCAGAGCTGCGACAAGTGCCTCCGAGACCGGTTTCGGTGAGACCGGAGTTGTGCTCTGCTCTGGTTTCGACAACACGACCAGTCGATCTCCGCTGGCAGCTGCTTCGAGTTCGCTCTGCTGGGTGCGTAGTTGGGCCAGTTCGGACAGTGCCGCAGGTCGACTCGGATCGTCGGCAGGCAGGGCGTCCACCCGAGCCTGTTGCGCGTCGACGGTGGACTGTCCCTCGGCCGTTCGTTCCTGCGAGTCGCGGATCGCGTTGGCGGAGGACGTACTTGCCATCGTCGACACCATCGCCTCGGCCAGTTCCGCGGCGAGTTCGGGAGATCGGGTCGTCACGGTCACTGTCAGCAGCGCGGGTGAGGTGCCAGGAGACAGTTCGACGCTCGAGGCCAGTTGCGACGCGTCCATATCGGCGTCGACCTGTTCCAGGACCTGATCGAGAACGCCGCGATCGGTGGCCAATTCGATGAACGGTGCGCGCATCTGCTCGATGAACGCGTCACCGGGAACGAGCGTTTGGGCAGGTTCGATCTCCGCGACGATCGACGCGGCGTACTGCTTGTCGGTGAGTTCGCTCCTGAGGTAGAACATGCCTGCACCGACCAACACGGCAATGATCACGGCGGGCAGCAATGCCCGGCCGAGTTCGCGCATGTGTCCTGCGAGGTCGATCGGTGGGGGCACGTCGCCCCGGTGTACGGCATCGTGGACGGACATCAACCGCGTACCCTTCCGTCGTCGATGCGAGCGGATGGACCGCTTCGGTGGTTCGTGGAGCCGACAGGCTCGATGATAGCTGGGTGTGGATACAGTCCGCGTAGCCGTGCCGACTGCGAATGACACTGCATCTCAACGACATTGGAATAGCAGGGGCGGTGGTCGGAAAAGATCGTGAAACCAAACTTCGGCTCCGAAGGCTGCCGCCGGAATCGGGCGATTCGTCTGTTGTGTGTCCGCTTCTCACTGCACGTGCGCACGGTGTCGTCCTTTCTCGGCTGATCCCGGCATCGGTGACTCGACGACTCCGATGGCAACGAACGCGGCGAGCGAGGTCGCGACCAGTAATGCCGCCCCGACGGATATGAGCAGCCACAGGCCGGGGTAGTGCTGTACCAGGAGCCAGCCGCCGACGGTGGCGGCCGCGGTGATCACGACGACGACCGAAAGGGACTGCACCGGAAGTAGTCCGGGGATGGGCATGCTTCGCGCTATCACGATCCACAGCAGGACGAGGGTGGTTCCGATCGTCGCGACCGTGGAGATGGCAGCTCCGTCGTACGACATCCGTGGGATCAGCACGACGTTCAATCCGATGTTCAGGGCCAGGCCGACCAACGCAACCACGGGGTAGTGGCGCTGCATCCCGGCCGAGGCCAGCAGAAAGATGCCCAGCATCACCAACGACATCAGTGCCGCGCCGATGACGAGCAGCCGGGCCGCGTGCGCTCCGTCCACGAATCTGTCGCCGTACAGGAGGCCGATCAACGGCTCGGCCGACGGTACGAATGCCGCCACGGCCATTGCACCGAAGACTGCGAACAGCAGTGCGGCCGAACGGGTGCGCGCTCGAAATGCAGTGGTGTCGTGAGGCCACGACGCCACGAGCAGGGTGCTGATCGGTGCCACTGCCGCCAATACGAAGGTGTCGATCATGTCGGAGAATTTGTAGCCGATCGAGTACAGACCGACGGCCTCGAACGTGTCGAGGAGGCTGAGCATCAGCATGTCGATCTTGAGCATGGCAATGGTGAGGGCGAAGCCGATGGCGAGGGGCACGGCCTCCCTCAGGTACGGACCCCAGCGGCGCACCTCGATGTGCCTCGACGGTCGCAACCCCATGGAACGGTTGCCGATGCCGAACCCCTTGGTGATCAGTTTGAACACTTCGTTGACCACAGCCGGCAGCACGAAGATCAGCAAGGTGGGAGCGAGCACGGCCGCCAACACGGTCAAAGCCAACTGGATTGCCTGACCGGCACTTTCGGCCACCGCCACCAGGATCAGCCGGTGACGACTCTGGAAGAGGACGCTCATGGCGTGGCCCGGTGTGGCGAACACGACCACCAGTCCACCCAGCACCGTCGCGAGGACCACCTCGCTCGGATACTGCAGCAGGAGAACGTATGCCACGGCCAGTGCGTAACCCACCAGTCCGAGGGCAGTACGCAGGGCCAGAAACGACGACGCGGTTCGACCGATTTCCTCGGGATCGTCGTCCATCAATTTCGCCAGCACGACGCGTCCGACTCCCAGGTCGGTGACGACGGACATCAGGCCCAGCAGTGCGAAGACGAAACTGAACTGACCCCAGTCGTCCGCTCCGAGGGACCTCGCGACGACGACACTGCCGACCCAGCCCAGCGCCGCGATGATCACTCTGCTGATCAGAACGGCAATCGTCGCCTTGGCTGCGGCCTTCGGATCCGCTGCGATCGCGCGGTAGTCCGGGGGCTGCTCGGTGCCGTCGAGCGCGAGCTCGTCCGGCATCAGACCACGCCCGCGGCTCGATACGCGTCGGCAGTGAGCTCAGCCGTTCGACGCCAACTGATCTCGCGGGAAGCAATCGCTGCCGCGCCGACGAGGGCTGCGCGTGCGTCCGCGTCGAAAGCGATGGGTTTCATCGCGTCTACCCAGTCGTCCACGTTCTCCGATGCGACGAGCACGGCACCGTCGCCGACGACGTCGGGGAGGGCACCGACTGCACTGGCGACGACCGCGCCGCCCGAGGCCATGGCCTCGACGGGTGGGAGCCCGTAGCCCTCGTAGCGAGAGGCGTACGCGGTGACGGTCGCAGCTGCATAGAGGGCAGGCAGGTCCTCGACATCGACGTACCCGAGCCCGCGGGAATTGCGGGGAGCGTGGGGCCCGGTCGAGCCGGCTCCGGCCAGCAGGCACGGGATACCCAGACTCTCCGCTGCGTCGGCCACCAGCTGGACGTTCTTGCGAGGCTCCACCGTTCCGACCTGCATGACGAAACGGTCCGGAAGGTCGTACTTGGACCGAACAGCGTCCACTCGGCTGTCGGTAGGAACTTCGGCCCAGGCTGCGGGTGCCAGGCCGACGACGGTGGCGTCGCGGCCGCTGACGGCCTTGATCCGGTCGGCGGTGAATTGCGAGACAGCGATGAGCAGATCGGCGCGGCGCAGAGCTCGCCGCACCAGTCTCTGTTCACCGAGCGCGCGAAATCTACTGGAGGCCGACGGCATGTCGATGACCGAAAGATCGTGCACCGTGGCGACTGTGAAGGCCTTCGTGAGAAACGGAAGGTCGACGTCCAGGCCGTGTACGACATCGCACCGGCCGACGGGGAGTGCGCCGAGCACCGCCCGAGCCGCACCGCTGGTGACAGGCCGTTCCATCGCCCGAACCGAGGGTGGCAGCTCGCCGACGGCATCGCGCTGCACGACCGCGGTGAGATCGGCGTCGGGCAGACGATCCGGTAGCTCGTTCAGGAGCTCGCGAATGTAGGTCTGTACTCCACTTCCGCCGGGCCTGAGGGCGAGCGCCCCGAAGACGATTCGTGTTGCGCTGCTGCGCATCCCACCACTCCTAACAAGAGCCAGAAATAGACATCGATCGGAAAGATCTCGAAATACGTGGAGACCAGACTGGCGAACATGGCAGCGACGATCGATGCGCCGACGCCGAGAGCGAGCGCCCCGTCGTCGCCCCGTAGTGCCCGGGACAGGCGTGTGCACCACAGCAACGACGTCACCAACAGCGCCACCACCGCCCAGAGGCCGATCGGCCCCAGTTCGAGCAGGGCCTTCACGTAGTAGTTGTCGGGTTGGTAATTGGTCGAGAGTCCTGATTGCGTGAACGCTCGGCCCTCGGCGGTGGAAATGCGGTCTGCCGCAGATCCACTCGATCCCAGACCCGTGCCGAAGGGATGAATCAGGATGCTGGCGATGATGTTGGCCCAACCGTCACCGCGTTGACCCAGACTGCTGGACGAGAAGAAGACCGACGTGATCTTGGGTACGAAGGGGACCGTGACGGCGACGGCCAGAGCCGCCAGAGCAAACGGCGCGGCGAGGTATCGAAAACGCACGGCGATCAAGTAGATGACCCCGACCGCGAGCCCGAGAATCGCTCCACGCACGATCGAACTGGACATCGCGACCACCATCATCGGAGACGCGCACAGAAACAACAAGTTTCGACGACGGCGCGGATCGGCCAGTGCGACCGCACCGCCGACAAGCAACGCCAACATCACGTACAGCCCGAACGGGAACGGCAGGTTGAACGTGCTGAACGTGCGCAGCAGCCCGCCCGATGTTCGGACCTGCGTGCCGTATTCGTAACCCAGCGACACCAGTGCGGCGGGCCCGGCCACCAGTTGAGCGATGCCGACGGCAGACGTGAACACACCCATGCCCATCAGAACCGAGACGAGGTGATCACGGTCCCTGGCGTCGAACGGCGCGAGCCACATGACGACCACCAGCAGAACGTAGAAGAAGGTGACCTTGATGCCGAAGAGACCGACTATTCCGAACGTGGCGAATGCAGACACGCTGCCGAACACGACGAAGACCGCGGCCGCCGGCCACCACGGCACGAACACCCGAGCCGGCGAGCCGGGGACATGTCGTGGTCGGCGTAACCACGCACACAGAACCGTGAAGACGACAAGGCCTTCCTTCCAGCCCGACACGACCCCGGGAAGGGGAACGAGAACCAGAAGTCCGTGCAGTGGAACCAATCCCGCCAACAGCAACACTCCACGTTGCGGGCGGCGGTAGATGGCCGATGCCACCGCGCAGCCGAGCACGAGGACCACCGCTGCGCCGAAAGCAAGCGCAACGTACGTGATCACGGGGTGACCCGAACGTGGCGGTGTTCGGCGTAGACCACGATCAGTCCTCGGCGCGTTTCAGAACGGCCAGCACGGTGAGAAACAGGATCTTGACATCGAGCCAGATGGACCAGTTCTCGATGTAGTAGTTGTCCCACTCCGCGCGGTCGGCAATGGAGGTCTGGCCCCGAAGACCGTGCACCTGCGCCCATCCCGTCACGCCGGCCTTGACTCGGTGCCGTTCGCCGTACCGACGGATCTGCATCTCGAACAGGTCCACGTATTCGGGCCGCTCGGGCCTGGGGCCGACCAAGCTCATGTCGCCACGAAGGACATTGAGCAGCTGGGGCAGCTCGTCCAACGAGGTCTGTCGCATGATCTTTCCGATACGGGTTCTCCGGTCGACACCCTCGACGCCGCCGGGCGCGTCCCCGGCCTTCCGCTCGAACGCCGCGTCGGACGCCCGCGGGGGCCGCATGGACCGAAACTTCAGGCAGTCGAACGGCAACCCATCGCGGCCGATTCGCTCCTGCGCGAAGAAGATCGGGCCGGGGGAGCTCAGGCGCACGAGCAGCATCAGCGTCAGGAAGACGGGGGAGAGCAGCAGGAGTCCGAATGCCGTCAGGACTCGATCCAGTACACCCTTCAGGGCGAACTGCCACCCCTTGGGATTGACGTGTGGCAGCACCATCAGCGGCAAGCCGCCGATGTGTTCGACACGAGTGTTGACGCCGACGGCGTCGTACAGCCTGGGCACCACCCACACCCGCATGCCGAGTCGGTGCGCAGTCCTGATCGCGCCGACCAATACTCGGTCTTCTGTCGGAGCGAACGCAACTATCAGCTCTTCCGCACCGGTCCTGCGCGCAATTGCCTCGAAATCACTCGGGAGTCCGAGGTGCGGCAGATCGGGGAGCTCGCCCCCCGGCGAGACGTCGGCGATCGGGGCTTCGCCGACGTAGCCCACCGGAGTGAGGCCGTACTCGGGGAATTGTCTCGTGCGAGAAACGAGTTGGTGCGCAATCGGATCGTTGCCGAGCACGATGGTGGGGGCCGCGGAGCCGAACCTGGTGCGCAGCATGCGCTGGACGACGATGCGAATCAGGCGGGCGATCGCGATAGTGAATGCGCTCAACAGCCACAGACGCAATACGACCGCGCTGGGCCGGTAGTCGGTATCGGCCAGAAACATCACTACCAAAAGCGCGAGCGAAGCGAACGCAACAGCCGTTTCGGCCGGGCCGATCTCGTCGAGAAAGTTGCGTCGAAGGCTGCGCCTGTACATCGACTTGCCGGCCAGAATCGCGATGAGCAGCGGCAGGAAGAGCCATGGCAGCCAGCCGGTCTCGACGAGACTGCCCGAGTACCACAGCAGCGCTCCGGTCACCGCGACCGCGGCACCGAGCACGTCGACCGCGACGTTGATCGTGGTGTTCAACGGATCGGCCCGTAGTCGGTCCGCGAGTGTGCGACGGGCTACGACGACGTCGGGCTCGGCAGCCCGCGGGCGAGTGTGGGGTGATTCCAGTGTTTCGGGCACGGCTTCTTCCGGAGGTTAGTTTCGAATGAGGTCGGTCCTGAATATCCCAATTAATGTATACCGCCACGAAAGTGGACACCCGGTCGACTTCACGAAAAAAACTCGAAGTCGGTTGTAGGTCGAAAATGCTAATACTTGTCGGGGAAAGCGCCCCTTATTCGAAAACTCGCTCGCGAATAATCCAGGCCAAGTCCTGCAGTATCTGAACGTGGCCGGTGGTCCACTGCCGCGGCTGTCGATCCCACACGCACAGGGTTCCGACGGAATGGCCGTCATCGTCGGTGAGCGGAACTCCGAGGTAGGAAACAAACAGGTTGCTCTGGACCGACGGATGATCCTTGAGGGCGTCGTTGAGTCTCGCGTCTTCCACCACCAGCGGCTGGCCTAGATCGATCGCATAACGGCAGATGGACGCTTCGAGAGGAACCTCCTGCGCGCCACCGAGTTCCGACGGCAGTCCGAGTGCACTCTTGAAGTACTGACGCTTGTCGTCGAGAAGCGAGAATGCGGCAGACGGAGCGCTCAATGCATCGGCGACCATCGCGACGATCCGGTCGTAGCCGGAGTCGGATCCGGTGTCCATCAACCCTGTCCGAGTCACTGCTGCCAGCCTCTCGGGGTCGTCGATCGGCGTACCGAATGCCCGCGTCACCTCGGCCGGTTCGACGCCCTTCTCCGAAGCGGCCTGCAAAGCCCGGAGCAGAGCACCGACCTCGGAATCCTGATCGTCGGACAGTTCACGAACGAGTCGATCGACCACGGCCCGCCGAATGAATTCATCGGTCCCGAGGCCGGATTTCTCCGCCTGCCGGGCGAGTAACTCGTTGAGACGCTCGTCGAAACCGGGAAATCCTGTTGTCATTGGGCATATGGTAGTACAGGCAATGTCGTCCTACCGATGACTGCGGGGTCGAATTCTGCGTCAATCCGAATCGTTGCCGTAATTGCCACAAAGCGTATGACAATCCGTTTCGGCGAAGATCGCCTACCGGTGTTGCTATCATCCCGCAGATGAAAGCAAATGCTCCTCTGCGGGTGATGGCCGTTCTTGCGGCTCTGGTGTTGCCGTTCGCTGCGACGCCGGCAGTGGGTGCATCTCCCGTCGTGCGGGCTCAGGCCGGTCCGGTGAACTGTGGCGGGCAGTCCGACGCCATCCGGATCGGAGTCTCGCCGGGCGCGTCGATAGGTAGCCTCTCCCCAGCAGATCTGGATCGCGAACTGACGCTTGCCAAAGCCGCGGGAGCCTTCGCGGTTCGTCTCGACATCGATTGGTCCGCAATCGAATCGACACGGGGCGCTTTCGATTGGAGTCGAACGGACCGAGTGATCGATGCCGTCGTGGCCCACGGGATGTGCCCGCACGGGATCATCGCCTACACCCCCAGATGGGCGCGAGTAGCTGCCGCGGTCAACGATTCTCACTCCCGTCCTGCAAACCCGTCCACTTACGCGGCTTTCGCCAAGACGGTGGTTCAGCGGTACCAGAACCGCATCAAGATCTGGGAAGTATGGAACGAGCCGAACATCGTGACGTTCTTCAAGCCCGTTCCCGACGTCACGGCGTACTCGGCGCTGCTTCGAGCGGCCTACACGGCGATCAAACAGGTGCAGCCCGGTTCGACCGTGCTCGTCGGTGGGATGGCACCGTCCGAGGACACGAACGGCAACATCGCGGGCACGTCGTTCCTGTCGAAGATGTACGCGCAAGGATCCAACAAGTACTTCGACGCCTTCAACGTGCATCCCTACACGTGGCCGTACCTACCCAACGACCCCAGCACAGCGTCATGGAACACCGCCATGAAGATGTGGTCGATGCGAGACACCATGGTTGCCGGCGGTGACAGTGGCAAACAGATCTGGATCACCGAATTCGGCGCACCGACCGGGACCAACCCCAACAGCGTCAGCGAGCAGGTGCAATCGGACAGCATCGGGATCGTTCTCGACGCCGTCCTCGGCAACGATTGGCTCGGACCGGCTTACGTCTACAGTCTCCGAGACGCCGGGTCCGACACCGCCGACACCGAACAGAACTTCGGCTTGGTTCGTAGAGACTGGACCCCCAAGATCGCCTACGGTCGCGTCGATGCCTACGCCGCGGAGCATTCGGCACCGTAGATCGACCGATTCCGCTGCCGGTGTTCGTGGGCTATGGTTCGCCCATGAATTCGCAGCCGGGGGGCGCGGTCCCTGATCGTAAGGACATCACGTTCGACTCGAACGGCGTCGACTGTGCGGCGTGGCTGTACCTGCCCGACAGCACCGAGCCGGCCCCGGTGATCGTCATGGCGCACGGTCTCGGCGGAACCCGGGGAATGCGACTCGACGCCTACGCAGAACGATTTCGCGCCGAGGGCTACGCGTGCCTGGTGTTCGACTATCGGTACTTCGGAGACAGTGGCGGGCGACCGCGACAATTGCTCGATATCGAGTCCCAGTTGCAGGACTGGGCCGCAGCGATCGCGTGCGCCCGGGGTCGGCAGGGCGTGGACGGTTCGCGAATCGTGTTGTGGGGCTCGTCGTTCGGCGGTGGCCACGTCATCGTCGCGGCAGCACGGGATCAGCGTGTCGCCGCGGTGGTCGCGCAGTGTCCGTTCACCGACGGCATCGCCTCCGGGCTCGCTTCGAACACATGGACCTCGGTCAAACTGTCCGTGCGGGCCGTGCGCGATCTGCTGGGATCGGTGATCGGGCGGCCGCCGGTGATGGTGGCGACCGCCGGACGACCGGGGACTACCGCATTGATGACGTCACCCGACAGTTACGACGGGTACCTCGCGCTCGCTCCGGACTCCGACGAGTCGTTCCACAATCGGGTTGCCGCCCGCTTCGCGCTGCAGATCGTGCGCCATCGGCCCGGACGTCGAGCGAAGGACGTCCGCTGCCCGATACTCTTCGTCGTCTGCAACACGGATTCTGTGGCGCCGGCGAAGGCCACCCTGCGATACGCCCGGACAGCCCCGCTCGGGGAGATCGAAACCTATGACGCAGGCCATTTCGACATCTATCTCGGTAATGACTTCGAGCAGGTGGTCGCAGACCAAATCGCCTTCCTCCTGCGCACTGTCCCGCCGCTGGTGGCTGCGGATCAGTAGACGTCGCGCACGTACCGCTTCTCCGCAGCGAGAGCCTTGACGTAAGCCTCGGCACTGCTCGGGGCCAGTTTCCCGTGCTGTGCGACCACGCCTTTCAGGGCCGCATCCACGTCTTTGGCCATTCTCGACGCGTCGCCGCAGACATAGAAGTGGGCACCTCGGTGAATCCAGTTCCAGAGCTCGCTGCCGTGTTCGCGCATACGATCCTGCACGTAGACCTTGTCCTTCTGATCCCGGGAAAAGGCGACGTCGAGACGGTCGAGCGACCCGTCGCTCAGCATCGCGGTGAGTTCGTCGCGGTAGTAGAAGTCGGTGTCCGCGTGCTGTTCGCCGAAGAAGAGCCAGTTCGGGCCGGTGTGCCCGAGCGCGCGCCGCTCGTGCAGGAACGCCCGGAACGGTGCAATGCCGGTGCCGGGACCGACCATGATCATCGGCGTGGCGGGATCCTCAGGCGGTTTGAAATGGGTCGATTTCTGTACGAATATCCCGATGTCATGGTTGGCGGCATGGTCGGCCAGATACGTCGAGCACACCCCGCGTCGAGCGACACCGTGCACGTTGTATCGCACAGCCGAGACGGTCACCTGCACCTCCTCGGGATTCTCCTTCGGGCTCGACGAGATGGAATACAGACGCGGCTGCAACGGCTTGAGAACGCCGAGCCAATCGTCCACCGACGCGCGAACCGGATGTGCGGCAAGTACATCGATCGATTGCCGTCCCCACATCCAGTCGGCGAGCGTGTGTCTGTTGTCCGGATGCAACATGGCCTCGAGGTCGTCGTCCGCGGTACGCCGGTGTACGAACTTCAACAGATCCGGTGTGGCACGGGCGATCTCGAGGTGCCGACCCAACGCCGTACGGAGCGGCATTTCACCGTGCTCGGCCAGTTCGACGACGGCGTCACCGTCGAGTCCGGTGGCACTGAGCCACTCCTGCACGTACTGGTCACTGTTGCGAGGCCAGACCCCGAGTGCGTCACCCACCTCGTATTCGAGGGTGCCCGCGGGAAGGTGGAATCCGAGTTGACGGACGTCCTTGAGCGATCCGCGTGCGGTGAGCACTCGATTCCGAACGAGAGTGGTCACGAGGGGCGACTTCTTGCTGTACCGCGGTTCTACGTCAGCAGCCGCAGGCCGACGCGCGGGTGCCGCAGGCGCGGTCGCGGGGTCGGACGTTGGCGAGTCACCTGCCAGCAGCGCGCTCACCGAGTCGAGCCACTCGGCGGCCTCGTTCTCGTAGTCGGGCTCGAGGTCGACCCTGCCGAGTAGTCGCCGCGCACCGAGTTGCTCGAGGCGTTCGTCGATCTTGCGGCCGTGCCCGCAGAAGTCTGCGTAACTCGAGTCGCCGAACGCCAGCACGGCGTAACGGATTCCGTCCAGTGCAGGTACCGAATCTGTTGTCAGGCTCTCCCAGAAGGTTGCGCCGTTGTCGGGTGCTTCGCCGTCCCCGGTGGTACTGCTGACGATCAACACGTCGGCCTCGGCCGGTAGTCGGTCTGCGGTGAAGGAGTCCATGGAGTGTTCGGTGACGGCAGACCCAGCAGCTCGCAGATGAGAAACACTGGTCTGGGCGAACTCCTCGGCAGTTCCCGTCTGCGAGGCCCACAGCAGGAGCAGTGGTCTGCCCGCTGCCGACGAGGTGTCCCCGGCGGTTCCTTCGGTGCCCGGCGAGGGAGTGCGCGAGAACAGGCCTGCGAGAACACCGTCGAGCCACGCGTGCGTCTCGGGAGTCAGCGGGGTCCGTTCGGGCAACGTGGGGATTCCCGGCGCGGAGCGACCTGCGTCGGTCCGAAGTCCCTCCAGCAGGCCTGCCATGTAACTTTGCTCGATGACGGTGAAAGGTTCTGCGGGTCGGCTCGGGCGGCCGACCAACACGGCGAGAGCGTCGACCGGATCGTGCACGTCCTCGGACGTATCGGGCGAATCCAATTGAGCAGCAGATACTTTAGTCAGCGACACGGCGCAGGCCTTGAATTCGGGTTGCTGCGAGTAGGGATCGACGGCGTCATTGGTCACCGCGTTGATCGCCAGGGATTCACCGAACTCGTCGTTCCAGTGGAACGGTGCGAAGCAGCCGCCGGGCAAGACGCGATCGGTGACCACGGCGGGCAGTACCGCACGGCCTCGACGCGACGACAGTTCGACGGTATCGCCGTCGGACAGATCGAGCCGGCCCGCATCGTTCGGGTGTATTTCCACGAACGGGCCGGGGTTCAGTTTGTTCAGCTTCGCGACTTTGCCGGTCTTGGTCATGGTGTGCCACTGATGGGGGAGTCGCCCTGTGTTGAGCAGGAACGGATAGTCGTCGTCCGGCATTTCGGCCGGTGCCATGGCGGGTCGGGCGAGAAACTGCGCTCGACCGCTCGCGGTGGGGAACGACAGGGCAGGAATCGAGCCGTCCTCCGACACCCGCAGGGTTTGGCTCACTCCGTCGTTGAGGTACCGGATGGGGTGTCTGGTGGTAGTCGACCCGGGCGGGCACGGCCACTGCATCGAACCATCGCGGAGCCCGTCGTAGGTGACGCCGCGAATGTCGTAACCGGTGGCGGGGTTCGAGAACTGCTTGATCTCCTCGAAGATCTCTTCGGCACTGGAGTACGTGAACGACTCGGAATAGCCGAGAGCGCAGGCCATGTCGGCGATGATCTTCCAGTCGGGGAGTGCTCCGCCGGGTGCTTCGACAGCCGGCTGGAACAGCGTGAGGTTCCGCTCGGAGTTGACCATGACGCCATGGGCCTCGGTCCACAGCGCAGCGGGCAGCATGACATCGGCGTATCGGTTGGTCTCGGTGTCGGCGAAGGCGTCTTGGGTGATCACCAGTTCGGCACGTTCGAGACCGTCGATCACGGTTGTTCGATTGGCGACGGACGCAACAGGATTGGTGCAGATGATCCAGCAAGCTTTGATGTCGCCCGCAGCCAACTTCGAGAACATCTCGATGGTTCCACCACCGACGTCGGTGCGCAGTGTTCCGGGCGGGATTTTCCAGGCCTGCTCGACGAACGCGCGGTCGGTGTCGTTGGTGACCGCCCGTTGGCCCGGCAGTCCGGGGCCCATGTACCCCATTTCCCGGCCACCCATCGCGTTCGGCTGACCGGTCAACGAGAAGGGGCCGCTTCCGGTCCGGCAGATAGCACCCGTGGCCAGGTGGAGATTGCACAGTGCGTTGGTGTTCCAGGTGCCGTGGGTGGACTGATTGAGTCCCATCGTCCAACAGCTCATCCAGTTCTCTGCAGTCCCGATCATCTCCGCTGCGGCACGCAGATCTTCCTCGGCGAGACCAGTTGCAGCGCAGACCTTCTCGGGGGTGTAGTCGCGAAGAAACTCCGGCATCGCGTCCCAGCCGTCGGTGAACTGGGCGATGAAGTTGGGGTCTGTGTTTCCGCTGTCGACGATCAGAGCCAGCAGGCCGTTGAGCAGCGCCAGATCGGATCCCGGTTCGAGCATGAGGTGCAGGTGCGCCTTGTCGGCGGTGGCGGTGCGCCGCGGATCGACCACGATCAGTTTCGCACCGGCCTTGACCCGGTCCATCATTCGCAGAAACAGGATGGGGTGGCAGTCGGCCATATTGGAGCCGATGACGAGGAACACGTCGGCGTTGTCGAAGTCTTCGTACGACCCCGGCGGACCGTCGGCTCCGAGTGACTGCTTGTAGCCGGTCCCCGCGCTGGCCATGCACAATCGTGAGTTGGATTCGATCTGATTGGTACCGATGAACCCTTTGGCCAGTTTGTTCGACAGGTACTGAGCCTCGATCGACATCTGCCCCGATACGTACAGCGCAACGGAATCGGGTCCGTGTTCGTCGAGGATCGTGCGGAGCCTGCGGGCAGTATCGGTGATGGCCACCGAGGTGTCCGTACTCTCCGGCCGGTCACCGCGCCGGTGGCGAATCCGAGCCTTGTCGAGGCGGCCCGGCGCGGCAAGCATGTCTGCGGTGGTGCTTCCCTTGGTGCACAGTCGGCCGAAGTTCGCCGGGTGGGTCTTGTCGCCGACCGACTTGGTGACCGTGGGCCCGATCGGCAGCGTCGACCGGGAGCTCGACTGGGACTTCGCCGCCGACGGCCCACCGACCTCGAGCACCATGCCGCATCCCACGCCGCAGTATGCGCAGAGCGTCTTCACCGTGGTGACCATGGCTTCCACAGTGCCCGGTGCAGTGTGCGCGGCCATTACACATCGGTTAGCCGGATATGACGTTGTCCTCACCGGGCGTCGAACGAGGCGGTGATGTGCGTTCGCGGCACCGCTCTGTGTGGCAGGGAGGTAACACCAACTTTCTGCAGTGCGATTGGTACTCGAACGTTATTCGTCGAACGGGCTGTCGAGTGGAATGTGTGGATTCTGCGCTGGCAGAATCGTCCGGGTCGGGCTCGAAGTGGGAAGTGGTGTGTTCATGAGGGTGTCTCGAGGATTCGTTCTCGCCGCGGTGGGAGTTGTCGCTTCGGTGGCGGTGCTGTCCGGGTGCAGCTCGCAGACGGACATCTCCGAACCCTCCGTTCCGATCGATTCCAATCCGATGACCGAACTGATGAAACCGAAGCTGACCGCGAGCGTGCTCGACGGAGCAGTCGGATTCTCACCGGCGGACCCGGTGACCGTCTCGGTTGCCGACGGCAAGTTGTCCTCGGTCACCATGCTCAACCCCGATGGCGAGCCGGTATCGGGAGCCATTGCTCCGGACGGGCTGTCGTGGACCAACACCGAACCCCTCGGCTACAACCGCGAGTATCGAGTGCAGGCCGATGCGTACGGACTCGGAGGATCATCGAGCACGGTGTCGAGCTTCACCACCAGCCAGCCGGGCAATTTCACCAAGCCCTACGTTCTGCCGAACCCGGGCGACGTGGTGGGTATCGGGCAGCCCGTCGCGGTCCAGTTCGACGAGGCGATCACCGACAAGCTTGCTGCCCAGAATGCGATCACGGTCACCACGACGCCGGCCGTGGAAGGTGCGTTCTACTGGGTGAACAACAAAGAGGTTCGCTGGCGACCGCAGAACTACTGGGCACCGGGCACCAAGGTCGACGTGGCCGTCAACGTGTACGGGCGTGATCTCGGTGACGACATCTACGGCCAGGAGAATGCGACGACGTCGTTCACGATCGGCGACGCGGTCATTGCCACTGCGGACGACAACACCAAGCAGGTGACGTTCAACGTCAACGGCCAGGATGTCATCACGATGCCGACGTCGATGGGCAAGGACTCCACCCCGACGGACAACGGCGTCTACATCATCGGTGATCGATTCGAGCATCTCGTCATGGATTCGTCGACCTACGGTGTGCCGGTCAACTCGTCCACCGGGTACCGCACTCCGGTCGACTGGGCGACGCGGATGTCGTACAGCGGCATCTTCTTCCATTCCGCACCGTGGTCGGTGGGGCAGCAGGGCTACTCCAACGCCTCGCACGGGTGTCTGAACCTCAGTCCGACCAACGCCAAGTGGGTCTACGACAACACCAAGCGCGGTGACATCGTCGTGGTCAAGAACACCGTCGGTGGAACGTTGTCGGGCACCGATGGTCTCGGCGACTGGAACATTCCCTGGGACGAGTGGAAAGCGGGCAACGCCACCACTGTCTGATCGGTGTCGATCAGCTTCGATCGCGGGTTTGGTAGAGCGAAGGATCTATCCCGAGTGTCTTCAGGTACGCGACCGGTTCGATGCTCGAGCCGTTGTTGCGGACCTCGAAGTGCAGATGCGGTCCCGTCGAATTGCCGGTGCTGCCGACCGCCCCGAGGACATCTCCCGGTGCCACCTCGTCACCGACGGACACAGCGAGGCTGGACTGATGGCCGTAGTAGGTCTCGGTGTTTCCGCTCTTGACCCGAACGAGCTTGCCGTAGCCGTCGCCCGCGTCTCCGGCCTGAACGACGGTTCCGCCGGTCACCGC
The DNA here is from genome assembly GCF_001426165.1 of Rhodococcus sp. Leaf233. NCBI lineage: Bacteria > Bacillati > Actinomycetota > Actinomycetes > Mycobacteriales > Nocardiaceae > Rhodococcus > Rhodococcus sp. Leaf233. Next base: position 113,473 of record NZ_LMRO01000008.1, read on the forward strand.
ATGGATCGGGGTTCCGCTGTCGGCAGCCAGGTCCACACCCTGGTGGTACTGCGCGCCGTTGCCGGTCGGGTTGTTGCGTCCGCCGTAACCCGAAGTGATGCGATATTTGCCTGCGTCGATCGGGAGCACTGCGCCGCCGAGACCGACGGTGGGCGGCGCACTCGGAAGTTCGATCTCGGGTACATCCGCGGGAGTTGCGGTATCCGGCACCGACAGCACGTCGCCGTCGAGAACGATCGCCGCGACCTGGTTGATGAGCACACCGGTGGCGTCGAGCACCGCGGCGAGTATTGCGGCCCGCTGCTGAGCATCGGGCTGGGGGATCGGGATCTGAGGTAATTCGATCGTGGGTTGAGCGGTGGCCACCGCTGGGCTGAGCAAGCCGGTTGTGCCGATGCACAGTGCTGCCGACAAGATCGAACCCGCTATGACTCTGTGCATTCTGCGACCCACGAAAAGCCTCCTCGTCTGCGTCCACCGGGCACCCGTCGGATGGGCGCCCACAGGACGTAAGAACATGTTCGGTGACGCTTCGGGGCACGCTGAACTCACGTAGCAGAAAACACATGAATCACATTGGTACTTTTCTTCCCCAAAAGTGCCATTGGTAACCGTACGTCACAGAAACCCCATAAGAAACTCGAAAACTGAATTACAACAACGTAATTCGAGGTCAGGGTGGGTACGCACCGTCCGCTCGAACACCCTTACGAAGGGTGGAGTGAATACACGAAAAAGGCCGGTCTCGCGAGGAGACCGGCCTTCTTCGTGTGGGGTGAGCGACGGGACTCGAACCCGCGACATCCAGGATCACAACCTGGTGCTCTACCAGCTGAACTACGCCCACCATTGCATGCGTCCGCAGAACCTTTTCGGGCTCTGCATCAGCAGCGTCGACAATACTAGCGGGTTGAATCCGAGGTTGCTAATCCGCCCCCGATTGCGTGTCGAGTTCGGCAACAACTGCTGCGATGTCGCTGGTAGAGGGCCCCGGCGGAGCCACGAAGGCCGTCCGGCGGTAGTACTGCAACTCTTTGATCGACTCCTTGATGTCCGCGAGGGCGCGGTGCGCAAGGCCCTTGGCCGGCTGCCCGTAGTAGATCCGTGGGTACCACCGTCGAGAAAGTTCCTTGATCGAGCTGACGTCGATCATTCGGTAGTGGAGGTAGGTGTCGAGCGCGGTCATGTCGCGAGAGATGAATCCACGATCGGTCCCGATCGAGTTTCCCGCGAGCGGAACCGTTCCGGCCACCGGGACGTGCTCCTTGATGTACGCGAGCACGCGCTGCTCGGCTTCCTCCAGGCTCACCGTCGACGCGCGCACCTCGTCGGTCAAGCCCGACTTGGCATGCATGTCGGTGACGACGGCCGGCATGTTCGCCAACGCATCGTCGTCGGCGTGGATGACGATGTCGACACCCTCTCCGAGGATGTTGAGCTCACTGTCGGTCACCAACGCCGCGATTTCGATCAGCTTGTCCTTGCTCAGGTCCAAGCCGGTCATTTCACAGTCGATCCACACGAGTTTGTCCTGCACTCGCTCCACAGTAGTGCGCCCACCACAGCCACTAGGGTTTGCGGTGGCGATCGACCCCGTTCACTTCAGCGCACGTTCACGAAAGGATGCGGACATGACAGGCGACCCGACGCAGCCGGCACCCACGCTCAGCCCTGCCGAGAAGGCGAAGGCGGCCAAAGCGGCGGCCGTGGAAGCCGCACGGGTGGCTGCCGAAGCTCTGGCTGCGGCCGACGCCGCCGAGGCCGAGGCGCGTGCCGCAGAGCAAGGGTCGGCACCGGCGGTGCACGGTAAAGCAAGCGAGATCGCCGCCGGATACACATCGGCAGGTGCGGCATTGGAACTGGGAACCGTCGTTCTGGACGGTGTCACCGACCCCGCTGCCCGCATTCGTATTCCGTTGGCCACGTTGAACAGGCACGGTCTCGTTGCCGGGGCCACCGGAACCGGCAAGACCAAGACGCTCCAGGGGATAGCCGAACAGCTTTCTGCCGCAGGGGTTCCCGTCGTCATGGCCGATGTCAAAGGAGATCTCTCGGGCTTGTCCGCGCCGGGCGAAGACACCGACAAGATCCGCAGCCGCGCTGCGGACACCGGCCTGACGGACTGGGCTCCAGCCGGACACCCGGTGGAATTTCTCTCGCTCGGCACTGAGGGAATCGGGGTGCCGGTGCGGGCCTCGATCACCGCGTTCGGACCGATTTTGCTCAGCAAAGTGTTGGGGCTCAACAACACTCAAGAGTCGACCCTGGGGCTGATCTTCCACTGGGCCGATTCCCAGGGACTTGCCTTGCTCGATCTCAAGGACCTGCGGTCGGTGATCATGCATCTGACGAGTGACGAAGGCAAAGCCGACCTGAAAGGCATCGGCGGTGTCTCGTCGGCGACCGCCGGAGTCATCCTGCGCGCCTTGGCCAATCTCGAGGCCGACGGCGGCGACACCTTCTTCGGCGAACCGGAACTCGAGACCGAGGACCTGCTCCGCGTCGGACCCGACGGACGAGGCGTCATCACCCTGTTCGAGCTCGGTGCTCAGGCGTCACGCCCGGTGATGTTCTCCACCTTCCTGATGTGGGTACTGGCCGATTTGTTCCAGACGTTGCCCGAGGTCGGTGACGTCGACAAGCCCAAGCTCGTGTTCATCTTCGACGAGGCGCATCTGCTCTTCGCCGACGCGTCGAAAGCCTTTCTGCAGCAGGTGGAACAGACCGTCAAGCTCATTCGCTCGAAGGGCGTCGGCGTCTTCTTCTGCACGCAGCTGCCCACCGACGTCCCCAACGACGTTCTCTCCCAACTGGGTGCGCGAATCCAGCATGCTCTGCGCGCCTTCACTCCCGACGACCAGAAAGCACTGAACAAGACGGTGCGCACCTACCCCAAGACCGACGCGTACGACCTCGAGAAGGCACTGACGTCGTTGGGAACCGGCGAGGCGATCGTGACGGTGCTCTCGGAGAAGGGGGCTCCGACGCCCGTGGCGTGGACGAAGATTCGTCCGCCCCGGTCCCTGATGGACACCATCGGCAACGACGCCATCGCGGCCGCCGCGTCGTCGAGCACCCTCTCCGCCAAGTACCGCGAGACAATCGATCGCGAGTCCGCCTACGAGCGGATGAACGCTCGCGTGGCCGACGTGCCCGCTCCGGCAGAGAAGTTCGATATCCCACCGCTGCCCGCCGATCTGCCGGATCTACCCCCGAGCGAGCCGGACGGGCCGTCGGCCGCGGAGCGCATCATGGGCAACCCAGCGGTCAAGAGCTTCCTTCGATCGGCTGCCTCGGCCGCCGGGCGGGAAATCTCGCGCAGCATCTTCGGAACCGGACGACGGCGTCGGCGGCGCTGAGCTTGCTCAGTCGGGAGAGGAGCCCGCAGAACGACCAGGATTCGGGTGCTAGTTGCCCAGCTTCTTGTAGAAGCTGCCGATGATCGGTGCCGAAATGCTGCGCGGGCTGTACTGCCCGGCGACCGACATGCCCTTGCTCAGCAGGCCCGGAACGACGCGCATCTTGTTCTTCGCCAGGCCGTCCAGTGACAGCTTCGCGGTATAGGCGCTGTCGATCCACAGGAAGTCGGGAACCATCTTGTCGACGATCGACGCATCGGCCGGGTCGGGTGTCTCGGTGCGGACCGGGCCTGGAGCGAGCAGGGTGACGTTGACGCCGGTGCCCGCGAGCTCACCGCGCAGTGACTCCGAGAACGTGTTGACGAAGGCCTTCGTCGCGGCGTAGGTCGCGTTGTTGGGGATGGCCATGTTGCCCGCCGCAGAACCGGTGATGAGGATGCCGCCTGCTCCGCGACCGATCATGCCGGGCATGACCGCCAACGTGAGGTCGTGTACGGCAACGGCATTGAGCTCCACCTGATCGCGCTCGTACGCGGGATCGAGCCCGGCCACGGGTCCGAACGTCGCGATGCCTGCGTTGTTGCACAGGATCGAGATCTCACGCTCGGAGAGCTCGGTGACCAGCTCCTGGCGCTGCTCGCGGTTGGACAGATCCGACGCCCGCACCTCGACGGTGACGCCGTGCTCGGCGGCGAGCTTCGCGGCCAGCGCCTCGAGCAGTTCACCACGTCGGGCCACGACGATCAACGAGTGACCACGGGTGGCGAGTTCGGTGGCCAGGGCTTCACCGATACCGGAGGAGGCTCCGGTGACGACGGCGCGGGCATCGGGGCTGGGCTTGGGCAGGCTCACGGTGAGACAGGCTAGCGGACAGATCAGATCGTGGCCGCGAGCCGGGTGCCCTGCTCTATCGCCCGTTTGGCGTCCAACTCTGCCGCCACGTCCGCACCGCCGATGATGTGTGTGGTGGTGCCCGCGGCCTTCAGCTCGTCGACCAGATCGCGGACCGACTCCTGGCCCGCGCAGATCACGATGGTGTCGACATCGAGCAAGCGTGGGCGTTCGTGCTTCTCGCCGAACGAGATGTGCAGGCCCGCATCGTCGATCTTCTCGTAGTTCACCCCCGAAAGCTCATGCACGCCTTTGGCTTTCAACGCTGCGCGGTGGACCCACCCGGTGGTCTTCGCGAGACCGGCCCCGATACGTCCCGGCTTGCGTTGCAGGAGGTAGACCTCCCGAGGAGATGCGGCAGGCACCGGGGTGGTCAACGCGCCCGGCGCGGCCTCGGGCTCGGTGACTCCCCACTCCTGCTTCCATTCCTTCAGGTCCAGCGTGGGGGAGGCGTCGGTGGTGAGGAACTCGGAGATGTCGATGCCGATGCCGCCGGCACCGATGACCGCGACCCGGTCGCCGACGGCCCTACCGTCGCGTACCAGTTCCGCGTACGAGAGCACGGACGGGTGATCGATACCTGGGATCTGCGGCATCCGGGGAGTGACACCGGTGGCCAGGACCACCTCGTCGAATTCGCCCGCGGCGAGTTCTGTGGCGGTGACCCGAGTATCGAGGTGTACCGCAACATCCGCGTCGCGCAGAGCGGTGGAGAAGTAGCGAATGGTCTCGGCGAACTCTTCCTTGCCGGGAATCAGACGGGCGATACCGAATTGGCCGCCGATCTCGCTCCTGGCCTCGAACAGGCTGACGGCGTGTCCGCGTTGCGCAAGGGTGAGCGCCGCAGACAGTCCGGCGGGCCCGGCCCCGACGACCGCCACCTTCTTGGTCTTCTTCGTCGGCAACAACTGCAGGTCGATCTCGCGACCGGCGCGAGGGTTGACCAGGCACGAGACCTTCTTGTGTACGAAGGCATGGTCGAGGCAGGCCTGATTGCAGGCGATGCAGGTGTTGATTCGATCTGCGGAATCGGAAGCAGCCTTCTCGACCCAGAACGGATCGGCGAGCATCGGCCTGGCCATGGCGATCAGCTGCGCGTCGCCGCGGGCGAGGATGTTCTCGGCGATCTCGGGCATGTTGATGCGGTTGGACGCGGCGACGGGGATGCTCACGTATTTTTCGAGCTTGCCGGTGATGTCGGCGAACGCCGCCCTGGGGACGGAGGTGACGATGGTCGGCACCCGCGATTCGTGCCAGCCGATGTCGGTGTTGATGATGTTCGCGCCTGCGGCCTCGACGTCCTCGGCGAGGGCAACGATGTCGTTCCAGCTCTGGCCCTCCTCGACGAGGTCGGCCATCGACAGCCGGAACACGATGAGGAAGTCCGGGCCAACCGCAGCCCGCGTCTGTCGCACGATCTCGACTGCCATTCGGCGACGGTTCTCCGCAGAACCACCCCATTCGTCGCGTCGCTTGTTGGTGCGCTCGGAGAGGAACTGGTTGATGAAGTAGCCTTCGCCGCCCATGATTTCGACGCCGTCGTAGCCGGCGCTCTGTGCGAGTCGGGCGCACCGCACGAAGTTTCTGATCTGCCAGCGAACGCCCCTCGAGGTCAATCGCCTGGGCCGAAAAGGATTGATGGGAGCTTTGATCGACGATGCCGACACACTCAGCGGCTGGTAGGAATAGCGTCCGGCATGGAGGATCTGGAGCGCGATCTTGCCGCCTTCGCGGTGCACGGCAGTGGTAATCCTGCGGTGCCGACGGGCCTCGATGCGGTTGGTCAGCTTGGCCCCGAACGGCAACAGCCACCCGGTGCGATTGGGGGCGTAACCCCCGGTGATGATGAGTGCGACTCCGCCGCGGGCACGCTCGGCGAAGTAGGCCGCCAGGCGGCCGGTGTCGCGGGCGCGATCTTCGAGGCCGGTGTGAATCGATCCCATGATCACGCGGTTCTTCAGCGTGGTTGCGCCGACGTTCAACGGCGACAACAGAATCGGGTACGGACCAGTGGTCTGCTCGGTCTTCACAGTTTCTCCAATACCTCGGTGCACCATTCGGTGAATCCTTCTTCGACACGAATCCCGCCGCGGAGCACCAGGTATTGATGCAGCGCGGTACCGGTCAGGGCAGCGGGGGCCGGAAAGTCCTGCTTCTCGATCAGTCGATACACGTCGAGACGGGTGGCATGTACGTCGCGGTGGCGGGCGACTTCGACTTTCAACGCTTCGATGTCACCGTTGGCCGCACCGCGAATCTTCACGGCGAGCTCCTCGCGAAGCTGCGAGGGATCGGTCGGTGCGGCGATCCAGCGATCGAGCTCGGCGCGGCCCGCGGTGCTGACCGAATAGACCTTCTTGTCGGGACGGCCGTCCTGCGCGACTGCCTCGCCGGTGATCCAGCCCGCTCCATCCATCCGCGTCAGAGTGCGGTAGATCTGCTGGTGAGTTGCACTCCAGAAGAAGCCGATGGACTTGTCGAACCGTCGGGCGAGCTCGTACCCCGAGCCACTCAGCTCGGTGAGGGAGACCAGAATCGCGTGTTCCAAAGCCACACCCGAGAGTATGTATGCAACGTGGTGACTATGCAACTAGGTGCACCCAAACATGGGCCCGTCGCGGGCTAGTGTTGGCAACCATGGGAACCCAGCCGGAGGCCGCTGTCGTCGGAGTCGCCACAACGCGTAAGCAGGTCACCGCCTGGGGGTTCTGGGACTGGGGATCGGCCGCGTTCAATGCCGTCATTCTCACGTTCGTGTTCTCGGTGTATCTCACCGATGCCGTCGGTGACGACCTACCCGGATCCATCTCGGCGACCACGTGGTTCAGCTGGTCCATCGCGCTGTCGAGCGTCGTCATCGCACTGCTGGCACCGGTGTGCGGGCAGTACTTCGACGCCCGAGGCAAGAGAAAATGGCTGCTGGGGCTATTGACCGCATTGACGGTCGTGGCCATGGCCGGCTTGTTCTTCGTACAGGACGACTACCACTATCTGTGGCTCGGGCTGCTGCTGCTCGGTCTCGGATCCATCATGTTCGAGCTGGCCAGTATTCCGTACAACTCGATGCTGCGGCAGGTCTCCACCCCGGCCAATATCGGACGCGTGTCCGGATTCGGTTGGGCGATGGGCTATTTCGGTGGAATCGTCCTACTGCTTCTGTGCTACCTCGGTTTCATCGTCGGGGACGGCGACACTCGGGGCCTGCTGGGGCTGAGCACCGACGGAGGGCTCAACATCAGGCTCGTCGCCGTGCTGGCGGCCGTCTGGTTCGCGGTCTCGGCCATCCCGGTGATGTTCGCAGTTCCCGAAGTACCCAGGGCCATCGCCGATCCCGAGGCGGCACAGGCCGGCTTCGCGGAGTCCTATCGCGTTCTCTTTCGCGATGTGCGCGAGTTGTGGAGCGCAGACCGGCGTGCCGTCTACTACCTGATCGCCAGCGCACTGTTCCGGGACGGGCTGGCGGGCGTGTTCACTTTCGGCGCCGTTCTCGCCGTCAGCGTCTACGGCATCGGCGCGGCGGACGTACTGCTGTTCGGCGTCGCCGCCAATGTCATCGCAGGCCTCGGTGCCATCGTCGCCGGGCGGTTCGACGACAGAATCGGACCCAAGAAGGTCATCGTCTTCTCGCTCACGTCCATGATCGCGGCCGGGACCATTCTGCTGTTCGTGTCGGGACCGACGATGTTCTGGATCTTCGGGCTGATCCTGTGCCTGTTCGTGGGGCCCGCGCAATCGTCTGCGCGTACCTTCCTGGCCCGACTGGCACCGCCCGGGCGCGAGGGTCAGTTCTTCGGACTGTTCGCGACGACGGGTCGGGCCGCGTCGTTTCTCGCGCCCTCGCTGTTCGGGCTGTTCGTGTGGATGTTCGACGCCGACCGCGCAGGTATCGCCGGGCTGATCATCGTCCTCGCCGCCGGGCTGCTGGCACTGCTCAAAGTTCGCGCCCCGGAACAGGTTTAGACCGACCCGATACGATCCAAGATCTCGGCTGCGAGTCTGTCGGGGGCTTCCTCGGGGATCCAATGGGAGATGCCGTCGAGTTCGACGAATCGGTACGGCGCATCGACGAATTCGCCGCAGCGCTCGGCACCGGCTCGGCCGATGGCGGTGTCGCCGTTGCTCCACACGTAGGTGGTCGGCACCGTCACTGCGGGTAGGTTCGCGAACTCCCGCGTCATCGCGGCATACCAACTCGACGCAGCCGTCAGTGCTCCCGGCACCGTCAGATGGCGAACGTATTCGTCGTCGAGGCTCTCGGCCCCGAACATCGCGCGTAGCCGTTGCGCGTTGTTCTCGGTCAGCACTCGTTCGGCCTTCTCGGGTTCGCGAAGCAAGCCGAAGTACTGTGACCGCTGTTGCTGGTCCGGGTCCTCGCGAATGGCCCAGTTGAACGCCGCGGAATGCGGAACGGATGCGGTAGTGAGGCTTCGGACTCGGTCGGGATGCTCGGCAGCGACATGCCAGGCGACCACAGCACCCCAGTCGTGGCCCACCAGGTGCGCCGAGTTCAGGTCGAAGGCGTCGAGCAGACCGAGGACGTCCTCGGTGAGACGCTCGATGCGGTAGTGCTCGACGCCGATCGGGCGGGCACCGGGGGAGTAGCCCCGCTGGTTGGGGGCCAGGACGCGGCAACCCGCGGCCGTCAATTCGGGGGTCACCCGCGACCACGACGCGTTGGTCTGTGGAAAGCCGTGCAGCGCAACGACGGGTACGCCGTCGACAGGGCCTGCCTGCGCCAGCTCGAACGTGTACTCGCCGATGTGTACCTCGGTGGTCATAATGCTCCTTCGCGGCTCGCGCTCGTGCCCGACGGTCAGGCCCGTCGCGGTTCCCATTTGCTCATCCCCAGCATGATCATCCGGATCTGCTTCTCGGTGCGTTCGATGAGGTCTTTCTCGTTCTGACTACCCGGCCGGTCGATCTCCAACAGACCGACCACCGCCGTCAGCATCGTCGAGACCAGGAGGTCGGCCGTCATCTCGAGATCGGAGACGTCCCATCGTTCGAGACCGGGCATGCGAGAGAGGTCGATAGTCAGCTCGCTGACGAACAGCCGGAGCTCGGTGGCGAACGCGCGACGTACCTCGGTGACTCCGCCGTAGCGCTCGCGACTGAGGAAGCGGAACTGATCCTCGTGGCTGCGGACCTGACGAACCAGGATGCCGAAGGATTCGGTGGCCGTCTTGGTACTCGGGTTGCGTCTGGCATCGCGCAGCATCTGGCGCAGCATGCGCATGCTGTCCTCGACCAACGCGACCCCGAGGTCTTCCATGGACGCGAAGTGTCGATAGAACGCGGTGGGGACGATGCCGGCGGACCGCGCGACCTCACGCAGGCTCACGCTCGCGAACGACCGTTCGCGAAGCAGATCGAGTGTGCCGTCGATCAAGGCCTGCCGCGTGCGCTCCTTGCGCTCCGCGCGGGTACCCGGTTCTGTCACGGCGTCCAGTTTATGGGCGGGCACTCTGTGATCTCCCCTCCGGTTGCTTCCGCGGTCCCCGTGAACTTCACATGAGGTCTGTAATGGCGGTCACATAAACGTTGACAGGTACCGGTGTCGCTCTGTCACACTCATGTTAGTGCACAATCGTTCACTGAATGGGTCGTAGGGTTCGATCCGGTTAGGGAGGATGGAATGACGCTTCAAGAACGTCCGACGCGACCCACGGGTTCGCGCAAGTTCTCGCTTCTTTCCCTGTTCGAGGCCATGGCCACGCCCCACGCGCTCGATCGGTACCTGGAGCTGGTCGACCCCATGACGACCGTTCGTGATCTGCGCGGTGAAGTGACCGAGATACACCGGTCCACCGAAGATTCGCTCACGCTCACCATCCGCCCCACCCGACAGTGGAAGGGCTTTCAGGCCGGCCAGTTCGTTCAGGTCGGGGTGGTCATCGACGGCGTACGTCAGACTCGCTGCTACTCGCCGGCCTGTTCGCAGTACCGCAAGGACGGCCGAATCGAGCTGACGATCAAGGCGCACCCCGAGGGGCTGGTCTCGCAGTATCTGCACAAGAACGCCCACGTCGGCCTCGTCGTCAGCCTGTCGCAGGCGGACGGCACCTTCAAGCTTCCCCAGCCACGCCCGGCGCGCACGCTGCTGATCAGCGGCGGCAGCGGCATCACGCCCGTGCTGTCCATGCTCAGGTCGCTGCTGGACGAGGGGTACAGCAGCGACCTGACCTTCCTGCACTACGCGTACACCGAGAACGACGTCGCGTACAAGCAGGATCTCGAGAAGATCGCCGCCGAGCACGACAATGTGAACCTCGTCTTCGCATACACCGAGCAGACGACCGGCGGGGACCTGCACGGGTTCTTCGGCAAAGAGCATCTCGACGCCGTGGCACCGTGGTTCGCAGACGCGGACACCTTCCTGTGCGGTCCGCCCGGGCTGATGAAGGGCGTGACGTCGTTCTTCGACGACGCAGGGCTCGGCGACCGACTGCACCTCGAGGAATTCACACCGTCCTTCGCCACCGTGAGCGACGACGTCACCGGAACCACCACGTTCTCCGGAAGTGACGTCGCCGCCGAGAACGACGGTGCAACGTTGCTCGAACAAGCCGAGGGAGCCGGTCTGTCGCCGGCCAACGGGTGCCGAATGGGCATCTGCTTCACCTGCACCTCGGTGAAGAAGTCCGGCTGCACCAAGAACATCAAGACCGGTGAGACCGACACCGAATCCGACAAGAAGATCCAGCTCTGTGTGTCCGTTGCCGTCGGCGACGTCGACATCGACATCTAGTCCCGGAGCTCCCGCCCACCACCCGATCGAATTGGAGATCAGCAGATGCTCGGAACGATTCTCTCGATCCTGCCCACCGCCGTCATTCCCTTCCGACGCAACGAAACGTTGCCCGACGAGCCGACCGTACTGACGTACGAACAGGTCGAAGAGCTCGGCCGCGAACTCGACGACCTGCGTGCCCGCACCGTCGCCAAGCTCGGCGACGAGGACCGCGAGTACATCTACAAGATCATCAAGGCGCAGCGCGGGCTCGAGATCACCGGACGCGCACTGATGTATCTGCCTTTCGTCCCGCCGGCATGGCTCGCCGGCGTCGGCGCACTCGGCGTCGCGAAGATCCTCGACAACATGGAGATCGGCCACAACGTCATGCACGGCCAGTACGACTGGATGCGTGAGCCGGGCCTGAACTCCGAGGTGTTCGAGTGGGACACCGTCTGCCCGGCAGACCAGTGGAAGCACTCGCACAACTATATGCACCACACATTCACCAACATCGTCGGCATGGACCGCGACATCGGGTACGGCATCCTGCGCATGGATCAGGACCAGAAGTGGAACCCGTACTACCTCGGCAACCCCGTCTACGCATTCCTGCTCATGACGTTCTTCGAGTGGGGCGTCATGCTGCACGACCTCGAGACCGAGAACATCGTCGCCGGTAAGCGCAAGTGGCACGACGTCAAGCCGTTGCTGCAGGGAATGTGGCGCAAGGCGGGCAAGCAGGCTCTCAAGGATTACGTCATCTTCCCCGCTCTGACCGGGCCGTTCTTCGCCTCGACCGTGGTCGGCAACGTTGCTGCGAACCTGATCCGGAACGTGTGGACGTACTCGATCATCTTCTGCGGCCACTTCCCGACGGGGGTGCAGACCTTCAGTCAGGAAGAGACCGCCGACGAGAGCCGGGGCGAATGGTACGTCCGTCAGATGCTCGGATCGGCCAACATCGAGGGTTCGCCATTGTTCCACATCATGTCCGGCAACCTCTCGCACCAGATCGAGCACCACCTCTTCCCGGATCTTCCCGCGCACCGCTACCCGCAGATCGCACCCGAGGTCAAGGCTCTGTGCCAGAAGTACGACCTGCCGTACAACACCGGCGGCTTCTTCCACCAGATCGGTACCGTGTGGGGCAAGATCTTCAAGCTCGCTCTGCCCAACTCGCTCACCGGATCGGCGGCTCCGGCCAGTGTTATCGTCGAGCGTAAGAAGACCGACGCAGCGTGACGACTTCGAAGGGGGCGGTCCTGGTGGTGGGAAGGTTCGAGCGCAACAAGGACACCGTGCAGGATTTCACCGAGTCTGCGGCGACACACGTCGGCAGAATCGTGGTGATCATCGCCGGAGCGGTCCGTGACGTCACTCGCGAGATCGGTGATCTGATCACCGATGGAATCGAAATGCGCGAGGCCGCGAAGAAGGCCGAGCGTGACGCGCCGCTGGGCACCGTGATCAACGGAGAGTTCGAGACCCGCGACCGGCACTGACTCACCGCGCGATCGACGAAGCCGCCCGAGCATTGCTCGGGCGGCTTTCTCGTGTCGGGCGTGGATGGCTAGCGGCGGCGCAGTCTCCACAGCGACGTGGTCTCGCGCGACCGGGCTTCGTGCAGAACATCGGAGGCGTCGGTCGCTCGAGAATGCGATGGCACGGTGTCCATCCGGTCGACGACGGTCAGGCCGGCTTTGTCGATCGACGCGAGAAGGTCTGTGCGCGTGACCAATCCGAGCAACTCGGCGAGGTCGGACAACACCAACCAGGCCTCGCCGTCGGGCGTCAGATGCCCGCCGAGGCGGCTGAGGAACGATTTGAGCATGCGAGAACCGGGATCGTAGACGGCATGCTCGATCCCCGACGTCGGCTTGGTGGGGATCCACGGCGGGTTGCAGACGATCAATCCCGCGCGGCCGCTCGGGAAGATGTCGGTCTGCACCACCTCGACCCGATCGCTGTACCCGAGTGCGTCGAGATTGGCGCGGGCGCACGCGACCGATCGGGGGTCCTTGTCGGTCGCCACCACTGCAGGTACGCCCCGGCGCGCGAGTACCGCAGCCAGCACACCCGAGCCCGTCCCGATGTCGAAAGCCCGGTCCGTGGCAGGTAGCGGTGCTTCGGCGACGAGCTGGATGTACTCACCGCGGACAGGCGAGAACACTCCGTAGTGGGGATGAACGGACGCGTCCAGCGCCGGCACGAACACTCCCTTGCGGCGCCACTCGTGTGCGCCGATGATCCCGAGGAGTTCACGGAGTGACAGCACGCAGGCCGAGGCATCGGGACCCAGTGCTTCCGCTACGGCCGATCGCACCTCCGGCGCTCGGCCGAGATCGAGCCGTAGATCCGAATCAAGTTGCACCAGAAGCATTCCCAATACCCGTGCGCGCCGCGCCTGGTACTGACGATGCAGGTGGAACCGCTCGGCGGGCGACGCGTTCTCGGGCTGTGTGGCCGGTGGTACCCGCCGCGTCATGGCCGACAGGAGCTGGCGAGCGTTGTTGTAATCGCCACGCCACAGCAGGGACTCGCCGATCGTCGCCAGCTTGTAGGCCACGTCCGCCGTCGTCGCGTCGTCGACGATCCGTATCACCCGCGGTGGCGGCGCACCGTTCTCCGACTGCCATCGCGCGGACCGTTCGACGCCGTCCTCGACCCACGTGACGCTCATGCTGCAGTGTGCGGGTACTCCGCACTGCGATGTTGGAAGGCAAGGATATTGGGGTTCACGATGACACCCTCCCTGATTTCGATGGAACGCTCGATGGTGACGTCCTCACTCCACGCTGCGGGCCCGTCGAGAACCACGCGAAGGTAGGGCAGCAACGATTCGCTGATCTCCCACGTCGCCGAATTCCACAGATAGGACGGGCTGTGGTCGACGGCGTAGTAGTGCACGTTGTCACCGACGGTGAACATCGGGTCGGCGAACGACGTGGGCCGAGCCCATTCGAATCCCATTCCCTCGTCACACGAGACGTCCACGACCAGGGTGCCCGGAGTCAATGTGGGCAGGTCCTCGTTCGTCAGGAACGTCAGTGGTGAGTTCGTATCCTGCAGTACGCAATTGACGATCACATCGTGGTCGGACAGAAACTGCGAGAGTGGGATTCGACCGTCGGGAGTCAGAGCTCGGCTCTGGCGGGGATCGGCGTCGTCGAGATCGAAATTGACGATGTTGGCCGAGTGGATCGGCGAACCCACCGCCGTGACCCCACGCTGAGTGAGGACATCGACGTCGTGAATCCCGTGTGCACTGAGCGCGGTGACCGCGCCGCGAGCCGTGGCTCCGAAACCGATGACAGCGGCCCGCAACCTGCGGCCGTAGTCCCCGGTGGAACCGATCAGCTGCAATGCGTGCAGCACCGAGCAGTACCCGGCCAATTCGTTGTTCTTGTGGAACACATGAAGATTGAACCAGCCGTCCTGCGTCCAGTGGTTCATGGCCTCGAAGGCGATCAGCGTGAGCTTGCGGTCGACGGCGATCTGGGTGAGCCTTTCGTCCTGCACACAGTGCGGCCAACCCCAGAGCGTCTGGCCGGGTCGAAGAGACTCGAGATCTTCGGCCTGAGGCTTCGGCAGCAGAATCACGTCGCACCGAGCAATGAGCTCGGCGCGGGTGCCGATGCCCGCGACCTGCGTGGCCAGGTGCTCGTCGGTGATTCCGAACGGTTCGCCGTAGCCGGATTCGAGGAACATTCGGCCTCGAATGTCGGCGTCGATGCGATCGAAATGAAGAGGATGAATCGGTAGTCGACGCTCATCGGGCTTGCGCGAACGTGAGAGGACTCCGAGAGTGAGCTGATGCACGTGTAACCCTTCGTTACGCGAAGTCAACCACAGTAACGCGAGTCGGCCAGCGTTCGCGCTGGTCAGAGGGTGCCCCCGGCAGGATTCGAACCTGCGACCAAGGGATTAGAAGGCCCTTGCTCTATCCCCTGAGCTACGGAGGCTGGCACGCGCGGACAGGCCCGCTCGAGCACGGTTGACGAGTGTACCTTTCCGCCTACGGCGATCACACCGGCATGGGTTGAGGGAGCAGTGCAGGGGGAAGCCTGTGATGTCGTATACGTTCCGGCCGGCACCCGAAGGAGGTTCGATGCACGACATTCTGGACGAGCTGCTGCACGCCTGGCAGACCGGCGACGCGGCCGCGGTGGCAACGGTCGTGCAGACATTCGACTCCGCGCCGCGTCCTGTGGGTGCGTCGATGATGGTCGGCCAGGACGGTGCGGTCGCCGGTTCGGTGTCCGGCGGCTGCGTCGAGGGTGCCGTGTACGAGTCGGCGCAGGACGTGATGCAGTCCGGTACGCCGATACTCACTCGATACGGAGTGTCGGACGACGACGCATTCGCAGTCGGGCTCACGTGTGGGGGAACGCTGGATGTGTTCGTGCAGGCGGTGTCGAAGCACACCTTTCCCGAGTTCGGTGACGTCGTGGCGAACGTGCGCCGCAACGTCCCGGTTGCAGTGGCCACCGTGATCGCTCATGCCGACGCAACACGGGTCGGTCGGAGAGCAGTTCTGACGGAGTCGGGTATTCGCGGTTCCCTCGGCAGCTCGCGGGCCGACGCCGCCATTGCCGACGACGCGAAAGGGCTACTCGCAGCGGGACGTTCGGCTGTTCTGACGTACGGAACCGACGGCCAGCGCCGCGGTCGGGGAATGCAGGTGTTCGTGTCCAGTCATGCGCCGTCGCCGAGAATGCTCGTGTTCGGTGCCATCGACTTCGCTGCGGCGGTTGCGCAGCAGGGTGCCTTTCTGGGCTACCGCGTCACCGTCTGCGACGCCCGATCCGTGTTTGCGACCCCGCAGCGCTTTCCCGCTGCCGAGCAGGTGGTGGTCGCGTGGCCGCACGACTACCTGAACCAACAGTGGGCGGCGGGGGAGTTGGACGAGAGGACCGTGGTCTGTGTGTTGACTCACGACCCGAAGTTCGATGTGCCACTGCTCGAAGTGGCGTTGCGGATTCCGGCCCTGGCGTTCGTCGGAGCGATGGGCTCGCGGCGAACCCATGACGACCGCATCGCCCGGTTACGGGCGGCAGGAGTGACCGAGACCGAACTCGCGCGATTGTCGAGCCCGATCGGACTCGACCTGGGTGCACGCACGCCGCAGGAGACCGCGGTGTCCATTGCGGCGGAGATCATCGCCCAGAGATGGGGCGGGAGCGGCACGCCTCTCCGGCAGCAGCACGGACGCATCCACCACGACTCGCTGGACGCCGAGGACGGGGCAAAGTACGACGCTGTGTAGGACTCGCGTTTCGAGTACTGCCGAACACCTCTTACTCTGGTGGTATGGCCACACCGGATCTCGACAAGACCGACCCGTCGCACGCCGGGGACTCCACCGGCGATGTGCGGTCGGACGAGGGTACGGGCAGTGCAGATCCCCGCTCGACAACCACGTCGGTGTTCGTCACTGCCGGCGTCATCGCCGGTGTCGTCGCTGCCCTGATCGTCATGCTGTCCGCGTCGGACGCGTTGGTCCTGCTCGGTATCCCTGATCCCGGCCCGGCCACCACCTACGGACTGCCCGCCCTGCGTGCGATCGGTGAGATCGCAGCGGTCATCGCGGTCGGCTCGTTCCTGCTGGCGGCGTTCCTGGTTCCGCCGCAGAAGAACGGCGTGCTCGACGTGGACGGTTACCGGGCGGTTCGCACCGGCTCGGTCGCATCCATCGTCTGGGCCGTATGTGCGCTTCTCCTCGTGCCGTTGACGCTGTCCGACACCTCCGGCCAGCCGTTCGCCGAGGCCGTGAAGCCGGCGAATCTGTGGATCGCGCTGGATCAGGTGGAGATCGCCAGTGCATGGCGGTGGACGGCCATCATGGCCGTCGTCGTCGCCATTGCATCGAGGACGGTACTGCGGTGGTCCTGGACGCCTGCGCTGCTCGGATTCTCGCTGGCCACCCTGCTGCCCATTGCGCTCAGTGGTCATTCCTCGGCGGGCGGATCGCACGACATCGCGACCAACTCGCTGATCCTGCACCTCGGTGCCGCGTCGTTGTGGGCGGGCGGGCTGTTCGCATTGCTTGCACATGTTCGCAGACGCGGCGCGCACACCGACGTCGCTGCTCGGCGGTTCTCCACGATCGCCGGCGTCTGCTTCGTCGTCATGGGCATCAGCGGAGTCATCAACGCCCTGGTTCGGGTGTCTCTCGCCGACCTGTTCACCACGACGTACGGCCTGCTGATCGTGGGCAAGATTCTCGCGTTGATCGTGCTCGGCGGATTCGGCTGGATGCAGCGGCGTCGCGCTCTGCCCGCACTGATCGCCGATCCCACCGCCCGTGGACCGCTGCTCCGGTTCGCCGGGGCCGAGGTGCTCGTTCTCGCCGCGACCGTCGGTCTGGCCGTCGGGCTCGGGCGAACACCTCCGCCCGCCGAGATCGACCCGAACCTGACGCCGACCGAGGCCGCGCTCGGATACGACCTCAGCGGACCGCCGACGTTCGCTCGTATGGCTTTCGATTGGCGCTTCGACCTGATCTTCGGCACCGCCGCGATCGTGATGGCCGTGGTGTATCTGATCGGGGTCCGTCGGCTGCGACTGCGCGGCGACGCGTGGCCCGTCGGTCGCACCGTCGCCTGGGTCCTGGGCTGCCTCACACTGCTGATCAGTACGTCGTCGGGCATCGGACGGTATTCCACGGCAGTGTTCAGCGTGCACATGACCGGACACATGATGCTGTCGATGCTCGCGCCGGTTCTGCTCGCGCTCGGTGGTGCACTGACGTTGGCGTTGCGTGTCCTGCCCGCGGCAGGCAAGGACGGCGTCCCGGGGATGCGCGAGTGGTTGCTGATGGGCCTGCACAGTCGACTGTCGCAGTTCGTCACCCACCCGCTCGTCGCGGCGCTGATCTTCGTGGGCGGCTTCTACGTGCTCTATCTCGGCGGAATCTTCGGGGCCGTACTGGACAGTCACGGAGCTCATCTGTTGATGAACCTGCACTTCGTGCTCAGCGGATACCTGTTCTACTGGACGGTCATCGGCGTCGATCCGTCTCCGCGCAAGATTGCTCCGGTCACCAAACTCGCCGTGGTGTTCGGCTCACTGCCGTTCCATGCGTTCTTCGGTGTGGCGCTGATGAGCATGAACACCGTCATGGGTGCCTGGTTCTACCGCACGCTCGGCCTCGACTGGAACTCCGACCTACTGGGGGACCAGAAGCTCGGTGGCGGCATCGCGTGGGCAACCGGCGAGGTGCCTCTGGTGCTGGTCATGCTCGCACTGCTGATCCAGTGGTCCCGCAGCGACGATCGCGACGCCAGGCGCGGCGACAGAGCCGCCGAGCGTGACCACGACGCCGACCTGGCCGCGCACAACGCGATGTTCGCCGAGCTGGCCCGTCGTGATCGGGACGGCAGGCAGTAGCTTCTCGTCAGTCGCTGCCGGCGATCTTGTGCAGAAGCCGGTCGAGTTCGGTGCGTTCGGCCGGCTCGAGGCCGTCGAACATGTCCGCGGACACCTGACGTCGTGCCTCGTCGACGCGGTCGAGCAGGGCGCGGCCGGCGTCGGTCAGCTCGACCAGAACAGCGCGTCGATCACTCGGGTCCGGCGCTCGCGTCACCAGTTCTGCCGCTTCGAGTGAGTCGACGATGTCGGTGGCCGATCGCGCGACGATGCGGAGGTGCTCGGCCAGATCACGCAATCGGACCGATTCTCGTTCGCGGGCCAAGACGTGCATGGCCCTGCTCTGCGACGGGTTGAGTCCGAACGGTTCCAGCGCAGTCATGTGGCTTCGCCGAATTCTTCGGGCAACGGCCATGAACGAATCGCTCAGGTTGGGCGAGTGTCCGGTGTCCATACGACGGATCATAGCGAGGCTTGCTCGCAACCTCATAGTGAGGTAACCTCTGCATATTACTTCAGCTACCACGGAGGTCTACTTGGAAAGCAGTCCCGAACGCGTACCACTCGCTTCCGATCCAGCGCCCGTCCGACGAGTCCTGGCTCTGTTCACGCCCTACCGGCGCAAGATCGCTGTCGTCAGCGCGATCATCGTGGCCAGCGCCATCATTGCGCTCGCCTCTCCTCTACTTCTTCGCGAACTCCTCGATCATGCAATTCCCGACCGCGACGTCACGCTCGTCAGCCTCATCGCGGTCGGCATGATCGCTGTTGCAGTCGCCACCAACACTCTTGGCGTGGTGCAGACCTGGATGTCCAACGGCGTCGGTCAGCAACTCATGCACGATCTGCGCGTGCAGGTCTATTCGCACCTGCAGAGACAGTCCCTCGGATTCTTCGCGCGAACGCGCACCGGTGAGGTGCAATCGCGTATCGCGAACGACATCGGCGGCATGCAATCCGTCGTCACCAACACCGCGACGTCCATCGCGCAGAACGCCACGACGGTCGCTGCGACCGTGGTCGCGCTCTTCCTGCTCGATTGGAAGCTCGCCACGTTCTCGCTGATCATCCTGCCGATCTTCGTGCGAGTCGCTCGACGTATCGGCGACGAGCGTCGCAGGATCTCGACCAAGCGGCAGAAATTGCTCAGCGATCTGTCCGTCCAGATCGAGGAATCACTGTCCGTCAGTGGAATTCTTCTGGGCAAGACCACCGGTTCCGCCCAGGCGTTGACCGACAAATTCGCCGACCGATCGCACGAGGTGGCCGGTGTCGAACTGGCCGCGATGATGGCGGGCAAGTGGCGGATGGCGACAATTCAGATCAGCTTCGCCGTGATGCCCGCTCTGGTGTACTGGTTCGCCGGCATCACCATCGGTCAGGGGAGTGCATTGACGATCGGCACCCTGGTCGCGTTCACCGCATTGCAGACCCAATTGTTCCGGCCCACCATGCAATTGCTCAACACCGGCGTCGAAGTACAGGCATCCTTGGCGCTGTTCGGCAGAGTCTTCGAGTATCTCGACCTGCCCATCGATGTCGCCGAACCCGAGCACCCGGTCACACTCTCGCGAGAGAGCGTGCGCGGCGATGTCGCTTTCCGCGGCGTCGACTTCACCTATGCCGCCGCGACTGTCCCGACGTTGTGCAACATCGATCTCGACGTACCGGCCGGGAGCACGCTCGCGCTCGTCGGCGCAACCGGATCGGGCAAGACCACGCTGGGATACCTCGTTGCCCGCCTGCATGATCCGACAGCCGGCTCGGTGACCATCGACGGTGTCGACTTGCGGCACCTGGCGTCGGAGAACATTGCCGACCTGGTGGGCGTCGTCTCTCAGGAGACCTACCTGTCCCACGCCACCATCAGGGAGAACCTGCGGTTCGCCAAACCCGACGCCACCGACGACGAGATCGTGGCTGCCGCTCGGACGGCCCAGATCCACGACTTCATCGACGGCCTCGACGACGGTTACGACACGATGGTCGGCGAGCGCGGCTACCGATTCTCCGGTGGTGAGAAGCAGCGCATCGCAATCGCCCGGACTGTCCTGCGCAACCCGCCGATTCTGGTGCTCGACGAGGCGACGAGCGCCCTGGACAATCGCACCGAACGTGCAGTGCAGACAGCGCTCGACGGTTTGATGCACGGCCGTACCACCATTCTGATCGCCCATCGCCTGTCCACCGTGCGAGCAGCAGACGCCATCGCGGTACTCGATCACGGCATCGTGCGCGAGGTCGGAAGCCACGAGGCTCTGCTCGCCGAAGACGGTATGTACGCCCAATTGGTCCGTGCCGCAGACGATGTCGTGGACAGCGTTGCTGCATGAGCAGGGTTGTTGCATGAGCAGGGTTGTTGCATGAGCTGGGCTGCCGCGTGATGGCGCTTCGAACGATCGCCGGCCGGGTTGTGTGCGAGACCGAGGTCAAGAGATCGCGGTTCGTCACCGTGGTGGACAGGGCGAGCACCGAGGCCGACGCTCGCGCGGTCATCGCAGCGGCGCGGAAAGCGGATCCGACTGCCGGACATCACTGTTCGGCATTCATCGTCGAATCCTCGGCTGCAGGCATCGTTGTCGTCCACGAAGACTCGACCCACCGCATCGAGCGATCCAACGACGACGGCGAACCCAGCGGCACGGCAGGAACGCCGATGCTCGAGGTGTTGCGCGGTCATGGGCTGACCAACGTGGTCGCGGTGGTCGGCAGATATTTCGGTGGCACCAAGCTCGGTACCGGCGGATTGGCCCGCGCCTACGGCGGTGCGGTCACCGAGGCACTTGCCCGGGCTCGGTTTCTCACCCGAGAGCGACGCGACGTGCTGACCCTCGAACTCGACCATGCCGAGGTGGGACGGGTCGAATCGGAGCTACGCGGACACGGGGCCTTGGTGCTCGATACCGCCTACGACACTCGAGCCGTGCTCACCGTCGCCGTCGCAGACGCCGATTCGACTGCAGCGCTGGTGGCGTCGCTCACCGCCGGACGGGTGGTGCCGGCTCTCGGTGGGCATGTCTACGTAGAGACAGCCGAGTAGCACACCGGTCCGACACGAGTGGCGTCATGACCAGCCGATCCTGGACGTTCATCCACAGGCTCAGCGGTTGTCCACATTTCGCGAACACGTCCGTCACGGGTGGCTCTGGCGTAGCAGTGTCGATCTCGATCGCAATCACGCGACATCCATCGAGAGGAAGACACCATGTACGAAGCTCAGTGCGCTGTTGTGGGCACCGTCATCACCAATCCCGTCAAGCGCTCCACGCCCACCGGCGACGAGGTCCTCAGCTTTCGGATGGCGAGCAATGCCCGACGGCAGGACCGCAACACCGGTGAATGGACCGACGGCGGCACCCTCTATCTCACGGTCACGTGCTGGCGTCGACTCGTGCGCGGCGTCGGCGCATCGTTGATGAAGGGCGATCCGATCATCGCCTACGGACAGCTGCGCACCAACGAATACACCAATCGCGACGGCGTCGAACGATCCGACCTCGAGATGCGGGCCAGCGCCGTCGGGCCGGACCTTGCGCGCTGCAACGTGGCAATCCATCGGACCAGGACGGTGGCGCCCGAAGTACCTGCAAACGAGGCACTCACCGACGACGATCGGGGTGCCGCCGAACCACCGGAGGACGAGCCGGATCGCGATCGAATCGGTGACGACGTCCGCGAGGCGGTACCCGCCTGACGGCCCGCCGACATCCGTCGTCCCCGGTGGATGCAACCCGCGCACGACCGCGGACGACGGATGTGGGCTCGGCGCGGACTCGGTCGATGGTGTTCCGACGCGGCCGCACCGATAAGCTGGGCGGCATGGCTGAATTCATTTACACCATGAAGAAGGTGCGCAAGGCGCACGGCGACAAAGTCATCCTCGACGACGTGACGATGAGCTTCTACCCGGGAGCGAAGATCGGCGTCGTCGGCCCGAACGGCGCCGGTAAGTCGAGCATCCTCAAGATCATGGCGGGAATCGATCAGCCCGGAAACGGTGAGGCGTTTCTCGATCCCGGTGCCTCGGTCGGCATCCTCATGCAGGAGCCGATTCTCGACGACACCAAGACCGTTCGCGAGAACGTCGAGGACGGTCTCGGCGAGACGATGGTCCAGCTCAAGCGCTACAACGAGATCGCCGAGCTGATGGCAACCGACTACTCCGACGAGCTCATGGAAGAGATGGGCGAGCTGCAGGAAAAGCTCGACCACGCCGACGCCTGGGAGATCGACTCCCAGCTCGAGCAGGCGATGGACGCGCTGCGCTGCCCGCCGCCCGAGTCCCCGGTCACCAACCTCTCCGGTGGTGAGAAGCGTCGCGTGGCCCTGTGCAAGCTGCTGCTCAGCAAGCCCGACCTGCTGCTGCTCGACGAGCCGACCAACCACCTCGACGCCGAGAGTGTGCTGTGGCTCGAGCAGCACTTGGCCGCCTACGCCGGTGCCATTCTCGCCGTGACTCACGATCGATACTTCCTCGATCACGTCGCGCAGTGGATTTGCGAGGTCGACCGCGGTCGACTGCACGCGTACGAGGGCAACTACTCGACTTACCTGGAGCAGAAGGCAGCGCGCCTCGAGGTCTCGGGCAAGAAGGACCAGAAGCTGCAGAAGAGGCTCAAGGACGAACTCGCCTGGGTTCGCTCCGGTGCCAAGGCTCGTCAAGCCAAGAGCAAGTCTCGTCTCGCGCGCTACGACGAGATGGTGGCCGAGGCCGAGAAGACCAGGAAGCTCGACTTCGACGAGATCCAGATCCCCAACCCGCCGCGCCTCGGCGACGTCGTGGTCGAGGTCAAGAGCCTGGACAAGGGCTTCGACGGCCGCGTGCTGATCAAGGATCTGTCGTTCACGTTGCCGCGCAACGGAATCGTCGGCGTCATCGGACCCAACGGTGTCGGCAAGACGACGCTGTTCAAGACCATCGTCGGGCTCGAGGAGCCGGACGGCGGCGAGGTGAAGATCGGGCAGACCGTCAAGCTCAGCTACGTCGACCAGAACCGCTCGGGCATCGACTCGAAGAAGACGGTCTGGGAAACGGTCTCCGACGGCCTGGACTTCATCACCGTGGGCAACTCGGAATTCCCGTCGCGCGCGTACATCAGCTCGTTCGGATTCAAGGGCCACGATCAGCAGAAGCCCGCCGGAGTTCTCTCCGGCGGTGAGCGCAACCGTCTGAACCTGGCAATGACGCTCAAGCAGGGCGGCAACCTGATCCTGCTCGACGAGCCGACCAACGACCTCGACGTCGAGACACTCGGATCGCTCGAGAACGCGCTCGAGGAATTCCCCGGTTGCGCCGTGGTCATCTCGCACGACCGGTGGTTCCTGGACCGCACCTGCACCCACATCCTGGCGTGGGAAGGCGGCTTCGGAGACAACGAGGCTGCCTGGTACTGGTACGAGGGCAACTTCGAGGGCTACGAGGCCAACAAGGTCGAGCGGCTCGGTCCCGACGCGGCGCGTCCCCACCGCGTCACGCACCGGAAGCTGACCAGAGACTGACATGTCGGCACAGACCTTCACCTGCACACTTCAGGTGCGGTGGGGTGATTCCGACCGCCTCGGGCACGTAAACAACACCCGGTTCGTCGAGTACCTCCAGGAAGGCCGCGTTCAGTTTCTGAACGCGGTCCTGGGGGGCTCGAAAGGTCGCGGCGCGGTGGTGGTTCGTACGTTGACCACCAACTTCTTGCACCCGATCCTCGACGACTCCGGCCCGCTGGTGATCGAGCTGTGGATCACTCGTATCGGAACCACCTCGTACGGCGTTCGGCACGTCGTCACCGATCGAAACGGAACGGTGTGTGCAGACGCGGAGGCACTGATGGTGGCCTTCGATCTCGACACCTCCTCGTCCAGGCCGCTGCGCGAACACGAACGAACTGCACTGAGCGAGTATCTCCACAGCGATTCGTCGTGACTGCCGGATCGGCCTGACGCGCTGGTTCCCGAGATCTCTGCGGTTGCGGGGTCACCCGCACTAGGGTCGAGGGGTCATCGACGACCGGCGATCGGCGGGCGTCGGGAAATCCTCACGAGGGAGTACTCGAAAACAATGTCACGCTCGCTTGACCTGACCGACGACGACTGGGCCGACGGGCTCGACGACAGGCTTGTGGCCGAGTTGGCGACATTGCGTACGGAGTATTTCGAGCACACCGACGCCACTGCGGTCGCAGTGTCCGCGCATACCCCCGACATCGCCTCTTTTCGGCGGCACGTTCGGCTCGCCGCAGAGCGGCTGCCGGGGACGGCGAATGTGGCGGTCCACCGACCGAACGAGTCTGCAGCACAGCAGGTAGCGGGAAGCTACCTACAAATCGTCACCGACGACATGCCGTTGCTGGTCGAATCGATCATGTCGCTGCTCTCGCGTCTCGGCATCGAATACACCGACGTGGTTCATCCCATCCTCACCGTCGATCGGAACGCAGAAGGAGTGCTCGTCGGGCTGAGCTCGGCCGGCATCGCCGAGTCCTGGATACACGTGCAGCTGCACCCGTCCACCTCCGACGATGCCGTCGCGCATTTGGAAGAGGAGACGAGTCGAGTACTCGCCGATGTGCGTCAGGTCGTCGGCGACACCGACGAGATGCGTCGCGTGCAGGCTGCCGTGGCCGATCGGTTGGACGGTGTCGCCGCGACGTCCGGCGACACCGACTCCGAACCAGCCGTCGCACACCGGGATGCGGCTGCCTTGCTGCGTTGGCTGGGCGACGGCCATTACACCTTGCTGGGTTACCGCAGATACACGATCGACGGTAGCGACGGTGACCGAACCGCAACGGGTGTGGAATCGAGCAGCCTGGGTGTGCTGCGCGATGCCGGTCAACATGGAGACGGACCCGAACCGGTCGGTGAGCGCGACCTGGTTGCTCTGACGCAGGGTCCGAACCCCGCCACGGTTCATCGTGCTGTCTACCCCTATTTCGTCAGTGTGATCGACGCCGACGACTCCGCCGAGCATCGATTCGTCGGAGTCTTCACCGTCACCGCGCTGCACGAGAACGTCCTCGACATTCCGGTGATCGAGCGTCGAGTGCGGTCGGTGATCGCCAAGGCCGGCCATGATCTCGGGTCCTTCTCCGGCCAGGCCATGCTCGAGGTGCTGCAGTCGATGCCGCGGTCGGAACTGTTCGCGACCTCTGCTTCGTGGCTGTTCGAAACGGCGAGTGCTGTTCTGGCGCTGGGTCGCCGGCGCAAGGTCAAGCTGTTCGTGCGACCCGATGCGAGTGGGTCCTTCGTCAGTGCTCTGGTGTACCTGCCGCGAGATCGCTACACCACTCGCGTCCGACTCGCGATCCAGGACCGACTGCTCCGAGAGCTCGGTGGCACCTCGCTCGACTACACCGCACGCGTCACCGAATCGGATCTCGCGCTGCTGCACGTGACGGTGCGCCGCGCACCGGGCACCGTCTCTCCCCACCTGTCCGCCGACGACATCACCCGGATCGAAGCGGCGCTGACCGAGACCACCCGGACGTGGGAGGACTCGTTGGGTGACGCCGTGTCCCTCGACCGAGCCGTCGACCCGGCGCGCATTCAGCGCTACACCGAGGCTTTTCCCGAGGCGTACAAGCAGGACTTCAGTCCGGCCAGGGCCGTCACGGACATTGCCCGCCTCGAAGCACTCGGCGACGAAGCGATCGACATGCAGCTCTACCGAAACGAGCGTTCGGCCGTGGGGAGCTGGCGCTTCTCGCTGTACATCGGCGGTGCGGGCGTATCACTGTCCCAGGTGTTGCCCATTCTGCAGAGTCTCGGTGTCGAGGTCGACGACGAGCGGCCGTACCCGGTGGTGCGTCCGGACGGAATGTCTTGCTGGATATACGATTTCGGCCTCTCCGCCTCGCGTGAGATGTTGCGCTCGGCCATCGACGGCGACCTCGACGCCGAGCTGTCCGAGGCAGGCACGGCCGATCGCGAGAGCCGGGTCCAGCACCGATTCACCGACGCATTCGCGGCCGTGTGGAGCGGCGCGGCAGAAGCGGATCGTTTCAACGAACTGGTGATGCGCGCAGGTCTGCACTGGCGGCAGGCCGTGGTGTTGCGTGCCTACGCCAAGTACCTGCGGCAGGCGGGTTTTCCCTACAGTCAGTTCAACATCGAGGGCGTCCTCCTGGCGCATCCGCGCACCGCGCGGCTGCTCGTCGGACTGTTCGAGGCGCAGTTCGATCCCGAGACCAGTGCCGAAGCGGACGCGCAGGCCATCGGCACTCAGCTCGGTGAGCTCATCGACGAGGTCGTCAGCCTCGATGCCGACCGCATTCTGCGCAGCATGTTCGAGCTCATCCGAGCGACGTTGCGCACCAACCACTTCGTGGTGGGATCCGACGGTGCACATCGCCCGTACCTCTCGCTCAAGTTCGACCCGCAATCCATCGCGGAGCTACCCAAACCGAAGCCCACGTTCGAGATCTTCGTGTACTCCCCGCGCGTCGAGGGGGTCCATCTCAGGTTCGGTGCGGTGGCCCGAGGCGGGTTGCGCTGGTCCGATCGACGGGAGGACTTCCGGACGGAGATTCTCGGGCTCGCCAAGGCTCAGATGGTCAAGAACGCAGTCATCGTGCCCGTCGGGGCCAAGGGTGGATTCGTCGTCAAGCGTCCTCCGGTGACCACCGGTGAAGCCGACCGAGATCGACAGGCATACGCCGAGGAAGGCAAAGCCTGCTACCGACTGTTCATCGCCGGGTTGCTCGACATCACCGACAATCTCGACCGGGCCACCGGGTCGGTATCGGTACCTACCGGGGTGGTGCGCCGCGACGGAGACGACACCTACCTCGTCGTCGCGGCGGACAAGGGCACCGCGACCTTCTCCGACATGGCCAACGGCATCGCTGCCGAGTACGGATTCTGGCTCGGTGACGCGTTCGCGTCCGGTGGATCCGCCGGATACGACCACAAAGCCATGGGAATCACCGCCAAGGGTGCGTGGGAGAGCGTCAAGCGGCACTTCCGTGAGCTCGGGATCGACACTCAGAGTCAGGATTTCACGGTCGTCGGCGTCGGCGACATGAGCGGAGACGTATTCGGTAACGGCATGCTGTTGAGCCGACACATTCGCTTGCTCGCGGCGTTCGACCACCGGCACATCTTTCTCGACCCCGATCCCGATCGGGAGTCGTCGTTCGCCGAGCGGGAGCGCTTGTTCGCCCTGCCGCGGTCGTCGTGGGCGGACTACGACACCTCGCTCATCAGTGCCGGCGGAGGGGTGTGGGAGCGGACCCGCAAATCCGTACCCATCAGCGCCGCAGCACGTTCGGCCCTCGGGTTGGACGAATCGGTTGCTGCACTGTCACCACCCGAGTTGGTGAACGCGATTCTGAAGGCCCCCGCCGATCTGTTGTGGAACGGCGGAATCGGCACCTACATCAAGGCATCCAGTGAGAGCAACGCCGAAGTCGGCGACAAGGCCAACGATGCAGTGCGGGTCGACGGCGTGGATGTGCGGGCGGCCGTGGTGGGGGAGGGCGGAAACCTCGGTGCCACCGCACTGGGCAGGATCGAATACGCCGCAGCCGGCGGCAAGATCAACACCGACGCCGTCGACAACTCGGCGGGCGTCGACTGTTCCGATCACGAAGTCAACATCAAGATCCTGCTCGAGACTGCCATCACCAACGGAAACCTGGCGCGCGAAGACCGCGATGAGCTGCTTGCGTCCATGACCGACGAGGTCGGGCGATTGGTGTTGTGGGACAACATCATGCAGAACGAGTTGCTCGGTACGTCCAGATTCGACGCACCACATCTGGTGACGGTGCACAGCCGGGTCATCGAGGATCTGGAGACGCGTCGAGGGCTCGACCGGGAGCTCGAGGCTCTGCCCACCGAGGCCGATCTCCGTCGTCGCAAGCAAGACGGGCGTGGACTGACGTCGCCGGAACTCGCGACGTTGATGGCGCACGTGAAATTGGCACTGGAAGCTGAACTGCTCGACAGCGAGCTTCCCGACAGCGACGTCTTCGCCCCCCGGCTACCCAAGTATTTCCCCGAGCCACTGCGGGATCCGTACGCAGATGCCATCAAGGCGCATCCGCTACGGCGTCAACTGGTGGCGACGACGCTCGCCAACGAGGCCATCGACTGTGGCGGAATCACCTACCCGTATCGGTTGACCGAGGACTCCGGTGCCGCAGGCACCGACGCCATCCGCGCATTCGCCGCGGCCACCGAAATCTTCGGCCTCGACGAGGTGTGGGATTCGATTCGCGCGGCCGACGTACCCACCGCAGTGTCGGCCGAGCTGCTGCTCGAATCGCGTCGCATGCTCGATCGAGTATCCCGGTGGCTGTTGGCCAATCGGCCGCAGCCGTTGGCGGTCGGGGCCGAGATCAGTCGCTATGCCGGGCAGGTTCGCGCTCTGCAGCCGCGGGTCGCGTCGTGGATCTCCGGTCACCAGGCGGTCGATTTGGACCGGCGTTCGGGGGCCGCGATGGAACGAGGTGCTCCGGCCGAGCTGGCACGTCGGATCTACGGCTTGCTCGACGTGTACTGCCTGCTCGACATCATCGATATCGCCGACATCGTCGACCGAGACGGGGCGGAGGTGGCCGAGCTCTACTTTGCGCTCGACGCGCACATCGGCATCGACTGGTTGCTCACCGCGGTCTCGAAGCTTGCCCGCGGCGATCGATGGCATTCGTTGGCGCGCTTGGCTCTTCGTGACGATCTGTACGCCTCCCTTCGCGGAATCACCAAGGCCGTGTTGGCCGCGGGCGAACCGGACGAGTCGGTCACGGAGAAGATCGCCGAATGGGAATCGACCAATTCGTCGCGGTTGGCCCGCTCGCGTGCAGCGCTCACCGAGATCGCCGAGACGGGGACGCTGG
Source organism: Rhodococcus sp. Leaf233 (assembly GCF_001426165.1). Lineage (NCBI taxonomy): Bacteria > Bacillati > Actinomycetota > Actinomycetes > Mycobacteriales > Nocardiaceae > Rhodococcus > Rhodococcus sp. Leaf233. Next base: position 142,659 of record NZ_LMRO01000008.1, read on the forward strand.
ACCTGGCGACACTCTCGGTTGCCGCCCGACAGGTGAGAAACATGGTTCCCTGACAGCATGGAACTTTCGTTCGATCGAGAAGAGGTAGTAAGCGCGTGAGTGTGCCCGACGACCATCTGTCCGACAAGCGACCCGCCACCGAGCGGGTGGGCTTTCACGCCGCTGTGGATGTGCGGTGGTCGGATATGGATGTGTATCAACACATCAACCACGCGCGAATGGTGACGTTGCTCGAAGAGGCGCGGATCCCGTGGCTGCTGGTGGACGGCAGGCCGACTGCGAATCTGCGTCACGGTGCCGTCATTGCCGATCTGCACGTGAAGTATCGCGGGCAGCTGCGACACGAGGACGGACCCCTCGACGTCTTCATGTGGATCGATGCGGTCCGCGCGGTGGACTTCGTCGTGGGGTACGAGGTGCGGGCACGCGGGGCGTCGCTGGATACGCCGGCAGCGGTGGTGGCGTCGACGCAGATCGCGGCGTTCGACATCGATGCGCAGCGACTGCGCCGGCTCACTCCCGCCGAGCGCGAGTTCCTGGTGAGTTGGCAGCGTGTATGAGCGCGTTCTGACCGTTCCCGATGCGGTCGAGCGGGAGAACCTCCAGACGTTCTGCAGCAGGGCATTGCGCTTGGACGAGGCTGCTGTCGTTCGGTTGCGCACTCGGGCCGGCGGGGGCGTGTCGTGTTGGGCGGCAACCGGTTTCGATGCGCTCGCCGCGCGGGTGATTGCGGGAACCATCATGCCCGACGACACCAGTGCGGGTGCCGATGTGTTGGTGTCCGCTCTGCAGAACGCGGACGACGGCGTGATCGACCCGGGTTTCTCGATGGACTCCGCCTGGCGTGGCACCCTTCCTCCCGACGGCGGATTCGAGCATCTCGACGACGTCCCCGCGCGGGTGCTCATCGGACTCGCACAGCGCGGTGCCGCACTGGCGAAGGAACACGGCAGCAGTCACGGGCCGCCGAGCTCGTTGCTCGAACAGCAGGTGTTGCACGTGACCGGTGACGGCGACGACGTCTCGGTCACCATGCGCACCGTATTCGGGTTGACCGCAATGGGTTTCGTGCCGCACGACGGTAACGATCCGTTGACGATCGACGTCGACCCGGAGAGGATCGCCGCCGCAGAGGTGGTACGAGTACGCGCCACCAAGGTGTGGTTGCGCCTCGATGCCAGGTTCGGGTCGGTGTTCGTTCGCCGCCCGGGCCAACAGTTGTCGCTCACCGTCGAACGCTGAGCGTGGCCGGTCGGCCGGTTCGGACGAGCCGGCCGGCCGGCTCAGACGAGCCAGGCGGCCGCGTTCGCGGGAAGCATCCCGTCGACCAGCGGAGTGCTGGTCAGCAACACTTCGCCGGGTGGGAGTGGGATCGACTCGTCGGAGGCGTTGAGGGCGCAGATCAAGCCCCCGCGGCGCCGGAAGGCCAGGCACCCGGGAGGGGCACCGTACCAATCGATTCCGCCGCCGGTGAACTCCGGCCGCAGGGTGCGCAATTCGAACGCCGTGCGGTACAGGCTGAGCATCGAATCGACCTCTTCGAGCTGCGCCTCGGCGGTCAGCCCCTTCCACTCCGGCGGCATCGGCAACCAGGTGCGATCGGTGGTGGAGAACCCGAACGGAGGGGCATCACCCTCCCAAGGCATGGGGACTCGGCAGCCGTCGCGTCCGCGCTCGGTGTGCCCGGACCGCTCCCACACCGGGTCCTGCAGGGCGCTGTCGGGCAGCTGCACGTTCGGTAGCCCGAGCTCGGCACCGTTGTATACGAAAATTGTTCCAGGAAGGGCCAATTCGACGAGAATCATGGCCCGGGCCCGGTGGTAGCCCAGGTCTCCGTCGCCGTATCTGGTGACCTCGCGTTCGACGTCGTGGTTCGACAGTGTCCACGTCGGCGTGCCGCCGACCAGTTCGACGGCCGCGAGCGAGTTGGAGATCGCATCGCGGATGGTCTCGGCGTCGAAATCGACACTGGCCAAGCGGAAGTTGAAGCCCAGGTGCAGCTCGTCGGGGCGGATGTATTCGGAGAACCGGACGTTGTCCTGGACCCAGATCTCGCCGACCGTCACCGCGTGGGGGTATTCGTTCATGACGGCTCTGATGCGGCGGTGCAGTTCGTGGACTCGGGGGTTGTTGAACCGGGGATCGTCGTCGTCGTTCTTCATCAGTGCGTTGAACTCGAGGCTCATGTCGGCCAGCTCGGCAGGTTTTGCCATGCCGTGGGCGACGTCGAGTCGAAATCCGTCGACGCCTCGGTCCAGCCAGAACCGAAGTGTGCGCGCGAAGTCGTCGAAGACCTCGGGGTTGTCCCAGTTCAGGTCCGGTTGTTCGGGCGCGAAGATGTGCAGGTACCACTGACCGGGGGAGCCGTCCCTCTCGTCGACTCGCGTCCAGGCGGGACCCCCGAAGATGCTCGGCCAGTTGTTCGGCGGCTGCGAACCGTCGTCGCCGAGCCCGTCTCGAAAGATGTAGCGCGCTCGCTCGGCGCTGCCGCGAGGGGCGTTCAGAGCCGCCTGGAACCACCGGTGTTCGTCACTGGTGTGATTGGGCACCAGATCCATCGTGACCTTGATGTCGCGGGCGTGCGCCTCGTCAAGCAACGCGTCGAAGATCTCGAGACTGCCGAACATGGGGTCGATGTCGCGGGGGTCGGAAACGTCGTAGCCGTGATCGGCCATGGGCGACCGCGTGATCGGTCCGATCCAGATGGCGTCGATACCGAGCAATTCGAGGTAGCCGAGCTTGTCTCTGATGCCGTCGAGATCACCGATTCCGTCACCGTTCGCATCTGCGAACGACCGGGGATAGATCTGGTAGAAGACGGCGTCCTGCCACCACGACAACTCGGTGCTTTCGATCGGATCGGTCACAACTGGCAATAGTGCCAAACGAATGGGCTGCGAACGATTCGAGGGCGCTGGGGTGCACCCGGCACCCTGCACTGGCGGTCGATCCGAAGGTAAAGGATTGTGCTCATTCACATGACCGACACGTATCCGCACGTTTGGAAAGTGTTGTATGTTCTGCAACGTAAAACGTGCAGCGGCCGGTGCCGCGCCCGACGGTGAGGACGCGACGACACCATGAGAACCTCGACCATAGAAGCCGTGCGGCTGGAAGATGTTTCGCTCTCCGACAGTCCCATCGAACCCACGTGGATCCTCGAAGGAAACCCGCGGGCTCGCGTCGCGGAGTGGTCCAGGAGTACCGACGGCACCACGACCACCAATGTGTGGGATTGCACGGCCGGACGCTTTCGGTGGTACTTCGCGGTCGACGAGATCGTCCACATCATGGACGGGTCGGTCGTGGTGTCCAGCGAAGATCACGCGCCCCGGACTCTGGTCCCCGGCGACGCGGCGTTGTTCCGCGCCGGCACCTGGTCGGAATGGCGCGTCGACAACTACGTGCGTAAGCACGCCATCTTGCGGCAGCACCTGCCCGCGCCGCTGAGCTTCGTGCTCGGGGTAGCCGGCTCGCTCCGCCGACGGCTCGGCCGCCTCAGAGGTGGCGCAGCGGGCCCTCGGCGAGGCGCATCGCTGTAGTTCGTGACGCTGTAGTTCGTGACGCTGTAGTACGTGACGCCGTAGCTCTCAGATTGCCGAGTTCATCATCGAATTGGCGGCCATCTCCATGTAGTCGACGAGTTGCGTTCGGTGCGCAGAATCCAGGACGGCCGGGTCGATCGAGGCGATCGCGATGTGCATGCATCGAAGCCAGGCGTCACGTTCGAGCGGCCCGATCCGAAACGGGTTGTGACGCATCCGCAATCGTGGATGACCACGTTCGTCGGAGTACGTACGAGGCCCGCCCCAGTACTGCTCGAGGAACATTCGCATCCGCCGTTCGGCCGGTGCCAGGTCCTCCTCTGGATACAGGGGCCGCACGATCTCGTCCTTGGCCACTTCCTCGTAGAACTTCGCCGTGAGCAACCGGAACGTCTCCGCACCGCCGACCGCGTCGTAGAACGTCTGCTGCGGTTCGGTCATCACACTCTCTCTGTTCGTTCCTCGTCGGCGTCGGTCACGCTCATTGTCCCTCAGCTGCTGCTCTCGACTGCAACCCCACCCGGACGGCCCAGCGCATACGGGGCTTTGATACCGGCATCGTCGAACGACTGCAGGATGTCGCGGTGGAGGCGACGCTGCACCGCCCATTGGCGGCCGGGTCGGGTCTTGATCGTGATCCGGATGGTCACGGTATCGGCGCTGACGGCATTGACGCCGAGCATCTCCGGGGGTTCGAGGATGTCACTGTCGAAGTCGCCGGAGTCCACGACCTCGTTGGTGGTTCTCTCGGCCACCGCGCAGGCCTCGTCGATGTTGGCCGTGTGGGAGACGGGGAGGTCGAGGACAGCTACCGCGAACCCTTGGCTCATGTTGCCCACCCGCAGAACTTCACCGTTTCGGCAGTACCACACGGTGCCGTTGACATCTCTGATCGTGGTGACGCGCAATCCCACGCTTTCGACCGTGCCGATCGCCTCACCGAGATCGACGACGTCGCCGACCCCGTACTGATCCTCGAGAAGCATGAAGATTCCGGACAGGAAGTCGCGGACGAGGTTCTGCGCACCGAAACCGAGGGCGACACCGACGATCCCCGCCGACGCGATGAACGGGGCGACGTTCACACCCACGACGTCGAGCACCGACAGCACGAACCAGGTCAGGATCATGACCGACACCGCAGATCGGAGTACCGAACCGATCGTGTTGGCCCGCTGTCTGCGCCGTTCGTTGAGTATCTCGCCCTTCACCGTTCCCGAGGACCGGTCGCGTAACGGCCGGAGAAGTGCAGGTGATCGGCCGGCGTCGTGTCGAGTGAAGCGGTCGATCATTCGGTGCAACACGAGCCTGAGCACGATCGCCAGAACCAGATAGCCGAGGATCTGCAACGGACGGTCGACCAGCCAGTCGCGTCCGGTGTCGGTCAGTTCGAATGCTCGGGTGTCGAGCTCTCGCAGCAGCGAAGGTTCGGGTAACGGCGATACGGACAGAAGGGTTGATACAGCCACCCGAAAAGTCTACGGAGACACAGAAATCTTGCCAGTCGCGCAGCGCATAGCGGTATCGATCCTCGAACTCGCCGATCGGAAACCGGAATGTTCACCGATCGGCAACAGAAAATGCGCAGAAAAAGGCTGTGCGCGGGCGGTGTATTCGTGTTCCACTGTGAACCGTGTTCCACGCAAGCCATGCGCGGGCGCCGACACTCCCTGGAGTAATGCATGAAGAACTCTCAACACCGCCACCGACAACTCCCGCCCACTGAGGGCCGCACCACGCACGACCAGCGTGAGACGGCCTCGGGGGCTTCTCCGCTGCGCGTGGTGCCGACGGCCCACAACGCCACGGGCGACGACGCCGTCCCGGCGTGGGTCAAGCGCCGTGTGCTGCTCCTCAACGCAACTTTCGAACCACTGACCGCGCTTCCGATGCGCCGGGCGGTGGTTCTTCTCGTTTGCGGCAAGGCCGACGTGATCCACGACGATCCGGAGGGGCCGTTCATCCGGTCGGCCGATTACTCCGTCCAGGTGCCGTCGGTGATTCGATTGCGGACGTTCGTCCGAGTTCCCTATCGAGCGCGGGTGCCGATGACGCGCGCGGCACTGATGCATCGCGACAGATTCCGCTGCGCCTATTGCGGCAGCAAGGCCGAGACCGTCGATCACGTCGTGCCTCGCAGCCGCGGCGGCGGCCACTCGTGGGAGAACTGCGTGGCGTGCTGCGCCTCCTGCAATCACCGCAAGGCGGACAAGCTGCTCAGTGAGATCGGGTGGACGTTGCGAGCCCAGCTCGTGCCGCCGAAGGGCCCGCACTGGCGTCTGCTGGCGACCACCAAGGAGTTGGACCCGAGCTGGTTGGCGTACCTCGGCGAAGGTGCTGCCTGACTGTCGGCCGTTGGCTCTTTTCGGTCACAACACCGGCCCCGACGTGGTCCGACGGGCAATTGTCGACTAACGTCACACCCCGTGAGCATTTTGGAGACCACGCTGATATTCGGGGTGATTCCGGTTGCGGTGATCGGAATCGTCGGCGCGCTGTCCTACTTGACCGACAAGCAGCCGGGGATGGACGTCGCTCCGTACCGGCTGACGGACGAGTGGACGCGCGAGCCATTGCTGTGGAGCGCTACGGACGAGGTGACTCCGTTCGGGGGCCACGGATCGCACGACGCGGACACAGCCGATTCGATCGGAGGTGCTGCAAGTGGCAAGTGGTGAACTGGTACGTGGCGGTGACATCCGAGAAGAGGACCTGCCGTTCGGGGCTGCGCTGACGGCGAGTGGTCGCGTATCGGTGGCACACGAGTTCGGCACGCCGAGCCCGGAGCACCTGCCTTTCGCGACGCAGGATCTGGTCGCGCTCGACGACGCACTGAGCGAGGCGACCCGGAAGACGAAGATTCGGTTCAACATCTACGTCGGTGACCTGGGAGTCGATCCGGCTGCGGGAGCGGATTCGGTCTTCCCCGGCACCCCCGATGCGATTCGTTCGGTTCTGATCGCTGTCGACCCCAACCGGCACGCGCTCGAGATCCGCACCGGAAAGCGGGTCTCGAACCGTGCTACCGATCGGGTTGCTCAGCTCGGCGTCACCGCTGCGCTCGGCCCGTTCCGCGACGGCAACCTCATCGACGGTCTCGTGACCTCGGTCCGCGTGATGGCAGCATCCATCCTCGCGCCGTAGCTCGTCGCGCTCCATCCCCGTAGTTCTCGGCCGGCGGTCCCGGCGACGACGAGGGCCGGCTGCATCTCACCTTCGCGGGTGAGACGCAACCGGCCCTCGTCGTATGTGTACCTGCGATCAGCCGGCGTCGTATGCCCGGGCGGCGAGTGCCCGAACGACTCCGGCGCGGCCTTCGATCACAAGTCGGCGCAGAGCAGGTGGAAGGTCGCCATCGAGGAACCTGTCGGCTGCGGCCAACGACTGCTCGCTGATCGACCACGATGGGTAGAGGCCCACCACGACGGTCTGTGCGACTTCACTCGATCGACGAGCCCACACGCCGTCGATCGCCTCGAAGTAGCGGTCGACGTACGGCTCGAGCAGTTCGCCCTGGCCGGGGCCCGCGAAACCACCGATTATCGACCGCGCCGTGATGTTCGGAACCGCGTCGTCGTCGACGACGGTCGTCCATGCCCGCTCCTTCACCTCGGCACTGGGACGCGCAGCTCGTGCAGCGGCAGCCGACCGCGCTCCGGCGGCGGTGTTGTCCTTCTCGGCTTCGGCGTCGATGACCGGCGAATCGAGCCCGTCGGCATCGATGGCTCCGGCCGCCGCAAGGGCGGTGACGATGCGCCACCGCAGATCCGTATCGATGTCGAGTCCGGCCAAGGACTGCCCCTGGGCGTCACCGTCCAGGAGAGCGCGCAATACCTCGACATGGCGCTCGCTGAGTTCGGTACCGGTGAGGGCGTTGACGAACGCCAACTGGTGATCCGAGCCCGACTCGGCACCGCGGGCCAGCTCGAGCACTGCGTCGGCGAACTCCGGGACTCCGTGTTCTGCCGCCCACGCCGGATCGGCGTAGCTGGTGACAGCCGTCTGCGCCTGGAGCAGAAGGCGTTGCACCACACCCACTTCGGTCTCGCTACCGATTCCGCGCTGGACCAGAGCCACGAAGTCGCGTGCCTTCATCTCGGCGGACCGAGTCATTTCCCATGCGGCCGACCAGGCGAGAGTGCGGGGGAGCGACTCGGCGATGTCGCCGATCCGATCGACGAGAACACCGAGCGAATCCGGATCGAGCCGCACTGCGCAATACGTCAGGTCGTCGTCGTTGACCAGCACGAGCTTGCCGCGCGATACACCTACGAGCGCTTCGACATTCGTCGATTCGGCAGCATCGAGGTCCAGCTCGACGCGGTCGGTACGCACCAACTTGCCGTCGACGTCGTCGTAGATGCCGATTGCGATGCGGTGTACGCGATGCTCGCCCGCGCCCGGTGCTGCGCCGGTCTGCGACACTGCGAACCGGGTGAACCTGCCCTCCGAGTCGACGTCGAAATCGGGGCTCAGAGTATTCAGGCCGGTGGTCCGCAGCCACTGCGCACCCCAATCGGAGAGATCGCGACCCGATGACTTCTCCAGTGCCGCAAGCAGATCCGAGAACGTTGCGTTGGCGAAGGCGTGATCGACGAAGTAGGCCCGCAACCCGGCCAGGAAGTCTTCCTTACCGACGTACGCAACCAGCTGCTTGAGCACGCTGGCACCCTTGGCGTACGTGATGCCGTCGAAGTTGACCTCCACGGCGGCCAGATCGGGGATGTCCGCGGCGATGGGGTGCGTCGAGGGCAGCTGGTCCTGTCGGTATGCCCAGGCCTTCTCGACGTTGGCGAACGTCGTCCACGCGTTGGTGTACTCGGTCGCCTCGGACTGGCACAACACGGAGGCGAACGTCGCGAACGACTCGTTGAGCCACAGGTCGTCCCACCATGTCATCGTCACCAGATCGCCGAACCACATGTGCGCCATCTCGTGCAGCACGGTCTCGGCGCGTCGCTCGTAGGAGTACCGCGTCACCTTGGACCGGAAGACGTAATCCTCGAGGAACGTGACGGCCCCGGCGTTCTCCATGGCTCCGGCGTTGAATTCGGGCACGAACAGCTGGTCGTACTTGCCGAACGCATACGGGGTGCCGAAGTTCTCGTGGTAGAAACCGAAACCCTGCTTCGTCTCGGTGAACAGTCGCTCGGCATCCATGTGTTCGGCAAGGGATGCGCGGCAGTAGATTCCGAGAGGGATGGTGCCGTGATCGTCGGTGTACGAATCGGTCCACTCGGCGTAGGGACCGGCGATCAGAGCAACCAGGTATGTGCTCATCAGCGGCGTCGTGTCGAACACGTGCTCACCTGCGGCCGGCTCGGCACCGTGCGCTGCGTTGGAGATGACGGTCCAGCTCTCGGGAGCGGTGACCTTCAGGTCGAACGTGGCCTTGAGATCGGGTTGATCGAAGCACGCGAACATGCGCTTGGCGTCCGCAGTCTCGAACTGCGAGTACAGGTACACCGAACCGTCCGACGGATCGACGAAACGGTGCAGGCCTTCGCCGGTGTGCGAGTAGACGCAGTCGGCATCGACCACGAGTTCGTTGTGTTCGGCGAGATCGACCAGAGCCAGCCCCGTCGACTCGTCGTAGTTCGTCGTGTCGAGCGCTGTGCCGTTGAGCGTCGCCGACCGGATGGTGCCTGCGACGATGTCCACGAAAGTCGACGCTCCGGCGGTCGCGGCGAACGTGATGGTGGTGAGCGAGCGGAACGTCTTCTCGCCGGGATTGCCCTCGCCGTCGGTGAGATCGAGAACGATCGCGTACTTCGTTTCCCCGATGATCGCCGAGCGCTCGGAGGCTTGGTCACGCGTCAGGTTGGGAGCAACCACTTCAGTCGACACCTCTTCGTGTAGTTATGGGTAGTGCCGTCCATCCCATCACGTCCGCCGTGTCGCGCGCTGGCTGACGGGTCGCGTGGAATGTCCGCGCGGTGGCCGGGTGTTACGACATGAAGAGACAGCGACATCGACTTTCGAGGAGCAGACAGTGGCCGGTTCAGGACAGAAAGACACCGCTGATTTTTGGTTCGACCCGCTGTGCCCATGGTGCTGGATCACCTCACGTTGGATTCTCGAGGTCCAGCAGGTGCGCGACATCGACGTCAATTTCCACGTCATGAGCTTGGCCGTCCTCAACGAGGGCCGCGACCTGCCCGAGGAGTACGCCGCGATGATGAAGAAGGCGTGGGGTCCGGTGCGGGTGGCGATCGCCGCGGCGAAGAGCAACGGCGACGAGATCCTCGCGCCGCTGTACGCGGCCATGGGCACGCGAATTCACAACGAGGGCAACAAGGATTTCGACGTCGTCATCCGGGAGTCCTTGGCCGAACTCGACTTGCCCGCCGATCTCGCCTCGGCAGCCGAGAGCACCGATTACGACGAGGACCTGCGCACCAGCCACCACGCAGGAATGGACAAGGTCGGCCCCGATGTGGGCACTCCCACCATTCACGTCAACGGCGTGGCGTTCTTCGGCCCTGTGCTCTCGCGGATTCCACGCGGTGAAGAGGCAGGCAAGTTGTGGGACGCGTCGGTGATCTTCGCGGCGTACCCTCACTTCTTCGAGCTCAAGCGCACCCGCAACGAGGACCCGCAGTTCGACTGATCGCGAGACCCTCGTGCGTGGAAACTCGTAGCAGGAGCCGAACTTTCACGCACGAGGGGCCAGTCCACGCACGAGGGGCTAGTTCACGCACGGGGGATCAGGCGACGATTCGATCCGAGCCGTTGTCGGTGCCGAACGTCAGATGCTCGCCGAAATGGAAGCGCCTGGCCGACCACGCCGCTGCGGCGGCATCGAGGATGTCGTCGACGAGCGGCCCGTTCGGCAGGTCGTCCAGATCGAGATCCCCGGTCCATCGTGTCAGTGCGGCCAACCGTTGCCCGACGCCGCGGCCGGTCTTCTTCGATGCGTAGACCGTGGTCGGTGACATCGCCCTGAACGAGCATTCGGGATGCACTTCGACGTACCGTTCCGGATCGAAGTCCGAATCTCGCCACGCCCGGACCGCGGGCAAGATGTGCCACGTTTGTTTACTGATCGCCTTGCCGGTCTTCGACCGCGAGATCGAGCACGCCTGTTCGTACGACACCGCGTCCAGAACATCCGCGACCGGGGTGTGAAAGATCGAACTGCGCGCCGTCCCCAGGAACTTCTTCGCCTCCAGTTCGCTGACGCGATAACCGTCCACGGGTAGCGACAGCGGCATGTCGACGCCCACTCGCGCGCAGTCTCGGGTGTGCTCCAACACGTCGGAGACGGAGGAGCAGGCCGTCCACGTCACTCTCGTGCCGTCGAACAATGCGACCACCCACGCACCCTTCGCGCCGTCGACACCGGCGAATTTCTCGGCTCGTGACATCACCTGTCAGACTCTAGGCATGCGCGTATACCTGGGTGCCGACCACGCCGGCCTCGAGTTCAAGAATCAGATCATCGAACACCTGACGGCAACCGGGCACGAGCCCGTCGACTGCGGTGCCTTCGACTACGACCCTGTCGACGACTACCCGGCCTTCTGCATCGACGCAGCACGTCGCGTCGTCGCCGATCCGGGCAGTCGCGGCCTCGTGCTCGGCGGATCCGGAAACGGCGAGCAGATCGCCGCGAACAAGGTGCCGGGCGCACGCTGTGCCCTCGCGTGGAGCGTCGAGACGGCGAAGTTGGCTCGCGAACACAACGATGCGCAGCTCATCGGCATCGGCGGCCGCATGCACACGTTGCCCGAAGCACTGGCCATCGTCGACGCGTTCCTCGGCACCCCGTTCTCGGGCGAGGAGCGCCACCAACGGCGCATCGACATCCTGTCCGAGTACGAGCGCAGCGGCGAAGCACCCGAGGTTCCGGGAAAGCCCGAGTAAGTGCCCGAAGGGCATACCCTGCACCGACTCGCTCGGTTGCATCAACGTCGGTTCGGCGGGGCACCGGTGGAGGCGAGCAGTCCCCAGGGACGGTTCGTTTCCGGTGCCGCGCTGATCGACGGCCTCGTCCTCGAGAAGGCCGAGGCGTGGGGCAAGCATCTGCTGCACCGCTACGAATCCGACCTGATCGTGCACATTCACCTCGGCCTGTACGGGAAGTTCACCGAACACGCTGTGCCACTGGATGATCCGGTCGGCGCGGTGCGTCTGCGCATCGTGGGGGAGAAGTACGGTGCCGACCTGCGCGGCCCGACGGCCTGCGAGATCTACACCGAGCAGCAGGTCGACGCCCTCCTGGCGCGTCTGGGGCCGGACCCGCTCCGCAAAGATGCGGACCCCGACGCGGCCTGGGCACGAATATCCAAGTCACGCACGGCCATCGGCACGTTGCTGATGGATCAGAAGGTGCTCGCCGGCGTCGGCAACGTCTACCGCGCCGAGATCCTCTTCCGGCACGAGATCAACCCGATGCGCCCCGGAAAGGACCTCGACCGAGCCGAGTGGGACGCCATCTGGCTCGATCTCGTGGACCTCATGGCCATCGGTGTCCGACGCGGTCGCATCATCACCATCAGGCCCGAGGACGATCACGGCGACACCTACGGTGCCCGCCGACCGCGTTCGTACGTCTACCGCAGGGAAGGCCTCCCGTGCCGCGTGTGCGGAGCCGAGATCCTGCACTCGACGATGCAGGCGCGAAACCTGTTCTGGTGCCCCGTCTGTCAGGCGACCTAGGGCCGGCGAGCTAGAACCCGCCGAAATCCCCTCCGCCTCCGCCGCCGTCGAAGAAGCCACCGCCGTCTCCGCTGTCGAAGAAGCCGCCGCCGTCATTGCCGTCGTTACCTGCTCCGGCGTCGCCACCGTCGTAATTGTCACCAGCACCCCCGTCGGAACCGTCCGCACCCAGGTCGCCACCCGCTGCGGTCTCGTCCGGAACCCCGGCCATGCCGGAGAACATCGCCGAGAACAGGAACATCGAGCCCATTCCCCATGCGCCGGCGACCAAGGCCGGACGCCACCACGGCTCGGAGTACCAGCCTGCGGGGACGGGTCGGCCCGCCACCCGTCCGCCGGGGTAGTAGTTCGGGGTCCGGTCCGACGGTTCCGGTGAGGCCGCGATCTCTCGTCCCTCGAAGTCGACCTTGCGTTCCTCGGTGACACGGCCTGCCTGCTGTTGGCCGTCGATGCCCTGCACCTCGGGGCCCGGGTCCATGCCCATCGCCAGGCGCGCTGCGCGAATGTAATAGAGCCCTTCCAACGCGGTCTGCTTGGCCAGCCTCGCCTGTTCGACGGTTGTCGCCTGGTCGATTTGCGAGCCTGCTGCGATATTGCGCTCGGATGCGTCGGCCAGGGCCTGCTTGGATGCGGTGTCGGAGCCCACGAGGTTGTAGATCTGGCCGCCGAGCCGTTCGATCGACTGACGGGCGTCGGCCTTCGCATCGGCCAGTGCGGTGGCCGCGGCTGCGGCGGAGTTCTTCTTGCTGCGAAGCACCAGCAGTGCCACTACGGCCACGACGATGACGATCAGGACGATTTCCACTTCTGAGCCTTCCATCGGCGATACATGTCCAGTTCGTCCGATTCACTCGAACACTGTCGACGATACGCGGACACGAAAAAGCCCCGCACTCGTGAAGTGCGGGGCTTTCGATGGAGCCGATGACGAGAATCGAACTCGCGTAGCCTGTTTGGAAGACAGGGGCTCTACCATTGAGCTACATCGGCGTGCAAACAACAGTCGTGGGATCGCCAGTTCCGTCGCCTGCGTTTCAAGACTGTACCCAAAGCGGTTGCCGGATTCCAAACCGGCCCGTCGAGCCCGGTCTCACGGAACGTCATGGGTGGGGCGCCCATGAGGGGCTACTATCGGTTGCTGTTCAATGGTGTCCGTACGACGGGGTGTGGCGCAGCTTGGTAGCGCATCCGCTTTGGGAGCGGAGGGTCGCAGGTTCAATTCCTGTCACCCCGACAAATGAGAGCCGCGGGCACGGCTCACCGTGCTCGTGGCGAGCGGAAGACAGCAAGCCAGAACTGCCAGCAAGCAAGAATCACCACAAAGGAGCATGTCCCGTGAAGAGCACCGTCGAGCAGCTGAGCCCGACGCGAGTCCGTATCAACGTTGAGGTGCCCTTCGAGGAGCTCAAGCCTGATTTCGACCGCGCGTACAAGGCTTTGGCTCAGCAGATCCGCCTCCCCGGATTCCGTCCCGGCAAGGCTCCGGCCAAGTTGCTCGAGGCGCGAGTCGGCCGTGGTGCAGTACTCGAGCAGGTCGTCAACGACGCTCTTCCCTCTCGCTACTCCGAGGCCGTGACCAACGAGAAGGTCAAGGTCATCGGCCAGCCCGAGATCGAGATCACCAAGATCGAAGACGGCACCGAGCTCACGTTCACCGCCGAGGTCGACGTGCGTCCCGAGATCGAGCTGCCGGATTACTCGACCATCAGCGTCGTAGTCGATCCGCTCGAGATCAAGGACGAAGCCGTCGACGAGCAGCTGCAGTCGCTCCGTCAGCGTTTCGGAACCCTCACCGGTGTCGATCGCCCGGTTCAGTCCGGCGACTTCGTGTCCATCGATCTCTCGGCCACGGTCGACGGCGAGAACGTCGAAGAGGCAACCGCGAGCGGACTGTCCCACGAGGTCGGCTCCGGTCAGCTCATCGAGGGCCTCGACGACGCGATCATCGGCGTCTCGGCCGGCGAGTCGAAGGAGTTCACCTCCACGCTCGTTGCCGGTGAGTACGCGGGCAAGGAAGCCGTCGTCACGGTCAAGGTCGTCTCCGTGAAGGAGCGCGAGCTGCCCGAGGCCGACGACGAGTTCGCCCAGCTCGCCAGCGAATTCGACACGTTCGACGAGCTGCTCGCCGATCTGAAGACGCGCGTCGAGCGAGTCGCGAAGGTCGAGCAGGCCGGTCAGATCCGCGACAAGGTGCTCGAGACGCTGCTCGAGACCCTCGAGATTCCGGCTCCCGAGGCCGTCGTCATGGCCGAGGTCGATTCCCAGGTGCACGAGGCCATCCACGGCCTCGATCACAACGAGGAAGCGCTCGCCGAGTTGCTCGAGTCGCAGGGTTCGAGCCGCGAGGAGTTCGACAAGGACGTCAAGGAGGGTGCCGAGAAGTCGGTGCGCACCCAGCTCCTGCTCGACGCCATCGCCGAGGCAGAGAACACTCAGGTCGGCCAGGACGAGCTGACCGAGCGAATCATCTTCCAGGCCCAGCGCTACGGCATGCCGCCCGAGCAGTTCATCCAGCAGGTGCAGCAGGCCAACCAGCTCGGTGCCGTGTTCGCCGACGTCAAGCGCGGCAAGGCGCTTGCCTCGGTTGTCGAGCGCGTCACGGTGACCGACACCAACGGAGCCAGCGTCGACACCGCCGAGCTGTTCGGCAGCCCCGCCGATGCTCCCGACGAGGTCGAAGCAGCTGATTCTTCCGAGGGCGAACAAGAGAAGTAACGCTCACAGCGAACGACGGCGGTTCCGGGACTCCGGAGCCGCCGTCTTTCGTTAGTGTCTGTGTCAGGAACCAACGATTTGTTATGGAAAAGGCAGGTACCGTGACTGTTCAGAATCCGGCGGCTTCGCACGAGCAGAGTCCCGTCATGACTTCGGCCGCAGCAGGGCTGAATCTCAGCGACTCCGTGTACGAGCGTCTGCTTCAAAACCGCATCATTTTCCTCGGTACCCAGGTCGACGACGACATCGCCAACAAGTTGTGCGCGCAGATCCTGCTCCTGTCGGCCGAGGACCCCACCCGCGACATCTCGCTGTACATCAACTCGCCCGGTGGCTCGGTCACCGCAGGTATGGCGATCTTCGACACCATGGAATTCGCCGAGTGCGATATTGCCACCTACGGGATGGGCCTGGCTGCCTCGATGGGCCAGTTCCTGCTCTCGGCCGGCGCGAAGGGCAAGCGGTACGCCCTGCCGCACGCGCGCATCATGATGCATCAGCCTTCGGCCGGTATCGGCGGCAGCGCTTCGGACATCGCGATCATGGCCGAGCAGTTCGCGCACACCAAGCGTGAGATGGCCGAGCTCATCGCTCAGCACACCGGCCAGACCGTCGAGCAGATCACCGAGGATTCCGACCGTGACCGGTGGTTCACGGCACAGGCGGCCAAGGAATACGGGTTCGTGGATCACGTCGTCAGCCGCGCGCGGCAGGCCGGCGGAGTCGGCGAGTAATTCGGCCGCTACCGGCGACCCTCGATCACTCACATCTTGGAGAAACGATGACAAACCTGTTCGATCCCAACCAGTTGCCGTCCTCGCGGTACATCCTTCCGTCCTTCGTCGAGCACTCGAGCTACGGCGTCAAGGAGTCGAACCCGTACAACAAGCTGTTCGAGGAGCGCATCATCTTCCTCGGCGTCCAGGTCGACGATGCGTCTGCCAACGACGTCATGGCACAGCTGCTGGTGCTCGAGGGCCTCGACCCCGACCGTGACATCACGATGTACATCAACTCGCCCGGTGGCTCGTTCACCTCGTTGATGGCCATCTACGACACGATGCAGTACGTCCGCGCCGACGTGGCGACAGTGTGCCTCGGCCAGGCGGCTTCGGCTGCCGCGGTACTGCTCGCAGCCGGCACCCCCGGCAAGCGCGCGGCTCTGCCGAACGCACGAGTGCTGATCCACCAGCCCTCGAGCGGCGGCATCCAGGGCCAGGTCTCGGACCTCGAGATCCAGGCCGCCGAGATCGAACGTATGCGTCGACTCATGGAGACCACCCTCGGCCGCCACACCGGCAAGGATCCCGACGTGATCCGCAAGGACACCGATCGCGACAAGATTCTCACCGCCGAGCAGGCCAAGGACTACGGCATCATCGACACCGTGTTCGAGTACCGCAAGCTCTCGGCTCAGAAGTAGCACGCAAGTACCACCGGTCGGATCGCCTCGCGGTCCGGCAGACGATCGGACGCCGGGCACGAGTGGACAACTCGGCCCGGCTGTCTCGATTCACGCCCCGAATGCCGTGATTGGTGAAAACGGGCGGCGAATCACCGGAAACAACCCGCCCATGTTCGGCGAACACGGGTAGCGTCGCATCCAAGAACTCGGTCGAAGCATCTCGAACTCGGCATGCCATCGATCGAGAAGTAGCCCGTCCTTCCGCGTATGCGGTCGGCCGGGTCGTACGCGGACAAGGAAGTAGGAACCTCCGAATGGCACGCATCGGTGACGGTGGCGATCTGCTGAAGTGCTCGTTCTGCGGCAAGAGCCAAAAGCAGGTCAAGAAGCTCATTGCAGGACCAGGGGTGTACATCTGCGACGAGTGCATCGACCTGTGCAACGAGATCATCGAGGAGGAGTTGGCCGAATCGAGCGAAGTCAAGCTCGACGACCTGCCCAAGCCTTCCGAGATCAAGGACTTTCTCGAGAACTACGTGATCGGCCAGGACGCTGCGAAGCGCACGTTGGCCGTCGCTGTCTACAACCACTACAAGCGCATTCAGGCCGGCGACAAGGCGCGCGATGTGCGCGGCGAATCCGTCGAGCTGGCCAAATCGAACATCTTGATGCTCGGTCCCACCGGGTGCGGCAAGACGTATCTGGCCCAGACCCTCGCCAAGATGCTCAACGTGCCGTTCGCGATCGCCGACGCCACCGCACTGACCGAAGCCGGGTACGTGGGTGAGGATGTCGAGAACATCCTGCTCAAGCTCATCCAGGCCGCGGACTACGACGTCAAGCGGGCCGAGACCGGCATCATCTACATCGACGAGGTCGACAAGATCGCTCGTAAGAGCGAGAACCCGTCGATCACCCGCGATGTCTCCGGTGAAGGCGTACAGCAGGCACTGCTGAAGATCCTGGAAGGTACCCAGGCCAGCGTCCCGCCGCAGGGCGGACGTAAGCATCCGCATCAGGAGTTCATCCAGATCGACACCACCAACGTGCTCTTCATCGTCGCCGGTGCTTTCGCCGGTCTCGAGAAGATCGTGTCCGACCGCGTCGGTAAGCGCGGTCTCGGCTTCGGAGCCGAGGTGCGTTCCAAGGCCGAGATCGACACGCAGGATCACTTCGCCGAGGTGATGCCCGAGGATCTGATCAAGTTCGGTTTGATCCCCGAGTTCATCGGTCGTCTCCCGATGATCGCGTCGGTGACCAACCTGGACAAGGAATCACTGGTCACCATCCTGTCCGAACCGAAGAACGCGTTGGTCAAGCAGTACCGTCGACTCTTCGACATGGACGGCGTCGAGCTCGAGTTCACGTCCGAGGCACTCGAGGCAATTGCCGATCAGGCGATCCTGCGTGGCACCGGTGCTCGTGGGTTGCGCGCGATCATGGAAGAAGTGCTGCTTCCGGTGATGTACGACATCCCGAGCCGGGACGACGTGGAGAAGGTCGTGGTCACGGCAGAGACGGTCAACGACAACGTCCTGCCGACCATCGTTCCGCGCAAGCCCGAACGCCCGGAGCGTCGCGACAAGTCGGCCTGACCAGCTCCGGCACGACACCGAAACGAGCCCCGATCATCGAACGCGATGATCGGGGCTCGTTCTGTGTTGTGGAGGTTCTCGATCGAGGGTGTCAGCCGAGGACCGAGATGTGCGGGTGCAGGTCCGGGTCGACCGCGGCACACCGCTGCGCCACCAACGGGTCGTGGCCCGGCACGACATGCTCGGGGCTGTCGGCGAGTTCCTTGATCCGGTCGAACGCGCCGAACATGTCCGGCAGGCAGTGCAGAATCGCGAAGGGACTGTCGGATTCGATGTTCTCGTAGAAGTGACTCGCATCCGACGCCAGCACCAGGGTCCCGCGCTCGGTGTGCACGCTGACTACCTGCATGCCCGCGGTATGTCCGCCCACCGCATGCACCGAGAGTCCCGGTGCCAGTTCGCGGTCGCCGTCGACGATGTCGAGACGCGGACTTCCCGTGACGTGGTCGATGTCGGACCGCGAGTGCAACCAGCGTTCCTGCCCGACGCGGGTCGCCCACGGACCGTTCCAGTAGTCGAGCTCTTTCTGCTGGACGACGTAGCGGGCCGACGGCAGATCTGCGACGACTCCGGTGTGGTCGTAGTGCAGATGGGTCAGCACACATACGTCGATGTCACCGGGGGAGATTCCCAGCTCTCCGATGAGGTCCACGGGGGAGCCGACGTAGTCCAGTCCCTTCATCCGTGACGCCGTCGCCGGTGCGAGACCGGCGTCGACGAGGACGGTCTCGGTGTCCGACAGCGCGAGCCACACGTAGTACGCGGTGGGGTGCGGCTCGTGGCCGCGCTCGTCCGCATAGTGGAAGTGCGTGCTGCGCAGGGATGTTCGGCTCGCATAGCGCACGGCGTACACACGCCATTCACCGCTACGGTCCGGTCGCAGTCCGTCGATCATCGCGGGTCAGTTCGACGTCGTACGAGCGACCGACTCGCGCCGAGTCGTTCGAGTGGATCGCCCGAGCTCGTCGGTGGGCGTGCGATAGGTCTCCTTGGACGTGGACACGATCGCAACGTTGACGGCGCAGAACACGGCGGTGACGATGGCGACCGGCAACCACGCACCGATCTCGGCCCCGGCGATGGCACCGGCAATGGTGGGCGCGAATCCTGCTATGGCGAAACCGATCTGGGTACCCAGCGCAGTTCCGGTCAGACGGACCCGAGCCGGGAACATCTCGCCGTAGAACGAGGGCCACACACCGCCCGTCGCGCTGTGGACGAAACCGAACATGACGATGCCGAAGACGAAGATGAGCGCGTAGTTTCCGACCGAGATGGACCAGAGGTATCCGAACATGAGGATTGCGCAACCGATCGATCCGAACAGGAACACCGGCTTGCGACCGACACGATCGGACAGCGACCCGAAGAACGGGAGTGCAAACAGCGCGACGACGTTGGCGAGTACGCCGACCCACAGCATCGGAGTTCGTTCCAGGCCGACTGTGTTGACTGCGTACGACAGCGCATAGACGGTGAATATCGTACTGACCGAGGCGATCACGGCGGCAAACATAACTCGAAGAACGGCGGGCCAGTGCTCGGACAGCAGTTCGGTCAGCGGGAGACGCTGCGGCTCGGCGGACGCCACCTCTTCCTCGAAGACTGGGGTCTCGTCGAGCGAGCGCCGGATCAGGAATGCGGCGACAACGACGAATGCGCTGAGGAAGAACGGGATTCGCCAGCCCCAGCTGAGCAACTGGTCCTCGGGGAGCATGGCGACCGGGAGAAAGACTGCGGTGGCAAGGATCTGACCGCCCTGGGTGCCGCTGAGGGTGAAGCTGGTGAAGAATGCCCGTCGGTGGTCGGGTGCGTGCTCGAGGGTCATGGAGTTGGCACCCGCCTGCTCACCGCCCGCAGAGAAGCCCTGGGCCAGGCGCAGCAGGACCAGGATTATCGGGGCCGCGAGGCCGATGGATTCGTACGAGGGAAGGACGCCGACTCCGAGGGTGGCGACTCCCATCAGCAGGACGGTGGCAACCATGACCTTCTTGCGGCCGTAACGGTCACCGATGTGACCGAGCACCAATGCGCCCAGTGGGCGGGCCAGGTATCCGACCCCGAAAGTCGCCAGGGCCAACAACGTTCCGGTGGCGGGGTTGGAACCGGGAAAGAACACGCGGCCGAAGACCAGCGCAGCGGCGGTGCCGTAGATGAAGAAGTCGTAGTACTCGAGGGCGCTGCCCACCCAGGCCGCGGTTGCGGCTTTACGCGGGTTGGCTCCGGGGCGCAGGGGCGGGTGACCGGACGTGAGGGGATCCATCGGTGTCGTCTCTTTTCGTGTGACGGGAAGCCGGGCGCACAGTTCGACATCCACGACCCGATCGGCCGCTAATGTACGAAATAGTTAACTCCGGGCGCTCTTAGATATTGAACGTGATCCATGCCACGTGTCAACCCCCGATGCGATGCGGGTCGCTCGATCTCGGTGTCAGGCGTCGGTGGAGGTGAGGAACGCGATGATCATGTCGCCGAGCATGGCCCGCAGTCGTGTGCGGTGCGCCGGGTCGGTGAGGTCGCGCCCGAACAGTGCCTCGAACGTGTATCGGTTGGACAGCCGGAACACGCAGAAGCTGCTGATCGCCATATGGATGTCCAACGCGTCGACATCGGTTCGAAAGAGCCCGTCGGCCTGCCCGCGCGCAAGAATGTCGGCCAACAGCTCGGCGGCCGGATTGCCGAGATTGCTCAGCGCCTCGGAAGTGCCGATATGTTCGCCGCGCAGAATGTTCTCGGTCGATACCAGCCGGATGAAGTCCGGGTTCTGCTCGTGATGGTCGAACGTGACCGATGCGATGGCGCGGATCGCCTCGACCGGACCGAGTCCTTCGACGTCCACGGCTCGTTCGCGCTCGCGGATGCGGAGGTAGGACCGCTCCAGAACGGCCTTGTACAGGCCTTCCTTGT
Source organism: Rhodococcus sp. Leaf233 (assembly GCF_001426165.1). NCBI lineage: Bacteria > Bacillati > Actinomycetota > Actinomycetes > Mycobacteriales > Nocardiaceae > Rhodococcus > Rhodococcus sp. Leaf233. Next base: position 163,487 of record NZ_LMRO01000008.1, read on the forward strand.
CGGTGAAGTAGTAGTACAGCATCCGCTTGGTCGTGTGTGTTCGTTCGGCGATCTCGTCGATGCGTGCGCCCGCGAAGCCCTTGTCCGCAAACTCCTCCGTGGCTACCTCGAGGATGTTGTGTCGGGTCAGATCGCTGTTGCGCCGACGTTTGACGGCCGGTCCGCTGTCGTCGGAGGTGTCGGTTGTACGCGGAGCCATGGGTCGACTCTATCGCCGCGAATTGCGGAGAAAGGGTGTGTGCGTGCCGTCACCGTAGTACCGTCGAGCTAACTCACCAATTAGTACATTAAAGCTCGAGGAGATCGACATGCCGGAATCCCTGCTCTGCGGGCTGATCGGGACGGGTATCGGCAAATCGCTCACGCCCGCGATGCACGAGCGAGAGGGTGCCGAGCACGGTCTGACCTACCTCTATCGGATCATCGATCTCGATCGGCGCGGGCTGTCCGTGGACGACCTACCGCGGCTGGTGGCCACGGCAGCCGACCTCGGATTTCGCGGCCTCAACATCACCCACCCGTGCAAGCAACGGGTTCTTCACTGCCTCGACGATCTCTCGGAGGATGCCGCGCGTCTGGGTGCCGTCAACACCGTTGTGTTCTCCGACGGGCGCGCGATCGGTCACAACACCGACTGGTCCGGGTTCGACCGAAATTTCGGACGTGGCTTACCGGGAGCCGATCTGAGTGATGTGGTGCAACTCGGAGCCGGGGGAGCAGGTGCGGCCGTGGCATACGCAATGGCACGCCGGGGAGCCGCCAAGCTGACACTCGTCGATGCCGATCGTTCTCGGGCGCAGCAACTCCGAGACTCGCTGGCCTCGATGTTCCCCGAGTCCGAGATCTTCTCGACCGGACTCGATCGGCTCGGCGACGTGCTGAGCGCAGCGTCGGGGCTGGTGCACGCAACGCCGGTCGGAATGCTCGAGCACCCGGGATCTGCTGTGCCGCAGGAATTTCTGCGTCCGCAGATGTGGGTTTCGGAAGTCGTGTACAGGCCGGCCGAGACCGAATTGCTCATGCAGGCAGCGCGAGCGGGGTGCCGAACCCTGAGTGGCACCGGCATGGCCGTGTTCCAGGCAGCGGACGCCTTCGAGATATTCACCGGCCGAATTGCGAACGCAGATCGGATGATCGCGCACATGGGCACCCTCATCGACAGCGAAGATCGCGTCGCTGCCGCCGGGGCCTCCGCATGACGGCCATTGCCACGTCGGTGGCCACTGTCTCGCTCAGTGGGTCTCTCGACGAGAAGATGCGCGCCATCGCCGAAGCCGGGTTCGACGGCTTCGAGGTGTTCGAGCCGGATCTGATCAGCTCACCGGACCTGCCTGCAGACATTGCGAAGAAGGCTGCAGACCTGGGTCTGACCGTCGATCTCTACCAACCCTTCCGTGACGCCGACTCCGACGACCCGGACCAGTTCGCGCGCAACCTCGTTCGCGCCGAACGCAAATTCGACGTGATGGAACAGCTGGGATGCGACCTGCTGCTGGTCTGCTCGTCACCGTTGGCCGGTGCAGTGCGCGAGGACGACAAGTTGATCGAACAGATGGCAACTCTCGCCGAGCGTGCACATCGCCGCGGACTGCGGCTGGCCTACGAAGCGCTCGCCTGGGGTAGCCACGTCGACACCTACCGTCATGCCTGGGACATCGTCCGGCAGGTCGACCATCCAGCGCTCGGGACCTGTCTCGACAGCTTTCACATCCTCTCCCGCGGCGACGACCCATCCGGCATCCGCGAGATAACCGGCGAGAAGATCTTCTTCTTGCAGCTGGCCGACGCCCCGCACCTGGTGATGGACGTCCTGCAGTGGAGTCGCCATCACCGATGCTTCCCCGGTCAGGGGAACTTCGATCTGGCAACCTTCGGAGCCGACGTCGTGGCCTCGGGCTACACGGGCCCGTGGTCGCTCGAGATCTTCAACGACGTCTTCCGGCATTCGGACACCGGCCGAACGGCGTCGGACGCACACCGTTCGCTGCTCCACCTGCAGGAGAAGGTCCGCGGCGTCGACACCGTCGTGCCGAATCCCGATCTGTTCTCCCCGCCTCCGCCCGGCCCGATCGAGAACATCGTGTCCCTACGTATCGCCGCGGGCCCTGCCAAGGCCGCCCAGTTGGGTACCACCTTGCGTCACCTCGGCTTCGACCTCACCGCCGCGCACAGCGAACACGGACTGTCGCTGTTCACCCAGGGCCCACTCGCCGTCGCGGTCGACACGACCGTCGACACCCTGTGGACGGCACCGGGCGTCCCCGCCCACCTGCCCGCACTGGCCCAGATCGGGGTCCGCAGCGAGCGGCCCGATCTGTGGTTGACCAGAGCCCGCGCTCTGGGGGTCCCCGCCGCGACGGTCACCATGCCGGGCGTGGCCGACGCGACCGACGCGGTGGTGCGGCTCGCCGTCACCGGTGCAACCTCGCTCGACCTACGCACCCGAGACAGCGCCGGTGCCTGGCAGTCCGCATTCGACCTCGCTCCCAGAGTGCCTGTGCCGCAGGACAAGCCCCTGGTCTCGCACGTGGACCACATCGCCCTCGCGGTCCCGGCGGAAAGCTGGGACGGCGTGATGCTGTTGCTCCGCTCGGTGTTCGGCATGGTGCCCCGGGACGGTCAGGACGTCGTGGACGCGATCGGACTGGTGCGAAGCCAGGCCCTCACCCTGACGACCACGAACGGCACCATTCGCCTGTCGCTCAACATGGTTCCCGGTCGCCCGTCCGATGCCGACCCCCTGCCCGCCGCCCGCCGCGGAGGCGTCGGACATGTGGCGTTCGGATGCGAGGACATCTACGCCGCGGCCGAGGCAATGACCGAACGCGGTCTCACGCCGTTGCGCATCTCGCCCAACTACTATCGCGACCTGAACGCACGGTTCGGCCTCGGTCAGGACACCCTCGACGCGATGCAGCGGCTCGGCATCCTGTACGACGCCGACTCCGCAGGCGGCGAGTTCTTCCACTTCTTCACCGGCACCGTGGGCGACGACCTCTTCTTCGAGGTGGTGCAGCGGGTAGGCGGGTACGAAGGCTACGGGGAGACCAACTCGGCTGTGCGCCTGGCTGCGCAACTACAGCAGTGAGTAGCGATCAGGACAGTCGCTCGAACACCGCGGCCAGGCCCTGTCCGCCGCCGATGCACATCGTCTCGAGTCCGTAGCGGACTTCTCGGCGGTCCATTTCACGGAGCAGGGTGGCAAGGATTCGGGCACCGGTGGCCCCGACCGGGTGGCCGAGCGAGATGCCGGAACCGTGCGGATTCAACCGCGGGTCGTCCGACTCGATACCCCAGGACCGAGTCACGGCGAGCGCCTGGGCGGCGAAGGCTTCGTTGAGTTCGATGACGCCCATGTCGTCGAGAGTGAGCCCGAGGCGTCCGAGCGCTTTCTCGCTGGCGGGCACCGGGCCGATTCCCATCGTGCGCGGAGCGACTCCGGCAACGCCCCAGCTCGCGAGCCGCGCCAGTGGTCGAAGTCCCAGCGCCGCAGCCTTTTCGGGGGTGGTGACGATGGCGATCGCGGCGCCGTCGTTCTGCCCGCTGGCATTGCCCGCGGTGACCGTCGACTCGGGATCGATCGATGCACGGATTGCCTTCAGCTTCGCCAACGACTCCACGGTCGTGTCGGCCCGTGGATGCTCGTCGGTCGAGACCAGAACCGGTTCCGACTTACGCTGGGGGACGGACACACCCACGATCTCCTCGGCGAACACGCCGCTGTTCTGCGCGGCGACCGCCCGCCGATGCGACTGCACGGCCAGCGCGTCCTGATCGGCGCGGCTGATGGAGAACTCCTGGCGAAGATTCTCGGCGGTCTCGATCATGCCGCCGGGCACCGGAAAGTTCTTGCCACCCGCCGTCACTCGGGCCCGCGCAAGTCGGTCGGAGAGGGCGACCGCCTCGGCCTTGACGCCCCACCGCATGCCGGTCGCGTAGAACTCGGTCTGGCTCATACTTTCGACGCCGCCTGCCAGAACCAGGTCGTTGCCGCCGGACTGCACCTGCATGCACGCCTGCAGTACTGCTTGTAGGCCGGAGCCGCAGCGTCGGTCGATCTGCATGCCGGGCACATCGATGCCGAGATCGGCGTCGAGGGCGGCGATTCGACCGATGGCCGGTGCATCACCGTTAGGTGACGCCTGGCCCAGGATCACGTCGTCGATGTCCGCTCCGGAGATGCCCGTTCGCGCAACGACTTCGGTGATGACCGTGGCAGCCAGGGCCTGGGCGGAAATGTCACGGAACTGGCCACCGAAACGGCCGACGGGGGTACGCAGGGGTTCGCAGATCACGGCTTCAGGCATGGGTGTTTCCTCGCTTGTCGTTGGCTCCGGTACTTACCCGGAGCAGATCGGTCTCGATGGCGCGGGTGGCGTCGAGCAAGGCCGGGAGTAGTTCGGCGCGCACGGCGTCCGCAGAATGACGTGCAGCTTGGGTCGAGACGTTGGCTGCGGCGACAACCACGCCGGCGCTGTCGCGGATGGGTGCGGCGATCGAACGCAGTCCCTCTTCGAGTTCTTGGTCCACCAGGCAGAAGCCGTCGACCCGCACTCGTTCGAGTTCCCGCGCGAGCGAGGCCGCGGTCGTGATGGTCTTGCCCGTCAACGGCGTCAACCGCACTCGCTCCAGGTACGCATCCAGCTCGTCCTCGGGAAGACCGGCCAACAGCACCCGGCCCATCGAGGTCGCGAACGCCGGAAATCTGGTGCCGATGTTGATGCCGACGGTCATGATGCGGCTGACCGGAACCCGGGCGACGTACACCACATCGTCACCGTCGAGTATCGACACCGAGGACGATTCACGCACTCGTTCGGCGAGCGCCTCGAGATGGGGGCCCGAGACCTCGGGGAGCGAGAGACTCGACAGATAGCTGTACCCCAATTCGAGTACGCGCGGGGTGAGCCAGAACATCGAGCCGTCGGTACGCACGTATCCGAGTTCGACGAGCGTGAGCAGAAACCGTCGGGCGGTGGCGCGGGTCAGGTCGGTCGCTCGGGCCACGTCGGCCAGCGTTCGACGCGGATGCTCACCGTCGAAGGCTCTGATCACTGCCAAGCCGCGTCCGAGAGACTGGACGTAATCCGAGGACGGCGGTGTGTCCGCGGCACTCACGAGGTTTCGCTCTCGGTGATGGCGGCCTGAGCCAATGCGAAAGCGTTGTTGCTGTTCGGTACTCCCGCGTAGACCGCGGTGTGCAAGAACACCTCGGCGAGTTCGTCGGGTGCGATACCGGCACGCAACGCCGCTCGGATGTGCATGTCGAGTTCGTGGTGGTTACCCAGGGCCGTCAGAACGGCCAGAGTCAGCAGTCGGCGGGTGTGGTGGTCGAGTCCGGGACGAGCCCAGACGTCGCCCCACGCAGTTCGGGTGATGAAATCCTGGAACGGTGCCGTGAATTCGGTTCTCGATGCGATGCTGCGGTCGACGTGGGCGTCACCGAGCACACTGCGCCGCACTGCCATACCGGTGTCGTGGGCCGCCGACCGTCCGGCGGAGTACGCGTCCGCTCCGACGTGAGCGGCAATGGCCGCCGTGACGCGGCCTGCCTGTTCGACGTTGGCCAGATGTGCGGCCGGGTCGAGTGTCAGGAACGTCGATCCTGCAACGCCGTCGGCGATGAAGCGCAGATCGTCCGGAGTGGTCGACGGATCCTGTCGGCCCGCGATCACGAGGGTGGGAGCGGCGATCCTGGCGAGGTCCGCGCGAGAATCCCACTCGGACAACGCCTCACAGCATGCCGCGTACGCCTCGTCGGAGGTCTCGGCGATCATGCGTCGACACCGTGCGACGAGATCGGTGTCGCGGGCGGCGAGTTCGGGCGTGAACCACCGTGCGAGTACAGCGTCCGCGAGTGCGGCTGTCCCCGAGGCGCGGACGGTCGCGGCACGGTCGATCCACTGAGCGGCTTCACCGAACTTGGCGGACGTGCACAGCAGTGTCAGAGTGCGCACCCGCTCGGGGCGATGAATCGCAATCCATTGAGCGACGGCACCGCCGAGGGAGAGTCCGACCACGTGGACGCGTTCCAGAGCGAGTGAATCCAGCAGTGCAAGAACGTCACCGGCGAGATCGGCCACGGAATAGGGGCCGGGGGGTACCGGTGATCGACCGTGTCCCCGTAGATCGACCGTCAACACGTGGACGGAAGCCGACAGTGCGCCCACCTGCGGGTCCCACATCGATCGGTCCGAGCCGAGCGAGCCGATCAGCACGACGGTATCCGCACCGGGGTGCGGCCCCTCGGTGCGGTGGTGAGCCAGAGTGACTGTCATCAGATGTCCTTCGAATCCGTGGGGCGTTCGGTGTCCGGTGCACACGCAGCGAGGATGTCGTCGACCAAGTCGGGTGCGTGACCCACATAGCCTGCTGGATCCAACATCTCGCGCACCGCTGCCGGCGTCAAAAAGGCGGTGATGGCGGGATCCGTGTCCAGTGGCGCACCTGCTGCGCATCGGTCGGTGACGATGTCGCGGGCGCGCTCGGTGTGCGGTGCCAGCGCCGCCGTGACCCGTTCGGCGAGAAGTGCACCACCCGTCGCTTCGAGGTTGCGCGCCATGGCATCTGGATGCACATGCAGACCGGTCAGGCTCGTCGCTATACGATGCGCACCGCCGCCGGTGAGTCGTAGCAGATCGGTGACGGTCTCCCATTCGGCGTGCCACGGGCCAGCGGCGCGCTGCTGCTCGTGGTCCATGTTCGCCAGCACTGTCGCAACGGCTCCCGGCACCCGGCGGGCCGCAGCCCGCGCGGTGACGGCGGCGATCGGGTTGCGCTTGTGTGGCATTGCCGACGAACCTCCCGGCGCGTTCTCGGACACCTCGGCCAGTTCGGTGGCGGACATCGACACGATGTCCCCGGCGATCTTCGCAGTGGAGCCCGCGGCAATACCCAACGCGCACGCCAGATCTGCGACAGTGACGCGGTCGGTGTGCCAGGGCGCAGTCTGTGGTGCCAGACCGAGGGCGTCCGCGAGCGCGGCGGCAATGGCCGGACCGTGCGGATGTACGGCGGCCATCGTTCCGGCGGCACCTCCGTATTGCACACAGCACGACCGCCGAACCGCAGCGAGACGGTGACTCGAACGATGCAGCGCCCCAGCCCAATTGGCGGCCACCAGCCCGAAAGTAGTGGGTAACGCCTGCTGGCCGAGGGTGCGCGCGACCATAGGAGTGGTTCGGTGCGCCAGCGCCAGGCCTCGCGCCGCGGTATGTGCATCACCGAGCGACGCCTCGACGACCGTGAGTGCGTCACGTGCGACGAGCATGGACGCGGTGTCCATGATGTCCTGGCTGGTCGCCCCAGGGTGCACTGCAGCAGCAGGAACTCCGCGCTCGGACACCGCGTTTCGCAGTACTTTCACCAGTGGTATCACCGGATTTCCACCGGCCGCTGCAGCCGCTCCGAGTGCTGTGATGTCCAGAGATTCACCCAGCTCTGCCGCGACCGCGGTGATGATGTCCGCATGCTTCGCGTCGACCACGCCGACAGAGGCAGCGGCCCGGGAGAGGGCTGCCTCGACGTCGAACATCGCCCGAACCCAGCCTCGGTCGCCGACGATCGGTGCGATGATCTCGCTGCCGAATGTCGGATCGAACAGTGCCCCTCTATCGGAAGCCATGGTCCTCTTTCACCGCATCGTCGATCAGTTCGGGAGCGTGCATCACAGCGCGAAGAACGGGGTCTCGTCTCCGTCCGGATCGGTGTTCTGTAACACGATATCGAGGTGGTAGCCGCCGTCCACTGTGGTGGCGACGAGTCGGGCTCGCTTGTCGGCGGGCAAGGCGGACAGCACCGGATCGATTTCGTTGGCCTCGGCCTCGTCCGGGAAGTACATCCGCGTGACGACCCGCTCGAGCATTCCGCGGGCGAAGATTCCGACGTCGATGTGGGGTGCTTCGACGAGGTCGTTCTCGGCGGGCAACGGCCCCGGCTTGATGGTCGTAATCGTCATCGTTCCCCGTGCATCGGCAAATGCTCGACCGAAGCCGCGGAAACCTGCGACACGTGGTGCCACGGCACCCCGGGGATCGTCCGGATGGTCGAAGCGACCGTCGGAGTCGGCCTGCCAGGTCTCGATCATCGCGTCGGACACCGGTTGACGAGCCCCGTCCACGAGGGTGAACGTCAGGATGATCGCCTCGGCGGTGCCGGGAGGTACCACGTCCTGTCCGTCCGGCCACAGCAGACCGATGTGGACGTACGGCCCGACCGTCTGAGAAGGCGTCTGACCGAACGGTGCGGTGGTGAAATCGGCACCGGTCACCACCGGGTACCGGGGAGCGAACTCGGGGTCAGTCATCGTGGTCGTCCTCCTCGAACGGGGTGGCGTTGCGTCCGCGCAGAACGATGTCGAACCTGAACCCGAGAGCCCAGTTCGGTTGTGTTGCTTCGTAATCGAAGGTGCTGATCATGCGAGCGCGCGCGTCTTCGGGGGCTGCGTTGTAGATGGGATCCTGGAAGAACATGGGGTCGTCGGGGAAGTACATCTGCGTCACCAACCGCTGGGTGAATGCGTGACCGAACAGGGAGAAGTGAATGTGGGCAGGCCGCCATGCGTTGTGGTGGTTGCCCCAGGGGTACGCGCCCGGTTTGATCGTGGTGAACCGGTATCGGCCGTCGGCATCGGTGAGTACTCGGCCCACGCCGTCGAAATGCGGGTCGAGAGGTGCAGGCCAGCGATCACCCGAGTGTCGGTAACGCCCGCCCGCGTTGGCCTGCCAGACCTCGACGAGGGTGTTCGGGATCGCTCTGCCGTCGCTGTCGAGCACTCGTCCGTGCACGATGATGCGTTGCCCCTGAGCTTCACCACCTCGCGCGAGAGTCAGGTCGGCGTCGGAGTCGGTGACCCGTCCCTCGCCCAGAACCGGACCGGTGATCTCGGTCAATCGTTGGGGGAGAAGCGTCAACGGCTGCGCCGGATGCCGCAGGGCAGTGGTCCGGTACTCGGCGAAGTCGCGTGGTGCATGGACACCCGTCTGGTCCCGGTACTCGGGCGGGAGATGAAGCATCGACAGCTCCTGACGATCGTGGTGATCAAGCGCACTCGTCACCGTATACATGTGTTCGCATGGTGGCAATCTGTTCACATAACGCACATTGTCGGGTACCGTCGCTGCCATGTTGGACAAAGTCGTGGCCAGTGCCACAGAAGCGGTAGCGGACATCCCCGACGGGTCGTCGATCGCCGTGGGCGGGTTCGGGTTGGTGGGAGTGCCGGAGATCCTGATCGCCGCGGTGCTCGAGCAGGGAGCTACCGACCTCGAAACCATCAGCAACAACTGCGGGACCGACGGCTTCGGTCTGGGAGTGCTGCTGGCGCAGCACCGCATTCGGCGCACGATCAGCTCGTACGTGGGATCCAACAAGGAATTCGCACGGCAGTACCTCGGCGGCGAACTGGAGGTGGAGCTGACCCCGCAGGGCACCCTCGCCGAGCGGCTGCGAGCCGGTGGTGCCGGTATTCCGGCGTTCTTCACCCCCGCGGGTGTCGGGACGCAGGTGGCCGACGGCGGTTTGCCGCTGCGCTACGACGGCAGCGGCGGCATCGCCGTGGCGAGTCCGCCGAAGGAGACCCGGGAGTTCGACGGGGTCACCTATGTGATGGAGCGCGGCATCGTCGCGGACTACGCCTTGGTCCACGCCTGGAAGGGCGACAGGCACGGAAACCTGGTGTTCCACGCCAGCGCACGGAATTTCAATCCACCCGCCGCCGCGTCGGGTCGGATCACCGTGGCGCAGGTCGAGCACCTGGTCGAGCCGGGGGAGATCGGTCCGGACGAGGTGCACACCCCGGGTATCCATGTGCAGCGGGTCGTGCATGTCGGCCCGGTCGAGGTCGGCATCGAGCAGAGGACGGTACGAGCATGAGCGAGAAGATGTCCCGCGAACAGATGGCCGCCCGGGTGGCGCAGGAGCTCGGCGACGGGCAGTACGTCAACCTCGGAATCGGCATGCCGACCCTGGTGCCCAACTACATTCCGACCGACGTCTCGGTGATTCTGCATTCCGAGAACGGCGTGCTCGGCGTCGGCCCCTATCCCACCGAGGACGAACTCGATCCCGAGATCATCAACGCGGGCAAGGAAACCATCACGGTGCTTCCCGGCTCGTCCTACTTCGACTCGTCGCAGTCGTTCGGAATGATCCGCGGCGGCCAGGTCGACGTCGCCGTGCTGGGTGCGATGCAGGTCAGCGCCACCGGCGACCTCGCGAACTGGATGATCCCCGGGCACATGGTCAAGGGGATGGGTGGTGCCATGGATCTGGTGCACGGTGCCCGTCGCGTGATCGTCATGATGGAGCACGTCTCCCGGAAGGGTGAACCAAAGATTCTGCAGTCCTGCACTCTGCCGCTGACCGGAAAGGCCTGCGTGCACAGGATCATCTCGGACATGGCGGTTCTGGACGTCACCGACGACGGACTGCGCCTCGTCGAGACCGCGCCGGGAATCTCGGTGGACGACGTCAGGAACGCCACCGCAGCCGAAGTACTCGTCGATGTCGCTGGGGAGTGGAGCCTGCGGAACGACTCAGGAGATACCGTCCGACACAAGGACGCGGTCGGCGCGGGAGTAGATGTTCATCGACCGGCCGCGGAGAAAGCCGATCACCGTCAGTCCTGATTCGGTCGCGAGATCGACCGCGAGAGACGACGGTGCGGACACCGCAGCAAGTATGGGGATCCCGGCCATCACGGCTTTCTGCGCCAGCTCGAACGAGGCGCGGCCACTGACCATCAATATCGTGCCGCGCAGCGGAACTCGATCGTGCTCGGTGGCCCAGCCGACGACCTTGTCCACCGCGTTGTGGCGTCCGACGTCCTCGCGGAGGACGAGCATGTCGCCGTCCGCAGTGAACAGTGCCGCAGCGTGCAAGCCGCCCGTGGTGTCGAAGACCTTCTGCGCTGCGCGCAGGGTGTCCGGTAGCCCGGCGAGTGTATCGGACGTCACCACGACGTCGTCGTCGTCAGGAGAATGCTTGGTGCGCAACCGAATTGCGTCGAGTGATCCCTTGCCGCAGACCCCGCACGACGAGGTCGTGTAGAAATTGCGTTCCACCCCGGACTCGGGGGCTGCCACGCCCGGTGCCAGCGTGACGTCCAGGACGTTGTAGGTGTTCGCGCCCTCGTCGTCGACGCCGTCGCAGTACCGCGCCGCAGCGATATCGACACGCGATGCAATGACGCCCTCGGTCAGCAGAAAACCGTGGGCCAGTTCGACGTCGTGGCCCGGCGTACGCATCGTGACGGCAAGGGCTCTGCCGTCGACGCGCAGTTCCATCGGTTCCTCCACCACCAAGGTGTCGGGACGGTCGACTCGGTGTTCGCCGCGTATTCGGACGACGGGTCTGCGAGCGGTGATCCGGCCCATCAGTGCCGACTCGATACGCGGCGACGTCGAAAGCTCATGCCTCGATTGTGGACCCTCGTGTCATCGGTCCGACGACTCGGTTGCCATTGCCCGCACGAGCGACACCAATCGCGGGTGTTCGGCGAGGTCGTCGACCAGCACTGCCGAGCCGTCGGAGTCGGCGAGCGGGACCTTCCAGTTGCCGTACTGGGTCTCGTCCGTACCCGGTTGGTTCTGAATGCGATGTTCACCGACCGCGTCGACGAGAGCGACGCCGATCAGCAGTGACGGGCTGCGCTGGACCAGCCGGTGCAACGCCTCGACGGTCTCGTGGTTGTCGGCATCGGCAGCGAGTAATCCACGGGTGCGGGCCAGGTTCAGAACCGCCTCTCGCGCACGGGAATCCACTTCCTTTTCGGCATCGATGTCGCGCTCGAGCAGGCCGAGTCGGGACCGCAGTTCGATGTGCTCGCCCTCGAGGTATCCAGCGGTGGGAGGCAGGTCGTGCGTCGTCACCGACGTCAGGCACAGAGTCCGGTAGTCCTCGGGCGGGATGGGTCCGGAATCATCGGCCTCGAACCACAGGATCGAGGTGCCGAAGATTCCGCGCTCGGTGAGGTATTCCTGCACCATCGGCTCGAACACCCCGAGGTCCTCGCCGACCACTACCGCACCCGCGCGCTCGGCTTCGAGGGCGAGGATGCCGATCAGCGCCTCGTGGTCGTATTCGACATACGTTCCGCCGCCGGCGTTCTCGGCCTCCTGCGGAATCCACCACAACCGGAACAGGCCCAGGATGTGGTCGACGCGGATGCCCCCGGCGTGACGCAGAATCGTGCGCAGCATGTCTCGGTACGGGACGTAGGCCATCTCGCGCAGTCGATCCGGATCCCATGGCGGTTGATTCCAGTTCTGGCCCTGTTGGTTGAAGTTGTCCGGCGGCGCTCCCACGGTGACTCCGGACACCAGTACGTCGCCGAGCGTCCACGCATCGGCGCCGCCGCGGGCGACTCCCACCGCGAGGTCGTGCATGACGCCGATATCCATCCCGGCGTCGAGCGCGGCCCGCTGGGCAGCGGCCAGTTGCTCGTCACAGATCCACTGCAGCCACATGTGAAAGTCGATGCGCCCGGCCAGCTTTGCGCGTTGTTCGAGGACGAAATCGGTGCGTGGGTGCGCTGCGCGATCGGTCCATGCGGGATCGTTCGGGCCGAACTTCTCCGCCAGCGCGCTCCACACCGCAAAATCCCGGAGCCCGGTGCCCTCACGTTCGACGAACGCCCGGAACGCGGACTCGCGGGCAGGACTGCGCTCGACCTTGTGGACGCGTTCGAGGGCGCGGAGCTTGGCCTTGAACGTCGCGTCCCGGTTCAGCTTCTTGGTGCGAACGTTCGCCTTGTCGAATCGAGCCGCGGCATCCTGGATCTTGCCGAACTGCTTGGGCGAGAGCAGCGCCGTCTCCCGAATGTTCTCGACACGGATGTACAGCGGATTGAAGAAGCGTCGCGTGGTCGGTAGATACGGAGAGGCCTCCACGGGCGTCGTCGGCCGGTCGGCGTGCAGCGGATTGACCAGCAGATAGTCGAATCCATGCACGCGGCCGGCGATGTCGACCATGTCCTCGAGGTCGGCGAGATCACCGATGCCCCACGAACGCGTCGAGCGCACCGAATACAGCTGTGCCAGCAGACCGGTACGTTGCCTGTCGGCAAGTTCGGCATTGGGCGACAACGACTTCGGTGTGACCACGACGACCGTGTCCGAGGTTCGGACGGTGTTGTCCTCACCGATCGTCGTCGCTGTGAGGCTGTGCCATCCCAGCGGGGCATCGCCGGGCACCACGAACGTGGCACGTCCGATCAGCCGTCCGTCCACCTCGCGCGGATCGACCCAGACGTCGGCCTGCGGTACCTCGATGGCGTCGCCGTCCTCGGACACCATCGACACTTCCACCGGATTGCCGTGTGGCACATGCACCCACACCGTCGCTTCGGTGCCCTGGGTCGTGACGACCACGGGCGGAAGCAGGCGACGCCACGGTGCGTTCTCGATGTCCTCCAGTGCGCGATCGACATCCTCGGTGGTTTCGGTCGCGTAACCGCGTGCAGCCAAGACCTGCCGCAGGGTCGCGTCGCTCACGTCGTGCTCGGTGTCGTCCCAGCCTCGGTACGACGTCGACGTACCGAGCCGCTGGGCGAGAGTTCGTAGGGCCTGCGAGTAATCCTCATCCGAATGTGCCACGGTGTCGATCGTGCCAGTTCGACGGGCGCACGTCACCCGCACCGGTCGGCCGTTCACCGCAGGTTCGTTCCGCGGTGTGTTCGGGGGCGACACCCGTGTACTGCGAGGGTTGAAAGCTTCCCCGCTGGGTAGTCTTGCTCGGCACACGTGAAACGAACTGCTTGGCGACGATGGGAAGTGCGGATGGCTGGGGTCAGCAAGATCGAAGAACTGGAGCGAGATTCCGGTGCACCGGTCGAGCTGAGGGTGCGCGCCGAAGCCGACCAATTGCCGGTGGTGCGGGCCGTCGCGGAGACTCTCGTGGTGCTCAGTGACTTCACTCTCGACGACATCGCCGACGTGAAACTCGTCGTAGACGAGGTGTGCTCCCAGCTCATCAAAGGTTCGGTCGCCGACGCGGAACTCTCGTGCAGGTTCTCCGTCAACGATGCCGGGATTCGAATCGTCGTGACGTCCACGCTGACTCCGACGTCGGTCCCGAAGCAGGACAGCTTCGGCTGGCACGTATTGCAGACTCTCGCAGACTCCATCGAACTCCGCGCCGACGACGCGATCGACGACGTTGCCGGCCGCACCGTCGCGATCGACGTGGTCAAGCGGAGGAGCAAGGTCTAGTGCCGGTGCCGCAGGAACGAAGCACACGGCGAGAGTCCGACGATTACAGCGACGTGGTCGCGCTGATCCAGCAGATGCAGGCGCTGGACGAGAACTCACCGCAGCGTTCCGTGCTGCGTGACCGCATCATCACGCGCTGCCTTCCTCTCGCCGAACACATCGCGCGCCGATTCGGTGGGCGCGGTGAAGCACACGAGGACCTCTTGCAGGTGTCCAGGCTGGGTCTGGTCAATGCAGTCGACCGGTTCGACATCGAGCGTGGGTCGGATTTCGTCTCGTTCGCGGTCCCCACCATCATGGGCGAAGCCCGTCGCTACTTCCGTGACGCCGGCTGGTCGGTACGGGTGCCGCGACGCATGAAAGAGCTGAATTCGATGATCTCGCAGGCGGTGGGATCGTTGTCGCAGAAGCTCGGTCGCGCCCCGACCGCGAGCGAAATCGCCGCCGAGCTCGGGATCGACGTCAAGGAAGCATCGCAGGCACTGCTTGCCCGCAGCGCGTATCAGACCGTGTCGGTCGATTCGGTGGTGAGCGAGGATCGCCTCCCGCTGATGGACACGCTCGGTGCCGACGACCCGGAACTCGAGAAGATGGAAAGCTACCTCGCTGTGCGGCCCGCACTGGAGAAGCTGCCCGAGCGCGAGCGTCGCATCGTGGTGCTCCGGTTCTTCGGGTCCATGACTCAGACGCAGATCGCCGAAAAGGTCGGAATTTCGCAGATGCACGTGTCGCGCATTCTGGCGCGCACGCTCGCTCAGTTGCGTGAGGATCTCGGCGAGGACTGAACCGGACACAGCCGACGCGGAACGATCTGTTGCCACTACTGTCGTTCGCATGAGTGTCTACGACAACATCGACGAGTACATCGCGGCCCGACGTGTCACGGGGTTGGCGGTGGATCGCAGTGGTTCTCGTGCGGTCGTTGTCGTTGCCGCTCTGAGTGATTCGCGCACCGAGTACCGAACGTCGCTGTGGGAGATCGACGTGGACGGACGTTCCCCGGCGCGGCGAATCACCCACGGCGAGCTGGGCGAGAGCGCGCCGGTGTTCACCGCGTCCGGGGATCTGATGTTCTCGCGCCGCTCCAGCGAGGATGATCCGGCACAGTTGTGGATACTGCCCGCCGCCGGCGGGGAGGCCCACGTGGTCGAGACCCGGTCGGCGGGAATCGGTGACGTGCGAGCGGCTCGGTCCGTCGATCGGTTCGCCGGCTTCTCGCCGGTGTTCGGCTCGTCCACGACAGACGAGGACGACGACGGCCTGCGTACCGAGCGCAAGACGAACAAGGTGGATGCAATTCTGCACACCGGTGTGCCGGTGCGTTTCTGGGATCACGATCTCGGTCCCGCAACCCCGCATCTGTTCGCAGGCGAGACGGAAACCGACCTCGAGTCGGCACCACTGCGTGATCTGACGCGTGACGCGGCAGGCGCTCTGCAGGAAGCGGCCTTCGACATCAGCGCCGACGGCACTTTCGTCGTCTCCACGTGGTCGGTGCCCGGCCCGCTGGCAACCGTCCGCACGATACTGGTGCGCATCGACACCGGTACCGGAGAACGGACCACGATCGTCGACGACGCGGATGCCGATCTGGGTGCACCGGCCATCTCGCCCGACGGCCGTGCCGTCGCGTTCGTCCGTGAATCGATCTCGACTCCCGAACAAGCGCCACGAATGACGTTGCAGCAGTACGAGTTCGGTACGGACTCCGTCACCGATCTCGCACCGGGCTGGGATCGATGGCCGATCGGTCCGGTCTGGCTGCCGAACGGGTCCGGCGTGTTGGTCACCGCGGACGACGACGGCCGGTCGCCGATCTTCGTGATCGAGGCGGGTGCGGAGCCGCGTCGTCTGACGCATACCGACGACGCGTACACCCACATCCATGTGTCGTCGGACGGCAAGCGCGTAGTCGCTGTGGCCGCCTCGTATCTGGCCGCCCCGCACCCGGTCTCGATCGACCTGTCCGACGGCACCGTGGTCGACCTCGACGCCGGAATCGACAACGGCCCGCTGCCCGGCACGTTGACCGAGATCGAGACCGTCGTCGAGGACGGCAGTCGAGTCCGAGGATGGCTGGCGTTGCCGCACGGTGTGTCGGACGATTCGCCCGCGCCGCTGCTGCTGTGGGTGCATGGCGGCCCACTGGGTTCGTGGAACACGTGGTCCTGGCGGTGGAACCCATGGTTGATGGTGGCGCGAGGGTACGCGGTGCTGCTCCCGGATCCGGCGTTGTCCACCGGCTACGGTCAGGACTTCGTGCAGCGTGGTTGGGGCGCGTGGGGCAGCGCCCCGTTCACCGATCTGATGGCGTTGACCGATGTCGCGGTCGCCCGAACCGACATCGACGACACGCGCACCGCCGCTATGGGTGGATCGTTCGGCGGGTACATGGCCAACTGGATCGCCGGGCACACCGACCGATTCGACGCCATCGTCACCCACGCCAGTCTGTGGGCACTCGATCAGTTCGGACCGACGACCGATGCACCGTGGTACTGGGCGCGTGAGATGTCCCCCGAGATGGCGGTGGAGAACTCTCCGCACCTGTTCGTCGCGGACATCTCGACGCCGATGCTGGTCATCCACGGTGACAAGGACTATCGCGTGCCGATCGGCGAGGGCCTGCGGTTGTGGTACGAACTGCTCAGCGAATCGGGATTGCCCGCCGACGACGACGGTGAGACCGAGCACCGGTTCCTGTACTTCCCCGGCGAGAACCACTGGATTCTGACGCCTCAGCACGCCAAGGTCTGGTACGAGGTGGTACTGGCATTTCTGGCGGGGCATGTCCTGGGCGAGAGCGCGTCGATGCCGCGAATACTGGGCCACTAGAATCGACCGGTGACCAGTTCAGCGCCAGAGACCCCAGACAACCCAGCCGACCGTTTGCCCAAGAGCTGGGACCCCAGCGAGGTAGAGGCCGAGCTGTACCGGGGTTGGGTGGATGCCGGTTATTTCGAGGCCGATGCCACCAGCGACAAGCCGCCGTACTCCATCGTGCTGCCGCCGCCCAACGTCACGGGCAGCCTGCACATGGGCCACGCCCTCGACCACACGTTGATGGACGCGCTGAGTCGGCGCAAGCGCATGCTCGGGTACGAGGTGCTGTGGCTCCCGGGAATGGACCACGCGGGCATCGCCACGCAGTCGGTGGTGGAGAAGCAGCTCGCCGCCGATGGAAAGACCAAGGAAGAGTTCGGTCGCGAACTGTTCATCGACAAGGTGTGGGACTGGAAGCGCGAGTCGGGCGGCACGATCGGCGGCCAGATGCGTCGTATCGGCGACGGTGTCGACTGGAGCCGTGAGCGATTCACCATGGACGACGGCCTGTCCGAGGCCGTGCAGACCATGTTCAAGCGCATGTTCGACGACGGTCTGATCTACCGCGCCGAGCGGCTGGTCAACTGGTCGCCGGTGCTGCAGACGGCCATCTCCGACATCGAGGTGAAGTTCGAGGACGTCGAGGGCGAACTCGTCTCGCTTCGATACGGGTCGCTGGACGACTCCGAACCGCACGTCATCGTGGCCACCACTCGAGTGGAGACGATGCTCGGCGACACTGCTGTGGCGGTGCACCCCGACGACGAGCGCTACCGGGCTCTGGTGGGCACCACCCTCGAGCACCCGTTCACCGGACGACGAATACCGATCATCGCCGACGACTACGTCGATCCCGAATTCGGTACCGGCGCAGTGAAAATCACTCCGGCGCACGACCCAAACGACTTCGAGATGGGCGTTCGGCACTCACTGCCGATGCCGTCGATCATGGACAAGGCCGGCCGCATCGCCGATACCGGAACGCAGTTCGACGGTATGGACCGTTTCGAGGCGCGTGTCAAGGTCCGTGAGGCCCTGGCCGAGCAAGGCCGAGTGGTCGCCGAGAAGCGCCCGTACCTGCACAGCGTCGGACACTCCGAGCGCAGCGGTGAGCCGATCGAGCCGCGTCTGTCGCTGCAGTGGTGGGTCAAGGTCGACGCCCTGGCCAAGGCGGCCGGTGACGCAGTTCGCAACGGCGACACCGTCATTCATCCCAAGAGTCAAGAGCCGCGCTGGTTCGCCTGGGTCGACAACATGCACGATTGGTGCATCTCGCGTCAGCTGTGGTGGGGCCACCGAATTCCGATCTGGTACGGCCCCGACGGCGAGACGGTGTGCCTGGGACCGGGGGAGACCCCACCCGAGGGGTGGGAGCAGGACCCCGACGTCCTCGACACCTGGTTCTCTTCCGGCCTGTGGCCCTTCTCGACGATGGGCTGGCCGGAGGCCACCCCCGAACTGGAGAAGTTCTATCCGACCGGCGTACTCGTCACCGGCTACGACATTCTGTTCTTCTGGGTCGCCCGGATGATGATGTTCGGCACCTACGTCGGAGCCGACGACGCCATCACCGCAGGAAAGCAGGGCCCACAGGTTCCGTTCCGAGATGTCTTCCTGCACGGACTGATTCGCGATCAGTTCGGTAAGAAGATGTCCAAGTCTCGGGGCAACGGCATCGATCCGCTCGACTGGGTCGACCGCTTCGGCGCGGATGCACTGCGGTTCACGCTGGCCCGCGGTGCCAACCCGGGTGCCGACATGTCCGTCGGCGAGGACCATGCGCAATCCTCGCGCAACTTCGCCAACAAACTGTTCAACGCCACCAAGTTCGCCCTGATGAACGGCGCAGCGCCGGCCGAGCTGCCGTCGCGCGCCGCACTCACCGACGCCGACCGTTGGATCCTCGACCGACTCGATCAGGTTCGAGCAGAGGTGGATTCGGCGTTCGATCGCTACGAGTTCAGCAAGGCGTGCGAGGCGCTCTACCACTTCACGTGGGACGAGGTCTGCGACTGGTACCTCGAAATTGCGAAGGTGCAGTTCGCCGACGAGAGCATCGCCGAATCCACCCGTGGAGTCCTGGGCAACGTTCTCGACGCGGTGCTACGCCTGCTGCACCCGGTCGTCCCGTTCGTGACCGAGACCCTGTGGAAGGTGCTGACCGGGGGAGAGTCCCTGGTGGTCGCCACGTGGCCGACCCCTGCCGCCGATCCGGTCGATCCTGTTGCCGCGCAACGCATCGAGGACATGCAGAAGCTCGTTACCGAGATACGACGTTTTCGAAGTGATCAGGGTCTAAAGCCGTCACAGAAGGTTGCGGCAAATATCTATGGGGTAGCTGAGGCGTCGCTCTCTGAGCAACTTCCGGCGGTACGTTCCTTGGCGCGGCTGACCAGTGCTGGCGAGGACTTTAATATGACCGCAAGTTTCGGCGTGACTTTAAGTCGGTCGATGGTGACCGTCGAACTCGATACCTCGGGAACTATCGATCTTGTCGCCGAGCGTGCGCGCCTCAACAAGGATCTCGCTGGCTTTGAGAAGGACTTGGCGCAGACCACCGCGAAACTGAGCAACGAGGCATTTCTGGCCAAAGCCCCGGACGCGGTGGTGGACAAGATCAGAACTCGTCAGACGATCGCTCGCGAAGAGATCGCGCGCATCGGCGCGCGCCTCGAATCGATGGGAAGCTAAGTGACCGAGCCGGACGACGCCCTGCCGTCACCACCACCGACCCCGGTCGACCTGGCCGAGCTCGCACTCGTCGAGGCCGAGCTCGACAAGCGTTGGCCCGAAACGAAGATCGAGCCGTCCACCGCCCGAATCTCGGCGCTGATGGACCTGCTCGGTTCTCCGCAGAAGGCGTATCCGTCGATCCACGTGGCCGGAACCAACGGCAAGACGTCCGTCACCCGCATGATCGATGCGTTGCTGACCGCTTTCCATCGGCGTACCGGCCGCACCACCAGCCCGCATCTGCAGATGGCCACCGAGCGGATCAGTATCGACGGCCGTCCGGTGTCCCCGCGCACCTACGTGGACACCTACAACGAGATCGCACCGTTCGTCGAGATGATCGATGCACAGTCCGAGGCCGCCGGTGGACCGCGGATGAGCAAGTTCGAGGTCGTCACCGCCATGGCATTCGCGGCCTTCGCCGAGGCACCGGTCGAGGTCGCCGTCATCGAAACCGGGCTGGGCGGCCGCTGGGACGCCACCAACGTGGTCGACGGTGAGATCGCCGTCATCACCCCGATCGGTCTCGACCACGTCGAATTCCTCGGGGACGATCTGTCCACGATCGCGGGGGAGAAGGCCGGCATCATCAAGAAGGCACCGGAACTACTCGTGCCACGGGACACGGTGGCCATCCTCGCCAAGCAGGAACCCGAGGTGTCCGAGGTCCTGCTTCGTGCGGCGGTGCAGGCAGACGCTGCCGTGGCACGGGCCGGATCGGAGTTCACCGTTCTCGGTCGGCAGATAGCCGTGGGCGGACAACAGCTGGAGTTGCAGGGGCTGGGCGGTGTCTACACCGACATCTTCCTGCCGTTGCACGGAGAGCACCAGGCGCACAACGCCTCTCTCGCTCTCGCAGCAGTCGAGGCATTCTTCGGGGCGGGCCCGGACCGTCAACTCGACCAGGACACCGTGCGCGAAGCCTTTGCGACCGTGGTCAATCCCGGTCGTCTCGAGCGAGTACGCAACGCGCCCACGGTGTTTCTCGATGCCGCGCACAACCCGCACGGGGCCGCTGCACTGGCGGCCGCCCTGACCGACGAATTCGACTTCCGCAAACTCGTCGGAGTCGTCAGTGTCATGGCGGACAAGGACGTCGGCGCGATCCTCGAAGCATTGGAACCGGTGTTCGACGACATCGTCGTCACCCACAACGGGTCCGGTCGAGCGATGGATGTCGACGCGTTGGCCGACATAGCCGTGGCCAAGTTCGGCGACGAGCGGGTCGTGGTGGCGTCGACGCTGCCCGATGCGCTCGAAACGGCGATCGGGTTGGCCGAAGAAGTGGCCGAGCCCGGCGAAGCCGTGTCCGGTGCCGGGGTCGTCGTCACCGGCTCGGTGGTGACCGTGGGCGCAGCGCGCACGTTGTTCGGAAAGGATCCCGCGTGAGCGAAGCAGAGTTTCGACCACCGACAACCGACCCGTGGAAGGGATTTCGCGGTGTGTCGGCGGGCACACTGGTACTGGAAGCGATCGTGACTCTGCTCGCTCTTCCGGTCGTGGCGACTCTCGGCGGCGGCGCAACGTGGTTCTCGACCACCTATATCGTGGCGCTCGCCGTGGTGATGATTCTGGCCGCGGGGAAACAGGGCGAACCCTGGGCGATGAAGCTCAACCTCGCCTTGCAGTTCTTCGTGATGGCCGGGGCCGTGTTCCATCTGTCCATCGGCGCCGTGGGTCTGATCTTCCTTGCCGTGTGGCTGTATCTGCTCTATCTGCGCCGGGACATCACCGAACGCATTCGACGCGGCATGCTGCCCGGGCAACGCGACTGACACCGGACCGGTCGGTTGGGGCCATGCGCCGCGCGACCGGGTGCCGGTGTCCATTACTGTCGTCGACGTGACCGATCGCACCCTAGTACTGATCAAGCCAGACGGAGTTGCCCGGCGTTACGTAGGAGAGATCCTCGGCCGCGTGGAGAAGAAGGGTCTGAGCATCGTCGCCCTCGAGCTCAAGACCGTCTCTCGCGACGTGGCCTCGGCTCACTACGCGGAGCACGAGAGCAAGCCGTTCTTCCCCGACCTTCTCGAGTTCATCACCTCCGGGCCCGTGGTGGCCGCGGTTCTCGAAGGCCCCCGTGCCATCGAAGCCTTCCGTCAGATCGCCGGCGGCACGGATCCGGTTGCCAAAGCAGTTCCCGGCACCATCCGAGGTGACCTGGCCCTCGACGGTCAGCAGAACCTGGTACACGGATCCGATTCGGTGGAATCCGCAGAGCGCGAGATCGCCCTGTGGTTCCCCGACCTGACCGCCTCCTAGAAGCCCGTCGCAGAGCACTTCCGCAGTCACGCCGCACCCGCTCGAAGTCCGATCGGTGCGGCGTGGCTCGTACGGATCATCGCGTGTGGGATACTCGACGGAGATCGACCCCACAGCACTTGTACGTTCACACGCTCCACCTCTGTTCAGCTCCACCGAAGTTCGCTAGAGAAAAAGTGCTCGTGGGATCGATCGGATGACTGTCGTCGACCCGCTGCCCGTCATCGCAGAGTCGCGAACGAGAGACAGGCTCGTTCGCGTTCATGCTTGATGATCAGGCGCTCGGATCGCCGAGACACCACCATCCAGCCAGGCACTGCACACGCCGTCGTCGGCCACCGAGATTCACGAGGTGGCTCACACGATTTGTGGAGAGCGAGACCGAACAGCTGACGTCCAACCCGACGTGAGTACACAAGGATTGCCCTCGCGTGGCCGCGTCACACCCGATTTCGGATGAACGCGCCCGGGGGCCCGAGGAGACTACGTGGCCGATCAAAGCCCGCCCGAAGATGTACAGAGCACGAACGCAGGAAATCCGGAGGACACCGACGCGGTGTCGTCCGCGAAATCCGACGCGGTTTCCGTGCAACCCGACACCATCGAATTGCCGACCAGGCTGCGTGTGCATGCACTGGCGAAAATTCTGGGCGTGACCAGCAAGCAGTTGCTCGTCACTCTCGGTGAGCTCGGCATCGAAGCCCGCAGCGCGCAGTCGAGTCTGAGCCGAGACGTTGCCGAGTCGGTGCGCGATTCGGTGAACGGGCCGACCGCACCCGCCCCCGATGCCTCCGCAGCGGAGTCGCCGGCACCGGATGCGTCGACAGACCAGCAGCCCGGGCCCGCATCGGTAGAGGTGCCGGCCGAGACGGCTCCCTCGGTAGAGGTCCCCGCTGCCGAGGCAACGCTGTTCACCAGCGCGCCCACGGCCGAGCCCGAGGCCGCCCAACCCACGGCCACGACCTTCGCGACGCCGGTGTTCCTGCAGCCGGCAGCGGCAGAGCCCGCAGCAGAATCGGCGGATGCTCCGTCCGAGGCCCCCGCACGGCGTCGACGTAGTCGCAAGGCCGCACCCAAGGACGAGGCACCGTCCGACAACAACGCTGCGTCCGACAAGGCCGCGGACGAGCCCGCGAACGGCGAGTCGCCCGTCGCCGAGAACGTCTCGACGGTCGCCTCCGACACCGCCGCGCAGGACACCGCTGTGTCCGGTGCTCCCGTGTCCGAGTCCGGTGCATCGGATGCGTCGTCCGACGAGTCCGGGGCTTCCTCGGCAGCGGACGGCTCGGGAGACGACGACGACCAGTCTCAGCCCCGTCGCCGTCGGCGCGGTCGCCGCGGTCGTGGGCGTGGACGCGGAGAGCAGTCGTCCGACGACAACTCGACCGACGAGAACTCGACCGACGAGGATTCGGACGACACCGACTCCGAGACGGACAGCGGCACGTCCGCCTCTTCGGCAGACGGCGAGTCCACCGGGGCGGACGCAACCGACGATTCCGATGCGGACGAGACCTCCGGCGACGACCAGCCCTCGAGTTCGGGACGGCGTTCGCGTCGATCGCGGTCACGCGGCCGCGGGTCCGATCGGCAGAACTCCACGACCGACGCCACCGCCGACGGGTCGGACAACCAGGGTGAGGACAGTGACGACGAGTCCGAGTCCGGCGCTCAGGACAACTTCGGCGACTCCGACAACGGTGATTCCGACAACGGTGATTCGGACGGAGACGGCTCGAGCCGTCGTCGTCGGCGCCGCCGCCGTCGTAAGACCGGAGCCGAGGCCGCGGCAGAAGCAGCTGCCTCGTCCGAGGACGACCCGCCCAACACCGTCGTGCACGAACGCGAGCCGCGCAACAAGAGCCGCGCACCGCGCGACGAGGTGCAGGGCATCTCCGGTTCGACTCGGCTCGAGGCCAAGCGGCAGCGTCGCCGTGACGGCCGCGATGCCGGGCGACGTCGTCCGCCGATTCTGACCGAATCGGAATTCCTCGCTCGTCGCGAGTCGGTGGACCGCGTGATGGTCGTTCGCGAGAAGGCCACCCCGGACCATCCGTTGACCACGCAGGTCGCCGTGCTCGAAGACGGCGTTCTGGTGGAGCACTTCGTGACCAGTAGCGCCACCGCCTCGATGGTCGGCAACGTCTATCTCGGCCGCGTGCAGAACGTCCTGCCCAGTATGGAAGCAGCGTTCATCGACATCGGACGTGGTCGTAACGGTGTGCTGTACGCAGGCGAGGTCAATTGGGACGCTGCCGGTCTCGGCGGAAGCGCGCGCAAGATCGAGCAGGCCCTCAAGCCGGGCGATCAGGTTCTGGTGCAGGTCAGCAAGGACCCGGTGGGCCACAAGGGCGCTCGCTTGACGACGCAGCTGTCGTTGGCCGGACGCTTCCTCGTCTACGTTCCCGGTGGCAGTTCCACCGGCATCAGCCGCAAGCTGCCCGACACCGAGCGCAAGCGACTCAAGGAAATTCTGCGCGACATCGTTCCCCCCGAGGCCGGCGTCATCATCAGGACCGCAGCCGAGGGCGTCAGCGAGGAAGAACTCGCGCGTGACGTGACGCGGCTGCAGGCCCAGTGGGCCAGCATCGAAGAGCGGTCCGCGAACGCCGAAACAGGCAAGGGCGTGCAGCCGCAGACGTTGTACGAAGAGCCCGACATGCTGGTGAAGGTCATTCGCGACCTCTTCAACGAGGACTTCTCGAAGCTCGTCATCGAGGGTGACAAGGCGTGGACGACCACGTCGAACTACGTGGAAACCGTGGCTCCGGACATGATGGAGCGCCTGCAGCGATACGAGGCCAACGGCAGCTCCGTGGACGTGTTCGCAGCTCACCGCATCGACGAACAGCTGGCCAAGGCCCTCGATCGCAAGGTGTGGTTGCCCTCGGGCGGCACGCTGGTGATCGATCGCACCGAGGCGATGACGGTCGTCGACGTCAACACCGGAAAGTTCACCGGCTCCGGCGGCAACCTGGAAGAGACCGTCACCCGCAACAACATCGAGGCGGCCGAGGAAGTCGTTCGGCAGATGCGTCTGCGCGACATCGGCGGCATGATCGTCGTCGACTTCATCGACATGGTGCTGGAATCGAACCGCGATCTGGTGCTACGCCGCCTGACCGAGGCGTTGGGCCGTGATCGGACCCGTCATCAGGTGTCGGAGGTGACCTCGCTCGGTCTGGTGCAGATGACGCGCAAGAAGCTCGGCACGGGGTTGGTCGAGGCCTTCTCCACCACGTGCGAGCACTGCCAGGGTCGCGGAATCATCGTGCATCCGTTCCCGATCGACGCCAAGCCGGACTCCGACGGTGGACGCCCGAGCTCGTCACGTTCGGACTCGAACGGTTCGGGCAACGGCAGCAGGCGTCGACGCGGCAAGGACGCCAAGTCCGATGGAAACGATCGGTCCGACAACACCGAGCGGTCGACGCCGAACGGACAGTGGGGCACGACGGACGGGACCGACCACCCGGTGGTCGACCCGTCGATCAAGCGGGCACACCCCGTGGCCCTGGCGATGGCAGCGCACCACGACGACGTGGTCGCCGATGTCAGCCCCGCAGAGGTCTCGCAGGCACCGTCCGGCACCGCCGGCGACAAGGACGAGTCGGTCACCGTGGTCTCGGCGGAGGACGTGGCTGTCGCGGCAGCGGCGAACGAGGACGCGGACGTCGCGCAAGCAACCGTGGACAGCGCGCAGGCTCACGAGCCGGTGCCGGCTGCAGAATCCGTCGGCGACGGCGGTTCCGCGGATACCGGGGCGACGCAGTCCTCCGACGACACCCCCGCCCAGCCGGAGCCGGTGGTGGCCACCCCACGACGGGGCCGACGGGTGGCTCGGAAGGCCGCCGCGCCGACCAGTGCTGCGCCGGATGCCGGTGTGCTGATGGTGGTTTCGGCCACGGCAGACGCCGACGATGGTGCCGACGCAGGTTCGGGTAGCGGTGACACGGTGGCCGATTCAGCGCCGCTGACAGCGGCGGCGGAGCAGCCTGTCGAGCAGGTGGACGTGCCGACCGCACGTCCGCGCAGGAGACGGGCAGCGGCACGTCCGGCAGGCCCGCCGGTGGACATCGATGTGTAGGGGTCGAGGCGGTTTGACCCTGGCCGTCTCTCTGCCGTAACCTTGATAAGTCGCTCCCGGTGACACTGTCTTGTTGTGCCTAGCGGTCCTGCAAGTGGAAACAGTTCTCGAGTGGTTCGGATGCAGTTCGGTCCGGATCGGCCGAATGGGAGCAAGCAAACACGTTTTACCAGACCAGTCGCGGTGCCATGCGCAACGCGAGCAAGTTCGAAGAAGCAAGGGGTAGCCCTCCGATGGCAACGTACGCGATCGTCAAGACCGGCGGAAAGCAGTACAAGGTCGCTGTTGGTGACCTCGTCAAGGTCGAGAAGATCGAGGGAGCGCCCGGCACTGCTGTCTCGCTTGCTCCGGTCCTCGTCGTAGACGGATCCGACCTGACCACAGATGCAGACAAGCTGGCAAAGATCTCGGTCGCCAGTGAGATCGTCGAGCACACCAAGGGCCCGAAGATCCGCATCCACAAGTTCAAGAACAAGACCGGATACCACAAGCGTCAGGGACACAGGCAGAAGCTGACTGTCCTCAAGGTCACCGGCATCAAGTAACCAGGTCTTACCGGACCCGAGTTCTTTTCAGCTGATTCACCCCGAGGAGGGTATGCAACATGGCACATAAGAAGGGTGCATCAAGCTCCCGTAACGGTCGCGACTCGAACGCACAGCGCCTCGGCGTCAAGCGTTTCGGCGGCCAGACCGTCGGCGCAGGCGAGATCCTGGTCCGCCAGCGCGGCACGCACTTCCACCCCGGCGTCAACGTCGGCCGTGGCGGCGACGACACCTTGTTCGCACTCGCTCCCGGCGCAGTCGAATTCGGTGCCAAGCGCGGACGCAAGACCGTGAACATCGTTCCGGTCACTGTAGAGGCCTAGTCCTTCTGCAGCTCGCGCTCACGATGACCGGCACGGCAGGCAACTGCCCGGGTCGGACGTCCACCGCGCACGTTCACAGCTCCCGATAGGGGCGGACCAGGGTCACGAGACCGGTCCGCCCCTATCGCTTTTTTCACCCCGTTTTTCTTCCAGAAAGGATCGAAGACAGCTATGTCACGATTCATCGACCGCGTGGTGCTGCACGTCAGCGCCGGCAAAGGTGGCAACGGCTGCTCTTCGGTTCACCGCGAGAAGTTCAAGCCTCTCGGCGGCCCGGACGGCGGCAACGGCGGTCAGGGTGGCGGAGTCATCTTCGTCGTCGACAGCAACGTCCACACATTGCTCGACTTCCACTTCTCCAGTCATGCGAAGGCCGGCAACGGAACTCAGGGCATGGGCGGAAACCGAGAAGGGGCCAACGGAGAGGACCTGATTCTCAAGGTCCCCGACGGCACCGTCGTGCTCGACAAGAAGGGCAACGTCCTCGCCGACATGATCGGTGAGGGAACGCGTTTCGACGCCGCTCCCGGCGGGCGCGGCGGGCTCGGCAACGCAGCACTGGCGTCCAAGGCTCGTCGAGCGCCCGGTTTCGCTCTGCTCGGCGAAGAGGGCATCGAACGCGAACTCGTCCTCGAACTCAAGTCCGTCGCCGACGTCGGCCTCGTCGGATTCCCGTCGGCCGGTAAGTCCTCGTTGGTTTCGGTTCTTTCCGCAGCGAAGCCGAAGATCGCCGACTACCCGTTCACCACACTGGTGCCCAACCTCGGTGTCGTCTCCAGTGGAGACACCACGTTCACCGTCGCCGACGTCCCCGGACTGATCCCCGGCGCGAGTCAGGGCCGCGGTCTCGGACTGGACTTTCTGCGTCACCTCGAGCGATGCGCTGTGCTCGCACACGTAGTCGATTGCGCGACACTGGATCCGGGCCGTGACCCGATCTCCGACGTCGACGCTCTCGAAGCGGAGCTGGCGGCCTACAAGCCGGCCCTGTCCGGTGATGCCAGCCTCGGTGATCTCGCCGACCGGCCCCGCATCGTCGTACTGAACAAGGCAGACATTCCCGAGGGTGCCGAGCTCGCCGAAATGGTCACCGCGGAATTCGAGTCTCGCGGCTGGCCGGTGTTCACCATCTCCGCAGTGACGCGCGCCGGTCTCAAGCCTCTGACGTTCGCGTTGGCGAAGCTCGTCGAGGATTACCGCACAGCGCACCCGGCACCGGAGCCGCGGCGTCAGGTGCTGCGTCCCGTCGCACGAAACGACGACAGCTTCAAGGTCGTCAAGGATCCGGACATCCCGGACGGCTTCATCGTGCGCGGTACCCGTCCGGAACGGTGGGTGCGCCAGACGCAGTTCACCAATGACGAGGCTGTCGGCTACCTCGCGGACCGCCTCGCGCGGCTCGGCGTCGAGGATGCACTGATCAAGGCGGGCGCTCAGCCGGGCGCGTCGGTCACCATCGGCGACGTGTCCTTCGATTGGGAACCGCAGACCCCGGCCGGTGTCGAGATCACGATGACCGGTCGCGGCACCGATGCTCGACTCGATCAGGTCGAGCGCATCGGTGCCTCCGAGCGCAAGCACGCCCGTCAGGTTCGCCGCGGGCTCGATACCGAACAGGAGTAGACGAGGTGTCGGTGCGTGAATCCGATTCGCCCGCAGAGGCTCTCACCGATACCCGTCGTACGATCGCCGACGCCAAGCGCATCGTGGTCAAGATCGGATCCTCGGCGCTCACCAGCCTCGATGCCGGTCTCGATCTGGCTCGACTGGACCTGTTGGCCGACGCCATCGAGTCGCGGATGCGTAGCGGCACCGACGTGGTCGTCGTCTCGTCGGGCGCGATCGGTGCAGGCATGGCACCACTCGGCCTCACCAGACGCCCGCGTGACCTCGCAACGAAGCAGGCTGCGGCGAGCGTAGGGCAGCTTGCTCTGGTCCACGCCTGGAGTTCGTCGTTCCACCGGTACGGCCGCACGGTCGGGCAGGTGTTGCTGACCGCCGAGGACATCGCGCGGCGAACCAATCACCGTAATGCGCAGCGCACCTTGGATCGGCTACGGTCGCTCGGCGCAGTAGCGATCGTCAACGAGAACGACACCGTGGCCACCGCCGAGATTCGGTTCGGTGACAACGATCGGTTGGCGGCACTCGTGGCACACCTCGTCGGTGCCGACGCGCTGTTCCTGCTCTCGGATGTGGACGGGCTGTACGACGGTGACCCGCGTAAGGGCTCGGCCACGTTGATCCCCGAGGTGACCAGCCCGGAGGATCTGGACGGCGTCGTCGCCGGGTCCGGGGGAGCGCTCGGTACCGGCGGTATGGCCTCCAAACTCTCTGCTGCGCGCCTGGCGGCCGACGCCGGGGTTCCGGTGCTGCTGGCCGCGGCATCCGATGCTGCTCACGCTCTGACGACATCCGCAGTGGGCACCGCCTTCGCGGCGCGCCCGACGCGGTTGTCGGCACGAAAGTTCTGGGTGCGGCATGCGGCCGACGCGGCAGGTGAGCTACACCTCGATGCCGGTGCCGTGCGAGCAGTCGTCGAGCGGCGCAGGTCGTTGTTGTCTGCGGGGATCACGGCCGTGTCCGGTTCTTTTCACGGCGGAGACGTCGTCTCTCTCGTCGATACCGACGGTGTACTGGTGGCCCGTGGGGTCGTCGCCTACGACTCCGGGGAGTTGTCCGGAATGCTCGGGCGGTCCACGGGGGAGTTGGCCGCGGAGCTACAGCGTCCGGTGGTTCACGCGGACGATCTCGTCCGCGCCTGATCGGACGCGTCGGCCAGCGCTGTCGCTGTTTCCGAACAGCCGGTATGCAGTGTGAGAGAGGCGAATTCGTCGCCACGGGTAGAACCCCGATTGACGATGACAACGGGCGTGCCGGTCTTGAACGCGTGTCTGACGAATCGCAGGCCCGACATCACGGTCAGCGAGGACCCCAGCACCAGCAGCGCGTCGCTGCGATCGACGAGGTCGAAGGCCTCGGCGACGCGCGGTTTGGGGACACTCTCGCCGAAATAGACGATGTCGGGTTTGAGTATGCCGGAACAGGATTCGCAATCGACCATCCGAAAATGCGCGGTGGACGAGATGATCGCGTCGGCGTCGGGTGCGATCTCGACGCCCTCGGCCGGAGCAACGGATTCGACGAAGCCGGGGTTGGCTCGATCCAAGCGTCTGGCCAACTCGAACCTCGACACCAACCGCTCGCAGTTCAGGCAGCGCACGCGGGCGTAGACACCGTGGAGATCGATGACGTTGCGGCTGCCGGCCTTGGTGTGCAGCATATCGACGTTCTGGGTGATGATGCCGGTGACGACTCCTGCGCGTTCGAGACGGGTCAGGGCTCGGTGGCCGTCGTTGGGCACTGCCGCGTCCATGTGTCGCCAACCCACGTGATTACGCGCCCAGTAGTGCCTTCTGAACTCGGCATCACCGATGAACTGCTGAAAAGTCATCGGATTGCGCGGTGGTGACTTCGGACCCCGATAGTCCGGAATTCCGGAGTCGGTCGACATGCCGGCACCGGTGAGCACTGCAACAGTTCTTCCGTCCAGCATCGAGAGCAATTGCCGATACGTTTCCGCGGGCGCGGTCGGAGCATTCACCTCGTCCAGGATAGCGAAGAGTCGTGTCACGCATCGACCGACAACGACGACACCGGGCCCGCACCGACGATGCGTCGGTGCGGGCCCGGTGTTGTGACGAAATGCGTTACGCAGGTACCTCGACGAGGGGGTACACGCCGTTTTCGTCGTGCGTCTCGTTGCCGACGACCGGCGGGTTGAACACACACAGCATGCGCATTGTCGTGCGCGGCTCCACGGTGTGACGCTCGTGCCCGTTGAGCAGGTACATCGACCCCGGTCCGAGCTCGTACGTCTGTCCGGTCTCGCGATCGGTCAGCGTTCCTTCACCCTCGATGAGCCACACCGCTTCGACGTGGTTCGCGTAGTGGAAGTTGTTCACCGTTCCGGGCTGGATGGTGGTCTCGTGGAACGAGAAGCCGACCTTGTCACCGCCCAGAATGATTCTCTTGCTGCGCCAGTTGCCGTCCTCGCTCGAGATGTCGCGGTCGGTTCCGGTGATTTCTTCGGTGGTGCGAACGATCATGCGATGTCTCCTTCGATGTCGGTGTGTGCTGGACGCGGCTAGGACAGAACTTTCGCCACTGCACTTTCGATGATGTCCAGGCCGCGGTCGAGCTCGTCGATCGTCGTGGTCAACGGGGGAAGAAGCTTGACGACCTCGTCCTTGGGGCCCGCGGTCTCGACGAGCAGACGCTCGTCGTAGCACAGCTGAGACACCTTGCCGGCCAACTCCGCGTCGTCGAACACCAGAGCCTGGACCATGCCGCGACCGCGAGTCGAGATGCCGTCGAACTTGGCGCACAACTTCATGAACCGATCCTGGATGTGCTCGCCCTTGGCGAGGGTTTCCTTCTCGAACTTGTCGTCGGACCAGTAGTGGTCGATGGCTGCCTTTGCCGTGACGAACGACGGGTTGAAGCCGCGGAAGGTGCCGTTGTGCTCACCCGGTGCCCAGACGTCCAGCTCGGGCTTGAACAGTGTCAGCGCCAGCGGCATGCCGTAGCCGCCGATGGACTTCGACAGGGTGACGATGTCCGGGGTGATGCCGGCTTCCTCGAACGAGAAGAACTGGCCGGTGCGGCCGCAGCCCATCTGCACGTCGTCGACGATCAGCAGAATTTCGCGTCGCGAGCACAGTTCGGCCAACGCGCGCAACCACTCCGGTCGTGCGACGTTGATTCCGCCCTCGCCCTGAATGGTCTCTACGATCACCGCGGCCGGTCGGTTGAATCCACTGCCCGAGTCGTCGAGAACGCGCTCGAACCACTGGAAGTCCTCGGTGACGCCGCCGAAGTAGTTGTCGTACGGCATCGGAGTGGTGTGCACCAATGGAATTCCGGCGCCAGCTCGCTTCATCGAGTTGCCGGTGACCGACAACGCGCCGAGTGTCATGCCGTGGAATGCGTTGGTGAAGTTGATGATTGCCTCGCGCCCGGTGACCTTGCGAGCGAGCTTGAGCGCTGCCTCGACGGTGTTGGTGCCCGTCGGACCGGGGAACTGAACCTTGTAGTCCAAGCCGCGGGGGTCGAGGATGTTCTTCTTGAACGACTCGAGGAACTCACGCTTGGCGACGGTGGACATGTCGAGTCCGTGCGTGATGCCATCGCTGGTGATGTAGTCCACCAACGCGCTCTTGATCATGTCGTTGTTGTGGCCGTAATTGAGTGCGCCTGCGCCACCGAAGAAATCGAGGTAGTCGTTGCCGTTCTCGTCGGTGATGACCGAGTTCTTCGCTGTGGTGAATACGGCGGGCCACTGGCGACTGTAACTACGCACGCCGGACTCGACGGTCTCGAAGACGTCGGGCTTCTCTGTTGTCACTGTGTTCTTTTCGGTCATGTTCTGCTTGTTCCTTTCGTAATTCCGCGATGCGTCCGGGCCTACGGTGTAGAGCTCTTCTGCTTCGTGGCTATCAGGGAAATCGTTGGGCGCGAACAAATCCGACTTGACGATGTCGGTACCTCGCTTGCGTGCGAGGCTGGTGAAGGTTGCGATGGACGCTTCGTTGTCCGGGCTGATCGTGGTTTCGAGGTGCGTGATGCCCTGTGGCTCGAGGCGGTCGAGCAGCTCCATGAGCATGCGACCGGCAAGTCCCTTGCCGCGCTGGTCCGCATCCACGGCGACCTGCCACACGAACAGCGTTCGAGGGGCGTCCTGGCGGATGTATCCGGTGACGAAACCGACTGCGCGGCCGTCGATGTCGGATACGACAGTGGTGGCCGCGAAATCTCGGCACCACAACACGTACGAGTAGCTGGAGTTCAGATCCAGAACTCGTGAATCTCTTGCGATCTCCCAGAGCCGGACTCCGTCGGAGATCTGTGGCTTACGAAACTTCACTGCGTCCGGCGCAGTGAGCGGGGTACCTCTCAGCAATGCAGGCTTCATAGGAAATACGACCGTAACAAGGAGGCGGGAGCATATCGAGTGCGTCGGAGAATCGACGCCCGAATCGGACATGCTTTGCCTGGTTAACCGCCGGTTGTGATGGTGCTCACATATTTCGGGATCGGTTGGCGGTACCCACCTGGCGCGTTTCCAAACCCGCATTCCGAGAAGGCCCTGGTTCGGCGTTGCCGCTATGCCCTATTTGGGCGTTGCCAATGCAAAGGGGAGGATCGCATCCGCTCCCGCAGCCTGCAGTGCAGCGGTTGCACACGTGAACGTCCAGCCGGTGTCGGTGAGCAGATCGACGAGCAGAATCGGCCCGTCTACGGACGATACGTCCGGAACCTCCCACGAGTCCACCAGGCCGGCAACTCGGAAGGCCGAATTCGCGGCCGATACCGAGGGATGTCCCGGTCTGACCTGCATCACTCCCAGGTTCTCCAGCTTGCCGACGGTTGCCAGGCGCTCGGCTACCGAGCGCACCAGCAGCGGGTGGGTGGGGGAGTCGAGGGCCAGCACGGCGGTTGGCCGGTCGGCCCAGTCCCAGTTGGCCAGCACCGAGATGCAGGCCTTCTCCAGCGCCTCAGTGACGGGAGCGTCGGGTGCATCCAGCAGGGCTCGCAAGCGTCCACCCCACCCGAGGTCGGTGAGGCGGCCGAGAACGCGACCCGGTCGGTGCGGGTTGCCGATCTTGCCCGAGAGCGATACACCGAGCTTTTTCATTCCACTGGGCCACTGCTTTCGGGGCTGGAGATCGAGTCCGGGGCGATCGAGCCGGGCCCTCGCAGAGTCGACCGACGTGGCATCGACCGCGGACGAGAGATGCTCGCCCGTGCAGTTGTCGCATCGGCCGCAACGGTCGGACTCGGTGCCGGGTGCGCCGAGATCGGGGTCGTCGAGCTGCCGACGAAGAAATTCCATCCGGCACCCATCGGTGCTCTGGTAGTCGAGCATCGCCTGCTGCTCACGGTCCCTGGCTTGCTCGAGGCGTTCGTAGCGGCTCGCGTCGTACTTCCACGACTCACCGGTGGCCATCCAACCGCCACGGACGCGTCTGACGGCCCCGTCGACGTCCAGGACCTTGAGCACCATCTCGAGCCTGCTGCGATTGAGCTCGACCAGTGGCTCGAGAGCTTGGGTCGACTGAGCCTTGTCGGTATCGAGTGCCTCGATGACCTGTCGCACGAGATGTTCCCGCGGGAATGCGACGGAGGCGAAATAGCTCCAGATCTGCCGGTCCTCGTGGCCGGGGAGTAGTACGACGTCGGCGCGTTCGGTGGCGCGGCCGGCGCGACCGACCTGCTGGTAGTAGGAGATCGGCGAGGACGGTGCCCCCATGTGCACGACGAAGCCGAGGTCGGGTTTGTCGAACCCCATGCCGAGTGCGGAGGTCGCGACGAGCGCCTTGACCCGGTTTGCGAGTAGGTCGGCTTCGAGTGATTCGCGTTCGGTGGGGTCGGTCTGACCGGTGTACGACGCCACGACGTGGCCCTGGTCGGTGAGCAGCGCGGCGAGATCCTTGGCGGCCGAGACCGTCAGCGTGTAGATGATTCCGGAGCCCGGCAGGGTCTTCAGGTGATCGCCGAGCCACGCTGCGCGCTCGGTGGCGTTCTCGATCCGCACCACCGACATCCGTAGTGAGTCTCGTGCGAGTCCGCCGCGTAGGACCAGGGTGTCTCCGCCGCCGACCCCGAGTTGGGCGGCGACGTCGTCGACCACCCGGTCGTTCGCGGTCGCGGTGGTGGCCAGCACGGGTATGCCGTCGCGCAGTTCGGCGATGAGGGTTCGGATCCGCCGGTAGTCGGGCCGGAAATCATGTCCCCAATCGGAGACGCAGTGGGCTTCGTCGACCACGACCAGGCCGGCGTCACCGGCCAACGACGGCAGCACCTGGTCGCGGAAGTCGGGATTGTTCAGCCGCTCGGGGCTGACCAACAGCACGTCGAGCTCACCCGAGTTCACCTGTTGATGGATCTCGTCCCACTCGGTCATGTTGCCCGAGTTGATGGTCGCCGCCCGCACCCCGGCGCGCTGCGCAGAGGCGACCTGGTTTCGCATCAACGCCAGCAGCGGCGACACGATGACCGTCGGTCCCAGACCCTGGGCGCGCAGTAGTTTCGCGGCGATGAAGTAGACAGCCGACTTACCCCAACCGGTCCGCTGGACCACCAACGCCCGCCGACGGTGCACGACCAGCGCCTCTATTGCCGTCCACTGGTCCTCGCGCAACACCGCATCGGGGCCGGCGAGCTCACGCAGCAGCCTTTCGGCGTCTTCGCGCAAGTTGCCTACGGTCGCGTGCGTCGCTGTCGTCATACTGTTCATCGTGCAGCATCGGTACGACAGAGAGCAGAGCCGGCGGTGAGCGACCCGGCATCGCATCGCAACCTCGCGGCCTTGGCAACGGTATTCGTCGGCGGCGCGGCAGGCACTGCTGCTCGCTATGCGATCGAGGAACGTCTCCCGCACACGACGTCGCAGTGGCCTCTCGCCACCTTCGGAATCAACATCGTCGGTGCGTTCGTGCTGGGGTTGCTGCTCGAGTCGCTGCTGCGCAGTGGTCCCGATACGGGTGGACGGCGTCGGCTCCGGTTGCTCGGCGGTTCGGGGTTCTGTGGCGCGTTCACCACGTACAGCACCTTCGCCCTCGAAACGGTCGAGGGTGTCCGGGGCGGATTCACCGGACTGGCGTCGGCATACGCCGTCGTCAGTGTGGTGTTGGGAGTTGTGGCGGCCGGAGCCGGAATCATGTTCGCCAACAGAGTGATCCGATGATCGCGGCCCTGGTGATCCTGGCCGGCGCGCTCGGGTCGGTCGCGCGATTCTTCGTCGATGCGGAGGTGAAGTCACGGCTGAGCTCGCGCACGAGCTTCCCGTGGGCAACCGTCGGTATCAACATCTCGGGCTCGTTCTTGCTCGGGTTGCTGGCCGGCTGGGTGATGCTGCGCGCCGGCTCCACCGATGCGCAGGCAGTTCTCGGAACCGGGTTCTGTGGGGGCTACACCACCTTCAGTACCTCGACCGTGGACACCGTGCGGTTACTGCAGCAGGGCCGTCGGGTCGACGCCGCCGTCAACGCGATCGGCACGCTGGTGGCGTCCGTACTCGCGTGCGGTGGCGGTCTGGCGCTCGCCTCGGCTCTGTAGTCGAGGCGGGCGCCACACTTCAGGCTTGGCTGACGCGCACCATGTTTCCGGCCGGGTCACGGAACGCGGCATCGCGGGCACCCCAGGGCTGACTCGTCGGCTCCTGCAGTATCTCGCCCGTACCCGCCGCGCGGATCCGCTCGAACGCGGCGTCGAGGTCGTCGGCGCGGAACAGTAGTCCCGGCAACTCGCCCTTGGCCAGCAGCGCGGCGAGCTGATCGCCCAGTTCCCGAGAACGGCCTGCGTGCGGCTGCGACAGCACGACCTCGATTTCGGGTTGTTCGCTGGTGGACAGCGTGATCCAGCGGTAGCCGTCGTTGGCCACCTCGCTCTTGACCTCGAGTCCGAGAGCGTCCCGGTAGAACGCTACCGAGGCATCGGGGTCGTCGGTGTAGACGTGAACGTGGCTCAGTGAAAGTGTCATGGATGAAGGCTAGGACGCCCCGGCCGCAGATGCTTCTTCGATTCTGCTCGGCTCGGTCACCGCCGCCGTCGGGGATGTGGGCCCTCGCATCGGGCGTCCGAGAACCATCGCGGTGCAGCTGGGTACGGCGTGGCTGCCACGATGATCGCGGGCGCGGTAGGCGCTCGGTGTCTCGCCCACGATCTCGGTGAATCTCGAGCTGAACGACCCGAGACTGGTACAGCCGACGGCGAAGCATGCCTCGGTGACCGTGACGTCTCCGCGTCGCAGCAGCGCTTTGGCGCGCTCGATCCGTCGTGTCATCAGATGCGCGTACGGCGTCTCGCCGTAGGCCTCCCGAAACCGGCGACTGAAATGTGCAGTGGACATCAGCGCGGTTCTGGCGAGTGAGGGGACGTCGAGCGGTTGCGCGAAATCGCGATCCATTCGATCGCGTGCGCGGCGCAGCAGGCGGAGCTCGGTCGGGTCGTACGCAGTCATCGCGCGTCCGCACCGCGGAGGGATTCGATCTGGGCCCTCGTTCCCGAGGACGCGCTCGCGCCGGCTCCCGTCGCAGCGAAAGCACCTGCGGCGACGGCCCATTGGATGGCAGCGCGGGGTCCGCTCGACCAGGATGCCGCGAGTGCTCCGGCGAATGCGTCACCCGCTCCGGTGGTGTCGACCGCCTCGACCTTCGGCGCGGGTACTTCGAACGATTCCGAGCCGCGATATATCGCGCCTCGTGCGCCGAGCGTGGTGACCACATGTTCTATGTTCTTCGCTCGGCTCCCGATGCGCGCTTCCTCGGCCTCGTTGACCACCAGGACGTCGGTGGCGGCAACGAGAGCGTCGGGCAGATCCTGGACGGGGGACGGGTTGAGCATCGTCACGACGTCGTGGGAGTGTGCGTACTCGAACGCGGCGAGTACGGTCTCGAGGGGAATCTCCAGCTGGCACAGCAGGATATCGGCCTCGTCGATGATTGCCAGGTCGTCGTCGGTGAGCTCGTGTACACCGCCGTTGGCTCCGGCGACGACCACGATGCTGTTCTCGGCTCGGTCATCGACGGTGATGGCGGCGATACCGGACGCTCCCGCTGCGGTTCGCAGAGCATGGTCGTCGACGCCTGCGCTGGTGAGTGTGTGCCGCAGTGTCGGCCCGAATTCGTCGTCGCCGACCGCCCCGACGAAGCTCACGCGAGCTCCCGACTTCGACGCCGCGATCGCCTGGTTGGCACCTTTGCCGCCGGGTGCGGTGTCGAACGAGGTCCCCAACACGGTTTCGCCCGGTTCGGGCAGGGCGGGGGTCCGAGTGATCAGGTCCATGTTGATGCTGCCCAGTACGACGATGCGCGGGCTGCTCGAGCGGGGGTTCGATGCGGACACGACCGAACCCTATCGCTCTCGGCTCGACCGAACGGGTCGATCCCGCCCGGAATTCACAATTGCAGATTGTTGACAATCCGGAATCGGTGGGTGACGATGGCGTCCATGACAGCGTCGACTCGCACCCACCTCAGCCCCGCACTCAAGCAGGCGACCCCGATCGTCGTCGACCACGGAAAGGGCAGCTGGATCATCGGGACCGACGGGCGCAAGTACCTCGACTTCACGACCGGCATCGGCGTCACCAGCACCGGTCACTGCCATCCCCGCGTGGTCGAGGCAGCTCGCGAACAGGTGGGCAAGATCATCCACGCCCAGTACACGACCGTCATGCATCAGCCTCTGCTCGCGCTGACCGACAAGCTCGGAGAAGTGTTGCCTGCCGGGTTGGACAGTGTGTTCTACGCGAACTCGGGATCCGAGGCAGTCGAGGCGTCGATCCGATTGGCGCGCATGGCAACCGGTCGACCGAACATCGTTGCATTCCACGGCGGCTTCCACGGGCGAACGGTGGCGGCTGCATCGCTCACCACGGCGGGAACCAAGTTCCGATCGGGATTCTCGCCGATCATGGGTGGGGTGCACATCGCACCGTTTCCGTATGCATTTCGGTACGGATGGGACATCGACACCGCAGTCGCCTTCGCGCTGAAGGAACTCGACTACCTGTTGATGACGATGTCCAGCCCCGCCGACACGGCTGCGTTCATCATCGAGCCGGTGCTGGGCGACGGCGGGTACCTGCCCACGCCCCCTGCATTCCTCGAGGGCTTGCGCGAACGCGCCGACACCCACGGCATCGTCCTGATCGTCGACGAGGTGCAGGCCGGAGTCGGACGCACCGGAACGTTCTGGGGCCATCAGCACTCGTCGATCACTCCCGACATCCTCATTACCGCAAAAGGACTCGCCAGCGGGTTCCCGATCTCGGCGATCGCCGCATCGGCAGAGCTGATGGGCAAGGCATGGCCGGGGTCGCAAGGCGGAACCTACGGCGGCAACGCCGTCGCTGCTGCGGCGGGAGTCGCTACCCTCGACGTCGTGCGCGAGGAAGGGCTGGTCGACAACGCGGCAGCGCAGGGCCGAGTTCTCCTCGACGGCCTTCTCGCGCTGAAGGAACAGCACCCGGCCATCGGTGATGCTCGGGGACTCGGATTGATGCAGGCGCTCGAATTCGTCGACAGCTCGGGCAATCCCGACGCCGCCGCTGCTCTGCGGGTGCAACAGGGTGCCATCGACGAAGGGCTGCTGTTGCTCACCTGCGGTGCGCTCGGCAACGTGGTTCGTATCATTCCAGCACTGATCGTGAGCGACGACGAGATGACGTTCGGACTCGACGCGTTGTCGCGGACATTGAAGAACGTGCTGTGACAGCAGCCCCTGTTCGTTCCGAGGTGCCCGCACTCGTACAGCGAGTGCGAAGACTGGGCATCGACGTCGACGATTCGTCCCGACGGTTGGCCGAATACTCCTACGACGCGTCGAACTACCGAGTCCCGCCGGCCGCTGTCGTCTTTCCGCGCAGCGCCGACGAAGTGGCTACGGTCGTGTCGCTGTGTGCCGCCGCCGACGTTGTCGTCATCGGGCGTGGCGGCGGTACCTCCATGGCGGGCAACGCAATCGGCCGTGGGATCGTCCTCGACTTCTCGCGCCACATGAACCGGGTGCTCTCGGTCGACACCGAGTCCAGGACTGCCGTCGTCGAGCCCGGAATCGTCATCTCGGAGTTGCAACGTCAGCTGGTGACGCGGACCGACGGTGCCTTCACCTTTGCGCCCGATCCGTCCAGCAAGACCCGCGCGACGGTGGGCGGAGCCGTCGGCAACGACGCGTGCGGTAACCACTCCGTGCGGTACGGACGCACCGCCGACCACACGGTGGCCATGGACGTGGTGACCGCCGACGGATACCTGCTGCGAGTCACCCGCAGTGGTGTGCAGGCGCTGCGAACCCAGGACTCGGCGGCTGTCGCTGCAGCCGAACGTATCTCGAACGAGCTGCGCTCGCTGGTGTCCGACAACCTGGCCCTCCTGCGGGTCGAGTTGGGTCGCATCCCGCGTCAGGTATCGGGATTCCACCTCTCGCATCTGTTGCCGGAGAACGGTTTCGACGTCGCCCGGGCTCTCGTCGGAAGCGAAGGTGCCTGCGCGGTGATCGTGT
Source organism: Rhodococcus sp. Leaf233 (assembly GCF_001426165.1). Taxonomy (NCBI): domain Bacteria; kingdom Bacillati; phylum Actinomycetota; class Actinomycetes; order Mycobacteriales; family Nocardiaceae; genus Rhodococcus; species Rhodococcus sp. Leaf233. The sequence goes on from NZ_LMRO01000008.1 coordinate 203,538, forward strand.
CGGTGACCGTCGCCGTCGTGCCCGTACCCCCAGCCGCACTGCTGCTGTGTCTCGGATACGACGACGTGGTGGCCGCCGCGGCGGACGTGACGACCATTCTCGAGTTCTCACCCGCCGCCGTCGAAGGAATCGACGACAACATCGCCGGCACGATGGAGTATCGCCGCGGACCGGACTCGGTACGGGGGCTCCCTGCAGGAAATGCCTGGTTGTACGTCGACCTCGACGGGGCCGATGCGACAGAAGTGCAGGACAAGGCATCTCGGTTGCTCGAGGCGCTCGGTCGGCTCGGGCGCGTCAAAGAGGGTCGTATCGTGACCGATGCGGCCGATCGCGCAGCGTTGTGGCGGGTGCGCGAGGACGGTGCCGGTTTGGCGACGCGCCTGGCGAGTGGAGTCGAGTCCTGGGGCGGTTGGGAAGACGCCGCCGTGGCACCGGAAAACCTGTCGGCGTATCTCGCGGACCTGAATTCGCTACTGGCCGAACACGACTTGACCGGAGTGATGTACGGCCACTTCGGTGCCGGCTGCATGCACGTACGGATCACCTTCGACCAACGCACCGACGCCGGACGACGAGTGATGTACGACTTCCTGCGCGCTGCCGCACGCGTCGTCGTCAAGCACGGCGGCAGTCTTTCGGGCGAGCACGGTGACGGCCGCGCGCGCTCGGAGTTGTTGCCGGTCATGTATTCCCTTCGCATGCTCGACGCCTTCTCCCGGTTCAAGCGCATCTGGGACCCCGCGGGAATCCTGAACCCAGGATCGATCACCGACCCCGAACCCCTGATGGACAACCTGATGCTTCAAGGCATTCCGGCCCGGGAGTGGAAGACCAGCTTCGATCTGCACCAGATAGGGTCGCGATCCGATCTGGACCCGTTCGTCCATGCCACCCAATCCTGTGTGGGCGTGGGGAAATGTCGAACGACAACCGGTGGCGTCATGTGCCCGAGCTACCGTGCGACGGGTGACGAGAAGGATTCGACGCGGGGCCGGGCGCGGGTGCTGCAGGAGATGGTGCGCAGTTCTCCGACGGTGGCCGACGGATGGGCATCGAAGGACGTTGCGGAGTCGCTCGATCTCTGCCTGTCGTGCAAGGCCTGCTCCTCGGACTGTCCCGTCGGCGTCGACATGGCCACGTACAAATCGGAGTTCCTCGACCATCACTACGCGAGGCGGCTGCGGCCGCTGTCGCACTACTCGCTCGGGTGGTTGCCTCGATGGCTCGCGGTGACGAAGCGAACGGCACCGCTGCTCAATCGTCTGCTGACACCCCGGGTGTCGGCAGTGGCGGCACGTCTGGGTGGGCTGACCACCGAACGCGCATTGCCTCGGTTCGCGTCGTCGAAGGAACTGGCCGATGCCGTCCGAGTCGGCGGTGGCCGCGACGCCGATGTGGTGCTCGTCGTCGACACGTTCACACAAGGTTTTCGCCCCGAGGTCGCGGGTGCGGCACAACGCGTTCTCGAAGACTCCGGACGCACCACCGAATGCCGAACGGATGTGTGTTGCGGTTTGACGTGGATTTCGACGGGTCAGCTGAAGTCCGCTCGCAAGCAGCTGACGAAAGCCGTTGCGGCGCTGGACGACGGTACCGACAGGCCGATCGTCGTGACCGAACCGAGCTGTGCGGCCGCGTTCCGTAAGGACATGCCCGAACTGGTCCCCACGGACGCGGCGAGGAGGGTCGCGGCACGCGTCCAGAGCTTCGCCGGAGCGGTGATCGATCAAGCAAGCGCGGGCTGGCAGCCCTCGGGCGACATGCCGGCTGCGGTCACGGTGCAGACTCACTGCCACGAGTACGCCGTCTTCGGCGATGCAACGCAGCGCCGAGCCCTCTCCGCCGTGGGCATCGAGTCGGTACGTGAGGCCACCGGATGTTGCGGTGTAGCAGGTAATTTCGGTTTCGAGAGTCGGCATTACGAGCTCAGCATGGATGTCGCCGAGCAGGCTCTCGCGCCCGCGTTGCGGGCCACCGAACCCGACACTCCTGTTCTGACCGATGGATTCAGCTGTCACATGCAGGTGCGCCAACTGACCGGTGACTCGGGCGACGATGCATCCGTACACCTGGCACAGATACTCGATCCACGTTCGACGAAAGGACCGCGGCCATGACCGCCAGCTCGACCACCAGCCTCACGCGTCCGCGCATCACCTCTCCCACAGACTGTTTCATCGGTGGTGAGTGGGTGCCGTCGGTATCGGACGCCCGATTCGATGTCGTGGACCCGGCCACGGGCGAGGTCATCGCCACGGTTGCGGACGGCGGTATCGCGGACGCAGAGAAAGCGCTCGCTGCAGCCGTCGACTCCGCGGCGGAGTGGGCGGCCACTGCACCGCGAGTGCGAAGCGACATACTGCGGACGGCATACGAGATGATCATGGCCCGCTCGGAGGAGCTCGCTGCGATCATCACCGCCGAGATGGGTAAACCGCTCGCCGACGCGCGCGGCGAGGTGGCGTACGGAGCCGAGTTCTTTCGCTGGTTCTCGGAGGAAGCGGTACGCATCTCGGGTGATCACACCCTGACCGGAGACGGGAAGAACCGCATCGTGGTCACCCGCGCGCCGGTCGGGCCCTGCATTCTCGTCACGCCGTGGAATTTTCCGCTGGCCATGGGAACTCGCAAGATCGGGCCTGCCCTTGCGGCAGGCTGCACCGTCGTGTTCAAGCCCGCCGAGCAGACGCCGCTGACCGCACTTGCGCTGGTGCAGATTCTGCACGAGGCGGGAGTGCCTGCGGGCGTCGTCAACATCGTGCCGACCACCGATGCGTCGGGTGTCGTGGGGTCGTGGATGAGCAGCGGCGCTGCCCGCAAGATCAGCTTCACCGGATCCACGGCGGTGGGCAAGATTCTGCTCGAACAGGCAGCGGCGACGGTGATGCGGACGTCGATGGAGCTGGGCGGGAATGCACCCTTCGTCGTCATGGACGATGCAGACCTCGACCGCGCCGTCGACGGAGCCATGGTTGCCAAGATGCGCAACATGGGCGAAGCATGTACCGCAGCGAACCGGTTCTTCGTTCACCGCAGTGTGGCACAACGCTTTTCGGGTGCTTTGGCCGACCGAATGGGCGCGCTGAGGGTGGGCGCGGGCGCTTCTCACGGGACCGAGGTGGGGCCGCTGATCGACGACGCAGGCCGGGGCAAGGTCCAGGCTCTGGTCGACGATGCTCTCGCGCGCGGTGCCCGCGCCGTCGTCGGTGGTGCGGCCCCGGACGGGCCGGGCTACTTCTACCCACCGACCGTCCTGACCGATGTCGATACCGAATCGGATCTGATGTCCCAGGAAATATTCGGACCGGTGGCCGCCATCGTTCCCTTCGACACCGAGGACGAGGTCGTCGCGCTGGCCAACGACACCGAATGGGGACTGGTCGGATACGTGTTCACCCAGGACATCGATCGGGCTCTGCGAATGGGGGAGCGCCTCGAGGTGGGCATGGTGGGGCTCAACACCGGGCTGGTGTCGAATCCGGCAGCCCCGTTCGGTGGTGTCAAACAATCGGGACTCGGCCGCGAGGGCGGGAAAGTCGGAATAGACGAGTTTCTGGAGTACAAATACTTCGCGATTCCCCGCAGCTGAGGAAGGTTCTGATCATGCCCGGTTCGAGACGCCTGACACCGATCGACGCACGCAACACGTCGATGGTGATCGCGGATCAGATTCGCGATCGCATCATCGACGGGTCCTACGCGCCCGGAGAACAGATCAACGAGGCGAATGTCGCGGCGGAGCTGGAGATTTCACGTGGCCCCGTGCGAGAGGCGTTGCAGCGTCTGAATCAGGAGGGACTGCTCGTCAGCTACCGCAACCGCGGTGTGTTCGTCGTCGAGCTCAGCAGCGGCGACGTCGCGGAGATCTACCAGTCTCGCGCAGCGATCGAGGTCGGTGCGGCATGGACTCTGGTACATGGCGATCGTGCGCAGCTGATCAAGACCGCCGACGAACTCTCGGCCATCGTGATGCAGATGCAGCCGTTCATCGATCGGGCGGATTGGCGTGGCCTCGCCGAACGCGACCTTGCCTTTCACACTGCCCTGGTAGCGGCCACGAGGAACAGTCGGATGTCGCGTATGTACGCCACGCTGGCGGCCGAGGCACGCATTTGCATGGCAAATCTCGAAACTGCTTACTACCGTCCCGAGGCTCTGGTCGAGGAACATCAGCTGATCGTCGATCTGCTGCTGGGATCGGATTGGGATGCGCTCGAGAAGGGCGTCCACGAACACATGGACACTGCCGTGCACGATCTGACGCGAGCCATGGTCGACGAACACTCCGAGCAATCCGTACTCGCATCACCCGGGTAGAGCCTTCGGGCGCAACACAGCTTTAACACGGCAGCCCTTGCTCCCCGCCGGCACCGGCGGATAGCCTGATTGTCAACAATCTACTAAAAGACCTCCCGAAGGGGGTGCCCGTGAACGCCTCATCCGACGATGCCTACGTCACCGCAATCGGACCCGTGCAGACTCCAGGACGGGCTGCTCCCGGCCTGGCCCGCTACCCGGACGTACCGAACAGCACGCCCATCACGTTCACCGACGAGGAATACGCCGACCGGCTCGCAGCCGTCCGTCGGCGCATGGCGTCGCAGAACCTGACTGCGCTGATCGTCACCGACCCCGCGAATCTCTACTATCTGCTGGGCTACAACGCACTCTCGTTCTATACCCCGCAGATGCTGTACGTGCCGCTGGACGGCGAGCTGTACTTCTTCGCTCGCGAGATGGATGCCAACGGTGCGTTCCGTACATCGTGGTTGCCGCAGGACCACACCTTCGGATACCCGGAGACGTTCGTTCAGCGCAGAGACACCCACCCGTTCGTCTGGGTAGCCGCCAAGCTACGAGAGTTGGGGTTGGTCAACAACTTCGAGCACGGTCAAGTGGGACTGGAGATGGACTCGTACTACTTCAGCCCCAAGGCCTTCGAGGCGCTCGTCAAATCGCTACCCGAGTACCGATTCACCGACTCCTACGAGTTGGTCAATTGGATCCGCGTGGTCAAGTCGCCGGCCGAGATCGCGTTGATGCGCGGTGCGGCGACGGTGTGCGAGGCCGCGATGTCTGCTGCGCACCACGCGATTTCGGTAGGAGAACGGCAGTGCGATGCCGCTGCCGCCATCATGAACGCACAGGTACGCGGCACAGCCGACTTCGGCGGCGATCACCCAGCCATCGTGCCGATGCTGCCGACCGGGGCAGGAGCGGACACTCCGCACCTGACGTGGTCGGATCAACGGTTCGTCCGCGGCGAGACCACCGTCGTCGAACTGGCCGGCGTGTTCCGGCGGTACCACATTCCGATGGCCCGCACGATCGTGCTCGGCAAGCCGAGTCCGCGTCTGAAATACCTCGCGGAATCCACCGGTGAAGCGCTGAACGAGGTACTGGCAACGGTCCGCCCCGGGGTCACCGCAACCGAGCTGGCTCAGGTATGGAACACCAGCCTGGCCAAGCACGGCCTCCACAAGCCGTCGCGCATCGGCTATTCGATCGGCGTTGCGTACGCCCCCGACTGGGGCGAGCGCACGGTGAGCCTACGCACCGACGACGAGACCGTCCTGGCCGAGAACATGACCTTTCACATCATCGGCGGAATGTGGATGGACGACTACGGATACGAGGTGTCCGAAGCAGTCCGAGTCACCGACACCGGCGTCGAAACATTCACCGCATACCCCCGAGAACTACTGACGAAGGAGTGAGACATGACCACCTCCACCGCAGGCTCCACTCCTGCAATTTCGGGTCGTTCCGCAGGCTCCACTCCTGCTATTTCGGGTCGTTCCGCAGGCTCCACTCCTGCCATTCCCTGGGCCCTGCGCACCGACCAACTGGTGGGATCGGTGATCGACTCGTCTACGTCGCTTCTCGCCGCCCAGAAACACGACATCGTCAGGTTCGCGATGGGATCTCCTGCAGCCGAGACGGTTCCGGCTGCCGCGTTCACCGAGATCGCCGGCAGTGTGCTCACAGCGGACGCCTTCGATTACGGTGCCACCGAGGGTGATCCGGGTCTGCTCGACGCGTTGTTGGCGTATCTCGAGTCCGTAGGCGAACCCACGTCCGAGGATCGGGTCGTCATCACCTCGGGCGGCATGCAGGGTCTCGACATCGCCTGCAAGCTGTTCGTCGATCCCGGTGATCTGGTCATCGTCGAAAGTCCCACGTACACCAACGGAACTGCCACCGTGCTGAGCTACGGCGGCGATATTCTCGAGGCACCGATGGACAGTGGCGGTCTCATCGTCGAGGCGTTACCCGAACTCGTCGAGCGAGCCGGGCGTCTACCGAAGATGATCTACGTGATTCCCAACTTTCAGAATCCGTCCGGGGTCACGCTCTCGCTCGAGCGTCGACTGTTGTTGATCGAGTTGGCACACCGATGGGGCTCGGTGATTCTCGACGACGATCCTTATGGCCTGCTGCGTTTCTCGGGGGACCCGATCCCGAGTTTCGGGGCGCTGAGTCCGAACGATCCGCTGATCTTCTCGGTGCGGACTTTCTCGAAGATGATCGCTCCCGGTCTGCGCGTGGGGTGGGTGGACGCGGCCCCCGAAGCGCGTCGGTTGATCGTCAACGCCAAGCAGGCAATGGACACCTGTACGAATCTTCCGGCCCAGAGGATGGTGGCCGAGTACATCCGGCGCGGGCTGCTCGAGGAGCACCTGCGGTCGCTGGCTGCGGTGTACCTACCGCGAAAGACGGCGATGCAGAACAGTATTGCGACACACTTCGGTGACGCGATGTCCACCACGGATCCCGACGGGGGCTTCTTTCTGTGGGCGACGTTGCGCGGAAACGACCACGATTTCTCGACGCAGGATCTGTTCGAAACCGCACTGGCCGAGGGAGTTGCCTACATTCCCGGACCGGCGTTGTCGGTGGGCGGCAAGTTTCACGATTCGCTACGGCTGTGCTTCGCCTCGTCGACACCCGAGCGCATCGAGGAAGGCATCAGGCGGTTGGCCGTCGCGGTGGAAAAATCGAAGCATCTGCTCGCCTCCGACCCCACGCGATGACCGTTCCGAGTGCCCAGCAGTCTCTGCTCGACGCCGTCGACGAGAACGAGATCGTTTCTCTCACAGCCGCGTTGATCGAGGCGGGCGGTGAAAATCCGGGCGACACCGAAGAAAAGTGCGCGAAAGTACTCGCGGAGCGATGTCGCGCACTGGGATTCGACGTTCGCACGATCGAGGTCGCTCCCGGCAGACCGAACGTGATCGCCTCGATCGGACCCGATGACACCCCCGGGGTCCTGTTCGTCGGCCACTCCGACGTCGTTCCGGCGGGCACCGGCTGGACCACGGATCCGTTCACCGCGGTCGTGCGAGAGGGGCGCATGGTCGGGCGGGGAGCATGCGACATGAAGGGGGGAGTGGCCGCAGTGGTGGCCGCTATGGATGCGGTGAACCGTGCCGGTCTTGCAGATCGCTTCCCGATGACGTTGGCGTGTCTGGTGGACGAGGAAGACACGGGCTTGGGTATTCGAGCATTCGTGGCCGACCCGGGACCCCGTCGTTTCCAGTGTTGCGTGGTGGCCGAGCCGACGGACCTGGTGACCATCGTCGGTTGCCGAGGAGCCGCGAATATCGAGATCGACGTGCGCGGGCGTTCGGCTCATGCAGGTCGTCCGCGAAACGGTGCCAATGCGATATCCGCTGCCGCCCGCATCGTCGCCGTCATCGAGGACTGGCAGATCGAATTGGACGAGGATCCACACGCCGAACTCGGTCCCGCTACCTGGAACGTGGGCACCGTGACAGGAGGCACCGGTACGTCGATGGTTGCCGACCGGTGCGTGCTCACGGTCGACCGTCGGCTGCTACCCGGTGAGAGCGCCGCGGAGGTGGTGGACGACCTGCGTTCGCGGATCGACGCGGCAGGTATCACTGGTTCGGGAATCCAGGTGCAACTCGAGGTGTCGATGGAAATGCCGGGCTTTCTGACCGCTGCGGATGACGGATTGGTCACCACTGCAATGCAATCGGTTCGCGACATCGGATCTGCCGGTTTCACTGACATCTGGACGGCTTCGTGCGATGGTGGTTTCGTGGCACAGCAGATGGGTATCCGCACCGTCGTGCTCGGTCCCGGGGAGATCGAAAACCAGGCGCACCGGCCGGACGAGTCCGTCGCCGTGCAGCAATTGACCGACAGCGCAAAGGCGTACGCGTTGATCGCCACCAGAATCGCTGCGCCACCTGGTCTTTAGTTTTCAAGAGGGGGTTGTTCGAGACGTGCGCCCGGCGTCGACGTAAAGTCGGACGCTGCGAAGTACCAAACCGACGCTCCACGTTGTCATAAAGCGAGAGGTATTGGACCGTGACCGAAACTTCAGGGTCGGCAGCTTCGCCGACCGGGTATCCGCCGAGTACCGACACACTCAGCGCGAACGAAACGAAAATTCTGCATCGCGCGATCGGCGGGTCCGCACTGGGCAACGCCGTGGAGTGGTTCGACTACGCGGTGTACGGCTACCTCGCCGTTTACATCGCCGCCAACTTCTTTCCGTCGGACGACGGTGGAGCGAGCCTGCTCTCCACGTTCGCCGTGCTGGCCGCGTCGTTCATCATTCGCCCCATCGGCGGCATCGTGCTCGGCCCGCTCGGCGACCGCATCGGTCGTCAGAAGGTCCTCGTCCTGACCGTCTCGATGATGACGTTGGCCACGGCGGCGATCGGTGTGCTGCCGACGTTCGACACCATCGGTATCGCAGCGCCGTTGCTGTTGCTCGTCTGCCGACTGGTGCAGGGCTTCTCCACCGGCGGTGAGTACGGCGGCGCAGCAGTGTTCATGGCCGAGTACGCGCCCGACAAGCGCCGCGGATTCTTCGGGTCGTTCCTCGAATTCGGCACCCTCGCAGGCACGGTGGGCGGTGCCACCCTGTGCACCCTGCTCAACGTCGGGCTCGGAGACGAGACCATGGAGGCCTGGGGCTGGCGAATTCCGTTCCTGGTGACGCTCCCGCTGGGCATCGTCGCGTTGTGGCTGCGGACCCGGCTCGAGGATTCTCCTGTGTTCGCCGAGGCCAAGGAAGACGGCGGCACGGTCGAAGAAGGTGCAGGTGGAGCAGTCACCTCCCTCAAGGCCACCCTGACGTACTGGCAGCGAATCCTGATTCTGATGGGATTCGTGCTGCTGCTCAACATCGCGTACTACACGGTGCTCACGTTCTTGCCCTCGTACCTCAGCGACACGTTGGGGCACAGCACGACTCAGTCGAACTTCACCCTCGTGGCCATCATGATCATCATGATGTTGATCATCAACCCCATCGGCGCTCTGTCCGACCGGGTGGGTCGAAAGCCGTTGCTGCTGGTCGCCTGCGTGGGGTACTTCGTGTTCAGCGTCCCGCTGTTTCTGCTGATCATCAACACCGGACTGATCGGCCAGAGCATCGGCCTGCTCGGTCTCGGAGTGTTGCTGGTCATCATGTGCTCCTGCGTGTCGTCGACGCTGCCCGCACTGTTTCCCACTCAGGTGCGCTACGGAGCGTTCGCCATCGGATACAACGTCTCGACGGCGCTCTTCGGTGGCACGGCACCGCTGATTCTGACGTTCCTGATCGACCGAACGGGTTCCAACCTGATCCCGGGTTGGTACATGATGATCGCAGCTGCCATCGCGTTCGTTCCGATCCTGTTGATGCCCGAAACCGCCGGCCGGTCGTTGCGCGGCACCCAGTGCCCCGGTGACAACGACGACGAGGTCGCTGCGTCCGGCGTCGAGCTCGTCGGATACAAGTCGAAGTAGTGCGTCCGGTTCTGGCCGTTCTGCATGCCGGCGACCTTCCCGACGGACTCGATTCCGTCGCGAAGGTCGCAGACATCAGATATGCCACCGCCGACACGCTCGCCGAGGCCGTCGACGGCGCCGATGCCCTGCTGCTGTGGGATTTCTTCTCGCCCGCAGTCGAATCCGCGTGGCCGCGGTGTGGTTCGCTGAAGTGGATCCATATCGCCGCTGCCGGCGTGGACTCGTTGTTGTTCGACGAACTGGTGGAATCCGATGTGGTCGTGACCAATTCGCGTGGAGTGTTCGACCGACCTATCGCGGAGTTCGTGCTGGCTCAGATCCTCGCGTTCGCCAAGGACTCCGAACGTTCGCGCACACTGCAGCATTCGAAGACCTGGCAGCACCGCGAGACCGAACGCATCGACGGTGCACACGTGATGATCGTGGGCACCGGAGCAATCGGTCGTGCCATCGCGACTCTGCTGAGTGCTGTGGGAATGTCGGTCTCCGGTGTGGGTCGAACAGCGCGAGGCGGCGACGGAGACTTCGGCACCGTGTACGCCAGTGATGATCTGGTGGACGAGGTAGGGCGGGCCGACTACCTGGTTCTGGTTGCCCCGCTGACCGAACAGACGAGGGGCCTGGTCGACGATTCCGTGTTGGCCGCGATGAAGCCCGGATCGAGGGTGATCAACGTCGGTCGCGGCGAGCTACTCGACACCGATGCACTCCTCACGAATCTCGCTTCCGGACACCTCGCCGGGGCTGCGCTCGACGTCTTCGAGACCGAGCCGCTCCCGGCCGACCATCCGCTGTGGGCGGCCGAGAACGTGGTCGTCACTCCGCACATGAGCGGGGACGCGTCGGGGTGGAAGAGTCGTCTCGCCGACGTCTTCGTCGACAACGCGCAGCGATACTTTCGCGGCGAACAGCTGCGCAATGTCGTCGACAAGAAGCTCGGTTTCGTGGTGTGACCGGTCTCGTTATGTGACTGTCAGTAGGCCCGCTCGTACTGCGGTGCCACTGCCGGTGTCATCTCCACTCCGAGTTCGCGGGCCGCGCGCCGTGGCCAGTACGGATCGCGCAGCAGCTCGCGGGCGAGGAGCACCGCAGTCGCCTCGCCGAGCGAAACGATGTCCTCGGCCTGTTTCGGTTCGGTGATCATCCCCACCGCTGCGGCCGGCATCGTGGTCTCGTTCTGGATACGCCGTGCGAACGGCACCTGGTAGCCGGGTTCGACCGGAATCTCGGCGCGTACGTTCCCGCCGGTGGACGTATCGACGAGATCCACGCCGTGCTCGGTGAGTATCTGCGCCAGCGCGACAGTCTGATCAGAGGTCCAACTCGGAGCTTCCAAGTCGGCTGCAGCATCGGACTTCTCGGGTTCGTCGAGCCAGTCCGTTGCCGACAGACGGACGAACACCGGAAGCTCGGCCGGCCACACCTCACGGACCGCGTCGACCACCTCGATCAGCAGGCGAGTCCGCCCCGCGAAGTCGCCGCCGTAGGCGTCGGTGCGGGTGTTGCTGGCTGGCGAGAGGAATTGGTGCAGGAGGTATCCGTGCGCGCCGTGTATCTCGGCTACCTGGAACCCGGCCTTCAGTGCGCGCTGCGCAGCGTTACGAAAATCGTCGACGATCTTTGCGATGTCGTCGGCTGTCGCTTCCCGTGGTGTCGCGTAACGACCGAACGGTACGGCGCTCGGGCCCACGGTTTCCCAGCTCCGGGGATCCTCGGCGGGCAGTGATGTGCCACCGAGCCAGGGAGCCGCCGTCGAGCCCTTCCGGCCCGCATGCGCCAGCTGGATGCCCGGGACGGTACCGAAGGACGAGATCTCGGTGACGATCTCGGCCAGTGCGTCGGCCTGTGTGTCGTTCCAGATGCCCAGGTCAGACGGGCTGATTCGGCCCTCGGGGCTGACCGCTGTGGCCTCGGTGATGATCAGGCCGGCTCCGCCGATCGCGCGGCTCACCAGGTGGGTGCGATGCCAGTCGCCCGCGACGCCGACGTTCTCGCCCGTCTCGTCGGCCGAGTACTGGCACATCGGTGCCATCCATACCCGGTTGGGAAAGGTGAGCTCGCGCAATGTCAGGGGCTCGAACAGGGCACTCACAGGTGGTTCCTCCGGTCTGTCGGTCTCGACGTCGGTGACGTCGGCGATGTCCACGCTGTGCTGCAACGACGTGGAGATGCAGCTTCATTCCCCGGCCCTATTAGTGTGTAGTGCATGACTGCTTCCGTCTCGGCCGCTTCGGTGCCGTCCTCTGCCGACGAGCGCGAGAACGTGCACTCGGCTGCTCGCCGAGCCCGCGTCGCTTCACGTGCACAGGCGTTGCTGACCACTGCGGAGAAGGATTCGCTGCTGCATGCCGCGGCCGACGCCGTGCTGGCCGCAGCGGAGCCGGTGCTCGCAGCCAACGCCGCCGACATCGAGATCGCCCGCGCTGCGGGAACGGACGAGGGTCTGCTCGATCGGCTGCGGCTGACGGCACCGCGCATCGACGGTATTGCCGCCGGGCTGCGGCAGGTGGCGGGCCTACCCGATCCGATCGGCGAGGTCATCCGCGGATCGACGCTTCCCAACGGGCTCGAGATCAGGCAGATGCGGGTTCCGCTGGGCGTCGTGGGCATGGTCTACGAGGCGCGTCCCAACGTGACCGTCGACGCGTTCGGTCTGGCGTTCAAATCCGGGAACGCAGTGCTGCTGCGGGGGTCCTCGTCCGCGGCGCAGTCGAACGCAGCCCTGGTCGAGGCGCTGCAGGGTGCGCTCACGAGCCACGGGCTGCCGGAATCGGCCGTACAACTGCTCGGTAGTGCTGATCGGTCGACGGTCACCCACCTCATTCAGGCCCGCGGGCTGGTGGATGTCGTGATCCCGCGTGGGGGAGCGGGTCTGATCGCCGCGGTCGTGCGTGATGCCACGGTTCCCACCATCGAGACCGGGGTGGGTAACTGCCACGTCTATCTGCATTCCTCTGCCGACGCGGAGACGGCCGAGAAGATCGTGCTCAACGCCAAGACCCGCCGGGTGAGCGTGTGCAACGCCGCCGAAACGGTGCTGGTCGATGCCGCGATCGCCGAGACCATGGTGCCGAGGTTGTTGCAGGCGTTCCAGATGCACAGCGTCACGGTGCACGGTGATCTGCCGGGGTTGGTTCCTGCAGGCGACGACGATTGGTCGCAGGAATACCTCTCGCTCGACATCGCGCTGAAGGTGGTCGACGGCCTCGACGAGGCAATCGACCACATCGACCGATACGGCACCGGCCATACCGAGGCGATCGTCGCGTCGGACATCGGTGCTGCGCGCGAATTCACCCGACGAGTCGACGCGGCTGCGGTGATGGTCAACGCCTCCACCGCGTTCACCGACGGCGAGCAGTTCGGCTTCGGTGCCGAGATCGGCATCTCCACCCAGAAGCTGCACGCCCGCGGCCCCATGGGCCTGCCCGAGCTGACCTCGACCAAATGGACGGTGTGGGGCGACGGGCACGTCAGACCCGTCTGACCGGCCTGCAGCCACTCGACCCGCCAGACCCGATCTTCCAGGAGTTGTGACGTGGACCGTGCCCTACCGACGACACCACCGTTGTTCGCGAGCGTGAACGATGTTCAGGCCCGTCTGGCCGAGACGGGGTATCTGGCCGACAAGGCCACGGCCACATCGGTCTTTCTCGCCGATCGCCTCGGCAAGCCGCTGTTGATCGAGGGTCCCGCCGGAGTCGGCAAGACCGAATTGGCGCGCGCGGTCGCGCAGTCGACCGGAGCCGAACTGGTGCGACTGCAGTGCTACGAGGGCGTCGACGAGGCGAGGGCTCTGTACGAGTGGAACCACGCCAAACAGATCCTGCGTATCCAATCCGGCTCGAGTGCCGACTGGGACTCGACGAAGCTCGACGTGTTCTCCGAGGAGTTTCTGCTGGCTCGGCCGTTGCTGCAGGCCATTCGCCGAACCGAGCCGACCGTGCTCCTGATCGACGAGACCGACAAAGCAGATGTCGAGATCGAGGGCCTGCTGCTCGAGGTGCTCAGCGACTTCGCGATCACCATTCCCGAGCTGGGCACGATCACGGCGGAGCGCACCCCGTTCGTCGTGTTGACGTCCAATGCCACGCGCGAACTGTCGGAAGCTCTCAAGCGCCGCTGCCTGTTCCTGCACCTCGACTTCCCCGACGCGGACCTCGAGCGTCGAATCCTGGCCAGCCGCGTTCCCGAACTGCCCGAGGTGATCGCGGAGCAGATGATCAAGGCCGTCCGCGTGCTCCGAGGGATGCAGCTCAAGAAGTTGCCGTCGGTGGCCGAGACGATCGACTGGGGTCGCACACTCCTGGCCCTCGGCATGGACACCCTCGACGACGACGCGGTCCGGTCGACGCTCGGAGTCGTGCTCAAGCATCAGTCGGATCAGGTGCGCGCCGCCGCCGAACTGCGGCTGAACTGACATGCTCGCCCCACACGGAATTCCCGGGCATCTCGTCGGTTTCGTCGAGGCGTTGCGTAAGCGTGGGATCTCGGTGGGGCCGTCGGAGACCGTCGATGCCGGACGCGTGCTGGCGGTGTTGGATCTGTTGGACCGAGAAGCGGTCCGCGAGGGGCTGGCCTGCGCGCTGCTGCGACGTCCGACGCACCGCGGGGTGTTCGACGCGTTGTTCGACCTGTGGTTTCCGGTGGCATCGGGTACCAGGGATTCGGGGCAGATCGACACCGCGCTGCCTCGCACCGAGACAGGCGAGGTCGATATCGATGCGTTGCGTGAACTGATCGTCGAACTGCTCTCGGACGACTCGGCGGAGGCTGCCGAACTGACCCAGATGCTGGCGGCCCAGATGGTCGAAGAGCTCGGTCAGTACAAGTCTTCGAACGGGCCGTCGTTCTCGGCCTATCAGGCGTTGCGTGATGTTGCTCCCGACACGCTGCTTCGCAAGATCCTCGACGGCCTGCTGGGCCGGAGTGACGACGCGCCGGATCGGCCCACCGACGACTACGAGTCGGAGGTGGCCAAACGTACTGCAGCGCAACGCATTGCCGACCTACGCAAGATGGTCGAGAGCGAGACGAGGCGACGGTCGGCCGAGAAACTGGGCCGCGACCGGGTAGCGAGCTACGGCGTGCCGAAACTGGCGGAGGAAGTCGATTTCCTGCGTGCCTCGGACGCGGAGATGGTTGCATTGCGGCGTAATGTCGCACCGCTGGCGCGGTTGCTGGCCTCGCGACTTGCGGTGCGCCGCAGTCGAAGCAGGCACGGCTCCATCGATCTGCGACGCACGCTGCGCAAATCCATGTCGACCGGCGGTATTCCCATCGATCTGGTGGAGCGTAAGCCGCGTCGTGCCCGGCCGGAACTGGTTGTGCTGTGCGATGTCTCGGGGTCGGTGGCCGGATTCAGCAACTTCACCCTGCTGCTGGTGCACGCTCTTCGTGAACAGTTCTCCCGGGTGCGAATCTTTGCGTTCGTCGACTCCACCGACGAGGTGACGCGGTTCTTCGATTCCGGGGCAGACCTCGGGGCAGCCATGAGCCGGATCGTGCGGGAAGCGGACCTCGTGACCTACGACGGTCATTCGGATTACGGGCATGCCCTGACGACGTTCGACGAGAAGTACGCGCAGGTCATCACCAGCCGCAGTTCGGTTCTCGTTCTGGGCGATGCCCGGACGAACTATCGCGAACCGAAGCTGCCGGCGTTGGCCCGAATCGTCTCGGTGGCCAAGCACGCCTACTGGCTCAACCCCGAGCCCAAATCTCAGTGGGGATCCGGTGATTCGGCGGCCAAGGTGTATGCGGACGTGATTGCGATGCACGAGTGTCGGTCGGCCCAACAGCTCGCGACGGTGGTCTCACGACTGTTGCCGGTATGAGGCGTGTAACCGGCGTCGCTGCCACGGACGTAGAATCGTCGGTTGTGCAGCACGAATCCGGCCCCGGTGAGGACACGAACACCACGCCGACTCTCCGGTTGGGGGTCATGGGCGGCACTTTCGACCCCATTCACCACGGTCACCTCGTGGCTGCGAGCGAGGTGGCGGCCACGTTCGGTCTGGACGAGGTCATCTTCGTTCCCACCGGGACCCCGTGGCAGAAGGAGGGCCGGTCGGTCAGCCCGGCCGAGGACCGCTACTTGATGACGGTCATCGCCACCGCGTCGAATCCTCGGTTCTCGGTGAGCCGGGTCGACGTCGACCGGGAGAAGTCGACCTACACCGTCGACACCCTGAGGGATCTTCGAGCGCAGCACCCCGATGCCGAGTTGTACTTCATCACCGGTGCCGATGCGCTCGAGTCCATCCTGACGTGGCAGAACTGGGAGGAGCTCTTCGAGCTCGCGAAGTTCGTCGGAGTGACGCGGCCGGGGTTCGAGCTCGGCGTCGATCATCTGGCCAACCATCTACGATCGTTGCCCGCCGACACTCTCACATTGATGGAAATCCCGGCACTCGCGATATCGTCGACGGACTGCCGACGTCGTGCCGGTGAAAATCGGCCGGTCTGGTACCTCGTCCCGGACGGCGTCGTGCAATACATCTCGAAGAGGAACCTCTATCGACCACGGGGCGCGCAGCGCCTCGACGGATCCGTCACCATGTCGGAACCGGCGCCACAGAAGAAGCAACCGGCCGGGTCGGTCACCAGCGCAGTGACCGCGAACCCGAGCCATACGAGTGGGAGTACACCGAAGTGACTGCAACAGCCGAAGCCGCCGAGATGGCGCGTATCGCCGCGCTCGCGGCCGACGACAAACTGGCCAGCGACGTGGTGATCCTCGACGTCTCCGACCAGCTCTACATCACCGATTGCTTCGTGATCGCCTCCGCGCCCAACGAGCGTCAGGTCAACTCGATCGTCGAGAACATCGAGGACCAGCTTCGTGAGGCCGGACACAAGCCGGTGCGTCGCGAGGGCACCAGAGAGGGCCGCTGGGCGCTGCTGGACTACTCCGACATCGTGGTGCACGTCCAGCACAACGAGGAGCGCAACTTCTACGCGCTCGAGCGGCTGTGGAAGGACTGCCCGACGATCGAGGTTCCGGGCCTCGGTCAGCATCCGGCACCGGAACCGGAGCAATGATCCGGCGGCTCATCCTGCTTCGCCACGGTCAGACTGACTACAACGCCACCGACCGTATGCAGGGCCAGCTCGATACCGATCTGTCCGAGCTGGGCCGCAGTCAGGCGAAGACGGCTGCGGCCGAACTGGCTGTGCGCGCGCCCATCCGCATCGTCTCGTCCGATCTCAAGCGCGCTCTCGACACTGCGGAAGCTCTCGGGGATGCGGCTGGAGTCGCGGTGTCCACGGACGAGCGGCTGCGGGAGACGCATCTCGGCGACTGGCAGGGACTCACCCACACCGAGGTGGACGACATCGCCCCCGGTGCGCGTCCGGCCTGGCGTGCCGACGCAACCGTCGCCCCGCCCGGTGGGGAAAGTCGCATCGACGTTGCGAACCGCAGCGTGCCGCTGGTGCGTGAGCTCCTCGGCGGCGTCCCCGAGTGGGGTGCCGACGGCGACCAGCGACCACTGGTGCTCGTGGCGCACGGAGGGTTGATCGCTGCCCTGACCGCAGCGTTGCTCGCACTGCCGACCGATCGCTGGCCGGTGCTCGGCGGCCTCGCCAACACCAGCTGGGTACAGCTCGGTGCGCACGGACCCGGTGACAACCCGTCCTGGCGGCTCGACGTCTGGAACGCCTCGGCGCGGGTGGCCAGTGACGTCCTCTGAGGAGGCCGCCGCGCGCCCCGTGCTGCTCGTGCTGGCGGACTCGCTGAGCTATTACGGACCCGAGGGCGGGCTGCCGGTCGATGATCCTCGACTGTGGCCCAATATCGTTGCTGCAGAGCTGGATTGGGATGTCGAGCTGGTAGCCCGCATCGGCTGGACGAGCCGCGATGCGTGGTGGGCTCTGACCCAGGATCCGCGAGTGTGGGCGGTCATACCGCGGGCCGGTGCCGTCGTACTCGGAATCGGCGGCATGGACTCGTTGCCGTCGCCGCTACCGACCGCGTTGCGTGAGCAGATCCGCTACATCCGTCCGCCCGCACTTCGGCGGGTCGTTCGCGCGGGTTATCAAGCGGTGCAGCCGGTTCTGTCACATCTGGGTTGGCCGGTGGCGCTTCCGCCACGACTGAGTGTCGACTACCTCGAGCAGACCCGCGCCGCATTGGCCTACGTGCGGCCGGAATTGCCCGTCGTCGGTACCTATCCGTCGGTGCATCGGTGCGACGCCTACGGGCGGGTGCATTCGGGGCGCGAGCCCGCGGTACGAGCGCTGCGTGCCTGGAGCGACGAAAATAGTGTTCCCATGGTCGATCTCGCGGAGGCAGTTCGTCCGAACATCGAGTCCGAGAACGCCAACCCCGACGGAATCCACTGGGGGTGGGACGCACACGTGGCCGTGGCCGACGCAATGCTGACGGTGTTGCGACCGGTGGCAGCGGCGGCAGCGATCCGGCACCCATGACCGTCGCCGTCGTCACCGACTCGTCGTCCTGCCTGCCCGCGTCCGTAGCCGCCGAGTGCGGTATCGCGGTGGCACCGCTGCATGTGTTGGTGGACGGCGTCGACCATCGTGAGGGAATCGACGAGATTCCCGAACGATCGACCGACGGAAAGCCGGTGACGACCGCGGGGGCGTCTCCGGGCGAGCTGACCGAGGTCTATGCCGCAGCTCTCGAACGCAGTCGCGGGGCGGGCGTCGTCGCACTGCACATCTCCCGGGGCCTGTCGAGCACCTGGGAGGCTGCGCGGCAGGCCGCCGATCAGATCGGATCGTTGGTGAAGGTGGTCGATTCCGGTTCTGCCGGAATGGGATTGGGCTACCCGGCGCTGGCAGCAGCGTATGCCGCAGCGGGTGGAGCCGGACTCGACGAGGTCTACGACGATGCTGTTCGCAGGTCTGCCTCGTCGAGATGTTTCATCGTCGTCGATCGATTGGATCACCTGCGCCGCGGCGGTCGTATCGGCACTGCCGCAGCCCTGCTCGGTACCGCCCTGGCGATGAAGCCGGTGCTGCACATCAGCGATGGTGCGCTGGTGTTGCGCGAGAAGACGCGAACCTCCTCGAAAGCACTGAGCAAGCTGGTGGACGCGGCGGCTGCCGCGGCAGCCGACATCGGTACGCAATCCGGGGTTGTCGTGGCTGTGCATCATATGCAGTGCGCCGAGCGAGCCGAGGACGTCTCAGCCATGCTGATGGCGCGTATCCCGGACCTGACCAGCGTCGACGTGCTGCCGTTCGGTGCGGTGCTCGGTGCACACGTCGGTCCCGGTGCCGTCGGCGTAGTCGTCGCTCCTGGTCATCGGTAGGGCGTATCGAGCCGCGTCATCCACAGACTCTCGGTTGTGCACAGGGCAGTTCGCGACCACCGTTCGCCCCGGTCGGGTCCGTCCGGAGGGCGCTAGCGTCCTGAGACATGGGCGGCGACGACGATCGGGCACACACGGTGGCACGATTGAATTCCGTGCGGAGACAGAGTGATTCCGCGCGCGCCGAGCCGCGCCGAGTCGACGAATTCGATGACCCCCAGGGCGAGCCGCCGATCGGGCAACCGCAGGCCGGCGTCGTGCATCCCGATCCGGAGTGGCTGCTTCCTGCCGCGCAGCGTCCCGAATCACCATGGTCGTCGTTGTTACCGCAGCGGTGGCGATTCGCGCGGATGGATCCCGGCCGACCCGGTGTGAAGGCGTTGGCGGCGGCGGGTTTGTTCGTGGTCCTCGTCGCCGGCTTCGCGGTGTTTCGAGATGCGCCGACGCCTGCGCCCGCACCACCACTGGCGGTGGTCTCCACCGACGCCGCCGATGCCCGCGCGCCGGACTCGGCGTTGTCCGAATCCGGATCGTCGAGCCGGCCGCCGGACAGAACGGCCGGCACGGCACCGGTTGCCGAAACAGAACTTGTCGTCAGTGTCGTCGGACTCGTCGCGCATCCCGGTCTCGTTCGGCTGCAACCGGGCTCGCGCATCGCCGACGCCCTGGCCGCAGCGGGAGGGGCTGTGGAGGGTGCCGATCTGTTGGCGCTGAACATGGCAGCTCGGGTGTCGGACGGCGATCAGATCGTCGTGGGGCTGGTACCGGCTCCGGCGGCCCCTCCGGTCAGCGGCACCACATCGGGTCAGGGTGCAGGGCCGGGCGGAGTTGCCGGTTCGACGACGGACCAGGCGGGCCCTGCCGCCGGCGGAGCAGTGGACCTCAATACGGCCACGGTCGCAGAATTGGACGCGCTGCCCGGTGTGGGACCGGTGACGGCAACGTCGATCGTGAGCTGGCGCGACACGAACGGCCGCTTCGTATCGGTCGATCAGCTCGCCGAGGTCGACGGTATCGGCCCGGGCCGGCTCACCAAGATTCGCGACCTGGTCCGAGTCTCGTGACCGGGGTGCCGTCGTCGACGGACTCCGAGGAACCAGTTCCTTTCGACATCCGCCTGATTCCGGCGGCGGCGGCATCCTGGTCTATCACTGCGACCGGTATTCTCGCCGGTCCGAGCGCGGCGGTGACGGCCACGGTGGTGACGTGCGCGATCGTGGTGCTGGGAGCCGTTGTGCTGCAAAGGATCTCGACGGGTCGAGCGGACACTGCGAGACACGTGTGGTCCGGGGCGGCCGCGGTGATCGTCGTGGCGTTGTGTTTCGGCGGTGCGATCTGGCTTCAGATGCGCTCAGTGGCGGAGCATCCAGTGGCTGCGGCCGCGCAGAATCGGGCATGGATCACGGCAGTGGTCGATCTCGAAGAAGACCCGCGACGCCTACCCGCGCCCGGGCCGCGGATGGTGATGTTGCAGGCGGAGATGACCCGCGTCGATGTCGGCGGCGAGGCGCTCTACGTCGGCGGCCGGGTATCGATCGTGGCGCCGGAGTCGACATGGTCGGCACTACTTCCGGGCCAGCAGATCACGGTCCGAGGCCGGCTCGGGGTGCCCACCAGGTCCGATATGACCGTGGCCGTCATCCGAACGACCGGTCCGCCGGTGGCAGTAGGTGAGCCCGGACCGGTCTCGTCGGCGGCGGGCTCGTTTCGCTCGAATCTGGCAGACGTGGCGCAGAATTCGCTCCCGTCGGACCGGGCAGGTCTACTGCCGGGCCTCGTCGTGGGCGATGTCTCACGATTGGACGAGCAGGTAGTCGAGAACTTCCGAGCCGCGGGCTTGACGCATCTGACGGCGGTGTCGGGTGCGAACTTCTCGATCCTGATCGGTGCCGTGCTGTTGGTGTTGCGCGGCATAGGGATAGGGCCTCGCGCCACCGTCACGATTGCCTTCGTCGTTCTGATCGCCTTCGTCGTCGTGGCCCGACCGTCCCCCAGCGTGTTGCGCGCCGCGGTGATGGGGTCGATCGGTTTGCTGGCCTTGGTGACCGGCAGACGGAAGCAAGCGGTCCCGGCCTTGTGCGGCGCGGTGTTGGCACTACTCGGGTGGTGGCCGCGGCTCGCCGTGGACGTCGGATTCGTGTTGTCTGTGTTCGCCACCGCGGGGCTGGTGCTGGTGGCACCGATCTGGGTGGACTGGCTGCGGGCCCGAGGATGGCCCCGGGCAGCTGCGGAGGTGGTGGCGGTCGCCGCGGCGGCCCACGTGGTGACGGCACCCGTCGTCGCGGCAATGGCGGGAACGTTCAGCGTGGTGGGTGTGGTTGCGAACGTACTGGTCTCGCCGGTGGTCGCTCCCATCACCGTGGTGGGCATCGTGACTGCGGTGTTGGCTGTGGTCAGCACCTCGTTGGCCGACGTGACGGCGCAGCTGGCGTCGGCACCGTTGTGGTGGTTGATCACGGTGGCCGAGCGTGCCGCGTCGGTGCCGGCAGCATCGGTCGTCGTTCCGGAGGGTGTCCGTGGAATCGCGGCGGCGATCGTCGGCACTGTCGTGCTCCTGGGCGCGCTGCGATGGGCGTTGTTCCGCTGGGTGTCGGCCACGTTCGCGATTGCACTTCTGGCGCTGTGGACGGCCCATGTCGTGTGGTGAGTGACGGTCCGAAGCGGATGTCCGTGGTGTCGGCGGCGCATGGCACGATCATGGTCGTGACTTCGAGTGTGGCTCCTCTGCATCTGGTACTCGGCGACGAGGAACTACTGATGGATCGTGCGGTGGCCGCGATCGTGACGCAGGTGCGTGCGAATGCGGCGATCCCGGGGGAGGACCTCCCGGTGACCCGGTTGCGGACCGGTGACGCAAGTGCTCCCGAGCTCGCCGAACTGCTGAGTCCGTCTCTGTTCGCCGAAGACCGTGTCGTCGTACTCGAGGCGGCGGCCGAGGCCGGTAAGGATGCAGTCGCTCTGGTGCTCGACGCGGCTACCGATCCACCCGAGGGTGCCGTCGTGGTGGTCATGCATTCCGGCGGCGGCCGCGCCAAAGCGATGGTCGGTGCCCTCCAGAAATGCGGGGCTCAGGTCCACGAATGCGTCAAGCTCACCAAACCGGCCGAGCGGATCGATTTTGTCCGGGGCGAGTTTCGCGCGGCGGACGTCCGCGTCAGCGGCGAGGTGATCGAGGCTGTCGTCGAGTCCGTCGGTAACGAACTCCGCGAATTGGCCTCGGCGTGTTCACAGTTGGTCTCCGACACCGGAGGCAAAGTCGATCTGGCCGCCGTGCGTCGGTACTACTCGGGCAAGGCGGAGGTATCGGGATTCGACGTCGCGGACAAGGCCGTCATCGGTGATCGAGCCGGCGCTCTCGAAGCCTTGCGGTGGGCGATGCACCGGGGAGTGGCCCACGTTCTTCTCGCGGATGCGCTCGCCGATGCCGTGCGCACAATCGCGCTCGTCGGCTCGGCCGGTCGCGGTGACCCGTTCCGGATGGCAGGCGAACTGGGAATGCCGCCCTGGAAGATCAAGAAGGCGCAGGGCCAAGCGCGCGGCTGGAACGGCCGCTCGATAGCGCAGGCCCTGCGCGTGGTGGCGCAGCTGAACGCCGACGTCAAAGGCCAAGCAGCGGACGCGGACTACGCGGTGGAGCGAGCTGTCGCCGAGGTCGCCTCGTTGGGTGACCGCTAGCGGGGTGCCCGGCGCACGACAAAGCCCGCTGCGTCCTCATCGGATGCAGCGGGCTCGATCGAGCTCAGTACGAGATCAGAGCTTGTTGACTGCGAGAGCCAGTGCCGACTTCTTGTTGGCGGCCTGGTTCTTATGGATGACGCCCTTGCTGGCGGCCTTGTCGAGCTTGCGGCCGGCATCGAGGAGAATCTCGGAAGCCTTGTCCTTGTCGCCCGCAGCCTGTGCCTCGCGGAACGAGCGGATGACGGTGCGAAGGGAGGACTTCACCGACTGGTTGCGCAGGCGTGCACGCTCGTTGGTGAGAATCCGCTTCTTCTGGGACTTGATATTGGCCACGCGTAAAATCCTTGTCGTCTTCGTCGGTATTCCGGTCAGGGCGATCCATGCTGGAATGCCCGAAGTCTGCTGCTGAGCGTTGAGCCCTGCGCCGAAGATCGAGAATACCAGCACAGGACGGCAGAACCCAATCCGGCGTCGCCCTCCACAGCCGTTTCAAGAATTTAACGCTTCTACCGCGCCTAACTCCTGTCTCTGTAGCAACATTGCCAGGATGAGTCCGCGATCGGCAACGCATGCCGCCTCCAAGGCCAAAGCGACCAGAACGAAGTCAGCGGATCGTGTCGAACCCGATGCAGACGGGGTGTTCGGGGGGTACTCCGACGTCGGAAAGTACAGCCTCGCCTTCGACGAGATGTTCGACTCGGACGGTCGTACTCGAACGCCGTACAAAGGAATCCACACGGCGCTCGCCCCGGCGAACGCCGTGGACCTGGACGCCAGATCGGATGCGCTCGGACGCGCGTTCGTCGACCAGGGCATCACGTTCTCGCTGTCCGGCCAAGAACGCCCGTTCCCGCTCGATCAGGTGCCCCGCGTCATCGCAGCAGGGGAGTGGTCGCGTCTCGAACGCGGCATCAAGCAGCGCGTCAAGGCTCTCGAGATGTTTCTCGCCGACATCTACGGAGACCAGGAAATCCTGCGGGACGGCGTCGTTCCGAAACGCCTGATCACGTCGTGCGAGCACTTCCACCGTGAGGCCGTCGGCATCACCCCGCCCAACGGCGTACGTATCCACGTTGCCGGAATCGACCTCGTGCGCGACGCGCAGGGCACGTTCCGTGTCCTCGAAGACAACCTGCGCTCACCCTCGGGCGTCTCCTACGTCATGGAGAACCGCCGGACCATGGCCCGGGTGTTCCCGGACCTGTTCGCCAGTCACCGCGTGCGTGCCGTCGGCGACTACGCCTCGCATCTGCTGCGGGCACTGCGCGCATCGGCCGCCCTCAACGAGGCCGACCCGACCGTGGTGGTTCTCACTCCGGGCGTGGCGAACTCGGCGTACTTCGAGCACTCGCTGCTCGCTCGGCTGATGGGCGTCGAGCTCGTCGAAGGTCGAGACCTGTTCTGCCGAGACAACATCGTCTACATGCGCACCACCGAGGGTGAGCGTCAGGTCGATGTCATCTACCGACGAATCGACGACGACTATCTCGACCCCATGCAGTTCCGTCCCGACTCGGTGCTGGGAGTAGCAGGTCTGGTCAACGCCGCCCGCGCAGGCAACGTCGTCATCTCGAGTGCCGTCGGAAACGGCGTCGGCGACGACAAGCTCGTCTACACCTACGTTCCCACCATCATCGACTACTACATGGGCGAAAAGCCGCTGCTGGCCAACGTCGACACGTTCCGGTGCTGGCTCGACGACGAGTGCGAGGAAGTCCTCGACCGCATCGACGAACTGGTGATCAAGCCGGTGGAAGGTTCTGGCGGCTACGGCATCGTCTTCGGACCCGACGCCTCGCCGAAGGAACTCGCCACCATCAGCAAGAAGGTCCGCGCGGATCCGCGCGGCTGGATCGCCCAGCCCGTCGTACAGCTCTCGACGGTGCCGACGAAGATCGGCGATCGCTTGGTACCCCGCCACGTCGACCTGCGGCCGTTCGCGGTCAACGACGGCGACGACGTCTGGGTGTTGCCCGGCGGACTGACCCGAGTGGCGTTGCCGGAGGGGTCCCTGGTGGTGAACTCCAGCCAGGGCGGTGGCAGCAAGGACACCTGGGTGCTCGCCACTCGGACCTCTCAGGAGGAGCAGGAACTTGCTGGCGACGAGATCGTCAGCGTTCCGCCGGAGTCACCGATGGCCGAACAAGGCCCGGAGCTGACGATGGACCAACAAATGAATCAGCAGCAGCAGCAGCAGCAGCAACAGCAGCAGGCAACGAACTCGGACTCGAACGGCGGTGGACAGTAAATGCTCGCGCGCAACGCAGAGTCGCTCTACTGGATCGGGCGGTATGTGGAGAGAGCGGATGACACGGCCCGCATTCTCGATGTCACCGTCCACCAACTTCTCGAAGACGCCACAGTCGATCCCGACCACACTTCGCGAGTGTTGTTGCGAGTGCTCGGTTTCCAGCACGAGCCGGACGTCTCGCTCGACGTGTGGTCGCTTACCGAGGTCGTCGCCTTCAGCCGCGACGGATTGGGTTCGATCGTGGACTCACTGTCGAGTGCGCGCGAGAACGCCCGAGGTGCGCGTGAAGTCACGTCCAGTGAGATGTGGGAGTGCTTGAACACCACGTACAACGGATTGAACGAGCGCATCAGGGCGTCCAAGCGCACCGGCCCGGCCGAGTTCTTCAGCTACATCGAGGAGCGCGCCGCGATGTTCGCCGGTCTCGCGGACTCCACCCTCAGCCACGACGACGGCTACCGCTTTCTCCTGCTCGGTCGCTCGGTCGAGCGCATCGACATGATCGTTCGGTTGTTGCTCTCGCGAGCCGGTGACCGGCCGTCGTCGCCGGCTTGGGTCACTGTGCTTCGCTCGGCCGGTGCCCACGACACCTACCTGCGCACCTACCGCGGCGCGCTCGATGCCCAGCGAGTACTGGAATTCATGTTGTTGGACAGACTCTTTCCGCGTTCGGTGTTCTACGCACTGACCGAGGCGGAACGGTCTCTCGACCAGCTCGATCATCAGCCGAACAGTCGCGTCGGTGCCCGCGCCGAGGCGCAGCGCCTACTCGGTCGCGCTCGAAGTGAGCTCGAATTCCTGCGTCCCGGTGCAATTCTCGAGGACCTGCAGGATCGGCTGCTGGCATTGCAGGAAACCTGCCGCGAACTCGGCGAGGCGATCTCGAAGCAGTACTTCCATGCCGCGCCGTGGGTGGCGTGGACCGATGCCGGGTCCGGCACATACGAAGATCAATTGGAAGGTGAACTGTGAGCTGGCGTATGCGTGTCGTGCACACCACGGGCTATCAGTACGACGCACCGGTGACGTCGTCGTACAACGAGGCTCGACTGACGCCGCGAAGTGACAACCGGCAGAACGTCATTCTGAACCGAGTCGAGACCAACCCGGTGACCCGCTCCTACCGGTACACCGACTACTGGGGAACGGCGGTGACGGCATTCGACCTGCACGCGCCGCACACCGAGCTCGAGGTGACCGGTTCGTCGGTGGTCGAGACCGACCCCTTCGTCTACCCCGACGAGAACGCCTCATGGGAGGAGCTGGCCAGCGACCCGATCACCGACCGCTTCAACGAGGTGCTCGACAACACCGAGTACGTGCCGAAGAACAGGCAACTCGCGTCGGTCGCGAAAAAGCTGTCGAAGGGTCTGCCGCCGCAGGAATCGGTCGTCGAGATCTCCAACTGGGTCAACCAGGAGATGTCGTACGTTCCCGGTACCACCGGTGTGCACACCTCGGCGGTGGAGGCCTGGTCGGAGAAGAAGGGTGTGTGTCAGGACTACGCCCACCTGACGCTGCTGATGCTGCGCAGCGTCGGCATCCCCAGTCGGTACGTCTCGGGCTACCTGCACCCGAAGAAACAGGCCGCGATCGGTGCGACGGTAGAAGGCCAGAGCCACGCCTGGATCGAGGCCTGGACCGGGGCGTGGTGGGGCTACGACCCGACCAACGCCATCGCCGTCAACGAGCAGCACGTGTCGGTCGGACTCGGCCGTGATTACGCCGACGTCCCGCCGCTCAAGGGCATCTTCTCCGGCGGCGGTTCAACGGCTCTCGACGTGGTCGTGGAGATCACGCGACTGGCCTAGCGTCGTGCGCGTTTTGCGTACCCAGGGATACGCAAAACGCGCACGAGGTCAGTTCCAGCCGTAGTCCCGACGCAACCGATCTGCCACGGACTCGAACTGAGCTCTACCGAGGATTGCGCCTTCGCGACGAATACCGTCCTCGGGCACGTCGAGAACTCGGTCCAGACGAATCCAGCTCGGTCGCCCCTCGGCGTCCCACGCACCGGATCCGATCGACTGCCAGTCGCGGTCGCCGTCGCGGCTGCTCTGGCTCGACAGCATCAGGCCGAGCAGATCGTTGCCCTCACGCCCGATGACCAGCACCGGGCGGTCCTTGCCCTGAGTGGCGTCTTCCTCGTAGGTAACCCAGGTCCAGACGATCTCACCCGGATCGGCCTTGCCGTCCAGATCGGGGGAGTACTCGATGGTCCGCGCCCGTTGGGCGGTCGGCCTGGTCTGCGACGCCACCGGACGGCCGGGGCGAGGTGCCGGAGCCGGTGTGCGCGACGCGCTTCCGGAGATCGCGTCCTTGCCTTTCTGCAGCGCACCGGAGTTCTGTAGTTGACGCAGTAGCCTCGGGCCCTCGCGCAGTGCGATCTTGCCCAGTTCCTTGCCGAATCTGCTCCAGTTGCCAGCCATGCGGCGAGTGTAGCCACGGCGGCAGCGCTACAAACCGCCCTGACTCACCGGGCGACCAGCCACGACGGACAGCCGGGGACGGCGCACCGTTCCGCTCGTGGGACGATAGGGAAACCCGTTCGCTCATTTCGAACACGCCAGCCGAAGGATACGAGTGCCCAGCTTCGCCGACACGACGTTCACCGATCCGTCCAGGATCAGGAACTTCTGCATCATCGCCCACATCGACCACGGAAAGTCGACGCTGGCAGACCGGATGTTGCAGCTCACCGGCGTCGTCGACGACCGGTCGATGCGTGCGCAGTATCTGGACCGGATGGACATCGAGCGCGAACGCGGCATCACCATCAAGGCGCAGAACGTGCGTCTGCCCTGGGTCGTCGACGGCGAAGAATTCGTTCTGCACCTCATCGACACCCCCGGCCACGTCGACTTCACCTACGAGGTGTCCCGCGCGCTCGAAGCGTGCGAAGGTGCTGTCTTGCTCGTCGACGCTGCTCAGGGCATCGAGGCGCAGACACTGGCGAACCTCTACCTGGCTCTCGACAAAGAGCTCACCATCATCCCTGTGCTCAACAAGATCGACCTGCCTGCTGCCGACCCGGATCGCTACGCTGCCGAAATCGCGCACATCATCGGATGCGAAGCCGACGACGTGCTGCGGGTGTCCGGCAAGACCGGAGTGGGCGTCGAAGAACTGCTCAACGAGGTCGTCAAGCTGGTGCCGGCTCCGGTCGGCAACCCGGACGGGCCTGCCCGCGCGATGATCTTCGACTCGGTCTACGACACCTACCGAGGCGTCGTCACCTACGTCCGAGTGGTCGACGGCGCACTCAACCCTCGTGAGAAGGTCACGATGATGTCGACCGGCTCGACGCACGAGTTGCTCGAAGTCGGCATCGTGTCGCCGGACCCGAAGGCCACGAAGGGCCTGGGTGTCGGCGAGGTGGGGTACCTGATCACCGGCGTCAAGGACGTCCGTCAGTCCAAGGTCGGCGATACCGTCACCACTTTCCGCAAAGGTGCTACCGAGCCGCTGACCGGTTACCGCGAGCCACGGCCGATGGTCTACTCGGGCCTTTACCCACTCGACGGCTCCGACTACCCGGACCTGCGCGACGCCCTCGAAAAGCTTCAGCTCAACGACGCGGCCCTGACCTACGAGCCGGAGACCTCCGTGGCTCTCGGATTCGGCTTCCGCTGCGGCTTCCTGGGGTTGCTGCACATGGAGATCACCCGCGAGCGGCTCGAGCGTGAATTCAACCTCGACTTGATCTCGACCTCGCCGAACGTCGTTTACCGCGTCGAGATGGAAGACGGTGCCGAGCACATCGTCACCAACCCGTCGTACTGGCCCGAGGGCAAGGCGCGGGAAGTGTTCGAGCCCATGGTCAAGTGCACCATCATTTCGCCGAGCGAGTTCATCGGCTCGATCATGGAGCTGTGTCAGGGGCGACGAGGCGAGCTCGGCGGTATGGACTACCTGTCGGAGACTCGTGTCGAACTGCGCTACACGATTCCGATGGCCGAGATCATCTTCGACTTCTTCGACATCCTGAAGTCACGTACTCGTGGATACGCCAGCCTCGACTACGAGGAGATCGGCGAGCAGAGCGGAGCGCTGGTGAAGGTCGACATCCTGCTGCAGGGCGAGGCCGTCGACGCCTTCAGCGCGATCGTCCACAAGGACGCCGCTGCGGCCTACGGCAACAAGATGACGACCAAGCTGAAGGAACTGATTCCGCGGCAGCAGTTCGAGGTGCCGATTCAGGCTGCTATCGGATCTCGCATCATCGCCCGCGAGAACATCCGCGCCATCCGTAAGGACGTGCTTGCCAAGTGCTACGGCGGCGACATCAGCCGTAAGCGCAAGCTGCTCGAGAAGCAGAAGGAAGGCAAGAAGCGAATGAAGACCATCGGACGGGTCGAGGTTCCGCAGGAAGCCTTCGTGGCGGCACTGTCTTCGGAGTCCTCGTCGGACAAGCCGAAGAAGTAGCCGGACGTAACCTCACACCCTTTTTGCCGACTGCGCGCCCCCGCTCGCTTCAGAACAGGGGCGCGCAGTCGGCAACAGGGGCGCGCGGTCTCTGCCCACTCGCGAATGTCGGGCGAGTACATTTCGAATCTGTGACGACGCCGATCCTGAAGAAATTGCGTGTTCCCGTTGTCGGTGCGCCCATGGCGGGCGGTCCGAGTACTCCCGAGCTTGCCCAGGCTGTGTCCGAGGCCGGCGGACTCGGAATGATCGCCGGCGCGTTGCTGACGCCGGATGCCCTTGCCGCGCAGGTGGATTCGATGCGGGGTCTGGTGTTCGGGGTCAATCTTTTCCTACCCGAGGAGCCGTCGGGCGCGGATGTCGACTCCTACGCCCAGCATCTGGCATCGTGGTTCGAGCGATTCGACGCCGAACCCGGCGTGCTCAAACGCCGCGATGATTACTACCCGGAGAAATTCGCCTGGCTGCTTGCCCATCCGGTGCCGGTTGTGTCGAGTACTTTCGCCACCTTCGATGCCGACGAGGTTGCCCAGCTGCATTCGGTGGGAACCGAAGTGTGGGCAACGGTGGCAACCGCCTCCGACGCGTCCATCGCCACCGCGAACGGTGTGGACGCGCTGGTGGTGCAGGGGCCCGAGGCGGGCGGACACCGAGGCACGTTCGACGGGTCGGCTCCGGAAGAGCCGTTGACGGAGTTGCTGGTCGCAGTGCGCGAGATATCGGATCTGCCCCGAATCGCGGCCGGCGGGCTCATGGACGGCAACGACATTGCGCCGCTGCTGGATTCGAGTGCTGCGCATGCAGCCCAGCTGGGTACCGCGTTTCTGAACACTCCCGAGGCAGGAACGAAGCCCGTGCACCGCGAGCAGCTGGCCAGTGCGTCGGGTACCGCCGTGACGAAGGCGTTTTCGGGCCGTCCTGCGCGGGGCTTGGTGAACGAGTTCATGCGCGAGAACTCCGACGCCGCCCCGCTGGCGTATCCCGATCTGCACTATCTGACCGCGCCGTTGCGCGCGAAGGCCGCAGCTGCGGGTGACCCGTCGGGACTGTCGATGTGGGCCGGGACCGGCTATCGCCGCGTTCAGGCGAAACCGGCGGCCGAGCTGGTCGCCGAATGGGCGAGACAACTCGGCCGCTGAACCGGACAGCTCAGGGGTTGGCGTGGGCGGGCTGGAAGTGTCCCGATGCCTGCGCTTCCTCTGCTCGGATGACGTGCACCACGGCGTTGATCAACGCCAAGTGCGTGAATGCTTGCGGAAAGTTGCCGAGGTGTCGGCCGGTGCGATGGTCGATCTCTTCGGCGTAGAGCTTGAGCGGGCTCGCGTAGGCAAGCAGTCGTTCGCACAGGTGCTTGGCGCGCGGGAGTTCGTCGATCTCCACCAGAGCGGACACGAGCCAGAAAGAGCAGATCGTGAACGTGCCTTCCTCGCCGGACAAACCGTCGTCGGTGGTGTCGGTTCGATAGCGCAGAACCAGGCCGTCCTCGGTCAACTCGTCGGCGATGGCGAGCACGGTTGCACGAATACGCTCGTCGTCGGCCGGCAGAAACCGCAGGAGCGGTGCGAGTAGCAACGACGCGTCCAGAGAGGGATCTCCGTACCGCTGCGTCAGCACGCCGCGCGAGTCCACGCCGTTGTCGAGGATGTCGGCCTTGATCTCGTCGGCGATTTCGTTCCACTTGGTCGAGTAGTCCTTCTCGCCGTGGATATCGGCGAGCTTCGCACCGCGATCGAGCGCAACCCAACACATCAGCTTCGAGGACGTGAAGTGCTGGGGCTCACCGCGTACCTCCCAGATGCCACGGTCGGGTTTGCGCCAGTTCGCGATCGCTTCCTCGACCTGCCGCTTGAGCAGAGGCCACAGGAACTCCGGGACGTGTTCACGCGACTTGACGTGCAAGTACACCGAGTCGAGCATGGTGCCCCAGATGTCGTGCTGCTCTTGGTCGTAGGCACCGTTGCCGATACGTACCGGTCGGGCGCCGTCGTACCCGGACAAGTGCGGCAGCTCGGCCTCGTCGAGGGTCTTCTCACCGCCGATGCCGTACATCACCTGAAGCGGGTTGACCTCCCCGTCTGCACTGGTGGCGACATCGGACATGAAGGCGAAGAAGTCGTTGGCCTCACGGTCGAGCCCGAGAGTGTACAGACCCCACAGAGCGAATGTGGAGTCGCGGACCCAGGTGTAGCGATAGTCCCAATTGCGTTCCCCACCAGGTGTTTCGGGTAGCGACGTGGTCGACGCGGCGAGCAGTGCTCCCGTGGGTGCGTAGGTCAGTCCTTTGAGGGTCAGAGCGCTGCGCTGGAGGTAGCCGCGCCACGGATGATCGGGGAATCGGCCGATCGTGATCCACTGCCGCCAGCATTCGGAGGTCTGCCACATCTTGCTGGCCGCTTCCTCGAACGTCTGCGGTGCGGGAAGATCGGACCACGACAGCGCGACGAAGATGTTGTCGCCTTCCGTCATTCGGGTTCGCGCGCGTGCTTCGCGGCCCTCGATGCCGATCCGAAGATTGGTGGTCAATTTCAGGGTGGGCTGGTCGCCGTCGGCGCTCGCCTCGCAGGTGGCGGTGGTCTCCTCGTACACCTTGCCGGTGTACTCCCATGTCGCGGGTGCCCGATGGTAGTCGAAGGCGGGCTCGCAGCTCATCTCCAATTCGACTGTGCCGCTGACACATTTGATGGTCCGAAGCAAGATGTGCTCGGCATCCCAGTCGCTCGGTGCGCGCTTGTGAGTTCGAGAACGCTGGTCGGTGTTGTGCCAGGGGCCCATCACCAACGCGTCACGCACGATGAGCCACCCGGTCTCGGTCTGCCAGGTCGTCTCCACGATGAGGCCGCCGGGCAGGTATCGACGAGCGGCGGGTACCGACTGTCCGTACGGCCCGACGCGGAAGTGGCCCGCGCTTCGATCGAGGACGGCACCGAAAATACTGGGGGAGTCGGGCCGCGGTACACACATCCATTCGACGGAGCCGTTTCGGGCGATGAGGCACGTCGTCTCGCAGTCCGAGAGAAATGCGTAGTCGTCGATGGGCGGAAACGCGCTGCGGTAGGAGACCAACGTGGACACCGGCGCATCGGTGCTGCCCAACGCACCTTGGACTTCCGTTCCGCCCAGGCCTGGATGTCCTGAGCCCATGGCCGGCTCCTCGGCGACCGGGGGCACGGGCGAAACCTCATCGAATGCCGTCATGGCGTAATCATCGACCGATCCGTGGCAGCCGTCCACTGAGAGGCCGTACTCGGCGTGGCGTGGCTCAGGTGGAGCCCTGGTTTAAGCTGCGAGGATGGAATCGTTCGCGCGGTGGTGGGACGGCGTCGAGCTGTGGGTGACGGGCCTTCCGTTCGTTCCGCAGTCGGTGGTCGTCCTCGCAGTGCTAGTTCCGGTTGCGTTCGTCTCGGCTCGGGTGTTCGATCGCGTGCTGGCAGTGATCCTGCGCGTGTTGGGCCGTGACGCCAGCGCAGCACGCGAGGCCGAGCTCTCGGCCTCGACGTCTACGACGAAGGATGGACTGTAATGCCGCGGTCTCGGGTGACATGGGCTCTGATCGCGCTGCTGGCGTTGGTCGTCATCGCGTGGTTGATCACTCGCTGACACGCGCCCGTCGTGCACGTGCACGACTCCTCTGATTAGAGTCGGTCCGGAACCTCTGCTAGATTCCTGACCGTGTCTTCTGCCGCCGAGTACCGCGTCCGCCACCAGTTGGCGTTGATTGCCGTCGGCATGCTGGCAGTTGCCGATATCGACTGTTGTTGATTCTTTCCTTCGCGAATCGGTTTCGTCGATCCACTGTCGCCGCGTAGCGCAGTGTATCCGCACGACGGACCGGAGTCCGTGTCGCCAGTTCGCTGCTTCGCCGGCCGGGTCCTGACTGCTACGGCGCTCAGCGCGAATCTCCTTGCGTGTCTTGTGTTCTTTACTCATCGTCACACCACCATGAAAGGCCTTTCGCAATGAGGCATCGTTCTCGTTATCTGCTCACCACGTTCGCAGCTGTGGGAACTCTTCTGGTCACCGCCTGCGGCGGCGGTTCCAGCGATGTCGTCGGGGGCGGGTCGGACACTGCCAGTGGCCCGGCTCTGACACTCGTCGGCTACGCAGTGCCGAAGAACGGCTGGGACGCAATCGGTCCGGCGTTCGCAGCCACCGAGGATGGAGAGGGTACGGCGATCAACGCCGACTACGGCGCATCGGGAAACCAGTCGCGCAAGGTCGCCGACGGCGCGCCTGCGGACATCGTCAACTTCTCCGTCGAGCCGGATGTCACTCGACTTGTCAAGGCGGGCAAGGTCGACGAGGACTGGAACCAGAACGCGTACGGCGGGGTGCCGTTCGGCTCGGTGGTGACCATCGTCGTCCGCGAGGGCAATCCGAAGAACATCCAGACGTGGGACGACCTGATCAAGCCCGACGTTCAGGTCATCAGCCCGAGCCCCCTCAGCTCCGGATCGGCGAAGTGGAACCTGCTCGCGCCGTACGCCGCCAAGAGCAACGGTGGCCAGGACAAGCAGGCCGGTCTCGACTTCGTTCGTACGCTCGTCGCCGATCACTTCCCTGTGCAGCCCGAATCCGGCCGCGCCGCAACCGAAGCGTTCCTGCAGGGACAGGGCGACGCGCTACTGAGCTACGAGAACGAGGCACTGCTCATCGAAGAGCAGGGACAGAAGGTGGAGCACGTGGACGTCCCCGTCACCTTCCGCATCGACAACCCGGTGGCAGTGATCAACAGCAGTGCGAACCTCGAGCGTGCGAATGCTCTGAACGATTTCGTCTACTCCGACGAAGGCCAGAAGATCTGGGCCGAGGCGGGTTTCCGGCCGACCAACCCGGAGATCGCCTCCGAATACTCGGACAAGTTCTTCACGCCCGAAAAGCTCTACACCATCGATGATCTCGGCGGCTGGACTCAGGTCGACGCCGACCTGTTCGGAGACAACGGCGCAATTGCGACGATCTACCAGGAAAGTACTCGGTAGATGTCGTCGCTGACCGGTGAACCCGCGGCCCCGGGTTCGATCGTCCCGCCCAGTGCGACACCTCGGTTTCGTGCTGGGCGGGAAGGTCGCAAGTTCCGGGGCCCCGGTTCGGTGGGTCCGCTGGGCCTCGGTGTCGCCGTTCTGTGGCTCAGTGTCATCGTGCTGCTGCCGTTGGCGGCGTTGACGGTTCAGTCGTTCGACGGCGGCCTCGGTGGTTTCTGGGATGCGGTCACCGAGACACGTGCCATCGCCACGTTCAAGGTGACTCTGCTGGTGTCCGTGGCCGCCGCCGTGATCAACCTCTTTCTCGGCACTCTGATCGCGTGGGTTCTGGTACGCGACGAGTTTCCCGGCAAGCGTTTCGTCAATGCCCTGATCGACCTGCCGTTCGCACTACCGACCATCGTGGCGAGCTTGGTGTTGCTGTCGCTGTACGGACCGTCGAGTCCGATCGGCATCGTCTTCAACGCCACCAAGCCTGCGGTCATCGTGGCGCTGCTGTTCGTCACGCTCCCGTTCGTGGTGCGTGCGGTGCAGCCGGTGCTGATAGAACTCGACAAGGACGTCGAAGAGGCGGCCGCATCGCTGGGTGCGAACAACTGGACCATTTTTCGGCGCATCGTGTTGCCGGTACTGCTTCCGGCTGTGCTCTCGGGCGGTGGGCTCGCGTTCGCCCGTGCCATCGGCGAATTCGGGTCTGTGGTGTTGATCGGCGGCAACATCCCCAACGACACGCAGGTCGCTTCGCAGTACATCCGTGAACTCATCGAGTACGACCGGCCGGTCGACGCAGCCGCAATCTCTGTGGTGCTGTTGGCAATCGCCTTCGCTGTGCTGTTCGTGCTCCGCATCATCGGCAACAGGTTGGCCAGACGGGAAGAGCAGATCTCGTGAAAATCGGTCTCCCGATCAAACTGTCCCTGCGTGCCGTCGCACTGATCTATCTCGCTGTGCTCGTGCTGTTCCCCCTCGGTGCCATCCTGTTTCGCACGTTCGAGGACGGGGTGGTGGCGTTCTGGGAGCAGATCACCACTCCCGCCGCGCAATCCGCTCTCCAACTCTCCCTGTTGATCGTGGCGATCGTCGTTCCCATCAACGTCGTGTTCGGAATCGTCACAGCGTTGGCATTGGTACGCGGACGGTTCCGCGGCAAGGGGATACTCGAAGCGATCGTGGACCTGCCGTTCGCGGTGTCGCCGATCATCACCGGCGTCGCGCTCATCCTGCTGTGGGGTGCCAACGGATGGTTCGGTGGCATCGAAAGCCTCGGTTTCAAGGTCATCTTCGCGCTACCCGGCATGGTCATCGCGACGATATTCGTCACCTTGCCGTTCGTCGTTCGCGAAGTGGAACCGGTCCTGTACGAGATCGGTGAAGAGCAGGAAGAGGCTGCCTCGACTCTGGGTGCGAGTACCTGGCAGACGTTCTGGCGAATCACGTTGCCTGCCATCCGATGGGGACTGACCTACGGCGTGGTGCTCACCGTCGCACGTTCGCTCGGAGAATTCGGCGCGGTCATCATGGTCTCCACCAACCTGCCCGGCATTTCCCAGACGCTCACACTGCTGGTCAATTCACGGTACGAGGACTTCAATCAGCAGGGCGCATACGCGGCGTCCACCTTGCTCATGGCGATCGCCGTCATCGTGCTGCTGCTGATGACGGTTCTCGACAAGAAGAGGACGAAGTAATGACCGAGACATCTTCCGAGATCGAGATCTCCGTGGTCGGCGCGAACAAGCGCTACGGCGATTTCGCCGCCCTCGACGACGTCAGCATCGACATCCCGAAGGGCTCGTTGACGGCGCTGCTCGGACCCAGTGGCTCGGGCAAGTCCACGCTGCTTCGATCCATCGCAGGCCTCGAGCAGCTCGATACGGGCCGAGTGGTGCTGGCAGGCCAGGACGTCACCTGGGTGAGCCCGCAGCGTCGCGAGATCGGGTTCGTGTTTCAGCACTACGCCGCGTTCAAACACCTGACGGTGCGCGACAACGTGGCGTTCGGCTTGCAGATCCGCAAGCGGCCCAAGGCCGAAATTGCCAAGAAGGTCGACGAACTGCTCGAGATCGTCGGTCTGGCGGGTTTCCAAGGCCGCTACCCGGCGCAGCTGTCCGGAGGACAGCGTCAACGCATGGCGCTGGCACGTGCACTCGCGGTCGACCCGCAGGTTCTCCTCCTCGACGAGCCCTTCGGTGCCCTCGATGCCAAGGTGCGCGCAGATCTACGGACGTGGCTGCGCCGATTGCACGACGAGGTGCACGTCACCACCGTGTTGGTGACTCACGACCAGGAAGAAGCGCTCGACGTCGCCGACCGAATCGCGGTGCTGAACAAGGGCAGAATCGAACAGGTCGGCACCCCGGAGGATCTCTACGATCGCCCTGCAAACAACTTCGTGATGTCGTTCCTCGGTCAGGTGGCCAGGCTGAACGGACTTCTGGTGCGCCCGCACGACATTCGTGTCGGACGCGACCCGTCGTTGGCACAGGCGCAGGCGAGTGGCACGGCAGAATCTGCCGGGGTGACGCGGGCCGTCGTCGAACGGGTCGTACGCCTCGGCTTCGAGGTGAAGGTCGAGCTCAAGAACGCGGCCACCGGCGAGTTGTTCGCGGCGCAGATCACGCGCGGCGACAGCGAGGCGCTGGGGCTGCACGAGGGCGAAACCGTCTACGTCCGCGCGACTCGGGTTCCGACGATCACGGATACGACCGAATCGGCTCCGGTGCACTGATCGGACGAGCAGTACCTTTCGTGCTATGCGATCGAGCGATCGTGCGCGAGAGCTGCGTCGTACCGCCTGGAGGCGAGCTCGGCCACTGCCGGATGAGGGCCCAGAACATCGGCATACGTCACGTTCGGGACGCCGTCCAGCACCTGTGAGATGCGGTCGGTGAGTCTCCCGGGTGCCAGGAACCAGGGAGCCACCACGATCCGGGTGGCTCCCAGCGCGCGCAGCTGTGCGACCGCGTCGAGTGGAGACGGATCGACGGACGTGGCGAAACAGGTGACAACTCCCGCCCAGCCGGTGCCGGACACCACTTCGTTCGCAACTCGACGGCTACGGTCGTTCGCCGAAGAATCGCTCGATCCGACGGCAGCCAAGGCGACTCCGACGGTCGAATCGCCGAGCACCGCACCGGCATCGAGAACACGATCACGAACGGCGTCGACGAGAAGTGGGTCGTCGCCCAGCACCTCGGATTGACCGATCGATACGTGCGGCTGCCGCACCCGCGCTGCAGCCAACAAAGCAGGCAGGTCCACTCGGGCGTGGAAAGCACTGCCCAACAACAGCGGAACCGCGACGATGCGAACATGCCCGGCATCGGCCAGCTCGTCGAGTGCCTGCTCGACACTGGGCTCACTGAGGTCGAGAAACGCCACGCGGACATCGAGATCCGGACGCCGTCGACGCAGGACGTCGACGGCGCGGTGGATCGTCTCGCTCGAGCGGGGATCGCGGCTGCCGTGCGCCACCGCGAGCAGAGCCGTCACGCCGGAACTGCCGACCCCAGCTCGACGGCGGCCAGTGCGTTGCCCACCAGACCGGCTGCCAGTGTGTTGCCACCGGCCGGATCGATCAGCAAGAAGCTGCCGGTGTGCCTGTTGACGGCGTAGTCGTCGGCCACGATCGGCTCGGCAACGCGAACAGAGATGCGTCCGATTTCGTTGAGCTCCAACGATTCCGGGCCCTCGTGTGCAGTGAGGTCCTGTTCGTCGAAACGCTCGACCAGCGCCCCGACGATGGCCTGGGTGGTACGAGTGCCGTGCTTGAGCAGCAGACGAGCGCCCGGGCGAAGCGGCTTCTCGGCGAGCCAGCACACCGTGGCCTCGAAGTCGCCGATCGGTTCCGGTGCGTCCTGCGGGGAGGCGATGGTGTCGCCGCGCGAGACGTCGACATCGTCGGCGAGGACGAGGGTGACGCTACGTCCGGCATGCGCCGTGCGCAGCTCGCCGTCCGCGGTGTCGATGCGCTCGACGGTCGTTCGGGTGCCCGACGGCAGAATGACGACCTCGTCGCCGACGTCGACGGAGCCTGCTGCGACCTGGCCGGCATATCCGCGATAGTCCGGGAATTCCGCTGTGCGCGGCCGGATCACGTACTGCACGGGGAAGCGCAGACCGACCCGGTGCGGTTCGGCGTCCACCGGGACCGACTCGAGGTGCTCGATGAGGGTGGGCCCGTCGTAGTACGGGGTCTTGTCGGACTTGACCGCGACGTTGTCGCCGTGCAGCGCGGACACCGGAATTTCGATGACGTCCTCGGTGGACCAGCCGAGCGAGGAAGTCAGCGAATTGAACTCTGCCGAGATCTCGGCGAAGACGGTCGCAGGGTCCTCGACCAGATCGATCTTGTTGACGGCGAGCACCAGGCGCGGAACGCCGAGGAGGGCCAGAACCGCTGCATGCCTTCGGGTCTGAGTGATCACGCCTTTGCGGGCGTCGACGAGCAGGATGACCAACTGCGCCGTCGACGCGCCCGAGACGGTGTTGCGGGTGTACTGCACGTGGCCGGGGGTGTCGGCCAAAACGAAGGAGCGATTGGGCGTCGCGAAGTACCGGTAGGCGACATCGATCGTGATGCCCTGTTCGCGCTCGGCACGCAGGCCGTCGACGAGCAGCGACAGATCGGGAGTGGACAATCCTTTGTCCACCGAGGCCCGAGTGACGGCGTCGATCTGGTCTGCCAGAAC
Source organism: Rhodococcus sp. Leaf233 (assembly GCF_001426165.1). Classification (NCBI taxonomy): domain Bacteria; kingdom Bacillati; phylum Actinomycetota; class Actinomycetes; order Mycobacteriales; family Nocardiaceae; genus Rhodococcus; species Rhodococcus sp. Leaf233. Next base: position 242,617 of record NZ_LMRO01000008.1, read on the forward strand.
GGATTTGGTGTCGTACAACAGGCGTCCGACAAGAGTGGACTTGCCGTCGTCGACGCTGCCTGCGGTAGCGAGGCGAAGGAGTTGCGTACCCGTGCTGGTGCTGCTCATCAGAAGTATCCTTCTCGTTTGCGATCTTCCATGGCAGCCTCGGACACGCGGTCGTCGCCGCGAGTGGCTCCGCGTTCGGTCAGCCTGGACGCCGCGACCTCGGCGAGGATCGCTTGATTGTCGGCAGCCTCGGACAGGACGGCACCGGTGGTGGATCCGTCGCCGACAGTGCGGTAGCGCACCGACAGTGTCTGCAACTCTTCACCTTCGGCCGGTCCGCCCCAGACGCCCGGCGTCATCCACATGCCGTCGCGCTGATACACCGGGCGCTGGTGGGCGTAGTAGATGCTGGCCAACTCCACGTCGTCGCGAGCGATGTAGCGCCAGATGTCGAGTTCGGTGAAGTTGCTGAGCGGGAACACGCGCACCTGCTCGCCGGGGGAGTGCTTGCCGTTGTACAGATTCCACAGTTCCGGACGCTGCTTCTTCGGCTCCCACTGCCCGAATGCGTTGCGCAGCGAGAAGATTCGCTCCTTGGCGCGGGCGCGTTCCTCGTCGCGTCGGGCACCGCCGAACACGGCGTCGAACCGGTTCTCGGAGATCGCGTCGAGGAGAGGAACGGTCTGCAGAGGGTTGCGGATGCCGTCGGGGCGCTCGGTGAGACGTCCGTCGGCGAGGTACTCCTCGACGCTGGCCACGTGCAGGCGCAGGTTGTACTTCGCAACCACGTGGTCGCGGAAATCCAGCACCTCCTGCAGGTTGTGCCCGGTGTCGACGTGCAGCAGTGCGAACGGCAGGGGAGCGGGCCAGAAGGCCTTGATGGCCAGGTGCAGCAGAACCGTCGAGTCCTTGCCGCCCGAGAACAGGATGACGGGGCGCTCGAATTCGCCGGCCACCTCTCGGAAGATGTGGATGGCTTCGGATTCGAGTGCGTCGAGGGTGTCGAACCGATCTGCATCGAGATGGGTGCGTCCGACGGTCGCCGTCGTGAGGTCGAGTGTCATGAGGCGTGCAACCCACATTCGGTCTTGGCCTTGCCGGCCCAACGACCGCTGCGCGGGTCGGCTCCGGGGGCAGGTTTGACGGTGCACGGTGCGCACCCGATGGACGGATATCCCTCGTCGACGAGAGGGTTGACCAGGATCGAATGTTCGTCGATGTAGGCCTGCATCTCCTCGTCCGACCACGGTGCGATCGGGTTGATCTTCACCAGGCCGAAGGCGTCGTCGAACGAGATCAACGGAGCGTTGGCGCGCGTCGGGGCCTCGACTCGCCGGATGCCGGTGACCCACGCGCTGTAGTTCGCCAGTTCCTTCTTCAGCGGTGCCACTTTGCGCATCGCGCAGCAGCGGTTCGGTTCGCGGGCGAAGAGGTCCTTGCCGTCGATCGCATCCTGTTCTGCGACAGTCTTCTCGGCGCGGGCGTTGACGACGTGCACGCCGTAGACGGCCTCGACGGCATCGCGCGTTCCGATGGTCTCGGCAAAGTGGTAGCCGGTGTCGAGGAACAGGACGTCCACTCCGGGGTGAACCTGTGCGGCGAGGTGAACGAGAACCCCGTCCTGCATGTTGGAGGCGACGATGAAATCGCTACCGAAGGTGTCCTCGGTCCATTGCAACAACTCGAGCGGGCTTGCGCCGTCGAGTTCGCGGGCACCGCGCTCGGCGATGTCCTTCAGTTGGTCGACCGTCAAATTCAGTCTGGTACTCATCGCAAATCCGCCTCGTCTGCTCGCACGGCCCATTGAGCGAACCGTTCGCCGTCTTCGCGGTGCTTGTCGAAATTGCGCACCACTCTGTCGATGTAATCTCCCAGCTCGGAGCTGTTGACCTTGTGCTGACGCAACTTTCGGCCGAACGCACTGTCCAGGCCGAGGCTGCCTCCGAGGTGAACCTGGAAACCCTCGATCTGATTCCCGTCCCCGTCGTCGACCAACTGACCCTTGAAGCCGATGTCGGCGATCTGCGACCGCGCGCACGAGTTGGGGCAACCGTTGATGTTGATCGTGATCGGAACGTCGAGTCGACTGTTGATGTCGGACAAGCGCTCTTCGAGCTCGGGGACGAGAACCTGTGAGCGCTTGCGGGTTTCGGCGAACGAGAGCTTGCAGAACTCGATGCCACTGCACGCCATCAGATTCTTGCGCCAATGCGAGGGGCGGGCAGGCAGGCCCAGCGCATCGAGGTCCGAGATCAGCTGCTCGAGCGTCTCGTCCGGAACATCCAGCACGATCAGCTTCTGATACGGCGTGAATCGGACGCGATCCGACCCGGCCTTCTCGGCGGCGTCGGCGACGGCCGCGAGGATGGTGCCGGACACGCGACCCGCGATGGGCGCGACACCGACGGCGTTGAGCCCGTTCTTGAGCTTCTGGATCCCGACATGATCACGGGGCCGAGCGGGCTTCTCGGGAGCCGGGCCGTCGATGAGCTTGCGGTGCAGGTACTCGTCCTCGAGAACCTGGCGGAACTTCTCGATGCCCCAGTCCTTGATGAGGAACTTCAGGCGCGCCTTGGTGCGAAGCCGGCGGTAGCCGTAGTCACGGAAGATCGAGACGACGCCTTCCCACACATCGGGAACGTCCGCGAGCGGAACCCACACACCGACGCGCTGCGCGAGCATCGGGTTGGTGGACAGGCCGCCGCCGACCCACAGGTCGAGTCCTGGTCCGTGCTCGGGGTGGTTCACACCGATGAAGGCGACGTCGTTGATCTCGTGCACCACGTCCTGCAGACCCGAGATCGCGGTCTTGAACTTGCGTGGCAGGTTCGAGTACTCGGGCTTGCCGATGTAGCGCTCGACGATCTCGTCGATGGCCGACGTCGGGTCGAGAATCTCGTCGACCGCTTCACCTGCCAGTGGGGAGCCGAGCACCACACGGGGGCAGTCTCCGCACGCCTCGGTCGTCTTCAGGCCGACTGCCTCGATTCGACGCCAGATCTCGGGGACGTTCTCGACCTCGATCCAGTGGAACTGGACGTTCTCGCGATCGGAGAGGTCTGCGGTGTCGCGCCCGAACTCCTTCGAGATCTGAGCCAGAGTGCGCAGCTGCTCCAGATTCAATGCACCGGCATCGCACCGGATGCGCATCATGAAGTACTTCGCCTCGAGCAGGTCGATGTTGTCGTCACCGGTGATAGTGCCGTCGTAGCCCTGTTCGCGCTGGGTGTAGAGACCCCACCAGCGGAACCGGCCGCGCAGATCGCCCTTGTCGATGCTGTCGAAACCCTGTTTCGAGTAGATGTTCTCGATGCGGGCGCGCACGTTGAGCGGGTTGTCGTCCTTCTTGGACTGCTCGTTGGCGTTGAGCGGCTCTCGATAGCCCAGAGCCCACTGGCCTTCGGCGCGACGCTTGGTCGGCCGCGGCGCTCGCTCTCGCGGTGTGGCGGAGGCAGCGTCGGTGGTCGCGTCGCTGGTCGACGACATGCAATGCTCCTGCATCTTCGGTGCGGGCCGGCTCCGATCGTTGCGCAGAAGAGCGCTCACGAGATGGTGCGGAACCGGTGGATCGAATGGACTTGCTCCAAGGAGGGCTGGGTCAGCAGCCGGTCGTGTGTCGACACGACGCGCTGCAGACACGGCCGAGATCGACGTGGCGGCGCGCCACGAGTCGAATTCCTGAGTCGGTCACGGGTGCCATTGTGCCACGTCATCGACCGGGTGCCGACCGCGGCGGCCTATTTACCCCAAAATTCCGGTAAATAGGCTGGCAGGGTGCGAGTCGTGCGTGCACAACGCCCTGGGCGGCGCGTGGATCGGGCCGCCGGTGAACTCTGGGACACTGGAGTCCGTGAATACCGTCGTCGATACCTCCTCAGTCTTCGAGCTGCCGTCCGGCGCATTCGACGGAGTGGGGGAACGTGCGTTCGGGATCTACGTGCATGTGCCCTTCTGCGCCACGCGATGCGGGTACTGCGACTTCAATACGTATACGGCCGGGGAGCTGGGCACATCGGCGTCGCCGCAGTCCTGGTTGGAGGGCCTGCGCAGAGAACTCGACGCTGCGGCGAACCTGATCGGAACGGGCGCGGGTCGAGTACCGACGGCCGACACAGTCTTCGTCGGAGGTGGGACGCCGTCGTTGCTCGGCGGCGACGGCCTCGCGGACGTATTGGGCGCGGTCCGGTCGAGCTTCGGGCTGTCCGACGGTGCGGAAGTGACCACGGAATCGAACCCGGAATCGACGTCGCCTGCATTCTTCGAGCGGCTGCGGGACGCCGGGTTCACGCGGGTGTCTTTGGGAATGCAGTCCGCGGCGCCGCACGTTCTGGCGGTTCTGGATCGCACCCACACTCCGGGGCGAGCGGTGGCCGCAGCGAACGAAGCGTCCGCAGCCGGCTTCGAGCACGTGAACCTCGACCTCATCTACGGAACGCCGGGCGAGCGAGACAGCGATCTCGACCAGTCCCTCGCTGCGGTGCTCGACGCGGGTGTCGACCATGTCTCCGCGTACGCACTGATCGTCGAGGACGGCACCGCCATGGCGCGAAAGGTGCGCCGAGGTGAGTTGCCCGCACCCGACGACGACGTGTTGGCGAGCCGATACGAGCGCATCGACACGGCCATGAACGCAGCAGGCCTGTCCTGGTACGAGGTATCGAACTGGGCCGCCGATGCCGATGCGCGTTGCCGGCACAACATCGGCTACTGGGACGGCGGCGATTGGTGGGGTGCCGGGCCGGGAGCGCACAGCCACATCGGCGGCACGCGATTCTGGAACGTCAAACACCCGGCCACCTATGCCGATCGGCTCGCCGCGGGCGAGCTGCCGGTGCAGGGCAGTGAGCTGCTCACCGCGCAGGACCGTCATCTCGAAGAACTGATGCTGACCGTGCGTCTGCGCTCAGGAGTGCCGATGAGTCTGCTGGGGCCGACCGAGCTCGCAGCCGCCGAGCAGACCGTGGCGGACGGATTGATGGTGCAGCGAGGCGATCACCTCGTGCTGACCGACCGCGGCCGGTTGCTCGCCGACGCCGTGGTGCGCACCATCGCCGCGGCCTGAACGACCTGTTTCAGGCTGCAGTGTTCTCAGGGCCTTCGAACCCTCAGGCTCCCAGGGCGTCGTAGTCGAACACTCTGGCGTGCAACACCGTTCGACTGCGCAGCGCCGCCCGGACAGCGCGGTGCAGGCCGTCCTCGAGGTAGATGACGCCTCGGAACTGCACAGCATGGGGGAACAGGTCGCCGTAGAAGGTGGAGTCCTCGGACAACAACCGGTCGAGTTCGAGCACCTTGGTGGTGGTGACGATCTCGTCCAAACGCAGTTGGCGTGGAGGAATTCTCGACCAGTCCCTGATGGACAGGCCGTGCTCCGGGTAGGGCTTACCGTCTCGTACACCCTTGAAGATCATCGCGAGCCTCGAACCGCTGGACCGAATCGAAAGACAGTTTCCACTCGGACCACAGTAAGGCCTTGCACGAGCATGCGTTCCTCGGCTACTAGACTCGAGCGACGATTGACAACGAGAACGGAGGTGGGCACCGATGTCGAGCACCGACGACAGGCGGTTCGAGGTTCTGCGAGCGATCGTGGCGGACTACGTGTCCACTCAGGAGCCCGTCGGATCGCGTGCTCTTGTCGAGCGTCACAACTTGGGTGTGTCGAGTGCGACCGTGCGTAACGACATGGCTGTCCTCGAGGCCGAGGGCTACATTGCCCAACCGCACACCAGCTCCGGGCGGGTGCCGACCGACAAGGGCTACCGCCAGTTCGTGGACCGGATCGCCGACGTCAAACCGTTGTCAGCGGCCGAGCGTCGCGCCATCCTGGAGTTTCTCGAGAACGGCGTCGACCTGGATGATGTGCTGCGCCGCGGTGTTCGACTGCTCGCTCAGCTGACCCGGCAGGTAGCCGTGGTTCAGTACCCGACGCTGTCGGCGTCCTCGGTTCGACATCTGGAGGTCGTCGCCCTCACACCGGCTCGGCTGCTGTTGGTGCTCATCACCGACTCCGGCCGGGTCGATCAACGCATCGTCGAACTCGGCGACGTCATCGACGACGAGAACTTGGCCCAGTTGCGGCGGTTGCTCGGCGGCGCACTGGAAGGCAAGCGGCTGGCGGCGGCGTCCGCAGCCGTGGCCGAGCTGGCCGAAAATTCACCTCCCGCCCTGCGTGACGCGATGATTCGTTCGGCCACGGTGCTGGTGGAATCGCTCGTCGAACATCCCGAGGAGCGGCTGGTTCTCGGCGGAACGGCCAATCTGACGCGCAATGCGGCGGACTTCGCGGGAGACGCAGGGTTTCCGGGATCGCTCCGAGCGGTACTCGAAGCGCTGGAAGAGCAAGTGGTGGTACTCAAGCTGCTCGCCGTGACGCAGGACACCCGCACCGTCACCGTGCGTATCGGCGAGGAGACGCAGGTCGAGGAGATGCGCGGAACATCGGTGATTTCCACCGGATACGGCTCTGCTGGCATGGTCCTGGGAGGGATGGGCGTTCTCGGCCCCACCCGAATGGACTATCCAGGAACAATCGCGTCGGTCGCGGCGGTTGCCAGGTACATCGGCGAGGTCCTGGCCGAGCGCTGACGCGAGCCGACGATCCATCGTCGGCCGCGGGGGCACAGCGGCCGCGACACAGCATCAACGAACGAGATTCATCTTCTAGGACGAAAGAGACGACGTGGCACGGGATTATTACGGGACTTTGGGCGTCGGCCAGCAGGCTACGGACCAGGAGATCAAACGCGCGTACCGCAAATTGGCGCGAGAGTTGCACCCGGACGTGAACCCGGACGAGGCCGCACAGGCCCGGTTCAAGGACATTTCCACCGCATACGAGGTGCTCTCCGATCCGGAGAAGCGTCGAATCGTCGACCTCGGCGGCGATCCTCTGCAGCAGGGCGGCGGCGGTGGTGGCGGCGGATTCGGCGGTGCCGGATTCGGGGGCGGCCTCGGCGACGTCTTCGAAGCGTTCTTCGGCGGCGGCGCAGGCGGTGGACAGCGCGGACCCAAGGGACGCGTACAACCCGGAGCCGATTCGCTGCTGCGCACCAAACTCACCCTCGACGAATGCGCCACCGGCGTCACCAAGCACATCACCGTCGACACGGCGATCCTGTGCGACCTGTGCACCGGCTCGGGCACCAACGGCGATTCCAAGCCCGTTCGGTGCGAGACCTGTGGCGGTGCCGGCGAAGTGCAGTCGGTGCAGCGCTCGTTCCTCGGCCAGGTCATGACCAGCCGTCCGTGCCCCACCTGCCGCGGTGCAGGCGAGACCATCCCGGACCCCTGCCGCAAGTGCGGCGGCGACGGCCGGGTGCGTTCGCGTCGGGACATCTCGGTGAAGGTCCCGGTCGGCGTCAGCAACGGCATGCGCATCAGGTTGGCCTCGCAGGGCGAGGTCGGGCCGGGTGGCGGCCCCGCAGGCGATCTCTACGTGGAAATCGTGGAGCAGCAGCACGAGGTGTTCGTCCGTGACGGCGACGATCTGCACTGCACCGTTCGCGTCCCGATGGTCGACGCGGCACTCGGGACGTCGGTGACGGTCGACGCCATCATCGACGGCCCGACCGAGATCTCGATCGAGCAAGGGACACAACCGAACTCGACGACGGTGCTGCGCGGGCACGGGATGCCCAAGCTCCGTTCCGGTATCCGCGGTGACCTGCACGCCCACCTCGAGGTCATCGTGCCGACCAAGCTGGACAGCAAGCAGACCCACCTGCTCGAACAGCTCAAGACCATGCGCGACCGCGATTCGGCGGAGGTCGTCACCACCGGTTCGGCGCACAGCGGTGGCCTGTTCTCGCGGTTGCGGGAAGCCTTCAGCGGGCGCTGATTCATGGCCCCCACGGTCTTCTATCTCACGCCGCTGCCGGCCGTGGGAGAGCTCGCCGTGCTCGACGGCAAAGAAGGTCATCACGCCGCGACCGTGCGGCGGATCCGAGTCGGCGAGCGGCTGCTGCTCAGTGACGGTGCCGGCGGTCTGGCCGATACGGTCGTCGTCGGTGCCGAGAAGAACCGACTCGAACTGACGGTGCAGTCGCGCACGGACATGCCGCGAGCCACGCCCACGGTGACGCTGGTTCAGGCGTTGCCGAAGGCGGACCGCTCCGAACTGGCGATCGAGCTGGCCACCGAGGCCGGGATCGACGCCGTGGTGCCGTGGCAGTCGGCGCGATGCGTCGCTCGCTGGGAAGGGCCCAAGGCGACCAAGGGGGTCGCGCGCTGGCGCAGTACCGCCGCCGAGGCGGCCAAGCAATCGCGTCGCGCATACATCCCCGAGGTCTCCGAGTTGCACGATTCACGCTCGGTGTACGCCCTCGTGAACCGGATCGTGGCGGGCGGCGGCATCGTCGCCGTGCTGCACGAAGCGGCCACCTCGGCATTTCGCGACCTGCCGTTCGATTCGGTGCCCGAGGTCGCGATCGTCGTCGGACCCGAGGGTGGCCTCGACGACAGAGAGATCGCGGCTCTGACCGAGGCGGGCGCGACCCCGGTGGTGCTGGGGCCGACGGTGCTGCGAACCTCGACGGCCGGAGCTGTTGCGTTGGGAGCTCTCGGCGTTCTGACGACGCGGTGGGCGCAACTTCCGCCCGATTTCCCGAACGCATGAGCGTTCGCATCAAGATCGCGTACGGCGATCATCCGGAACAGTTCGGTCACCTCTATCTGCCGTCCGCGCCGGTCACGCCCGCGACACCGGTGGTCGTGATCGTGCACGGTGGATTCTGGAGTGGGCAGTACGCGTCGAATCTGGGCACCCAGTTCGCCCGAGCTGTCGCCGGAGCCGGTGCGGTGGCCTGGAACATCGAGTACAGACGCGTCGGTGCGGGCGGGCACTGGCCGGAGATGCAAGCCGACGTGCGCGCCGCACTCGACGCCGTGGCCGGGGTGGTACAGCACCACGCCCCGGTCGGTGTCGACGATGTCCGCGTCATCGGGCACTCGGCGGGCGGCCACCTGGCAGTGTGGCTCGGCGGCGAAACCGACACGACGGTCCGGCCGTCGCGCATCGTCTCGCAGGCGGGTGTCCTCGATCTGGAGCCGCGCGGGGCGTCGGGACGTACCAATCCGGCGGTCGAGGCCCTGCTGCAGGCCCGCTACGAAGACGAGCCCGAGCTGTACCGGTCGGCCTCACCTCTGGCCCGACTACCCATCGGCATCCCGACGATCTGTCTGCACGGATCCGATGACCTTCAGGTCCCGGCTTCGCAGAGCTCGAGGTACGTCGAGGCCGCACGAGCCGCGGGCGACGACGCGGAGCCGGCGATCGTGCCGGGCGAGGACCACTTCGCCTTCCTGAACCCGGATTCGCGGTGCTGGGCGCTCTCGCTCGAGGCCGTCCTGGGCGAGCGCCGTGGGTAATAGGAATGCGCATCGATCCTGCGGCGTTAAACTTGGTCCGAGCGCGACCTGACGGACGCGTTCGAAAACATCAGCGTCACCGGTCGAAACAAGAGAGCAGGCCATAGCCACCACGTGAGTGAACACAGCGAATTTCCCGCCGAGCGCGACGTTCGGTCCACCTTGGAGCTCGCCCCCGAAGCAGTGATGCCGCTGCTGGGACAGTCCGACGAGAACCTCCGGGCGCTCGAGCAGATGCTGACGGCCGACATCCATGTACGAGGAAACGCCGTGACGCTCACCGGGAAGGTGCCCGATGTGGCGTTGGCCGAGCGGGTGATCACCGAATTGGCGGCATTGGCCAAACGTGCTCAGCCACTGACTCCCGACGCAGTGCGCCGGTCGATCGCCATGCTCACCGAGGGGGTGTCGGATTCTCCCGCCGAGGTGCTGAGCCTGGACATTCTGTCGCGTCGAGGCAAGACCATTCGGCCCAAGACCTTGAACCAGAAGCGCTACGTCGACGCGATCGATGCCAACACGATCGTGTTCGGAATCGGTCCTGCCGGCACGGGCAAGACCTACCTGGCCATGGCCAAGGCAGTGCAGGCATTGCAGACCAAGCAGGTCAGCCGCATCATCCTGACGCGGCCTGCGGTGGAGGCAGGTGAGCGCCTGGGCTTTCTGCCCGGAACCCTGCACGAGAAGATCGACCCGTATCTGCGTCCACTGCACGACGCCTTGCACGACATGATGGACGACGAGGCCATCCCCAAGCTGATGCAGGCCGGAGTCATCGAGGTCGCGCCGCTCGCCTACATGCGTGGCCGTACGCTCAACGACGCGTTCATCATTCTCGACGAGGCGCAGAACACCACGGCCGAACAGATGAAGATGTTCCTCACGCGTCTCGGTTTCGGATCGAAGATCGTCGTCACCGGAGACGTGACGCAGGTCGACCTACCCGGCGGTGCCCGGTCGGGCCTTCGTGCGGCGTCGGAGATTCTCACCGATGTGGACGACATCCATTTCGCGCAACTGACCAGTAGTGACGTGGTGCGTCACCGGCTCGTCTCGGAAATCGTCGACGCCTACGAGCGCTTCGAGTCCGCATCGGAAGGCGTCATCGCGAACCGCGCGCAACGCCGTGCCGGTGGGCCGCGTTCGGCGAGAAGATGATTCAGGCGTACGGAAACGGTAATGCAGGCAACGAGAGCGTGGGTAGTGGCTAGATGAGTATCGAAGTGTCCAACGAGTCGGGGATGGACATCTCCGAGCCCGAACTGGTCTCGGTCGCACGGTTCGCGATCGCAGGCATGGACGTGCACCCCGCTGCGGAACTGTCCATGGTGCTGGTGGATTCGGCAACCATGGCAGATCTGCACATGCGCTGGATGGATCTGCCCGGCCCCACCGACGTGATGTCGTTTCCTATGGACGAGCTCGAACCGGGCGGTCGTCCCGATGCTCCCGAGCCCGGACCGGCGATGCTCGGAGACATCGTGCTGTGCCCGTCCTTCGCGGCGGATCAGGCCGCGGCAGCAGGACATTCGCTCGAACACGAGCTCGCGCTGCTCACCGTGCACGGCGTGCTGCACCTGCTCGGGTACGACCACGCCGAGCCGGACGAAGAGAAGGAAATGTTCGAGCTGCAGAACCGTCTGCTGGCCGAATGGTACGAGGACGCCAGGCGGGCGGAGCAGGCAGCCGAACAGGCCGTTCGAGACGCTCGGCTGCTCGGCAAGGCCGGCTTCGTCGACGGTCTCGACCGATGATGTGCGTGTTCGGACCAGCGGGAGTGCGGGGTCCTAGCGCGTGAGCAGTGCTGCCGCACTCATCGTCTTCGCCGTTCTGCTGGTTCCCCTCGGCGGCTTGTTCGCCGCAGTCGATTCTGCCCTGAACACCGTCTCGCGGGCGCGAATCGAAGACATGGTCAAGGACGAGCGACCGGGTGCCACCGGCCTCGTCGTCGTGGTTGCCGACCGCCCGCGGTACGTCAATCTCATGGTGCTGCTTCGTATTCTGTGCGAAATCGGCGGCACGGTGCTGCTCGCAGGTGGCCTGACCCAGTTGATCGACTCGACCACCGCGCTCGTGATCACCGCTGTGGCAATGGTATTGGTCAGTTACGTCGTGATCGGCGTCGGTCCGAGAACACTGGGTAGGCAGAACGCGTACTCGATCGCGCTCGCCGCAGCGTTGCCGTTGCGCGCCCTCGGCTGGCTCCTCGGGCCGATCAGCAGGCTGCTCATCCTCATCGGTAACGCGATCACCCCGGGCAAGGGATTTCGCAACGGCCCGTTCGCATCCGAGATCGAGCTACGTGAGCTGGTCGACATGGCTCGCGAGCGCGGAGTCGTCGCCGACGACGAACGCCGAATGATTCAATCGGTGTTCGAGCTGGGCGATACCTCGGCCCGCGAGGTCATGGTGCCGCGGCCCGAGATGGTGTGGATCGAATCCGACAAGTCGGCGGGGCAGGCGACGTCGCTGGCCGTGCGCAGTGGGCACTCCCGCATCCCGGTGATCGGCGAGAACGTGGACGATATCGTCGGCGTGGTGTACCTCAAAGACCTTGTGCAGCAGACGTATTACTCCACCGACGGTGGGCGAGGCGTACAGGTCTCCGAACTGATGCGTCCGGCGGTGTTCGTGCCGGACTCCAAGCCGCTCGACAGTCTTCTCGCCGAGATGCAGCGAGACCGAAACCATATGGCGTTGTTGGTCGACGAGTACGGCGGCATCGCGGGCCTGGTGACCATCGAGGACGTCATCGAGGAGATCGTCGGGGAGATCGCCGACGAATACGACTCGGACGAGGTAGCACCCATCGAGCAACTCGAAGATGGACGGTTCCGGGTGTCCTCGCGGGTACCGCTCGAGGATCTGGGCGAAATCTTCGGTATCGACATCGAATCCGAGGAGGTCGACACCGTCGGCGGACTCCTCGGCTACGAGCTCGGCCGCGTGCCGCTGCCCGGTTCCGAAGTGACCACTCACGGGCTGTTGCTGCGCGGCGAGGGCGGAGCCGACCCCAAGGGTCGAGTCCGCATCACCACCGTGCTGGTCGAAAAGCTCGAACCCGACGAAGAATCCACCGAGGACGACGACTCGTCGGACGTCACTCACCAACACTGAAATCTGGAGGTGCTCGATGTCCGAGCAACACACCGAAGAGTTCCGATCCGGATTCGTCTGTTTCGTAGGCCGGCCCAACACCGGCAAGTCGACCCTGACCAACGCACTGGTGGGGTCGAAGATCGCCATCACGTCCTCGCGGCCCCAGACCACGCGCCACACGATCCGCGGCATCGTGCACCGCGACCACGCGCAACTGATCCTCGTCGACACCCCGGGGCTGCACCGACCGAGAACGCTTCTGGGCCAACGCCTCAACGACCTGGTGCAGGACACCTACTCCGAGGTCGACGTCATCGGACTGTGCATCCCCGCCGACGAGAAGATCGGACCGGGCGACCGGTGGATCCTCGAACAAGTGCGGCACATCGCGCCGAAGACCACCCTGATCGGCATCGTGACCAAGATCGACAAGGTCAAGAAGGAACGCGTCGTACAGCAGTTGATGTCGTTGTCGAAGTTGCTGGGCGAGAATTCGCACGTGATCCCGGTATCGGCCGAATCCGGTGAGCAGATCGAGAAGCTCGTCGACCTCCTGGCCTCCGAATTGCCGCCGGGTCCCGCCTTCTATCCCGACGGGGAACTGACGGACGAGCCGGAGGAAATCCTCATGGCCGAGCTGATCCGCGAGGCAGCACTCGAAGGTGTCCGCGACGAGCTCCCGCACTCGCTGGCAGTGGTCATCGAGGAGGTCGTGCCGCGCGAGGGCCACGACAACATGCTCGATGTGCACGCGATCCTGTACGTCGAACGGTCCAGCCAGAAGGCCATCATCATCGGCAAGGGCGGTTCGCGACTCAAAGAGGTCGGCACCGCGTCGCGACTGCAGATCGAGAAATTGCTCGGTACCCGCATCTACCTGGATCTGCACGTCAAGATCGCCAAGGACTGGCAGACCGACCCCAAGCAGATGGGCAAGCTCGGCTTCTGACGTGCCCTGACGAGCAGGCTACGAGGTGTCGCGCACCCGGTTCCACCACGGCTCGGGGCGTCGGCGATGCCACTGCAGTACGTTCTCGAGTTGAGCGGCCACCGAGACCAGCAGAGGCTCTGTGGATTCGTGGCCCATCAGCTGCAGACCGATCGGTAGACCGGCTTTCGTCAGTCCCGCGGGGACGTTGACGCTGGGCCAACCGAGGACGTTCCACGGCCACGTGTACGGGCAGTGTTCGGTGATCACACGGTCGGTGTCGGCGTTGGAGATGCCGTCGATGGCGTCGACCCGCGGAGGCGGCGTGGCCGTCGTCGGGGCGAGCACGATGTCGTAGTCGTCGAAGAACTGGCCGATGCGGCGGGCTATCCGTGGCTCCGCCGCGCGGGCTGCCCGCAGCGGTGCGCCGGCGAGGGCGCGTCCGCTCCGGGCGTTGGCTCGGGTGCGGGGGTCGGCCAGAGACGGGTCGGGCAGGCGGTCGAGCCAGGCCGCGACTCCGGCCAACGACCGCGGTAAGAAGTTGAGCCCCAACAACATTCCGTACGCAGGATCGTCGACGACCACGCGGTGACCGAGCAACCGCAGCACGGCAGCCATCTCGTACGCCGCAGCCGTGATCTCGGGATCCAGTGCCGCGGGTGTCGGAATGAACGGCTTGCGCAGACTCAACGCGATGCGCAGCGAACCGGGGTCGCGGCCGACGGCGTCAGAGACGGTCAGCGGAGTCGGCCGGTGCAGATCGCCGTCGTGCCCACCGGAGACCACGTCGAGAAGCAGGGCTGCGTCGGCCACCGTTCGGGCGAGCGGACCGATGACGGTGATGCCGTTGAACGCCTCGGCATCGGGCCAGGTGGAAATTCGGCCGCGCTGCGGCTTGATGCCGACGAGGTTGGTCCACGACGCCGGGATGCGCACCGAGCCGGCACCGTCGGAACCCAGAGCGGCGGAAACCAATTCGGCTGCGACCGCGGCAGAACTGCCACCGGAGGAACCGCCCGGAGTCCGGTCTCGGTGCCACGGATTCCTCGTGTGGCCGAACGATCCGCCCGTGAACGGCCATTGCCCGAGTTCGGGACTGTTGGTCTTTCCCACGATGATCGCCCCTGCAGCACGCAGTCGGCGGACCACCTCGGAGTCCTCGGTGGCCAGCGGAAACCGGCCTGCGCAGCCGAATGCGGTCGGTTCGCCGACGATGTCGACGTCGTCCTTGACTGCGATCGGAACGCCGAGCAGGGGAGCGGACGAGCCCGCAGCAATCAGCCGATCGGCCTCGGCGGCTTCGGTGAGGGCGGCATCGCGTCGCACGATCCGGAACGCGTTGAGGGTGGGTTGACTGCGTTCTATGCGATCCAGTGCAGCGGTGACCACCTCGACCGAGGTGACGCGTCTCGACGCGAGTTCGGCAGCCTGAGCAACGAGTGTCGACCGATGGAAATCCACGTGTGCACAGTATCGACTCACCGTCAGCGCGGGAACGATCTTCGTCGACGCCCACGTGGGACACTGGAGAGCGTGAGGCCATACCGTGACAACGCAGTCGTCCTGCGCCAGCACAAGCTGGGTGAGGCCGATCGCATCGTCACGTTGCTGACCAGGGAGAACGGCATCGTCCGTGCGGTGGCCAAGGGGGTGCGCCGCACCAAGTCCAAGTTCGGCGCACGGCTGGAGCCGTTTGCGCACATCGACGTCCTGCTCTATCCCGGACGCAACCTCGACATCGTCACTCAGGTGCACACGGTGGACGCGTTCGGCGGGGACATCGTTGCCGATTACGGCCGGTACACCACCGGCTGCGCAGTCCTCGAAACCGCCGAGCGTCTGGCCGGCGAAGAACACGCCCCCGCGCAGCGCCTGCATCAGCTGACCGTCGGCGCGCTGCGTGCCCTTGCGCAGCACGTGCGGCCGCCCGAGTTGGTACTCGACGCGTATCTGCTGCGTGCGATGGGTTTCGCCGGATGGGCTCCCGCACTGACGGACTGCGCTCGATGCGCTGCGGTGGGGCCGCATCGTGCGTTCCACGTCGCCGCGGGTGGCGCTGTGTGCGTGCATTGCCGACCGCCGGGATCTGCGACGCCATCGACCGGTGTTCTGGATTTGATGGTGGCCCTCGAACGAGGGGAGTGGGACTACACCGTCACCACCTCCGATGCGGTCCGAAAGCAGGCCAGTGGCCTGGTGGCGGCTCATCTGCAGTGGCACCTCGAACGCCAGCTCCGCACACTTCCGCTCATCGAGCGCTCGCATCCACACCAGGTGCCGCTGGCCCAACCTGACTCCGTG
Organism: Rhodococcus sp. Leaf233; assembly: GCF_001426165.1. Taxonomy (NCBI): domain Bacteria; kingdom Bacillati; phylum Actinomycetota; class Actinomycetes; order Mycobacteriales; family Nocardiaceae; genus Rhodococcus; species Rhodococcus sp. Leaf233. Next base: position 258,302 of record NZ_LMRO01000008.1, read on the forward strand.
TTCGCCGACACCGTCGGGCAGGATGGGGACCGTGATTCGACGACGCGAGCCGCAACACCGGCCTGACGAACGGCCGGCGGTTCGCCCGCCGGACCCGCACCCCTCGGGTGCGCGGCCGCCGATCTTGCAGCCGGAGCTGATTCCTCGTCACGTCGCTCTGGTCATGGACGGTAACGGCCGGTGGGCTCAGGATCGTGGATTGCCGCGAACCGCAGGGCACGAGCAGGGCGAAGCAGTACTGATGGATGCCGTCTGTGGCTGCATCGAAATCGGTGTGCAGTGGTTGTCTGCGTACGCTTTCTCGACGGAGAACTGGAAGCGCAGTCCCGACGAGGTCAAGTTCTTGATGGGTTTCAATCGCGACGTGATCCGGCGTCGACGAGACGAGATGAACGAGATGGGTGTGCGGGTGCGCTGGGCAGGTCGGCGACCGCGACTGTGGGGCAGCGTCATCAAAGAACTCGAAGTGGCCGAGGAGCTGACGAAGCACAACACGGTGATGACGCTGACCATGTGTGTCAACTACGGCGGGCGAGCCGAAATTGCCGACGCCACAAGGGAAATCGCGCGTCAGGTTGCCGCCGGAAAGATCAACCCGGAAAAGATCACCGAGGCGACCGTCGCGAAGTACCTCGACGAGGCGGACATGCCCGACGTCGACCTGTTCCTGCGTCCCTCGGGGGAGCAGAGAACCTCGAACTTCCTGCTGTGGCAGTCGGCCTACGCGGAGTTCGTGTTCCAGAAGAAACTGTTCCCCGATTTCGATCGTCGAGATCTGTGGGAGGCCTGCATCGAATTCGCGTCGCGGGACCGACGATTCGGTGGAGTGAAATATGAGTGACGATGTATCTGGCCTGACCTTGCAGACGCGGGCTCAGTTGGCGCTGGCGCAGTTCGCCACTGTCACTGTGGGTGAGGAAGGGTCTCTGGGGTTCGACTATGCAGGTGCGCTGTGCTCGCTACGCGCGGTGCAGCTCTCGCCGGAGCTCGAGGTGCTTTCGCTCACCGCGGTGCTGGCCTGGGATCGACCGCTCAAGCCCGCACTACACAAGAAGGTAGCCGACCGCAACGCCGATTCGCAGTTCGGCGCGATTTCGGTCAACACCCACGACAAGCTCGCAGATGTGTTGTTGCGCTACACCTTTCCGGCCAACGGGTTGGACGACGAAGCGATGTTGACGATGTTGATTCTGGTGCTCGCCGGGGTCGAGAAGGCCCGCGAGGGTTTGCTGCCCTGAACGGTCGTCTAAGGTAAGCCTTTACTAACTCACGTGAAGGCGGTTGCAATGGCGGTTCGAGTGTCCAGAATGCTGACGGCAGTGGTGGCGGTGATGGCCATCGGCGCGTCCGCAACTGCCTGCTCCACAGCAGAACCCGACGACAGCGCGGCCCAGTCTGCGGACGGTGTTTTCCCGGTGGTCATCGACCACATCTACGGCAGCACGACCGTTCCGGAGAAGCCCACCCGCATAGTCACGCTCGGGGTGTCCGACGCCGATGCCGTCATCGCGCTCGGAACCGTCCCGGTCGGAAACACCGGATACACCTTCTACGAGACCGGACTCGGTCCGTGGACCGACGAGTTGGTGGGCGACGCACCACTGACGCTGCTGGGCTCGGAGTCCGAACCGAACTTCGAGCTGATCGCTTCTCTGCAACCGGATCTGATCACCGGGCTGAACGCCGGCTTCGACGAGGCCACCTACGCGCAACTCAGTGACATCGCCCCGACCGTCGCTCGACCGGCCGGATCGGCGGCTTACGCCGTCGATCGCGAGGTGGCAACCGACACAATTGCACGCGCGATGGGCGAATCCGAACGTGGGAAGGAGCTGAACGCCCAGACCACGGCTGCACTCGAACAGGTTCGAGCCGCACATCCGGAGTTCGCGGGTAAGACTGCCGCCGTGGTACTTCCGTACGACGGTCAGTTCGGCGCATATCTGCCCGGGGATGCGCGGGGGACGTTCGTCACGTCATTGGGCTTCGGAATTCCGGACCCGATCCTGGCCGAGGACAACGGCACCAACTTCTTCGTTCCGGTCTCGGCCGAGAACATCTCGAAGCTCGACGCCGATGTGGTGCTCTATCTCGGCACCGGCGAAAACATCGACGTCGTGGCGGAGAATCCGATCTTCGGAACATTGACAGCCGCCCGCAACGACGCCATCGTTCCGTTGTCCACCGATCAGCGTGGGGCGATCACGTACAACTCGGTTCTGTCCATTCCGTTCGCCATCGATTCGGTAGTGCCTCGCCTGGCGGGTGCGGTGGGGTGAGAGCTGTTCAGTGACCGGCTGTGCTGCACTGGCTGCAGGTGCCGAATATTTCGATCGTGTGGCTCACGTCGCTGAAGCCGTTGGACTCGGCGACACTCTGCGACCACTTCTCGACGGTGGGACCCTCGACCTCGACGGTGAATCCGCATGCTCGGCACACCAGGTGGTGATGATGGCCCGAGGAGCAACGCCGGTAGACCGACTCGCCGTTGTCGGTACGCAGGACGTCGACCGTTCCTGCGTCGGCAAGCGTCTGCAGTGTGCGGTACACGGTCGTCAGGCCGATCCCCTCACCGCGCTTGCGCAGCTCGTCGTGCAGATCCTGCGCGGACTTGAACTCCTCGATGGTGTCGAGCAGATCCGAGATTGCACTGCGTTGTTTGGTGGCGCGCACCCCGACCACGACGGGTCGTCTCGGAGTGGCGGTATCGGTCGTCTTCTCGGTCACAGGTTTCGGCCTTCCTCGGCGTGAGCCACGGCGTCGACGACGATGTGGGAGAGATGGTCGTCGACCAGTCGGTACAGGACCTCGCGGCCGTTACGTTCTCCGCGAACCACGCCGGCCGCCTTGAGAACCCGCAGATGCTGGCTGATCAACGGCTGTGTCACACCGAGGGCGACGACGAGTTCGTGAACGCAGCGCTCGGACTCTCGGAGCTGCAGGACGATCGCAATCCGAACCGGTGCGGCCAGTGCACGCAGGATGTCGCCGGCCGCGGCCAAAGTCTCCTTCGGCGGAAGCAACGCCGGGGGAGCGGCGGCGAACGGGTCGTCGTGCACCGGGCGTTCCGGATCCTGCAGATGCGCCGCCGTCTCCATGGACGAGTCGGTTCTGTGGGTGTGCACCGTGGACATGGCTGCGGCTCCTTCGGTCACCGGTCGGTTGTCGAATTCTCCCTGCACGGTCGACGTCATGAACTCAGGCTAGTGCAGTCATCGTTATTGCAAATCATATTCATTGTGATATGCACAGGTGCGCATGTCAATTTCGGTGCCCGACCGCTGTTCGGAATCGATGACCGAGCCAGATAGTCTGATCAGGGCGAAAACCGCCCACGTCACCTCTTACACGATGTAACCGAAGATGGAGAGCTCCGCCAGTGGCACCCAAGTCCAAGGTCGAAACCGTCGCCAACCTCGCCAAGCGCAGAGGTCTCGTCTACCCGTGCGGCGAAATCTACGGCGGTACGAAGTCGGCCTGGGACTACGGTCCGCTCGGCGTCGAGCTCAAGGAGAACATCAAGAAGCAGTGGTGGCGCAACATGGTCACCAGCCGCGACGACACCGTCGGGCTCGACTCGTCGGTGATTCTGCCGCGCCAGGTGTGGGAGGCCTCCGGCCACGTCGAGACATTCTCCGATCCGCTCGTCGAGTCGCTGCACACCCACAAGCGCTACCGTGCCGATCACCTCATCGAGGCCTACGAGGAGAAGCACGGCCACCCGCCCGAGAACGGACTCGCCGATATCCGCGACCCGGAGACCGGTGAGCCCGGTTCGTGGACCGAGCCGCGCGCATTCTCCGGCCTGCTCAAGACCTTCCTCGGCCCGGTCGACAACGAAGAGGGGCTGCATTACCTTCGCCCCGAGACCGCCCAGGGCATCTTCGTCAACTTCGCCAACGTGCTGACGACCTCACGCAAGAAGCCGCCGTTCGGCATCGGCCAGATCGGCAAGAGCTTCCGCAACGAGATCACGCCGGGAAACTTCATCTTCCGCACTCGCGAGTTCGAGCAGATGGAGATGGAGTTCTTCGTCAAGCCCGGCGAGGACGACGAGTGGCATCAGTACTGGATCGACTACCGCATGAAGTGGTACACCGATCTCGGCATCGATCCGGAGAACCTGCGGCTGTACGAGCACGCCAAGGAAAAGCTGTCGCACTACTCCAAGCGCACCGTCGACATCGAGTACCGCTTCGGCTTCCAGGGCAGCGCCTGGGGTGAGCTCGAGGGCGTCGCGAACCGCACCGATTACGACCTGACGGTGCATTCGAAGGCGTCGGGCCAGGACCTGAGCTACTACGAGCAGGCCACCGACACCCGATACACGCCGTATGTCATCGAACCGGCGGCAGGCCTGACGCGTTCGCTGATGGCGTTCCTGGTCGACGCGTATACCGAGGACGAGGCTCCCAACGCCAAGGGCGGCGTCGACAAGCGTGTCGTGCTCAAGCTCGATCGCCGTCTTGCCCCGGTGAAGGTTGCGGTGCTCCCGCTCTCGCGTAACGCCGACCTGACGCCGAAGGCGAAAGATCTTGCGCAGCAACTGCGTCAGTACTGGAACGTGGAATTCGACGATGCCGGAGCCATCGGCCGTCGCTACCGTCGCCAGGACGAGATCGGTACCCCGTTCTGCATCACCGTCGACTTCGACACCCTCGACGACCACGCCGTCACCATTCGTGAGCGCGACACGATGGCACAGGAGCGCGTGGCTCTCGATCAGGTCGAGGGCTACATCGCCGCCCGTCTGATCGGCGCGTAGGGCTGTAGGCAATACACAGGGCCCGATCTCTCGGTGAGAGATCGGGCCCTGTCGCATGTCTGGGTCGAATCAGAAGCGGCCGCCGCCGCCACCGAAGCCGCCGCCTCCGCCTCCACCGCCGCCGAAGCCCCCGCCGCCGAATCCACCACCGAATCCGCCTCCGCCTCCGCGCAGCACGCTGTTGATCAGGATTCCGCCGAGCACGGCGCCTGCTACGTTGCCGCCGCTACTGCCGCCGCGTGGGCCGTGCCGATTTTCCCAGTTCTGCACATCGGACTGGGCGATCTGCGATGCGCGCGAAGCCAATTGGCTGGCGGCATGCGCGTGCTTGAGAGCCTCGTCGGGATTGTCCGGCTCGAGCTGACGAGCTGCACCGAGATGCCGTTCGGCTTCGGACAAACGCGTTCGAGCATCGGCACCCACGCCGCCGCGGCGCGTCGAGATGTAGTCCGCAGCAGCAGTGATCTGCGCCTGAGCAGCCGCGATATCGCGTTCCAGACGCGCACGCAGCTGATCCTCGGCGGCCTTCTCGGCCGATGCTTCGTCGACGATCTTCTCGAGTTCGGAATCTGCTGCGGCAAGGGCGGTGTAACTACCGAGCGGATCGCTCGACTGTGCCGTCTCGGCGTTCTTCAATGCCGTCTGTGCCGCAGTCATCGCCGCCTGCAGTTCGGTGCCGCCGTGTTCGGCCAGTCCGCGAGCCTGCTCGATGTCCCGGCGGACGTCCGCGATGGCGTCGGGCAGGGTGGCTATTGCGTGCCGTATGTCGTCGCGGGCGTGGTCGACTCCGTCGAGCAGTGACTTCGCCTGATCGACGGCTCGTTCCGCGGTCCGAATCGCTGTGACGGCCGGGCCCTGCTTACCGGGCGGCAGTGCTGCGGCCTTGCGGCCGGCTTCGATGTTCTCCTCGGCCAGCGCAACTCGATCCTTGGCCATCGTGACGTTGTCGGCAATCGATTTCAATGCGGTCTCGGAGAATTCCGAATGCAGTTGAGCGAGTACGGCTTCGGACTGCGGAATGCGCACCGTCAAGCCGATGATGGCTTGGGTGAGCTCGTCGAGATGCGAACCGGCGTTCATGACGAGGTCGCGGAATCCGTCGAATTCCTCGACCCGAGAGTCGAGTTCGCGATCTGCCTGGCCGCACGAGGAGATGATTTCGACGAGCATCGCCCGTCGCTGATCGGGGGTTTCGGGAATGGCGTCGTCGAGCCGCTGACGGATCTCGAAGGCAGAGGCCAGAGCTTTCTTTGCGTTGTCGTACGCCGTGATGAAGGGAGCGGCTGCCGAATCGCCGAATTCGCCTCGGGCGAGGGTCAATTCCTCCTCGCTGGCTCGCACGGCGTTGTCGGTCTCGATCAGAATTTCCTTGGCGCGGGTGTCGAGAACGTCGATCGGGAATTGGGCCAATGCTGCCGGGTCGCTCGGGTCGATCTTCGCCACCGCTTCCACCTCGGCGGCCACTCGAGCCTTCTTGCGCCGTGAGGAGTAGACAACAGCTCCGCCGCCTGCGACGGCCAACACCCCGACACCGATCAGCAGCGGTGCCGACGACCCACCTCCGCCGCTCGACGCATAGGCCTCGCCGAGAGCGCCGGCCGCAGCTATGGCCGCTCCCGACCAATCCTCTTCGCCCAGCGCAGGTTCGACGTCGTTGACACGAATGTCGTCCTGCTCCGCCGTGGTGATCTGTGAGAGCCCGGTGTTGACGCCGAGGTAGTACGACCGATCGACGGTCGCCACTGCGAGCAGGACGTCTCGCTGACCGAGATCGCTCCGTTCGTACGTCTGCCGTGCCCAGTCGGCCGCCGACATGTTGTCGAAATCCGCAACGTAGGTGACCCACAGCCTGAGCTGGCTGCCGCCGTACAGGTCGTCGATGGACGTCTGCACCTCGGCCAGCGAGTCCGGATCGAGTGCCTGCACGTTGTCGGTGATCTGGGTGGCGAGGCGCGACGGTGCCTCGGCGGAGGCGACGCCGGGGGCGAGGAGAACCGCAGCGAACAAGGTCAGAGCACCTGTTGCGGTGAGGCGACGGAATCGATGGACCGACCTACGGACTGTGGCGCTGGAGTGCCGCCGGTGCTGGACTGCCATGCGCTGAAATCTACCGGCTGGGTCGTGTCCGAATCGAGCAGGTCGATCCATGACAGTTGTCATCGTGCAATCGTGACGCTCGGTCGAGGTGGTCGGGCTCGGATCGCAGCAGAGTAGCTGTCATGACCACAACGAAGGCAGTCGAACTGCGAGGCGTCACGAAGACATACGGATCGGTCCGTGCGGTGGACGGAATCGACCTGTCCATCGAGCCGGGCGAGGTAGTCGCTTTTCTCGGACCGAACGGTGCCGGCAAGACCACGACCATCGACATGATGCTCGGCCTGGCCACACCCACCACCGGGACGGTCTCGGTGTTCGGAGGAACGCCCGCCGACGCCATCGCTCAGGGGCGCATCTCGGCGGTGATGCAGACCGGCGGACTTCTTCGCGACCTGACCGTCCGCGAAACCGTCGAACTGACCGCGGCCCTGTTCGCCCGAACTCGGTCGGTGAAGGAAGTGCTGACTCGGGCCGGCATCGCCGACATCGGCGACAGGCGAGTGGCCAAGTGCTCCGGCGGCCAGCAACAGCGACTGCGATTCGCACTTGCACTGTTGCCCGACCCGGATCTGCTGGTGTTGGACGAGCCGACCACCGGCATGGACGTCGAGGGTCGTCGTGACTTCTGGAACGCCATTCGCCAGGACGCGAGCACCGGCAGAACGGTGCTGTTCGCAACGCACTACCTCGACGAGGCCGATGCCTACGCCGACCGGATCGTCCTGGTGCGGCACGGCAAGATCGTTGCCGACGGCAGCGCCGCCGAGGTCAAGAATCTCGCGGCGGGACGCACGGTCACCGCCACTCTGCCCGGTGTCGACCGGTCCACGTTGCTCGCTCTTCCCGGAGTCGACCGGGTCGAGACGCGCGGCGACCGGGTGATCGTGCACGGACGCGACTCCGACTGCGTTGCCCGCTACCTGCTCAACGACGCGCATGCGACCGATCTCGAAATCGTCTCGCGCAACCTCGAGGACGCCTTCCTCGCCCTGACCACCGATGCCGACACCGAACTCGCCGGGAGTATCCGATGACCACGACCTCGCCCCGCCCCACCGCTGCCAGAGCCGTTGCGTACGGCGGATTTTCGCCCACGTTCCTCGGACTCGAAATCCGTCGCCTGTTCCGGAACAAGCGCACGTTGGTCTTCACGTTGGTCATGCCCCCGGTGTTCTTCGTCATTTTCGGGACGCAGTCGGACTACCGGACCAACTACCCTTTCGCGCACGGCAACGTCACGGGCTACATCGCCATCAGCATGGCCGTCTACGGAGCGATGCTGGCCACCACGAGTGGGGGAGCGATGGTCTCCGTCGAACGCGCTCAGGGCTGGAGCAGGCAGCTGCGACTGACTCCGCTCAAACCTGTCGCTTACATCGTCACCAAGATGCTCGTCGCCATGACGATGGGTGCTGCAGCGATCGTCGTGGTGTTCGTCGTCGCGGCATTCTTCGGAGCCGACATGCCGATCTGGGTGTGGCTCGCGTGCGGAGTGATCGCGTGGCTCGGATCTGCGGTGTTCGCCGCATTCGGGTTGTTCATGGGGTACCTGCTGCCCTCGGAGAACGTCATGCAGATCCTCGGACCGGTACTGGCCTTCCTCGCTCTGGCCGGCGGATTGTTCGTCCCGCTCGGTGACAGCGGCTGGTTCCCGATGCTGGCGAAGTTCACCCCGCTGTACGGTCTGGCGACTGTGGCCCGGGCTCCGTTCACCTCGGCCGACGCAGGCATCCTCGCCGTCGCAGTGGTCAACCTGGCGGTGTGGGCGGTGGTGTTCATCGCAGGAGCGGCGCTGCTGTTCCGGAAAGACACCAAGCGTGCCTGACGCGGAAACCACCGATCGTGTCGCCCACGGAGATACCGTGGGCGACATGACCACGTTCACCGCCGACCTCCCCGAGGGCAGGGTTTGGCGGTACGGCTGGATGTTCGGAGCCATCTGGCTGATATACCTGATCTATCCGTTGAACGAGATTCTGTCGTTGGAATTTGTGGCGGCACGGGTCCTCGGTATTGCCGCGATCGTCGGGTTCGGAGTCGTGTTCACGGCCACCTTCTGGCGCTTTCGCAACGGTCACCGCCGCGGACACCCGCTGCCGGTACGGCAGGCCTGGATTGCGCTCGCGGCAATGCTGGCCCTGACCGCGGCGATGAGCGCGCTGATCGGAACCACCGGATTCGGTGCAACGATCTACATCGCGGTGCTGGCGATGATGACGCTGCCGGTTCGGCAGGCATGGACTTTGGTCGCGGTGATGGTGGTGGCCATCGAAGTGGCACCGCGGGTCATCCCGTCCTGGGAGCCCGACAACTTTTTCGCGTTTCAGTTGCTGATCAGCTCGGCCGCCGCGTGGGGTATCACCCAGGTCTTCCAGCGCAACCACGAATTGGCCGTGGCGCGGCAGCAATTGGCGGATCTGGCCATCGTCGCCGAACGTGAGCGGATGAGCCGAGACGTGCACGACATTCTCGGGCATTCCCTGACCGTCATCACTGTCAAGAGTGAACTGGCCGGCAGATTGCTCGAGATCGATGCTGCCCGAGCAGCTGTCGAGATCGCCGAGGTGGAAACCCTTGCAAGGCAAGCACTGGCCGACGTTCGCAGCACCGTCGGCGGCATGCGGCAAATCGACATCGGCACCGAACTGGCAAGCGCACGAACAGCTCTGCTGGCTGCAGCCATCGACGTCGAGCTGCCCGCGGATGCCGACGTCGTTCCACTGCGACACCGCGAACTGTTCGGCTGGGTCCTGCGCGAAGCGGTGACCAACGTGGTGCGACACTCCCACGCACGCCACTGCCGAGTGATGCTGACGCCGTCGAGCATTTCCATCGTCGACGACGGATGCGGGCCGGCCGAGGAAAACTGTGGAGGAAACGGGCTCCGCGGGTTGGGTGAACGCGTGAGCGCTGCCGGTGGTTCACTGACGGTCGCCCGGGTTCCGACCGGCGGATTCAAGGTGGAGGTCTCGGCACCATGAGTATCAGACTGTTGCTGGCCGACGACCAGGCGCTGGTGCGTGGTGCTCTCGCGGCATTGTTGGGGCTCGAACACGACCTCGACATCGTCGCCGAGGTGGGACGAGGCGACGAAGTGGTGGCGGCGGTTTTCGAACATCGACCCGACGTCGTGCTGCTCGACGTGGAAATGCCGGGCAAGAACGGCATCGACGTCACCGCCGAGCTGGCTCAGGCGGTACCGGAGTCGAAAGTGCTGATCGTCACGACGTTCGGCCGGCCCGGATATCTGCGCCGTGCGATCGATGCCGGAGCCTCCGGATTCGTCGTCAAGGACACTCCAGCCAAACAGTTGGCCGATGCCGTGCGACGGGTCCACATGGGTCTGCGCGTCGTCGATCCCGCGCTCGCCACCGAGACGCTCACCGAGGGCGTCTCGCCGCTGACCGCCCGTGAGCAGGAAGTTCTTCGCGCAGCGTCGAAGGGTGGAACGGCCGGTGCCATCGCGGCGCAGGTGCACCTGTCGGAAGGGACAGTGCGCAACCATCTCTCTTCGGCGATCGGAAAAACCGGCACCAGCACCCGGGCCGAAGCGGTCCGAGTCGCCGAGGACCGCGGGTGGCTCTGACCTTCCGAGGCGCGCCGTGACCGCCGAAGATGCGCGGGCCTGGCAAACTCGAGGGGTGAATCCAACTCTCGACCGAGATTCGTACGGCGACCCGTACGACGACCGGTATGCCCCGGACCCCGGTCCCGAGCGGCTGGGCTTCTTCGGAACGCTCGGACGCTGGACGGGTCGGTTGGTCGCGGGAGTGATACTGATGGCCCTCGTTCTGGTGGCAGGCACCGCGGTGCGCGTGTGGCAGGTGGCTCGAATCGACGACCATACTGCGGCGGACGCCATCGTCGTACTCGGTGCTGCGCAGTACAGCGGTACGCCCTCGACGGTGTTCGAGGCACGCTTGGCGCAGGCCGCGTCGTTGTACGAGCAGGGCATCGCTCCCGAGATCGTCACCGTCGGCGGCAAACAAGAAGGTGACCTGTTCACCGAGGCGGCGTCGGGTCGCAATTACCTGATAGATCAGGGCGTGCCTGCCGACGCGATCGTGGCCGTCGAAACCGGATCGGACACCCTCGAAAGCATCGAAGCCGTCAGTGCCACGCTACGAGATCAGGGCAAGACATCGGTGGTGCTGGTCAGCGATCCGTGGCACTCGCTGCGCACCCGAACCATGGCGCGCGACGCCGATCTCGATGCGTGGACGTCGCCCACCCGCACCGGGCCTGCCGTCTACACCCGCGAGTCGCAGGCGCACGGAATAGCCAGGGAGACAGGCGCGCTGCTGTGGTACCAGTTGACGCACTTCACCGCTGATTTCTCCTACACGGCAGGCCAGTAGATGACCGGCACATACTCCGAGCACGACGTCGAACGATTCGTTCCCGAACCGCCCAAGACCGCTGGGCTTCGATCCGGGGCGGACAACGCCTCGCATCGGAGTGCGTTCGCGCGAGATCGAGCGCGGGTCTTGCACTGTGCTGCCCTGCGTCGTCTGGCGGACAAGACCCAGGTGACCGGGCCCCGCGACGGTGACACCCCGCGCACCCGGTTGACGCATTCGCTCGAGGTCGCGCAGATCGGGCGCAGCATCGCGGAGGGGCTCGGCAGCGACCCCGATCTGGTCGATTTGGCGGGCTTGGCACACGACATCGGTCATCCTCCCTACGGACACAACGGCGAGCGAGCCCTCGACGAGGTGGCCCAGGACTGCGGCGGATTCGAGGGCAACGCGCAGAACCTGCGCATCCTGACCGGCCTCGAGCCCAAGATCCTCGACTCCGACGGCAACAGCGCGGGGCTCAACCTCACCCGCGCCGCCCTCGACGCCGCGATGAAGTATCCGTGGACCAGGCCCGCGCCGGGCGCGAAATTCGGTGCCTACGACGACGACTCGGCCATTCTCGGCTGGGTACGCGACGGTGCACCGGACAAGCACAAGTGCCTCGAAGCGCAGACCATGGATTGGTCCGACGACGTCGCCTACTCGGTGCACGACGTCGAGGACGGCGTCATCGACGCCAGAATCGACCTGCGTGCACTATCCGATCCGATCGAGCAGCGGGCACTGGCCGAACTCGGTGTCTCGGAGTTCCGCGGACTCGACGTCGACGAGTTGATCGAGGCGGCGAGCCGGCTGTCCAAGATGGACGTCGTCGTCGCGGTCGGCAGATACGACGGCACCCTCACCGCATCCGTGGCGCTCAAGCACATGACGAGCGAGCTGGTCGGGCGATTCGCCACGGCTGCCATCGACGGAACCCGCCAGAAGTACGGCACGGCAGCGTTGACGCGATACGACGCCGACCTCGTGGTGCCGTCGATCGTCGCGTCCGAAGTGGCTCTGCTCAAGACGATGGCACTGCGGTACGTCATGTCCGACGCCGGGCACAAGATTCGGCAGGAACGTCAACGTGACCGGATCCATCGCGTCGCCGAGTGGTTGATGCGCTCGGCGCCGGGCGAACTCGATCCCATCCTGGTGCCCGCGTGGCAACGCGCGAACAGCGACGCCGAACGGACTCGCGTCGTCGTGGATCAGATCGCGTCGTACACCGAGAGTCGACTCGAACTGGTGGACAAGCGGTCGCTCGGGGCTCAGGCCAGCTGGGGTTGATCGACGGGTGTCGGGCGTCTTGTTCGACGCTAGACTCCAGTCGTGGCCGGCCGAATTCCTGAACGTGACATTGCCGCCATTCGCGAACGCACACGGATCGAAGACATAGTCGGCGACTACGTCTCGCTCAAGCGCGCGGGCGGCGACTCCATGAAGGGGTTGTGCCCCTTCCACGACGAGAAGTCCCCGTCGTTCCATGTTCGGCCCAATCACGGCCACTATCACTGCTTCGGCTGCGGCGAAGGTGGTGATGCCTACTCCTTCCTCCAGAAGATCGAGCACATCTCGTTCGTCGAGGCCGTCGAGCAACTCGCCGATCGGCTGAACTACTCGATCTCCTACGAGGGCGGAGGGCCATCGGTCCAACGTGACCGCGGGACCCGAGCGCGCTTGATCGCCGCGAACGCGGCGGCTCAGGAGTTCTACGCCGGTCGGCTCAGCGGGCCCGATGCCCAGGCCGCCCGGGACTACCTGACCGAACGCAACTTCGACGGCCACGCCGCGCTGGCCTACGGCTGTGGATACGCACCCGACGGCTGGGACACCCTCACCAAACATCTGCTGGGCAAGGGCTTCGAAGCCAAGGAGATAGTCGACGCCGGCCTGGCAACCCCGGGCAAGCGCGGCACACCCATCGACCGATTCCGGCGCCGATTGGTGTGGCCCATTCGCAGTCAGAGCGGCGACGTTATCGGATTCGGCGCACGCAAACTGTTCGACGACGACACGATGCCCGGAAAGTACATCAACACTCCGGAAACGATGCTGTACAAGAAGTCTCAGGTGTTGTTCGGGCTGGATCTCGCGCGCAAGGAGATCGCGAAGTCGCATCAGGCCGTCATCGTCGAGGGCTACACCGACGTCATGGCGATGCACCTCGCCGGCGTCAAGACCGCGGTGGCGTCCTGTGGCACCGCGTTCGGCGAAGACCACCTCGCGATGCTGCGCCGACTGATGATGGACGACAGCTACTTTCGCGGTGAGGTGATCTACACCTTCGACGGTGACGACGCCGGCCAGGCCGCGGCCATGAAGGCGTTCGAGGGGGATCAGAAGATCGCCGGGCAGACCTTCGTCGCCGTCGCACCCGACGGAATGGACCCGTGCGACCTGCGCCTGAAATCCGGTGACAACGCTGTTCGCGATCTCGTGGCCCGGCGGACCCCGATGTTTGCCTTCGTCGTCAAATCGCTGCTCCGAGAGCATGATCTGGACACGCCCGAGGGGCGCGTCGAAGCGCTCAAGCGCACTGTTCCGGTGGTCGCGCGAATCAAGGACGCCTCACTGCGGGACGAGTACGCCAGGCAGCTCGCCGGGTGGACCGGCTGGGACGACACTGCGATGGTGCTCGCCCGCGTGCGCGACGAGGCGAAGAAGGGTGCCCGAGGCGACACGAGCGGTAAACGCGTGCCCTTCGAGAAGCGTCAGGCAGCGCCGACGGAAGCCCCCACCGGGCCGCCGCGTCCGAACCCCACCGATCCGACGCTGTGGCCGCAACGAGAGGCCCTTAAAGCGGTGCTGCAGATGCCCGCGGTCGCCGGCACCGTCTTCGATTCGCTGCCACCCGAAAGCTTTCATCATCCGGCGTACGCCGCGGTGCGTGATGCCGTGGCCGCGGCCGGCGGCACTGCCGCGGGCCTGGGCGGTGGGGAGTGGGTCGACGCAGTGGCCAAGCAGGCCAAGGACGCCGTGGTGGTGTCGTTGGTGACGGAGTTGGCCGTCGATCCGATGCGCGTGGCCGACGACGCTCTCACGCGCTACATCTCCGGTGTGCTCGCCCGGCTTCAAGAGGTGTGGGTGGGCCAACAGGTCGCCGAACTGAAGTCCAAGCTGCAGCGCATGTCGCCTGCGGAGAAGCCGGACGACTACAACGCCCTGTTCGGTGATCTCATCGCCCTCGAGCAGTACCGCCGCAGCCTGCTCGAACTCGCCGTGGGAAGCGTCGCCGAGGTCGGTTAGCGCCGCAGCTGATCGCGCGGGACGAAAACCTGGTCTTCGTCGTCGACCGGCTTCATCGGCTCGAGTCTCGGCTGCGTGTTCAGAGAGTCGGACAACTTCTGACGGCCGACCTCGATGGCCTTCTTGGTGGCCGGGCTCGACGCGACGGCGCTGGCCGTCTTGCGAATCTGCTCGTAGCGGCCCCGTCCGGCCTTGGCTCCCAGTACATATGCAGCTCCAGCCGCCAGTACCAAACGAATCATCAGTGGGTCCTTCCGTAGAGCGTGCGGCCGTTCTTCCATCTTGCCCGACGAACCTCGAGCAGGGCGATTCGGTACACAGCGGAAGCTGTTCCGGCGCTCTCGTGGGCCCGATTTGGTACTCACAAGGGGGTGTGCGCTATTGTTTCCAACGGCTCGCACGAGAGTGTGACGCCGCAAGGTAATCCCCCATAGCTCAATTGGCAGAGCATTCGACTGTTAATCGAAGGGTTCCTGGTTCGAGTCCAGGTGGGGGAGCGCAGTCCCCGTCCGGCTTGTCCGGGCGGGGATTTTTGCTGTCCGGGGTCGCTCGCCCGTGACCGGGTCGGTCGGCGAGAACGTACCGCACACGTGGTACCGAGAGTCCCGGACAGCTATCAGATCGTGACCGAATCTTCTGTATATCGATCGAATGAATCAGGTCGACGGATGCCAGTTTTGTCGGTGTCTCGCGACATACTGTTCGTGCGATCCGGGACGCTCGGAAGTGCTGGAAAAAGACGGATCGGTCGGGTTCTAAGGGGCTTTGAAGTGAGTTTGAGTTACGCATCCACCGTTCCACGCCAGCTCGTGCATCGGCGCTCTCCGGCGGACGTGCTGTTGACCGACTACGAGACGGTCGACGGTATGCATCGTGCGGCGGTACAGCTGCCGACGTCGCATCGCATGTTCGTGCCGGTACGTCGCACCCACGATTCGTTGATGATCGCCGAGGCGCTGCGGCAGGCAGTGAGCCTGTTCTGTCACGTCGAACACGACGTCCCGCTCGACCACGTGGTCTACATCGAGCACTTCCGGTTCGACATTCTCGACCTGCTGTCGGTCGACAACATCGACGATTCGCTTGTCGCCGAGTCGATCACGACCGACCGCACATTCGAGGACGAGTCGCTGGACAACCTGAAGCTGTCGGCTCGACTGCTCAACCGCGGTCAGGTCGTCGCCTCCGGAACGGCGTCCGTGCGTCCCATCGGACCGGACGTCTACTCCAAGGTCCGCAAGCCGACCATGGCCGACCCACACTTTCGGTACCTTCCCGCCGGAACCGAGGTGGTAGAACCGGCCGGAGTCGGCCGTCTCGACCCCTCAGATGTCGTACTGGCTCGTCATACCTCGGACGGGACGCTCGTGGTGGCTCCGGATCCGCGGAACCTGGCGATGTTCGATCATTCGGTGGAATACCTACCGGGCGTCACCATGCTCGAAGCCGCCCGTCAGGCGTTGCGTTTGGCCACCGGTTGCGTGGGACTGGACTTCACGTCCCTCGAGGTCAGGTTCTTGGGGTTCGCCGAATGGGCCAACCCGTGCACGGTCATCGTCGACAGCGACACGACCGACGGCATTCACCGCATTCAGTTCGAGCACGACGGGGTCGTGCTCTCGGCGATGTCCGTCACGGCGACACCCGAACCGTGGCTACCGCTCAGCGATCGTTCCAGTCGATGAGCGGTGCATCGGCTACCGCTCGTATCCGGGCCAGTCGCCGGCGAGGGGCGATCGACGGTAGCAACAGGTGCCACATCTCGGTCATCCGAAGCTGGAGGTCGGCGCGTCCGGTGAGCATCTCCGAGACGGTCTGAACTCCCGTGAACGATGCAACGATCATCCTGGCGAGTGCGGCCGTGTCCACGTCGTCGACGATGTCGCCTTCGGTCCGGGCGCGCTCGGTCAACTTCGCGATCATTCCGATCCAGTCGTCGAACGATTGCGCATTCGGATTCTGAGCCGTCGTCGATTCCAACGTCAACCGCATGCCGCCACGTGCGATGGGGTCGGTCTGCAGCTGACGCGCCAACTCCTTGGTGATCAGGATCAGGGCATCGATGGCCTTCGGTGTGCTTTCGATGATGGTGACGGTGGCAGCGGTGGCAAGAGCCATCTGTGCCTCGATCACGGCCTGCGCCAGATCTTCCTTCGACGAGAAGTGGAAGTACATCGCACCCTTGCTGACGCCGGCGTTGGCGATGATGGTGCTCAGACTGGCTGTGCCGTAGCCGAACTTGTCGAAGCTCGATGCGGCTCCCACGAGTACGGCCTGCCTGGTCGATTCTGCGCGCTCTTGCATCGGTAGACAATAGCTGGTACCCGCTTTCGCGGCACTCTCCGAGTCAAAAGACGGCAATTCAACGAAAATCGGTGTCGATGCCCAAGGGGCGAACCGTGCGCGCCTGCTCGAATGGTGATGGGGGATGACGGTGAGCGTGCAAATTGATGGCACGCTCATCACATGGTCAACAAGAGCGCGGGCATTCTGCTGTTTCGGGTGAACGCCGACGTGGTGGAGGTTCTGATCGCCCATCCCGGCGGCCCGTTCTGGGCGCGGAAGGACGACGGTGCGTGGTCGATAGTGAAGGGGGAGTTCACCGAGGCCGAAGACCCGTGGACCGCGGCTCAGCGCGAGTTCCGAGAGGAAGTCGGCATCGAGGTGCCTGCGGGCAACCCCATCGAGCTCGGCACCGCCACACAGCGCGGCGGGAAGATCGTCACCGCGTTCGGGATCGAGTCCGACCTCGATGTCTCCACTGCGATGAGCAACACATTCGAGATCGAATGGCCGCCGAAATCCGGAAAGATGCAATCGTTTCCCGAGGTAGACCGCATCGAATGGTTTTCGGTGCCGCTGGCGAGGACAAAGCTACTGGCCGCGCAGCACCCATTTCTCGACGCGGTGGAGGCCTTTGTGGAGTTGCGCTAGTTTCGGCGTCGAATCCGGGGGTATCCGGCGGCCGGAAACGACGGCCGCGGATGCAGGGTGGGAAGTGGAACATGACACCGATGGAGACGACCGACGCCGACACGGCTCGCGTGGAAACGGCTCTGCTGGAAGGTCAGTGGGCAGGTCGAATCGTGGCCTCGGGGTTCGTGGCTCTGGCCACCGGCCTGTCCTGGATGTTCGCCGCGTCCGCAATGATCGGCTAGCAATACCAGACCGTTCGGTCGATACTGCTCAGCGACTACTAGGAAGGGCAGTGCAGTGACCGACGGTATTGCGTCAGCGACCCCACCGGCGATCGAGGTACCCAAGCGCGCCTGGCAAGCCCTGGTGGTTCTGTTGCTCGGCATGTTCATGGCCCTGCTCGACACCACCATCGTCAACGTCGCATTGCCGACGATCAGCACGACGCTGGAGGCATCGGAATCCGTT
This sequence comes from Rhodococcus sp. Leaf233, assembly GCF_001426165.1. NCBI lineage: Bacteria > Bacillati > Actinomycetota > Actinomycetes > Mycobacteriales > Nocardiaceae > Rhodococcus > Rhodococcus sp. Leaf233. The sequence continues at coordinate 276,143 of NZ_LMRO01000008.1, forward strand.
CTGTCGTGGATCATCTCGGGCTACGCGCTCGCGTTCGGTCTCGCTTTGATTCCGGCGGGCAAGGTCGGGGATCGGATCGGGCACAAGTGGGTGTTCTTCACCGGCCTCGCTCTGTTCACGGTGGCCAGCTTCGCCTGCGGACTCGCTCAGGACGATCTGCAGTTGGTGGTTGCCCGAGTGGTTCAGGGTCTGGCAGGCGGGATGTTCGTGCCCGCTGTCACAGCGTTCATTCAACTGCTGTTTCCAGGTCCTGTGCGCGGCAAGGCATTTGCGATCATGGGTGCGGTCATCGGTGTGTCGACTGCGTTGGGGCCGATCGTCGGCGGGTTGATCATCCAGGCCTTCGGTGAGGAGAACGGCTGGCGGTTGGTCTTCTGGGTCAACCTGCCGATCGGCATCGTCGGTCTGATCGCGGCGGCGGTTCTGCTGCCGAAAAAGGATGAATCCGAGCCGACTGCAAGGCCTGGCATCGACTGGCTCGGGTTGGTGCTGATCTCCGCCGGCCTCATCGCGCTACTCGTACCGCTGATCGAAGGCCAGGAGCTCGGGTGGCCGTTCTGGACCTACGTGACCATTGCTGCAGGCGTGGGCCTGATTGCAGTGTTCGGCTGGTGGGAGGTGATCCACAGCGGTCGCGGACACAATCCGCTCGTGCCGCCGCGACTGTTCACCCGACCGGCATTCACCGGCGGTGTGATTCTCGCGCTGGTGTACTTCGCAGCGTTCACCAGCATCTTCTTCACCATCTCGTTGTTGTGGCAGACCGGGCTCGGCAATACGGCCCTCTCGTCCGGGTTGGTCTCGATACCGTTCGCGATCGGCAGCATCATCGCGTCCTCGCAGAGCAACAAGCTCACGATCCGACTCGGCCGCACCGTACTGATCCTCGGCGCATCGCTGGTGTCGATCGGTTTGATCTGGCTGTGGATCATCTTGGCGACCAGTTCCGCCGACACCATCTCCCATTGGACTCTGCTGGTCCCGCTGTTCATCGCGGGCTTGGGCAACGGCGCGTTCATCGCTCCCAACGCGCAGTTCATCGTCGCAACCGTCGACCGCGACGACGCAGGGGCCGCGAGCGGCGTCATCTCGACGATGCAGCGCGTCGGCTCCGCAATCGGTATCGCAGTCATCGGTAGTGTGCTGTTCGGCTCACTCACCATCACCGGCCCCGATACCGTGGGATCCGGCTTCCTGCACGGTGCCGCAATGGCCATGGCCGTCAGTGCCGCGTTCAGCGTCGTTGCGTTGGCGTTGGTGTTCGCTCTACCGAAGAAGGTGCAGAGCGGTCACTGATCTCGGCTCGTTCAGCTCGACAGGCCCTTGCCGTGCCGCTGGACGACCGTCGATGCGAGATCGGCGATCTTGACGTTCAGATCCTGCGACGATTTGCGGAGCAGTGCGAACGCTTCTTCGTCGGATACTTTGTGCAGCGCCATGATGAGGCCGATCGCCTTGCCGATCTCACGGTTACTCTCGAGGCCGTCGCGCAAGGTCGATGCCTCTTGGCCGTTCAGCATCGCCCCTACCGTCACAGAAGTGAATGCAGTCAGGATGACGGCTTTGTCGGCGGTGTCGGCATCGAAGGCACCTGCGGTGTCGGTGAACAGGTTGAGAGCACCCACCTTCTGCTCGTCGACCTTGAGGCGGAACCCCATCGCTCCCCGGACCGGCGTGCGGTTCAGGACACCCCGAGCCATTGCGGGCCACTGGGTGGGGCTGCTGAAATCCGGCTCGAGTTGGACGGCCTCGGTGGTCAGCGCATCCAGGCACGGTCCCTGACCTGTGGCGCGTTCGATGTCGTCGACGACGCGTGCCACGTCATCCGAGGCCGCGACGGTGACGGCCTTTCCGTGGCGCAACAACATGAGACTCGCGTGATCGCAGTGAGGGACAACCATCGTCGCGGCGTTGCAGATAGCGGTGTAGACCTCTTCTGCGCTACTGCCGCGATACACGATGTCGGCCAGAGCGGCGAATACAGTTGCCGGGTCGGTCGACGGAGCGTCGAACTGTTCGTCGTCGGTCATTGCTTCTCCCGTCGTGTGGCGCATGCCGGGCAAACCGGTTGCGCAGCACATCAACCGTACCGCCCTGCGCCGGGGTCCCTGCACCAACGGGCTGGCAGTAGCCTCATGTCGTGAGCAATGCGCAGGAATCTACGGGATTCGAGTACGGCCACGACGGCCCGAAGTCCATCGTGGTGGGCGTCGACGGCTCGGATTCGTCCTGGCGGGCCGCCGCATACGCCGGAGGACTGGCCCGTAGGCAACAATCGCTTCTGGTGCTGGTCTACGTGCAGCCCATCGCCACCGCGTCGTGGGGCCAGGCGGGGATCTCGATGGTGGAAACGGGCCGACAGATCGCCGACGAACTCCTCGACTACATCAGAACCTCGGTGGCCCGCTTCGGGGAGCGAGAGCAGGTTCGCTGGGAATTCCGCACTGCGCAGGGTGATCCTTACAACGGACTCGTCGCGGTTGCCGATGGACTCCGCACCGACGCCGTCGTGGTGGGGGCCTCCGAACGCGCCGGGCACCGATTGGCGGGATCTGTGGCAGTGCGACTGGTCAAGGCGGGCCGCTGGCCGGTCACAGTGGTGCCATGAAGGCTCGAATTCCAACCAGTCCGCGGTTTTCCCTGTAAAAATAGGCAGTCACCTCGTCGGATGCGAGGCGTATGTGGTGCGGTTCTCGGATTCGGGGAGTTCCATGGCTGGTCTGTCGCGTCGTTAATTCGTCACCCGGGTGGGCACCCTCGCCGCGGCATGGGGAGTCGCACCGCAGGTTCTGGGCCACGCCCTTGTCGCTCGGGCGCAGCCGGCTTCAGGAGAGACAGATGTCGGCGGAACGCTGGCGCAGACCATCCTGAGATCGTCGACCGGCCCCGGTCGGTACCGGGTGCTTGCTGCGGGGCCGGGTGAGCCCTACGTCCCTCGCCTCGACATCCTCGGGCGGGCACCCAGCGCGTCTCGGGTGCAGGCCAGGCGGTCGTTGCTCTACCTGGGGCACCTGTCGGACATGCATGTCATCGATGCGCAATCGCCCGGTCGGATCGAGCCCATGATCGTCTCCGACCATGCGGCGTGGGGCTCGGCCTTCCACCCGCAGGACCCGCTGACCGTGCACGTCACGGCAGCGATGGTGAAGGCATTTGCGGATGCACGAATCAGTTCGGTCACCGGCGCTCCCATGGGGGCCGCGGTTGTCACCGGTGACAGCGCCGACATGCATTCTCATCTCGAACTTCGTTGGTACATAGACGTTCTCGACGGCGTCGCGGTCCGGCCTACGAGTGGCGCATCCGACGTCTTCGAGGGCGTGCAAGCGTGGCCCGAGGCGCAGTGGGCGTATCGGCCGGGCGATCCGTCGGGAGGGTCGTTCGGGGACTACGGATTTCCGACGCTTCCCGATCTGTTGACGCAGGCGATGTCGGGGACCGTCGAATCGGTGGGGCTACCCGTCCCGTGGTATTCCGTCTACGGCAATCACGACACGTTGTTGCTCGGCACGTTCGATCTCTCCTCTCAGCTGCATGCCCTCGCGGTCGGCGGACGCAAGGCGTACACACTCGAAGCGACGGCCACCTCGGCATTGGCCGGGTACGCGTCGACGGGTAGTCCGCTGCAGAGGATGGTCGATGCGCTCGGGGTCGGATCCGGCGCCCGGCCCGGGTTTCGGGCAGTGTCGGCGGATCCGGCTCGGTATCTCTTCGAGCAGCGTGAGTTCATGCAAGAGCACTTCGAGACGACTCCCACCCCAGGGCCGATCGGGCACGGTTTCACCCAGCACAACCTCGACTCGGGTGAAACCTGGTGGGCGGCGGACCCGACTCCGAACGTTCGCACGTTCGGACTCGACACGTGCAACGCCGTCGCCGGCCCCGACGGGGCGGTGCCCGAGGACCAGTTCGACTGGCTCACTCAGCAATTGGAGAAGGCGCAGGCCGAACGCAAGCTCGTCCTGATCTACACCCACCACAACAGCCTGACTTTGGAGAACCGTGCACAGCGGCCGGGACAGTCGGTGAAGCTGTACGTCGCAGACGAATTCATCGATCTGCTTCTGAAATATCCTGTGGTGATCGGTTGGCTCAACGGTCACACCCACCAGAATCAAATCGTGGCGCATTCGCGAGACGGACGAGGGTTCTGGGAGATCACCACCGCGTCGTGCATCGACTTTCCGCAGCAACAGCAGGTGGTGGAGATCGTCGACAACAGAGACGGGACATTGTCGCTGTTCACGACCGTGCTCGATCACGCGTCGCCGATCACGCCCGGGAACAGCGGCAGCTACCTGGACCTCGCCTCGCGTAGTCGTGAGTTGGCTGCGAACGACTGGGCCGAGAATCCGCTGATGCGACGAGGTTCGAGCCTCGACCGCAACACCGAACTCCTCCTGCCCGCGCCGTTCGACCTGAGCGCCATCACCGACGCCGCTCTGGAACAGCAACACCTCGACGAGCACGCCAGACTGATTGCGTACGAGACGAGGCAGGGACGATGAACGGTGTTCGTAGACATCTCATCTCGGTGGCGGCGGTGCTGGCCTGCGCGGGGTGCTCGCAGACCGCTGCGCTCGCCCCGGTCGGGGGAGCGGAACTCGGTAACCTCCGCTACGCGGTGAACGACGTGCTGTTCGATCAAGGAATCGAGATCCTCGTTGCGCCCGTGTGCTCGGGCACCGGGGCGGACATCGAATGTGCCGGGACGACAACCGGTAACGAGACGATTAACGGTACGGCCACGTCCGACGATGCCAGTACCGTCGAAGTGAAGGTCGGCGCAACCGTTCTCTACTCGGGTTCGGTGCAGGACGTACTCGACCGCAATTCGACGGTCGGTGCGCCATGAGAGAGGTGCCACCGCTCGCATCGGTGGTTATCGTCTCGGCTCTGATTCAGGCGCTGACCGTGGTGGGGGATCCGGCTCCGGCGTCGTCCCTCGGATTCGCTGCGTTGGTCGTCGTTTCCGCCGCAACGGTGGTGTGCGCCCTATGGTTCACCGCCTCGACGGCACTCGATGTGGTGGACGGCAACGTGTCGGGTGCACTGAGCCGGACGTGGCGACGACCGCGGGTACTGGCGTGGTGCGTGGTGCTGACCGGGGCGGCCGTTGCGCTCGCAATTCTCTTCCCCCCGCTCCCTGTTATCGTCATAGTCATTGCGCTGCTGATACTTCCAGCGGCAGTGGACTGTCGCCGAAACCCTCTGCGCGCTGCACTACACACCGTGAAGCAATCCCCGTGGCGCTGTACCGCAGCGGCTGTCATCACGATCCTCGCCTACCTACTCGGCTGGGTGGTGGCCCTCGTGCTGGGATTCTTCGTCACCGGCGTGGTAGCGGCATTCCTGACGTGGCTGTGGTTCGGGGCCAATGCTGCTGCACTGCTGGTGTATTGGTCGGCTCTGTATCGCAAGGTGGTAGGGACTTGATCGGCGCTCGCGAAATCGCTCTACTCAGCCGCGGGCACGTCGACCGATCGCGGCCTCGGCCACGATCTGATCGATTCGACCTGAACGAGAGTCGTCTCGAACGGCGCTGACAATCCACCACAGCATCTGCTTACGGGCGCTGGGAGGGAAGTCGTCCCAGTTGTTACGAGCGTCTGGGTCACGGTCGAGTGCCGTCTTCAACTCGAGCGGTTCTTCGAGGTTCTCGACCGGATCGGAAATTGTCCACCACCCGTTCGACTGCGCGGCAGCAATGGCGTGGCGACCTGCGTCGGTCATGAGGCCGCGTTCTTCCATATCGGCTGCGCGTTCTCGGTTGAGTCTGGTCCACGGGCTCTTGGGTCTGCGCGGTGTGAACAGCTGCAGGCCACGGTCCTCGTCGAGAATGCTGCTGGTGGAGTCGATCCAACCGAAACAGATGGCTTCCTCGACAGCCGCGGGATATGGGCAACGGGGTCGGTCGGTGCCGGTCCGCCATGAACAGAGCCAGACGCCTCGGGTCGAGCTGTGATTGTGCGACAACCAGGATCGCCACTGCGCCCGTGTCTCGGCATGGATGATCGGGTAGTCGAACTTCCACGTCGGGGGATGGGCTGACGCGGGCGGCGACGATTCCGACGCAGTCATTCGCTCGCGCGATCGACTCGACCCGGTAATGCCTCGCTCTGGTTCCACATGGCTTCAGTGTCCCCACAATCGAGGACATCCGCTGTCCGCGATGGCTCGCACATTTCGACGGCCGGCTCGTGGTGGGGCGGGCGGGGCTCGAACCCGCGACCAATGGATTATGAGATCGTACCGGGGTGCAGGTCGAGAGCTGAAATGCGCTGTCAGCAGCGATTTCCCGACTGCTCCCGATCGTTCCCGACCTCGATTGTCTCGTGCAGAGTGGGCAAAAAGCGGGCAGGAATCTCAGTCCGAATTGACCACTCGGAGCGTCACGACATCGGCCATAGGCGGGCCTTCGATCCTGTCCGCGACGTCGTTCAGATCGTCCTCGAACAGCCCTGCGTAGAGATCGAGGGTCATGGCGGCCGACGCATGTCCGAGCATCCGCTGTACCGCCTTCACGTTCGCCCCGACCGAGATCGCTATCGACGCCGCCGTATGCCGCAGATCGTGCGGCGTAACGCGGGGGAGACGTGCGTCGACGACTGCCTGATCGAACCAGTCCCGGCGCGCGTTCTTGTTGCGGAGTACGCCGCCTGACGGCGTGGAGAACAGGAGATCGTCCGGCCCCTTACCCGTGGTGCTCTCGGTGATGCGCGCGGCGAGCCATGTCGGTACTGGCACCGTGCGGGTGGCGTGAGTCTTGGGAGTGCCCCAGTTCAGTAGGCCGTTTATCTCGGTCACCGATTCGGCCACAGTGAGCCGTCGTCGGCCGCCGTCCCAGCGCCGGACCTTGAGTGCTGCCATCTCGCCCCAGCGCAGTCCGGTGAACCCCAGGGTGAGGACGACGAGCTCGCCCGGCCCGGCCTTCTCGGCCAGCGTGAACAGCTGCTCTCTCGTGAGGAACGTCGGTTCGTCGTGCCGAGCGCGCGGAAGGTTGATTCCCGATGCCGGATTGGCAGCAATTCGCCTGTCGCGCACAGCAACATCGAGGATCATCGACATCGCGTGGTGCGCCTTCTTGACCGTCGACGGTGCCCGATCCCGCGAGAGCTCGTTGATCCACGCCTGGAGTGCCGGCGCGGTCACCTTGGCGACGTTCACGTTCTGCCAGCGGGGGAGTACTTGCTGTTCGAGTGTCTGCCGGTACCGCTCGAGCGAGGACGGCTTCACGTCGATCTTGCTGTCGTACCAGTCCTGTGCGAGGTGGCCGACGGTGAGCAGTCCCGCCGCGGGTGCGACATAGCGCCCCTCGAGTTTGTCGACCTCGACGACGTTGGCGAATGTCTCGGCCGCAGCCTTGGTGGCGAACCCGCGCTTGTCGGTCTGACGACCCTCGGGCGTGCGGTACCGAACGCGGTAGCGGGTGCCCTTCGCGGTGTCGTACGGCTTGACCGTTGCCATCATCCGGCCCTTCGTAGTTTCGCTCGGCTGTCGCGGATGCGGCGCAGTCGTTTCACGAGGACCGGGTCGGCTTTGAGGGCGTCCGGGTCGTCGAGCAGTGCGGCGAGAATCTGATAGTAGCGTACAGCCGACAGTCCGAGCTGGTCGCGAATGTTGGCTTCCTTGTTGCCTGGCGCTGTGTACCAACGCTTTTCGAACTGCAGGATCTCTTCCTGTTGTGGCGTCACGGCTGTCTCCGTTCAAGTTCTTCGTCGATGAATGCCCGCTCGTCGTCGGTGAGATTACGAACGCGGGTGAGCAGAGTGGGGAGATCGACCCACAGTTCCTCAGCCGCCTCGTCGTCGATGCGGTTTCGGTTCCAGGCGATGACGTCGATGAGCGCGCCGAGTTCGATCAGGCGCTCGGCGGTGATCCGGTCGACGATCTCTTCCTCGCGCATGGCGAGGCGCAGATCGGCCGGCACCGGGCCACGCTCGACGTGGACGATCTCATGAGTGAGGGTGCAGCGCCGCTCGCGCTGGTTCGAGCGCCGGTTGATCTCGATCCCGTTCGGCGTCCACTTTCCGAGGCACCCCGAGCCGCCGTCCGGATAGGCGACGTGGACGTGTGGGTGTTCGTCTCGGAGGTGTCGCCATGGGTGCCAGGTCATGAACACACCATGCGGCATGACTCCGACAAACTACGCAGGTGTAATTAGCTGACCTGCGAAAATGCGGTCACTCGTAGGGGATTCCGAGGCGTTCGCGGATCTCGTCCTCGGTTTCACCCTTGCGTGCGGCGAGCTCGTGGTCAGCCTGTGAGCCTTGATCTTCGTCGATCAAGGCTTCAGCCTTGTTTCTTGCGGGGTTCGCCCGATTGGGACGATCCGCGTTGGTGCGGGCTTGTCCCGCATTCATGGGGGCTCCTGGCCGGCGAGCGCCGCCGCCCGTGCCGCTGTGCTCCGGGCTGCCCTCTTGCGTCCGCGATTCTTGCTCTTCGTCATTGGTAGCTCCTGCCTTGGCTGCGAGCACTCGCACTACTGCGAGCACTACGTCGCGTTGTTCTTCGGTGAGCCGGTCGGCTCCGGGCGGCAACATTGCAGCAAGGGCGGAATCCCGACTCCGCACCGCAAACCCGATACTCCGGGCGACGGCGAGAACAACCAATGTGATGTCGACGTCGAGCGCGTCGGATATCGACTGAATGGTCGCGGGTTCTGGAAATTCCTTGATGCGCGTGCCGGTGCCGAGCTGTTGCCAGCGCTGCCTCGAAATCACCCCTGACGCCCGGTCGGCCAACTGCTGGTATGACCAGCCGCGTTCCGCCTTTCGGGCGCTGATGAGATCTGCGAGGTTCGGCACCGCTGAAGCTTGCGTGCCGTCAAGTGCGCTGGGCAACCCGTCCTCCGAACTACCCTCCTACCGGCAAAACCCGGCCTGAGGCGTTTACGTGCCTACCAATTGTCAGCGCTTACTTTGCCCTAGAACCCCTGGCTGCGGAAATACGCCGGTGTCATTACTTGACACCTGCCTATCGGTAGGCAGTAGAGTGCTGCTTGTTGGTTGACAGATAGGTGCCTACGGAGCAGACTGGAGAAGCAAGATGACGACCCCGTACCGACGATGGCCGAAGGGAACCTGGATGAAGCTCAAGAGTCCAGAGCTACTGCGAGCGTTCGTTGGCCCCGAGGACAGCAAGAAGATGTCGGCGCGAAAGCTCGCCCGATATGCCGATGTGCACCCGAGTTTCATCGACCATCTACTGGCCGCTCGTCGTCGCAGTTGTGAGCCGCTGACCGCAGCTCGAATTGCGGAGGCGCTCGAGGTGCCGATCGCGATCCTTTTTGACGTGCAGGTGTCAACTACCGCGCAGCGTTCTGGCAACGCCAAAGCAAAGAGCACAGTCGCCGCATAGAAAAAGCCGCCACCTGGGCGAACAGGTGACGGCTTCGAGACAGACCCAACAATCAGGAAAGGAAAGTCATGACTGATCTTACCCCGTTCGACAACGGCGAGTTCAGGCTCGACATCACCCCGCACGAGTCCGACGGATTCCGTGTCATTGCATCCGGCCTTGCGCGCGCCCTGGGAATGCGCGACGCGACTCGGCTGATGGAGTCAATTCCCCAGTCCGAGAAGGGGTACACGCTAGCGAGTACCCCCGGCGGCGAGCAGCGAGTCGGCTACCTGACCGAGTCTGGTTTCTACCGTGCACTCGGAATGCGGCAGACCGCACGCATTCAAGACTCTGCGATCCGCGATCAGGTTGAGCGATTCCAGGCGTGGGTCTACGGCGTCGTTTTGCCGGGGGTCCGAACCGGCACCATTGCAGCACCCGCGCTCACCGAAGACGAGATCGTCCATCAAGCGCTCCAGATCCAGAGCCGCAAGGTGAAGGAACTCGAGGCGACCGTCGCGGACATGACTCCGAAGGTCGATGCTTACGAGCGGTTCATCGACGGCGACGGAACGTATGCGATCGGTGCGGCCGCGAAGATCCTCGGGCGTTCGCAGAACCGTCTGTTTGCAGACCTGCGTAATGCAGGCGTCCTCATCCCCAAGGGTTCGATGCGGAACACGCCCTACCAGCGCTACATGCATCACTTCGAGGTGAAGGCGCACGACTTCGAGCGGTCCGACGGTACGCACGGAACCTCGTACACGACTCGTGTGCAGCCGTCCGGCCTGGCGTTCATCGCCCGCAAGCTCGGCCTCGATGCAGTGATGCAGTTGGAGGCGACGGCATGAGCGAGAAAGAAGAGCCAACCTACGGACTTGTCATGCCCTTCATTGCTGTCGAGTCCAACGGCGGCACGTACGAAGACGCTGCTTACGTTGCGGGCTGGGAGCTCGGCGTAATTGACGGGCAGCTTGCGGGACCAAACGCCCCGACACCCGAGCATCCAGGTCCTCCGCTGGTCACGCAGTGGCGATGGATCAACGAGGCAAATGCGAAACAGGCTGACCTCCTTGCGATGAAGCATGGGATGAAGGCTGAGTTCGACGAAACATACGAGGGCTACATCTCCGTGCGATTCGTTCCGGCCGAAGGTGGTGCCGCATGACCGCTCCAATCGACACCCCATCCCCATGGCTCACCGTCGACGAGGCCCGCGCCTACGCACGTTGCGGCCGACAGCAGATGTACCGCGCGCTCCACACCGGCGAACTCGTTGGCACCCAGCGCAAGCGGCCGCAGGGGACGTGGCGGATTCATCGCGACGCACTCGACGCATGGCTGCGGGGGAGTAACCCAGAGCAGTCGCCGATGAAGCTCAAGCGCGTCACCCCCGATCCGCGTCGATTGAAGAGGTCGGCATGAGTGAACCACTCGACCTCGACCTCGACGCAATCGAGAAGCTGGCAAAGCTGGCGCGCGAGGAAACCTTTCGTCCCGGTTGGCCGTACGGCGGCTCAGGCGAGTGGACCGAGAACGTCATCGGGATGCTCGGCGGTGCCACGGGCGATTTCGCCGGTGGCATGTCGCCCGACGTAGTGGACGCTCTCCTCGCCCGCATTCGTGCACTCGAAAGTCAACCGAGTCGCGTGCACCACGATGAGTTGGATGCTATCCAGGCCCGCGCTGACGCGGCGTCGTCGGCACCGTGGGTATGGCGTGACGGCAACAACCCCAGAGCCGGCATCTATGGATCGGTGAGAGATGCCAACGGCGATTACGTATCCGGCTCTTTCGACGTTCGTGACGCCGAGTTCATCGCCCACGCTCGCACTGACATCCCCGCCCTCATCGCTCGCGTCCGGGCGTTGGAACCCCGCGTGCTCGAGGGGGATTGGGGGACGGTCCGGGATGCACTGGACTCACTGCCGGAAGGTGCGCAGATCCGTTGGCGAGCAAACGGATCACGCGCACTGCCAACCCTCGGCATCAAGATCACAAACGTCATAGGCCACGCATCTTGGTCCACCACTGGCCTAGGGATTCTCAAGGCCACCACCATCGCCCGCGATGAGACACCCATCGAGGTGATCGCATGAGCCGACGTCAGAACAGTCCGCTCGAAAAGATCATCAGCCCCCACGTTTACAGCGACAGCGCAATGATCCGTTGTGCTGCAGCGGTTATCGAAGCGGGGTGGCGGCCTCCTGTTCGCATTGTCGAAACCGTCGAAGAACTGGACGCGCTGCCTGACGACGCGGCCATTCGAGATCGCAACGGCAAGCTCTGGGGTGCCAAGTCGGATGGGGTGCCGAGCGAGGCGCTGCGTTCCCTGCTCCCCGTAACAGTCTTGTACGAAGGCGGTGCCTCGTGATCCGCCGTCTCCGTCCCCACCTAGCCCTCGCGGGCATCCTCGTCGTGACTTTGCAGGTCGTGTCGCAACTGTGGCCGGGTGCGTCATGACCTTCATCTCCCGAGGCGAGGTCTACGACGGCTACCCGATGGGTGCGGACTGCGACCTGGACGCCCTGATTGTCGGAGTCGCGTTGCCGAACATGATCGCCGAAACCTGCCGAGCCCTGCTGTCCATGCTCGGCATCCCTTACTCCCGAACCGAAGTCATGCGCGCCCTCGGCCTGCCAGCCGAAGTTGCACGTGGCGGTGATCTACCCGCTGCCGCCGGGCTGGACGGCGCGGGTTCCCCGGTGCCGGTGAGCGGTCTCTCCACTGCTCCCGGCACCCCAAACGAAACGAGAAACAAATGACCTACCAACCCGACCCCGATGGCATGAACTCGCTGTACCGCGAAACGCTGACGATCTGGGGCGAGACCTGCTCACTACAGGTGCGCGGCCAGGCGGGGCTTGTCTTGCATCACCCCGACGATGCTCCGAGGTCACGAGAAGACCTGCACCCGTACGAGATTCCCGTCGCTGACGCCGTTCTCATCCGCGATGTGCTGAACGCAGCAACGGACCGTGGCGAACTCCCCTCGGAGATCACCCCATACGAGCCGGTGCAGCCATGACCGACAACAAAATTCTCATCACCAAGACCCGATCCGGCGGCAACCGCATGGTCCGCGCCGACACGAAAGACGGCCTCGGCAACGGCACCTGGATCAACGCCAACCAACTCGACAACACCCTCATCGACCAGGTCCGCGAGATCGCACACGAGCACCTCGCCATCGCGGACACCCTCGACCAGGCACTCACGAAAGGAGCGGACTGGTGATCATCACTGTCCCAACGCAATCGACCCGCGAAGTCATCACCCTCTCGCGGTGTGACGATCCCGGCATCATCTCCGCGAAGGTCCGCAAGCCGCGCGGGGGACTGTTCCGCTTGACGTTGGCCGGCGGAGTGAAGACGTGGGCGTACGGCGACGAGATCATCGTGCGGAACGGGGTGTCGGCATGAACAAGGCGCTCGAAGCATCCGCACGTAATTCATGGATGGAGACGTTCACCGAACGCGACGAAACCCCTCGTGAACCGTTGCGTTTCGGGATCGAAGAGGGCATCGCATGGGGTGCCGTCGGAAATCCGATGGGCTCGATCAACGGGTACGCGTGGATACCTCGTGAGGGGCACCCGTGGTCGACAGTCGACAGCTACGAAGATGAGCGCCTGAATGATGTCGAAGTTCATGGCGGTTTCACGTTCTGCCGGAATGGATGGATCGGCTTCGACACCCTGCACGCATGGGATGTGTGGGATCCGGCGCATCTCGAAGCATTGAATGTCCCAGCACGACATGGCCGCCGGTATCTGCAAGAGGAGTGGGATAGCCACCTCGCCAAGGCTTCGTCATGGGATCGGGTGTGGACCATCGATCAGGTCGTAGCCGAAGCGCAGAAGCTGGCTCGACAGATTGCGAGTGCGGCATGAGCACTCACTTCACCGTCGACCGGGGCGAACTCGTCGAACCCCGCCACCTCACCCTCGTCGTGTCGAACGACTGGCCGACCGAGCGTGACGAGGACGTGTACGAACGCCGCGGCAAGAAGAATGCGGTCGGGGTTGCGGGATGGTTGTCACTCGCCTGCCTCGCTGTGTACATCGGGATCGTCGTCTGGGCGGCGGTGCTCTGATGGATGCCGATCAGCAGCGCGCCGTCGTCGACAAGATCCACGCCAACCCGGTCGAACACCCCGCGCATTACGTCGCTCACCCGTCCGGCGTCGAGTGCATCACGATCACCGAGCACATGACGTTCAGCCTGGGCAATGCCGTCAAGTACATCTGGCGGGCGGGGCTGAAGTCGACCTCCCCGATCGAGGATCTCCGCAAGGCGCGCTGGTACCTCGATCGTGAGATCAAGCGGCTCGAGGAGAGGCAGTGACCGGGCCGATGGTGTGGGACGAACAGTCCTTGTGGCATCTGCCCGCCGGTACCCACTTCCGCGAGATCGGCCGGCTGGGTCGCGAGTTCATCGTCGACGACCACCGCCCCGGCCTGCTGTGGCACGGCTCCACTCCATGCCCGGTCGCTGTGGTCGAACTCCCGGTCGAGGTGCTCGCCCATGCCGTCTGACTACGACAGCCTCACCGATCCCGCTGAACTTTGGGATCGGCCCGAAACCTTCCCTACCGAAACGCTTTCCGAGGAGAACCAATGACTGAGAAGATCGCTGTGACTCGCGAGCTGCGCATCGCCGTGGCCGCTGAGTACAGGAAGTTTGGTGCCGATGTTGAGAGCGCCGAGAAAGCCAAGTTCCTTGCCGAGAATGCGGTCGGTACTCGATTGCCGGTCGTGTCCGATGTGATCGGTGAGGACGGTCGGCCGGTGACGATCGGTGCGGTGACGGTCAAGAAAGCAGTGAAGGCGACTGCGAAGCCGTTCATCGAAGACGAAGAGCAGGCGATTGCGTTCGCCGCTGCAGTGTTCGGTGGTGCCGTCTCCGAGGTACGGATCACCGCGCAGGCCAGGGCGTCGGTGATTGCTGCGGCTGAGAAGGCGATCAAGGACGGTGAACCGTTACCTCCGGGTGTGGTTCTGCCTGAGGTGTCGCCTCGATCACCGTCTGTGGCGTGGACTCCGGAGAGGGGTGTTGATGCTGGCGCGTTGCTGTCGGATATGGCGGCTCGGGGTGCGTTGGACGTCACCGGAATCCTGGCGCTTGAGGTCCGACCAGAGCCAGGTGAAGCAGCATGAGTACTTCCCAGATCCTTGCTGATGCCGCCGATCTGATCGACCTCAAAGGCCACTCACTGGACCATTACCAGACCGCTGATGGTCGGTTGTGCACGATCGGGTCTATCGTCCTCGCGGCCGGTGGAACATTCACCTACCAGGCCGACCGTGACGAGCCGGACGATTTCAACGGCCCGGACGGTGACGATTGGGCGGTCACGGACGCGATCGCCGTGGTCGAGTCTGTCGTCACCGGTCTGCCGGTGAATTCGCTGATGATGCCGGGTGGCTCGTTGGTGGAGTGGAATGCGAAACCGGATCGGGAGAAGTCCGATGTGGTGGATGCTCTGCGTGCCGCGGCGAAGCGGGTGGCGGCATGAGCTACTTCGAGGACACCGGCTACGGGAAGTGCGTGTACTGCGGTACCCACGACGCTAACGCTGATGGTTTGTGTGATGGCTGCTTCGTCAGGTCAATGCTGTGACCGCCACCGAAGTGCCCCAGACGGAAAGGCAGGCAGGGTTCCAGAAACTCCGGGAACCGTTCCTGCCGAACCAGATCAACACCCTGCCCAAGCCGTACTCCAAAGATTCGCCGCGTGAGTGGTGCAACGAGTGCAAGTCGAAGCATGGGATGCCCGCCGCCCACCTCGACTACGTCGGACATGCCGCAGCCAGTGATCGCCTGTTGGACGTGGACCCGGAGTGGACGTGGGAACCGTTCGCGGTGGACGCCAGTGGGCTTCCCGCGTTGGATCGAAACGGTGGCTTGTGGATTCGGCTCACTGTGCTCGGTGTAACCCGACCCGGGTACGGGGACGCCGGCGGTAAGAACGGCGCGAACGCGGTGAAGGAAGCGATCGGTGATGCGATCCGCAACGCGGCTATGCGTTTCGGTGTGGCACTTGGGCTGTGGCACAAGGGCGATCTCCATGACACTGCGCAGGAGATTGAGCCTGAACCGCCGTCGCCAGCGGAGGAAGCGAAAGCTGATTTGTTGGAGACGTTGAAGTTCAAGGACATCGACCCTGCTCTCGCTGTGGAGAAGTTCGCGGCCGATAGGCATGGCGAGCTCCGAGCGTCTACGGATGTTGCTGCGATCAAGGCTCTCACCCAGCACTACCGGGGGGTGAAGTGATGACCGCAGGATTCGAGATCGCCACCCAATGGACCACCAATGACTCCGCTGAACTCGATCGGTGGATCCGCCAAAACTATCCGAACCCACGCCCACTGACGGCTGATTCACGTCTGGCGGAGATCCTCCGGGACGCCGAGGTGGAGCGCTGCGAGGTGTGTGAGAAGCCGATGGTCCGCGGCAAGTTCACGGTGAAGCCTGCTGGTTATGTCCGTCATGCGGGGTTCGGTCGGTGTCATACGTGCCGGAGTCGGGAGCGGTATGGGGTTGAGCCGTCGGCGCGCCGGAAGTTGTCACTGTCTGATCGGGAGGCGGTGCTGGAGTGCCTTGCTGATGGTGTGACGGTTCCGGTGGTGGCGGCCAGGTTCGGTGTGACTGATCGGACTGTGCAGCGGATCAAGGCGGCGAACCGATGATCGATTTTCACAGTGGGATGGAGTGGGCGGACGACGCCGCGTGTAGGACGGTCGATCCGGAGTTGTTCTTTCCGTCGGCGTCTGGTCCGCAGTCTCGGGTGCAGGTGAAGGCTGCGCAGGAAGTGTGTGCTCGCTGCCCGGTGAGGGTGCAGGCGAAGTGTGCCCGTCGTGCTTTGAATGGTGATGACCATTACGGGGTGTGGGCGGGCGTGTATGTGACGGGCACTGCTGGTGACCGTCAGCGTGCCTTGAATCTGCTGCGGGTGATTGCGGGGGATGAGCCTGTGGCGCGGGCGGTTCCGCCTCGACATTGTCGGGGTGGGTGTCGGCGGATGTTGCGATCGACGAATTCGATGTTGGTGGAGTTTCCGGGGACTATCCGTGATGCCGGGGGTTGGCACTGCCGGCCTTGTCTGGCTCGTTCGAAGAGGGTGATGGCATGACGCGTCGGGTGGATGAGTTTGAGCAGCCGTTGGATGGCGGTCATTATGCGGCGCGTTGGAAGGATCGGATTCCGACGTCGTTGGTGGAGTGGGATCGGGAGCAGGAGCGTTCTGATCGGTTGCGGGAGCGGGCCGCTGAGATCGCTGCGAACAGGGAGCGACCATGACGCTCACGATCGGATCCGCGTGCGCCGGCTACGGCGGCTTGGACATGGGACTTGGGATGGTTCTCGATGCCGAGCCAATTTGGTTCTGCGAGTTCGCTCCCGGCCCGTCGAAGATCCTCGCCCACCGTTACCCGGGTGTCCCCAACCATCACGACCTGACCGCTACCGACTGGGATTCAACCGAACCGGTCGACATCTTCTCGGCGGGATGGCCGTGCCAGCCCTGGTCTATCGCCGGTGCACAGAAAGGGGCCGCAGATGACCGAGCCATCTGGCCAGCAATCGCAGATGCCATTCGCCGTCTTCGACCACGGTATGTCGCGTTGGAGAACGTGTCAGCCATCATTGGACTTGGGGAACTTGCCCGAGCAGTCGGTGATTTGGCCGCGCTCGGGTATGACGCGCAGTGGCAATGCGTTCGAGCTTCCGATGTGGGAGCGCCCCACCGTCGGGAGCGGTGCTTCATCCTTGCTGAAGACACCGACTGCGCAGCTCGCAGTGAACGGTGGTTCGCAGCACCCGGAGAAACGGAAGTCGGTCGGGCATGGTCCGACATTGGCGGACGAGGTGGAGCACTTACTGCCGACTCCGACGACGCAGCCATCGACGGGGAATGGTCACGCCCGGAATCTCGGGAAGGAAGTGCAGTTGCTTCCGACACCGGTGGTGACGGATTCGGCAGGGGCACGGAACAAGACGGCGGGCCGCTCGAATCCGAACTCGCAGCATCATTCCGGGACAACGCTGACGGACGCGGTGACGTTGCTTCCGACGCCGGCCGCGAACGACTCGCACAACTCTCCGGAAGTGCATCTACGGAAGAAGCCTGGCCGCGAAGTGGTGACGAGCCTGCAGGTGATCGTGGACCACGGCCTGCTACCGACTGGGGGCCGTATCGATCACCGATCGAACGGTGGGAACGAGTCATCGGCCGGGCTGCACCTCGACCAACCGAACTGTCCCGCAACGGAAACGAACGACTATCACCTCTTCTAGTCGAGTGGATGATGGGACTGCCGGAGGGGTGGGTGACAGCCGTTCCGGACCTGTCCCGCAATGAGCAGTTGAAAGCGCTCGGTAACGGCGTGGTGCCACAACAGGCAGCAGCCGCGTACTCATCCCTCCTCGCTCAGGCGGTGGCAGCGTGACCGCCGAATCTCTCTCGCGGGAGATCGTTTACGCCCGGTCGGGTGGGGACTGCGAGGTCCGCATCGAGGGTGTCTGTCAGGGCCGGGCGACGAATTGGCATCACCGGAAGAACCGTTCGCAGGGTGGATTGTGGCGACCATCGAATGGTCTGCATCTGTGTGGTTCTGGGACGACGGGGTGTCATGGGTGGATCACGCATGAGCCGGAGGTGTCGTTTCGTAAGGGGTGGGCTGTGCGGATGCGTTGGGAGCCGGAAGATGTGGCTGCGTTCATCGCTGGCCGGTTCGTGTTGTTGACGGATGACGGCCGCTACGAGGAACTTCCGAAGGAGGCGTGATGTCCGGTGATCGCGGAAACGCAAAAGATTGCGATAACCCCATGCGACACAACCGAATACAACATCTAGGTGTGGAACGTTTGCGTGGCGAAAGAGGTAGGATAAAAAGCGACCCCGCATCATCGGCGCGCCAACGCCTAGCGGGGTCTGACCAACCCCAAACCAGTCATGAAATAGGGAAGGCTGATGTGACTATAGCCAGTGTAGTTGAGGATCCTGAACCAGAGCAGGTCGATCGTATGATCGGCCGCCTCGACCAGGTGCGGGACCTGTATGAATCGACCCGTCTGAATCGGATCCGGTTGATGGTGCAGGCACGGAAGCTAGGTATGTCCTGCCATGACATCGGTGTGGTCATGGGTATCACTGAGAATGCTGTGCGTTCGGCGATCAAGCGGGCCGGTGATTTGGACTGATGCGTATCCGTTCAACAAAGCCAGAATTCTGGAGGTCCGAGCGTATCGCTCAGGTCGATTGGGATGCTCGGCTCGTACTTAAAGGGCTCGAATCTTACGTCGACGACAATGGCGTCGGTAAAGATGACATCGCGTTAATTGTGGGGGATTTGTTCCAGCGAGACCTGGTTCGCGAACCTTCGCGAACCCTCGCGAGGGTTTCCGAAGCTCTTACCGACCTCAATTCAGCCGGTCTGGTTCATCGATACGAGGCGGATGGCACCAAATTGCTGTTCGTTTCGTTCTGGGATTCCATCCAACGAGTCGACAAGCCGCAGAATGGTCGTTTCCCCAGGCCGGACGGCACATTGAACTACAAAGATTCGGTCATTCGCGAGCCTGACGGGATTGTTCGCGAACCCTCGCGAACCCTCGCGCCTGTAACAGGGGAACAGGGGAACAGGGGAACAGGGGAACAGGGTGCTACGAAGCCGAGCCGCAAGCGGCCGGCCACCCCCATCCCTGATGACTGGAAACCCAACGATGCCCACAAGGCAAAGGCAACGGACCGCGGCGTCGATGTTGATCACGAAGCCGAGCAAATGCGGACGTGGGCCATCGGCAAGGACGAGCGCAAAGCAAATTGGGATGCCGCATTCCACAACTGGCTCGGAAATGCACGACCACCGTTGCGCTCCGTGACTTCGGGCCGCGACGGAACAACCGGACGGTTGTGGCAGGAATGAGCGAGAGCGCGTACGACATCGCAGCCGAGCAGTCACTGCTCGGGTTGGCGATGATGTTCCCCGACAAATGCGAGATCGCATTGCTGACGGTGGAGCCTGACGATTGGTGGCAGTGGCGTCACCGTGACCTTGCGTCGGTGATTCAGTCGATGCTGCGGTCCGGGTTGTCGGTGGATCCGACGACAGTCCTCGGTCAGGTGACTGCGCGGGGTTGGATCGGGAAGATCGACGGTGCCTGGATCCTGTCTCTAGCGCAGTTGGCGTGGCGACCTGAGAGCGCCTCAGATCTCGCTCGTAGGGTCCGGGAACTGTCGGGTAGGCGGAAGCTGTCTGCGGCGGCGCAGCGTCTCACTCAGCGCCTGGAATCAGGGTGGGAGTCCGGTGACGACACCGACGTAGCGTCCGCAGTCGCAGAGATTCGAGTGGCATGCGAAGTCGCCGAGTCTGTCGTAGCCGAGAAGTCGCTACCAATTCCGCAGACGATGGGCGCTTTCCTGTCCGAGCCGGACACTCACGACTGGCTGATCCCGGGAATGCTTGAGCGGTCCGAGCGCATCGTCCTTACCGGTGCCGAGGGTGGCGGTAAGTCGGTCCTGTGTTCGCAGCTCGCGGCATGCATGGCCGGCGGGGTGCACCCATTCACCGCGGACCCACTCGGCAACGGAACCCACGGGATTCGGGTGTTGGTGATCGACTGCGAGAACTCGCCAGCTCAATCCCGTCGTCGCTACCGCAGTGTCATCAAGTCGGTCGATGCGGCACGGCAAGGCAACGGATATTCGCAACTCGATTGGTCGGAGTCAATGTTCATCGACATGCGTCCGGCTGGTATCGATCTCCTCGGCGGCCGGGATGTGGCGTGGCTCGAGCACGCGATCTCCAGCACAGCGCCGGACCTGCTGGTGTTGGGTCCGCTGTACAAGCTCCATCACCAGAATCCATCCGACGAGACCGCAGCCCGCGAGCTCGTGTGGGTTCTCGACGGACTGCGGGAGCGTTACGGTTTCGCGCTTCTCACCGAGGCTCACGCCGGCAACTCTGCCGACCCGGCAGGAGATCGGCAGATGCGCCCGATCGGATCGTCACTGTTCCGTCGGTGGCCTGAGTTCGGGTTCGGGCTCCGCCGCGCGAAGTCGGACAAGGGCGGACCTCGCGCCGAGCTCGTCGACGTCGTGTCGTGGCGTGGCTCCCGTGAGGAACGCAGTTGGCCGCAGTCACTTCAGCATTCGCACATTCTGCCGTGGATGCCGGCAGACCCCGAGTACTTCGACGAGATCGCGAGGATCCCCGCATGACCACAATCCAGGAGCGTCCCATCAAGGCGATCCAAACGAGCTACGCCGGTTGCCGATTCAGATCCCGAATCGAGGCACGGTGGGCGGTGTTTTTTGACTACCTCGGTATCGGTTGGGAGTACGAACCCCAAGGGTTCGACCTCCCCTCCGGGCCATACCTGCCCGACTTCCTACTCGATCTAGGCGATGGCCTGTGGTGGGAAGTCAAGGGTGCCGACCCTACCCGGCATGAAATGAACCTTGCGTGGGAACTGTTCGAGGTTACGCACAAGCACGTGTACGTCGCGCACGGCTCGATACCACGAGATGAACTCGACAGTCCGCGGATTGCGCATGTCGGTTCCACCGTGGTGCGTTGGTTCATCCGTCCCGGTGCGATTGGTTTCGTCCCTGATCTTCCCGGCTTCGACCAATCAGGCATCGACCACCCGGACCTATTGGCGGCGTATCAGGCTGCACGCTCTGCTCGCTTCGAGCACGGCGAGTCCCCACTTCTACACCCCCAGGAGGGGAAATGACCAAACCGATCGTCTTCATCGACACCGAAACCACAGGACTCCACGACGGCCGACGACCATGGGAAGTCGCCATGATCCGCATCCACGAGGGGAAGACGCAGGAGACGTCGATCTTCATCTCGGATGTCGACCTGACCGGTGCCGATCCGGCTTCACTGCGGATCGGGAAGTTCTACGACCGGCACCCGAGGTTCACGCTGGAATCGACAATGCCGGCGGGGAGTTGGTTGTTCACGGAGCAGTCAGCGGCTGAGAAGGTGGAACGCTGGACTCGGGACGCAACCGTGGTCGGTGCGAACCCAGGGTTCGATACGGAGATCCTGGCTCCGATGCTGCAGCGTCACAACCTCGTAGCGACTTGGCATCACCGCCGACCGGATGTCGAATCGCTGACCGTCGGGCATATCGGGAAGCTCACCGAGGACAACAGGATGTTCGGGCTCGCGCAATGCGCCGACCTCCTCGGCATCTCCACCGAGGGCATCGCCTTGCACACCGCGATGGGTGATGCGTACCTGACGATGAAGATCTTCCTGAAGCTGGTGGACATCTCGTGACCGCCGCCACGGAGCGGAAGGTGGTCACGTTGACGATCGTCGACCCAGTCCACCCAGGCCGACCACCACTGACGATGAACCAGTGGAGGAATGCGCATTGGGCTGTGAAGACCGCGGCGAAGGAACGCCTGTATTGGCAGGTGGTGTCGGCGTTGCAGACGGCTGGTGTGAAGCGGGGTGCGGTCCCGAACTTTGAGCGGATAAAGGTGTCGATCGTTCAGTATGCACCCGACATGCGGGTCCGCGATAACGATGGGCTCGGCGCATTTCGCAAGGACATTTTGGATGCGATGAAGAGACGCAACGTCGTTCGAGACGATTCGCGCTTGTTTGTGAAGGACGGCGGCAATGAGATCGAGACGGATCGGAAGTTGCCGCGCATGGAAATCCTGATCGAGGAACTGTCATGAGTGTTGAGCATGAGCAGCAGTGTGAGCGGACTATCGCGTCGGTGGTGCATGAGATCGACGACCTGAAACACCAACTCGCCGACGCCCTCGACTCCATCCGCCGAGTCCGTGCTGCGTGCAGTCACGTCGAACTCGTCGCGGAAGCGTTACCGCAGGTCCCGAGAACAGTCCTGATCGACACAATCCTCGAAGCTTTGGAGACGAAATGACGAAGGCCCGCAGAACAGTCACCGTGATTACTGCACGTGGCGTGGAAGAACGCTACGGCAGCAACATGTTGACGGAGGTGACGAAGCGTCTGGATAAGGCGTGGTTCGACGTGAAGGAACTCCAGTATTCGGCGGGGTATGCGCCGGTGGGGGAGTCGTTCGGGGTGTCGCAGGAGGTGGGCCGCCGGAACCTCATTCACATGATCGACGCGGACCCGAACCCTGTGGTTTTGTTGGGGTTCTCGGCGGGAAGCCAGGTGGTGGGTGATGTGGCTCGGGAGATTGCGCTCGGGATGCACCCCACCCTCGAGGTCCTCGGTGTCGGGCTGCTCGCTGACCCGTCGCGGGCGCAGGGCGAGATCGAAGGCCCGGATCGTGGCGGCTACGGCATCAAAGGTTCCCGACCCATCCCCATTGACCGGTTCCCTGTGTGGTCGTATTCGGCTCCCGGTGACCCTATCTCGGAACTGCCGGTGGGGAATCCGTTGCGGTCGTTCGCGGATTGGTCGGAGTGGTTCGGTTCTCCGGATCATGTGCGGCGGTTGGTGGAGCGGGCGCGGGCGAATCAGTGGCAACGCTGGTGGTCGCCGGCGAATGTGCGGTCGTGGTCGGGTGCTGTCGGGTGGCTCCAGAACTATCTCTACGGGGGTAGACATGTCGCCTATGCGTGGGAGCGGATGCAGGGCTCGACATTGACGTATACGGAGGCGTTGGCGGAGCGTGTTTCTGCTGTTCGTGCGTACCGGAATGTCGTGTAGTTAGCGAACCGAAATGGTAGAATTCTGTTTAGCGGCAACGGGATTCACGACTCCTATCAATGAATCCCGTTGCCTACCCGAACTCAATGGAAGTGAGTATCGAGCATGATCAATTCTAATGCGGACGGTGAAGTTGTAGCACCGGACCCCGCGGTAATCGAACAGAACAACTGCGGTGTGGTGTGGGTGTTGGCGGAAGCGCTCGCAAGGCACAGTCTGAACGGTGCCTACTGCCTCGGTTGCGACTGGCAGATGCCGAGCATGTTGAGTTCGTGGGAAGACCAGCACCGTCTGCATCAGGCGTCTGTGGTTGCTGCCCTCCCCAACATCGCCATCATCGAACTGCCCGAAGACGACGGTGAGACGCGCATCCACGGTGCATCAGCGCTCGATGGCATCTACGACCTGACAGTCGGAGTGCCCCGTGATCGTGTGTCCCACCGGTCACTGAACGACATCACGTCGGTCGAGTCTATGGAGCACCTCGGGTTGGCTCTTCTCGCTGCTGCCAGAGCTGCTCGCACTGCGGGAGGCCAAGCATGACCGCGATCGAGTACGTGACCGGCTGGCTACCCCTCACCGCTGCTGACGAGGGGGACACCAATGGCTGAGAAGACACGAATCACGTTCGCGGTGACGGTCGAAGTGGATTCCGATTGGGCTGACCCATGGAACGCCGCCCGACACCTGCTGGACGTTGCGATATCAGGAGACCATCGCGGCATCTCTCTGCCGCACGACGTGAGTTGCACAGGCACCGAGGATCCAGCCATCGACGGGGCAGTCACAAGCATCGCCACAGTGTCAGAAGCTCTGCGCATCGGAACGCTGAGGATCATCACCGCGCCTTCCGCTGAGGGGGAGAAGCAATGAGTGCCAATCAGGATGCCCACCTCGCCATCACAGCCGCCGTACACGATGCCTTCAGCTCACTGTGCGAACACCTACCCATCGGCCCCATCTCGATCGACGACGCGATCCTCGACGACATGCTACTGGCCTGCGACCGATTCGACGAGAAGCAGTGACCGCGTGGGTGAAGGTATTCAGGCACTCGAACATTGCCGGCGTACAGGCGATGGGATGGCAGGCCGATATCCGCTTCGATGGCTGGCTGCCATTCAGCGTCCGCTATGGGTACAACCCGCGCGATAATGCGTTCCGATACGTGTGGCGCGTTCCGGTCCTCGGTTGGGCTGTCACGGCCGGTCGCCTGCGGGCCATTCCCGCCGCTCGTGGAGAGAAGCCATGAGCGTACTCCTGGCGGTCCTCCTCATACCGGTAGCGGTCACTGTCATCGTCGCCGCCTGCTACGGCCTGTATCTGGGGCTGCAGAAGTCGGATGCAGAGCGCGCACTGACGTACCCGTTGGGTAGTCCTGAGCGTCGAATGTTGGAGGCATTGTGAGTGATCGGGCGTATGACATTCATATCGAGGGGGTTCGGGTTCGTCAGCGTGCCGTGAAGGACGGGCGGGGGTTGTCGCGGATGGAACGGGCGCATTTGGCGACGCTGGCGGTGGAGGCGAAGGCAATCGCGGACGCTGCCGAGAAGGAACGCACTGCCGGCTATATCCCGGGCAGCGGCTACCACCTCCCTGCACCCTCAACTCCTGTCCGCCGGCGCAATGTAGGGGATTGGGGACCCGATGCCTGAAGTATTCAACCCAGCCCAGGTCGAGACAGCGATCCGTGACTGCGCCAACAGGATCGGTGCAGGCGTCACGGTCTGCAACACCCGATACACGGCATTCCTCACTGCGGACCGGGCCTACGATCTCGCGTTCGCCCGCGAATACCTGAAAGCGGACGGGCCGGCGCATGAACGCAAGTACGCCGCCGAGGTAGCGACAACGGATCTCCGGGGTCAGCGTGATGTCGCGGATGCTGCGTACAGGTTCGCGGACCGTACCGCGAAGGCCGTCGAGTCCGAGCTCAGGGCAATGCAATCTTTGGGTGCGTCGATAAGGCAGGCGTATTCAGTGGCCGGAAGGGGTGAAGGAGCGTGACCGGATGGAAGTTCCTCGGCACCGCTGTGGGAGACGACGGTGTGTATCTGGACAACGCCAGCGGTATATACACAGCGCCAGAAGGAATGTCGCTACCTCGATTCAACGATGACGGCTACGCGCGACTGTGTCGATGCGGGCTCATCTGGCATCAGTTTGAGTGGTACGGATGCCCAGGGTCGGAGGTCGAAGGACCGTGGCTGCCACTGACGTTGCGTGATGCTCTGCACATCACGTTGGCCAAGCTATGGGAGTCGCCTGTCGAGTCGAAGTCGTCGGTACCGAAACCGTCTACTGCTCCGCCGATGTGGGCTGTAGATGTGAATCGTTCTCGCCGTCCCAGGCGGAACCGGAACCAACCGAACAGGCAGGGAATCGCATGAAGACGATCAGTACGTACACGGGGTTCGGGATGCATTCACACGAGTACGTCAACGGCGAGGAATGGACGTCGTCTGTGGACGCGGGGGATGGTTCCGGCCCGCACCGGCACAGAGTTGTCGGTGGGAATGCGTACACCGCCAGTGCCCGGTTGGAGGGCGGGATGATGCACAATCACCAACTGCCCGTCTTCGCGGAGGTAGCGCAATGAGCGACACCGCAGACGACTTGTCTCGGATCATGCGTGAATTCGCCGAGAAGCAGGAAGCGGAACAGGCCGAGCGGGATCGAGTGGTGGAGGCCCGCCTCGAGCGACTGAGGGCGGCTGGGATGTCCGACGAGCAGATCCAGGTCGCGGGTGCGCTGATCCAGGAAATGCTCAAGGAACAGGCCGACATCTGGCAGAAGGAATGGGACCGGCGGATGTCCAATCTGACAGAGAAACTGAAAATGCGAGGAGTGACTCTGCATGCGTCATAACCATGTCGGGCGGCAGGTCCGCCGTATGAAACACCGTCGAATCCAGCGGTCGATAAACCGCATGTTGGAGCATTTGTGGGAGTCAACTTTTCTGGCGTCTGGGCTACCGGACATGCGGGAGCAGATCAGTGAGATCCTCGAACCGTTTCGCCGCCGGCCTCCTCGTAGACCACTGAGGTTGACGAGGTCCCGACGGTGAGCCGTAAGCGTGTGGGCGGCCCGTGGATTTGGTGGCCGGGTCCGTGTTCGGAGCCCGTCGATATCGAAGCGTTTGGCCGAGTCGGCAATCGACGCCGAGTCAGTATTCGACCCTGGTGGAGGTTTTGGTGAGTAAGCGTGTGGAGCGTGCCCAGTTCCGTGGGGAGCTTCTCGCTGTGTTGCGGGAGCAGGTGGTGGTGTTGCGTCGTATCGCTGCGGTGATGGAACGGGACGCGTTGGTGCCGCCGCCCGCGATTAATGATCGTGACTGATTTCGGCGTCTGACCTGCAGGCATATGACGCTTAGCCTTGCTAAGGTAGTCAGGTCGCGTCCCCTCTTTTTGTGATGGAAGGCCCCACCGACATGGCTCTTGAAATCACGCACCTCTGCCGACGAGAAGCGAAATGCTCGGCCCGCCGCCGCGGCAAGGACAACGAATGGATAGCAGCCGGCACCGAGAAGCCGAACAGTCTCTGCCGTGCCTGCGAAGATGCAGCGTTCGATGACATGAGCCAACTGCATGTCGACTGGCGGCGGATGTACATCGAACTGGTGGAGCAGCATTCGTCCCCGATTCAGTCGAAGATCCGCAAGACCGCAGGCAATCCCATCCCGATCCCGTTGGCGATCGATGCGTTGATGACGGAGATCGAAACGGAAACCCACCGGTGGGCGCGGATCGTCACGCAGGGCGACGAGATTCCATGGGGGCGTGAGGATGCTGTCCGTCATTGCGTATCCGTCTTGTGGTCTCGCAAGGGGACGCTCGTCGACCTCCCAGCCCGGACAGTGTGCGTGAACGTACCACTCCCGCTCGGCGGCGACAAGATCGTCGAATCAATCCGTGATGGTGTCGACGCAGTCATTGCCTTGTCGAGGCTGCACCGGGCAACCGAATCGCTCCTGCAGATCGGCGAGGCCCGAGTGTGGATGACCGACCCCTGCCCGCACTGCGGCCGCAAGGCTCTCGTCGCATCGAAGGATCAGCAGCAGGTGTCCTGCCGTGGATGCTCGCGGGTGTGGGACAAGGACCATTTCAAACTGTTCGGTGACGTCTTGGACTTCGACCGCCAGTTGGTGAAGGCATGAACGATCCATGGCCCTATCCAGCGGATACCCCGTTGGAACGCTCCAGGAAAGTCGCACAGTGGTATCGGGCCGCACTGTTGGAAGCGAATCCGGCACAGTGCGGGCGGGTAGACGACAAGATCGAAGAGCTCGGACAACGCTGGGTGAAACCCGTCGAACTCGCCGGCGACCTCGACACTCTCATGTCAGCGACTGAGATAGCGAACATGTTCGGGTTGGACGCAAGGACGGTGCGGCAGTGGGGATCCCGTGGCCACATCGAACGCCTCCAATCCGACGGCAAGCCGATGTATCTCCTCCGCGACATCGTCGATTACATGGCGGCGACACGGCGTGAACGGTCGACGAGACAACGATCAGCGTGACGTGTAGCATCACTGCAGTACCCGAAGTGTCTCTACAGGCAGCTTCGGGTTTTTGCTTTTGGTAGGTGCGCCCGCATGGCGAGGGACGCATTCAACGACAGGACGGCCCGAGTGTCCTGCGCCTACCCACAGTCTTGGGGTGGTTGTGGCTTCCCCACCACCCTGGTCCCGCGCTCCGGCTAAGCGGGCACTGCCACCCCGACCAACTTCCCGAGGAGCCCTCATGTTGTTCGGTATCCCCTGGTCAACGTACCTGGCTGTCGGCTCCGCTCTCATTGCGGTCGCCCGCATCATCATCGAACTCCTTCCCCTGTTCTGATGCGCGACCACCTCGCCGCATACCGGACACACGAAGTTGACCGCATGCCATCCACCGGGCCGCACAAGGTGTGGTGGCAGGAACGCAACGGCCGAGTCCACATCGGTGAACGCCAATACATCTACGACGCAGTGAATCCGGACTGCACAGTCATCTACCGGATGGGTGAACACATCGAAGTCCCCACCTCAGTACTCCGATCATGCTGATCGAACTGTGGACGGAGATCGTCGCCCACATCGTCCGCTGGATCATGAAGCGCTGACCAGCACAAAGGCACACATCGTCACCCACGGGTAAGTGAGGTCAGTCATGCCGAACCTATTCGACCAGATCGAACACGAACTGCAGCTGGTCCGTGGTGCACGCGACCGTGACGACCCAGTCGCTGAATGCCGACACCGGAACGTCCTCGACGATCTGCTTGCTCGGGTACCGCACGACACCAGGTTCTGATGGACACCACGGCAGGTCATGCGATGCGACGCGTCGACCACTACGACCGCACACAGGTCCTACAGGCGGGCGGCAAGACACTCACCGCCCTCACCCCAGTGTTCGAGCGCGACGATCACGAACACAGAGGAGGTGAGCATGGCAACTGATGGAGTCGGAGTCATCTCCGCTGACGGCAAGACAGTGAGCTACTCAGTTGATGTGCAGCTGACTGGAACCGGGACAGTCCTCGACGAACGCTGCACGCATTGCGGCTCGAAGGTTCTCCGCCGGCCAGCGATACTCGGCATCCAAGGCACCAAGCAGCGACCGGTCATCATTGGCACCTGCACCAACGTGCACTGCACCCGATGATCGACCAGACCCGCCCGGACTTCGTCATGGTCGGCGCAACAATGGACAACGGCGTAATGCTGCTGGCCTCAACGGAGCTCACCTACGCCGAGTTGGAGTCCGAACGAGACATCATCCGACACTTCGGTGGTCACATCCAGCAGGTAGTCAATGTGCGCTACACCCTGTCGACGGAGATGCGTGAGTACGTCACCATCGTCGCTCCGACCTACGCCGAAGCTTTCGACACCCTGTTCAAGCGGTGGTCACCCCACCATGGAGAGCAGCACAGCATAACCGCTGGTCACAGCCTCGCCGCGAACAACAGTCACCCCCACGCACTGCAGACCGGCATATAACCCCCAGGGGGACCACCCCTCACGCCGCCCACAGCCGCTCCTCCTGGCATACGCGTCTGTGTGTGTCACTCGGGGGTGGGGGCAACCACCCAAGTCTTTAGGCGGTGAATGTGCCGTTTTCTTCGACTGCGGTACGGAATCGTCGTCGTGCTGAGGTTCGCCGGCGTGATGGGGATGCTCCGTGTGCTTTGCAGATCACGGCTGATTGTCAGGCTGTTGGTGGGCAGATCGAGTTCGAGGCTCGGCCGCCGCATCCGCGTTCGTTCGAGGCCGATCACATTGTGTCGTCCGATGAGGCGAAGCGGATGGGTTGGTCCGATGCCGAGGCTGATTCGTTGGACAACTGCCAGGGTGTGTGCCGGCAGTGCAATCGCGAGAAGTCCTCGGGGGTTCGGGATATCGCGCCGATCCGTGCGGCATATGTGAATCCGCGGTTCGTTTGAGACTTGCGTCGCCTGTGGCGCATTCACGCTGACATCGGGCGGTCAACCGATGGTCGAGGAGGTTGGCCCGATGGCTGAATACAAGTCGCTCACCGCGGCGATGGCTGCCGGCGATGAGCTCGCCGAAGCCGAGTTGCGATACGACATGCTGGCCGAGGCGTTCGAAGAACTACCGCAGATGCGGTCGCAGTTGAACGCTCAGTTGGAACGAGCGAAGGCTGAGATCATGCGCCTGCGTGCACTGTCGAAGAAGCCGACCGAAACCGAGAACACATCCGGCAAGGTGGTTGCGATCGATGCCGGCCGCTTCCGCAAGTCAGGTTAATCCCGCCGCCCTCGTCGACATCGCCCGCTACTGCGTCGTCCCCGACGATATGGCATTGACGCGGTACGACGAACTCATCGCCCCGGAACTGTCGGGCATGGGCGTGACTCTGGACCGGTGGCAGGAAGATGTCTGGTACGCGGCGCTGGGCCTGAGAGAAGACGGAACGCTGGCGTGCGACGTCATGGGTGTCACGCTGAGCATCGCCCGGCAGGTCGGTAAAACGTGGGGCATCATGGTCGGCCTCGTCGCGATCTGCTTGTCGCGCCCGGGAACGTTGGTCATCTGGTCGTCGCATCATGATCGGACATCATCGGAGACGTTGATGAAGATCGCGGGGATCGTGGAGAAGCCGCTGATTCGCCCAAAGATGCGGGCGCAGTTCCCGGTGGTGATGACCGATGACAGTCGCGGTGTGCATTTCGCGAACGGTTCGCGGATCCTGTTTGGTGCACGGTCTTCTGGTTTCGGTCGAGGCTTCGCTGAGGTCGACATTCAGGTGTACGACGAGAGTCAGAATCTGAAGGAGTCGGCGCTCACCGACATGCTGGCTGCGATGAACGTCTCCGATCTGGGCTTGGCGTTCTTCATGGGAACTCCTCCGCGACCGCAGGAAGTGGCGCTCGGTGTGAACGAGGCATTCAAGCGGCGGCGGGATCGTGCACTCGAGGAGAAGAAGCGCCGACCCTACAAGGGCGTCTATGTCGAGTTCTCGCCGGAGGATCCAGACGAAGTAGTTGCCGACATCGACGCGCCGCGTTTCTGGGACAAGCTCACCGAGGTGAACCCGTCGTTCGGGTTCCGTGTGAACAAGTCGGCCATCGAGCGTCTTGTAGAGAACATGTCCCCGGAGGATGTGCGCCGCGAGGTGTTCGGCATCTGGGACAAGACGAACGAGTCGCTGGCGGTTGTGTCGCGTGACGACTGGAAACGGTTGACTGCTGACGTCGACGAGTTGGGTAGCCCCACGACGTTCGGTGTGAACGCGACCCGCTCCGGCTGGTACTGGATTGTCGCGTGCTGGTCCGAGGGCGATTCAGCTCACGTCGAAATAGCGATGGGCACACAGTCCGAGGTCGAGGCGATGAACTTCCTGACCGAACGGATCACTCGCCGCGTTCTGATCAAACACGATTCGACTGGTGCCGCGAAGGCGGTCGGCGAAAAACTCAAGCAGCTCGGCTACAACGCCACTGCATACACACAGAACGAGTCCGGTGCTGGAAATGCGTTGTGGCTTGGAATGGCGGAAGGGGGTCGGCTGTCGCATGGTGGACAACCAGAACTCTCGGATGCTGTTCGCGGGTCTCGTAGGCAGGATCGTGCGTCGGGTGGGTGGATGCTGATGCCTCGCTCGGATTCGTTCGACATTGGGCCGGCGATCGCTATGTCTGCTGCGGTGTATGCGGCGATGACGTCTCGGCAGCCGACCGGCTCCGGGCGTTCGTCGTCGTCGGGTCGTGTTGCAGCAGTTGGACGTCGAGCGGGGGCGAGGTAGCGCGATGGCATTTTCTGCCGTACGAATCCCCGGTTTGACTGCCGACGAGAACGCTCTCGTCAACGGTTTGCTCGGCGAGATCGACCGTCTCCGTATGAAGAACTTGCTGCGCACGTCGTACTACGACAACAAGCGCACCATTCGCATGGTCGGCACGCTGATTCCGCCGCAGTATTTCAGCCTCGGTCTGGTTGTCGGGTGGACCGGCAAGGCTGTCGATGCGTTGGCGCGTCGCTGCAATCTCGATGGTTTCGTCTGGGCCGATGGCGATCTCGACAGTATCGGCGGCTCCGATGTGTGGGACGAGAATCATCTCGCATCGGAGATAGACGGCGCGATCGTTGCTGCACTGCAGCACGGTCCGGCGTTCCTGGTGAACACCGTCGGTCAGGCCGATGAGCCGGATGCGCTGATTCACGTGAAGGATGCCACCGAGGCGACCGGTACGTGGAATCGTCGCCGCCGGCATCTGGACAATTTCCTGTCCGTGATCGACAAGGACAGTGACGGCGCTGTTCTCACGTTGGCGCTGTACGTCGACAACGAGACCATCACCGCGTATCGGGACAAGGCGAGTTCGAAGTGGCAGGTTGACCGCGCCGATCATGTGTATGGCGTCCCCGCTGATGTGTTGCCGTACAAGCCGACTCCGCAGCGACCGTTCGGGCAGTCGCGGATCACGCGTCCGATGATGGGTTTGCAGGACGCTGCAGTCCGTGAACTGGTGCGCCGCGAGGGCCACATGGACGTGTACTCGTACCCGGAGTTCTGGCTGCTCGGTGCTGACGAGTCTGTGTTCCGCAATGCCGATGGCACACAGCGGGATATGTGGAACATCCGCCTCGGCCGCATCAAGGGCATCAACGACGACAAGGACGAGACCAACCCGACGTTGGCGCGCGCTGATGTCAAGCAGTTCCCGGCGTCGAGCCCGGATCCGCACTGGTCCGACATCAACGGTCTCTCGAAACTGTTCGCCCGCGAATCGTCGCTACCGGACTCGGCTGTCGCGATCAGTGAGATGACGAACCCGACGTCGGCGGAATCGTACGACGCATCGCAGTACGAGTTGATCGCCGAGGCGGAGGGCGCTGACGACAACTTCACGTCTCCGCTACGGAAATCGTTCGTGCGTGCATTGGCGATGAAGAACCGGATTGCAGTCGACGCGGTTCCGACCGAGTGGAAGTCGATCGACACGCAGTGGCGGAACCCCCGTTACCTTGCGCGGTCGGCAGCTGCTGATGCGGGCATGAAGCAACTGTCTGTGGCACCCGAACTCATTGGGACCGAGGTCGGCTACGAGCTCCTTGGATTGTCGCCGCAGCAGATCAAACGGGCTATGGCAGCGAAGCGTAAATCCGAAGGAAGGACACTTCTCGAGACATTGCGAGGAGGGAACGTAAATGCCGACAACACCAACGGAACTACGCAGACTGCTGGTTCGACTCTCCAATAACGCGGAATCGGACCTCGCGGCATTGTGGGCAAATCTGGATGAGTCCACTGTGTCCGAGGGACTGTTCGATGTGGTGCCTGCACTCGTCGATAGCTACGGGGATGCCGCAGCTGATGTGACCGCCGAGTGGTACGACGAATACCGCTCGGACTTGAACGTCTCCGGCAGGTTCCTGGCCGACGTCCGAGTGTTGGACTTGGGCGCGTACGCCCTTGCGGGCTGGGGCGCGAAGCTCGCGGAGCGAAACTTCGACACCGCACTCCCACTGGTGTCGGGTGGCGTGGTGAAGCGGGTGATGAACGCCAGCCGCGAAACCATCATGAGCAACGTCGACGCAGACCCCCGAGCCCGTGGATGGCAACGCCAAACAAGTCCGGGTTCGTGTGCGTTCTGTCAGATGCTCGCGGGCCGCGGCGACGTGTATACCGCGCTCACAGCCGATTTCGCGTCACACGACAACTGCAAGTGCGTCTGCGCTCCCGCGTTCAACGGCCTACCAGCACCGGTTCGCGCGTTCACGCCGAGCGCACGAACCACCAACGACGCCGACAGAGAGCGCGCCAAAGACTGGATGGCAGAGAACCTCTAGCCGCTCCACCCGAAACTTCCCGTCACCCGACGGGCCACGCTCACGTCCAGCGGTCAATCGGACGGATCAGGAGAAACACGCATGTCTGAAGCTGCACCCGAAGGCACCGAAGGCCAGCCCGCCCCGTCCTCCGAGCCCGAGAATGGCAACGAGTCGAAGGCGTTCAGCCAGGAGGAACTCGACAAGCTGATCGGCAAGACGCGGACAGAGGAACGTCGCAAGGCGCACACCGAGTTCGCAACGAAATACGCCGATTACGACGACCTGAAGAAGGCCGCCGAGGGGAAGAAGACCGCCGACGACCGCATCGCCGAGCTGGAGAAGAAGTACCAGCAGTCCGAAGCGAACACCCTGCGTCTGCGAGTGGCCGGCGAGTACGGCATCAGTGCCAAACGCGGCGACGACGGGGAACCGTCCGACGCGGACCTGTTTCTCACTGGAACCGACGAGGAGACCCTCACCGCTCAGGCGAAGAGGCTCGCCGCCCGTGTGGCCGCGCAAGCGACCGCTGAGGTTGATCGCAAGAAGAAGAACCCGAGCGTGCCCAAAGAGGGCACGTCGACACAGACCGGAACGACCACCGAAGAAGGCGACCGCGAATTCGCGCGATCGTTCTTCAACGGGGGTAATTCCTAACCCGAAAGGAACAATCCCATGGCCGTTTTGAATACCGGCAGCTTCCAGCTTCCTCGTCACTTGGTCGGGGGTGTGTGGCAGAAGGCTCAGGGCGGATCCGTACTCGCGCGCCTGTCGAATGCTGAGCCCCAGGAGTTCGGTGAGCAGCAGTACATGACGCTCACCGCCCCGCCGCGCGGTGAGGTCGTTGGTGAGAGCCAGCAGAAGGGCGAGTCGACTGCGACGTTCGCCCCGGTCACCTCGCTGGTCCGCAAGGTGCAGGTCACGCAGCGATTCAGCCATGAGGTGAAGTGGGCCGACGAGGCTCGCCAGCTCGGCGTTCTCCGGACGATGGCGGACCTGTCCGGTGTCGCGCTCGGTCGCGCGCTCGATCTGATCGGCATCCACGGAATCAACCCGCTCACCGGTACCGCGTTGGCGGGTACTCCGCCGAAGATCGTGGACTCGACCAACGTCGTCGAGTTGACCACCGCTTCGGCTGCCACTCCCGATCAGGCGGTGGAGGCGGCTGTCGGTCTCGTGCTCGAGGACAGCATCTCGCCCAACGGACTCGCGCTGGACAACAGCTTCGCATTCAAGCTGGCCACCCAGCGGCATCCGCAGAGCGGACAGAAGCTGTACCCCGAACTAGGATTCGGTGTCGACGCGACATCGTTCTCCGGTCTGGGAGCAGCGGTCTCGGACACTGTCCGCGGCGGCCCGGAAGCTGTAACCCCGTCCACCGGTGCTTACCGCACCACGAACCCGAACATCAAGGCCATCGTCGGCGACTTCACCGCATTCCGGTGGGGCGTCCAGGTCGACATCCCCCTCACGTTGATCGAGTACGGCGACCCCGATGGTCTCGGTGATCTCCAGCGCAAGAACGAGATTGCCATCCGCTCCGAGGTCGTGTACGGCGTCGGAATCCTGTCGCTGGATGCCTTCTCGATCGTCAAGGACGCGGTCGCGAACGTCTAGGCCGGAAAGGAATTCTGATGAGCGAGAAAATCGAAACAGTCACACTGATCGCACCCAATGGTCAGACGGTGTCCGTAGCGGAGTCCAAGAAGGAACTGCGCATCGCATCCGGATACCGCCTTCCCGAGGACCAGACGCCGAAGCGCCCGCCGAGTCGGTCGAAGGCGTCGAGCGAGTAAGACCGAGGGGAGTTGCTCGTGGCCGCCATAGTCCAACCCATCGATCTTCCCGAGCATTTCGCATCCAATCCCATGGTCGACATGTGGATCAAAGGGGCCAATGCCCGTGCAACGCGGGTAGCGCCTTGCCTGCTGGGGGACAACCTGGACGAAGACAAGGTCGCTGAGGCGAAACTGATCCTCGTCGGGGCGATCATCAGGTGGGAGAAGGCGGGCGCGGGCGCTCTCCAATCACGCGCGGCCGGTTCGTACAGCGAGACGCTGGATACGCGGCAACGCACCGGGTACAACTTCTGGCCCAGTGAGATCACTCAACTGCAGGACATCTGCAGGAGCGGCGAACAGGGCAAGGCGTATTCGGTCGACACAGTCGGATCAACGGTCTGGCATTCACCGATCTGCTCGCTGTATTTCGGTGGCTCGTGCTCGTGCGGCGCGGTCATCGCCGGGGTGCCGATCTATGAGCCCTGAATTCCCGCTGCTGTTCACAGTCGGACACCGCGTCTGGTCGTCGAGCGGACCTGATGATGCTCACGGTAATCCCGTCGAGGTCTGGGCTGCTCCTGTCCAGAAGCGCGTCTACGGCTGGGGTGCACCGCATGGGTCCGAGCCGAAATTGGCGGGACACGACCGTGTTGTCGTCGAGGTGGAGTTGATGGTTCCACCCGACTTCAGGTGCTCCCCCCGGGATCGGATGGTGCTCGAGGGCACCGAGTTCGACGTCATCGGCCCGGTTGAAATGTACGACCACAACCCGTTCGGGTGGAACCCCGGCGGGATCGTCAACCTGGGGCGGGTGGACGGGTGAGTGAGGCAATAGCTTTCCCTGACGTCGAGGCGCTGGTGGTGTCGAAGCTGCGTTCCGAGTTGGCTTCGCGTGATGACGTTGCACACGTGTCCACCCGGATGTTGAATCCTCGTACCAAACGTTCGGTGCGGGTGTTCAGGTCCGGAGGCAGGCGTAGAGACCTGGTCGTCGACACGGCTCAGATCACGATCCAGTGTTGGGACATCACCGCGCCGGAAGCATCTGCATTGTCCCGTCTGTGTCGCGCCGTTCTCTCGGTCAATCGGGGAGCTTGGCGGCACGACGGTGTGCAGGTCTACCACTACGACGAAGTCGGAGGGCCTGTGTTCTTCCCCGATCCGGATACCAATCTTCCGCGATACCAGTTCACATGCTCGCTGGATGTCCGCGGCGAGGCTATCTGATGCCGAAGAAACACGAACTCGCGCAGTCCATCACGGTGGATACCGCGGATGGTGTCGAGATCACCATCGACGGTGCCACGGTCCCGTTCTTCTTCACCGAGGTCGAGCCCGTGCTGCACAACCTCGGTAACGAAGGCGGCATCGTTCCGGCTGTACGCCTTACCATTCCGGCCGCGTCGATCGTCACCACCAGTAAGCACACGACAGGACTCGACTGATGACTGTGCGCTTCGTATGGAAAGTCGCGGGATTCTCGACGATCAGGAAATCTGCAGCTGTCGAAGCTCTGATTCGGAAGCGTTGCGAGGCGATTGCTGCAGCATGCGGCGAGGGCTTCGTTGCGAATGTCAGTCAGGGCAAGTCCCGTGTGCGCGGTTCGGTCATCACGGCCACACCAATTGCAATGGTACGCAACGCTCGGGACAACACGCTGGTCAACAATTTGAACGCTGGATCGTGATACTGCCAGCTCGCTGAGGTTTCAATTCACATGCTCGTTCGCCTTTGCCGGGCAGAACGATCCGACATTTGTCCCCGCACCTGACGCGGGGAGCTCCATCAGGGCCGCTGCAACGTGCCTGAAAGGGGCCTGATCATGGCGCAGACTGCTGCCAATGCATTCAACGCAACACCTCTCGTCACGGGTCCCATTTGGTGGGCTCCGCTGGCGACCGTCCTCCCGACGTCCGAAGTCACCGCGCCGGTAGCGGCATTCAAGTCGCTCGGCTACATCGGTGAGGACGGAATCACCCTCACCGAGGGCCGCGACACAACGAAGATCAAGGCGTTCGGTGGCGACACCATCCTGGTGGTGCAGTCCGATCACACCGTCACACTGCAGTTCTCGTTGCTCGAGTTCATGAACGAGGAAGTCGCGAAGGCCGTCAACGGTGACACCAACGTCATCGTGACTCCCGCGACGTCGACGGTCGGTACTCGACTCGCGACGGTGAAGAACGCGAAGAAGCTTCCCCACAAGACGTGGCTGGTCGACGTCCTCGACGACCAGAAGAAGCTTCGCCTCTGTGTGCCGGACGGCCAGATCACCACCATCGGTGACGCGAACCTCGTTCACACGAACGTGATCTCGCGACAGGTGACCGTCGAGTGCTTCGCCGACGCACTCGGAAACAAGCTCTACGAATACGCCAACAACGGCGTCCCGTCCGGGGCGTAACAGAACCCGCCTGGTGCAGGTATCCACCGCAGCGGCCCGCCTCCACCAGGCGGGCCTTCGGGCCGCTGCCGAACGAGAGGGGCCGCTGCGATGGTCAACGACCGATCCGTTATGCCACTGCCGGCACATCAGTTGCCGGAGAACCGCTGGGAGTTCGACATCCCGGTAGACGGTTCACTGATGACGTTCAGTCTCCCGAAACTGCAGTACATCAACCCGAAGTCCGAGCCAGGCAAACGAGCGCTCGAGGCAGCGAAGATGAAACTCACGATCGAGGAACAGTACGACCTCGTCCGCGAGATCGCGACGATGCTCAACCCCGAACTCGGCAAGGTCATCCCGACCCTCGAAGAGGACCAGATCGACTGGCTCTCCACGACGTGGACCGAGGCATCCGAGGTGACAATCCCGGAATCCTCGGCCTCTTCGCAGTCATCGACGACCACGAAGGGGCCATCGAAGCGGACCTCATCGCGCAAGGCCTCCGCCTCCGGTGGATCGGCATCCAAGACTTCTCGCTCCGCGACCTCCTCAACATCCTCGCGCACCTCGACCGCGACTCGGCGCTCGTCCGCGAACTGAAGCCCGACGAGTGGATGTGGTCGCACACCGACTTCCTGGTGGCGATGGTGTTCGACAAACTGGCCGAACACAATTGGATGATCAGCAAGGACGGCTCGAAGGGCATTCACCGGCCGAAGCCGCTCCCACGTCCCGGTCTGGTGTCCGATGACAATGTCAAGAAGTACGGCGGCAAAGCGATCCCGATCGACGAGAGGCGCCGCAAGGTCGAGCACCTGTATGCGGTGCCCGACGATGTCGAACCGCACCGCGGGAAGCTGACCGCCGAGCAAGTCTTGGCGGTCCGGTCCCTCGCAAAGGCGGGCAATCTGACGAACTCGGATCTTGCTGCGTCGTACGAGGTTTCGGAATCGACGATCGGCCGGATCGTGCGGCGCGAAACATGGCAGCACCTCGAAGACATCACTGCGTGACAGAACCAATGGAGGTGTCTCATGGCAACTGAGCTCGCTGTCGCGTATATCTCCATGTTGCCGGAGGCATCGAAGTTCGTCGGCGAGTTCAACCGGCAGGTCGGTCCCGGCCTAGCGAGGTCCGGTACCGAACAGGGCCAGAAGTTCGGTACCGGATTCACCGGTTCACTGAGCCGGGTGGGTGCACAAGTCACCCGTTCAGGTCGGGAGCAGGGCAACAGTTTCAGCTCGGCGTTCACCGGGTCGACGCAGCAGTCCCTCGTTCCGGGTTTGACGCGGCAGATGTCCGGGATCGGGGGCCTCGGCCGCGATCAGGGCGCGAAGTTCGGTACCTCGTTCGCCGGCGGCATCAGCACCGCGGGTGCGACGAAGAAGATCACCTCGGATCTCGAACGCCAGGGCAGCGCCATGCAGCGCACTGGGCGGACGCAGGGCGAGTCGTACGGTACCGCGTTCTCGACCACCGCGGCAGGACTTATCGCTGCTGTTCCCGGTATCGCGGGGGAACTGAACCGCAACGTCGGCCCGGAGATGGAAACAGCTGGCCGTGAGCAGGGCTCGAAGTTCGCGAGCTCTTTCTCGTCGGAAGCGACCAGTGGCATCAGTGCCATCGGCGGAGCTGTGTCCGCGGCCGCCGTCAACTCGGCTGAGGCCACGAATGCCCGTGAGGCAGAGAGCCAGGGCGAGACTGCTCTCGGTGCCAACGAGAGCTTTACCGGTGAGATCGCCGGTTTCGCTGCCGGTGCTGCAGCGATCAGCTTCCTGACGCAGTCACTTGCGGATGTGCAGGGTGTCGAAACCCTTGCCGCGCAGACCGCGTCGGTCATCAAGTCCACCGGTGGGGCCGCACAGGTCTCCGCTGAGCATGTCGGTGAACTCGCCGAAAGCATCGAAGCGATGACGTCTGTCGAGATGGAAAGCACCGTCGCCGGTGCCAACTTCCTCCTGACGTTCAAAAACATCAAGAACGAGTCGGGCGACGGCAACGACGTCTTCGATCAGACCGTTCTGGCGATGACGGATATGTCGGTCGCGATGGGTACCGACGCCAAGGGTGCTGCGCTGCAGCTCGGTAAGGCGTTGAACGATCCGATCAAGGGCGTCTCCGCGCTGTCGAAGGTCGGCATCACGTTCTCTGCTGAGCAGAAGACTCAGATCGAGCAGATGGTTGCGCAGAACGATCTCCTCGGTGCGCAGAAGATCATTCTCGCTGAGGTCAATTCGCAGTTCGCCGGGTCCGCTGAGGCGTTCGGTGAAACCACTGCCGGTGGTATCGCGAAGGCGCAGAACGCTCTCGGCAATTTCGGTGAGGAAATCGCCGGCCGGGTCATCCCTGCGGTGAACGCATTGTCGTCTTTCCTACTGCCGGTATTCGATGGCCTGGCGGGGAACACGGACACAGTTTTGGCGTTGGTCGCGGCGTTCATCGCGTGGAAAGTCATCCCCCCGATCCTGTCCAATGTCAGCGCAGCTACCGGTCGCGCGATCGCGACGACCCGCATGTTGGCTACGGTTCAGGGTGGCCTGATCACGACGAGCCGCAATGGTGTTGTGCAGATGGGCCGTTTCGGTTCTGCGATTCAGCAGATCGGGGCATCCCGTCCGGCTATTGCTGGTATGCAGTCGGCGTTCGTGAACGCGGCGACTGGTGCCGCCCGGTTCTCGACGGCCGCGGGTCTGGCTGCAGCGTCGGGAACAGCTTTGAAACTCGCCGGCGGCGGCATCGTGTCCGCTTTGGGTGGGCCGTTCGGTATCGCTGTGCTCGCTGCTGGCGCTGCTCTGTTCTTCTGGATGAAGAAGAACCAGGAGGCGAAGGCTGCGGCCGAGGCGAACAAGGCGGCTGTCGAGGCTCTCAGTGGCACGCTCGACGCGCAGACCGGTGCAGTCACGGCGAACACGATCGCGTCTCAGGCGAAGATCCTGGCCGAGTCCGGTCTGATCGAGTCCGCCCGCAATTACGGTATCGCTGAGGGCGATCTTGTTGCGGCGCACCTCAATCAAGAGGGCGCTCTCGATCGGGTGAACTCTGTCATCGGCGAGAACATCCGTCGGTCGACGGAGGCGTCGAACGTCTACAAGGGCAACATCAACGGCTACGACCGGGCTGGTGTGTCTCTCGACGATCTGACGGCGGCGCTCGGCGGGAACAGCCAGAAGTACGACGAGGTCAAGGGCAAGCTCGACAACTACAACACCACTCTGTCCGCGGCCGGTGCCAGCGAGGCCGACAAGGTGTCGTCGCTCGAGGCGCTGAAGAACAGTCTCGACGATGCCGGTGTCGGTGCCGTCGATATGGCGACGAGCATCGGGACCACGAACGAGCAGTTGAACGAGGCGCAGCGGATCCAGTCCGACACTGCGTTGGCGATGGATCAGGGCAGTGAATCAGCTACGGCATTCTCGGAGGCGATCGACAAGATCACCGATTCTGCGGCGACTGCAGAGGATCGTACGTCGGCGTTGAAGGCGGCCCTCGATGCGTTGAACGGTAACCCCCTCGATTTGGAGCAGGCGAACTCAGCGTTGAACGCTGCGTTCGAGTCGACGAAGGAGTCGGCCGCGGGGGAGAAGAACCAGAACGATGTCCTCGTCAAGCCGACGATCGATGTCGACACGAACACCATCGACGTGGCGACAGCTGCTGGTCGTGATTTCCTCGATGTGACTGTCGCGCAGCAGGAGGCGACTCTCAATGCTGCTCGGGCAGCGAGGGATGCCGCGGTCGCGAACGGTGATCTGGCGGGCGCTCAGCAGGCCGCAACTAGTGTGGTGGAGCAGTCTCGGCAGAAGTTCATCGAGCAGGTCGGGACGCTCGGTGTGGTCGGTGCCGAAGCGGATCGGCTGGCGGACAAGTACATCGGCATTCCGTCGGTGGTGTCGACTCTCATCGATCAGCCGAACATGGCTGGCTCGCAGATCGCGTTGGACATTCTGAAGGACAAGGTCGATCTTGTACCGGATGACAAGTCCATCACGGTGGATACGTTGGATGCTGCGGCGATCGCCCGTTTGGAGGCGTTGGATCTCAAGGTTCGGACGCTGGAGAACGGCACCGTCGAGGTCTATGCCGATGATGCTGCGGCGCAGGCGACGTTGGATGAGTTGATCAACCGGCCGCGCACGATGACCGTTGTTGTCGACACGATCCGGACGCAGCAGGCGCAGCGAGATTTCAACGCGAATGGTGTCCAAGGGCCGGTCGCGCCGATCCTGCTCCCGAATGCGAATGGCGGGGTGTGGGACTACTACGCCAACGGTGGGGTCCGCGAGGACCACACTGCCCATATTGCGCCTGCTGGATCGTGGAGAGTTTTCGGCGAGCCGGAAACTGGCGGTGAAGGCTACATACCGCTGGCACCTGCGAAGCGGCCTCGTTCGGAAATGATCCTCGGGCAAATCGCTCAACGTTTCGGGATGCGTCTGGAGAAGTACGCGGATGGTGGTATCAACGCAGCGCTGAATGCGGGCCGCGGTGTTACCGGAAACACGTACGAGTGGGGCGGCACCGGCCCGTCGAACTTCGACTGTTCCGGATTTGTCGGCTGGTTGCAGCAGATCGTCATGGGCATCGTCGGTTCAACGAAGCGTCTTTACACGACGTATTCGCTGATCGGCGGCGCAACGGCCGGTCTTCAGTCCGGTCTCGGCCCTGCCGGAACACTGTTCCAGGTCGGTGCTTCGGATGATCACATGGCGGCGACAGTTGCCGGTAACCCTGCGGAGTCCGGTGGCGCAAACGGAACATCGGGTATCGGTCCGGATCGGGCGAGTGCTCAGGACAGTCAGTTCCCGCACAAGTTCCACCTGCCGAATTCGTTGGTTGCGAACATCGCCGAGATGGCGGGCGGTGCCGCAACGGCACCGGTGCCGTGGACTGCCAGTGACCAGATCGATCTGGAGTCGGCGGTTGTCGCTGTCGCTCAGGCGAAGGAAGCCCGCGACAAGGTTTATGCGGGAGAGGACAACACGAAGGCCGACAAGGACCAGGCTGATCTGTCCGTGCGGTCTGCGGAGCAGAAAGTCGTCGAACTCCAGGGCAAGAAGGATGGCGTTGGGGCGACTGTGGCGGATGCTCCTGCACCGCAGGCACCGGATATCGCGAAGACGTACTCCGATGCCGAGTCGGCCCGTGTCGATGCGCAGATCGCGGTCGATGCAGCCAACGAGCGCCGCAACACTGTCTATGCGGATCTCACATCGTCGGTGGCGGAGAAGGAAAAGGCCGACATCGAGCTCCTCAAGGCTCGTGAAGCGTTGGCCAATCCGGAAGTTGGAGGCGGAGGAACCGACTCGTTCTCGATCAAGGGACGGCTGAAGCAGTTCGGTTCTGACCTGGTCGGTATCGGTATCGACGCTGTCGCCGAGCAGGTTCCGTTCGGTCTCGGTAGTTCTCGGTGGTGGGACCTCGAGATCCCCACGATGGATCCGAAGGCGGCGTTGGGTTCTGTGCCGTCGTCGTTCCCCGCGGACGATATCGCCGGGCAGTTACCGGTGACGCCGGGTGCCATCCCGAACTGGGAAGAGGTGATCCGGAAGCTGCTGAAGCCGGCCGCCGGCATTCCGGTGTTCGACCAGGGCGGCGTCATCCCTCCGGGCATCAATGTCATCAACAACAAGACCGGTGCGCATGAGGCGTTGGCGAACGTCACCGACCTCCTCACCGCCGAGCCGTCCGAATTCGGTGGAGGTAAGGGCCCGGACTTCTCGGTGCACATCGGTGAGATCCGTGGCCACGACACGAACACAGTCATCCGGTCGGTCCGGGATCTGCAGACGAAACAGATGATGCGATACGGAGGCAAACTGTGACCTCCTCTTCCCGTATCGAGGTGTTCGGAGCGGACGGCTCCTATTGGTGTGTGCACGGTAAGGGTGCGGGGGAGCAGGGCGTCTACCTCGGTCAGGATCAAGTCAAGGGCTTGATGGATTCCGTTGTCCGGCAGACGTGGAAGTCGGGTGCACGACAGGTCGGCGGAACCCTCGAGGGGATGTGGATCGATGTCCGCGACCTGATGCTCGGCTTCCACGTGAAGGAAGTCGGTAACACTCCGGTCGATGTGATCGTGTCGAAGTTCCGGAAAGCGTTCCAGTACAAGCTGGATCGGTGGGATCCGGAAGCGAAGTTGGCGCGGATCGCGTACACGACGGAGCTGTCGGGGACTCGGTCGCTGGATGTGCAGTTGTACGAGGGATCCGATTTCGACCCGGGCACCGACATTCTGGTGGCCGGTCATGCGAATCCGATTCTTCCTCTGCGTGCAGGTCAGCCGATGTGGTACTGGGATTCGGTTGTGTCGAACTGGTCGACGACCGGCACTTCGGGTTCGGGTCTGGTCGGGGGTACTGCGGCGAAGGGCCCGAAGCCGTCGAATCCGACGGATCAGGAGATGCCCGCACGCTGGGTTCTCACTCGCGGGCAGTGGACAATTCCGGACAATTCGTGGCGCGGTGCACCGTACAAGCGTGCCCCGGGCCCCGACCTCGCGTCCGGCCTCGATCACACCACGCGGACGATCCTGACTCCGCTGATCACATCGACGGATGAGGGTGCGGTCATCACGACCGATTCGTCTCGGGAGTTGATGATTCGTTCGTCTGCGGGAACGAACCTGTTGGGCCGTATGCCGGTGCCCGGCAAGTACTTCACCTATTGGTGGCCGCCGTACACACCGGAGCAGAACATCACTGTGTCGGTGACGAATGCTCCTGCCGGTGGCGCGATGGCGATGTTCATTGCGCGTCGTTACTCCGAATGGCCATGGGGGTTGGAATGAGTGTCGACCTCGGGGCGAGCCTCCTCGATCAGTGCAACGCCATCCTCGCTGCGACGGAGAACGCACATCGGGAGGAACGCCGCCTGCGGGAAGTCCCACCGGTGGTGCGCCTCCACGACGGCGAATGGAACCTACAGTTCGTCGTCGGGAACGAGTACTCGGGCAGTTTCGAGAAGGTCGACGGAGACACCGGTGTCGGTACGTTGCCGTTGCCGACGAACTCGAACGAAGCCCGCTGGGCGCTCGACTCGTGGGCCCGTATCCAGCGCGGCGAGAAACGCAACATCCACATCACCGTCGACTACGTCGG
The DNA here is from genome assembly GCF_001426165.1 of Rhodococcus sp. Leaf233. Taxonomy (NCBI): domain Bacteria; kingdom Bacillati; phylum Actinomycetota; class Actinomycetes; order Mycobacteriales; family Nocardiaceae; genus Rhodococcus; species Rhodococcus sp. Leaf233. The sequence continues at coordinate 320,704 of NZ_LMRO01000008.1, forward strand.
TGACCGGTGGGACGGCCGCCTGAAGAACGTCTCCCAGGACGACCTCGAAGACGGAACATCGGTCACGACACTGACGTTCGCGTCCTCGTATGAAGAGCTCAAGTACTACGACGTGTGGTCCTCGAGTTTCCTCCCCGCCATCGTGCAGCCAAGGATGTTCATCCTTCCCGGGCCGATGATCTGGGTCCTGAAGACGACCTTCTTCATGCAGGTCTTCCGTGAGCACAACCCGCTGATCACCTTCCCGGACGAGCCGATGAATCTGGGTTCGTGGTTCGGGTCGCTGGATCAATCGAACTGGAACATCGTCGTCAAACCGACGTCGTTCATCCAGGACATGGCGGCCGGCACCATCTGGGGTATCGCTACGTCGCGTTGGAAGAACTTCCATGCGATGGCGAAGCCGATGATGCAGGACGCGGAGATCACTCCGGTTCTGCGTCGGTATCTGGCGGGGGATGAGCCTCCGTGGCCGGGCGCGAACCTGCGTCACGGCGCGCTGGTGGTCGATTTCGTCGACAAGTCCGGTGTCTACACTGGTACGTCGCATGGCGGAACGATCTTCGACGGGCTGATCCGCACGATCACAGGGTTCGCGTCGGACTTCATCGACTCGACGTCGGCGTTGATCACCAACGGTGAGATCCCCGGCGACTACTTCGTTCCCGGGCGTCGAGCGACGCGCACGGACAAACGATTACCGTTCGCTGTCTACCTGACCGGGGAGAGATCCGGGGTCACGTCAGCGAAGTGGGTGGAGACACCGTCGACTGCTATCCAGGTGAACACCGGCGGCCATTCCATGCCGGGCGTCAACGAGGCGATCAGCGCCGGAATCCAAGCCCTCGGAGACATTCTCGGGAACCTGGCGCAGATCGGCTCCATCGGCGGGTCTATCGACACGATCCTGAAGCCGTTCTACGAGGACACGATCCTCGCGTGGATGTCCGTGAAGAGTTTTGCGCGAGCTCAGGATTCGGGTTGGTCACGCTATTTCGAGTTCTTCCAGGAAGGTGCCGGTAAGGCGTACACCATCTCGTCTCTGATGGTGCTGCGTCAGGGCTTCTGGGAGACGAGAACGTATGTCGCGCATGAACTGAATGTGCGTGACGGTGGCCCGTTCCTCATCGGCGACGACGGCCATATTTCACTCGGCGACCGGATCGGTGCGACCCGCCAGTACGACTACTCGGGCCGTATCTACATGGACCGGGTGTCGAAGACGATCCTGTCGTGGTCGCGTGAGGCAGCTGTCGAGTACGCCCTCGCTGTCGGTGATGACCGGGCGTTGCAGGATCCCGGCCAGAGGGCGTGGGAACGAATCGAGTCGCTGGTCAGTGATGTTCAGCAGGCGGGAGTGTTCTGATGCCGGAGATCGTCAACGACTTCAACAAGACGTGGGACGGTATCGGGCTCCCGACTCGGGAGAACTGCGATTTCTCGATGGCGAGGCAGCGGTTCCTGTGGATGTTCACGGGGTTCGCGGTGAAGGGTGCGCCGTTGCCGTTGCCGACGGAGTTCTTCGAGTCCCAGTCGGAGCATCTGTGTGAGTGCCTCGGTTTGGATATGGAGGTCATCGACGGTGTGAAGCGGTTGATGGTCACCATCGATGGTGTACGGGTTCCCGGTGATCCGTTGCCGGACAGTCCGACTCGCAAGTATCAGGCGGGCGGAAACATGCTGAACCGTTTGACGGCGGCCGGGCAGTGGGTCGACAGTACCGACCCGGATGTTGCGGTGCCGGATACCCGCCAGATCTACGAGGGTCTTCCGCAGCATGAGCGTGCGGAGATCGCGAACGTGGTGCTCGAGCAGTTCGGTTTGGAGAACGAACCTCCCGCGAAAATCCGTGTCTTGGATTTGGCGAAGCGTCTGGGTGTTCGGTCGCGGGATGTCGCTGAGGTGGCTACTGCGTTCGGGCAGCGGGGGTTGCGTGCTCAGTCGAATATCGACCGTCAGTTGGCGGACCGTATCGCTCTACGAATCAAGGGGTGAGTCATGGCCGACATCGTTCTTCCCCACAACACGACGATCATCCCGCAGGAAACGTTCTATTGGTGTGGGCCTGCGTCGACTCAGGTGGCGCTCGAGGTGCGGGGAATCGGCTCGACCGAAACGGATCTCGCCGGCCAGTTAGGGACTACCCGCAACGGTACGAACCACATCGGTCTCATCACCGACCTGCTGAACCGGAACGTCGAAGCGGACTACATCACCCGTCAGATTCCCGGCAACGATGCGACGGACGACGAGCGAGAGTTGCTGTGGGAAGACGTGAAGGCGTCGATCCTCGGCGGGTACGCAGTCGTCTGCAACGTGATGGTGCCGCCGACGAACTACCCGCTCGGTACCCGCGGCGAGAAGCCCGCTTACGGCGGCGGGACGGTCTATCACTACTTCACGGTCGTCGGCTTCAACGCCGATACCCGCGAGGTGTTCATCGCAGACTCAGGGTTCCGCCCGTACGAGTACTGGATGTCGGTCGATCAGTTGGCGTCCTGCATCGCCGGCAAGGGGTACACGGCGACACCGAACGCCGCTCCTGTCGCAGCCGAGGATGACGCGGTGTGGGCACGGATCGAAGAGCAATTCATGGGGCCGATCTGATGGCGAAAATGATGCAGGCGGCCTGCCGCGAGCGCCCGATGTGCGGCTGTACCCTCTGCGACAAACACGGCCGAACGAAACGACGGGTCCGGCGTATTCAACGCGCACGGGAGTCTGCGGACGTTCGCCGTGAAACGCGGGAGGTGCACTGATGGACGCCCAGACGCTCGGTGAGGCAATGGACAACCGCGTTTCGATGGACCGATACGAAGAGCTCTGCCCGGCATGGAACAACGCACTCTTCATGGCCGACTGCACCACTGTAGATCGAGTCGCGATGTGGTGCAGTCAGATCGGGCACGAGTCTGGCGGCCTCAAATGGATGGAGGAGATCGCGTCGGGTGATGCATATGACACCCGCACCGATCTCGGCAACACCCCGCAGGTCGACGGCGATGGTCGACTGTACAAGGGCCGCGGCCCGATTCAGCTCACCGGGAAGAACAACTACCGATCGTTCTCACGGTGGGCGGCAGCCAAAGGTCTGGTCGATGATCCCGAGTACTTCGTGAAGAACCCCCTCGCAGTTGCTGAACCGTACTGGGGGTTTCTCGCAGCGACGTTCTACTGGACGGTCTCTCGGAACATGAACAGCTACGCGGACCGGCGTGACCTTCTCGGTGCGACGAAGGCCGTCAACGGCGGCACGAACGGTCTCGACGACCGAAGAAAGTTCTACGAACGCGCGCTCGCACTCGGCGACGCGCTCCTACCCCAGGAGGACAACATGGCAGGTGCAGCGGAGAACATCGAAGAGCAGTTGCTGGGGCGTAAGGAAGCTGACGGTGTACGTCGGGGCTGGGACCAGTTGGGTGACCACACCCAGAAGAAGCGCAGCCTCGTCGATGGTGTTGGACGGGTCATGGAGATCGGCAACTTCGAGGTCGAGCAACTCAAGCGTGTCGAGCTGAAACTCGACGCCGTTCTGTCCGCCTTGAAGGTCGAGAATCCCGCACCGTACGAGTACGAAAAGGGGAAGTGATGGCCGACAACGCGATCGACATCATCACCCGGAATGTCACTGCCGAGATCACGTCTCGGTTCGAGGGTGCGATTGCTCAGGTGAACGCCGAGGTCGTTGCCGCCCAGAAGCGTGCAGACGAACTGTTCGAGCGGCTGGAAGCCGAAGGGCGTCGTCGTATGGACGTGCTGTTCGCGAACCTCCCGGCGGCGGCGGTCATCACCGAAGACGGCGACTTCGACCCGGTCGGCTGGATCAAGATGCAGGCCAAGTCCCGCGCGTTGCGGACCTTGGTCCAGGGCGGCCTCGCGGCTGTCGTCATCGCGTTCGTCACTGCGGTCGTTCAGGCTGTCGTAGACCCAAACTTCGACTTCACGCAGTTCAGTGACTGGAAGATTGCGATTGGGCTCGGGCTCGGGGCAGTCGGCACGGCAGCGGGCTCGTATCTGCAGAACAAGCTGGCAATCAAGCCACCGAAGGTGCAGTAGTGCCGGGGCAGGGCACCGCGGACGTGTATCTGCCGCCGTTCCGCGCCGCCGTACTCGCATTCTTCCTCGGTACCGCGTTCATCATCGGCGGACCCGATCGCATCGCAGGCCCTTCCTATGCCACCCTCCGTCAGTTCGGCGGCGAAATCATCTGGGGCATCGGCTTCCTGATGGTCGCCGTCATCCTCCTCGCGGCATCGAAGTTCTCGGCACGGATCTTGTTCCACGCCTACATGGCAGCGGCGACGGGATATGCCCTCTTCGCTCTCGCCGTTCTCGATGCTGCACGGCAACTCGAGCAGGGCGGGCTGACCGGCATCGTTGTCTACACCTGGGTCGCCTGGATTCACATCCTCGCCGCCGCCGCGAACAGTCGAGGCCGTCTCGCGTTCGCACTGCTCGCACTCCACAACCGGATGTCTGCCCTGCTCCATTTCCGCGATCGAAGGGCATCAGATGCAACCGCTCGTCGTCCGTAGAGCGGGTTCCTTCGAGAAAGTCGCATTCGGGCTCTCGATGTGGATCGGCATCCTCGCTGTGGCAACACCATTCGAGATCTCGTCGGCGCTCGACCGTGCATGGCCGACAGGATCGAACTTCTACTTCGCGATCATGGGATTCGGTGGTCTCGGCGGGTTGATTGCGACCTGGAACTCAAGCAGATCGCGCACCCCAGAACAGATCCGCCAGGAAACATCCGCGGAAATCACATCGTTGGCGATCATCGGTGTCTTGTGGTTCGGGTATGGCATCGCGGCGTTCGCGTTGGGGACACGGGCAATGACAGCAGGAAGCATCGGGGTTGCGATCACGGTCGCCGCTGGTCTTCGCACCTGGAACATTGTCCGCGACCGCCGAAGAATGAATCGAGCGTTGATGATTCCCCGACCCGCTGATCCGCCGGCATTGGCAGAGGGTGAGGGCGATCGATGACATGGCTCGACACTGTCCTGAAAGTTTTCTCGGTGATCACCCCACTCGCAGTCGCAGTGTTGGCTGCGCAGTTGTGGATGATCTCGTCGCAGAAACGGAAGGTCAACGCGGACGCGGGGAACAGTGAAGCATCAGGTGCAGCAACCCTTTCCGCTGCCGCACTCACTCTGATCTCACCCTATAAAGATCAGGTCAATGACCTGTTGATCAAGGTTCAGAAGATGGAAGAGTTCATCGATTTGCAGGTCGATTGGGAGCTCGTTGTTGTGCAGACCTGCCGTGAGGCTGGCGGCCCGATGTTGCCGGCCCCTCCGCCGCGCCCGCGTTTCTGATCAGGTCGCGTTTCCCCACTGTGAAATCCGTGGCGTTTTTCTGCGCCTGAATGGAGTGTGCAATGAGTTCTCCATCTGGTGGGTACCCGTCCGGGTCCGCGAACTCGGGTGGCCTGGCGGCGTATGCGGCGGAGACGACGCAGCAGTTCAAGGACCGCACTTCGGCTCCGGTGAAGAATTCGCTGCAGACGAATTTCTTCGGGTCGTGGATCACCAACCTTTTCGGCGGATTCCTCGGCGGTATCGCAGGGTTCATCTCACAGTTCTTCTCCGGCGTGTTCGGTGGCGGGTCGGGTGGCGGTTTCCTCGACCTGATCGGCGGATTCCTCGGCGTCAAGTCGCAGGCATCGAACGCGAACACTGCCGCGTCGGCCGCGCAGACCGCAGCCGCAGCCGCAGCCGCATCGGCGGCAGCGAACACGTTGACGGTGCAGCAGGTGCGGTCGGAGGTCGTCAAACTCGCGGACAATATCCCCACGATCGATGCGTGGGTGTCGATGGTGCCTGGGCAGCAGGTGTCGTTCCCGATCAGCCTCCTCAACCTCAACGTGAAGTCGGTGGATTCACAGACCGGGGCGACGTCGAGCACTGGTAGTCATCGGCACTCGATCGGCACAACGACAGCGCCGACTTACCGGCCAACGTTGAATGTAGTCGAGGGCGTCTGGATCAAAGCGACATACAGTGCCGGTCGCGCGACAGTGTCATTTTTCATCACGACGAACATCTTTACCACGAGTGCGGACATGTACGTCTACTTCGGGAGGATGACCGAGACGGGCGACCTGAAGATCGACTACGTATCCCCGAATCAGAAACCGATCCTCACCAACTCGGCTCAACTGGTGACCGTCACGGCACCCGCCGACATCCTCTACGCCTATGAGGAATGGATGTTTGTCGGGATCCACCAGGTGGGTTCTGGCACGCCTCGCGACTTGTACTGCAACGAGACCCCAGCTCTGACGCTGGACCCCGATTCGTTTCCCCGCCAGCAGAAGATGCATTTCACATTATCCTCGGTGCTGGCAGAGGGGTCGACGCTGCCTAAAGCATCGCAGTTGTACTCGAGTCCGTTGGTGCCATGGGTTGGGATCGGCGTTCGCCTCCGGACGGGAGATCCTCTGCCGCGCGAAGGATTCGATCCTTTCGATGAACAGATGACCTCTGATCGTTGGACCACGGTTGCGTTTGCAGGGGTCGGCGGACCCAGTGTGAGCGGTGGCGTCGCCAAGTTCAGCGGCACCACGAACGGCACGCAGAGGGCGTTGTTCAAAGAGCGAATGGCGTATGACGACGTCGTGGGTGAGTGGGGTGTAGTCGGTCCCTCGTCGCAGATTCAGTCGTACGTCTATCACTCCGACTCGGGCGGGAAGACGTACATGTCGATTGAGCACACGTCGACGTCGACGACGATCTGTCGGTTCGTCAACGGTGCGCGCACTGCCCTGGCCCCGATCGCTGACACTCCGGATGGAGTGGCATACCGGGTCACGGTGGGCCTCGTTGACGGCAAAGAAGTGCATCTCGTAGAGAAGAAAGCTGCGGGTACGACGGAGTGGGTTCCGGCCGTCAGCTACACCGAACCGACCGCAGGCGCGCTCGGCACCCGTGGTTCCGGCTTCCGTTACGGCGGCATCGAGGTCCGCCGTGGCGGCTTCGCCGTCAACTCGGGTGGATTCGACTACTGGTCGTTGCGCGACAACGTAGTCCTGACGGAAGGGGTCGCATGAAATTCGACGCAACATTCACCAAAGACGGAAGCGATTGGGGAATCGAGCTTCGCGACGGATTGATGCACACGTACAAGGACGGAGAGTGGATCGGCGGCACGTTCGTCGGCACTCTCGACCCCATCCCTGCCGCTGCTGTCATCGACGTGGAACCAGAGCTCGGCCCGGAGCTACCCGCGCCCGGTGAGCCGGAGATCGAGCCCGCATGACAAGCGCCGACTACAGCATCGGGTACACGCAGATGTACGAGATGCTCGACAACGACGAAGACACCGACCTATGGCTTCTCACTGAAAAGGGCGACACCGTCATCGTCCCGTACAGCGGCGAAGAAGCGCTCGCCGAATACATGAACCCGAACACCTGGCCGCGGTTCATCTGCAAATCGTTGACCGTGAACCAGCTCGAGCAGGGCCTCGGTCCGGTCGCAGCGTTGACCCTCGTCAACGACACCATCGCCAACATCATCGTGCCCAAACACACACCAGCGGCCGCGAAGTTCGGCCGCTACCTCGCAGGTCTCATCACGAATGGAGGTACCGCATGACCATTCTGTCTTCGACAGTCGGGAACGTAGCCAACCAGTCCGTCGACAAGTCGGTGTGGATCAAGGCCGCACGACTGCGGCAGGGCACTGTCACCGGGTCGGTGGTGGTGCCGGAACGCATCGAGGTGAAACCTGTCGCCGGTGTCCTCACCACACCAGAGTTGCAGCCGGGGCCGGCGGTGGTCACGTGGGGGATCGACACCTACTACGTGACCATCCCAGCGTCAGGAACCGTGTCCTGGTGGTCTGTCCTCGCTCTCGCGGTGGGTGTCCCTCCGGGTACGTCGGAGGAGTCCATCGCTGAGGCGTTGGCGGTGTACCTCGACGCGAACCCGATCGAGGGCGGGGGATTGACCGTCGATCAGATCGCTACAGCGGCCACGACGTCCACACCGCTGAAAGCTGCACTAGACCAGAGTTATGCGCCCTTTACTTTGCGCGCTCGTGTCATCGACCAGGCAGGCGAACCAATCCTCACGAAAGCCGCGGACATCGTCCTCGACGCCAACGGCGAAATCGACGACATCATCATCAGGACGGTGAGCTGACATGGCCTACATGCGCGACGCGCGAGGCGTCCGACTCGATTCCTTCGATGTCCTGCGAGACCTTCCGGCTGTAGTGCTCGGCAACTGGGACGCTTCCACCCTGCAAGGTGCGGTCGGTAGCTCGGTCGATGCACTGCCCGATCTGTCCGGCTGGGCGCAGGATCTCACCGGGTACACCGTGAACTCGAAGCCGATGACGATTGCGGAACGTGGCGGTCGCAAGGTCGTTCGCACCAACGGTGCAGCGAACTCGCTGCGCTGCGTCGGGTGGGGTTCTCGCTGGGAAGACACCTCCGTCCCCTCGCCGGTTACGGTCTTCGCTGTCGCCTCGGCGTCGACCACGTTCGACGGCACGGCCGGTTTCCCTCGCGTGATCTGGTCCGGCGCAGAGTGGAACCTGAGCGGCACCCTATCGGCCGCATCCGCGATCGGCGCAACCACGCTGTCCACCAGTGCAACCGTGCCCGTCGGGTCGGACCTGATCGTCGACAGTGGCGGGAACCGCGAGGTCCTCAAGGTGTCGGCTGTGGCGGGTAGCTCCGCGCCGTTCACCCTCACCCTGAAGAGTCCCGCGCAGATCGCCCACGCATCGGGTGTCCAGATGTCGACGACTCCGCTGCGGTTGCAACTAGACGGCACAGGCTCGGCCCCCGGCATCCAGATCGCTCTACCGAGTGGCGGACTCCAACCCGGTGGCGCGCCCCTCAACGACAACAACCTGCACGTCCACGCGACCACCATCGAGTCGAATCAAATCCGTCACGCGGTCGACGGATTGATTACGAGCGCGTCCGCTCCGGGGACCGTCACGCTCGGCAGCCTCATCGACCTGTTTTTCGGTGGCTCGCCCAACCAAGGCCTGCACGGCGACATCGCCCAGCTCGTCATCTGCCGCGGCGCTCTCACCCCAGCTCAGGTCAACGCGGTCTCGCAAGGCCTGTGCGCGAAGTGGGGCGTGACGTATCAGGGGCGATCGGACCTGGTGTCGTTCCGAAGCTGGATCGACACCAGCAGCGCGAACGGCCAGCAGGTCCGCATCGTGCCGCCCGCTCCGTCGCTGCGGAAGTCCACCGGCAACCCGCTCGTGATCTGGTCTCACCCCCACAACGCCAACCAACAGGTTTCGCTCAACTACTTCGCTGGCCCAGTGCTGTCCGCACTGTCGAACTACGGGTGCACCGTCGCAGGGTCCAACCTGCACGCGAACAACTGGGGCAACACCTTCGCCACCGATGACAACCTCGACCTGTACAACCGCGTCGTCCAGTACTTCGGCACGCCGTCGGCGGTCATCATGATCGGCGGCTCGATGGGTGGCCTGGCGTCGCTGCTCGCGGTGCCAGATGGGCGGATACCGAACATCAAGGGCGTCGCCCTGATCGACGGGGTGTGCAACCTTGCGAATCTGTACGCGGGTGGCACGTACTCCGTACCGATCCGCACTGCTCACGGGATTGCGTCGGACGGCTCCGATTACGCGGCGAAGACCGCAGGTCGGGATCCGATTCTCGTTCCGGCCGCGCAGTACGCAGGTAAGCGCTATCGGTTCTACGCATCGACGTCGGACACGGACGTCTCGAAGGCCAACAACGCCGATGCGTTCGCTACCTATCTCGGGACCAACGCGTTGGAGAAGTCGGTCCTGACGCACGCTGGTGGCCACCTCGCGACCTACTCAGCGTGGGCGGCCGACATGCTTGCGTTCGTGAAGCGGTGCCTGACTTAGACGGCTGCGCAGTAGTCGCGGGTCGAGATTCCGCGCTCCACCAATACGTTGTGCAGATCCTCGGCCATCGTCTTGTGGCCGGAATCCGTGGGGTGCAGGCGGTCGCTCCCGTACAGGGTCTCGTCTCGTAACCACCCCAGTTCGAGGGGGTCAACGAACTGGACACCCGATGCGTCGGCGGCTGCCCGAACCTGGTCTCGGATTTCGGCGAGTGCCTGGTCGGGCACGATCGGCGCATCGGTCGGGCCGACGGCGACGATGGTTGCGTTGGGTGCTCCGGCGCGCAGTGCGCGATACACCGACTCGGCAGCTTCACGAACCCCAGGCTTGCCGGCGTCGTTGGTGCTGCCCTGGACGATGATGACCTGCGGGTCATCGCTGACGGTCTCTGCGATCCGGCCGACGTCTGTGAACGGAGGCGAACCGTCGGGGGCGGTGTTGACGTATCCGGTCGAGCTTTCGCCCTGAGCGTTCAGTCGCCAGCAGTAGCGCTGCTCTGCCTGCGTGGCGTATCCGTTGTTCGATGTCGAGCCGACGCCCACGGTGTAGGAATCTCCGAGCACAGCGACGCGGAGGTAGTCGTACTTCTTAGGCTCTGGTGGGACGTAGCCGGTGGTGGATGCCGGTTCCGAGCGCGACGTGCTGACGGCAACGCCGACGCCGACAAAGACCAATGCCGCTGCGACGGCGACGACGCCGAGCAACGTGAACCAATTTCGACCCGACCGGGAACTGCTCCGTTTTGCCACGCGCCACATCATGCCGTACCGCCCGGTCTGGCCGCGATCCGAGCGGTATGGACCGACTACTAGAACTTGTCGACGAAGATGTTGGCCGGGGGTCGAATGACTCGCGTCACGGGAAGCGTCCTGGGGTACCGGACGCCAGCGGTGAACTTCTCTTGATCGACGCCGTCGACGTAGTACTCGAAGTCGTACGCGTCAGGGTGCGTCTTATCTGGCTCCTCGACCTGTCGAATCTTGTGGACCTCGAATTGCTGCGGCGCGCTGGCGTCGTTCGTGTCCGTGGTCCAGATCAGGATGTGGTCGTTGAGTTGAATCTCGCTGGGGTCTACCTGTTCGGTTTGCATGCCGCGACGCTACCGATGCCCGCTCCATTCACCTGTCCGATTTCGGACTCAATCATTCATCCGAATGACAGAACCAAACGGGCGCATAACGCGAGTTTTAACCCTTTGGGATACTGGCGTCATGACCGCCGAGAATGCCTTCACCCCGCCCGTCGACGAAGGACAGGCCGGCTGGGTGCTGCTCCCGGACGGTCGCTACGGCTACCGCTACGAGGGTTCTGACGACGTGATCATCGGCAAGGCACCCGAAGGGGAGTAGCTACCGCGCTCGGCCGTCGAAGCTCGAGTCGTTGCAGCCGGCCCTTATTGGCGGCGTGTAAACAACGGAGCCGCACTGTACGCAGGTATGGGTGCGGTGGTGGCCGTGCTCTGCGCCGCACACCTGCGACCCGACGAGGACTCGCCGCGGCCCTAGTGGGTGTCCTGCGGCGCAGCGCGCGGGCGCGGGTTCGGCCCAGCGGTCACCGATGCGGTACAGCTCCACGACGCCTCCCGAACTTAGTAGCGGGACGCGATCCAGGCTTCCCTTCCTGACCGCGTCCCGCTGACCACAACCTAACAGAACTCGAACACCCGTGCGAACAGTGCGGGTGTTTTCTCATGCCCGGAACCGGGCTCACAGATCCCCAACCGAAAGGGGGCACGTCATGATCCGCGAATGGATATGGCGGCAACTCGGCACACCACCCGGTATCGCCGAACTCGCACAACAGCAGGAGGAATTCATGACCGCAGTAGACGACGCACTGGCACGCCTCGAAGGTGTCATCGGCTCGGCAGTCTCGCAGCTCCGCGAGGCGAAGGCCGAAGCTCAGGCTGTCATCGACAACGACGCAAGCGAGGATGCAGTTCAGGCTGCGACCCTGGATCAGGCGACGGCCGACAAGATCGGCGGTGTCGCGGATGCGCTCGAGCAGGCACTGTCGGGAACTCCGGTGCCGGTCGTCGACGGGACCGTCACCACGGAAGAGCCCACCGCCTAGACTGAATCGTGCTGGACGATCCACCCGCATGGGTGGGGTAGCTCAGCCGTCAAGGCGCACAGCCTCTTCGCATGAAAGTGCCCCATCCTCTTCGTGAGGGTGGGGCACTTTCGTCGTTTCGAAGTGTTCTCGTCCAAGGGTGTAGATCGTTTGTTGCGCGAAGTACCGACTCTCGTCAGGCATCCTCGCCGAGGCGGTGACGTTGCGCGATCTCCTCGAGCAGGTCGATCTCGTCTGCGTCGAAGATGGCGTGCCGGCCGCGTGGGGTGAAGGTGATCTCGGCGTCATGGAGGAGTGCGTCGAGGTCGTAGTTCTCGGGGGTGATGTTGAGGGTGCGGGCGATGAGGGTGTCGGTCACGGTGGGCCTCTCGGTTATGGGTGGTGATAGTTCGTTAGGCGAAGCATCGAACTGAGCAAAGTGGGCGGACCCTGAAGAACTGAGGGGAAGCGGGGCAGGTAGTTCGTTAGCGCAACGACCGACCTGACTGGCCCGCCCTCAGGCTGCCGCCAGCCAGGGGCAGAGGACGTAGGTGCCGGCGGGGCCGGTCTCGTCCAGCCACTCCGTGACGGTCTCCAGGTCGACCGGGCCGAACTCGTCGGGGTGGCCTCCGTCTGCGATCTCCAGGGCCATCTCCTTGTTGTAGCGGGTGACGTTCTTGAGGGTGGCCTTGATGTCGAAGTCGCGGGGGCTGTGGCCGGCTGCGGTGATGATGTCGGTGAGTGTCTCTGCGGTGATCTCTGCTTTGCTCATACCAAAATTATAGCACGCTGTAATCCCAACGCGCAAGCCATAACTCAAATTTTCTCGAACGATTTCTACAGCGCTGGAAACGTGGCCTATACTGGACCGCATGGAGCCCGAGCAGATCCTCGACAACATCAGTGCTTTGCGCAACGAACGATTAGCAGCTGAGGCCGAGATCGCCAGAATCGACCTCGGCCTACGTCACGCGATCGAGGCCGCGTTCGATGCCGGCGTGCATGCCGCCGACATCGTCCGCGCGTCCAACCTGTCACAGGCTCGCGTCTACCAGATCCGCAGAGGCACCCGCCGGTGAAGGGTCGATTTATGTCGTGACGCTAACGAACTATTTCAGTTCCCGGAGAAGTCCGATGCTTGTCCAACCAGGTCGGGGCAGGCGAGCATCGCGGCGTACAATGTCATGGAACCCGCCTCGTCGGCCTCGTACCCGGAGTCCATCCAATACTTGACGCCAGGTACCGCGCCAGCGGCCGGGTCCGCACGCAACTCATCGCACGACTCTTCCGACGCTGTCGTCAGCACGTCGTCGGGCACGGCGGCAGCGAGACGACTGTCCTCACGCATCATGCCGAGGACCTGCTCCGTCGTCACGCCGCCGCGTGCATCGTCGGTGGTTTCCGGCGCGGGCTCACTCGAGCTGCACCCTGCCATCAGGAGTGCGCCGGCCGCGACGATCAGTGTCCGTTTCATGCGCCTACTTCTACCAGACTGTCGGGTTCGGTCCGTGCTGAATCCCGCCAGCGCCTGACAGTGCGGTCGTCGACACCGACTCGGCGGGCAATCTCCCGGAGCGGAACACCGCCCTCGTCGATGAGCTCGAGTGCGCGGGATCGGGGATCGATCTCTGTTTGGGATGTATCCGGCAATTCCGCGATTTCGGGGTGTTCGTCCTGGTCGGCTTTTTGGTCGGTATCTTCCGCGCGCCGGCCGAGCTCCACAGTCACCGACGTAGTCCACAGCAGGAAGATCGGGGGAGTGAGCGCCACCCCGACGGAGATCCAGGAGTGGTGGGTGATCCAGGCGTGGACTGCGTTCCCTGCGATGGAGACGAACGCTCCAGCGATGAGTAGTGACCATGCGCTGCGGGACTGACTGAGTGCAACGACGGACACCGTCCCGATCACCACGGTGCCGTCGATCATCACCGGCCACAGGTACGACTCTGGGCCGAGCCCGGCGATACGCGCGAGATCCGCAAGGGCGATGTACGAGATCGCGAAGCAGACGAAGGACAGGAAGACGGTGCCGCGGCGTGCCGTCGTGAGAGCTGTGGATATGGACATGGGTTCTCCCGGAACCGGACGTCGGCCAGCGACGTCGAAGTGGGTATGGATGCAGAAGAGCGAGCCGCGATCGTCGACGAGGGATTCGACCCGGACGACCCGGCGGTGATGGAGGCGATGTTGCGGGTACGCGCGCTGCTTGCCCACATCGGATGTATCTGTGACCGTGGGCAAATTGTGGGCAAGACCAGCAATCGAACAGTTGCAGGTTCTGAACTAGTTGGCCCTGAGCTGGGCGAATGTGAGTGGGGCGGGCGGGGCTCGAACCCGCGACCAATGGATTATGAGTCCACGGCTCTAACCGACTGAGCTACCGCCCCAATCCCGTACCAGGTACGAGCCAGCAGAATCGTACAGAATCACGCCGTCTCGTGGTTCCATCGGGGGCGCTACTTGGCCCTCACCTGCACCGGAACGCCGTTGAGAATCGCGTTCGCCGAGACCGCGTCGACTCGGGCGGGGTCGGTGATGTCATTGACGCTCGGTCCGGTGACAGTGGTGGCGACCGAGAGCTGCACGCCGGGGCGCTGATGTCCGAATCCGTGCGGCATGCTCACCACCCCGGGCATCATCTTTTCGGACGCCGCGACCTCGATGTCGACGGTACCGGCCGCGGAGGTGACCGACACCATCGAACCGTCCTCGATCCCGCGCTGGAGGAGATCGTTCGGGTGGGCCAGAAGCTGATGTCGCGCTTTGCCTTTGGTGAGCCGAGCGGTGTTGTGCATCCACGAGTTGTTGCTGCGCAGATGCCGTCGACCGATCAGCAGGAGCTCGTCGTCCTTGGGGACAACGCTCGAGTTCATCAGATCCACCAGAGCAGGCAGTTCGCCGACCACCACGTCCTGAATCAGTTGAACGCGCTTGTCCTTGGTCTTCAGTTTCTGGGGAAAGCCCGGCCGCAGCGGACCGAGATCGATGCCGTGTGGGTTGGCTCGAAGCTTTTTCAGCGACAACCCTTTTCGTCGGCTACGGAGCAGGATGTCGAGAGTGCGAGCAGGGGACAGGCGCAGACGGGCCTCGCCGATGACGCTCTTCGGCGTCAATCGTGCCTTCAGGCGATCGACGGTGGAGCCTGCCATGCGGTTCTTGTAGCGCAGTGACAAGTCGCGGAAGATCTCCCAATCGTGCTTGGCATCAGTCTGTTTGGGTAGAACTGCGGGCATGTACTTGGCAGTGTTGTGTACCGCGAAAGAATTGAAGATCAGATCGTAGTGATCGCGTTCGAGGGACATCGTCGGCGGCAGAATTACGTGTGCGTGCCGCGAGGTCTCGTTGATGTAGAAGTCGAACGACACCATGAAATCGAGTCCCGCGAACGCGTCGTTCAGGGTAGTACCGCCGGGCATCGACAGCACCGGATTGCCGGACAGGACGGCCATGGCACGAATCTGGTCCTTGCCCTCGGTGGTGATCTCGTCGACAAGCGTCGAACAGGGATACTCGCCGGCGAACTCGGGGAGATCGCGAACGCGGCTGCGCCACTTGTCGAAATGGCCACGACCGACGATGCCCTGCGAGATCAGATCGATCGCCGGATCGGTCACCATCGCACCGCCCGGTCGGTCGAGATTGCCCGTGATGATGTTAAGTACCTGGATCGCCCACTGGCACACCGTGCCGAACTGCTGCGTCGACACCCCCATCCTGCCGTACGCCACTGCAGACTTCGCCGCAGCGAATTCCGTTGCGAGAGAGGAGATGTCGTCTGCCGACATGCCGACGATCGGTGCCACCGCCGTCGGCGTGAATTCGGCGACGAGATCGGCAAGTCGATCGGCACCATCGACGTAGTCGGCGACACGGACGGAGCCGTCGGCGACGATCGTGTGAATCATCGCCAGCAACAGCAGCGCGTCGCTGCCGGGACGAACGAAGAAGTGGGTGTCGGCAATATCCGCCGTTTCGGTCTTACGTGGATCGACCACTACCAGTCGGCCACCCCGCTTACGGAGTGCGCGTGCTCTTTTGGCGAAGTCGGGCACCGTCATCATGCTGCCGTTGGAGGCCATCGGATTGCCGCCGAGGACGAGGAAGAAATCGGTTCGATCGATATCCGGAATGGGCAGCAGGAGCTGGTGGCCGTACAGCAAATGGTCGACGAGCTGGTGCGGCAACTGATCCAAGGACGTCGCCGAGTACCGATTGCGGGTGCGCAGCAGCGACGTGAACGGAATGCCGTGGGTCATCGCACCCATCGAGTGCACGTTGGGATTGCCCTGATAGAGCCCGACAGCGTTGGATCCGTACTTCTTCCGCGTCGAGACGAGGCCGTCGACGACGAGGTCGTACGCCTCATCCCAGCCGATCTTCTCCCACTTCTCACCCACCCGCTTGACCGGTGTGGTGAGCCGATCGGTGTCGGCATGAAGGTCGATCAACGACAGAGCCTTCGGGCAGATGTGGCCCCGGGAGAGTGGGTCCTTCTCGTCGCCGCGGATCGAGACCACCGCGTTGTTCTCCACCGTGAATTCGAGACCACAGATCGCCTCGCACAGATTGCACGATCCATACACAACCGACATCGCATTTCTCCCATTCCTGTCGTCCGAGACTAGCCCGGCGGGGGACCGATCCACCGGCATCGACGGACAATTAGGCTTTGGGGTCGTGACTACCCTCGATCTCACTGCCTCGTGGCCCGTCGACCATGTCAGTGCTGCCGTCGTCACCGACGCCGGAGTGCGGGAGGAGGTGGGGGACACCGCGCGCGTCTTCGAGCTGGCGTCGGTCACCAAATTGCTCGCCGCCTACGCGGTGCTCGTTGCGGTCGAGGAAGGTGCCGTCGAGCTCGATCAGCCCGCAGGGCCGGAGGGGTCGACTGTGCGGCATCTGCTGGCGCATGCCTCGGGACTGGCGTTCGGCGAGCGGAAGGTGCAGGCTCCTGCCGGCACAAAGAGGATCTACTCGAGCGCGGGATTCGAGGTCTTGGCCGAGCTCATCGAAGCAGAGTCGGGAATTACCTTTCCCGACTACCTGGATGAGGCCGTCTGCGGTCCGCTCGGGATGGTCGACACGTCGCTGCCCGGGTCGGCCGGTCACGGTGCCCGTTCGTCCGTTGCAGACCTGACCAAGTTCGCCGCGGAGCTGTTGGAACCGACTCTCCTCGCGTCGCAGACACTGTCTTCGGCCGTCGACGTGCAGTTTCCCGGCCTGAACGGAATCGTGCCCGGGTACGGATCGCACAAGCCCTGCGACTGGGGTCTGGGGTTCGAGCTGCGCGACGACAAGACCCCGCACTGGACTGGGAGTAACAACTCGAGGGCTACGTTCGGCCACTTCGGACAGGCCGGGACGTTCCTGTGGGTGGACCCGTCGGTGAGGATCGCGTGTGTGGTGCTGACCGATCGGAACTTCGGAGATTGGGCCAAACCGCTCTGGCCCGAGCTCTCCGACGCCGTCCTGGCCGGGTGAAACACCACCGTTCACAGATTGCACTGGCGCAACAGGGGCAACTCGGGGCACACTAGTACACACACGCGTTGAATCGCTGCAACCAGTTCGAGCATGTCGAGGTCGTTGGGGAAGACGTCCCTCGTCGAAGCTGGAGGTAGTGCAATGCGTGGATCGAACCAATTCGCAGATGCGACGTCGGGTGTTGTGTACATCCACTCGTCGCCCGCTGCGCTGTGCCCGCATGTCGAATGGGCGTTGTCCGACGCCCTCGATTGCCGTGCCAATTTGAAGTGGTCCGCGCAGCCGGCATCCGACGGTCAGCTGCGCGCCACCACGGACTGGATCGGGCCCGTAGGCACCGGAGCGAAGCTCGCCGGCATCCTGCGCTCCTGGCAGATGCTGCGCTACGAGGTGACCGAAGACGCCAGCGAAGGCGTCGACGGCGAACGGTTCTCGCACGTACCCGGATTGGGTCTCTGGCGCGGATCGACGAGTGCCAACGGGGACGTGGTGCTCGGCGAGATGCGACTGCGCGCCCTGATGGAGAACAACCAAGGCAACCTCGCCGCCGCAGTGGAGCACGCGCTCGGCTCGGATTGGGATGCCGCACTCGAGCCGTTCCGCACCGGAGGCGCAGGAGCAGAAGTGACCTGGCTCAGCCGCAACGTCGGCTAGCAGCGGTTGCCGGGGATTCGTCGCGGCGGTAGTTTCGCGTTCGTGCCTGGGGTAGGCATGTGGGAACGACCGTGGAGTGGTGAGTTCGATGTTGTCGACCGGAAAAGTGATTCGATTCGACGAGTTCAAGGGGTACGGATTCGTAGCGCCGGACGAGGGCGGCGAGGACGTGTTCATCCACGTCAACGATCTGGACTTCGACAAACGACTGTTGGCACCGGGAGTACGCGTCGAATACGTTGCCGTAGACGGTGACCGGGGTCTCAAGGCCACCGAGGTTCAGATCATCGACGGGCCGACGTCGACCGCTCTGGTGACCCGGCACAAACCCGACGTCCCATTCCACAACACCGCACCCGTCAGTGGTCACCAGCGCCACGACGACGCAGGCGCGGACGTCCTGTCCGAGGCGGACTTCACCACCGAGCTGACCGAGCAACTACTGACGTCGAACGGCACGCTCACGGCTGCGCAGATACTCGACGTGCGATCGGCCGTCGTTCGACTGGCCCACGATCACCGATGGATCCAGGGCTGACCGACCTCGATTGGCCTCGTTTGCCCGTCCCCGGTGTGAATCAATGTGGCTTTCTTGCACATGGAGTGCCTGAAAGGCGCATTGATCCCAACCGGGGTGGGTTCCCAACCGGGGTGGGGTCTCGGGGCAGGGCTGACGGACCGCAGGAGTGAGCGGTCGGAGTCGATCAGAGCGGGATGTTCTTGTGATTTCCGCGAGCCGCAGGTGCTGCGGCGAGAGCCTTCGCAACCGTGCTTCGGGTCTTGCTGGGCTCGATGACCTCGTCGACCACGCCGATGGCCACTGCGCGATCGACACCGCCTGCGATGCTCTCGTGCTCGACGGTGAGGCGGTCGTGCAGTGCCTCTCGCTCTTCCTCCGGTGCGGCGGCGAGCGCCTTCTTGTGCAGGATGCCGACGGCCGCCTTCGCGCCCATTACGGCGACCTCGGAGCCGGGCCAGGCGTAGACCGCGGTGGCACCGAGTGCGCGGGCATTCATCGCGATGTAGGCACCGCCGTAGATTTTGCGTGTGACCAGCGTGACGCGGGGGACGGTGGCCTCGGCGAACGCGTGCAGCAACTTCGCTCCGCGGCGAACGACGCCTTCCCATTCCATGCTGACGCCCGGCAGGTAGCCCGGCACATCGACGACCACAATGAGCGGTATACCGAAGGCGTCGCACAGGCGAACGAAACGCGCTGCCTTCTCGGCACTTTCGGAGTTCAGGCAACCTCCGAGTCGGATGGGGTTGTTGGCGATCACGCCGACGGTGCGGCCACTGATGCGGCCGAGACCGATGACGATGCTGCGAGCCCAGCCTCCCTGGAACTCCTCGAACGTCGATTCGCCTTCGACGTTGTCGAGCAGTTCGTGAATGATCGGGTGCACGTCGTAGGCACGACGGTTGGATTCGGGCATCAGTGCGCGTAGATCGGTGTCGCCGTGTTCTGCGGCGGCGATGTCGAACACGCCCTGCTCGCAGAACATCGACACCAGACGGCGGGCGCGGGTGAACGCGTCCATCTCGCTGTCGGCGACGATGTGGCAGACCCCGGACTTCTTGTGGTGCGTGTCGGGGCCCCCGAGCGACTCCATATCGACCTGTTCGCCGGTGACGCTGCGAACGACGTCGGGTCCGGTGACGAATACGCGTCCCTCGGGAGCCATGATGACGACGTCGGTCAAAGCGGGACCGTACGCTGCACCACCGGCTGCGAAACCGAGGACGACGGAAATCTGTGGGACGAGGCCGGACGCTCGCACCATGGCCTCGAAGACGAGTCCGACGGCATGGAGAGCCTCGACGCCCTCGGCGAGGCGAGCACCACCCGAGTGCCAGACGCCGACGATCGGGGCGCGCTGTTCGATGGCGGTGTCGATCGCGGCAACGATGTGCTTGCAGCCGTCCACCCCCATGGCACCGCCCATGACGGTGGCGTCGGAGCAGTAGGCGATGGTGTGGACGCCGTCGATTTCGCCCGATGCGGCCAGAATTCCCGACTTGTCCCGATCATGCAGGGGGACAGTGGTTCCGGCGTCGAAGAGCATTTCGAGGCGGGTGAGGGGGTCGCGCGGATCGGTGGAGGTGCCGGATCGTGTGACAGGGGCCAGAATGGTCATCGCGTTGTCCTTCTTCAGGGCCCCTGGCGGGGGCGAGGCCCGAGCCGGGGCCGTCCGTCGAAAGAACGGCCCCAGCTCGGATCATGCACTGCGAGAGCGGGATTCGCTGAGTCGAGAAGTCGACTCAGTGGATCACGCCTTACCGAAGGCGAGCGCTACGTTGTGCCCACCGAATCCGAACGAGTTGTTGATCGCGTAGTCGATCTGTCCGACGCGGGGCTCGCCCTTGACGACATCGAGATCGATTTCGGGATCCTGGTTCTCCAAATTCAGTGTGGGAGGGATGATTCCCTCTCGCACTGCCAGCACCGTCAGTACCGACTCGAGGGCGCCGACAGCGCCGATCGAGTGGCCCAGAGCGGATTTCGGTGCGTACACCGCTGCGTGATTTCCGACTGCCTTGTTGATCGCCAGCGCTTCGGCAGTGTCTCCGATGGGAGTTGCCGTTGCGTGGGCGTTCACGTGGGTGATGTCGGACTTCTGCAGGCCTGCGGTCTCGATGGCGCGCTGCATCGCACGCGCGGCACCCTTGCCCTCGGGGTCGGGGGCCACGAGGTGGAACCCGTCCGAGGTGATTCCGGCACCGAGCAGGCGGGCGTGGATCGTTGCGCCGCGTGCCTTGGCGTGCTCCTCGGTCTCGATGACCATGAGCGCACCCGCTTCACCGAAGACGAAGCCGTCACGATCCTTGTCGAACGGACGTGACGCACCCTTCGGGTTGTCGTTGTTGGTGCTCATCGCCCGCATCATGGAGAAGCTGGCGATCGGAACCGCGTCGATGTATCCCTCGACGCCGCCGGTGACGACCATGTCCGCGTCGCCCATCACGATCATCCGCCATGCATGCGCAATGGCTTCCGATCCCGAGGAGCAGGCGGAGACGGGCGTGATGACGCCGGCTTGTGCTTTGAGCTCGAGCCCGACGACCGCTGCTGGGCCGTTCGGCATGACCATCTGAACGGCGAGCGGGGACACCTTGCGGTAGCCGCCGGCCTTCATCTTGTCGTTGGCGTCGATGAGAGAATCGCCGCCACCGAGTCCGGTACCGATCGACACGCCGAGGCGGAGGGGATCGACGTCGGGCGAGCCGGCGTTCTTCCAGACCTCACGACCGAGCACCGTGGACAACTGCTCCACGTAGCTCAGGCGACGGATCTCGACCCGCGAGAGCAGACTCTGCGGGTTCACCGCGAGGTGTCCGCCGATCCGCACGGGCAGATCGTACTCGGTGACGAAATCGTCTTCCAGAGTGCCGATTCCGCTTTCGCCGTTCAGCAGACCCTTCCACGTGGCATCGACGTCACCCGCGAGTGACGTGGTCGCAGCAAGGCTGGTGACGACGACACTGGGGAAGCGTCCGTTGGCGGTGGATGGGTTGGTCATGGGTCGTGTCACTCGCTCGCGGAGTCGTCGAGCTTGGCCTTGATAGCTTCTGCGGCTTCGGGGTTCTCCGCTTCGAGCTTCTGGATGTAGTTGACGGCGTCGCCGACGGTGCGCAGACCTGCGAGGTCTTCGTCGGGGATCTTCACGCCGTACTTGTCCTCGGTCTGCACTGCGATCTCGACCATGGAGAGCGAGTCGATATCGAGGTCGTCCACGAAGGACTTCTCGATGGTCACCTCGGACGGTTCGATGCCCGTGACCTCCTCGATGATCTCTGCAAGTCCGGCGATGAGGTCTTCCTGGCTGGCCACTGTTGTGGCTCCCTTCTCTTCTGTGTCGAACGCCGAAGTCATGTGCTTCGAGACGCGGTTGTGCATTTCTGCCACTCGGGGAGTGGAAGTCGATCCGCAGTACCGAGACTGCGGTGTGAAGGTGACCGAGCTATCCGAGCTCGGCCAATGCGGAGATGTCCGCCGGTGTCTTCAGGCCGAGGTTGGGCACGCCGCGCAGTTCACGCTTGGCGATGCCGACCAGTGCGCCTGCCGGGGGCAGCTCCGCAAGTCCGGTGACCTGCGCGGTACGCAGGTATGCGCTGCACAGGTCCCACCGCACGGGGCGGGTGACCTGGGCAGCAAGTTTGGTGAGCGCATCGGTGCCCGATGCGACCGGCTGACCGTCCGAGTTGGACAGCAGGGTGTGCGTCGGCTCGGACGGGGTGATGGCGGCTGCGGCCGCGGCGACGGTGTCGCCTGCTGATGCCATGTACTTGGTGTGGAAGGCACCCGCGACCGGGAGTGCTCGGACCCGCGCCTTCTCGGGTGCGCTCTCGGCCAGTTCCGCCAACTTGGTCAGCAGACCTGCAGCAACGATCTGACCGGCAGCGTTGACGTTGGCCGGGGCGAGATCGAGTTCTTCGAGCCGGGCCAGAACTGCGGCTTCGTCGCCGCCGAGTACGGCGGACATGCCGGTCGGTTCGAGGGCGCAGGCCTTGGCCATCGCAGCACCGCGCACCGCCGCCAGAGATACCGCGTCGTCGGAGGAGATCACGCCGGCAATGGCAGCAGCCGCCAGCTCGCCGACCGAGTGGCCGGCCACGATGGCGTCGTCGGGGAACAGTCCACGCGAGGCGATTTCCTCGAAGGCCAGTAGGGCCGACGCCACGACCAGTGGCTGAGTCACCGCAGTGTCGGTGATTTCCTCGGCGGTGGCGGTGGTGCCGAGTCGCACGAGATCCAGGCCGGAGGCCTTGGACCACAAGGCCAGTCGATCGGCCGCGCCCGGGATTTCGAGCCAAGGCAGCAGCATGCCGGGAGTCTGGGAGCCCTGACCGGGCGCAAGCAACGCAATCACAGGGTTAAGAGAACACTGTCGGGCCCTCGATCAGTGATGTCGCGCTCGATGAACTCTCGACAAGCAATTTGTGGGAACCCTACAAATTGCCTCGTGGAGACCCGCTATCGCCGGAAGGCGGTTCGGCGTTACGTGACCACTTCACCAAATGTGACCTGTGTGACATATGGGGCTGGATATGTCGGTTCGTGATGCGTTCGAGCCAACCTACCTACCGTTGCCGCGACCCGAAGGACGTACGCGTCGCGCGGGTGAGTGGGATCACGACCGGTCACCTCAGCAATGCGCTTGAGCCGATACCGGACGGTATTTGGATGAACAAACAGCTGCCGAGCGCAGGTTTCCACGGCACCGCCGCAGTCGAGATACGCATCGAGCGTGTCGGCCAAACCCGAACCTGCCGCGGCCAACGGAACGACGACATGATCGTTGAGAGCCGAGATAGCTGCCCCGTCGTTCAGCAATGCTCGTTCGGGCAGCAACTCGCCGGCGTGAACCGGCCGCGGTGCGCCCCGCCAGCCCGCCACGGCCTGCATGCCGGCAAAGGCCTCCACCGCGCTCGAGTGCGCTGCGCCCAAGGTGCGGGTGGTGGGACCGATGACGACAGGGCCGTCGGAGAAGTTCTGCAACATGTCGTCGATGAACGCGTGATGCGCCGCGGTGTCGTCGAGCTGGCCACTGACCACCATCACCAATCGGGTCCCCTGAACAACCGCCAACGCAGCTCGACCGTGCTTCTGAGCGACGGAGTGCACGGTGCCCACGACGGATACGCCGCGGTCTTCCGGGGGAGTGCCCACCAATACCGTCGCGGGCGCAGTGGCGTCCCAGTTCAACGTGGCAGCACGGGAAAGCATGTCCGATCCCGTGTCGCCGCGGACGACGGCGTCGACGACGAGCGCTTCGAGGCGGGTGTCCCACGCCCCTCGTGACTCGGCTGCACTCGCGTACACGGACGCCGCTGCGAACCCCAGCTCGCGGCCGTACCGCAGCACGGCCTCGGTCAGCGCGACCAACTGCTGGTCGTTGCGGGCGAGCGCAGGGAGCCACTGCTCGAAGAACTCCATCGCCACCCGAACCATGTCGACGGTCTGACGCAATGTGAGGCGTCGGGCAAGGTCTTGCGGGATCACCTGAAAGGCGTCGAGGCTGAATCGAATGTCGCTGTTCGGGTTCTTGAGCCATTCGAGAAAGTTGTCGACGGCCGTCTGGATCAGCAGCTGGACGCTGGCCCGCTGGGCGGCGTCGAGATCGCCGAAGAACGGCAACTGGCCCTGCATCGTGGTCACTGCCTCGGTCGAGAGGCGGCCGGAGAACTGTTTGACGCGTCGCAACAGGGCGTCGGGCAGAGGGTCGCGCTTCTGGCGCGAAGGGGCCAACGAGTTGACCGGAAGGTGGACCTCGTTGTCGGTCGTGAGCGAATCACGGGTGGGGGAGTCACGGGCCGGGGAGTCACGA
The DNA here is from genome assembly GCF_001426165.1 of Rhodococcus sp. Leaf233. Taxonomy (NCBI): domain Bacteria; kingdom Bacillati; phylum Actinomycetota; class Actinomycetes; order Mycobacteriales; family Nocardiaceae; genus Rhodococcus; species Rhodococcus sp. Leaf233. The sequence goes on from NZ_LMRO01000008.1 coordinate 345,098, forward strand.
GCCAACGACTCACGCAACGCTTCACGGTAAGCGTCGCGCCGGGAGACATCACGCGCGGACGAACTGTCCGGTGAATCGGGTTTCGCATCGGACATAAGGAGAACCTACGCCCGACCCCCGCCCACCTCGCGCTGGACTCTCGTCGCGAGGTGGAACGGGGGTCGGCCGATCACGGCGAAGACCTACGCCGAGCCGGTATCGGCGTACGACGTCGGAGCTGCGGTGACGTCGTCGATCTTGTACTTCTCGGCAGCCTCGACGGCCTTGGACTTGTCGATCTCGCCCGATGCCGCGAGAGCGGACAGTGTGGCGACGACGATGGACTCGGCATCGACGTTGAACACCCGTCGTGCAGCCGGGCGGGTGTCGGAGAAGCCGAAGCCGTCGGTTCCGAGGGTGACGTAATCGCCCGGAACCCACTGGCGGATCTGATCCGGCACGGCGCGCATCCAGTCGGAGGACGCGATGACCGGGCCGTTGGCATCGGCCAGGGCCGAGGTGACGAACGGAACGCGCTTGTCGGCACCCGGGTTGCGCAGCGACTCCTTCTCGGCTTCGACGCCGTCGCGGCGCAGTTCGCCCCACGAGGTGACGGACCACACGGCCGAACGAACGCCCCACTCCTCGAACAGCAATTCACGTGCCTTGCGGGCCGAGACGATGCCGACGCCGGACGCGAGCAGCTGTGCCTCGGGTCCGTCGCCCTCCTGGGGTTCTGCGAACCGGTAGATGCCCTTGAGCAGCCCCTCGACGTCGAGGTTCTCGGGCTCGGCCGGCTGTACGTACGGCTCGTTGTACAGGGTGATGTAGTAGAAGATGTTCTCGCCGCCGAAACCAGGCAGCAACTCTCCGTCTGGGCCCTTGGTGCCGCCGTACATGCGACGCAGACCGTCCTTGACGATGTGCGCGATCTCGTAGGAGAACGCCGGGTCGTACGCCACCGCCGCGGGGTTGGTCGACGCCAGCAGCAGTGAGTGACCGTCGGCGTGCTGGAGACCCTCACCGGTCAGGGTGGTGCGACCTGCCGTGGCACCGAGCACGAACCCGCGGGCCATCTGGTCTGCTGCAGCCCAGAGACCGTCGCCGGTGCGCTGGAAGCCGAACATCGAGTAGAAGATGTACAGCGGGATCATGACCTCGCCGTGCGTCGCGTACGAGGTACCGACCGCGGTGAACGACGACGTGGAGCCTGCCTCGTTGATGCCCTCGTGCAGGATCTGACCGACCGAGCTCTCCTTGTAGGCGAGCATCAGTTCCGAGTCGACCGAGGTGTAGAGCTGGCCGTTGCGGTTGTAGATCTTCAGCGACGGGAACCACGAGTCCATACCGAACGTGCGAGCCTCGTCGGGAATGATCGGCACGATTCGGTGGCCGATCTCCTTGTCTCGCAACAGCTCCTTCATGACGCGCACGAGTGCCATCGTGGTGGCGACTTCCTGCTTGCCCGAGCCCTTGCGGAGCGTCTTGTAGGTGTCGTCGCCGGGCTGCGGCAGTGGCTTGACGTCCACGCGGCGCTCGGGGACGAATCCGCCGAGCTTGCTGCGACGATCGAGCATGTACTGGATCTCGGGAGCGTCCGCACCGGGGTGGTAGTACGGCGGCATGTACGGATCCTTCTCGAGCTCCTCGTCGGAGATCGGGATGTGCTGGAGATCGCGGAACGTCTTGAGATCGTCGAGCGTCAGCTTCTTCATCTGGTGCGTGGCATTACGGCCCTCGAAGTGCTTGCCCAGGGTGTAGCCCTTGATGGTGTGCGCCAGGATGACCGTCGGCTGGCCCTTGTGCGACATCGCAGCCGCGTAGGCAGCGTGCACCTTGCGGTAGTCGTGGCCGCCGCGCTTGAGGTTCCAGATCTCGTCGTCCGAGAGATCCTTGACGAGCTCCTTCGTTCGTGGGTCGCGGCCGAAGAAGTGATCGCGGACGTAGCTGCCGTCGTTGGCCTTGTAGGTCTGGAAGTCGCCGTCGGGCGTGGTGTTCATGAGGTTCACCAGTGCGCCGTCGCGGTCCTTGTGCAGCAGCGAGTCCCACTCGCGGCCCCAGACGACCTTGATGACGTTCCAGCCGGCTCCGCGGAAGAACGACTCCAGTTCCTGGATGATCTTGCCGTTGCCGCGCACCGGGCCGTCGAGACGCTGCAGGTTGCAGTTGACGACGAAGGTGAGGTTGTCGAGGCCCTCGGTGGCGGCCACGTGCGCGAGTCCACGCGATTCCGGCTCGTCCATCTCGCCGTCGCCGAGGTACGCCCACACGTGCTGATCGGAGGTGTCCTTGATGCCGCGGTCGTTCAGGTAGTGGTTGAAGCGCGCCTGGTAGATGGCGTTCATCGGACCGAGGCCCATCGACACCGTCGGGAACTCCCAGAAGTCCTGCATCAGCCGTGGGTGCGGGTACGACGGCAGTCCGCCGCCCTCGTTCACGTGGCTCGCTTCCTGGCGGAAGCCGTCCATGCGCTCGGCCGGGATGCGGCCTTCGAGGAACGCGCGGGCGTAGATGCCGGGGGAGGCGTGGCCCTGAATGAAAATGTGGTCGCCGCCGCCCGGGTGATCCTTGCCGCGGAAGAAGTGGTTGAAGCCGACCTCGTACAACGCAGCCGACGACGCGTAGGTCGAGATGTGGCCACCGACGCCGACGCCCGGACGCTGTGCGCGGTGCACCATGATCGCGGCATTCCAGCGGATCCAGGCGCGATAGCGGCGTTCCATCGACTCGTCGCCGGGGAACCACGGCTCGTTCTCGGTGGGAATCGTGTTGACGTAATCCGTCGATGTCAGCGACGGGAGCGCGACGCGGCGCTCGCCGGCGCGCTCGAGCAACCTGAGCATCAGGTAGCGAGCGCGGTTGGGTCCGGACCTCTCCAGCAAGCCGTCGAACGATTCGATCCATTCGTTGGTCTCGTCGTTGTCGATATCGGGCAGGTACGACGCGACACCCTCACGGATGACGCGGACCCGGCCGTCCGAGCCCTTCTTGCCTGCAGACGATGTGTTCTGCCGTTCGCCGCTGTTCACTTCGGACAACGTGTGCACTCCTCAATGTGGCGGACGCTCGGTGTGGCGCCCGGTCCGGTAGCTCGCCCCTGTGACGGCGATCTACATTCCTCGTTCTCGTGATTCCTCCCCAATCCTGCCGCATCTCGTCGGTTCTGGTAGTACAGAGGTCCGATACCCACCAGTAGAAATTTATGTACGCAATTTCGGCGCGGTCAGCTTGCGCGAACGGCTTCGACCCTGTTCGCTTTGTCTACTGCACCCACAATTCAAGGAGGTCACCACCGTGGTCGCCGCGGCGGACGCTCAGAACTACGCTCAGAAACTTGGCATCACTCGCGACATGGTCGTTCAAGAGCTGGGCTGGGACGAGGACACCGACGATGATCTGCGCGCCGACGTAGAAGATGCGATCGGTGGCGAGACCCTCGACGAGGATTCCGACGAGGTGATCGATGTCGTACTGCTGTGGTGGCGCGACGGAGACGGTGACCTGGTCGATGCACTCATGGATGCCATCGGTCCGCTCTCGGACGATGGCATCGTGTGGGTCCTCAGCCCCAAGACCGGCATGTCCGGTCATGTGGAGCCCAGCGAGATTGCCGAGTCCGCTCCGACAGCCGGGTTGACGCAGACCTCTGCGGCCAATCTCGGTGACTGGATCGGAAGTCGATTGGTTCAGCCCAAGACCCCTGCCAGCAAGCGGTAGGCCCATGCTCGACACAGGAAGACGGTTCTAGATGCCGATCGAGGTTGGCGCTGTTGCGCCCGACTTCACCCTCAAAGACCAGAACAACCAATTGGTCACCTTGTCGTCGTACCGGGACGTGAAGAACGTTCTGCTCGTGTTCTATCCACTGGCCTTCACCGGCACGTGTCAGGGCGAGCTGTGCCGAGTGCGCGACGAGCTACCGACATTCGAGAACGACGACACCGCGATCCTGGCGATCTCGGTAGGTCCGCCTCCGACCCACAAGATTTGGGCAGCAGAGCAGGGTTATACCTTTCCGCTGCTGTCCGACTTCTGGCCACACGGTGAAGTGGCTCAGGCGTACGGCGTGTTCAACGACAGCGCAGGATTCGCCAATCGTGGAACCTTCGTGGTCGACAAGTCCGGAATCATCAGATTCGCCGAAATGAACGGTCCCGGGGAAGCTCGAGACAGTTCATCGTGGGCTGAGGCACTCGCACAGGTGAGCTGACCTGCGGAATTGTAGTTAGACAGCAGACACGATAAATTTCTCCAAGCGTTCCGGTGGCCCGGGGATATCCCCAGGCCGCCGGTACTCGGGCGTATAGCTCAGCGGTAGAGCTCTGGTTTTACACACCAGCGGTCGGGGGTTCGAACCCCTCTGCGCCCACCATCACGAAATTCTCGCGGCTTCCCGAACCTCCCGCACGATCTGCTGCGCCCGGTGTTCTTCGGGCAGTCGATGACCCTTACCGAAGAGCTTGTGACGCAATGTGCCCGGTGTGTATTGGGTGCGATAGACACCCCGCCGCTGCAATTCTGGAACGACGAACCGAACGACATCCTCGAACGTTCCCGGGGTGATGGCGTACGCAAGGTTGAATCCGTCGACGTCGGTCTCGTCCACCCACTCCTGCAATTGGTCTGCGACTTCGCCGGGGGAGCCGACGATGCGCGGACCGGCACCGCCGATTCCGCCCCACTCGGCGATATCGCGGACCGTCCATTCCTTGCCGTCGGCCCCGATCGACTGGAACGACGCGACGAACGACTGAATCGCATTGCTCTCGACATTGCCGAGCGGCTCGTCGAGCGCATACCGCGACAGGTCGACTCCCATCCAACCCGACATGAACACCAACGCACCCTCGGCACTGGCATACGACCGATACTCGTCGTGCTTGGCGTGGGCGAGCTCTGATGTCTCGTCGGTGACGATGGTAAGCAACTGGTAGATCCGTGCCGAGTACGGATCGCGGCCGGCATCGCGCAAGGCTCGACGAATATTCGAAACCGTTTGCGCCAGAATCTCCTTGGTGGGTGCGCCGACGAAGATCGCCTCGGCATTCTGCGCCGCGAACCGCACGCCGCGTGGTGACGCGCCGGCCTGGAAGATCACCGGCGTCCGCTGCGGCGACGGCTCGGCCAGATGGATACCCGGCACTGTGAAGTGCTTGCCGCGGTGGCCGATTCGATGCACCTTGGTGGGGTCGGTGAACACGCCCGTTTCGCGATCACGGACCACCGCGTCGTCGTCCCACGATGCCTCCCACAGCTTGTAGAGCACCTCGAGGTATTCGTCGGCGTGGTCGTAACGATCGTCGTGTTTCAGCTGATCGTCGTGTCCCATGTTCTGCGCCGCCGACGGCAGATACCCGGTGACGACGTTCCACCCGATGCGGCCGTTGGTCAGATGATCGAGCGTGGAGAGTCTGCGTGCGAACGGATACGGATGCTCGAAACCGGTTCCCGCGGTGATGCCGAAGCCCAGATGCTCGGTAACGGCGGCCTGCGCGCTGACGAGCAGGAGTGGATCCGACACCGGAATCTGCGCTCCATGCCGGATGGCTGCGTCGTGATTGCCGCCGTACACGTCGTAGGTGCCGAGGACGTCGGCCACGAACAGTCCATCGAACAGCCCGCGCTCCAGCAGCTTCGCAAGATCGGTCCAGTAACCAAGTTCCTTGTACCGCCACGACTGATCGAGCGGATGACGCCACAGACCGGGGGACTGATGCGCGACGCAATTCATGTCGAAGGCATTGAAACGAATCTCGCGTGACACGGGGGAACTCCTTCGGCAGGACGACCTGTCTTGGATATCGACAGCGATGCGACGCTACCGACGACCCAGGCCGGTGGGAACAGTTCGGATCGTGATGAGTCGATAGCTGGTCATCGAGCCGCCGACACCTCAGTGTTGCGCCGTCACATCACTGAAAAGAGCGTCGGAGCATGATCGAAATAGCGCAGTTGACCAAGACCTACGGGACAGGGGAGAGCACAACCGTCGTACTCGACCGGCTGGATTTCTCGGTTCGGTCCGGCGAGATTCTCGCCGTGGTCGGCCCCAGCGGTGCGGGCAAGAGCACGCTGGCCCAGTGCATCAACCTGCTCACCCGGCCCACCTCGGGCTCGGTGATCGTCAACGGGGACGACCTGACGGCGTTGAATACCAAACAACTTCGGGTTGCGCGGCGGCGCATCGGCACGGTGTTTCAGTCTTCGAGTCTTCTCTCGCGTCGAACCGTGGCGGAGAACGTCGCCTTGCCATTGGACTTCCTCGGGGCCACGAAAGCCGAGACGGACAGGAGGGTGGGTGAGCTTCTCGACCGAGTGGGTTTGTCCGACAAAGCCGCTCGCTATCCCTTTCAACTCTCGGGCGGACAGCGGCAACGAGTGGGAATTGCGCGTGCGTTGGCGCTTCGACCGTCGGTGCTGCTCTCCGACGAGGCCACCTCCGGCTTGGATCCGCAGACCACCGAATCGGTGGTCGAGTTGCTGCGAGAACTGCGCCAGGACCTCGACCTAGCCATCGTGTTCATCACCCACGAAATGGATACCGTTCTGCGAGCCGCTGATTCGGTGGCCAGACTCGATCACGGACGCATCGTCGAATCGGGTCGGCTGGTCGACCTACTGACCGACCACACGTCGGCGCTCGGCAACGAGCTGCGCCCCAGGCGTGACGACGCACAGGCTGCAGCCGGCGACGTGCGCTGGTACGTCACCTACGACTCGCCCGACGTTCCGCAGGACTGGATCTCGCGGCTGGGCCAGGACCTGGGCGCACCGGTTGCGCTGTTGGGAGCCTCCGTTCAGGTAGTGGCCGGAGTGGCTGTCGGCAGTGCGTCGCTCGGCATCGGTGCCCACCTGAGTGGACGCGTCCCCGGTGCACTGAAAGCCCTGGGGTTGTCCGGATCTGCACAGACCGCGCAGCCGATCCTCGAGGCTGCGTCGTGATCGCAATCGTGGCCGCAAGCAACAAGGTTCCGGTCGACGAGCTGCCTGCTCTGCTCCTGCCTGCGCTCGGCGACACACTGACCATGGTCGGCATCGTGATGTTCATCGTGGTGCTCGTCGGTGTGCCGCTCGGAGCGGTGCTGTTCAACCTCGGCCCCGGCGGACTGTTCGAAAACCCGGTGTTCCATGCGCCGATCAGCTGGATCGTCAGCATCGGGCGGTCGTTGCCGTTCCTGATCTTGATGGCTGCGTTGGTTCCGGTCACTCGTTGGATCACCGGAACCAACATCGGTATTGCAGCCGCGGTGGTACCGATGTCGTTGGCGGGCATCGCATTCTTCACCCGCATCGTCGAGAACTCTCTCCGCTCGGTCCCGACGTCGGTGGTCGACGTCGCCCGGGCGTCCGGCGGTTCCACGCTGCAGGTGACCACCACACAATTGTCCGAGGCCGTGCCGTCGATCATCGGGGGCCTGACCATCAACGTCATCGCCATGATCGAATACTCGGCCATCGCCGGCACCATCGGAGCGGGCGGAATCGGTTATGTCGCAGTCACATACGGGTACCAAAGATTCGATCACACCGTCATGATCGCCACGATCGTCATCCTGATTCTCACTGTCGCCGTCGTGCAGCTCGTCGGCGATGCGCTCGTTCGCTTCACCACACCTCATCAGCGCGCATTGCGCACTGCTTGAACCACATTCGAAAGGTCTCATCCATCATGACAACGTCCACCGAAGCGCACGGCTTCGAGCTGAAGAACCGTCGGAAAGCGCCCTGGATCATTGGGGCCGTCGTGCTGCTGATCGCACTCGCCGTGGTTGTCCGCATCGCGTTCTTCGGCGACACGGCCTCGGCCAACGAAACCGAGGGCGCAACACTCGTCGTCGCCACTGCCGAAGGCAACGCATCCGAGCAGGCACTCGTTGAATTCGTCGCCGATCAGGTAGCTCCCAAGTATGGCATCACGGTTGCATTCCGCGGACTCGCCGACAGCAACACCATCAACCGCGCGGTGAGTGAGGGCGAGGTGGCCGCCACGGTGTACCAGCACAAGCTGTGGCTCGGACAGGTACTCGAATCCAACCCCGACTTCCAGGAAGAGGCCGCAACCCCGGTGTTCCGTTGGGGCTTCGGATTGTGGTCCGACAAGTACTCCGACCCAGCTCAACTGCCGGACGGCGCAACGGTCTCGCTCTACTCGGATCCCGCCAACGAAGCGCAGGGTCTGTGGGTACTCGAGCGAGCCGGTCTGATCACCCTCGACCCGGCGGTGGACAAGTCGACAGCCACCCAGAAGGACATCGTCGGTAACCCGAAAAACCTGAAGTTCACGTTGCTGGACTTCGCCGCGCAATCGCGCGCATTGCCGGATCTCGATGCAGCAGTGGGCTATACGGAGTACTACCTTGCGGCCGGAATTCCCGTCGAGAAGCAGATCTTCGCACCACCGGCACCGGACGAGTTCGCCGGCCAGCTCACGATCGGTAGCCGGTGGGCGGGCAGCGACAACATCAAGAACCTCGTCGCCGCGTTCAAGGACCCTGCGGTCCAGGAGTTCCTCGCCACCGACCCGCGGGTGAAGGACATCCTCCTGCCACTTCAGTAACGGCCTCGCGCCCGACGGTCCGACAGCGGACCGTCGGGCGCAGCGGTGGTGCTACGTTCGATCCGCACCCGACAGCGATGACACGAGGCGGACGACGTGACCCGGTACGAAGCATTGACCGAACTCCTCGACGAGCGGTACTCATGCCGGCAGTTCCTGCCGAAGCAGGTATCACGGGACGTGCTCGAACAGTTGTTGGCGGCCGCCCAGCGCACTCCATCGTGGTCGAACACCCAGTCGTGGCAAATAATCGTGACCGAGGGCGACGCCACGCGAAAGTTCTCCGAGGCCCTGGTGGAACATGTGGCGTCCGGTGTGCCGCAACCGGATTTTCCGTTTCCGGCCAACTACAACGCCTTGCACCGGGCACGTCGTCGTGAGTGTGGCGGTGCGCTCTACGAGAGCATCGGCGTGGTCAAGTCCGACACCGAGGCGACGACGCGTCAGTTCATTCGCAATTTCGAGCTGTTCGACGCCCCACACGCGGCAATCATCACCACCGATGCGGACCTGGGTGTGTACGGTGCCGTCGACTGTGGGCTGTATCTGCAGACGTTCCTGCTGGGGGCGCAGAGTCTCGGGCTCGGCGCGATAGCTCAGGCCGCGCTCGCCGCGTACTCGCCGTTCGTCCACGAATGGTTCGATATCCCGGATACCCGCCGGGTGGTAGCCGGCATCTCGTTCGGCTACCCCGACGAGAGCCACCCGATCAACGGATTCCGCACCAGCCGTGCACCGTTGAGCGAGACGGTGACATTTTTCTGCTGAGGTGTGACGGCGTCAGCTCTGGAGCCGACCAACCAGTTCCGTACCCAGATCCGTGCCCGATCGCCAAGCGCTTTCCACCCTGGGCGCGCCGGATTCACACCATTGATCGCCTGCAAATCCGACGAGCCGTCCGTCCCGCAGCTCGAGCGCAAAGGTGGAATCATGTTGCGCCGCAGGCTTCGCGAACGTCCAGCGATGGGCATGCGTCCAGTTGGGTGCCGTGGAGATTACCGACAGTTCGCGTAGCGCGTCGAGGACCGGGGCGATCACTGCGTCGGGATCGGCGAGGTGCTGCTGTGCCCGCTCGGGGGTCGTGTGAACCACCAGCACCGGCGCACCGTCACCCCGCCGGGCACCGTCGTCGACGACGAACGCGATATCGGGATGATCGTTGACGAAGGCCGCGTCGCGGAACGGCACATCCAACCCGTCGAATCCACATGCCACCGCGATGACCGGTTCGTAATCGACGGCGTCGGGGACTGTGGTCAGTCGAGTCGCTTGAGGATCGGGCATCGCAACCACGACGTGGCCGTCGGGTAGGCCGCTCAACTCGGAGGATCCTTCGATATCGAAGTCTCCCAGCAAGTCTCGCACCAGAGAACGAAGCCCGTGTGGCGTTGCCCAACGGACCGGCCCGGTGGTGGTGCACGGTTCGGTCTCGGGCTTGAGGATGCCGAAGGTGTTGGCCCACTGGCGCGCAAGGCCCCTCGACTCCCAGTCCGACACAACCGTCGCGAAATCCTGATCGCGGACGGTGAAGTAACCGGCACCCAGATCGACACGACGCCCGTGAAGCTGGGGGGAGGACATCCGTCCGCCCGGGGCACGTCCTCGATCGACGATGCGGAACGGGACGCCCGCCGCGCGCAGTACTCGGGCACAGGCGGCACCCGCGATACCCGCGCCGACGATGGTGATCGAGTCCGTGGTGCGCCCAGCATCGACAGTCATGTCGTCAGTATGCCCGGCAGGGGCCGTGCGTAAGCCCGCCATTTGTACTACTGATTGTCTGGACAATTCGGTCACCTGCTGCGAAGGGCCCGACCTTGTGCTGAACTGTTGAAATGGCAATTACGGATAAGCCAGATACCGGAGAGCACGGACTGGGAACCAGTCTCAAACCGCGACACGTGACGATGATCTCGATAGCCGGAGTGATCGGTGCCGGACTGTTCGTCGGCTCTGCCAACGCCATCGCCACCGCGGGACCTGCGGTGTTGTTGGCCTACTTCTTCGCCGGACTCCTCGTCATCTTGGTGATGCGCATGCTCGGGGAAATGGCCACCGCCAACCCCGACACAGGTTCGTTCTCGACGTATGCGACCCGGGCACTGGGACATTGGGCCGGCTTCTCCGTCGGTTGGTTGTACTGGTGGTTCTGGGTATTGGTGATCCCCGTCGAGGCGACCGCCGCTGCCGCCATCCTCACCAACTGGCTGGGCGGTGCCCAATGGATGTGGGCTCTGATCATCGTCGTCGCGCTCACCGCCACCAACTTGATCAGCGTCGGCAACTACGGCGAGTTCGAGTTCTGGTTCGCGTTGGTCAAGGTAGTGGCCATCGTCGCGTTCATCGGCCTCGGCATAGCCGCCATCCTGGGCTGGCTGCCGAACTCCGAAGTCAGTGGCGTGGACCAACTGTGGGCCTCGGGCGGCTTCATGCCGCTCGGCTTCGGCGCGGTGATCGCAGCCATGCTGACGACGATGTTCTCCTTCATGGGATCCGAGATCGTCACCATCGCTGCAGCCGAATCCAAGGATCCTGCAAAGGGCATCACCCGCGCGACCAATTCGGTGATCTGGCGTATCTCGATCTTCTACTTCGGATCGATCTTCGTCATCGTCGCGCTCGTCCCCTGGAACGAATTGGACCCGGCCACCGGCTCCTACCAGTATGTGTTGTCCAAGATGGGAATTCCCCACGCGGAGACCATCATGGACATCGTCATTCTGACTGCTGTCGCGTCGTGCCTGAATTCGGCGCTCTACACCGCCTCCCGCATGCTCTACTCGCTCGGTGATCGTGGCGATGCGCCGCGCGCAGTCAAGAAGATCACCGCCAACGGGGTGCCGTGGGTTGCCGTCATCGCCTCGATGGTTCTCGGCTTCCTTGCCGTCGTCGGAAACTACATTCTTCCCGAGAAGCTCTTCACCTACCTGCTCGCGACCACCGGTGCCGTGGCTCTATTCATCTACCTGGCCATCGCAAGCAGTCAACTGGTGCTGCGTCGCCAACTCGATCGCGACGGCGAGCGACCGGCCGTTCTGATGTGGCTCTATCCGTGGCTCACCTATTTGGCCATCGGATTCATCGTCTTCGTCTTGGTGATGATGGTGGTGCGGCCGGAGCAACGATCGTCGATCCTCCTCTCGGCGGTGCTGGCGGCGGTGACGGTGATCGGCGGAATCATCGTTCAACGCCGAAACACGCGGCGCGACAAGGTTGCCGCCCGCGTGTCCGGTGACTCGGCCTAGATCCCGGCGTACACCTGGCGGTACAGATCGACGATCTGCTCTGCCGTCGGGACGACCGGATTGTTACCGGGGCTGCCCGAGGCAAGGGCCTGCTCGGCCATCAACGGCAACAGGTCGTCCCACGTCGACTTGTCGATGCCGAACGTCTCAGGAGTGGGAACTTCGACCTCACGGCACAGCGTGACGATGGCGTCCTGCAATTTGCCACCTGCAACCGCGTCCGAATCGGCTTCCGATGCCGCACCGAGGGCGCGGGCGCAGTCGGCGTAGCGGGACTGGGCTCCGCCGATGGAGAAGGCTGTGACGGCAGGCAAGAGCATCGCATTGGACAATCCGTGTGCGACATGGAAATGCGCGCCGATCGGTCGACTCATCCCGTGGACCAGACAGACGCTGGCGTTGGAGAACGCCATTCCCGCCTGGGTGGACGCATGCATCATGGCCTCGCGTGCCTGCCGGTCTTCTCCGTCTCGATACGCCCGCAGCAGCGACGTTCCGATGGTGCGAATAGCGCTGAGCGCCAAACCGTCGGAGATGGGGTTGGCCTTCTTACTGACGTATGCCTCGATGGCGTGTGTCAGAGCGTCGACGCCGGTATCGGCAGTCAGACGTGCCGGCATCGACATCGTCAGCTCGAAGTCGATGATCGATGCGATCGGCAGAAAGGACAAGCCGGGGCACAGCATCTTCTCATCCGAGGCCACGTCGGTGATGATAGTGAACTGCGTTGCCTCCGAACCACTTCCCGCCGTTGTTGGAATTGCGATGATCGGAAGCGCCGGACCGGTGGAGAGCACCGGAGCCTTGAAGTCCCGCATCGTCCCGCCCTGCACCGCGAGGATGGCCAGCGCTTTGGCTGTGTCCATCGGACTGCCGCCGCCGAACCCGATGATGGAATCGGCCGAATGCTGCTGCACCGCTTCGAGACCGGCGATCAGCGAATCCGTCGTCGGATCGGGCACGGTGCCCGAGAACAGAGCAGGCGACTTACCGGCCTCGGTCATGATCGTCATCAGTCGATCGGCCGAGCCGTTGCCCGCCATGAACGCATCGGTGACGAGTAGGGGACGAGATACGGCCAGGTCGGTCAGTACCGTACCCAGCTCCTCGACGGCACCGCCGCCGAGTTTGAGAAAACGTGGAAAAGAGATATTGGCAACCATGGAGTGCTCCTTCGCGGTATCTCCATGTGCGTGGAACTTCGTAGTGGTCTACGAGTTTCCACGCACATGGGCTTTGTAGAACTCAGTTGTTTGCAGGAAAGCCGAGATCGATACCGCCGTGGCTGGGATCGAGCCAGCGACTGGTGACGGCTTTGCCTCGCGTGAAGAAGTGCACTCCTTCGGTGCCGTGAGCGTGGCTGTCGCCGAACAAACTGCTCTTCCAGCCGCCGAAACTGTAGTACGCCATGGGAACGGGAATCGGCACATTGACACCGACCATGCCGACCTCCACCTCGTTCTGGAACCGCCGTGCCGCCCCGCCGTCGTTGGTGAAGATCGCCGTGCCGTTGCCGTACGGATTGTCGTTGATCAGTGTGAGGGCTTCGTCGTAGGTGTCGACACGGACGACCGAGAGCACAGGACCGAAGATCTCGTCGGTGTAGATGCTCATGTCCGGTGTCACATGGTCGATGAGCGTGGGGCCGAGCCAGAATCCGTCCGCAGCCCCGTCGGGTTGGACGGTGCGGCCGTCGACGACGATCGTGGCGCCGGACGCCTCGCCTGCGTCGACATAGGACGCAACCTTGTCGCGGTGTACCCGGGTGACGAGCGGGCCCATGTCGGCGCCGCGGGTGCCGTCGCCGGTGACCAGTGGTGTGGTGCGTTCGGCGATCTTGGCGACGAGCTCGTCGGCGATCTTCCCGACGGCCACGAGAGCGGAGATGGCCATGCATCGCTCACCCGCCGAGCCGAAGCCGGCGTTGACCATGGCGTCCGCGGCCAGGTCGAGATCTGCATCGGGGAGGACGACGGCATGGTTCTTGGCACCGCCGAGGGCCTGAACACGCTTGCCGTTGGCGGTGCCTGTCGAGTAGACGTACTGGGCGATGGGCGTCGATCCGACGAAGGAGATCGACTTGATCTTCTTGTTCTCGAGCAGTTCGTCGACGGCCTCCTTGTCTCCCTGCAGCACGTTGAACACGCCGTCGGGCAGGCCTGCCTCGGCCCAGAGCCGCGCGAGCCAGATGCTGGCACTCGGGTCCTTCTCCGACGGCTTGAGCACGACGGTGTTACCGGCGGCGATGGCGATGGGGAAGAACCACATCGGCACCATGGCAGGGAAATTGAAGGGGGAGATGATGGCCACCGGCCCGAGCGGCTGACGAATGGAATAGACGTCCACTCCGGTGGACGCATTCTCGGTGTAGCTGCCCTTCAGTAGATGGGCTATGCCACAGGCGAATTCGACCACTTCCTGGCCGCGAGAAATCTCGCCGAGGGCGTCCGAGAGCACCTTGCCGTGCTCGGCCGTGATGATCTCGGCCAGCTCGTTCTTCTTCGCGTTGAGCAGTTCTCGGAAGGAGAAGAGGATCGAGGTGCGCTTGGCCAGGGAGGTGTCGCGCCACGCGGGAAAGGCAGCTGCGGCGGCGTCGATGACGGCGCGGGCATCGCTCCGATCGGCGAGCGTGAGCGTGCCGGTGACCTCCCCGGTGGCGGGGTTGGTGACCGGTGACGTCCGATCGGAAGATCCGGAAAAAGTCTTACCATCGAGCCAGTGTGAGATGACGTCGGTCAACGTTCGTTCCTTCCATCGGTGTGTCTCGAGTCTCACTTGAATCGATGCACATGTCAAAGGCCAAAATCGCAGATTGCCGTGCATAAATGCACAGGGGGATAGGCTGGGCGAGTGTTCAACCCAGACCACCTCCGCTATTTCCTCGAAGTGTCGAGAACGGGACGTCTGACCGATGCGTCGCGAACGCTCGGCGTGGACCACACCACGGTCGGTCGACGCATCACGGCCCTCGAGAAGTCCGCAGGGCAACGACTTTTCGACCGAACCCCGACGGGGTGGCGATTGACCGAGGCGGGGCGCAGGTTGGTCGGGTACGCCGAAACCGTGGAGTCCACGCTGATCGCTGCCTTCGAGGATCAGACATCCGATACCGGATCGCTGCGAGGGACAGTGCGCATCGCGGCCCCGGACGGGTTCGGTGCCTTCGTTCTCACGCCGAAGCTGGGTGCGCTTCGTGACAAGCACCCCGATCTGGATATCGAACTCGTCACCGCCACCGAGCACAACTCGTTGGCCACCAGGGAATTCGACATTGCCATCACGTTGGAACGGCCGTCGCCCAGGTTGGTGGTGGCCCGGCAATTGGCGACCTACACCCTGGCGCTCTATGCCGCCGAGCGATACCTGGCTGCGCAGCCGACGATCGACTCGGTCGACGGTTTGCGTGGGCACACCTTGATCTCCTACGTGGATGCGCTGCTCGACGTTGCGCCGCTGCGCATCCTGGATTCGATTCTGCCCGACGGTCGGGCGCAGATTCAGACCAACAACATCACCGGCCAGTGGATCGCGGCGCGGTCCGGGGTGGGAATTGCGCCGTTGCCCAGCTACATCGGCGAACCGGACGACACGTTGATTCCGGTGTTGCCGGACCTCGTTTCGGTCGAACGCACCTACTGGACGGTGATTCCGCGGGAGCTGACGGGGTTGGCGCGGGTGAAGGTGGTGGACGACTTCATCGGATCGGTCGTTGCCGAGGAGCCGCACATGCATGCGGTGCCCGGCGGTCGATAGTCGCGGTCACTAAATGCACGAGATCGTCGGTGGCCGTTGAATTTTGGACGTTCGATGTGTCCGGCGTCTCGTGACGACAGACACACGTGACGCCGACCTCAAAGCAGTGGAAATCGCCCTACCGGCGGGTAACAATCTGTTACGGAACACGTCGGCCACGGCACCGCTGCGGCAGGCCCACAACGATTCTTGGGGGAATCATGACCATGTTCGTAGTAGCAGCAATCGGTTTCGTCGGTATGGCCATCGCCTTGCTCAACGACGGAAGCGACATCGACTTCAGGAGCCGTCAGCTCTCCGGCGCGTACAACCGGCGCTGGGCCTGACTCGTACCGATTCCGCACACCGGATGGCCGGTGGATAGATTCGTGCGATGTGGACACACCCCCGAGCGATCGGATTGCTGGTCGGATACGGCCTGGATCGAGTGTTCACAGACCCACAGCGCTGGCATCCGGTAGCAGGATTCGGATCGGCTGCCCTTCGCGTCGAGGCTCGGCTCTACCGCGACAACAGGTTTGCGGGTGTCATCCATACCGCCGTACTGGTCGGGGGCGTCACCGCACTCGGAATCGCGTCCACGCGAGCAGTGTCGCGTCTCGGCCCACCGGCTGAGGCCGCTCTGGTGGCTACCGCGACGTGGGCCGCGCTGGGCGGAACATCGCTGTCGGTAGTAGGTCGCTCGATGGCCGATCGCCTCGACCGAGACGACCTGCCCGGCGCACGCGCATTGCTCCCGTCACTGTGCGGACGTGACCCGGCATTCCTCGACTCCGACGGGCTGGCACGCGCGGCACTCGAATCCATCGCCGAGAACACATCCGACGCGACGGTCGGTGTCGTGGTGTGGGGAGCCCTGGCCGGCGTACCGGGAATCCTGGCGTACCGAGCCAGCAACACACTCGATGCAATGGTGGGATACCGGTCTCCGAAATACCTACGGTTCGGGTGGGCCGCCGCACGCCTCGACGACGCGCTGAACCTGTTGCCTGCACGAGTCACGGGTGCGGCGACCGTTCTCGCGGCACCGCTGGTGCAGGGTTCTGCTGCACACGCGCTACGGGTGTGGCGACGCGACGCGTCCCGTCATCCCAGCCCCAATGCGGGGGTGCCCGAGGCCGCGTCGGCGGGTGCGCTCGGACTACAACTCGGTGGGCGCACTCAATACCGGCACGGCGTGGAGATCAGGCCGACACTCGGGGACGGTCGAGCGCCCACGGCACGGGACGTTCGGCGAGCAGTCGTGCTGTCGACACGGGTGCAAGAGTTCGCGACGGGTGCGTCAGCGGTTCTTGCCGTATCGATCGGCCAAGCGAGGATCCGTCGGCGTTCTCGCCTGTGATGCCGCGCGGGCCCTGGCCCGCTTCTCGCGTCGGGTCGGAAGAGTGAATTCTTCCTCGTCGTCCGGCGCGGAATCGTCGTCGGACGTCGGGTCGGACTGATCGGCCATCTCGGTTCGAGACATGCGTCGCTCCCGCAGCTCGGCGCGGACGAAATAGGCAAGACCCAACGGTGCCATGATGCCGAACGCCAGCCACTGCAGCCCGTAGGACAGATAGGGGCCCGCGTCGGTCTGCGGTAGTTCGATGAGGCCGAGGCCACCGGGCTGACCGTCGTCGAGCTGCAGGTACCCGTCGATCGCGTCGACGCCGACCGCTGCGCCGATCTGCTCCGGGTTGATGTTGTACACCTGCAGGCGGCCGTCCTCCTGGATCGGCTCACGTGATGTTCCTTCGGCCTGACGAACGCGGGCATCGAGAGTGACCGGGCCTGTCGGAGCTGCCGCGAACTCGGGCGGTCGCGTTCCCTCCACCGGGAGCACGTATCCGCGGTTGACGAGAACAGTAGGACCATCGTCGATGACGAACGGAGTGATGACCTCGTACGCGGGCTGCTCACGAATGCTGCGCAGCCGCACCAGGGCGTCGGAATTCTCCACGTAACTGCCCTGCGCGATCACCCGCCGCCATTCGTCGTCGGCCGCGAATCCGTTTCCGGTGAGAACGTCGGTGATCGGCACCGGATCTGCCCCGACCGATCGGGTGATCAAGTCGTTGCGCGCTGAAGTCGAGGTGTTCTTGCCCAGCTGCCACGGAGCGAGCACGCTGAAGCACAAGAATGCGAACGCAAGCGCGACGGCGGCCAGCACCAACCACTTCGGACGCAGCAAGAACCGTAACTTCTCCACCCCACCACGGTAGCCGGGTCAGGCGGTCAGCCGAGACCGCGCCCAATCGATCAAGCCGGGCACGGCATCCTCGATCTGTTCTCGCACCTCGGTGAACGCAGAATCCGACGAGTAGTAGGGATCCGCCACCGACGCGTCGTCGGCATCGGGATCGAACGAACGCAGCAGCTGCACCCGATCGGCCGGTGCACCCAACTGCAGTAGAGATCGAGCGTGGCCGGTGTCGAGAGCAACGATCAGATCGGCAGCGAGGTGGTCCGGTCCCACCTGGTTCGCTTCGTGCTCGCTCTCGTAGCCGTGCGCATCGAGTTCCGCGACCGTCCGCGGGTCTGCCCCTTCGCCGACATGCCACCCGTCGATTCCCGCGCTCGATACGCGGACAGCGTCACCCAGACCCGCCTCGCGTAGGTGTGCGGCGAACACCTTCTCGGCCATCGGTGATCGACAGATGTTTCCGGTGCACACGAACGTCACATGCAGTGGCTCGCTCACCGCGACGCCTGCGTGTTCTGCTCGAGCACGACGGCCAGTTCGTCCATGTCCGACGCGGTGAACGCTGCGTCGTCGCTTTCACCGTCGATGCCGTAGCCCCATTCCACGTAGACCGCCGGAATTCCGAACCGGGCCGCGCCGTGCACATCGTGGTCGCGGTCGCCGATCATGATCACGCCTGCGGTGCCGCCGTCTGCGGATTCGACGGGATCGATGCCGAGATTGGTCAACGAGTGCGCGATGACGTCGGATTTCGCACGTCGCGACCCGTCGTTGCTGGCACCGCCGATGAAGTCGAAGTACCGGGACAACCCGAAGTGGTCGAGAATTCGGACGGCGAAGCGCTCCGACTTGGACGTCGCCACGCCCAGCCGAACACCGCGATCCCGCAATCGCGTCAGCACCGTCTCGATGCCGTCGAACGCGGTGTTCTCGGCCCAACCCCGCTCGTCGTAGCGGTCGAAGTAGGCGGCGAGCGCGCGCTGAGCTGCCTCCTCGTCCAGGCCCATCGAGCGCAGCGTGTCGATCAGCGGTGGACCGACGACGAGAGAGAGTTGCTGTTCGGTCGGTTCGGGAGCGCCGACCGAGGCCAGCGCGTGGCGAAATCCTGCGTGAATTCCCGGTGCGGAATCGGTCAACGTTCCGTCGAGATCGAACAGGACAACGGATGCGGGCAGAGCGGCAGACATGGCCTGAGCCTATCGGTGCACGTGACGGCTAGGCTCGTCGCGATGTCCGATACAGCGTCCGGCCCCGATGCATTTCTCCGTCATCACGGAGATCTCGAGGTCGGCTCGGGCCTCGTCGACTTCGCCGTCAACGTGCGCGGTGATGGCCCGCCCCCGTGGCTTCGTGATCGGCTCGCTGCAGCCCTGAACTCGCTCGGTTCGTATCCATCGGGGGCAGCCGAGCGGGCGGCTCGGGAGCAGGTCGCCGCACACCACGGACGCTCGCCGGACGAGGTACTGCTGCTCGGTGGCGGAGCCGAAGGATTCGCGATGCTGCCGCGGCTCGAGCCGGCCCTCGTGGCAACCGTGCACCCGTCGTTCACCGAGCCCGACTGGGTGCTCGAGCAGGCCGGCATTCCCGTGCATCGGGTGTTACTCCAGCCGCCGTTTCTGCTCGATCGGGGCCTGGTGCCCGAGGCCGCCGACATGGTGATCGTCGGCAATCCCACCAATCCGACGTCGGTGCTGCATCCCCGAGAAGTAGTACTCGGTCTGCGTAGGCCCGGCCGCACGGTCGTGGTCGACGAAGCATTCGCCGACGCAGTGACGGGAGCAGGAGAGTCGGTCTCCTCGGACAGCGTCGCGGACGTGCTGGTACTCCGAAGCCTGACGAAGACGTGGGCATTGGCGGGGTTGCGGTGCGGCTACGCTCTGGCCCATCCCGACGTACTCGAACGAATGCAGCGGGGCCGTGCGCACTGGCCCCTGGGCACTCTGCAGCTCGAAGCAATCCGCGCCTGTACCGAGCCGTTCGCGGTCGAGCAGGCCCGAGCCGAAGCGCTGCGTATCGACGCCGAACGTGACGCCATGATCGCGAGACTGACCGCACTCGGTCTCGACATTGCCGGACCGGCGCGAGCGCCGTTTCTTCTGGCGCGGGTCGACGGTGCCGACGGGATCCGAGAACGCCTGCGCACGAAGGGAATTGCGGTTCGGCGCGGCGACACGTTTCCCGGACTGGATCGCAACTACCTACGCGTCGCCGTACGGGACTCGGCACACGTCGACATACTGGTGCATGCGTTGAACACCGTTCTGTGAGGAGAGCAATCGACATGGCAGTGACTCTGGCGAACGTCATCGAGGTTCTCGACAAGGCATACCCGCCTCGATTGGCCGAGAGCTGGGACTCGGTGGGATTGGTATGCGGAGATCCGGAATCCGAAGTGCGACAAGTGCTCTACGCCGTCGACGTCACCCCGGCCGTCGTGGACGAGGCCATCTCCTGGGGTGCCGACCTCATCGTCGCCCATCACCCTCTGCTGCTCAAAGGAGTCGATTCGGTTGCGGCCGACACCGCCAAAGGCTCGGTGATCCACCGCCTGATCAAGGCCGACTGCGCGCTGTTCACCGCCCATACCAACGCCGACTCGGCCGATCCCGGTGTCTCCGACGCACTCGCGTCGGCCCTCGGTGTGATCGACACCAGGCCACTCGATCCCATTCCTGCTCCGGCGCACGACAAATGGGTCGTATTCGTGCCGTCCGCCGACACTGCGGCGGTGCGCCAGGCGCTGTTCGACGCCGGAGCCGGTGAGATCGGCGACTACAGCGAAGCGAGTTGGCACACCGAGGGGCTGGGCCAATTCCGGCCGCAGCCCGGTGCTCATCCGACGCTCGGTGTCGTCGGCGAAGTCCACACCGTGACCGAGGACCGAATCGAGGTGGTGGCATCTCGGGCCGACCGCGCGCGGATGCAGTCCGCGCTCAGACGTGCGCATCCGTACGAGGAGCCCGCGTTCGATGTCTTCGAGTCCGCGGCCCTACCGTCGTGCACCGGTCTGGGGCGGATCGGACGCTTGCCTGATCCGATGACCCTCGCCGAGTTCACCGATGTCGTCCGAGACGCTCTGCCGGCCACCAGCTGGGGAGTGCGAGCAGCGGGTGATCCGGACGCGACGGTGTCGATCGTCGCCCTGTGCGGGGGAGCAGGGGACTCGTTCCTCGCAACCGTCGCGCGGACCGACGCCGACGTTTATGTCACGTCCGATCTCAGGCATCATCCCGTCGACGAGCACCTGAGGGCGGGTGGGCCCGCGGTGATCGACACGGCCCACTGGGCCTCGGAGTTCCCGTGGTGTGCTCAGGCGAGGAGCATCGTGGACGCCGAATTCGGCGACACGGACGGCTGGAGCAGCAGGGTCAGCGATGTCCGTACCGACCCGTGGACGCTGTGACCGACGAACCCCGCGACCGGGGGACTGGACGGATCCGGCTCGGTACGTTCTGCGCAGCCGGTAGGGTAATCGGAATCAACTTCCATAGTCGCAGGAGTCATCAAGCGTGAACGTCGATCCCAAAGTCCAGGCCTCGCTACTCGAATTGGCCGGTGTGGATACCGAACTCTCGCAGATCGCCCATCGCCGAAAGACCCTCCCCGAGCAGCAGGAGGTCGACAAACTCGAGGCCGAGCGCATCACCCGCAAGGATGCTGCCGTCACGGTGCAGATCTCGATGGACGACCTCGATCGCGACATCCGCAAGCTCGAGGGCGAAGTCGATGCCGTTCGCCAGCGTGAGGCGCGCGACAAGAAGATGCTCGAGAGCGGCACGATTGCGCCCAAGCAGATGACCGAGCTGCAGCACGAGCTCGGCAGTCTCGAACGGCGGCAGAGCATCCTCGAGGAAGAACTGCTCGAAGTCATGGAACAGCGCGAGGCCAGCGAGCGCGATTACGAACACGCCGGAGCGCAGTTGACGCAGATCGAGGACGAAATGGTCGACGCCGGTCGTCGCCGCGACGACGCTGTCGCAGATCTGGACGTCGCCGAGAAGCGGAGCGCCGAGCGTCGCGAGGCATTGATCTCGGGTATGCCGGCCGATCTGCTGGCGCTGTACGAGAAGCAACGCGCACTGACCGGTCGAGGCGCAGCATTGCTGCAGGCCCGCCGATGCGGCGCATGCCGAATCGAGCTCGACCGCAACGAAATTGCGAGCATCGCCAACAAACCTGCCGACGCTCTGGTTCGTTGCTCGGAATGCAACGCAATCCTGGTGCGCACCAAGGAGTCCGGAATTTGAGTGCCGCGCAACGGGTCGTCGTCGAAGCCGACGGCGGCTCCCGCGGCAACCCGGGTCCCGCCGGATACGGAGCCGTGGTGTTCACAGCAGATCGCAGCGAGGTGTTGGCCGAACGCCGGGAGGCGCTGGGAATCGCAACGAACAACGTGGCCGAGTACAGGGGCCTCATCGCTGCGTTGACGGCGGCCGCGGACGTCGGTGCCCGTGAGGTCGACGTTCGGATGGACTCCAAACTCGTCGTCGAACAGATGTCGGGACGCTGGAAGGTGAAGCATCCCGACATGATTCCGCTCAATCGCCGAGCGGCGGAGCTTGTTCGGACGTTCGATCACGTCACCTTTCAATGGATTCCGCGGGAGCAGAACTCACACGCCGACGGTTTGGCGAACGAGGCGATGGATGCCGCGGCCAAGGGGATCGACCTTCCTGATCTGCCCGATTCCGAACCGGCCGCGAAGCAACCCGCGGCGGCCCCCGGGTGGACCGGTGCAGTGGGCGACCCCACCCGAATGTTGTTGTTGCGCCACGGCCAGACCGCGCTGTCGGTCGACCGGCGATACTCCGGCCGCGGAAATCCGGAACTGACCGAGCTGGGGGTTCGACAGGCCACCGCTGCAGCGGCACGGCTCGGCGGACACGACGACATCGCAGCGATCGTCTCGTCCCCCCTCGGCCGCGCCCGACAGACTGCCGACGCCGCGGCAGGTGCACTCGGACTCGACGTGACCACCGTCGACGATCTGACCGAAACGGACTTCGGCGACTGGGAAGGTCTGACCTTCGCGGAGGCGAAAGACCGCTATCCCGAACAACATCGGGCCTGGCTGGGTGACACCTCGGTGGCCCCGCCCAACGGTGAGAGTTTCGACGCAGTGCGCACTCGAATCGAAGCGGCACGCGATCGATTGATCGGAGAGTACGCGGGCAAGACGATCGTCGTCGTGACACACGTGACGCCGATCAAAACACTGCTGCAACTGGCACTGGACGTCGGACCGTCACTGCTCTACCGAATGCACCTGGACCTCGCGTCGCTGAGCATCGCCGAGTTCTACCCCGACGGCGGGGCATCGGTGAAATTGGTCAACGACACGTCTCACCTGACCTGATCCTGCGGAGGTGCGGGTCTCAGATCTGCAGCGCCAGCCACAAGCCTGCCACTGCACCGACGATGGTCAACGGAGTCGTGATGACGCCGAGAATGGTGAACGTCCTCAGATCCGCCGGCTCGTCGTTGGCCGATGCGACGCGTCGCCACAACATGATCGCCAGTGAACCGACGTAGGTGAGGTTGGGGCCGAGATTGACCCCGATCACCATGGCCAGCAACAACGCCGGGGGAGCGTCCGCGCCGAAGGCCGCCAGGAGCAGCAACGTTGCGGGCAGGTTGTTGACGATGTTCGACGCCACCGCCGCAATGGCAGCCGCCGCCAGTAAGGACACAAAGGTGGTGTCGGACGGCAGAATTCGCGCCAGCCAGTCGCCGATCGGGCCCGTCGTCACGCCGAGCACGACGATGCCGAGAAGGAAGACGAAGCCACAGAACGGCAGATCGGCACCGCGCAGAATCGCGCGAGGTGTGGTGTGGCGAGCTCGAAGTGCTGGGATCGCCATAGCCGCCGACCCCACGGCAGCCACCCAGAACGGTTCGATATCGAATAGTCCTGCCACGGCGAAGCCGATCAATGTCGCGCCGAGGATGACGAGTGTGCTTCGCGGTGCTGGGACGTCGTCAGTGCTGTGTTCGGTCGCGGAGTCCGTCGGTGTCGCAGTGCGGGTCAGATCCTTGCGGAAGAAGATCAGGAACACCGCCAGTTCGATGGCGACCGCGAAAATCCACGGTAGCGCCATCAGTGCGGTGAAGTGAAGGAAGGTCAGGCCCGTCGCAGCGAAGGCCAGCAGGTTGGTCAGATTCGACACCGGCAGCAAGGTCGACGCCGAATTGGACAGGTGCGCAGTGGCGTAACTGTGTGGACGCGGCGACATCCCCAGGATCCGAGCGGCACCGATGATGGCCGGTGTCAGCAGAACAACGGTCGCGTCGAGGCTCAGTACGGCTGTGGTGGCCGCGGCAGCGGCGAACACGAGGGTCAGCAGTCTGCGGGGGCTGCCCTTGGATCCGCGGCGTAGCTTCGCCGCGATCCAGGTGAACACACCGAGGGCATCCGACAGATGCGCCAGGATCAGGATGAACGCCAGAAAGATGACGGTGGGTGCGAGTTCGAGTACCTGCTCACGGGCGGCGTCGAGGCTGACGAGGCCGACGAGAAGAACAACTGCGGCCGCTGGAAGTGCAGCAACGATCTCCGGAAGACCGCGCGGGCGAACGATGGCGAAGACGAGAACGGCGGCGACCAATGCCGCAGCGAGAACGGTCACGCGAGAATCTTCACGAGAGTGCGGACGTTCCGCGTGGTGGTCGTGGCCTTGTACTTCGCCTTCGCCGTGGCTTTTCCGAACCTACTGTCGGTGGTGTTGCCCTTGCGCACCTCCCAGTAGAGCACGCTGTTCCCCTCGGCAATCCTCTCGAGATCGGGGTCGAGTTCCACTGCAAGAGCGGACAATTCGGTCAAATGGCTATCGTCGTTACCGAACACCACATAAGGATGCCAGCCCTCCCGTTCGGCGTCGAACGGGTAGGACTCCACTATCGCCCTCAGTGTCGGGACGTCGAGTACGACAACCCAGGCTCGGTAGCCGAACGCCTCGGCGAGCGTGCTCTCCACCTGTGCTTTCAGGACGGCGGCCGCCAGCGGCGACTGCAGCAGTACGTTGCCGGTCGCCAGAATCGTGCGGACATTCGTGAAGCCGGCCGAGGCCAGAGCTGCGCGGAGGTCGACCATCTTGATGTTGATGCCGCCGACGTTGATGCCGCGCAGCAGCACAACCCATTCACTCATGGAAAGAACTGTAGTGAAGCGCACGAGAACAACCATTGAAGTCAGTAGTTAGTAACCAGTAACTTGGCGGCATGGCGCAGAGAGGACGGATGACAGGCACGGAACGACGGCAGCAAATACTGCGGATAGCGGCAGACGAATTCGCATCGTCCGGACTGCACGGCGGTTCGACCGACAGGATCGCCCGCGAAGCAGGGATCACCCAGGCCTACATCTTTCGAATATTCGGAACCAAGAAGGCACTCTTCTCCGAGCTGGTGGTCGCGTCGTTCGACCGTGTGGCGGATGGAATGCGCGCGGCCGCAGGTACTGCCACCGGTCAGCAAGCCTTGGCCTCGATGGGGGAGTGCTATTACGCCATGCTCGAGGATCGAACCTCACTCCTGCTGCAGCTGCAGGGGATCGCCGCGTGTGGCGACGAAGAGGTGCGCGACGCCGTTCGAGAGGCGTTCGGCCGGATGTGGAACACCGTCGTAGAGGTCACCGGTCTCGATGCGGTGACCGTCAAAGCGTTTCTGGCGTTCGGCATGCTGCTCAACAGTGGCGCGGCCCTGCAGATTCATGACGTTGACCAACCCTGGGCGAACGGAGTGGGCACTCGTATCCACGCCGGATTGTTCGACCACATCACGAGCGAGACGAACCGTTGATCTCCGGCTCCGAGCACGACGAATCACGAATGCTCGTGCCTTCTCTGTTGTTCGTCGGAGTCGTCGTCGCCGCTGTCGGTAGCCTCGGGGCCCCGCTGATCACCAGCGTCGCAACAACTTTCGACGTCTCCCTCTCCAGTGCACAATGGACGTTGACGTTGGCTTTGTTGACCGGTGCCGTCACGACACCGGTTCTGGGCCGCCTCGGATCGGGTCCGCATCGACGGGCAGCAATCCTCGGGACACTGGGCGTCGTCTCGGCCGGAGGCATTCTGACCGCACTGCCGCTGTCCTTCTCCTGGCTGCTCCTCGGCCGGGCAGCCCAGGGAGTGGGACTGGCCCTGACTTCGATGCTGATGGGTGTGGTGCGAGATCATCTGTCCGACAAGCGGTCCGGATCGACCATCGCTTTGTTGTCGGTCGCGTCTACTGCGGGTGTCGGTGTGGGCTATCCCTTGTCGGGGTTTCTGGCCGAGCACGGCGGTCTCCGGCTCGCATACGGATTCGGTGCTGTGATGACGGTCATGGCGTTTGCCGTTGCTCTGCGAGTTGTTCCTGCCTCGACGCGCAAGCGCGCGACCCGCATCGACGTTCCGGGTGCGGTGCTGCTGGCGCTCCCTCTCACCCTGGTGCTCGTTCTCATCAGTGAGACCGCGCTGTGGACGAGCCGCCCTTGGACGGCGGGGGTGCTGGCTGCAATCGCGGTCGTCGCTGCGGGCATATGGGTACGCGTCGAACTGAGAAGCTCGGCACCGCTCGTCGATCTTCGGTTGTTTCGTCACAGGGCTGTGGTCGGAGCGAACGGCGCAATGTTGCTCGGCGGCATCGGAATGTATCTGCTGCTGACCCTCGCTACGCGCTACGCGCAGACGCCTTCCGGTGCCGGATACGGTTTCGGCCTCGACGTGTTCGAGGCGGGCCTCGTCCTGGTTCCGTTCTCGGTGTTCGGATTTCTCGCCGGCAAGCTGGTATCCAGAGTGCTGCGTCGGGTGGGGGCAGGCAGCGCGCTGACGGTCAGCGCGCTGATCGTTCTGGTGGCTCTCGCCTTGTTCGCCGGTACCCGCGCCGGCATCGTTGAACTCTGTGCGGTGATGGCGATTCTGGGTTTCGGAGTCGGAAGCTTTTCGGCCGCGCTGCCGGCCGTCGTGCTGCCGGTGGTGCCCTCCGCGGAGACCTCGAGCGTCATGAGTATCAACCAGGTGGTGCGCAGTGTCGGATTCTCTTTCGGAAGCGCGATCGGTGGTCTGGTACTCGCCGCCGGAACGAGTCCGGGCTCCACCTTCCCCGGAGAGGATGCCTACACGTCCGCCGCCTGGGTGGGGGTGATCGTCACCGCTGCCGCGGCCATCGTGAGTGCCTCTGTTCATCATGGCCGGGCAATCGCCGGGCATCCGACGTGAGGCGGGTAGAGTACGCAATCGCGAACGAGTTGGCTGGACGGCTGCGGCTCGAAGTACCGACGGACAGGTTCCGTTGCGCTTCGGGCCGAGGAAAGTCCGGACTCCACAGAGCAGGGCGGTTGTTAACGGCAACCCGAGGTGACTCGCGGGACAGTGCCACAGAAAACAGACCGCCTGCGGTTCGGTTCTTCGGGATCGAAGCGCAGGTCAGGGTGAAACGGTGCGGTAAGAGCGCACCAGCATCCCAGGTGACTGGGGTGGCTAGGTAAACCCCGCCCGGAGCAAGGTCGAAGGCTGCACCGCGCAAGGGGTGCAGCTGCGCAGGTGCTCGAGGGCTGCTCGCCCGAGCCTGCGGGTGGACTGCTCGAGGTACCCGGCAACGGTGTGCCCAGATGGATGGTCGTCTATTCGATCTCGCGAGAGCGGGTCGATGCACAGGATCCGGCTTACAGGCCGACTCGTTCGCACTCCAATTTCTCGCGCGGTACACCTGCGGCGTGGCTGTATGGGGCACACTGGAAGTCATGACCGACGACGACAGCTCCTGGTACTACGACATCAGCACCAAGCAGGTTGTGCAGGGCAAGGAGACCAATGCCCTCGACCGCATGGGTCCGTATCCGGACAAGGCCACCGCAGAGCAGGCGCTGAAGATCGCAGCCGCCCGCAACAAGGCCGCCGACTCCGACGACGACTGGAACAACTGACGGTGCTGCTCACCCGGCTGAGGGCTCCGAACTTCGATTTCGAGTCCATCAGATCCGAGTTCGGTCTGTCCGATGTCTTCGACGCAGACGTGATGCGCGAAGCGATCGAAGCCCGAGACCTGCACGCCGACAGCAGAATCGACCGCACCGACATTCCTTTCGTCACCATCGACCCACCCGGCTCGAAGGACCTCGACCAAGCCGTACACATCGAGAAGACGGCCAACGGCTTGGTGGTGCACTACGCGATCGCCGACGTGGGTGCGCTGGTGATGCCGGGGGGAGCGCTCGACGTGGAAACCCGCCGACGCGGCCAGACGTACTATCTCCCCGACGGATCTGTTCCGTTGCACCCACGTGAGTTGTCGGAGGGCTCGGGCAGCCTGTTGGAGGGACAGACTCGCTGCGCTGCACTGTGGACCATCGAACTCGACGACGTCGGTGAAGCCGCGGCGTGGACCGTCACCCGGGCGCTCGTGCGATCGACCGCGCGTCTCGATTACGCGGGAGTGCAAGCGGACTTCAACGCCGGCACACCGCACCCGTCGATCGCTGCCCTTGCCGAATTCGGACACCTACGGGCGGAGGCAGCCAGACGTCGAGGAGCCATCGACATCACGCTCCCCGAGCAGGAAGTGGTTCCGGACGGCCGCGGTTGGCGAATCGTTCTGCAACCGCGAACAGCAGTCGACGGCTGGAACGCCGAGGTGTCCTTGCTGACGGGCATGTGCGCAGCCAGAATCATGCTCGACGCCGGAATCGGCATCGTACGCACGCTTCCGCCCGCACCGCCCGAGGCCGTCGAGACCCTGAAGAAGACCGCGAACGCACTCGGAATCGAGTGGCCCGCCGGAGCATCCGCCGGCGCGGTACTCGCCGGCCTGCCCACCGACGAACCGTCGACCCTGGCGATGATGACTCAGGCCACGGGATTGCTTCGGGGAGCGGACTATTCGGCGTTCGACAGTCGGACCCCGAACTCGACCATCGATGCACCCGGCACCGACGATTCCGTCGAACACTCGGGTATCGGAGCGCCGTACGCCCATGTGACGGCCCCGTTGCGACGGCTGTCGGATCGGTTCGCCACCGAGGTGTGTCTGGCCGTGGTCGCCGGTGTGCCCGTCCCCGAGTGGGCGGCGCAGGCGCTGCCGGAGCTACCGGCGATCATGCGTGGATCGGATTCTGCAGCATCGAAAGTGGACCGAGCCTGCATCGATCTGACCGAAGCGCACGTGCTCGAAGATCGCGTAGGTCATACGTTCGACGCAGTGGTGCTGCGCGGTGCCGAGGGCAAGCGCGACGCCGAGGTGCTCGTGTCCGAACCGATAGTCATGGGCAAGTGCGACGGCGAGCCGCCTGCGGGGGAGTCGGTGCAGGTCCGATTGACTCGGGCCGACACCGACTCGCGCACAGTCCGATTCGACTATCCGCCTGTCACGGCCTGAAGCGGTCGGTAGCCTCGACCAGGTGGTGGACGATGCCCGGCTCGGCCGCAGAATGGCCGGCATCGTCGACGATCACCAGATCTGCACTCGGCCAGGCCTTGTGCAGTGCCCACGCGCTCGTGGCCGGGCACACCACGTCGTAGCGGCCCTGCACGATCACACCAGGAATACCGTCGAGCAGGTGCGCGTCGCGTAGCAACTGGTTCTCTTCGAGGAAGCACCCGTTGCGGAAGTAGTGATTCTCGATTCCGGCGAAGGCGCGAGCGAAACGCGCATCCGAATTATGCTGTACAGCATCGGGTTTCGGGAGCAGGTAACTCGTCGCTGCCTCCCACGACGACCACGCCACCGCGGCCCGGGTCGCGGCAGCGTCGTCCTCGGACATCAGCTGTCGGTGATATGCCTCGACCAGATCCCCGTCTCGTTCGCCTTCCGGAATGGGGGCGAGAAACTCCTCCCACAGGTCCGGGAAGATGTGTCCGGCACCGCCGCGGTAGTACCAGTCGATCTCCGACGGCCGGACGAGGAAGATTCCTCGGAGCACGAGTCCTCGTACCCTCTCGCGATGCGTCTGTGCGTAGGCCAGCGACAACGTGGAGCCCCAGGATCCGCCGAACACCAACCAGGTGTCGATGTTCAGGTGCTCGCGGAGTTTTTCCATGTCGGAGATCAAGCGATCGGTGGTGTTGACCGACAGATCTGCCCCGTCGGCAATATGTGGGGTCGACAGCCCGCAGCCTCGCTGATCGAACAACACGATGCGGTAGACCTGCGGATCGAAGTAGCGACGCTGCAGCGGATTGGTGGCACCGCCGGGACCGCCGTGCACGAACACCACTGGTTCGCCATCGGGGTTGCCGGAGATCTCCCAGTAGATCTGCTGCCCTTCGCCGACGTCGAGGTGACCGGTCTCCACGGGCTCGTTCTCCGGGTACAGGGTGCGCATCCTAGAAACCGACCAGACCGGAGGCCAGATCCGGGATGTCGAGGGAGCGGATGGCCTCGTCCCGCACGTCCGAGCACGTTTCCTTCGTGATGTCGTCGACGAGCGCGCGATTCTGCACCACCTGGAGATTGATGACGCCGCTCTGCGCAGCCCAGGTCTGCACCAGAATGTTCAGACCGCCGCGACCGAGAGTGGGGCCCTGCACGCGCCAATTCGACAGCTGCGCCTCGAGATCGGTGCACAGCTGCTGCTTCTGGGCATCGGTGACAGCTGCTCCCGCAGGAGTCGTCGTCGCCACCGTCGTGCTCGGAGCGGTCGTCGTGGTCGACGACGAACCCGTATTGGTCGTGTCGGTGCTGCATGCCCCCGCTACGGCGAGAAGCGCAGCCGCACCGGCCAGTGCGACTGCGCTTCGTCCTGCAATGGACGTCGTACCCCGTCTGATTGTCATGGCCCGAGTGTGCCATCCGAACCGGGATCAGACGACGACGGTCAGTAGCTGTGTTCGGGTCCGGGGAAGACTCCCGAGCGCACCGCGGACATGTACGTGGTGGCTGCGGTGCGCAGCGAATCGCCCACGTCGGCGAACTTCTTGACGAACTTGGCGGTCTTGCCGTTGGTGTATCCGGCCATGTCCTGCCACACGAGAACCTGAGCGTCGCATTCGTTGCCCGCTCCGATTCCGACCGTCGGGATCGTGAGCTTGCGGGTGACCTGGCCGGCGATGTCGGCGGGGACCATCTCCATGACGACGGCGAAGGCACCTGCCTCCTGTACGGCGATGGCGTCGGCGACGAGTTGTTCGGACGCGTCACCGCGACCCTGAACGCGGAATCCGCCGAGAGTGTTGACGCTCTGCGGGGTGAATCCCACATGAGCCATGACGGGGATACCGGCAGCGGTGATGGCGGCGATCTGCGGTGCGACCCGCTCGCCGCCCTCGAGCTTCACCGCGCCCGCGAGGCCTTCCTTCATGAAACGAACAGCGGTTTCGAGTGCCTGCTGCGGTGAGGCTTCGTAGGTACCGAAGGGCAGATCTGCGACGACGAGCGCGTGCGGTGCGCCGCGTACCACTCCACGTACGAGAGGAAGCAATTCGTCCACGGTGATCGGCACGGTGGTGTCGTAGCCGTACACGACGTTGGCCGCAGAGTCACCGACGAGAAGCACAGGCACGCCGGCTTCCTCGAAGATGCGGGCACTGGAGTAGTCGTACGCAGTGAGCATTCCCCAACGCTCACCCTCTGCTTTCATCTGCAGCAGATGGTGGGTACGGGTCTTGCGGGTCAGCGCGGTCGCCGGAGATTCGGTTGAGGAACCGCCGTACACAGCATTTTCGGACATCTTTGTCCCTTTCTGGTCCTCGAGGCCCGCGCGGCGGGTCCCCGGGATGGGGTGTGATGACGTCCCCAGTCTGCCACCGCCCTTCCGTCGCAGGAATGCTGGTAGGGAGTGCAATTTGTCACAGTCACGGCAACAGCTGATCGTCACATCGGGGGCTCGTACGCGCCCCTCCCGACCGTGATCGGCATCCGGCGATCGCGTCCGAACGCCCGCGAGGTGACCTTGGTGCCGATCGGATACTGCCGCCGCTTGTATTCCGCCATGTCCACCTTGCGCACGGCGTCCGCCACGACGGACGCGTCGAAACCCGCCGCGACGATGTCTGCGACGCCCTGATCGTGGTCGACGTACCGAAACAGGATGGCGTCGAGGGTGTCGTAGTCGGGCAGTGAATCGGTATCGAGCTGACCCGGCCGAAGCTCGGCCGAGGGCGGCTTGTCGATGCTCGATTCGGGGATCGGCGGGACGTCTCCGCGGTCGATCGCGGACTCGTTGCGCCAGCGCGCCAATCCCCAGACCAGCGTCTTGGGCACGTCCTTGATCGGTGCGAAGCCGCCGACCGCGTCGCCGAAGATCGTCGAATAACCCACCGCCAGTTCGGACTTGTTCCCGGTGGCAAGGACCAGATGACCGAAGGTGTTGGACAGCGCCATCAACACGATTCCCCGGCATCTCGCCTGGACGTTCTCCTCGGCCACGCCGGTCAGGTGCAGCTGGTCGACGAAGCCGGCGACCAGCTGGGAAATCGGTTCGGTTCGAAAGTGAATGCCGGTGCGCGCGGCGAGATCCTCGGCATCGATGCGCGAATGCTCCGAGGAGAACTCCGAGGGCATCGACACTGCGTACACCGCGTCAGCGCCGAGGGCATCGACGGCGATGGTGGCGGCGACCGCCGAATCGATTCCACCGGACAGACCGAGGGTGACCGAACGAAAGCCGTTCTTGTGCACGTAATCTCGTAACCCGGTCACCAACGCGCCCCACACCTGTTCCTCGACGCCCAGGGGCTGAGCCAGGGACGGCTCGGTGCGCTGCCAGCCGCTGATCGCGACGTCGGGCAGAGCGACGCGATCGATGGTCCAGCCCGCCACCGCGGGGGAGTCCGCGACCGGATCCGTGGGGGCATCCACGTCGACGATCAGCAAGTGCTCGACGAATTGCGGAGCCCGGCCCCACGTCGAGCCGTCGGGACCGAGCACGAGACTTCCCCCGTCGAACACCAGCTCGTCCTGACCGCCGACCGCGTTCACGTACGCGATGGGGGTCCCGATCTCGGTGGCTCGGCGCTGGACGAGAGAGTGGCGAATCGTGTCCTTCCCCTGCTCGAAGGGGCTCGCGTTGAGGCACAGCAGCAGATCGACTCCGGCCGAGGCGTAGGCGGCCACGGATCCGCCGGGTTGCCAGATGTCCTCGCACACAACGAGTCCGAGTCGCACGCCGTTGACCGTCACGATGCTCAACCGGGAGCCGGGCGCGAAATAACGTGCCTCGTCGAACACCCGGTAGGTGGGCAGTGAATGCTTGTCGTACCGAGTTGCGACCCGGCCGTCGACGATCACCGCCGCGCTGTTTCTCGAGCCCTCGACATCGCGGTCGAGATACCCGACCACGACGATGCGGTCGCCGCACCCCGCTCGGTCCAGGGACTCCGCCAGCCCCGTCAGTGCCCGCGCCGATGCCGCGGCGAACGACGGATTCAGCGCCAAATCCTCGACCGGATACCCGGTCAGGGCCATCTCCGGAAACACGACCACGTTGGCACCGTCATGGGCGGCACGGACGGTCCATTCGACGATCGCCGCCGCATTCGCTCCGAGATCGCCGACGACGGGATTGATCTGGGCGAGGGCGAGTCTGAGGGCCTGCACCGTGTAGACGCTAGTGCTCGACGGCCGTCCCTGCCGGGCAGCGAGAATGGAGTGTGGCGGGAAAGACCTGGCACGATCGACTCATGAGAACGCGCACCACGACGTCGGTCGTGGCACTGTCCGCAGTCGCCCTCGTCCTCGCCGGCTGCTCCGCGCCCGGGCCCGGTGCCGACCCCGATCCGTCCACCGCGTCCGACTCCACGTTCTCGGCTCCGGCCGGTCCTGTTCCTGCTGGGCTCGAGGCGTTCTACACCCAGAATCTGCAGTGGGAATCGTGCGAGTCCTACAACACCGATGGGTCCGAACTCGGCGACACAGTCCAGTGCGCCCGAGTGACCGTGCCACTCGACTACGCCGATCCGGGCGGCAAGACCATCGAGATCGCGATCTCTCGGACACAGGCGACGGGGGAGAAGATCGGGTCGATCCTGATGAACCCGGGCGGTCCGGGATCGTCGGGGCTCTATCTCGCCGAGCAAGCCGACGGCACCCCGATCGCCGACCGGTTCGACCGCATCGGATTCGACCCACGTGGGATCGGGGCCTCCGAACCCGAAGTGCGCTGCCTGACGTCCGAGGGAGTCGACGACGAGCGTCGGGAACCGGACGTCGACGTCAGCCCGGAAGGGATCGCCGCCACCGAAGCCGATCATCGTGACTACGCGGCGCAATGTGTCGAACGCACCGGTGCCGACGTGCTCGAACACGTCGGCACCCGCGAAGTCGTCCGCGACATGGATGTCATCCGCGCAGTGTTGGGCGACGAGAAGCTCACGTACGTCGGGTACTCGTACGGGACACGCATCGGTACCGCCTACGCCGAGGCGTTCCCGTCGAACGTCCGGGCCATGGTGCTCGACGGAGCACTCGATCCCGACCAATCGCCCGTCGACGAGGCCGTCGCCCAGGGTGCGGCGTTCCAGACTTCGTTCGACCAGTTCGCTGCGGACTGCACGCAGACGGACACCTGTCCGCTCGGAACCGATCCGTCCCAGGCCGTGGCGCAGTTCCGGACATTGGTCGACCCGCTGGTCGACACGCCCGCCGACACCACCGATCCGCGCGGACTGAGCTACGACGACGCGATCACCGGAGCGCAACAGGCGCTGTACTCACCGCAGCTCTGGAGATTGCTGCGCGCCGGACTGAGCGAACTGCGAGAGGGCAGGGGAGACACGCTGCTGCGCCTCGCCGACACCTACTCCGGACGGCTCGAGGACGGTAGCTACACCAACATCGACGACGCGTTCAACGCCGTCCGATGCGTCGACGGCCCGCCGACCACCGACCGGGGGGAGGCCGACGAGGCCGACGCCAGGTTCCGAGCGGCAGCGCCGTACCTCGACGACGGCCGCTCCACCGGGAACGCGCCGCTGGATCTGTGTGCCTTCTGGCCGGTGCCGAACACCAGTGAGCCCCACATCGTGGAGGTGGAGGGGCTGCCCACGCTGGTGGTGGTCTCGACGACGAACGATCCGGCGACGCCCTACCAAGCGGGCGTCGAACTGGCCGACCAGCTGCGCGGCGACCTGGTCACCTACAACGGCACCCAACACACGGTGGCGTTCTCGGGAGTCGAGTGCATCGACGATCCGCTGACGAACTACCTCGTGGACCTCGCCCCACCAGGCGAAGGGCTGGTCTGCTGACACGTACCTCACCGGGCGCGCGGTGAGCGGAGAGTTCCACGAAGTGAGACTGAATTCACGATGTAACACAGATTTAACTCCGTTTGCTTACTCTCGCGTTCATGGATCGTCAAAAGGAATTCGTGCTCCGGACTCTCGAAGAGCGCGACATTCGTTTCGTCCGCCTCTGGTTCACCGACGTCCTCGGGTACCTCAAATCGGTGGCCATCGCGCCCGCTGAACTCGAAGGTGCATTCGACGAGGGAATCGGCTTCGACGGCAGCGCCATCGAAGGATTCGCCCGCGTCTCCGAGGCCGACACCGTCGCCAAGCCGGATCCGTCGACGTTCCAGATTCTGCCGTGGTCGACCAGCAAGGGTCACCAGCACTCTGCCCGCATGTTCTGCGACATCGCCATGCCCGACGGCTCGCCGTCCTGGGCCGATTCGCGCCACGTGCTGCGTCGCCAGCTGAGCAAGGCTGCCGACCTCGGATTCAGCTGCTACGTGCACCCCGAGATCGAATTCTTCTTGCTCAAAGACGCTCCCCAGGACGGCTCACCGCCGACCCCGGCAGACAACGGCGGCTACTTCGACCAGGCCGTGCACGACTCGGCTCCGAACTTCCGCAGGCATGCCATCGACGCGCTCG
The DNA here is from genome assembly GCF_001426165.1 of Rhodococcus sp. Leaf233. Lineage (NCBI taxonomy): Bacteria > Bacillati > Actinomycetota > Actinomycetes > Mycobacteriales > Nocardiaceae > Rhodococcus > Rhodococcus sp. Leaf233. The sequence goes on from NZ_LMRO01000008.1 coordinate 380,603, forward strand.
AGTCGATGGGCATCTCGGTCGAGTTCAGCCACCACGAGGCAGCGCCGGGCCAGCAGGAGATCGATCTGCGGTACGCGGACGCACTGTCCATGGCCGACAACATCATGACCTTCCGCTACGTGGTCAAGGAAGTCGCCATCGAAGAGGGCGTGCGCGCGACGTTCATGCCCAAACCGTTCAGCGACCAGGCCGGCTCGGCGATGCACACGCACATGAGTTTGTTCGAGGGCGACGCCAACGCCTTCCACAACCCGGACGATCCGATGCAGCTGTCCGAAACCGGCAAGTCCTTCATCGCCGGCATCCTCGAGCACGCCAACGAGATCAGTGCCGTGACCAACCAGTGGGTCAACTCGTACAAGCGTCTCGTGCGTGGTGGCGAAGCCCCGACCGCTGCATCCTGGGGACCGGCCAACCGGTCGGCATTGATTCGTGTGCCCATGTACACCCCGAACAAGGCGTCGTCGCGACGCGTCGAGATTCGTAGCCCCGATTCGGCCTGCAACCCGTATCTCGCGTTCGCGGTGCTGCTCGCGGCAGGCCTGCGCGGAATCGAGAAGGGGTACACCCTTCCTCCCGAGGCCGAGGAAGATGTGTGGGCATTGACCTCCGCGGAGCGTCGCGCCATGGGCTACAAGGAACTGCCGGGCAACCTCGACCAAGCGCTCAACGCGATGGAGGGTTCCGAGCTGGTCGCAGAAGCACTGGGCGAGCACGTGTTCGACTTCTTCTTGCGCAACAAGCGTCGCGAGTGGGAGGAATACCGCAGCCACGTCACGCCGTACGAGCTGAGGGCGTACCTCGGTTTGTAGAGCAGCGGGGTCTGTAACAACCCACCGCTGCCATGGGCTACGTTCTAGTCGATCCCGAATGTAGGTTCGATGCCGGCGTGGGCACCCTCGCGTCGCATTACTGACGACGAGGTATATCTGTGGCACCCCGAGGTGGATTCTGATGGTGCGTCCTCCCACTTCCAGGTCGGTCGTACCCGGACCTGGCCGCCTCGGTCTCGTCGAGGAGACTGCGCCGTCCGATCTGCGCACCCTGGGCTGGACGGGCGAAGAGAGTCTGGAGCTGCTGTGGTCGCTCTCGCGTGCCCCCAATGCCGATCTCGCACTGCGCACGCTGGTGCGCATGTACGAGATGCTCGGCAGTGGCTGGGCCGAATTCGACGCCGCACTGCGTAACGACAAGGGATTCCGCGGCCGCCTCCTGGGACTCGTCGGCGCGTCCAGTGCGCTCGCCGACCACCTCGTTGCCGACGACACCACCTGGCGGTTGTTACTGACCGCGGAAGGTCAGAGCAGCGGAGTGTCGGCGAAGATCCAGTTGCCCAGCAAGGCAACGCTGGTCGCAGAACTGCTCGAGGCCGTCGGGGCCGAGCCGGAGACCGGGCCCAATGCCGCACCCGATCTGTACCGGGCGTCCGTCACCGGCCCGCCCGCCGTGATCGCCCTGCGCAAGAAGTACCGCGACCAGATCATGGTGTTGGCCGCCTACGACCTCGCCGCGACCGTCGAGAACGAACCGGTTCTGCCGTACACGGTGGTGGGAGCTCAACTGTCCGACATGGCAGACGCGGCGCTCACTGCGGCTCTGTCGGTGGCGGTGGCGACCGTGTGTCCCGATGCCCCGTGTCCGACGCGGCTGGCCGTCATCGCCATGGGCAAATGCGGTGCGCGCGAACTCAATTACGTATCGGACGTCGATGTCGTGTTCGTCGCCGAGCCGGCGGACTCACAGGCGAGTCGGATCGCCGGCGAGATGATGCGCATCGGGTCCTCGGCGTTCTTCGAGGTCGACGCTGCGCTTCGCCCCGAAGGTAAGCGCGGCGAGCTGGTTCGCACGCTCGACTCGCACGTGGCCTACTACAAGCGCTGGGCCAAGACGTGGGAGTTCCAGGCCCTGCTCAAGGCTCGGCCGATGACCGGCGATATCGCCCTCGGCAACGATTACGTCGATGCCGTCAATCCGATGGTGTGGCTGGCCAGTCAGCGTGAGGACTTCGTGCCCGAGGTCCGCGCGATGCGGCGACGGGTCGAGGAGATGGTGCCGACCGAGCTGCGCGAACGGGAGATCAAACTCGGACGCGGCAGTCTGCGCGACGTCGAATTTGCCGTCCAGCTCCTGCAATTGGTGCACGGCAGAACAGACGAGTCGTTGCGCGTACTGGGCACGACCGATGCACTGACGGCTCTGACCGAGGGCGGGTACGTCGGCCGTGACGACGCCGCGAACCTGACCGCGTCCTACGAATTCTTGAGATTGATCGAGCACCGACTGCAGTTGCAGCGGATGCGTCGCACACACACCCTGCCTCCACCGGACGACGAGGAAGGTCTGCGGTGGCTCGCGCGTTCCGCGCACATGCGCCCCGACGGTAACCGCGATGCGCTCGGTGTGCTGAACGCCGAGATCAAGCGCAACGCGCAGCGCATCCGTCGGCTGCACGCCAAGCTCTTCTACCGACCGTTGCTCGACTCGGTGGTCAAATTCGACTCGGAGACAGTGCGTTTGACCCCCGACGCGGCGACGCGTCAGCTTGCCGCGCTCGGGTACGCGACGCCGCAGAATGCGTTGGGCCACCTGCGAGCGCTGGTCGGTTCCGGTACCCGCCGCGGTCAGATTCAGGCCGTGCTGCTGCCGACGTTGCTCGAATGGCTCGCCGACACACCGGATCCCGACGCCGGACTGCTGAACTACCGACGGCTCTCGGAATCGGCCGGCGAGCAGACGTGGTTCCTGCGAGTGCTGCGCGACGAGGGTGCGGTGGCCCAGCGGCTGATGATCGTCCTCGGATCCTCGGCGTACGTGCCGGATCTGCTGATCAAGGCCCCCGAGGTCATCAGGTTGTTCGCCGACGGGCCGACCGGCCCGCGCCTGCTGGACGCCGAACCCGAAGAGACCTACCGCGCCATCCTGTCGTCCTCGGCTCGCTACGAGGACCCGGTTCGGGCGATCAATGCCGCCAGGGCGCTGCGCCGCCACGAACTGGCCCGGGTGGCGTCGGCAGACATCCTCGGCATGCTCGACGTCCCTCAGGTCTGCCGGGCGTTGTCCTCGGTGTGGGCCGCAGTGATCAACGCGGCATTGGCGGCCGCTGTGCGGGCGAGTGAGAAGGAGCGTGGCGAACCGGCACCGGCGACGCTGGCCGTCATCGGCATGGGACGCCTCGGCGGCGGCGAACTCGGCTACGGAAGCGACGCCGACGTGCTGTTCGTCTGCGAACCGGTGGACGGCATCGACGAGACCGTTGCGGTCAAGTGGGCCAACACCATTGCCGATCGCATCCGGAAACTGCTTGGAGCGCCGAGCACCGACCCGCCTCTCGAAGTCGACACCGGCCTCCGCCCGGAAGGTCGCAACGGCCCGGTGGTGCGCACGCTGTCGTCCTACGCCGCGTACTACGCCCAGTGGGCGCAGGCCTGGGAGGTACAAGCTCTGCTGCGTGCGCATCAGGTGGCGGGAGATCAGGACCTGGGCATCCGCTTCCTGCTGATGGCCGACAAGGTTCGCTACCCCGAGGGTGGAGTGTCCGCCGACGCCGTCCGTGAGATTCGGCGTATCAAGGCGCGGATCGACTCCGAGCGTCTCCCCAAGGGAGCCGACCCGGCCACCCACACCAAGCTCGGACGCGGGGGACTGGCGGACATCGAGTGGACCGTACAGCTCATCCAGCTCCGCTACGCACACAAGGTCGAGTCACTGCACAACACCTCGACGCTACAAACTCTCGACGCGATCGGCGCAGCCGAGCTGATGAGTGAGACCGACATCGAGCTGCTGCGCGAAGCGTGGATCCTGGCGACCAAAGCGCGCAACGCGCTCGTCCTGGTTCGCGGTAAGCCGACCGACCAACTGCCGAGACCGGGTGCCGTCCTGTCCGCCGTCGCACAGGTGGCGGGGTGGGAGAACGGCGACGCCGGGGCATTCCTCGACAACTACCTGCGCGTCACGCGTCGGGCCAAGGCGGTCGTGGAGAGGACGTTCGGCGGGCTCTAGTCGCTGCCCGCGGTGACGAAGCCCTGCTCGACCATCCAGTCACGTGCTACGTCCGCGGGTTCCCGGCCGTCGATGTCGACCTGCTTGTTCAACTCCGAGATCGCTTCGTTGGTGAGCGCAGCGGAAATGGGCGCGGTGACCTCGGCTATCTCCGGATAGCGATCGGCGATCTCCTGCCGCACGACGACAGTCGCGTTGTATCGCGGGAAGAACGCCTTGTCGTCCTCGACCACGGTCAGGTTCAGGCCCTTGATTCGGCCGTCGGTGGTGAACACCTCACCGAATCGGCACTGCGAACCGTCCGCGGTTGCCTGGTAGATGACGCCGGTCTGCAGAATCTGCACCGAGATGGCGTTGGCGTCGAAACCGTACGTGGCGGCGAGGCCGGGGAGTCCGTCCTGGCGACTGTTGAACTCGGTCTCGACGCACAGCGACGCGGCGGCGGGATCTCGGTTCACCAGAGCGGCGTAGTCCGACAGCGTGCGCACACCGGTCTCCTGCGCGACCTGCTGATTCATGGCCAGCGCGTAGGTGTTGTCCATCGGCGCGGGATTGACCCAGTCGATGCCGTTGGCCTTGTCGGCGTCGCGCACTGCCTCGAACTGTTCCGTGGCATCGGGAATGGGCTTCTCGTTGCCCAGGTAGTTGATCCACCCGGTTCCGGTGTATTCGTAGGCGAGGTCCACCTGGCCGTTCTGCATCGCGAGTCGAACGCTCTGCGAGCCCACGATGTTGGTGAGGTCTCGAACGTCGGCACCGGCTGCGCTCAGCGCGAATTCGAGGATGTAGCCGAGGATGATCTGCTCGGTGAAGTCCTTCGATCCGACGGTGAACTCGGCACCTTCCAGCCCCTCGAGCGGAGTGATGCTGCCGGCCTCGACCGACAACGGCATCGCGCCGCCGGACTGCAATCCGCACCCCGTCAGCGCGAGAACGGTGGTGGCGCACAGCGCTGCGAGTCGTCGGGTGGTGCGCCGCATCAGCGGAGTCCTTTCGGTCCGAGGTAGGCCTCGGCGAGTGCGCCCAGCCAATCCACCAACAGCGCGAGTGCTACCGCGAGAACGGCACCCACGACGAGAATGAGTGGTTGGTTGAGCTTGTAGCCGGTGTCGATCAGAACGCCGAGCCCGCCTGCTCCGACGAGAAAGCTCAGAGTTGCGGTGCCGACGGCGAGCACGAGCGAGGTGCGCAGACCCGCCAGGATGAACGGAACCGCGAGCGGAAATTCGATGCGGCGCAGAATGCCCATGTTCGACATGCCCTGTCCGCGAGCGGCATCGATGTAGTTCGGCTCGACTGTCTGAAAGCCCAACATGGTGTTGCGCAGAACGGGGAGCAACGAATAGAACGCGATCGGGAGAACGCCGGTCCAGAAACCCGTTGCGCCCGTCCACAGGAACAACAACACCAGCAAGCCGACGGCCGGTGCGGCCTGCCCGATGTTCGCGATACCGATGAACAGTGGTGCAGCTTTGCGATACCCGTTGCGAGTCAGCAGAATTCCCAGAGGCACGGCGATGACGAGCACCAACGCGGTGACGACGAAGGTGATCAGCACATGCTCGAGAACCCTGGTGGAGATCGTGCTGATGTTGATCGTCTCGGCCTGCGTCGCGGTGAGGTCTCTGGTCAACGCGTAGACCAACAGAATCGCCACGATCACCAGCACCAGGGCCGGCTGGATGAGAAGACGAATTCGCTCGGCGCGCTTGGCAGTACGCGCGGCGTCCTTGGTCTCGTCGCCGGTATCGGCGAGTGTCGTCACGACGGAGTCCCAGCAGCTTCGCGCGGCTCGTCGTGATCGTTCGCGTGTTGCGACCGCAACGACTTGATGGTGTCGATCAGCACGTCGATGGTCACGGTGCCGACGTACTCGCCGCGATTGCCGGTGACGGTCGCCGTCGCATTGCCCTCGGACAGTAGAGCTTCCAGAGCATCCTGCAGGGTCGACTGGGTCGACACCAGTTCTCCCATCGGCACCCCGACGTCACGGAGGCTCCCCACACCCGCGAGGTGGCGTCGATCCGTCCACCGAATCGGGCGTCTACGGGAATCGACGATGATTCCCCAGGCTTCGGGATCCGATCCCAGCGCGGAGTTCATCGACTCCACCGAGTCGTCCTCGCCGAACACCGGCACGTCGGACAGCTCGATGTCGCGTACTCGCATCAACGTCAGCTGCTTCAACGCGGCTCCGGCTCCGACGAACCCGGCCACGGTGTCGTCGGCCGGGTTGGCGAGCACCGCCTCGGGGGTGTCGTACTGGAGGATCGTGGACTGGTTACCGAGCACGGCGATGCGGTCACCGAGCTTGACCGCCTCGTCGAAATCGTGCGTGACGAAAACGATGGTCTTGCCCAATTCTGCTTGCAGACGCATCAATTCGTCCTGCAGCAACCCGCGGGTGATGGGGTCGACGGCACCGAACGGTTCGTCCATCAACAGCACCGGGGGATCGGCGGCAAGAGCGCGTGCGACTCCGACGCGTTGCTGCTGACCGCCGGAGAGCTGCCGCGGATAACGCTGGCGATAGACCGCCGGATCGAGGCCGACGAGGTCCAGCATCTCGTCCGTGCGGTCGTCGATTCGCTTCTTGTTCCACCCGATGAGACCCGGCACCATCCCGACGTTCTGCGCAATCGTCATGTGCGGGAACAGGCCTGCCTGCTGAATGGAATAACCGATGGTGCGGCGCAACTCGTTCGGATCGATCGACAGTGCGTCCTTGCCACCGATCGTGATGCGGCCCGATGTCGGCTCGATCAGACGGTTGATCATGCGCATCGTCGTCGTCTTGCCGCAACCGGACGGCCCGACGAGTACGACGACCTCGCCCGCGGGGATGGTCATCGACACGTTGTCGACGGCAGCGAGCTTCTGCCCCGGGTAGCTCTTGGTCACGTTCTCGAGCACGATTTCCGCGCCGGAGACATTCGATGTACGGGTCGAGTCACTCACGGATACCCCTCGAGGTGGTCAGTTTGCCGATCAACACGTAGATCCCATCGAGGATCAACGCCAGCAGGACGATCAGGACAGTGCCGGTCAGAGCCTGCGGTAGAGCTGTGGGGCTACCCACGCGGGCGAGGCCCGAGAAGAGGAGGTTGCCGAGTCCGGGACCCTTGGCGTACGCGGCGATGGCGAGAATGCCCATGGCCATCTGCGTACTGACGCGCATGCCGGTGAGGATCGACGGCCACGCGAGTGGGATCTCGATGCGGCGCAACACCAGAGCGCGGCTCATTCCGATTCCGCGAGCCGCGTCGGCAACGGCCGGATCGACGGCTGCCAAGCCCACCACGGTGTTGCGGATGATGGGGAGAAGCGAGTACAGAACGAGTGCTGTCACAGTGGGTTTGACGCCCAGACCCAGCACCGGAATGAGAACTCCGAGCAGTGCGAACGACGGGATGGTGAGAACCGTACTCGCCAGGGCCGTCGCGACTGCGGAGCCCGCAGGGCTTCGGTACACGAGCACACCGATCGCCACCCCGATGACGGTTGCAATGACGACACATTGAATGACGGCCGACACGTGGAGATACGAATCGATCGCCAACTGCCTTCGCCGCCCGACAATGAAGTCCCACAGAGCGTCCATGCAGTTGTAGTCCTCTGTTCGGCTGAGCGCGGATGCTTTTCTGTACCCCGTCGTTACCCATTCAAACGTCAGGTGAACCCTTTTGCAGCGAAACGACGAAATGGCTTCGGCGACAAGCCCATTCGAACCGCGAACGCCCGACCGGGTCAGCCCGGTCGGGCGTTCGTGGACTATCGACGGGTCACCGACGAAAGATGACCCGAGAACTCACACGTCGTAGTAGAGCGAGAACTCGTACGGGTGCGGACGCAGGTTGACCGGAGCGATCTCCTGCTCACGCTTGAGCGAGATCCACGTCTCGATGAGGTCGGTGGTGAAGACGCCACCCTCGGTGAGGTAGTCGTGGTCGGCCTCGAGACGGTCGATGACCGCGTTGAGCGAGGTGGGTGCCTGAGGAATGTTCTTGGCTTCCTCGGGCGGCAACTCGTAGAGGTCCTTGTCGACCGGAGCCATCGGCTCGATCTTGTTCTTGATTCCGTCCAGGCCCGCCATCATCTGAGCGGCGAAGTTCAGGTACGGGTTGCCCGAGGAGTCCGGCGCGCGGAACTCGAGGCGCTTGGCCTTCGGGTTGTTACCGGTGATCGGGATGCGCACTGCCGCAGAGCGGTTGCGCTGGCTGTAGACCAGGTTGATGGGGGCTTCGTAGCCCGGCACCAGGCGGTGGTACGAGTTGATCGTCGGGTTCGTGAAGGCCAACAGCGACGGAGCGTGGTGCAGAATGCCGCCGATGTAGTGACGTGCCAGATCGGACAGTCCGGCGTATCCGGCCTCGTCGTGGAAGAGGGGCTTACCGTCCTTCCACAGCGACTGGTGCACGTGCATGCCCGAGCCGTTGTCGCCGAACAGTGGCTTCGGCATGAAGGTTGCCGACTTGCCGTTCTGCCAGGCGGTGTTCTTGACGATGTACTTGAACAGCTGCAGATCGTCCGCCGCGCGGAGCAGCGTGTTGAACTTGTAGTTGATCTCTTGCTGACCGCCGGTGCCGACCTCGTGGTGGGCACGCTCGAGCTCGAAGCCTGCGTTCTGCAGGTTGGTCGAGATCTGGTCGCGCAGGTCGACGTAGTGGTCGTACGGCGCGACGGGGAAGTAACCGCCCTTGAAGCGAACCTTGTAGCCGAGGTTGGGGCTGCCATCGGCTTCGGTCTCGGCTCCGGTGTTCCACCAACCCGAGGACGAGTCGACCTCGTAGAACGCGCCGTTGGCCTGCGAATCGAAGCGAACCGAATCGAAGATGTAGAACTCGGCCTCGGCACCGAAGTACGCGGTGTCGGCAATGCCGGTGCTGGCCAAGTACTCCTCGGCCTTACGAGCAACGTTGCGCGGATCGCGGCTGTAGGCCTCACGCGTGAACGGGTCGTGGACGAAGAAGTCGATGTTCAGCGTCTTGGCGTTGCGGAACGGGTCGACCTGAGCGGTGGCGTAGTCCGGCAGCAGGATCATGTCGGACTCGTGGATCGACTGGAAGCCGCGGACGGACGAGCCGTCGAACGCGAGGCCGTCTTCCAGGGTGTCGGCCGTGAACGCCTTGGCAGCGATGGAGAAGTGCTGCTGTGCACCCGGCAGATCCGTGAATCGGATGTCGACGTATTCGATTCCTTCATCTGCGATGAACTTGATGACCTCTTGGGCCGTGGAAAACGCCACGCTTTTGCTCCTTAGTTGAGAGTCCGTCGAACTGACGGTATGGACTCGGTGTTGCCCGCCCGTCAAGCTCGTGTTTCGCCCGTGTTACACGTCGTGGTTCACGGTTGGCACGAACAACAGTACGTCCACCCGTTTTTCCGCGCGCCCGACCGCGCCTATCCTGGGAATCATGGCACGAATGACAGGGTCCTGGTTGTCCGGACCGGCGGCCGCGAACCCACGACCGCCGCAGAACTTCCGTGGGGAACAACTCGGTCTGCCCGCGCAGGGCGTCGGCGCACTCGCCGGAACCGGTCGCAGAGTCCTGGCGTTGCTGCTGGACTGGACGATGGCCACCGGTGTGGCGTCGCTGATTCTCGGCGGTTACACCACCAGCGGACTGATCTCGACGATCGTGCTGGCCGTGTGGTTCGTCGTAGGAATCGCGAGCGTCTCGCTGTTCTCGTTCACCCCGGGGCAGTTCATCGTGGGAGTGCAGGTGGGACGCATCGACGCCCATGCGCGAGTCGGTTTCGTCCGGGCATTGGTGCGGCAGCTCATTCTGCTGTTCGTCGTCCCGGCCGTGATCACCGACATGGACGGCCGGGGAATGCACGACCGCGCAACGGGAACAGCCCTGCTGCGGACCCGCTGAGGGGTCGACGCACCAGGGCTGTCGGTCGAAATACGGGTCAGCGACGCTTCATGGTCCGCTGAACGCCCTTCATCTTGGCCCCACCGGGAATCGGTCCCTTGGGCATTGCCGGGCCACCCTTGGTTCCCAACGCGGCCAGCCGGGACTCGATGGTGTCCATCCGCTTGCCGTCGATGTTCTTCGGCAGCTTCGACAGGTACTTCTGCAGACCCGACAGTGGAATCTGGTTCTCCCCGTTGCCGACGATGATGTCGTAGATCGGAGTATCGCCCACCAGCCGGGCGGTCTTCTTCTTCTCCTGGGCCAGCAGGGTCTTCACACGCTGCGGCGCACCCTCGGCCACGAGTATCACTCCGGGCTTCCCGATCACCCGGTGCACGGCGTCGAGATGAGTGGTGCCTGCGATCGCATTGGTGACACGCCACGATCCCTGAAGATTGTCCAGGGCCCACGCCGCAGCACCGGCCTGACCGTCGGCCTTCTTGTACACGGACTTCTGAACCCGCCGGCCGAAGATGATGAACGCGACCAGCACGCCCAGCAGGAGACCGATGGGGAGAAGGAACCACTGGAAGCCGAAGGCCAGACCGATCAGGAAGCCGATCAGCCCGAGACCGACCACCGCTCCGATCATCAGCGGAAGGAGAGCCTTGTCGTCCTTACGCTGCATCTGGAACGCCTGCCACAACTGGCTGCGCCGTTCCTTCGATGCCTGCTTGCGGGCTGCCTTGGCAGCCGCCTTTGCTTCCTTGCTGGGCTTTGCCGCTTTGCCAGCTTTACTGCCGTTCGCCATACCTCACAGGATACGGCCTGTGCCGACGCTCACGTGCATCGCGCTACGTCGAGTGGATCGATCAGCGAGGAGCCAGCCGAGCCATCAACGAGCTGGCCTCCTGAGAAGCTTCGCCGCCGTCGGTGAGGTGGCTCATGCTCTCGGGCAGTTCGCGACCGTGGTGTGCCATGGCCTGCGCGTAGAGGCGTCCGGCGCGGTACGAGGAGCGGACCAACGGGCCGGCCAGCACGCCGGCGAACCCGACCTCGGTGGCGTAGTCGGAGTGCTCGACGAACTCCTCCGGCTTGACCCACCGCTCGACGGGGTGGTGCCGCGGTGACGGTCGCAGGTACTGGGTGATCGTCAGGATGTCGCAGCCCGCCTCGTGCAGGTCGCGAATCGCTTCCTGGACTTCCTCGGGAGTCTCGCCCATGCCGAGAATGAGATTCGACTTGGTGACCAGACCGTCGTCACGCGCTGCGGTGATGACGTCCATCGACCGCTGGTACCGGAATGCGGGACGGATGCGCTTGAAGATGCGCGGCACGGTCTCGACGTTGTGGGCCAACACCTCCGGGCGGGAGGAGAACACCTCGGCCAGCTGATCGGGCTTGGCGTTGAAGTCGGGGATCAGCAGTTCGACGCCGGTGTTGGGGTTGAGCTTCTTGATGTACCGGACGGTCTCTGCGTACAGCCACGCACCACCGTCTTCGAGATCGTCGCGGGCGACCCCGGTGATAGTGGAGTACCGCAGCCCCATGGCCTGCACACTCTCCGCCACGCGGCGAGGCTCGTCGCGATCGAGATCCTCGGGCTTGCCGGTATCGATCTGGCAGAAATCGCATCGACGGGTGCATTGTTCGCCGCCGATGAGGAAGGTCGCCTCGCGATCTTCCCAGCATTCGTAGATATTCGGGCAGCCGGCTTCCTCGCACACCGTGTGCAGACCCTCACGCTTCACAAGACCTTTGAGCTCGGTGTATTCCGGGCCCATCTTGGCTTTGGTCTTGATCCAGCTGGGTTTGCGTTCGATGGGGGTCTCCGCATTTCGGATCTCGAGGCGGAGCAGCTTGCGTCCTTCTGGGGCCACAGTCACCTCAGCAATGCTACGCGCCGAACCGAACCGTCGTGAATTGCGGGTTGACCGTGGCGGTAGTGATCTCCGGGCGCCCGAGCTCGTGGTCTCTGACCGGCATCGATCCGTCCAATGCGGCCAGAACTGCCGTCGTGACCGACTCGAGTACCTCGTCGACCGTCACGTCTCGTCCCAGCTCGAGCGACAGCGACGTCACACCGGCATCGGCGATTCCGCAGGGCACGATCGCGTCGAAGCCCGTCATTGCCGAATTGCAGTTGAGGGAGAAGCCGTGCAGGGTCACGCCGCGCTGAACTCGCACGCCGATGGCCGCGATCTTGCGTTCGGGTAGAAGCACGCCGTCGCGAACCTCGGACGCGAGCCACACCCCGGACCTGCCGTCCACCCGCCCGCACGCGATGCCGTGATCGGACACCACGGAAATCAGCGCTTCCTCGATCCGGCGGACGTACTTGACGACATCGATCGGCTGCGCCAGCGCGACGATGGGGTAGCCGACCAGTTGGCCTGGCCCGTGCCAAGTGATCTTGCCGCCGCGGTCCACCTCGACCACAGGGGTACCGTCGCGCGGCATGTCCTCTTCCGAGGTGCGCCGCCCCGCGGTGTACACGGAAGGGTGCTCGAGCAACAGCAACGTATCCGGGCCCCGATTGTCGGCGCGGGCGTCGGCCAGTTCCCGCTGGAGAGCCCACGCCTGGGTGTACTCGACGGTGCCCAGTTCTCGCACCACGACCGGTTCGCGGCTCGCCCGGGCCGAGTCGGTGCCGGTGGCCTGATTCGACGGGGCGTTCACGTCACTCATGAACCGAAACGCTACGCCGGGTCATGAGCCGACAGCCACCCGCAGTGCTTCGCCCACGGTGTTGTGCTCGAAGGTGTAGCCGGCGTCCTCGAGTGCCTTCGGAATGGCTCGCGGCCCGGTGAGGATCGCCTCCTCGGCAAACTCTCCGATGACCGCCTTCAGGGCGAACCCGGGCACCACCCATGGTGCCGGACGATGCACCGCTCGGGACATCGCACTGTTGAACTGGGCGTTGGTCACCGGCGTCGGCCCGACCATGTTGACCGGTCCGCGCAACGCATCGTTCTCGATACCGTGGACGATGGCACCGATTTCGTCTTCCAACGAGATCCATGGAAAGTATTGACGGCCACTGCCCAATCGACCACCGAGCGCGAACAGGTACAGCGGGCGAAGCTTGCCCAGCATTCCGCCGCGCTGTGACAACACCACACCGCTGCGCAACAGGATCGTACGAACTCCGGCCTCCGACGCCGCAGCCGTGGCGTTCTCCCAGTCTCGGCACACCTCGGCAAGAAATCCGTCTCCTACCGGAGCAGTCTCGTCGACCACGCGGTCGCCGGTGTCACCGTAGAAATTGACGCCGCTGGCATTGATCAGGGTGGGGACACCCGCGTCGGCCGCCGCCGACGCGATCACCTCGGTCGGCGCTATGCGACTGTCGCGTACCAGTTGTTTGTACGCACCGGACCATCTCTTGTCGCCGATGCCGACACCACACAGATTGACGACCGCATCGGCACCGGCCAGCACAGCGGGGTCGATACTGCCGTGCGACGGGTCCCACTGCGACTCGTCCGGTCCCGCCGGTGAGCGTCGGACCAGTCTGGTGACGTCGTGGCTGCGGCCGCGCAGAGCTGCAACGAGAGCTGTGCCGATCAAGCCTGATGAACCTGCAATGACTACGCGCATGTGAACGAAAGCCTCCTTGACGCACTCCGGGGCACCATTCGCGAACGAATGATGCCCCGGATGCTCTGTCCGTGCCCCTGGTGAACGAGACCCCGATGCGAATGTTTCGCGCTCCTACGAGAATACGTGGCGCGACACTCGCCGGTTGTCTACAGACCCAGATCGGCCTCGAACGATGCCACTTCGAGACGCTGCTTGATGGTCGTCAGGAAGCGTCCTGCGTCGGCTCCGTCCACCAACCGGTGGTCGTAGGTGAGCGGCAGGTAGCACATCGAGCGAACACCGATCGACTCGTTGCCCGAGTCGTCCTTGACGACGACGGGACGCTTGACGATCGCACCCGTACCCAGCATGGCCGCCTGCGGCGGAACCAGGATCGGGGTGTCGAACAGCGCGCCCTGGCTGCCGATGTTGGTGATCGTGAACGTGCCACCGGACAGCTCGTCGGGCTTGAGCCCACCCGAACGGGCGCGAGTGGCGATGTCGTTGATCGCGCGTGCCAGTCCGGCCAGCGACAGGTCGCCGGCATTGTGGATGACGGGGGAGAGCAGGCCCTGCTCGGTGTCCACCGCGATGCCCAGGTGGACATCGGCGTGGTACGTGATCTCCTTCGCGTCCTCGTTGATGCTGGCGTTGACGTTCGGGTGAGCCTTGAGTGCTTCCACGACCGCCTTCGCGAAGAACGGCAGGTACGTCAGGTTGACGCCCTCGTTCTCGGCGAACTTCGCCTTCGCCTTGGTACGCAGGCCGGCGATCTTCGTCACGTCGACCTCGAAGGTCTGCGTCAGCTGAGCAGAAGTCTGCAGCGACTCACGCGTCTTCTTCGCGGTGATCTGACGAATTCGGTTGATCTTCTGCGTGGTGCCGCGCAGGTGTGCGAGCTCGGGACGAACTCCCGCGGTCGCCGGTGCTGCGGGCTTCGACGCTGCGGTGGGTGCCGCGGCCTCAGCCGGAGCAGCGGGAGCCTTCTTGGCCTCGGCTGCAGCGAGAACGTCCTGCTTGCGGATGCGTCCACCCACGCCGGTGCCCTTGACGGACGACAGATCGACGTCGTTGTCCGACGCCAACTTGCGGACCAAGGGAGTCACGTACGGGCTCGAATCGCCCGACGGTGCCGATTCCTTCGCGGGAGCGGCCTTGGGGGCTTCCTGCTTCGGCTCAGGCTTCGGCTCGGCCTTGGGAGCTTCCTTCTTGGGGGCTTCCTGCTTCGGCTCGGGCTTCGGCTCTTCCTTGGGCTCTTCGGCCTTCGGAGCCTCGGGCTCCGGACTTGCCTCGGGCTCGGGGGCCTTCTCGGCGGGTGAGCCGGAACCGATGACTGCAAGCTGGCCGCCGACGGCCACGGTGTCGTCTTCCTCGGCGGAGATCTCGAGCAGGGTGCCTGCGACCGGAGACGGGATCTCGGTGTCGACCTTGTCGGTGGACACCTCGAGCAGCGGCTCGTCCACTGCAACCTCGTCGCCGACGGCCTTGAGCCAGCGCGTCACGGTGCCCTCGGTGACGGACTCACCCAACTCGGGCATCGTCACCGGGGTGCCGGATCCGGACGAGTCGGAGGAGCTGGAAGAGGCACTCGCTGCGGGAGCTTCCTGCTCGGCCTGCGGCTCGGGCTCGGCTGCGGGAGTGGGCTCCTCGGCAGGCTCTTCCGGTGCCGATTCCTCGGCGGGAGCGGCATCCTCGGCGGGTGCGTCGGACGAGGAGGACTCGTCCGCGTCACCGATCTGAGCGAGCTCGCCACCGATCTCGACGGTGTCGTCTTCCTGAGCGACGATCTTGGTGAGAACACCGGCAGCAGGCGACGGGATCTCGGTATCGACCTTGTCCGTGGAGACTTCGAGCAATGGCTCGTCGACTTCGACGGTGTCGCCTTCTTGTTTGAGCCACCTCGTGACAGTTCCCTCGGTGACACTCTCACCGAGAGCTGGCATCTGGACGGAGAAGGCCATGTCTGTTGACTCCTCGACAGTTGTATGCGGGTGATGTAGTTCTTACGACTTGTGGTCGCAGACCATTGTGCTGGCGGAACAGGGTTCATGGACGAGAGTTGGGTGATTCGGTTCGACGGAGGCACCGGTGCGATCGACACTCACCGAGCACGTTCGGCTCGATCCAGCGCCCACGTCGACACTCCCTCTCGGCAACTCACTTACTCACTTCACGAGCCTTGGTTCACAATCAAGAGAGCTGAACCCTCTAATGTCATCCTTCCATTGATGTCGCCTCGCCGTTCCCCTAGGGCGTGCAACACGCCTGTCGAACTGGTGGGTAACAAAGATCCGGCACCGAAACTCGGACTTCGCCGGCCGTACGAAAGAGGAGTTCGCGTGGGATTGTTCGATCGATTCAAGTCGAGCGGTGGGGGCGCGAAACGGGCACCCGAAGGCTCGGTTGCCCAGTACCTGGCCGATTGGACCTCGACACGAATCGGCGTCGAGGCCTACGTGGAACCCAAAACGACGGTCACGCCGCTCACGGTGGTTCTGGTCGCGAACGACGGTGAGTGGACGCGTCGACCGCTCGATGAAAAATATGTACGAAAGATCGGATCGGACCTGAAGATTCCGGTGTACGACGTCCGCAAGACGGGCTATCCGCAGCGGATGCGTGATCACGACGCTCGGCAGAAGCTGATTCGGCAGCGCGAACAACAGCAGCGCGACAGCTGACGCCGTCCGTGCGCGAGGGCATGGGGCCTCGCGCACGGACGGGAGACGATCAGCCGTTGTCGGCGATGTCCTCGAGAACCGCGAACATGGTTCGGACCGGAACCCCGGTGCCGCCCTTGCCGGTGTAGCCGAACGGACCACCGGTGTTGTATGCCGGGCCCGCGACATCGATGTGAGCCCATTCCACGCCCTCGGCGACGAATTCCTTCAGGAACAGAGCGGCCGCGAGCATGCCACCTGCTCGACCGTTGGTGACGTTCGCGAGATCTGCGATCTTGGAGTCGAGTTCGCGGCGAATCTCCTTCGGCAACGGCATGGCCCATCCGTTCTCGCCGATCGCCTGCGAGATTGCTGCGACGCGGTCGCGGAAGTCGTCGGTACCCATCACGCCGGGAGTCCTGTTGCCGAGTGCGACGACCTGAGCGCCCGTCAGCGTCGCGGTGTCGATCAGGTAGTCCGGATCGTCCTCGCAGGCCCGCACGATCGCGTCGGCGAGTACCAAGCGGCCCTCGGCGTCGGTATTGATCACCTCGACGGTGATGCCGCCGTACTGGGTGAGCACATCGCCGGGGCGCTGAGCGGTGCCCGACGGCATGTTCTCCGCCATCGGGACGGTGGCGATGACGTCGAGCGGCAGACCGACCTTGGCGGCGAGCACCACCGTGGCGATGACCGCTGCCGCACCGCCCATGTCCGAGGTCATGTTCTCCATGCCGGCAGCAGGCTTGATGGAGATGCCGCCGGTGTCGAACGTGATTCCCTTACCGACGAGGGCAACCTTCTTCGCGCCGCGCTTGCCTCCCGAGTGCGTCAGGCGCACGAGCCGAGGCAGTCGGGACGATCCCTTGCCCACTCCGTGAATGCCGCCGTAGCCACCCTTCTCGAGGGCTTTGTCGTCGAGAATCTCGACCTCGAGGCCGGCCGCCTTGCCCAGCGCCTTGGCCTGAGCCGCGAACTCCTCCGGGTAGAGATGGCTGGGCGGAGTGTTGACGAAATCCCTTGCGACAGCCACTGATTCGGCTATCGCGATCGACCTCTCCAATTCGCGCTTGGCATCCTTGGAGCGAGTGTCGGGCACCAACAACTCGATGCGAGTCACCGGAAGCGCAGACGGCTTCGGTGCCGAGAGAGCCGACTTGAACTCGGCGAACTGGTACGCGCCGAGGAAGAAGCCCTCGGCAGCCGCACCCAGATCGAGCGCCGAGAGCGTCGTGGCCGCCGTCTCGACACCGGACAGCGCGCGAGCCGCGGTGCCGGCCGAGTGACGAATGCGTTCACTGTCGATGTCGGCGGCGTTGCCGAGGCCCACGGCCAACACACTCGCCACGGCCAGACCGGCCGGAGCCGGAATACGCACTACTTCGTCGGCCTTGCCGGTGGCACCGACGGCTTCGAACGCGTCGAGCAATTCGGTGGCGATCGCATCGTCGGAAATGTCGTCGGTGATGGAGAGTTCGAGGCCGTCGTCACTCGTGCTCAATGCGACGACGAGTACGTCGACTTTCTTACCGAGCTTGCCCGCGAGAACCAGGTCGGGTCCGAGAGTGCGGGTGAGCGTCGAGGGGGAAGGCACGTGGCTGCTCCTGTAGGGGTTGACGTGTATGTCCCTCGATCCTAATGACGGTCGGCGGCGTCGACGATCGAGGGACGTACCGGGGCGACCGACCTGAGACGCTCCGCAAGGTGAGCTAGCGTGGCCGCCATGACCGACACCGAGTTGATCGAAGGACCACTCCACGCCGTGCACACCGAACTCGGCGCGACGTTCGCACCGTTCGGTGGATGGACCATGCCGGTCTCGTACGCCGGCGTCGTCGTCGAGCACACGGCAGTGCGTGAAACGGTGGGTCTGTTCGACGTCGGCCACCTCGGCAAGGCGTCGGTGACCGGCCCCGGGGCCGCCGCATTCGTGAACTCCGTCCTCACCAACGACCTGGCCAGGATCGAACCGGGCAAAGCGCAATACACGCTGTGCTGCACCGAGTCCGGTGGCGTCGTCGACGACCTGATCGCCTACTTCGTCTCCGACGAGGACGTGTTTCTGGTACCCAATGCTGCGAACACGGCAGCTGTGGTCGACGCGATGGCTGCCGCTGCCCCCGCCGGGGTCTCGGTGGTGAACCGGCACCGCGAGTTCGGAGTGCTGGCCGTGCAGGGGCCCAAGGCGTCCGAGGTTCTGCAGGAACTGGGTCTACCGACCGATATGGACTACATGGCATTCGAGGACGCCACCTGGAACTCGCTGCCTGTCCGGGTCTGCCGCACGGGTTACACCGGCGAACAGGGCTACGAGCTGATCCCGTCTGCCGACGACGTGAAACCGTTGTTCCTGGCGCTGCTGGCTGCGGTGCGGTCTCGGGACGGTCAGGTGTGCGGGCTCGGAGCGCGCGACACGCTGCGCACCGAAATGGGGTACCCGCTGCACGGACACGAACTGGCGCAGGACATCTCGCCCCTCGAAGCACGATGCGGCTGGGCGATCGGGTGGAACAAGGACTCGTTCTGGGGCAAGGACGCATTGACCGCCCAGAAGGCAGACGGTCCGGCACGGATTCTGCGCGGGCTCAGAGCTCTCGATCGCGGCGTTCTACGCCCCGGTCTCACCGTGCGCGCGTCGGGACGCGATCTCGGAACGACGACCTCCGGCACTTTCTCGCCCACTCTCAAGGTCGGTATCGCCCTTGCACTCCTCGACGCGCAGGCCGCTCCCGCGGTGGGTTCGGAGGTCGAGGTCGACGTTCGAGGCCGCGCCCTGCGCTGCGAAGTGGTCGCACCGCCGTTCGTCGTCGCCAAGACCAGGTGACCGCGTGAGACCGCCACGAACCCCACGATAGGATTCCCGGCATGACAGGTGTTTCCGAATTCACGTATGTGCAGCATCCTTCGCCCGCAACCTCCGCGGCGCGTGACGCGGTACTTGCTGCGCCCGGATTCGGAAAGCACTTCACCGACCACATGGTCAGCATCGACTACACCCGCGACGGCGGCTGGCACGATGCGAGGATCACCCCGTACGGTCCGATCGAGCTCGACCCCGCGGCGATGGTCCTGCATTACGGCCAAGCGATCTTCGAGGGCCTGAAGGTCTACCGCCAGCCCAACGGCGATCTGTCCACGTTCCGGGTGCAGTCCAACGCCGAACGATTCCGTACCTCGGCCAAGCGGCTCGCCATGCCCGAGATGCCGGACGAGTTGTTCATCGGCTCTATCGAGAAGCTGCTCGAGCTCGATCACGAGTGGGTCCCGGCGGCGGGCGGCGAGGACGCGCTCTATCTACGGCCCTACATGTTCTCCACCGAAGCCGGTCTGGGCGTGCGCCCCGCCGACGCGTATCGCTACATGCTGATCGCCTCACCCGCAGGCGCGTACTTCCCACGTGGCGTCAAACCGGTGAGCGTGTGGTTGTCCACCGAATACGTCCGCGCAGCACCGGGCGGCACCGGTGCCGCGAAGTTCGCAGGCAACTACGCCGCCTCCCTCCTCGCGCAGGCGCAGGCCAGCGACGAGGGCTGCGATCAGGTGGTCTGGCTCGACGCCACCGAGCGCCGATACGTCGAAGAGATGGGCGGCATGAACCTGTTCTTCGTCTTCGGCTCGGGTTCCGACGCCCGGTTGGTGACGCCCTCGCTGTCCGGATCGCTGCTTCCCGGAATCACGCGCGACTCGCTGTTGGCCTTGGCGACGGACTCCGGCATCCCCGTCGAAGAACGACGGATCTCCACCGACGAGTGGCGCAAGGGTGCCGAAGCGGGCGAGATCACCGAGGTGTTCGCTTGCGGCACAGCAGCTGTCATCACCCCGGTGGGCAGCGTCAAATCCACCGACGGTTCTTTCGAGATCGCAGGCGGAGAACCCGGTGAGATCACGCTCGCACTGCGAGACACCCTCACCGGCATCCAGCGCGGCACCTTCGCCGATACCCACGGCTGGATGACCAAGCTCCGCTGATCAGCTGCCGATCAACAGGCCCACCGCGGCCGACGCCGTAGTGGTCTCGATTGCGGCACCGAGAACATCGCCCGAGAGGCCACCGAAGCGTCGGACGCAGTGTCGAACGGCAAACACCGACAGTGTCAGGACCGCGACGACGACCAGCGGCCCTTGCCAGGGTCGATCGGGTTGCGCGAAGACCGACGCAGCTGCTGCCGCAATCACCCACAGCGTCAGGACGGCGTTGGACTGCGTTCCGGCCACGAGGGCGCCGAAGCCGCCCGACGTCGATGCGTCGATTCCCTTGCGGCAGGCCAGGACTGCCGCCACCCGGGCAGTCACCGCGACCACGACGACAGCCCACCACAGTCGCTCCTGCGCGAGTTGACCCAGACTCGCGGCCTGAATCGCCGACGTCAAAGCGATGGCCGCCACCCCGAACGGTCCGGCACTACCGGACTTCATGACCTCCCGCGCACGTTCGGGCGGGCCGTAACAGCCGAGCCCGTCGGCGGTGTCGGCCAACCCGTCGATATGCATCCCGCGCGTCAGCAGCGCGGCGGCGGCAACGGCGATGAGGCCGCACAGGATTGCCGACAGCCCGGCAACCGTCGTCGCCCACAGCAGTGCCGAACACACGCACCCGAGGACGAGACCGACCAGGGGAGCGTGCGCTATCGCGCGACCGGCGCGGATCCTGTCGACCTGCGACGGGCCACGCACGGGCAGCACCGTCAACCACGAGAACGCGAGCACCAGACCCTCGGCCCGCAGCCTCACGGTCAGCGGACTTCGGGGTCGCCGGTGCTGACGCCGGCGTCGGCGAACGTTGCCATCGAATTCAACGTGTCGACTCCCGCACGAACGAGCGGCAAGGCCGTCAACGCGCCGGAGCCTTCACCGAGTCGCATCGACAGCTCCACCAACGGCTCGAGTCGCAAGTGCCGCAAGGCAAGTGAATGGGCGGGCTCGGCCGAACGATGCCCGGCGACCCACCAGGCGCTGGCACCGGCCGCACCGTCCTCCGCCACCAGTGCTGCTGCTGTGACGACGAGACCGTCCAGGATCACCGGGGTACGCCGATGCGCCGCCTGCGCGAGGAAGCCGGCGAGGGCAGCGATGTCGGCACCACCGGCCACCCGCAGCAGGTCGGTGGGATTCTTGGCGACCGGCCGAGCCCGCCGCATCGCGTCCCGGATCGCAGCGGTCTTCCTGATCCACCCGGCGTCGTCGATTCCGGTGCCGCGGCCGACGGCAGCGACCGGTTCGGCATCGGTGAGGGTGGCGATCAATACGGTTGCGGGCGTGGTGTTTCCGATGCCCATGTCGCCTGCGACGAGAAGGTCCGCACCAGCGTCGACCTCCTCGTCCGCGATGGCAGCGCCGGCGGCGACGGCGGCGCGCACCTCGTCCTCGCTCAGTGCGTCCTCGCGGTCGATGGAACCACTCGAGCGCCGAATCTTGAAGGCCGACACCGACGGATCGGTGTCGGCGTCGACAGCGATGTCGACCACCCGAACAGTGGCCCCGGCGATGGTCGCGAGGACGTTGACCGCAGCACCGCCCGCGCGAATGTTCTCGACCATCTGCGCCGTGACCTCGGGCGGGTAGGCGGACACTCCATGAGCGGCGACGCCGTGGTCGCCGGCGAAGACGACGACACGGACGCGCTCGAAGGACGTCGGCGGACTGACGTCTTGGCAGGCGGCGATCCACTCGCCGAGCGTCTCGAGACGGCCGAGGCTACCGGCCGGCTTGGTCAACCGACCTTGCCGCTCGGCAGCTTCGTACCGCGCGGAATCGGACGGCGAAGGCACCGGTCGAAACGGTGAGGCTGCCGGGATCTCGTCCACAGGAGTTGTCACACTGGGCCTTTCGCGGTCAGGGAATCCGCCGGTGGTTCTTTGAGGGTCAGCGCGAGGCCCGCGACGACCAGCAGAACCCTGTCACACACGTGCGCGAGACGCGCATTGAGGACACCGAGCTCGTCACGGAACAGTCGACCCGAACGCGACTCGGGAACGACGGACATGCCGACCTCGGGGCTGACAATCACGAGAGTCGACCTGCAGTCCGAGACCGCCGCGATCAAGTCGTCCACGGCCGGAGCAATCGTCCCGCGAGGCAGGTCCCAGGCCGCTGCGTCGTCGAGCATTCCCGTCAGCCAGGTGCCCAGATCGTCGACCATCGTGGTGCCGCCCCAGGGCTGAGCCACCACCGCCGCCAGCCCGGTGACGGTTTCGACCGTGGTCCACTCGGGCGGACGCGACGCACGATGGAGTTCGATGCGCTGCTCCCAGTCTTCGTCGGACGCATCGCGCTGTCCGGTCGCGACGTAACGGACCGGGCGGGTCGTGACCAACGATTCTGCGTGCGCGGACTTACCGGATCTGGCTCCGCCGAGGACGAGCGTTCGAGACGGCACGGCCACCGACGTCAGACGGCCTCGCCGGCGCTCACTCGCGGCTTGGGGGCACGCATCTTCCGAATCTGCGACGCCCGTACGAAGGCGTACCAGCCGATTTTGAAGCCGCCGTCGGGAGTGTCGGGGAACCGGACGCGAATGCGGTTGTTGATCATCTTGCCGAGGTAGATGCCCTCGCCGACCATGAACAGCATCATCACGAACATGCCGAGAGTGACGTACTGCTGTACCTGCGGCTGCAGGAACAGCGCAAAGATGAGAATGAGAGCGAGCGGCATGAACAAGCCGACCAGATTGCGCCGCGCATCGACGATGTCGCGAACGTAGGCACGCACCGGGCCCTTGTCGCGAGGCAGCAGATACTTGTCGTCGCCCGCGAGCATGCGCGCCCGACGCTCCGCAGCTGCTGCACGCCGTTCGTTCGAGGCAGCCTTACGGTCTTCCTTGCTGCCCTTGTTCGCCTTGCGGCGCTCTCGTGCCTCTTTGCTCGTCAGGGGAGCCGGAGCGACCGGCCCGCGGCGGCGGGCCTCGGCGTCACGGCGCTTGGGGGTCGGTCGGCCTTTGCCGAGAGACACCGGCGAGGTCGCCTCGCCGGCGGACACAGTCGACTCGGGCTCGTTCGAGTCCTGTCCGTCCGAATTGTCAGAGTTTCCACGGCGTAGCAGCTTCACGCAACCAGAGTATGGGATGAGCGGAGGCACTCGAACACCGGCCAGGTCAGCGGCGCAGCACCGGATGCTGTTCGGGCACTGCGGTCCTACACTTCCGAGAATGCGAGTGATGATTGCGCCGGACTCCTTCGGGGACACCCTGACAGCCGCAGATGCAGCCGCCGCCATTGCCAGAGGATGGGCGGGCGTCCGGAGCGGTGACGAGCTGGAACTGGCACCCCAATCCGACGGTGGACCGGGGTTCGTCGAGGTACTGGCCTCGCGTATCGGCACAATCCACGTCGCCGACGTGGACGGACCGCTCGGGACGCCGGTGCAGGCCCGCTGGCTGCTCGACGGCACGGTGGCGTACATCGAATCGGCTCAGGCCTGCGGGCTGCACCTCGTCGACGGTCCGCTGACTCCGCAGTCGGCGCTGAAGGCGAACAGCTACGGCGTCGGCCAGCTGCTGAGCGAGGCGTTGAACAGTGGTGCCACGTCGATCGTCGTCGGACTCGGCGGGAGCAGTTGCACCGACGGCGGACGAGCGATGATCCGCGCACTCGGCGGGCTGGGGTCGGCAATCGAACGGTTCTCGGGAATCGACCTCGTCGCCGCGTCGGACGTGGAGAACCCCCTGCTCGGCGATGCCGGTGCTGCTCGGGTGTTCGGGCCGCAGAAGGGTGCCGATACCGAGACGGTCGAGCGACTCGAAGAACTGAACGCCGACTGGGCTGCCGTTCTGTCGGCTGCGGGCCACGACGTGGCAGACCGTCCCGGTGCGGGTGCCGCGGGCGGGATGGGGGCGGCCCTGTTCGCCGTCGGTGGCAGGCAGGTGCCGGGTGCTGCCGTGGTGGCGGAACGAACCGGTCAGCGGGAACTCCTGGACTCCGTCGACCTGGTGTTGACCGGGGAGGGAAAGTTCGATTCGCAGTCGCTGCGAGGCAAGTTGGTGACCAGAATCGCCGCTGCAGGCGGTGCCACCGGAATCGAGACCGTGGTGCTCGCCGGCCAGGTGACGTTGAGCAAGGACGACTTGGCGTCGGCCGGTATCTCGGCCGCTCACTCGATCAGCGAGTTCGCCGGGTCTGTGGAGGTGGCCATGACCGATGCGGCCAATCAGCTCGAAAAGCTGGCCGCGCACGTGGCGGGGAGTGCTGTTGCCGGGCCCTCGAACAGGGGCGGCGCGCGCAAGGAATAGAGCAACCCGGAGTACGGTTGAGTTTGTTCACGGGTTTGGTACGACTGATAGGGAGAGCCCATGACCGTTTCGAATGAGACCACAACGACCGAAACCACGGCGCACAAGGTCACCATGACGGAGACCGCTTCGGCCAAGGCCAAGGCGTTGCTGGATCAAGAGGGCCGCGACGACCTCGCGCTGCGCATCGCTGTACAGCCCGGTGGGTGTGCAGGACTGCGCTATCAGCTCTTCTTCGACGATCGAAGCCTCGACGGCGACCTCGCGGTCGACTTCGGCGGCGTCACCCTCGCAGTCGACCGGATGAGCGCTCCCTACGTGGAGGGTGCATCCATCGACTTCGTGGACACGATCGAGAAGCAGGGCTTCACGATCGACAACCCGAACGCGACCGGATCGTGCGCGTGCGGCGACTCGTTCAACTGAGCTGACTCGCTCTCGACTGTGACCGATACACGTATTCGTGTATCGGTCACAGTCGTGTCTGCTCGTCGATCATCCAGAACTTCACTCCGAAAGGCCCTTCTTCGTGACTCTCGCGGTATCCGGCTCGATTGCAACCGACCATCTGATGCGATTCCCCGGTCGGTTCGCTGAGCAGATCGTCGCCGATCAGCTCGCGAACATTTCGCTGAGCTTCCTGGTGGACGACCTGGTCATCCGTAAAGGGGGAGTGGGCGGAAACATCGCCTACGCGCTCGGGGTCCTCGGCGGCTCTCCGCTCCTCGTCGGAGCCGTGGGGCCGGACTTCGCCGAGTATCGGACCTGGCTCGAAGAGCACGGAGTCGATTGCAGTGGCGTCAGCGTGTCTGCCACCGCGCACACGGCACGCTTCGTCTGCACCACCGACGAGGACATGGCGCAGATCGCGTCGTTCTATCCCGGTGCCATGAGCGAAGCCCGCGACATCTCCATCGATGCGCTGGCCGCGCAGCACAAGCTCGATCTCGTGCTGATCGGGGCCAACGATCCGGATGCGATGACCGCCCACACGGACCAGTGCCGCGCAGCAGGTGTTCCCTTTGCCGCCGACCCGTCCCAGCAACTCGCGCGACTCGACGCCGCACAGGCCACCGACCTGATCGACGGGGCGGCCTACCTGTTCACCAACGAATACGAATGGGCACTGCTCAAGCAGAAGACCGGGATGTCCGACGCCGATATCGCGGACAAGGTGGACCTGCGGGTCACCACGCTGGGCAAGCGGGGCGTGGACATCGTCGAAAAGGGTGGGAAGCACACCCACATCGGTGTCGTGCCCGAGACGAGCAAGGTCGATCCCACCGGAGTGGGCGACGGGTTCCGTGCCGGGTTCCTCACCGGCCACCTCGCCGGAGCGAGCATCGAACGAGCTGCTCAGCTCGGTTCTCTGGTTGCCGTGCTGGTCCTCGAGACCACCGGAACGCAGGAATGGAGTCTGAACCGCGACGACGCGATCAAACGCCTGAGCGCGGCGTACGGTGCCGAAGCCGGCGAGGAGATCGGCGCGTTGCTGCCCGCCTGAGATCGGCTCCCCTCA
Source organism: Rhodococcus sp. Leaf233 (assembly GCF_001426165.1). Taxonomy (NCBI): domain Bacteria; kingdom Bacillati; phylum Actinomycetota; class Actinomycetes; order Mycobacteriales; family Nocardiaceae; genus Rhodococcus; species Rhodococcus sp. Leaf233. Next base: position 406,454 of record NZ_LMRO01000008.1, read on the forward strand.
GCGGGATCAATGCGGCTTTGTTGCAATCTGAGCAACTGAAATCCACATTGATCCCGGGGAGACGGGTGTACCAGTCAGATGTTGACCGGGTACTCCGGCTCGGCGATCTGCGGCACGATGCGCTTCTCCACGAAGATCCCGTGCCACACCATGAAGATGAGCAGCGTCCACAGGCGACGGCTGTGATCCGATTTGCCTGCCCGATGGTCGTCGAGCATGGCGACGATGGCTGCCTTGTTCAGAAGGTGATCGGTCTGTGACTCGGCGATCTGCTGGTGAGCCCAGTCGAAGAGTTCGGTACCGCGCAGCCAGTGGCGCAGTGGCACCGGAAAACCGAGCTTGGCGCGGTGCAGCACATGACCGGGAACGATGCCTTCCAGCGCCTGGCGCAGCGCGTATTTGGTAGTGCTCTTGGTGATCTTCTGGTCCAACGGCAACTTCTCCGCCACGCGATAGACCTCGGAATCGAGGAACGGGACGCGCAGCTCGAGCGAGTTCGCCATGGTGATCTTGTCGGCCTTGACCAGAATGTCGCCGCGAAGCCAGGTGAACAGATCCAGATGCTGCATACGAGCCACGGGATCCCACCCCTGCGACTGCGCGTAGATGGGCGCGGTGACGTCCTGATGCGTCCACTCCGAACGGAACTCACGCAGCACCGATCGCAACTGCGCGTCGTTGAAGCTGCGTGCGTTGCCGTAGTAGCGCTCCTCGAGGGTCATCGATCCTCGGTGCAGCAAGCTCTTGCCGCGCGTGCCTTCGGGAATGCGCTCGCTCAACGATCCGGCTGCGCGGCGTAGAAATGCGGGTAGAGACTCGAACGGCTTCAACGACAGCGGCTCGCGGTAGATGGTGTAGCCGCCGAACAGTTCGTCCGCACCCTCTCCGGACAGCACGACCTTGACGTGTTTGCGAGCTTCTTTGGCGACGAAGTAGAGCGGTACGAGCGCCGGATCGGCCACCGGGTCGTCCAGGTACCAGACGATCTCGGGAATGGACGCCGCGAACTCTTCAGGTCCGACCACTTTCACGATGTGCCGAGCACCTATCGCGGCTGCCGACTCCGCTGCAACGTCGACCTCGGAGTAACCCTCGCGCTCGAAGCCGGTCGTGAAGGTGATCAAGTTCGGATTGTGTCGAATCGCCAGTGCCGCGATGGCCGTGGAATCGATGCCGCCCGAGAGGAAGGAACCGACGGTCACGTCGGCTCGCATGTGCTTGGCGACCGAATCTTCGAGCGCCTCGGCAATCTCCTGGTAGCGAGCCTTCTCGCTGCCGGGAGCGAAAGGCTTCACCGGGAACGTCGGTGTGAAGTATCGGGTGATCTTCGGCGGCGTACCGGGGGAGAGGGTGGCGTAGCAACCCGACTCGAGCCGCCTGATCCCCGCGTGCAGCGTCTCCGGTTCCGGGACGTACTGAAGCACGGTGTAGTGCTCGATGGCCCGCGGGTCGAGATCGAGCTCGACGCCCAGCAGCTCCATCAGTTCGAGAACGCTCTTCTTCTCACTGCCGAACGCGGTTCCACCCGGGCCCGTGGCGTAGAACAGCGGCTTGATGCCGAAGGGATCGCGCGCGATGAACATCTCGCGCGTCTCGGTGTCCCAGATGGCGAAGGCGAACATTCCTCGCAGACGTTGCACGGCGGCAGCGCCCCAGTAGTGGAATGCCGCAACGATCGATTCGCTGTCACCTTCGGTGGCGAATTCTGCACCGTGATCGCGCGCGAGCTCAGCACGCAACTCGAGGTAGTTGTAGATCTCGCCGTTGAACACCAACGCGTACCGGTCGGGTGAACCCGGAGGTCCCCACCGCATCGGCTGATGCGAGTGTTCGATGTCGATGAACGAGAGTCGATTGAAGCCGTACACGACGTCGTCGTCGTGCCAGGTGCCACCGGGCTCGTCCGGGCCTCGATGGCGCATGCAGTGAGTCGCCGAGCTCACCAGCTCGACGCCGGCGGCGGTCGTTCCGTGAGATGTCAGTACTCCGAGCAGTCCACACACAGCGTCTGCTACCTCTTCTCGCAGTTGGGGACAATGCCGGGGGCCGGATCTCCGCGTGTCGTCAGCGGGACGGTCGATCAGGAACCGAGTATGCCGCAGACACGCTCGAACCTAGGTAACGACCCAAGGGTGGCTCCGCGTCAGCTTTGGTCTACGCTGCGTAGTACTCGGGCATCTCCATGTGGAAGCCCTTATTCTTCAGTGGTGGGCAATCAGGAAGGCGTGAACGTGGCGCATAGTCGGATCCTTCGGCGAGCGGGGCTGACAGCATTTCTCGGTGTAGCCGCGTTGATGCTGTCGGGCTGTTCCATCAGCAGTGACAACGTACTCAATTTCGGTTTCGCCTCGGGCGTCACTCCGCAGGGACGACGCATCGGCGACCTGTGGACCTGGTCGGTCATCGCCGCCCTGGTCATGGGCATCGTCGTGTGGGTCTTGATCTTCTGGGTGGTGCTCTTCCACCGTAAGAAGAAGAGCTCCCCGGAGTTCCCGCGTCAGACCGCGTACAACGTTCCGCTCGAGCTGTTCTACACGGCGGTTCCGTTCGTGATCATCGCCGTGCTCTTCTACTTCACCGTCGTGGTTCAGAACTACGTCGACGAGAAGCAGGCAGATCCCGACGTCCAGGTCGACGTGACCGCATACCAGTGGAACTGGAAGTTCGGATACCGGACCATCGACCTCAAGGACGGTGCTGCCAAGTACGAGGGCACCGACGAAGAGGAGCAGGCCGCCGCAGAAGCCGCCGCAACTCCCGGCGAAGGTGCCGAGGGTAGCGAGGACGGCGAGTTCGTACCCGGTGCGATCCACGGTGCCATTCCCCAGGATCTGTCCTACCTGCACTACAACAAGATCGAAACGGTCGGTTCCAGCGCCGAGATTCCGGTGCTCGTCCTTCCCACCGGAAAGCGCATCGAATTCGTGCTGGCATCCTCGGACGTCATCCACGGCTTCTGGGTTCCGGAGTTCTTGTTCAAGCGTGACGTTCTCCCCAACCCCGAGGAGAACCATTCCGACAACGTGTTCCAGATCAGCGAAATCGAGCGCGAGGGTTCGTTCGTCGGTCGATGCACGGAAATGTGCGGCACGTTCCACTCGATGATGAACTTCGAGGTTCGCGCCGTGTCCCCGGACAAGTTCGAGCAGTACATCGAGCTGCGCAAGCCGTTGTCCGAGGGTGGCGAAGCGCTGACCAACGCGCAGGCGCTCGAAGCCATCGGTGAGAGCCCGCTCGCGACCAGCACCTCGCCGTTCGAGACCGATCGCACCGTCCGTACCGCCACCGTCGCCGAAGGCAACTGACCAAGGAAGCATGCTGATATGAAAATCGAAGCGAAGATCTTCGAGATCCTCACGGTCTTCTTCCTCCTGGTCGGCATCGTGTATGCGCTGTTCACAGGATTGAGCCGAACCGGCGTCGAGTGGGCAGGCGTCACGGCGATCTTCCTGTCGGTCGGCCTGACGCTGATCGTCGGAACGTACTTCCGATTCGTAGCTCGACGGCTCGACACTCGGCCCGAAGACTTCGACGACGCCGAGGTAAGTGACGGCGCAGGCGACCTGGGCTTCTTCAGCCCCGGCAGCTTCTGGCCGTTCGTGCTGGCCGTGGCGGCGTCGATCACCGCTCTGGGCTTTGCCTTCTTCCAGCCCTGGTTGATCGCTCTGGGCGTCGTGTGCGTCATCGCCTCGGCCGCTGGATTGGTCTTCGAGTACCACATCGGTGCCGAACGCCACTGACCTGTAGACACCCGGAAAGGGCCCCGATCGTTCACGAGAGCGATCGGGGCCCTTTTCTGTGCTGGGACGTGCACACCGGGGACATCGCTCGAGTGCAGGGGCATTCCGACCGGGTCAGCCGGCGGGGGGGTCGAGTGCTTTTCGGCCAGAACTGTGGCGAGCTGACCGATGCGTTCGCGAGCTGCGGCTGGTGTGAGTACTTCGATTAGGAACCCTCTATGCCTGCACCGAACCTGTTCTTGATCGGCGTCCGGTAGACCCAGGCCGCCACCGCCTTCTACATCGACCTGTTCGAGATCGAACCGACCTTCACGAGTCCCCACTAGGTTGCTTTCGACGTTGCCCCCGGTGTACTGCTCGCGTTGTGGACGGGCTACGCCGAGCACTCTGTACCGAGCACACCCCGCATGAGCGAGATCGGACTCATGGTGCCCGGCCCCTCGGAGGCAGTCGACAACATATTCACCGATTGGGTCGCGAAAGGAGTTGCCCTAGTGCAGAAGCCACACGACGCCGTCTTCGGCCGCACTTTCGTGATCGCGGACCCCGACGGCAACCTCGTCAGGGTCTCGCCGATCGACTGAGAAGCACCACGCCTACCTACTGCGGGTCGCTGAGGGACCGGCCACACCCCAAGGGCCGGTCCTTCGTCATGGACTGGAACGCATGAACGTCCCGGAAGACCACGGCGCGGATCCGAACCAGTCAGGACGCGTCTGCCTCCCGCAGGGTCGACGACACATCCGTCGTGGATTCGAGCAGTGCATCGAGCGAGATCTCCAACGCAGTGCACAGTGCGGCGACGGTAAAGAATGCCGGGGTTGCGATACGCCCGGTCTCGATTTTTCTGAGTGTTTCGACGGAAATGCCTGCGGCGTCGGAAACCTCGGTCATGGTCCGGCTGCCCCGGAAACGGCGCAAAGCTGTGCCCAAGCGAGCACCACGCGCGAGTTCACCGGGACTGAGTGGGATACGGACCATACACCGATACTAATACCGGTCGAGACCGACCGGGCCGATGCTCGTCACCGATGGGTCTGCAGACTACCGGCAGGTGAGTGCCGACTCCGACTCGAGCATTACCGCGCTCTGAATCGGCAGTCCTCGGGCGGGGGAGGGGAGTGGAGCCTGTGAGAGTTGCGGCCTCCGTTCACAGGACTCCCGCGGACCGATGGAGATCCAGCCGGATCGTCTCCGGACATATGTCGAGCGGGTAGCACCGCCACCACACGAAAAAGGGCGGCACCGTTGCCGGTGCCGCCCTTCAGCGGAATGCGTTGTCAGGACTCAGTGATCGCGATCGCTGTCCTGACGACCCGAAGAAATCGAGGTGTCTTCGTGCCCGTCGGCATGGCCGTTGCCGTTGGCGCGGCCATTGGAATGACCGTTGCCGTTGGCGTGACCGTTCGTATGGCCGTTGCCGTTGGTATGGCCGTTGCCGTTCGAGTGGCCATTGCCCAGAATGCCCGCCTGGTAGTTGCGAAGCATTGCCAACTGCTCGTGCTCGCCCTTGTGGAGTGCATCCTCGAGGGCCTTGCTCTGCTCAACGGGGTCCGGGGTGAACAGTGAACCCGAGCCGGGCTTACCGGCAGAACCGAGCTTGTTCATCTTCTTGGGGACCGCTGCACCCTGGTAATCGAGCGGGATCGGGTGACCGTGATCGTCGACCGGTCCGAGCGGCTGGTGGATTTCCACGTACTGGCCGTGCGGGAGTCGCTTGATGATTCCGGTTTCGATGCCGTGCTCGAGAACTGCCCGGTCGCTGCGCTGTAGGCCGATGCAGAACCGGTACGCGACGAAGTATGCGATCGGCGGAGCAATGAGCACTCCGATTCTACCGATCCACGTCATCGCATTGAGCGAGATGTCGAACTTGTACGCGATCAGGTCGTTGACGCACGAGAGCGTCAGAACGACGTAGAAGGCGATGGACATTGCGCCGATCGCAGTACGGACCGGCACGTCGCGGGGACGCTGCAGCAGGTTGTGGTGTGCGTTGTCTCCGGTGAGACGCTTCTCGATCCACGGGTAGGCAATCATCACGGTGAAGACGAGGCCCATGATCACGGCCACCCAGAAGACTGCAGGAATCGTGTAGCGACCAGCGATGTAGATGTCCCATGCCGGCCACAGACGCGCCAGGCCGTCGGTCCACATCATGTAGAAGTCGGGCTGCGAACCTGCGGACACCTGAGACGGGTTGTACGGACCGAGCGCCCAGATCGGGTTGATCTGCAGCAGTCCGCCCATGGCAGCGATCACGCCGAACGTCACGGCGAAGAACGCACCGGACTTGACGGCGAAGACCGGAAGGATACGAACGCCGACGACGTTGGTTTCCGTACGGCCGGGTCCGGGGAACTGCGTGTGCTTCTGGTACCAGACCAAAGCCAGGTGAGCTGCGATCAGCGCCAGGATGATGGCCGGTAGAAGCAGCACGTGCGCCACGTACAGGCGAGGAATGATGATCGTGCCGGGGAAGTCCCCATCGAAGATCAACCAGTGCATCCAGGTGCCGACGATCGGGATGCTCATCGTGATTCCGGAGAACGCGGCGCGGAGGCCGGTGCCCGAGAGCAGATCGTCGGGGAGCGAGTATCCGAAGAAGCCCTCGAACATCGCCAGGATCAGCAGCAGGCAGCCGATGACCCAGTTGGCCTCACGGGGACGACGGAACGCACCGGTGAAGAAGATGCGCATCATGTGCACGATGATCGACGCGGCGAACATCAGTGCTGCCCAGTGGTGGATCTGGCGCATGAACAGACCGCCGCGCACCTCGAACGAGATGTCGAGTGCTGTCGCGTAGGCACGTGACATGGTCACGCCGTTGAGCGGGGTGTACGCGCCCTGGTAGACGACCTCGCTGAGCGAAGGATCGAAGAACAGGGTGAGGAAGACGCCGGAGATCAGCAGGATCACGAAGCTGTACAGCGCGATCTCACCGAGCAGGAACGACCAGTGGGTGGGGAACACCTTGTTGATCTGGCGGCGCAAACCTGGTGCCAAGTGGTAACGACTGTCTACGTCGTCCGCCTGCTTGGCGGCGAGGGTTTGCAGTGAAGGACTCATGAATCACGCTCCGGTCGACGTTCCCAGAAGGCGGGACCCAGTGCTTCGTGGAAGTCGTGCTGTGCCACTAGGTAACCCTCCTCGTTGACTGTGATGGGAAGCTGAGGCAGCGCGCGCGCAGCCGGTCCGAAGATCGGCTTGCCGTACTCGAGCGCGTTGAACTGCGACTGATGGCAAGGGCAGAGAATGCGGTTGGTCTGCTGCTCGAACAACGATGTCGGGCAACCCAGGTGCGTGCAGATCTTGGAGTAGGCGTAGTAATCGCCGTAGTTGTAGCTCTCCTGGCCCTTGCGCTTGATGACCGTGCTTGCGTCGTCGGGACGCAAACGAATGAGCATGACTGCGTTACGGATACCGCGGAGTGACATGAGCAGGTCGTGCTCGCTCTCGCGGTCCGCCTCGCGGAACGGGAAGACAGTTTCCATGGCACCAGCGTCCAAGTCCTCGGGCCGTACGAGAACAACATCTTCCGGTCGCCCGGTGTCTCGTCGGAGGTAGATCGTCTCTCCATCGTAGCGAGGCGTCCAGCCGGATACCCACAACGGAGAATCTTCGCCCTTGGCCCAGGGATTCTTGATGAGGCCGCCGAGGGGGAGCAGTGCCATGACGCCGAGAGCGCCGCCGCCGAACAGAAGCGAACGCTTGATGACCTTGCGTCGTCCGATGGTCGACGTGTCGAGCGAATCGCCCAGCTCGGCGACCAGGGTCTTGCGGTCCGTTTCCGACGAGCTTCCGTCGTGGCGGTCCTGGATGGAGACCTCTTCGGGGATGAACTTCTTGGTGAACTGCACGGCACCGACGCCGACGGCGAGGATCGCAAGACCCATCGTTCCGCCGATCAGCGGCGTGTACAGCGAGTACAGGTTGTAGTTGTCGTCACCGATGCCCGCGTACTGCCAAGGCCAGAAGAGGTAGACGCCGATGAACGCGACTGCCGACAGGCCGGCGATGGCAAACCAGATCGCCACGCTGCGCTCTGCGCGCTTCTCGGCGCGAGTACCTTCCACAGCCCAGCGATTACGACGGAATGCGACATCCACACCGTCGAGATTGGTGCCGAGTTCGACCAACTCGTCCCGGCTGAGCGCTGCCAACTCCTCGTCGGTGTACTTCTTGTCGGGATTCACACCCTCGGCATTGGTGCCGTCGGTGTTGTCGGCGTCCTTACGGCCGGAATCGCCGTCGCTCATGATCTAGCTCCGATCCACAATGTTGCGCCGACGACAGCGGCGATTCCGACAACCCACAGGGCGATCATCTCGGTACCGGGACCGAAGCCACCGAGACCCCAGCCGCCTGCGGCCTTGGTTTCCTGGGCCGACTTGACGTAGGCGATGATGTCCGACTTCTCCTCGATCGTCAGCTGACGGTCGGAGAACTTGGGCATGTTCTGCGGACCGGTGACCATCGCGGTGTAGATCTCCTGCTCGTTGGCAGGCCCGAGGTCCGGCGCGAACTTGCCCGACGACAGTGCGCCGCCCTGGCCGGTGAAGTTGTGGCAGGACGCGCAGTTCAGGCGGAACAGCTCGCTGCCTCGGGCGACGTCGTCGCCGCGAAGCGACTCCTGCGCCACCTCACCGTTCTCGTCGAGAATGACCGTCGGGCCGCCGCCGTTGGCCTGGATGTAAGCACCGAGCGCGTCGATCTGCTTGTCGTCGAACTTCGGCGGCTTGCGCAGTGCCTGTGCCTCGTTGCGAACAGCCGGCATACGGCCACTCGACACCTGGAAGTAGACGGCAGCTTCACCGACACCGATGAGACTCGGTCCGCGATCCTGAACACCCTGCAAATTGGCACCGTGGCACGTCACGCACGACGTGTCGTAGAGCTGCTTGCCTTCGCGGATCAGCGCCGCCGAATCGGTATCGGCTGTTGCAACCTGGGGTGTAGGCGTCAGGGCCGACGCGAGGAAACCCGCGCTCAGAAGGCCCATCATCAGAACGAGTGCACCGGTGACGCGTCGACGCGTCTTACGCTTGCGTCGCGCCTTCGAGGCCGAAGTGTCGTCGGTTGCTGCTGGGGGAGATGTACTCATCTTCTATCCCTTGTCGTGTCGGGACGGGCCGAACGTCGGGGGCTGAATCCGTTCGCTCGATATCTGTGGCTTGCTGACTGTCACTAGCGGATGAAGTAGATCGTCGCGAAGAGGGCAATCCAGACGATGTCGACGAAGTGCCAGTAATACGAAACGACGATGGCGGCGGTGGCCTGCGCGGGCGTGAACTTGCTGACCAGGGTTCTGGTGATCAGGAAGACGAAGGCGATGAGTCCGCCGATCACGTGCAAACCGTGGAAGCCGGTCGTGATGTAGAAGACCGAGCCGTACACGCTGCTCGAGAGCGTCGTGCCCTCGTGGACCAGGTGGTAGTACTCGTATCCCTGACCGGCGACGAAGAACGCGCCCATTGCCAGGGTGACGATGTACCACCGACGAAGCCCGAACACGTCGCCACGCTCGGCAGCGAACACGCCCAGCTGGCAGGTGAACGAAGAAGCGATCAGCACGGCCGTCACCGGAACAGCCAGCCCGAGGTTCAGCTCGGTCGGCTCCGGCGGCCAGTTTCCATTCGCCTGCGCGCGTGCGACGAAGTACATCGCAAACAGCCCGGCGAAGAACATGAGTTCACTCGACAGCCACACGATCGTGCCGACGCTGACCATATTGGGACGGTTCAGCGAGTGCACGCGTTGGGTGATTGCCGATCCTTGAGTCCCTACAGCGCTCGTCACAGAAAGAAGTATGACCCGTCGTAGTACGGAAGGCATATCCGGGTCCGGTCTTGGCGCGTCGCGGAGGAACGATTCCGAGCGCGCCGTTGTTCCCGCGCTGGTGGAGGGGCCTGTACGGGCCGGTAGGGTCCAGTCGTGCAAGGCTGGCCTCATGGCAAAGAGCAGTGCAGGTGGGTGGTTTCGGCGGTTGTTCTCGCGGTCGACCGCGGAACGTCTGGACCCCACGCGCGAAGATCTGGTGGTAGTGGCGAGCTGCTTCGACGACGCGCGGGCGTGCTCCGCCGTTCTCGACGAGGCGGCGAACACAGAACCCACGTGGATCGAGTCCTCCGAGGTGCTGTTGCGGCATCACCTCGTGCTGCCCGCGCACGAAGTCGACGATGCGGCAGCCGTCGCGGCGCAGGATGCGTACGAGGTCGGTCCGCAGGTCGAACTACCGGACGACACCGGGTATCGGCCGCAAGTCGATGACGGTGTCGCTCTGGTCCTGCAGCGGGTACAGGTGCTCGACGCGTTGCACTGTTCGCAGGAGAGGTCTCGCATGGCGGGTCTCGCGCAACGGCGTGGGGGAGCGGTACTGGGGTGGGATGCGCTGCAGCCCGCCTCACCCGCCGACACGTCTGACTAAGCTTCCACCGCACCGCGCGCATCGACAGCAGAAGGGCACGGCACATCCACCATGACCGCAGGGACCAGTGACGAGCAGCCGCGAACGTGGCGTCGAATCCTCGGAGCGTTGACCACGCACGCCGACCTGTCGAGCGCCGATACCGGCTGGGTGATGGACGAGATCATGTCCGACAACGCCACAGCCGCTCAGATCGCTGCCTTCGGGGTGGCACTGAAGATGAAGGGCCCCACTCCCGCGGAACTGGAGGGTCTCGCCGACTCCATGCTCGCGCACGCATTTCTGGTCGAGACCGACCGTGACGCGGTGGACGTCGTCGGAACCGGCGGCGATGGTGCGGACACGGTGAACATCTCCACGATGGCCGCGATCGTCGTCGCTGCCAGCGGAATACGCGTCGTCAAACACGGTAACCGTGCAGCGTCGTCCAAGAGTGGTACGACCGATGTGCTCGAGGCGCTGGGCGTGCGGGTCACCCTGGGGCCCGCCGGGGTGGCGTCGAGCGTCGAGCAGGTTGGGATCGGGTTCTGCTTCGCGCCGATCCACCACCCCGCACTTCGGTTCTCCGGTCCGGCGCGCAAGGAGATCGGAATTCCGACGATCTTCAATGTGCTGGGCCCCCTGACCAACCCGGGCCGCCCACGCGCCGGACTGATCGGCTGCGCATTCGAGAATCTGGTGCCCGTCGTCGCCGGCGTGTTCGCTCGACGCGGTAGTTCGGTTCTCGTCGTCCGTGGTGACGACGGGCTCGACGAAATCACCCTGTCCACCACGACCACCGTGCACGTGGTGTCCGACGGGACCGTCACCGTCGACTCGATCGACCCGGCCGATTACGGAATCGCTCGGGCACCCATCGAGGCCCTCCGAGGCGGGGACGCGAAATTCAATGCAGCAGTGGCACATCGCGTGTTCGCAGGCGAACACGGACCCGTCCGTGACGCCGTGCTACTCAACGCCGCCGCGGCCATGGCCGCGCATCGAGGAGTCTCGGGAAACCTGCACGAGCAAATCGAAGCCGGATTGGCAACTGCGGCAACGGTTGTCGACAACGGTTCCGCGGCCCGCCTGCTTGCCGACTGGGCACGCTGCACCACCGCGCTGGCCGACTGAATCACACCGAACTACTCGCCGATCGAGAATCCTGCATCGACGTCGGCACTCGAATACGACTGAAACGCAATGTGAGTCGTCGTACTGCGAACACCACGAACACGATTGATGTGCTTGGTGATGACCTCGGCGATCGACGCATGATCACGCACCTTGACGATGGCAATCAGATCGACGTCGCCGGCGCACGAATACACCTCCGACACACCGTCCACATCGGCAACGGCCTGCGCCGTCTCCGGAATCAGATCGGCCTCGGCGTCGATCAAGACGATGGCATTGATCATCTGTGCTCCTCACGCGTCTCCGGGCTCACACACGACGCGAGCTCGACCCAACCGAGACAACACTAGTTGCTCGGCCGACTCCACTCTCGCTTCATCGGTCGTTCCGCGGGCTGCACTCCTGCCTCATCGGTCGTTCCGCGGGCTCCACTCCTGCCGCGTTGCTTCTCGGGCCGTTCGACACCACTCCTCCCACGAACCCGCAGACCGAGCAGGGCTGCAGTAGCCACTGCTGGTGCGAACGATGCGCACCCCGTCCGTGTGGAGCCACGACGCGATCAGGCCCACCTCTTCCGGCGGCGCACCGCGAAGTGGCGTCGCATCGGGCATCACCGTCTCGGCCGACGCCGTGATCGCATCGACGACGGGCATCGGGTGCACCCCTCTCGGCGCGACGGCCGCCCCGGCCAAGCGGCCGAAGCGCACCACCATCAGCTCCCAGCCACCGTCGGCCGTCCGCCTGGCCGCCACGAGCTCGGCGATGGCCGCAACGGCGGCTGCTCGGTGCATCCTGCGGAGCACGTTCACCGTCACCGCGATTCGATCGCGGAGACGCGCGGCTGTCTCGAACAGTTCACGGTCCGCGAGCTCGGCGACGCGGCGTCGCATCGCGAACAGCAGCTCGTCGTCGTGTCCACACACGAACGCCAGAAATTTCGCCGGGGCACCCGAGTACTCCTCGGCCGTCAGGGGCCCGGAGAACGCCGCTGGGCAGCCACCGACGTCCGTCGCGGTGCACTCGTCACCGTGTCGAACCGCGCGGCCCAACCGGCGGGTGCATGTACGAAGTCGACAGAATTCTGCGGCGAGGGCGGAGGCCTCCGCCGCGTCCGCCCGAACAGCGAACGGTCCGAGGCTGTTGGGTGCGGGAGTGCGCACGATCGACAGACGCGGAAACGCTTCGTCGGTGAGGGTGACCCACCACCCTTTGCGGGGAAACTTCGATCGGCGGTTGTAAGGCGGGACGTGAGCCGAGAGCAGCCGTAATTCGCGGACTCCTGCCTCGAGTGCGTGCGCACATTCGACGTGGTCCACGCGAGTGGCGAGCGAGACCATCTCCTTCATCCGACCACGTGTCTCGGAACCGGTGAAGTAGTTGCGCACCCGACGCTTGAGGTTGTTCGAGGTGCCTACGTACAGGACCTCGTCCGACGGTCCTCGGAAGAGGTAGACGCCGGGTGTATCGGGCAGGTGTGCGGCCAGGCCGCGTTTGGCTCGTTGCCCCGCCGACACCGCAGGGAGGTAGTCGACCAGTTCCGCGTAGCTGTGTACGCCCTGGTTGCCCACTCGTTCGATCAGGCCGTGCAACACGTCCACCGTGGCACGCGCGTCGTCCAATGCTCGGTGAGTCGGCCGAGTGCTGGATCTGAACAACGTCGACAGGGCGGACAGTTTCACCGAGGGTGCCTCGTCGCGCGTGAGCACTCGCCGGGCGAGTTTGACCGTGCAGAGCACCTGGAAGCGGGGCCAGGCTATGTCGAGTCGACTTGCTGCGGCCTTGAGAAATCCCGTGTCGAACCCGGCGTTGTGTGCCACCAGTACCGATCCGCGAGCGAACTCGAGAAAGCCGGGGAGAACGCGTTCGATGCGGGGAGCCCCGATCAGCATCGCCGTCGTGATGCCGGTCAACTCGACGATGTAGGGCGGGATCGATCTGCCCGGGTCGACGAGGGTAGCGAATTCGCCGATGATCTCGCCGCCTCTGACCTTGACTGCCCCGATTTCGGTGATTGCCTCCGTGTCAGCGCTGCCACCAGTGGTTTCGAGGTCGACGACGACGAACGTGGTGGCGTGAAGCGGGGTGTCGAGTTCGTCGAACGTCAGCTGGATCGGCAGGCTCACTGCGACGACGTTAGGGCCGACCTCCGACAAGAACGCCGAACACGGCGTCGGAGGGCATCGTGTCGGTAGGTGCCGATTGTCGAGTCGCGGAACCTGTCGGTGGCTGGCGCTACCTTTCGTTCGATCGGCCGATTACACCGTCCGACGCGACAAAGAGACAAGGATCACAATGATCATCGACTGCAGTGACTGCCTGGTTCGTGACATCGCCTGCGCCGACTGCGTTGTGACGGTGCTTCTGGGGGCTCCCGGGATGCCCGCGAGATCGGATGGGCAATGGGTCGGTTCACCGTCTCGTATCACCCTCGAGCAGGAAGAACTCGGTGCCATGGGTGTGCTCGCCGACGTCGGTATGGTGCCCGCACTCAAGCTCGTCGTGAACGACGACGGCACCGCGGATGTTCCCCTGTTATCGACTCGTGACACACCGGGCGATCAACGCGCCGGGTAGCGAGAACACGGCCGAATTCGGTCCGTTCGGCGCGTTGGGGTCGACACAGGGGTATGCCATTTCGTAACCTTCCTGAGACCTTGCGGAGTCTTGCCAGTCCAAACCGGAGTGGCGTCGCAAGTCACCGCCTAATCGATCACTCGCGAGAGTGTTCGTACCGGGAACCCGATATTTACTGGGGTGAATCCCGCCGAGTCACCGATGGTGGCCGGTGGGTAGGGCTGCTCTTCCCAGCCCGAACCCGTCAGCTAACTCGGTCGGCGGACGAGTGGAAGAAACGGAGCACCATCTTTCGTGGCGTCACAACTTTCCAACCGAACATTGCGGCGAGCTCTCGTAGCCGGAGCGCTCACGGCAGGCGTGGTGATTCTCCCCGCTGCACCGGCAATGGCGGCCCCAGTCACCATCCCCGGCGTCGGAACCTTCGAGATTCCTGACATCCCGGGTCTCCCTCCCCTCAACATTCCGGGCATGCCCGCTCCGGGTGCGCCCCTTGCTCCGCAGGTCACCCCGGCTGCCAAGGCCGTCCAGGCGGCGGAGTCCAAGATCGGCGCTCCGTACGTGTACGGCGCATCGGGTCCGGATTCGTTCGACTGCTCGGGCCTGATCCAGTGGGCCTACAAGCAGGCCGGCGTCAGCCTGCCCCGTACGAGCTACGACCAGGCAGCCGCGGGCACCCCGGTCTCGCGTGACAGCCTGATGCCCGGCGACGTCGTCTCGTTCTACGGCGGCTCGCACTCGGGTATGTACATCGGCGACGGCAACGTCGTGCACGCATCCACGTCCGGCGTGCCGGTCAAGGTTGCTCCCGTGGACTCCATGCCGTTCGACGGTGCTCGGCGCTACTGAGCCGAGCGCTCCGACCGGAGTTGTGTACCGACCGACAGGGTCGATCCGTTTCGACGGTTCGGCCCTGTTGTCGTTTCCAGGGACGGTTTCCGGGCGACACGCCGGTACGGTGGACAGCAGAGCGTCCAGTTCGTAATCTGATCGAGACCTCTCCGACGTTTGGTTTGTGATCTGTCACGTGCAGACTGCGTCGATTTCGGACCGTGTTCACGTCCGCGCCCAGCTGAGCATGGGTATCGTTCGGTTCCGGTCACTTTTTCCAACCGCCACTCCAGCTGGAATGGCATATGTCAGGACGGAGAGTCGCTTTCCGTGGCGATATCGAGAACCACCCGAGTTCTACGGCTAGTAGGTAGCTCGGTGACCACAGCCGTTGCGGCCGCGTGCATCATGGTGGTGCCGATCACGACGGCGACCGCCGATCCGGGCTTCGGCTCGGCTTCCGACGCGCAGGCGAAGCTGGCGGAGCTGTCCAGAGAGTCGGAACAGACCAACGAGTCGCTGCACAACGCGCAGATCGATCTCGACGCTCGGGCTCGCGAGCAGCTCGATGCGCAAACCGCCGTCGATGCCAGTCGGGCGGCCCTCGACGCCGCCCAGTCGCAGCTGGCGCAGCTCAAACCCGCCATGGACAAGGTGGCCAATGTCAACTACCAGGGCGCTCGCACCAACCGGTTGTTCGCGGTCATGGTCAGCGACTCCCCGCAACAGTTGCTCGACCAAATGTCGGCCCTCGATGTCATCTCCGCCGAGACAGCCGGCCAGGTAGCTCGGTTCCAGCAGGCCAGCGCGGATGCATCCGCGGCAGAGCAGGCCGCCGCGACCGCCGCAGAACAGGCCAGAGTCGCCGCCGAGCAGGCCAAAGCAGTCAGCGACGATCTGCAGGCGAAGCAGAGTGAACTTCAGGGCCAGATCGCCGAAGTCATGGCCGCGTACAGCGCGCTTTCCTCGTCCGAGCAGCTGGCCCTCGCGGGATCGGCGCTTCCCGAAGGTTTCGACCCCTCCACGATTCTGAAGAACTTGACGCCGGGATCCGGTTCCAGCGCATTGCAAGCCGGTCTCACACAGATCGGCAAGCCGTACGTCTGGGGAGCGACCGGCCCCGACGGTTTCGACTGCTCCGGGTTGGTCGTCTGGGCTTACAAGCAGGTCGGAAAGACGTTGCCGCGGTCGAGTCAGGCTCAGGCTGCCGGCGGAACTCCCGTCGATCAGAAGGATCTGCAGCCGGGAGACGTCGTTCTGTTCTACCCGGACGCATCACACGTCGGTATCTACGCCGGTAACGGCAACGTTCTGCATGCCTCCACCTTCGGGGTACCGGTGAAGGTCCAGTCGATGGCGTCGTTCCCGTTCTACGGGGCCCGTCGATACTGACTGTGCCGCGAACGACGACTGACGCCTGAATGAGCGGTACGGAACGGCCGTCCGTTGTCCACGCTCTCACCGCGTCGGGGCGGGCGCGATGGATGGCAGTCCTGGTCGTTCTGGCAGTGGCGTCGACGCTGCTGTTGGTTCATCGTCACGACGGTCCTGCATCGGGAGCGGCGACATCGAGCGCATCGACTTCGTCCGATCCGTCGGCTTCGCAGAATCCGCCGACCTACGACGAGCAGCGCCGCGCCGAAGTGACCGAGCTGCTCGAGCGCTGGGCGGCTGCCCTCCGTTCCGGCGACGAATCGGCGCTGCGTGGGTTGCTCGACCCCCTCGCGGATCCGACGTTCGTGGATGCGCAGGTCCGCCGGGCGACTGTCGTTCCGACGGTTCCTTTCTCGGACTTCGACTACGAGATCGGTGACGAACCCGAGACCCCCGTGCCGTCGTCGATTGCCGAGCAGCTGGATGCCACCGATGTGTGGGCTCCACCGGTGTACCTGCGGTACGCCGTGCAGGGCCCGGATGCCTCGCCGACCCGCCGGCCGGTTTCGCTGGTGGTCGCCGAACGCGACGGCCAGTGGCGACTGGTCGACGACGCCGACTTGCCGACCTACCGTCGCCACACCTGGCGTGGTCCGTGGGATTTCGGGCCCGTGACGGTGCGCTCGGTCGCCACTGCATCCGGCACGTCGGTGGTGTTGGGACATCCCGACCGTGAGCAGGTCGTGGCAGATGTGGCCGCCGAGCTGCCCGCGGCGACCGCTGCGGTCACCGACTTCTGGGGAGCCGACTGGGCCCGGGACGGACTGGTGTTCGTCAGTTCGACGGCCGAGGAGTTCGACGAATCGACGGGGTCCTCGCCCTCGACGGACGTGGCCGCAGTGACCGTGTCCGACGCCGTGGCCGGCGGGTCGCGTCCGGCGGGTCAGCGCGTCGTGTTCGGTCCCGATGCCGCGTCGCGGCTGACTCCGTTCACTCTTCGTTCGGTGCTTCGGCACGAGTTGACGCATGTGGCGGCGCGGGCGAAGACGGCGGAAGGCACCGCGTTGTGGGTGGCGGAGGGTTTCGCCGACTATTCCGGGTATCGCAGTTCCGGTGCCGACTTCCGGCAGCTGGCACCTACTCTGGCATCGATCGTGGCTGCCGGTGGCCCGCCGACCGTGTTGCCGAAAGACGAGGATTTCGGTGCAGGCGGCACCCGCTCCAACGTGGCCTACGAGTCAGCCTGGTCGGTCTTCGCGTTCGTGGCCGACCGGTACGGCGAGTCCACGTTGCGCAGGTTCTACGAGGCGCTGGCGGCCGGACCCGGGTCGGACGGAGTCGTCGACGCAGCGATCACCTCGGTCCTTAGTTCGAGCCGAACCCGGTTCGTCGCGGAGTGGGGCAACTGGGTGGCCGCTCGGTCACGCTGACCCGGACGTGCGCGTCGTCGACACGAGCTGTCCGATCGGGAGCGCTACGGTTGTCGTCATGCGTCGGACTCTTCTGGTGACGAACGACTTTCCGCCCCGGCCGGGCGGAATCCAGTCCTATTTGCACAGCTTCGCCTCGCAGTTGCCCGCCGACGAGCTCGTGGTCTACGCGCCGCGGTGGCGTGGGGATTCGCACGTGAAGTTCGATGCGAAACAACCCTTCGAGGTCATCAGGCATCCGACCACGTTGATGCTGCCTACTCCGTTGGTGGCTCGCCGCGCAGCACGCATCGTGAAGACCCGAGGGTGCGACTCGGTGTGGTTCGGTGCCGCGGCCCCGCTGGCGGTGATGTCGTCACACCTGCGCAAAGCCGGGGCGGATCGCATCGTGGCGAGCACGCACGGCCACGAGGTGGGGTGGTCGATGGTGCCCGGTGGTCGCGCGACGCTGCGCACTATCGGGGAGAACACCGATGTGGTGACCTACGTGAGCAAGTACACGCGGAGCCGATTCAGCTCGGCGTTCGGGGCGTCGGCGGCACTCGAGCATCTGCCGCCGGGGGTCGACACCGATCGCTTCGTGCCCGACGATGCCGCGAGGACGGAGTTACGTGCTCGGTACGGCCTCGGTGACCGACCGACGGTTCTGTGTCTGTCGCGGCTGGTGCCGCGAAAGGGCCAGGACTTTCTGATCCGGGCGCTACCTGAGATCCGGCGCGCGGTGGACGGGGCGGTTCTGGTGATCGTCGGCGGCGGTCCGTACGAGAACACGTTGCGCGAACTCGTTCGCTCCACCGGGATGGAGCAGCACGTGGTGTTCACCGGGACAGTACCGTCGGCGGAACTGGCTGCCCATCACACGATTGCCGACGTATTCGCGATGCCGAGCCGCACCCGAGGCGCGGGCCTCGACGTCGAGGGGCTCGGAATCGTCTACCTCGAGGCGTCGGCCTGTGGCGTTCCGGTGGTTGCCGGGATGTCGGGAGGCGCGCCGGAAGCTGTGCAGCACAACAAGACCGGGCTCGTCGTCGACGGGACTTCGGTGTCGTCCATCGCCGACGCGATCGTGACGATCCTGTCCGATCGAACACTGGCGACGCAGATGGGCAACGCCGGTCGGGCATGGGTCGACGCGGAATGGCGCTGGGACGTGCTGACGGAGAAACTGCGGTCGCTGATCTGACCGGGCGGTCCGCTCGCACCACGGCTTACGCCACGCGTGTCACCTCGCGTAGATCGCCTCGATCTCATCGGCGTACGCCTTGGTGATGACATTGCGCTTGAGCTTCATCGTCGGCGTCAATTCGCCGCTCTCCTCCGAGAAGTCGTGGGGGAGCAGGCGGTACTTCTTGATGGATTCCGCGTGCGACACCGACTTGTTGGCATCGGCGACGGCGGCGTCGATCTCGGCGACGAGATCGGGGTCGGCCTGCAGATCCGCTGCCGTGGCGTCGGAGTCCTTGCCGTGTGCGGACTTCCACTTGTCGAACGCATCCGGATCCAGGGTGATGAGGGCACCGATGAAGGGCTTCTGGTCACCGACCACCACGGCCTGACTGATCAGTGCTCCGGCACGAAGGTGATCTTCGAGGCCCGCGGGGGAGACGTTCTTGCCGCCGGCGGTGACGATCAGTTCCTTCTTGCGGCCGGAGATCGTGATGTATCCCTCCTCGTCGACGGATCCGAGATCGCCGGTGCGGAACCACCCGTCGTCGAGGGATTCCGCGGTCGCCTTCTCGTTTCGCCAATATCCGTCGAACACAACGGGTCCGCGTAGTTGGATCTCACCGTCGCCGGCGATGCGGACGGTGTTCCCGGGTAGCGGGCGTCCGACGCTGCCCACACGTTGGAATCCGATCGTGTTCACCGCGAAAGCCGCAGTGGTTTCTGTCAGGCCGTAGCCCTCGTAGATGGTCACGCCGATGCCGCGGTAGAAGTGACCGAGTCTCGCTCCCAGTGGTGCGCCGCCCGAGATGGCGAGTTCGCACTTGCCGCCGAGAGCGGTCCGCAGCTTCGCGTAGACCAGCTTGTCGAACACGAAATGCTTGGCGCGCAACACGATCGACGGGCCACCGGAGTCCTGCGCCTGGCTCCACGCCACTGCGCACTCGGTCGCGAGATCGAAGATCTTGCCCTTGCCGTCGCTGTGTGCCTTCTGCTTCGCAGTGTTGAAGACCTTCTCGAACACGCGCGGCACGGACAGAATGAAGTCCGGTCGAAATGTCCCGAAGGTCGCGACCAGGTTGGGAATGTCGTTGGTGTGGCCGAGGGTGACTCCGGCATCGAACGACGCGATACTCACCGCGCGAGCGAGGACGTGCGCCATCGGAAGGAACATCAACGTACTGCGGCCCTGTGTCAGAAGAGCTTTCAACGACGTCTGGCGAATGCCGCGAGATTCCGCAAGGAGGTTCGCATGCGTCAATTGCACACCTTTGGGGCGGCCGGTAGTGCCCGAGGTGTAGATCAACGTGGCCGGATCGGACGAGCGAAGTGTCGAGACTCGTTCGTGCACAACGTCTTCGGAGACGTCCGCGCCGTTGTCGATCAGAGCCTGCACTGCGCCCGTGCCGGAAGCGTTGTCGATCACGAACGTTCGACGTACCGACGGCGCCGCAGCTACGACGGCTTCTGTCTCCCGTACGTGCGCGTCGTTCTCGAGGACCAACAGAACCGGCTCGGCGTCTTCGAGAATCCACTCGACCTGGCCCGCCGACGACGTCTCGTAGATCGGCACGGTCACTCCGCCCGCGGCCCAGATCGCGTAGTCGATGACCGACCACTCGAATCGCGTGGACGACATGAGCGCGACGCGATCGCCCTGCTCGATACCTGCCGCGACGAGGCCCCTGGCCACGTCGACGACCAGTCGCTCGAATTCTGCGGCACCGACATCGGTCCATCGGCCGTCGTCGAGCCGACGGAACACCACGGCATCCGGCGACGTCCGAGCGCGGGCGAAGACGCTGTCGACAGCCGAGTCGGTGTCCGCGATGTCGTACTCGGCGGAAACAGTGAACTCGCGCACGGGATTACCTCCGGATCGAACGGGTTGGAGAAAGTCGATAGCTCGGCTTCACAGATACTCTAGACCCGGGGCGCGCGGTCCCGAATGTGCCTCGGCGGTCCTGGTCTCGGACCCGATATGTGAAGCTCTGACGATGAGCAGTATTCAAGTTGCGGATCAGACATTCGTGGCAGCGCCCGGTGCGGCGGTGGCGCAGGCGTTCGTCTCGCCGGAGCGGTGGCGGCGGTGGTGGCCGGACCTGTCGCTGACCGTGACCGAGGATCGCGGCGAGAAGGGCATTCGGTGGTCGGTCCGCGGCGGCGTCGTCGGAACGATGGAGCTGTGGCTCGAGCCCGTACTCGACGGCGTCATCGTCCACTACTTCCTGCACGCCGAGCCGGCCTCACCAAGTGAGTCGGCCACCGAGCAGCATGCGCGTCGGGTGGCCGGCCGCGCCATGACCTTCGAGCTGAAGCGGGAGCTCGAGGCCGGGAGGTCAGCGGGCGAGGCACCCCACCACGTAGCGTCGAGTTCAGCTCCCGAATGAACCGCGCGGTACGGTCGGCCGGTTCGCGTTGTGCGTCGGCGGTTCGATCGTGTGAGATAGGCCTGCCGCGGGTTACACAGCAGGCAGCGAACGAAGCGGATCGAAGTACCCGAGAGGAAGCGGACCAGTAGTCATGGCGGAGAAAACCCAGAGGTCGATCGTCGTCGAAGCCCCACCGAGTCGGGTCATGGACGTCATCGCCGATTTCGACGCGTATCCCACGTGGGTGTCCGCCGCGAAGTCCGTCGAGGTCCTCGAAGTCGGTGCGGACGGACGGGGAAAGCGGGTCAAGTTCGTGCTCGACGCCGGAATGGTGAAAGACACGTACGAACTCGAGTACGACTGGGCCGCGGACGGCAATTCGGTGTCGTGGAATCTCGTCTCGGGCGAAATGCAGAAATCTCAGAACGGGTCGTACTCGCTGCGTGAGACCGGCAACGGCACCGACGTGACGTACGAGCTCACTGTCGATCTGAACATTCCGATGATCGGCCTGTTCAAGCGCAAAGCAGAGAAGGTCATCACCGACACTGCGCTCAAGGAATTGAAGAAGCGGGTCGAAGGCTGACCGACGCTCGCCCCGAACCCCGCACCACGGTATCGCTGTTCATCGGCAAAGGTGGCGCGGGGAAGACCACCCTGGCGTCTGCGTCGGGTCTTGCGCTCGCGGCCTCGGGCCGGGAGGTGCTGATTGCCTCCCTCGACCAGGCGCACTCGCTCCGCGACGCCCTCGGCGCACAAGGTGACACCGACCAGGACTCGGGCATCGGAGCGGTTGCTCCGAACCTGGACGTCGTCGAGATCGATACCTCGCGGCTGCTCGAAGAGCGGTACCGCGGTCTGGGTTCGATGCTGTCGGTGGCTTCGGCAGGCCACGAACACGGCGTGAGTTTCGGCGCGATCGAGCCGGAGGAGCTGATGGGGTTCCCGGGTATCGAGGAGCTGTTGGGATTGCACGAGGTGTCCCGGCTCGTCGACGAAGGTCGTTGGGACACAGTGATAGTCGATCTTCCGGCATCGGGGGATGCGCTGCGAACCCTGCAGCTGCCCGACACCGTCTCGTCCTATTTCGAGCGCGTGTGGCCGCGCCACGATCGCATGGTCGCCGGCACCGGAACCGACGTGCGGCTCACGCTCGTGGTGGCCATGATCGAGCGGATCCTCGGACAGATCGAATCGGTCCGGGCGCTGATCACCGATCCCGACCGGACCGGGGCAACCGTGGTCCTGACCCCCGAGCACCTGTCCATCGTCGACGCCGAACGCACGCTCTCCGCAGCGGCTCTGTTCGGCGTTCGCGTCGACCGACTGCTGGTGAACCGGATGCTCCCGGCTCTCAATTCTTCGTCGATCGGTCTGGTCGGAGCTCATCCTGCGGTGTTCTGGTTCGAGCGATGGCGGGCCGCGCAGCTCGACGCCGTGGCCGAACTCCGAGGACGCGTCGGCGCGGTTCCGATCGTGGAGGTGGAGCACTGTGAAGTGGAACCGGTAGGGTTGGGCCCCTTGCAGGATGTGGCCGAGCACCTGGCACCGCACTCCCTCGAACGACGTGCGTCGAGCCCGGCCGGTCGACCGTCGGTCGAACTCGAGTCGGGGAGCGGACTCGAATCCGTGTACGCGATGAGAATGCTTCTGCCGGTAGTCGATTCGACCACCTTGGGTCTGGGGCGAGTGGAGGACGACTTGATAGTGAGTGCCGACGGTAGGCGGCGACGCGTCACGTTGGCGTCGGTGTTGCGTCGGTGTATTGCCGATTCTGCGGAACTCGACGGCCCGTTCCTGGTGGTGCGTTTCCGACCCGACCCCGATGTGTGGCCGCTGTGAGCGGCCGAGCCATGACCGTAAGAGCTGTGAGCGGAGAGACGCTGTGACGGCCGGGCATTCGGAGTTGGGCGCGGACCTGCTGGCGTTGGCCGACACCGTCCTGACACGTCTCGAGCCCATCCTGCGCCGAGTTGCCGAGACACAGCAGGACCGCGATCAGCAGGGCTGCAGCTGGTGCCCGGTGTGTGCGCTCGCGGCGTTGGTGCGCGGTGAACGGCACGATCTCGTCGAACTCGTTGCCTCGGAAGGGGCCGTCGTCGTCGCAC
Organism: Rhodococcus sp. Leaf233; assembly: GCF_001426165.1. NCBI lineage: Bacteria > Bacillati > Actinomycetota > Actinomycetes > Mycobacteriales > Nocardiaceae > Rhodococcus > Rhodococcus sp. Leaf233. Next base: position 429,593 of record NZ_LMRO01000008.1, read on the forward strand.
TGCTACGCCAGTTGTTGATCGACCACACCGCGCCGGGCACCGAACACGCCGCTGGGGGTAGCAGCGAGCCAGGTACCGAGTCGACCGCGTCCGCTGCCGACCGGGTCGACGCCGACGCGGACGTGTCGGAGGACACCTCTGCGCCGTCCGTTCGTCGACCGGCGTTCGTACCGATTACCGTTCGGGTCAAGGAGTGACCATCGCCGTGGGGGGACGGCCGAGGAAGGCATGAACGAATGAAGCGTCATCATCAGCGATTGACGGTCGGGATCGACGTGGGCGGCACGAGCCTGCGCGCCTCGGTTGTCGACGCGGACGGTCAGGTGCTCGACTCGACCGCAGCACCCACGCCCCACACTGCTCGTGCACTCGAGCGTGGTCTCGACCGCGCCGTGCAGGAGCTGGCCGGCAGGCACGACATCGCTGCCGTCGGTCTGGCGGTGGCGGGTTTCATCGATTCCGACCGCACGACGGTCCGGTTCGCTCCGCACCTGCCGTGGGTCGACACGCCGGTCGCAACCGAGATGAGCGAACGCATCGGACTACCGGTCCTGCTCGAACACGACGCCAACTCCGCCGCATGGGCGGAATACCGTTTCGGAGCGGCATCGGGTGGCCGCAACGTGGTGATGGTGGCGATCGGAACGGGAATCGGTGCGGCGCTGCTGATCGACGGCCGAATCTATCGAGGGAGCCACGGGGTGGCACCCGAACTCGGTCACATTCAGGTGGTGCCCGACGGACGCGCGTGTCCCTGCGGCAAACGCGGGTGCTGGGAACGGTATTGCAGCGGTACTGCACTGGTGGATACGGCGGTGGAGTTGTTGGCCGCAGACCCGTCGTCCTCGACGAGGTTGGCGCGCGAGGTCTTCCTCGATCCCGGCTCGTTGACCGGGCGTCGGATCGCGAGCGCCGCGCACGACGGCGACTCGATCGGCCGACGCACCATGGAGGATTTCGCACACTGGCTCGGCGTCGGACTCTCGATGGTCAGCGATGTGTACGACCCCGACCTGATCGTGTTGGCCGGCGGTGTGGCCACTTCGTCGAGCCAATTCCTCGCTCGTGCCACGGACAAGTACGCCGAGCTCGTCACCGGCGCGGGGCATCGCCCGCTGGCACGGATTCGCAGCACCGAACTGGGCGAGGCCGCGGGGATGATCGGTGCGGCCGAGCTCGCGCGAGCACAGTTCGTCACCACCGCACGATGACGGTCCGGACCGACGCCGTGTGATGTCGCACGACGACTCCTCGTCGATGTGGCTGGTGTCATAAACCCTGGGTACAGTTCACTACGCGGCACGGTTCGAGAACGCACGGCCGCAGTCGGTTCGCCCCGCGCGAGCCGGCACACCAACGATTGCCGACCATGATCAGGGAGCACGTCAATGTGGTACTGGCTGTTCAAATACATCATCGTGGGGCCCCTGCTCATTGCCCTGGGTCGGCCCACGATCGAGGGTGCGGAGAACATTCCGACGCACGGCCCGGTGATCCTGGCCAGCAACCACAAAGCGGTTCTCGATTCGTTCTATCTTCCGCTCAAGACCCCGCGGCGCATCACCTTCCTCGCCAAGAGTGAGTACTTCACCGGCTCGGGTCTCAAGGGTGCGTTCCAGAAGTGGTTCTTCACCGCGGTGGGTCAGGTGCCCATCGACCGCACCGGAGCCGACGCGGCACAGGACGCACTGAACGCCGGGGCCCGCGTGATCGAAGCCGGCAAGGTGCTCGGTATCTACCCCGAAGGCACCCGGTCGCCGGACGGCCGGCTCTACAAGGGCAAGACCGGAATGGCGCGCCTGGCATTGCAGACCGGCGTTCAGGTGGTGCCGGTCGCCATGATCGGCACCGAGAAGATGAACCCGATCGGTTCGCGCGTGTGGCGTCCGGCAAAGGTCACCATTCGCGTCGGCAAGCCCATCGACTTCTCCCGGTTCGAGGGAATGGCAGGCAACCGATTCGTCGAGCGCGCCGTCACCGACGAGGTGATGTACGACCTGATGCTGCTCTCGGGCCAGGAATACGTCGACGTGTACGCGGCCTCGCTGAAGAAGGTTGCGACACCCGAAGATTCGGCTCCGTCCGCGCGCCGTATCCCCGACTCGAAGGCCAGTTGACGACGGCGGTCAGTGAACCGCGGTGTCGCTTTCCTTCGGGGTGACCCGAGGCGAGAGTTTCACGGCCGCGACGGCGACCACAGAGACCAGAGCCCACCACACGTAGGCGGACGCGGCGAACTGATCGACCAGCGGCCAGTCGAGTCCACTCCATCGACCTTCACCGAGTTTCCAGTGCGGTGCGTACACCATGATCGCCAGTCCGACGGCAACCAGAGCGAGTAGCAGTGCGCTTCGACGGCGGTATCCGACGGCGGCCAGCACCAACGCGAACGGTACTGCCCACACCCAGTGGTGTGACCAGGAGACCGGCGAGACCAACAGGCCGAACATCGCGTTCACGGTCAGCGCCAGGGCGATCTCACCGGCGGCGAACGCTTTGCGCATCGCGATTCCCGCAACGAGCAGTACTCCTACCGACAGCGCGATCCACAGAATCGAACGGGGGAGCTCGTCCATTCCGAGGCGGGCCAGTACACCTGTGATGGACTGATTCGCCGGGTACGCCGGGCCGCCGATCCGATCGGAATCGATGATCGTCTCGGTCCAGTATTTCACCGAGTCCGACCACGTGAGCGCAAACCCGAACGCTGTGAACACCGCGAAGCTCAGTGCCGATACCACCGCAGCACGAAAGTCTTTGCGCAGCAAGAAGAACAAGACGAAAACTGCGGGAGTGAGTTTGACGGCCGCGACCAGACCGATCAGCACACCTCGAGGCCACGGAGTCTTCTTCGGCAAGCAGTCGAGCGCGACGAACATCATCAGAACGATGTTGATCTGCCCGTAGTTCAACGTGGACGTGACCGGCTCCAGTACGAGGACGGACACCGCGAACACCGCGCCAGCACCCCACCACACGAGCGTGCGAGGGCGAACCCCCAACGAGATCAGCGTGAGCACAACGGTCGCCAGCAACGCGAGCATGGACAACGACGTCACCGTCATCGACGCGGCGTACAGCGAGACCTTCGAGAGCGGGCTGAACAGAGCGGCAGCAATCGGGGGATACGTGAACGGCAACGTGGTACCGGTCGCGATGGGAGGAAGCTGGCCGTACAGATCCCCGCCCCGAGCGAACACCTCACCGCCGAGCCGGTAGACATCGAGATCCAGTCGGTAATGCTCACCCAACGTTCGCAGCCCGGGAAACCCGTTGAGATGGAAGAGCACACCGACCGCCGCGGCGACGACAACGACGACCCTGCTCGACGCCACCGCCCAACGCGGCCACCGGCGTCGCGTCGGGCCGGCAGGCTCCGACGCTTCGGCGACCGGACGGTTGGTGTCGGACGAAGTCACAACGTTCCCTTTCAGGGCTTGTTCGGCTCGGTTCTGCGGTGTGTGGGGGACGTGCCGGGGCACGCGCTAGGGTGAGCCGCGTGCGCTACTTCTACGACACAGAGTTCATCGAGGATGGTCGCACAATCGAGTTGGTGTCGATCGGTGTGGTGTCGGAGGACGGTCGCGAGTTCTATGCGGTGTCCTCCGAGTTCGACCCCGAGCGGGCGGGCCGGTGGGTCCGGCGCAACGTCTTACCCAAGCTGCCACCGTACTCGTCGCCGTTGTGGATGAGCCGATCCCGAATTCGCGACGAACTGCTCGAATTCCTCGTTCCGCACTACGGTGCCGAGGTCGAATTATGGGCATGGGTGGCGGCGTACGACCACGTGGCGCTCTGCCAGCTGTGGGGATCGATGACCGAATTGCCGCGTTCCCTGCCTCGATTCACCCGTGAGCTCCGTCAGCACTGGGAGGATCGCGGCAGTCCCGAGCTTCCCGCGGTGCCCGACGACGCCCACGATGCCCTGGCCGACGCGCGCCACAATCTGGCCAAGTTCCAGGCGATCGAGGAGTACTCGTACCGCGGTTGAACACCCGTTGTCCTGCGGTGACGGCGGTACGAATATCCTGTAGCGGTGAACTGGACTGTCGACGTACCCATCGATCGCTTGCCCGACCTGCCGCCGCTGTCTCCGACACTGCGCACTCGATTGGACGACGCGTTGGCCAAGCCGGCTGCGCAGCAGCCGCAGTGGGATCCCGAGCAGGCCGGCGAGATGCGCAAGGTGCTCGAGAGCGTTCCGCCGATCACCGTCGCAGGTGAGGTCGAGGCGCTGTCGGACAAGCTCGCTGCCGTCGCCCGCGGCGAGGCGTTTCTGCTTCAGGGTGGCGACTGCGCCGAGACGTTCGTCGACAACACCGAACCGCACATCAAGGGCAACATTCGCACGCTGCTGCAGATGGCCGTCGTACTCACCTACGGGGCGAGCATGCCGGTGGTCAAGGTCGCGCGCATCGCCGGCCAGTACGCCAAGCCTCGCTCGTCGAACATCGATGCGCTCGGCCTGCAGTCCTACCGCGGCGACATGATCAACTCGCTGGTGGCCGACGAGAGCGTGCGCGGCCACGATCCGTCACGGCTGGTGCGCGCTTACGCCAACGCGAGTGCGGCGATGAACCTGGTTCGGGCACTGACCGGAGCCGGGATGGCGGACCTGCACAAGGTGCACGACTGGAACCGTGAATTCGTCGCGCAGTCACCCGCCGGAGCACGCTACGAGGCGTTGGCCGGGGAGATCGACCGCGGCCTGCGGTTCATGGACGCCTGTGGCGTCTCCGACCCCAATCTGCACACCGCCCAGATCTTCGCGAGCCACGAAGCACTCGTCCTCGACTACGAACGCGCGATGCTGCGGCTCGACAACACCGACGATCACCCCAAGCTCTACGATCTGTCGGCTCACTTCCTGTGGATCGGCGACCGCACGCGCCAGCTCGACGGCGCGCACATCGCGCTCGCCGAACTGATCTCGAACCCGATCGGGCTCAAGATCGGACCCACCACGACCCCCGAGATGGCCGTCGAATACGTCGAGCGCCTCGACCCGACCAACAAGCCGGGCCGCCTGACGCTGATCTCGCGCATGGGCAACGGCAAGGTTCGGGACATCCTGCCCGCCATCATCGAGAAGGTGCAGGCCACCGGACACCAGGTGATCTGGCAGTGCGACCCGATGCACGGCAACACACACGAGGCGTCCACCGGATACAAGACCCGGCATTTCGACCGCATCGTCGACGAGGTGCAGGGCTTCTTCGAGGTGCACAACGGCCTCGGCACCCATCCGGGCGGAATCCACGTCGAGCTGACCGGTGACGACGTCACCGAATGCCTCGGCGGAGCCCAGGACATCTCTGATCTCGACCTGGCCGGGCGCTACGAAACTGCCTGCGACCCGCGACTGAACACTCAGCAGAGCATCGAGCTGGCATTCCTCGTCGCCGAGATGCTTCGCGGCTGATCGCCGGCACCGCCCTGGCGGGTCAGGGCAGCGGTGGTCAGGGCAGTGAGACGACCATGACCTCGGAGTCCGGTTCCACCCGTGAACCGGCTCCGGGGCTCTGGGAGATGACCAACGAGCCGTCCGTGTCGACCACCTGACGAACATCGATCGTCAGTCCCAGCGAGTCCAGAGTCGTGCGTGCGGATCCCACCGAACGGCCGAGGAGCGACGGCACGGTGACTGCCGTCGACACGTCGAGGACGGCGGTGGTGCCGGACTTGACGGTCTGGCCGGCCTTCGGATTCGTGCCGATCGCTTTTCCGCCGTCGGTGTCCTCGTCGAACGTCTCGCGGACCTCGTCGACGGTGATGCCGACCGATTCGAGAGTCGTCCGTGCCTGATCGACGCTCTGTCCGCGGACGTCGGGAACCTGCACCGGCGGTGCACCTTTGCTGCGCAGCACGGTGACTGCGGCACCGGTGTTCAACACCGTTCCCGGCGGGGGATCGAGCGCCGCGACGCCGCCGATCGGTGCGGTGGTGCTGAATGCCTCGCCGCCGTCGACCGGGGTGAAGGTTCTGTCGCGCAATTGCTGCTGCATGTCTTCGACGGAGGCGTCGGAGTCGATGGAGGGGACGGTCGGGCTGCCCAGTGAGACGAGCAGGAAGACGGTGTCGCCCTTGGCGATTCGGGAACCACCGACGGGGTCGGTGCCGATGAGCAGATCGGTCGAGACGGTGTCGGAGTACGTTCCCCGAACCGTTGCTTCCAAGCCCGACGCTTCGATCGCGCTCGTGGCACCGGTGGTGTCGAGACCGTCGACCATCGGAACTGCGGTGTATCGGCCCGAGCCCATCCACCAGCCGCCGAAACCGACCAACACGGCCAGCAGTGCAACGACCACCAACCAGACGACGATGGCCCGCCGGGACCGTTGGCGATCGGCGGCGAAGTCGGGAAATTCGTAGTGTCGCCGGCCCAGGGGTGCCGCCGGCTGCGGGTCGTCCGGTTGCGGTTCGTACTCGATTTCGCGGGATGTCGGTGACGTGACCACTCGGGTGTGGTGCACGCCGTCGGGCGGTGGTACCGGGGGAGCGCTCTGCACCACCTGGGTGCGGGTGGGCGGCTGTCGATCGCCGGCGACTGTCGTCGGTGCGCCCGCAGCCGCCGAGCTCAGGTGCTGTGCCGAACGCTGGGGAGCGGGCACCCGGTACGCGGGAAGTGCCAGCGCCGACGCGGCGGTGCGCAGCGCGCGGGCCATGTCGTCGGCGTTGCGGTATCGGTGTTCCGGGTCGCGGACGGTGGCGTGTTGGACCACGTCGTCGAACTGTGGTGGCACGCCTGCGATGAGGGTCGACGGGAGCGGAACGTCGTTGTCGATGCGCTGGTAGGCGATGGACAGGGATGTGTCGCCGGTGAACGGGGTGCGTCCGGTGAGCAGCTCGAACAGTACGATTCCGACGCCGTAGACGTCGCTGCTCGCGGATGCGGAGCCGGTGGTGACCTGTTCGGGGGACAGATACGCGGCCGTGCCCAGAATCACACTGCTCGAGGTGACGGTGGATGCGGCGACGGCTCGGACCAGCCCGAAGTCGGCGATCTTGACGTCTCCGTCGTCGCTGATCAGGATGTTCTCCGGTTTGATGTCTCGGTGCACCAGACCGGCGCGGTGTGCGACGGCGAGAGCTTCGAGCACGGGGCGAACCACGGCGACTGCGGCGTGCGGCGGCATGGGCCCGCGCTCCCGCAGCAGCTCGCGCAGCGTTCCGCCCTCGACGAGCTCCATGACCAGGAATGCGTGATCGCCGTCCCGCCCGTGGTCGTACACGGCCACCAGGCCGGGGTGGCTCAGCCTGGCCACCGCGCGTGCCTCGAACTCGAATCGCTGAACGAACTGCGGGTCCTCGGCGAACTTCGGATCCATGATCTTCACCGCGACAGGTCGGTCGAGCCTGGTGTCGAGTCCGCGGTAGACCGTCGACATTCCGCCCCGTGCGATCGGTGCGTCTATTCGATATCGACGATCGAGCATCGAACCCGGTATCACCGAACCTCCCCTCGTCGTCCTCGATGTGTCCGCTCGAAATCCGGACGCCTGACGACGATGGTATCGGCGCCGTGGGAGCTCACCGACGATCGTGGTTCGTGTCTTCGGTCTCCGTGGCGGGCCGCGTCACTTTTGAAGTCTGGACGCCGGACCCGTTAACGTTACCCGCGTGAGTGCCATTCCCTACGCCGACGACGTGCTCGATCCGTCGGTTTCTCTGCTGCAGTTCGCCGACGTCGCCAAGATCCTGGACGTCCCCAAGACGCGCGTCGAGCAGCTCGTGCGGGATCGTCAGCTGTTGGCTCTCAAGCGTTCCCGCGTCCCCGGCGTGCCCGAGCAGTTCTTCGATACGACCAAGGGCGAAATCGTCAAGGGTCTGCCCGGCCTGCTGGCGGTGCTGCACGACGGCGGCTACGAGGACGAAGAAATTCTGCGGTGGTTGTTCGCCGAGGACGACAGTCTGCCCGGCACCCCGGTCGCAGCGTTGCACGGTGACCTGATGCGCGAAGTGATCAGACGCGCTCAGGCAATGGCCTTCTAGCAGCTGGAACAGCGGTCGTCAGCGGACCGTGGCGCGCTTCCAGCCGGTGACGGCGAACTGCGGCAGCGCGACGCGTGCGCGAGTCCACTGCGGCACGGTCGCACGCTGGGAGAGCACCCGGTAGCCCTGCGCCTCGACCTCGTCGAGAATGCGGCCGTACAGAATGGACGCCGTTCGCATGGACGGACGCACTCGCGGATCCAACATGTCGATCCCGGCGTCCGACGTCCGGTAGATCGACCGGGTGACGGCGATCGAGTGGGCGAGGGCGCGGGTGACTCTGGCATCGACCGAGCCGGTGGTCCGGCACCACCGCAACAGATCCTCGTCGACCCCGAAGGCCGCCAGCTCGTCGGTCGGGAGATAGATGCGGTCGCGGTCGAGGTCCTCACCCATGTCGCGGATGAAGTTGGTCAGCTGAAACGCCTCGCCCAACGCCGCAGCCGACGGCTCCGCCTCGGCTCGCGGAACCACAGTTCCGAGAATCGGCAACATCTGCAGTCCGATGACTGCGGCCGATCCGTACATGTACTCGTTCAACTGCTCCATCGTTCGGTACCGCGAGACGAACATCGCGCTGCCCGGGATGTCCATGCGCATCGAATGCATGAACGCGAAAAAGTAGTCGTGGGGGATCTCGTACCGAGCGACCGTGTCGCACAATGCGCTCAATACTTGATCGGACGTGCTGTCGGACAGAGGTTTTCCGGCCAAGGCGTCGCGCACCCGGGATTCGATGATGTCGAGTTCGACGATTCTGCGGGCGTTCAGTTCGTCCGAACCGACCGCGATGTCGGTGCCTTCGAGGTCGACGATGTCGTCGACCATCCGAGCGAAACCGTACAGAGCGTGCACGGCTGCGCGCTTGTCGACGGGCAACAGCCTGGTTGCCAGAAAATAGGTCTTGCCGTGCTGGGCGTTCAGTTCGCGGCAGATGCGATACGCCTCGTGCAGAGCAGGATCGATGTCGGTCAGTTCTCTCGATACGCGGGCACTCATGGCGCGGGACCTCACGGTGTGGCGTCGTCTTCGGTGGAGACGGGCGCGGTCTTGGGGGCGTTGGGTACGGCACGGTGTTCCCGGGAGCGGTCCGATCGCAAACGCAACGGGTCGACTCGGGTCAGCGCCAGCGCGGCAACGACTGCAGCGAAAACTGCGAGGGCCACGTGCACGAACGTGTACAGGCCGATGGATCCGTCGGGTTGGAACACCAGCATCAGCCAGGTCGACAGGCCGGTGAGAACCATCAGCGTTCGGCGGGACAACGCAAAGCCGGCCGCGATCGCCAACGGCCACGAGTAGTACCAGGGCAGCGCGGCGGGGGAGAGAACGACAGTGGCGACGAGAGCGATCAGGATGCCCTTGACAGCGTCCCGTTCGGATCGGCGGCCCAACCACCACGCCCCGGCCAGGATGACCACCAAGGCGATCGCGCACAGCAGCCGGGTGACGTCGAGAACCGGTCCGAGGCGCAGATCGAGGAACCACGAGGTGCTGACGGTCACCAGATGCGCGAGGATCGTCGGCAGTGACAGCCAGTTGATGATCTTCGCCGAGCCGGACAACGCCGTGAGCCAGCCGATGCCGACTCCGGCGATCACGGACGCGACGGCGAACACCGCGACGAAGACGGCCGCTCCGATGCCCGCGGTCTTCGTGAACGCCAGAATCGGTGCAGGCGGTGTGCGGCCTTCTTCGCGCGCCTTGTCTCGGAGGTGCAGCATCCAGATCCACACCAGGAACGGCAGAGCGAGACCGGCAGTTGCCTTGATGGCCACGGCGATCGCCACCAGCGCGATGCCGGCCACGTGGCGACGCTCGAGCGCGAGCACGATGCCCGCGGTCATCAGGCCGACCATGAGCAACTCGTTGTGCACTCCGCCGATGAGGTGGATCAGCACCAGGGGATTGAGCACGGCGAGCCACACCGCCGTTGTGGCGCGCCCGCCCAGATGGGTGGCCAGTCGCGGGACGGCCCACATCATCAGAGCTAGCCCGGGGAGCATGGTCAGGCGAAGCAGCATGGTTCCGGCTATCACATTGTCACCGGTCAGGCTCGTGATGCCGCGACCGAGGAGTAGGAACAGCGGCCCGTACGGGGCAGTGGTCGTGGTCCACACGTTGCTGACGTTGTCGAGCAGGATTCCCGGATTGGCCACGGGCCCAACGGCATACGGGTCGAAGCCGTCCCGTAGCAACGCACCTTGAGCGAGGTAGGAATAAGCGTCGCGGCTGAACATCGGCACCGAGAGCAGCAGCGGTGCCGTCCACGCGGGCACGATCCACCGGAGCTCGCCCACCGTGGTGCGGCCGTGCAGCGTGGCTCGGCCGAGCCTGACCCAGGCGGTGATCATCAACAGCACACCGGCCCAGACGATGACGGTCGACAGCACGAAGCCGTGACCGAATCGCAGCCACGACAGATGCATCTCTTCGAGCAGAGGGTCACGACGGCGCACGCTGCCCGCGCCGAATCCACCGAACATGATGCAGACCGCACCGAGAACCCCGAGGATCGCTGCTTTGCCCTCGGGACTTCGCAGGAAGTTTCCGGTGGTCGTCAGTCTCGACGGATGCCGCGCAGGCACCGGTGCAGACCCGTCCGACGAGCGCCCTTCGGAGGTGGAGTGCGACGAAACCGAAGACATTGCCGCCTGCTCCTCCTCTGCTGCGAGTCGTATGTGTCGAGATGTGGCTCCGCGCCGACGCGTTCTCGCTGTCGGCCGAAGGATCATGGTCGCAGCAAAGATCGCGACCGGCAAACGATCGCGCTCAGCTTAGTTGGTCGACGCAGTCGATCGGACGAACCTACCGCCCTCGCGGCCCTGTCACCCGTTCTGCCGCCAGCTTGCCCGAGACCAAGACGGTCGGCACGCCCACACCCGGAGTGGTTCCGGAGCCGGCGAGAACCACGTTGTCGAGGCCGGCGACCATGTTCTTTCTCCGGAACGGCCCGGTCTGCCGGAAGACGTGCGCGGACGAGAACGGCGAGCCCGACAACATGCCTTTGTCCGCCCACGTCTGCGGTGTGTCGATGTGATCGAGCACGAAGGCGTCGGCGAGTCCGGTGTATCCGCGGCCCTCCAGCGTCGCCAGAATCTCTCGGAGGTACGGCTGAGCCAGTTCGGCCCAGGCGAGGGGAGCGCTGTCGAGGTTGGGGCACGGGGCAAGGATCGAGACCGGCTCGCTGCGGACCCCGTCGCGCACGACCTCGAGGCCCGAATCGCTCACCGACGGCCGCGTGATCAGCAGAGACGGATCGGCCATCAGAGATCCTTTGCCGGAGCGGGCGGTGATCCGGCGGAAGGTCTCGGCCCATTCGTCGCCGAAGTCGATGGTGTGGTGCGCCCGCGCAGGCCACGACGCCGTGAGTTCGACCGGAACCGTTCCGTGGGCCACGACGGCGGACGGCGACACGACGCCGTACCCGTTGCGCCTGCCTTTCTTCGACACCGAGGCGCGATCGAGCAGGCGATCGACGACGGGCAAGTCGGCGGTGAGAATCAATGCGTCGCAAGCGATTCGACGTCCATCGGCAGTGAGGACGGCATCGGCACGGCCGCGGTCGACGGTGATGTCGACGATGTCGGTGCCCAGTTCGAGCGTGCCGCCCGCCGTCACGAACGCGTCGGCCATGGCCCGCCCGATAGCCGCCATGCCTCCCTCGGGGAAGAACACCCCGAGGGAGGTGTCCATGTGTGCGATCGCACCGTAGACGGCCAGCGCCTTCTGCGGTGCCATGCCGGCGTAGAGGGCCTGGAACGTGAACACTCGGCGCAGACGGGTGTCCTTCAGGAAACGATCGACCCGTGGCCCGAGGCGACCGAAGCCGCCCAGCTTCGTCAGCGTTGCGGTATCGGTGATCGCGGCCTTGGATCCCACGAGGTCCAGCGGCGAATCGAAGTTCGAGTCGATGAAGCGGTCGAATTCGGCATCGAAGATGTCGGCGAGCCAGCGCCGGAGATCGCGGTAGCCCTGCGCCTCGGCCGTACCGCAGGTCCGCTCGACCTCGGCGGCCATTGCCTCCGGGTCCGAGTAGACGTCGATGGCCGTGCCGTCGGCGTACCGCGTGTGGTACGACGGCGACAGGGACGTCAGCCGAATCGGCGGCGTCGTGGACTCGAAGTCGGCACCCACGGCGGCCAACGCTTCGAGCACCAGGTTCGGCATCGTGAGTACGCTCGCACCGTTGTCGATGTCGTAGAGATGCGTTCCGTCGGAGTCGGTCACCGGATACACCCCCACGCGGCCGCCCACGGTGTCGTCGCGCTCGACGATCGTGACCTTCTTGCCTGCGCCCAGTAGGTGGAGCCCCGCGGCCAGGCCGGCCAATCCAGCTCCCACGACGACGACCGAGTCGGTGCGGCCGGGAACGGTTCGGATCGTAGACATGACGCTCTCTTTCAGTACTGCCGTTGGATGGCGGCGGTGGCCATGGCACGAAGGTGTTCGGCGGCGATCGGATCGATGGAACTGTCGTCCAGCGCGGCAACGGCCCGGGTGCCCAGTTCGTCGATCTGTCGTTCGACGGCGTCGACGGCGCCCAGTTCGGTGAGTATCGATCGGATGTCGGCGACCTCGCTCTCGCTGAGCTCGGTACCGAGACTGGCTCGAATCTTCGCCGCGTGATCGGGACGGCTCGCGTCCGCTTGTTGCAAGGCCACGGCGATGAGCACCGTGCGCTTGCCCTCGGTGATGTCGTCACCCGACGGCTTGCCGGTGATCTCCGGGTCGCCGAACACGCCGAGCAGGTCGTCGCGCAGCTGGAAGGCAATGCCGATGTCGGCACCGAAGCTGCGGTACGCCGCAGTCAGCGGTTCGCCGGCCCCGGCAAGAACGGCCCCGAGGTGCAGCGGGCGTTCGACTGTGTAGGCGGCGGTCTTGTACCGGTTGACGCGCATGGCTGCCGCGACGCTCTCGTCCGTCCCGGCTTCGGCCTCGATGTCGAGGAGTTGACCGCCGAGCACCTCGGTACGCATCGCGGACCACACGGGCTGCGCCCGCCGCGCCGCGTCCGTGTCGATACCCGACTCGCGCAGCATGTCGTCGGCCCAGCACAGCGCCAGGTCGCCGACGAGAACGGCAGCGGAGACACCGAAGTGATCTGCCGAGCCCGACCACCCCGCATCGCGATGTCGCTGAGCGAAGCCGACATGCACGGTCGGAAAGCCTCGGCGGGTGCGGGACGAGTCGATGATGTCGTCGTGGATCAATGCGCAGGCCTGGATCAACTCGAGTGCCGAGCACGCACGCAGTACTGCGTCGGCGCGGTCCCCGGTGGGCTCACCGCCCGCGCCGAGCCACGCGGTCCACGCGAAGGCTGGGCGCATGCGCTTGCCGCCGCGTAGTACGAACGCCTCGAGGTCGGCCACTGCGGCCGGGTAGCCACCGCCGACGCTGTCGACGACCGCACGACGCGAGGCGAAGAACTCCGCGAGCTTCGCATCGACGGAATCCCGTAGCGACGTCGCATTCACGGACACAGAGTTGGTGGGCGCGGACAGGTCTCCGGACAGGACGATCCTCCAAGGTCTTCGTGGGAAAGACGCGTTACAGTCCCACAGTAATAGGCACCCGAACCCGGCACCGACGAGCAGCGCACTACGCCGTCGGGGGATGCCCAGCGGGCCGGCGGCGCAGCGCAACCTATGATCTTCGGGTGAGCGAAGATTCCGTCAGGGGGCGGTCGAGCCGAGGATTCGTGACGAGGACGCCGTCGATCGTCGACCGATTGCGGACCGAACCCGAAGCGAGGATCCCGTTCTCGGTGGAGTTCTCGCCCCCGCGCGACGAGGCTGCCGAGGCCAGGTTGTGGCGAGCAGTGCGAGAGTTCGAGCAACTCCAGCCCGCGTTCGTGTCGATGACGTACGGCGCAGGTGGTTCCACCCGCGATCGAACGGTGCGCGTCACCGGTCAGATCGCCGAGGAGACGACTCTGCTGCCAGTGGCGCATCTCACTGCCGTGTCGCACAGTGTCGCCGAGTTGCGCTCGATGGTCGGGTCGTACGCCGACCGCGGCATCACCAACATCCTCGTTCTTCGCGGTGACCCCCCGGGAGATCCACTCGGCGAGTGGGAGAAGCATCCCGAGGGAGTCGAGTACGCGGAAGAGCTGGTGCGTATGGTCCGCGAACTGGGCGACTTTCACGTCGGAGTGGCGTCGTTCCCGGAAGGCCATCACCGCGCCGACGATCTCGAGCAGGACACCAGGTGCCTCGTCGGGAAGCTGCGTGCGGGAGCGGAGTATTCGATCACGCAGATGTTCTTCGACGTGGACGACTACCTGCGGCTGCGTGATCGTGTCAGCGCATACGACCCCGAGCAGGGTGCCAAGCCGATCATCCCCGAGATCATGCCCATCACCTCGCTGCGTTCGGTGCGCCGGATGCTCGAGCTCTCGGGCACGACATTGCCGTCGCATCTGGACGAGAAGTTCACTCGCGCAGCAGGATCCGGAGCCGAGGAAGACAAGGCCGCGGTTCGAGAGGTGGGTATCGAGCTCGCCACGAACATCGGCGAGCGGCTCATCGCCGAAGGTGCGCCCGGGCTGCACTTCATCACGTTGAATTTCGCGCGCGCGACACGTGAGGTCCTGAGCAACCTGGGTCTGGCAGCGGCGCGCGTCTGATCTGTGATCGGCGTTACGACGTCGGCATCGGACGCGACTTCCAGCTCAGCGCGCCGCGGCGTCGTCGCACGTGGGATTCCGCAACGAGCCCGACGAAGGCGAGAATCGACAGCGGGTGCACCGCGGCATCGACGACGTCGCGAGCGCCGAATCGGGGTCCCGACTCGCGCCGACGAGATGCCACGCGCGATACAGTCCCGGCGAGGTAACCGACGAGACCCAGTCGCCGCGTCGAACCAGAACCGAAGACCGCCGCGACCGGCGGCAACAGGTAGACCGTACCCAGCGCAAGGGCAGCCGTGGCCGAACCGACGGGCCCACCGAACTCGTTCCACAGCCATCGGCTGTAACCCGCCCGAACATCGGCGGCCGAGCGGTACATCCGGCACCGTACGAACCCGGCACCGGAGGCAACCGACGTCGAGAACCCGCGTCGACGCAGGACACGCGCGATGTCCAGATCCTCGGTGGCACTCGACGCGACGCAGCTGTGGCCGCCGACGACGCGATACGCGGCGGCATCGAACGCCATGAACTGCCCACAGGCGACGGCCATCGACGGCAGCAGCGTTGCATTGCCGACCAGCACGGGCAACGTCGACATCCACGACCACGCGAGCAGCGGTTGAACGAGGCGTTCGGCGAGACCACCCGCCACCTGCTCGGGCCAGGGGCACATCAGAGCGTCGCCGCGGCGGCGCAACCTCCTCGCCGCGGCGGCGACGGCCTCGGGTTCGAGCCGGACATCCGCGTCGACGAACATGACGATCGTCGTGTCCACGTCGACCGAGTCGGCCAGTTCGGCGCACGCGGCGGCTTTACCCGTCCACCCGGGCGGCGGCGACGCGTGGGAGGTCACGACGCGGAATCGCGGATCGCCGTTCGCCGCGGTGACGGCAGCGGCTGCCGTTCCGTCGGTCGAATCGTCGTCGAGGACGACGACCTGCAGGTCGGTGCAGAATCGTTGACGCGTGAGATCGCCGATCAACGCAGGTAGCGTGTCGACTTCGTTGCGCGCCGGGATGCACACTGCGACCCGTTCGGTGACGTCACGGCTCGGTCGACGCAAACCCGGCACGAACAGCGCATTGAACACCGCGACGGCAGCGGAAGTGGAGGCGAGAACGGCAGTCGCCCGAGTCGCCCGGGTCAGGACCGTCATTCGGCGAGATCTGTCGTGCGGGACGAGATGGGGGTGATCACACCGACGTTCGGTCGTTCGACTCGCCCGTCTCGGCAGCGCGCTTACGACGGTTGCCCAACGGTGGGTTCCGCGACACCCAGGCCATGGCACCGACGATAGCGGCCACTCCGACGGTCACGCCGCCCACGATGCCCGCCCAGCCGGCGAAGCTACGAGTGTTGGGGTCCGGGTAGTTGACCTCGGCACGCACCGAGGTGACTTCGCCTGCCGGCAGCTTCCACGAGATCGAGTTGTCGCTCTCGCGAGTGCCGTTGGTGGTCCCGATACGGGCGGGAAATGCAATAGTGAACTGCACGTCGGACCCCTGGACCGGTACCGACGACAGGTCGGCGTTACCGGCGAGCGTCACGGTGTCGCCCGAACGCTGCAGGGTCAGCTGAAACGATCCGGCCGCGTTCTGGAAGATCGAACCGAGTGTCTGAACATCACCGAACGAGAGGTCGTCGAAGATGGCCTGCGACCCGACGTACCCGTCCTGGTTGTACGGCTCGACGCGGACCTTGTCCTCGATCGAGGAGGGCACCACGAGTTCGGGGCCGGTGTCGGTGTCGGAGGTGGGGACCGTCGCCGCGACGATCTGACCCGCCACCCGGTCGTTGGCCGACACACCCATCGTGACCTGGACCCGCAAGCAGCCGGCCAGCATCGGCACGACCAGCAGCGTCAGGGCGAGCACCGAGAGAACTCGGCGTCGGCGGGTACGAGCGGATGTTCGTGATGTCGACTGCACAGCGACATCGTGCCAGGGCGTCGCGTCGGTGTCAGTCGGCAGGGGTTGCCATCGGTGCGTGTCGGCTACGTAGAGATCCGCGACGACGTGCGATCCACAGCAACGGGATTCCGACACTACCCATGACGACGAATCCGTAGACGGCCGAGAATCGTAGTTCGGGGCCGTCGAGGAACACCGCGTGCGCGAGCGCCGAACCCAGCCACGTCCACAGGAACAGCCCGAGGGGAACGACGTCGTCGGACGCGCGCGGGGCCACCACGCGGTTCACCGCTTCCATGACTGCGGCCATCAATGTCGCCACCAACAGCCAACCCGCGTAGTTGGTCAACGGGATCGACGACACACCCGGCAGTCCGACGGCACCGGACGTCCAGGTCCACTGGCCGTCGGTGACCATCTGAGGATCGAGATACAGGTCCCAGCCCACCATCCCGACGGCGACTGCGGCGATTCGGAATGCAGACGCTCGGAGCCGTGTCGCACCGAGATGGCCGACGATGAACGTGACCGCGCACCAGATCGGATAGAACCCCGCCGTCCAGGCGAGTGGAACCACCACGGGGACCTCGAACAGGCTGGGGCCGAGTCGATTCTGCGCGTAGAAGTACTCGCCGAAGGGAAACCCGGTGGCCGTGCCGACGAGCTCGGACACGAATCCCGTTCCTGCAGTCAGGATCACGAGAGCCGCCGCCCACAGCTTTCCGCGGTACAGCACGGCGTGCGCGATCGACGCCAGCGCGAGTAGCGCGACCACCGCGATGGTCACCGCGTCCCGCGTCGAACCCGATACGAGCGGATAGCAGATCTGGGCGGCGACGGCACCGATCGCGAAGACCGTCGGGGCAATCTTCATGCTCGTCTCCTGCTGAAGAATGCGCGACGACGCCCCGCGCGTGCGTCCGCGAGTGCGATTCTCGCCGCCGAACGGCCGCTGGCCGCTGTGACGCCGCCTCCCGGGTGAGTCGACGCGCCGGTGAGATAGAGACCGTCTGCTCCGGGAACGCGGTGGCCGGCCAGTTGGGGATGAGGACGCCACATCATCATCTGGTCCAGTGACATGTCCAGGTGCATGATGTTGCCTCCGATCAGTCCGAGTTCCTGCTCGATGTCCGGCGGCGACTGTACGTACCGATCGAGGACCGACGCGGCGAATCCAGGGGCGTAGCGATCGAGCTCGGCGACGATTCGATCACCCTCGACCTCGGCCAAAGAACGTTGCCCCGGTACGTTCGAGCGCCACCGGCGGCCATCGGCGAGAGTGTGCGGATGCCACTGCGACCACAGGGAGATCTGATGCTGACCCGGCGGCGCGATCGTCGGATCGAGGGCGCTGAACGACATGCCGAGAACAGCGGGTTTCGGCGGCAGCTCCCCGGCGAGAGCGTGCCCGTGAGCCAACCGCAATTGCGCGCGGTCGCGGACGAGCAGCGCGAGACCGTGGGTACCGTCCTCGATGCAGTCGGCGCTCGGGTACTGCGGCAGCGCGTCGGTGGCCAACCGAACCGCGGTACCGATCCCCGGACCCACCCGAATGGTGGAGCGCCACCGGGCCAGCTGCGCCGCGTCGTGTCCGCCCTCCGCCAGCAGGTCGAGCGTGGTCAGGATGTGACACCCGGCCACGACGATCGTGCTGTCGATCTCCCGTCCCGACGCGGTCCTCGTCGTCCAGCCATGCGCGCGACGCGTCAGCGATACGGCGGCATCGCCGAGCGTCAGCGCTGCCCCGTCCCGGTGCAGCCGGGCGATCATCGCCTCGGTCAGTGCGCCGCTACCGCCGACGGCGCGGCCCGGTGGGAGCGTGTGCATCAGAGCCGCGAACCCGACCATCGGGGCGGTGCCGGGCTCGGACATCGGCGGGCCGGACTGCGCTCCGAACCATGCCAGCGCAGCCTTGAGTCGCTCGCTCGTGAACATTTCGTCCAGCAGGGAATCGCCGGTGGCAAGAAACTCGCGCGAGAGCGCGCTGCCGCCGTCGGGCGCACCGAGTCCCCAGAAGGATCGGAGCAGTTTGGACCCGGTGGGCGGCCCACCGAATGCGCGCATGGTGCGTTCGCTGCGCGGACCCCACACCGAGACGAAGGAACGGTAGGCGCGCGCATCGGCGGGCCCGCAGGCGGCAGCGATGGACTCGCACGTTCGATCGAGGCTGCGATGGAAGACGATGGCGCGTTCGGCGGTGTCGACGTCGCCCGGGGCGAATGCCCACGGATCGCAGTCGATGTAGCGCAGCCCGAACTCCTCGAGTCCGAGCTCTTCGACGATCCCGGTGTGCCTGATCATGATGTGCGCGGACGAGCCGCGGTCGACTCGATGGCCGGGGAAGCGCTCCACCGTCGACACCGCACCGCCCGCGACGGTGTCGCGTTCGACGATCTCCACCGACATTCCGGCATCGGTCAGGTAGCAGGCAGAAGTCAGGGCATTGTGGCCGGAGCCCACCACCACAGCATCGATCACACCTTCAGGCTACGGGCCCGTCGAGCGGCAACCGGCGGCCCAGCACCGCGAAGGGGCGCCGGTCGCCGGCGAACGTGAAGTGCCGCAGTACGTCCTCGAAGCCGAGCCGTCGATACAACCGCCAGGCGCGGTTGTCCTCCTGCGCGACCTCGGGTGTGGACAACATCACAGAGTGCGCTCGAACACCGTCGAGCAGCCTGCGACAGAGACGCCCGCCGAGTCCGTGTCCTTGCGCGCTCGGTAGTACGTGCAATTCGGTCAGTTCGAAGTAGTCGCCGAGGGTGGCGTCGACGTGCTGTGTCGAGTGTCCGGCGCGGCGCAATCCGTCGCGGACCTGCTGATGCCACCACTGATGGTGCGCGCCGTGATACCCGTACGCAACGGCGACCAGCGTGTCCGGCTGCGTCTTGTCGGGATTGGGCACCATGGCTCCCACCGCTCGCCAGCCCGGCCGGTGCAGATGCTCCGTCCACATCGGTGCGCGGCTGTGCTCGGTTCCGCGGGGATATCCCATGGCCTCGACGTAGATCGCCAGAGCTTCGAACAAGCGCCGACGGAATTCCTGGGGCGTCAGATCGACCACGTAGGGGGTTGTCTGCGCATCGGTGACGACGGTTCTCACCCTTTCTTCGGCAACTTGTCGGTGGGCACAGCTATATTGAATGTGTCGAACGGGTGTTCGATGATCGGGGCCGAGCGCGCCGGTGGATCACCTCGACGAACGAGGCGGATTCTCCCGGAGTTCGACTGTAAGGCTTCATCACGGTTCCAGGCGTGTCGGTAGCGCGCCCGGAGATTCGAACTGGAGGTGTTCGAGTATGACGATGACGAAGACATTCGATGTCGGCGTGCGGTCGCCGGTGTCGCGTCAGGCGCAGGTCCTGCTCGGTCGAGCCGATGCGTTGCTGTCCGAATCCATCGGTGAGCGCGATGCGGGGGACCGCTTCCTCGGAAGCTACATCGCCGCACTCAAGGGTGCTGCCGCAGTCCTGGCATCGCTGCCCGATTCGATCGGCTCGCGGCCACGTTCACGCAACGCCTGGGTTCTGATGGCGAAGGCTGCGCCGGATCTGGCGATCTGGTCCGAGTACTTCTCGTCCTTCTCCGCAACCCGCGCGGCAGTCGAGGCGGGTGCCTCGTCCGCTGTCGGAGACGTCGACGCCGACGACTTCTATCGACACGTCAGTCGTTTTCTGAACGCGGTCGAGGACCGGTTGGGCGGTCAGTCGAGGTTCCAGCCCGTCGATCCGATGGCGGCACCGCTGTCCGCATAGCCCGCCGCGTCGATTCCTCGAGTTCGAACGGACGTGAACGGCCACGTCACACGGTGTTCGACAAGTGTTTCCGAGACGTCCGTCTCGAAAACTTGGTCGTTTCTCAGGAACACATAGTGCGAGTAGGTGGTAAGCGGCCGATTCAGCTCGTATCATCGTCAGTAGGTAGCCGCCAAGGTCAGCTTCCCGTCGCTTCTGAACCGAAACGACTCTCATTATCTGTGCAGGGGGAGGTACCGTGCCACTCTCCGAGCACGAGCAGCGCATGCTCGATCAAATCGAGAGCGCTCTCTACGCCGAGGATCCCAAATTCGCGTCCCATGTGAGGGGCGGTCGCGTTCGCGCGGCGTCGAGCAAGAGGCGTTTTCAGGCTGCCGCGTTGTTCGTCGTGGGACTCGTGTTGCTCGTCGCCGGTGTAGCACTGTCGACGAACAGTCTGGGTTTTCTCGTCGTCAGCCTCATCGGCTTTCTCTTCATGTTCGGTGCCGGGGCACTGTTCTTGTTCGGCGGCTCCAAGAAGGGAGCTGCCGCGACCGGCGAAGAAGGTAGCGCAAGCGACCGAGCCGGCACGCAAGGTCGTAGTGCTCAGCCGAAATCGAGTGGTGGCCGCAAGGGCGGCAGCTTCACCTCTCGAATGGAAGACCGTTTTCGTAAGCGGTTCGATCAGGAGTGATATGACTCCGCCGTCCGGATCTCCCTGGGCCTGACGGTCACCCACCACAACTTCACCGATTCGACAGCAGCGCCTCACCCTCGGGTGAGGTGCTGCTGTCGTTCCACGGCTCTTCGATACGGCGAGCATTCCGTAGCCCCTGTCGCGCGGCGTGCTCGATCAAGTGCGCCCCAGCGACGACGCGGGGCGATCGTTCCCGTGCGGTGGTTCCGGGGTGGTGGTTCCCGGGTGGTGGTTCCGGGGCGAACTCCCCACTTCCCCCCACAGCCGCCATTGTCCCCACTTCACCCCACCCAGTCCCCACTTTCAGGGTCCAGCTGCGCTTGTCAGGCGGGTTGTCGCACAAAGTGCCTGCTCGCGACGCCGCGCGCCCCGGGGGATTGCGTCGGCCAGATCAGGGCCGACGTCGAACGCGGCAACCTGAACGGGCAATCTTCTTGCGTCTGAGCTGCGGATATGTGGTTGTCCACAAAGTTTTCGGGCTGTGAATGGTTCGAAGTGGGGGAGAGTGGGGTAAAGTGGTCCGCAGCGGAGAGTCGAGGCTGGAGGTGGCGAGTGTTTCTCGGTACCTACACGCCGAAGCTCGACGACAAGGGTCGACTCACGTTGCCGGCCAAGTTTCGGGACGCGCTTGCGGGAGGTGTCATGGTGAGCAAGGGGCAGGATTTCAGCCTTGCTGTCTACACCGCGGCAGACTTCGCAGAGCGTTCTCGAAAGTTGACGGCGGCCTCTCGTGCCAACCCCAAAGCCCGTGCCTATGTGCGCCAGTTCTTTTCGGGAACCGACGAACAGCGGCCGGACGGACAGGGCCGTATCACCATCAGTCCCGAGCACCGTCGGTATGCGGGACTCGAACGCAACTGCGTGGTGATCGGATCGATGGACTTCATCGAGATCTGGAACGACGAAGCCTGGGCCCGCTACTCCGCCGAGAACGAGCAGGATTTCTCCGACGCGTTCGACGAATCCCTCGGAGGGATCTTGTAGACCACCGAGGCCGGCTGCGAGTGCAGCGAGGCCTCTGCCCGATCAGAACCCTGACGTTCTTCCCCAACGCCAGGTTTCGCAGATCAGGACCCTGACGTTCTTCCCCAACGCCAGGTTCCCTATCGGACAGGGACCTCGAAGCATTCGCACCGGCCGCAATGGACGACCCGCAGGGCCCGGACCCGGGCGAGAAGTACGTATACGCAACCGGGAGGGACCATGACGGAGGGAGCCGGGCCGGACGAGAACGACGCGTCCGCCGACCGCACTCACCGTCGCTCCGGCGGCCCGATCCACGTCCCCGTTCGACTCGAGCGTGCCGACGAGCTTCTCGGGCCCGCAGTGGAATCGGCGGACGACCCCGACACGACTCGGGTCATGATCGACGCCACGCTCGGACTCGGCGGTCACGCCGAACACTTTCTACGGAAGTATCCCGGTCTGCACCTCATCGGACTCGATCGCGATCCTGACGCGCTCGACAAGGCGGGTGCCAGACTGGCCCCGTTCTCGGATCGAACGACTCTGGTGCACACCACATACGAGGGCATTGCCGCCGCCCTAGACGAGGCCGGACTTCCCGCGACCTATTCCGTTCACGCCATCCTGTTCGACCTCGGTGTGTCGTCGATGCAGCTGGACGAGTCGGACCGCGGCTTCGCGTATTCCGTCGATGCACCGCTGGACATGCGGATGAATCCGACGCAGGGCATCACGGCAGCCGACGTGCTCAATACGTACTCGCACGGCGATATCGCTCGCGTGCTCAGCACCTACGGAGAAGAGCGGTTCGCAGGCAAGATCGCGTCCGCAATTCTGCGGCGACGTGAGCACACGCCGTTCACGACGAGCGGCCCGTTGGTCGAATTGCTGTATGCCGCAATACCGGCCGCGACTCGCCGCACCGGTGGGCATCCGGCAAAGCGAACTTTCCAGGCGCTGCGTATCGAGGTCAACGGGGAGCTCGATTCGCTCAAAGCCGCGGTGCCGGCCGGACTCGACGCCTTGGCCGTCGGCGGCCGCGTCGTCTTCATGTCGTATCAGTCGCTCGAAGATCGAGTTGTCAAGCAGGAGTTGGCCCCTCGGATCAAGTCTCGAAGTCCCGAGGGGTTGCCGGTCGAACTTCCCGGGATGGGTCCGGAATTTCGGCTGTTGACCAGAGGTGCGGAACGCGCCTCGGACGAGGAAATCGAAGTCAACCCACGCTCGGCCCCGGTGAGGTTGCGCGCCGCCGAACGGATTGCAAGGAGAGCGGAATGACGGTTCCAGGCACAACTGTTGGAACACAACGCAATCGGGTTCCGGCTACTCGACCCGAGCGGGCCGGCCGCGGTGGTCGGTCCGGAGCCGCATTGCGCGCCTACGAGCGCAGGCAGCAGCGTGCCTCGATACATACGTCGGATTCTGCTCGCGGTTCAGCGGCCTCACTTCGTCCGACGCTCAACGGCAGTGCCATTGCGGCTCGAATCCCGTTCGTAGCCTTGGTCATCGGTCTGCTTGCCCTCGGGCTCGGCTTGACGTTGTTGTTGACGACGCGCTCGGCGGGCGACTCCTACGACCTCAGTGCCGCCAAGGCCGTCAACGCCGAGCTCGCACAACAGCGTGCCTCCTTGCAGCGTGACGTCGAGCTCGCGGAATCTGCGCCCGAGCTCGCGCGCAAAGCCGCCGCGATCGGAATGGTCCCCGCCAAGAACCCCGCCCGCCTCGTCGTAGCCCCCGAGGGCGGTGTGCAGGTCGTCGGCACGCCCGCTCCCGCCGACGGTGCGCCGGTTGCACCCCTCGATCCGCCTCCCGCCACCGGCTCGGGGGAGGGCTCGGTTCCGAGTGCGTCGACACAGAATCCCGCACGACAGTCGGCGCAGTCGCAGACTCCGAGGAGTGCGTCGCAGCCCACCAGGCCGACGGGCGCAGGTGACACCCGTGCCGCCACGCCGAGTGCGCCCAATGGTGCCGGAACTGCCGCGCTTGCTGAACAATTGGTTCCCATGAGCACCCCCTCGGCTCCCGCCCCCGGCGAATCCTCCGGTGACGAGCAGTGACCAGGCCGTCGCCTGCGTCACGTCCCCGGCCCGCAGATCGAGCGCGGCCGGGACGAAAGCGTTTGGACTCGTCCACATTTCGTTTTCGGCACGGTACGGGCCGCATCTTGATGTACTTGGCTTTGGCGGTCGTCGCGGCACAGTTGCTCTGGATTCAAGGATTCGATGCGCCGACACTGTCGGCCGAGTCCGCCTCGCAGCGCACCACCACCCTCGTCGATCCGGCGATGCGCGGCTCGATCCTCGATCGCAACGGAAACCCGATCGCTTTCACCATGGAAGCGAAAGCGCTGACGTTCCAGCCGGTCCGGGTTCGTAGAGAACTCGACGAGGCACGCGCGAAGGATCCGACGAAGCCGGAAACCGACAAGTACCTCGACGACATCGCCGAGCGGATCCACAGCGATCTCGGTGACGTCGTCAGCAAGAAGGATCTGCTCGCGAAACTGAAGAGCAACGACGAATTCACCTATCTGGCACGGGGTGTGGACGCCACCGTGGCGTCGAACATCAGCAAGGAATTCAAGCAGGTCGGGCTCGAACGTCAGGACATCCGCGAGTACCCGGGTGGCTCGCTCGCCGCGAACATCGTCGGGGCCACCGGGTGGGACGGACACGGCCTGCTCGGGCTCGAGGATTCGCTCGACGCCACGCTCGCCGGTACCGACGGATCGCAGACCTACGATCGCGGTTCCGACGGGGCCGTCATTCCCGGCAGCTGGCGCGACAAGCAGCCCGCGGTCAACGGCTCGAACGTGGAACTGACCATCGACGCGGACCTGCAGTACTACGTACAGCAGCAGGTGCAGCTGGCGAAAGATCTGTCCGGGGCCAAGAATGCGTCTGCCTACGTTCAGGATTCGCACACCGGCGAAGTGCTGGCCATGTCGAACGACAACACGTTCAACCCCGGAATCGGCGTCGGAAACAACGAACGGACCAAGGAGATGGGCAATCTGCCCGTCACGACGCCGTTCGAGCCCGGTTCGGTCAACAAGATCATCACTGCTGCAGCCGCTATCGAGTACGGGCTCACCACACCCGACGAGGTGCTGCAGGTACCGGGCAACATCTTCATGTCCGGTGTCTCGGTCCGGGACGCCTGGGAACACGGAGTTGCGCCGTACACCTCCACCGGAGTGTTCGGTAAGTCCTCCAACGTGGGGACTCTGATGCTGGCCCAACGTGTCGGCGAGGATCGGTATGCCGACATGCTGAACAAGTTCGGCCTGGGCCAGCGCAGCGACGTCGGCCTCCCCAATGAGAGCGCAGGCAGCGTGCCCAGCCGCGATCAGTGGTCGGGCGGTACCTTCGCCAACCTGCCGATCGGGCAGGGTCTGTCGATGACGCTCCTGCAGATGACCGGGATGTACCAGGCGATCGCCAACGACGGTGTGCGCATCCCGCCTCGGATCGTCGCGGCAACGGTGGACGCCAACGGCGAACGAACCGAGACACCGCGACCCGACGGGGTGTACGTGGTCAGTCCCGATACGGCCAAGACGGTCCGCAACATGTTCCGGTCGGTCACCCAGGACGACAACGGAAATCAGCGCGGTACCGGAGTCGCCGCTGGTGTCGAGGGCTACCAGATCAGTGGTAAGACCGGCACGGCCCAGCAGGTCGATCCCGAGTGCAAGTGCTACTCGAACTCGAAGTACTGGATCACGTTCGCGGGTATCGCTCCGGCCGACGATCCTCGCTACGTGATCGGGATCATGCTGGACGCGCCGTCCCGCAGTGCCGACGGCTCGGGAGGGCAGTCGGCCGCACCGCTGTTCCACAACATCGCCAGCTGGCTGTTGCAGCGCGACAGTGTTCCGATGTCCGCAGACCCGGGCCCCAAGTTGGTTCTTCAGGCCGACTGAGGCTCGAATCTGTCGGTCCGGGAATCGGGGCGGCAGCATGCCGATCACGGTCGCCGGTAATCTGACACATCGGCTCGAGGCGTGTTCGTCGATCAGCCACCGCAGCGTGTTCGAGCTGACGCAGTGTGCGGTGGAAGTACAGAGGAAGGGAGCAGGAGTGACTGTGTCATCGGATTCACAACCCGCTCCGGGGTCTCGGCCGGCGAATCCGCCGCACACCGACGTATCCGACGTGGCGACCGCTGTCGGTGCAACGATCGAGTGGGGACACCTCGACGGAGTGCAGGTCACCGGAATCGATCTGCGAGCGCAGTCCGTTCGTCCCGGCGATCTCTTCGCCGCGCTACCCGGATCCGCTCGGCACGGAGCCGAGTTCACCGCCGACGCGATCGAGCGGGGTGCGGCGGCGGTCTTCACCGACCCATCCGGTGCCGACATCGTCCGCCGCGTCCTCGCCACCGCCGATCGCCAGGTTCCCGTCCTCGTGCACGACCGACCACGCCAGGTGCTCGGAACCGTGTCCGCCCTCGTGTACGGCAATCCGTCGTCGAAGATGACGGTCGTCGGAATCACCGGCACGTCGGGCAAGACGACGACCGCGTACCTCGTGGAGGCCGGCCTGACAACCGCCGGCCGCCGCTGCGGACTGATCGGCACGATCGAGACCCGCGTAGTGGGCCGGCACGTACCGAGCGCTCTCACCACCCCCGAGGCTCCGCAGTTGCATGCGCTCTTCGCCGTCATGGTCGAGGCCGGAGTCGACACCGTGGTGATGGAAGTGTCCTCCCATGCGTTGTCCCTCGGCCGAGTCGACGGCACCGACTTCGCGGTTGGCGCGTTCACCAACCTGTCCCAGGATCATCTCGACTTCCACGACTCGCTCGAGGACTACTTTCTGGCCAAGAGCCGGCTGTTCGGGGTCGATTCGCCGGTACGGGCAGACACAGCGGTCGTGTGCGTCGACGATGCCTGGGGCGTGCGGATGACCGATATCGCCCGGTCGGCAGGATCCACGGTCGTCACGGTGTCCACCGGTGCCGACTCGCAGTGGACCGTCTCCGAGTGGGCCAAGCACGACGACGGAACGCAGTCGTTCACCGTTGCCGATCCGAACGGAACGTCGTTGCCGGTGTCGGTGCGTCTGCCGGGTCGCTACAACGTCGCCAACGCCGTGCTCGCGCTCGCGACCTGCGAAGCGGCAGGAGTGGATGCCGCGACGGCGGCACCCGGAATCGCGACCGTCGACGTGCCCGGTCGAGTGCAACGAATCGATCGTGGCCAGGACTTCCTCGCGGTGGTCGACTACGCCCACAAGCCCGCTGCGGTCGAAGCGGTGCTGGCGACTCTGCGAGAGTCGTCCCGTGGACGTATCGCCGTCGTGTTGGGTGCCGGCGGGGATCGAGACACCGCCAAGCGCCCTCTGATGGGTGCGGCCGGAGCGCGCGGTGCCGATCTGCTCGTGGTGACCGACGACAATCCGCGCAGTGAGGATCCGGCAGCGATACGGCATGCCGTCGAAGACGGTGCACTGTCGGTGCCCGACGACGCTCGTGGCGAAGTACGAAATGTCGAAGGCCGCGCAGCGGCGATAGAACAAGCCGTGGCGTGGGCACGTGAGGGGGACGTTGTGTTGATCGCAGGTAAAGGACACGAGACGGGCCAGGAGGTGGCGGGGGTGAAGTATCCGTTCGACGACCGAGTGGTACTCGCATCGGCCATCGACGCACGACTGGTCACCACGAGCGCAGGCGCACGGTGATACCGCTCTCGATCGCTCGCATCGCCGAGATCGTCGGCGGCGAACTGCACGACGTAGCGGACCCGACGGTGCTGGTCGCCGGGCCGGTGGAGTTCGACTCACGCAAGGTCACACCCGGCAGTGTCTTTCTCGCCCTGCCCGGTGCCAAGGTGGACGGCCACGAGCACGCGGCCGACGCCGTGGCCGCAGGCGCTGCTGTCGTTCTCGCGGCGCGTCCGGTGGGCGTCCCGGCTGTCGTCGTTCGGCCGGCGCCGCACTCGAGCCGTGCGATGGCACTCGAACACGACCCGGAGGGGGCCGGCGCTGCGGTGCTGACTGCGCTCGGCGCGTTGGCCCGGGAATCGGTGCTCGAACTGACCGCGCACCACGACCTGACCGTGGTGGGCGTGACGGGGTCGTCGGGCAAGACGTCGACGAAGGATCTCATCTCGGCGGTGCTGCGTCCGCTCGGATCCGTGGTGGCCCCACCCGGATCGTTCAACAACGAACTCGGGCATCCATGGACTGCTCTGCGGGCCGACGCCGATACCGACTTCCTCGCCCTCGAGCTGTCCGCCCGGGGAATCGGCCACATCGCCGAGCTCGCCAGGCTTGCGCCGCCGCGGATCGGGGTGGTTCTCAACGTCGGAACCGCGCACCTGGGCGAGTTCGGTTCACGTGCCGCCATTGCGCTGGCCAAGGGTGAACTGGTCGAGGCACTGCCCGCTGCTGCGGACGGCGGCGTGGCGATCCTCAACATCGACGATCGTCTGGTCGCCGAGATGGCGACACGTACGAAGGCGGCCGTCGTCACCGTCGGACTCAACGCGGACGCCGACGTCCGGGCTGTCGACGTCGTGGTCGACACCGATGCGCGAGCGTCGTTCACACTCGTGTGTGCGGCAGGCACGGCGCACATCACCCTGGCGGTGCACGGTGAACATCAGGTGGGCAACGCCCTGGCTGCCGCGGCCGTCGCGCTCGAGTGCGGGGCCGGCGTGGCCCAGGTTGCCGAAGCGCTCTCGACCGCGGTACCCACCTCGATCCGCCGGATGGATGTACGCACCCGCGCGGACGGGGTCACCGTCATCAACGACTCGTACAACGCGAATCCCGATTCGATGCGGGCCGCCCTCAAGGCGCTGGTGTCGATGTCGCGGCGAGACGACGGGCCGAAGCGGCGCAGTTGGGCGGTGCTGGGGGAGATGGGCGAGCTCGGCGGCGAATCGGTGGTGGAGCACGATGCGATCGGTCGGCTCGCCGTCCGCCTGGACGTCGATCGGTTGATCATCGTCGATTCGGGTCGGCCCACGCGTGCGCTGCATCAGGGTGCCGTCATGGAAGGGTCCTGGGGCGAGGAATCGATGCTCGTACCCGATCGCGAGACAGCCATCGCCGTGCTCGAGGACGAGGTTCGCGCCGGCGACATCGTTCTGGTCAAGGCCTCGCAGTCGGGCGCGATGTGGATTGTTGCTGAGGCCTTGTTGGCCGAACCGTCGGCCGACGCCCTGTTGGCCGAACCGTCGGCCGACGCCTTGTTGGCCGAACCGTCGGAGGGCGAGCAGTGAGACAGATCCTGTTCGCCGGAGGGATCGCACTTGCAGTCGCAATTCTGCTGACTCCCGTGCTCATCAAGACCTTCTCGAAACAGGGCTTCGGCCAGGAGATCCGGGTCGAGGGCCCGGCGAGCCATCAGTCCAAGCGCGGTACTCCCACCATGGGCGGCGTGGCGATCCTGGTCGGGATCTGGGCCGGCTACTGGGGCTCGCACCTGATCGGCATCGGATACGACGCCGAGGGGCCGTCGGCGTCGGCTCTACTCGTACTCGGCCTGACCACCGTGCTCGGCCTCGTCGGCTTTCTCGACGACTTCATCAAGATTCGTAAGCAGCGGAACCTCGGTCTGAACGCCACCGGCAAGTACGTCGGCCAGATCACCGCGGCGGTGCTGTTCGCCATCCTGGTCCTGCAATTTCGCAGCGACGACGGATTGACTCCGGGCAGCACTCAACTGTCGTATGTGCGCGACATCGCAACGTGGTCGATGTCGGCTGCTGTCTTCGTGTTTTTTGTCTGTCTGCTGGTGATCGCGTGGTCCAACTCGGTCAATCTCACCGACGGCCTCGACGGCCTGGCGGCCGGGTCCATGACATTGGTCCTCGGGGCGTACACCGTCATCACCTTCTGGCAGTACCGGCAGGCGTGTGCAGGACCGGCCGGTCCTGCGCCGGGTTGCTACGACGTACGCGACCCTCTCGACCTGGCCCTGGTGTGCGCATCGGCGGCCGGTGCCTGCATCGGTTTCCTGTGGTGGAACGCCGCGCCCGCCAAGATCTTCATGGGCGATACCGGATCCCTCGCTCTGGGCGGCCTGATCGCAGGACTGTCCGTGGTCACCAAGACCGAACTGATCATGGTGGTCATCGGCGCGTTGTTCGTCGCCGAAGCGGCGTCGGTCGTCATCCAGGTCGCAGTGTTCCGGTCGAGTCGGCGACGCGTGTTCCGAATGGCCCCGTTCCATCACCACTTCGAGTTGGCCGGTTGGGCCGAGACGACGGTCATCATCAGGTTCTGGTTGCTCGCCGCGATCGCGTCGGCCGTCGGCTTGGCACTGTTCTACAGCGAATACCTCGCGGCTGTGGGCGGTTAGGCAATGACCGAAGCCTCGACCCATCTGTCCTGGTTGCGCGATAGTTCGGTGCTGGTCACCGGTGCGCGCATCTCCGGGCTGGCCGTCGTACGCCCACTGCTGGACCTCGGCGCACTCGTGACCGTCACCGACTCGAACCGAGCTGCGCTCGACGAGGCGTCGGCGCTCGGTGCTGCCGTGGTGGTTCAGGACGATCTGCTCGCCGATCCGGACGCGATCGCGGCCTTTGCGCTCGTCGTCACCAGTCCCGGGTTCCGGCCGGACTCTCCGGTGCTGGCTGCGGCCGCCGACCACGCCGTCCCGGTGTGGGGCGACGTGGAGTTCTCGTGGCATCTCGACCGCGCCGAGGTGTACGGCCCGCGCGCTCGTTGGCTGGTTGTCACCGGTACGAACGGTAAGACGACCACCACCTCGATGCTCGCGTCGATCCTCGACGCTGCCGGAATCGACTCCGTCGCCTGCGGAAACATCGGCCTCCCCATCGCCGACGCGTTGCGCGGTACCCCGCATCCGCGCGTACTCGCGGTCGAGCTGTCGTCCTTCCAGTTGTTCTGGGCACCGTCGGTTCGTCCCGCGGCGGGGGTGGTGCTCAACATCGCCGAGGACCATCTGGACTGGCACGGGGGCATGGACGGGTACGTCCAGGCCAAGGCGCGCGCATTGACCGGGGACGTCGGGGTCGTCGGACTCGACGACGCGGTGGCGGCCGGTCTGCGGGCGGGGGCACCGGCAGCGACGGTCGTCGGTTTCCGCCTGAACGAACCCGCCGCGGGCGAGCTGGGAGTGCGGGCGGGAATGCTCGTCGACCGTGCGTTCGGGGACAACGTCGAGTTGCTCCGGGCCGACGAGGTGGAACCGAGTGGCCCGTCCGGTGTGCTCGACGCGTTGGCCGCGGCTGCGTTGGCGCGATCGATCGGTGTCGACGCCGAGGCCGTCCGAAACGGATTGCGGACGTACCGGGTGGGACCGCATCGGGCCGCAGTGGTGCGTGAGCTCGGTGGGGTGACGTTCGTCGACGATTCCAAGGCGACGAATCCGCATGCCGCGCGCTCGTCGATCCTCGCGCACGATCGGGTCGTGTGGATCGCGGGCGGGTTGTTGAAGGGTGCGGTGATCGACGATCTGGTCGTCGAGATCGCCGATCGGCTCGTGGCTGCGGTGGTGTTGGGCCGCGATGGGATGCAGATCGCAGAGGCTTTGGCGCGACACGCCCCCGATGTTCCGGTCGTCAGGCTCCCTTCGGGAGACGATGCTGGTGTGACTCATGAGGCTGAAGATGCAGATGCGGTGATGCGAGCGGCCGTCGACCACGCTGCGGGGTTTGCCGCGGCCGGCGATACCGTCCTGCTGGCCCCCGCGGCTGCGTCGTTGGACATGTTCGTCGATTACGGCCACCGCGGCCGAAGCTTCGCCGAGTCCGTCGAGCGCCTCGACATCGCCGCCCTCGGATCGCCGCGATCGTGACCACCGCAGCTCGACCGGCGCGTCCACCTCGTCGCACCACCACGCCGCGCACCCGAATCGGACTGTGGTTCGGTCGGCCGCTGGCGTCGTTCCACCTCATCGTCACGATCGCGGTGCTGCTCACTGTGCTCGGACTGGTGATGGTGCTGTCCGCGTCGTCGGCCGAATCGTTCGCAGCCGATGAGTCCGGCTACGCGCTGTTCACGCAACAGCTGATCGGTGTCGCACTGGGTGTGGTCGCGTTCTATGCGGCGCTTCGGCTGCCGGTGCGATACCTGCGCAAATTGTCGTTCCCGCTCTTCCTGGTCTCGATCACGATGTTGATGCTGGTGTTGATCCCCGGTATCGGTGCCGAGCGTCAGGGCGCACGGCGTTGGTTCGACTTCGGTGTCGTCTCGTTCCAGCCGTCCGAGCTGGCGAAGGTCGCGTTGGTTCTGTGGGGAGCGCACCTGCTGGCCTCCCGTCGCAGCGAGCACGGCAACATCAAGTCGCTGCTGGTGCCGTTGCTGCCTGCGGGCCTGCTCATGTGTCTGCTCGTCGTGCTCCAGCCCAACCTCAGTACCGCGATCGCCCTGGGCATCATTCTCGTCGCACTACTGTGGTTCGCCGGCCTCAACGCCCGGCTGTTCGGAGCAGTCCTGGTGACCGGTTTGGCTCTGGCGACCGTGCTCGCGTTCACCGCCGGCTACCGCTCGAACCGCGTCAAGGCCTGGCTCAACCCGGGGGAGGACACCCAGGGTCTGTCGTATCAGTCCACCCAGGCCAAGTACTCCTTGGCCGACGGCGGACTCTTCGGTCGCGGATTGGGACAGAGTCGCGCGAAATGGAGCTACCTCCCCAACGCGCACAACGACTTCATCTTCGCGATCATCGGCGAGGAGCTCGGCATGATCGGCTGCCTTGCCGTCATCGGATTGTTCGGTCTCTTCGTCTACACCGGCCTACGCATCGCGATGCGGTCGGTCGATCCGTTCCTGCGTCTGTTGACTGCAGGCGCAACGTGCTGGGTGTTCGGTCAGGCCATGATCAACATCGGCTATGTGGTCGGGCTGCTGCCGGTGACCGGTCTGCAGCTGCCGCTGGTGTCCTACGGCGGTACGTCCACGGCCATCACGCTGTTGATGTTCGGGATCATCGCCAGTGCGGCCCGACACGAACCGGAAGCCATCGCCGCGCTGCACGCCGGGCAAGAGGGTCGTATCGCCCGAGCTCTGAGATTGCCGCTGCCTGCTGTCTTCTCACCGAAGCGGGCCGCGATGGCACGCTCCAAATCCACCCGTCCCACGTTGGCGGCGCAGGATCGCACACGTCTCGAGTCCCGCAAGAACAAGGACGGCCGCGGGGCACGGTCACCCGAGCCCGGACGTACCCGGGTGTCGAGTTCACGGGTGGACACTGCCGGCCCCAACGGGTCGGCCAGGAACGCACCCCGTGGCCACGCCCGCCGTGCCGAGCCCCAACGCCGAGACACCGGCAGCGGGTACGCCGCCGGACCACGGTCGCCGTATCGGCCGCGTCCGGAACCGCAACCCGGTCGTCCGCCGGTCCGCTCGGGTGAGCGAGGATATCGACGGTGAAGCAGACATCGAGGCCGATATCCGTGGTGGTGGCCGGAGGCGGAACCGCCGGACACATCGAGCCCGCGCTCGCCGTGGCCGACGCCCTGCGCGAGCTCGACCCCACCGTCACCGTCACCGCCCTCGGCAGCAGCCGGGGGCTCGAAACGACACTGGTACCCGCCCGCGGCTACGCGCTGGAACTGATACCGCCCGTGCCGCTGCCTCGCAAGCCCACTCTCGACCTGGTGAAGTTACCGGTTCGGGTCGCACGGTCGGTGCGTCGAACCCGGGAGATCTTCGCTGCGGTCGAGGCCGATGTACTGGT
Organism: Rhodococcus sp. Leaf233; assembly: GCF_001426165.1. Taxonomy (NCBI): domain Bacteria; kingdom Bacillati; phylum Actinomycetota; class Actinomycetes; order Mycobacteriales; family Nocardiaceae; genus Rhodococcus; species Rhodococcus sp. Leaf233. The sequence continues at coordinate 463,184 of NZ_LMRO01000008.1, forward strand.
CGGCTTCGGCGGTTACGTCGCGCTTCCTGCGTATCTCGCTGCCCGCGGTCGACTTCTCGGTCGCGGCGGCCGTATTCCGGTGATCATTCACGAGGCCAATGCCCGCGCCGGCATCGCGAACAAGGTCGGTGCACGCAGCGCCGAACGAGTCCTTGCCGCCGTCGCCGGATCTGGTATCTCTGCACCGGGGTCCGAGGATGCAGAAGTGATCGGAATTCCGGTGCGGCCCACCATCACCGGTCTCGATCGCGCAGCGATGCGGTCGCAGGCTCGCGCTCATTTCGGTCTGCCCGAACACGGGCCGGTGCTGCTGGTGTTCGGCGGTTCACAGGGCGCGCGTTCACTCAACGACGCAGTGTCCGGTGCCGCGGGCGCCCTTGCCGCCGCCGGCATCTCGGTTCTGCACGCACACGGTCCCAAGAACACACTGGACGTGGAGCAGAGCAATCCGGATGCTCCGTACGTCGCAGTGCCCTACATCGACCGGATGGACCTGGCCTACGCGGCGGCCGACCTCGCGATCTGCCGGTCCGGTGCCATGACGGTCGCCGAAGTCTCCGCGACCGGGCTTCCTGCCGTGTACGTGCCTCTACCGCACGGCAACGGTGAGCAGGAGCTCAATGCCCGTCCCGTCGTCGACGCCGGAGGTGGCATCCTGGTAGCCGACGCGACGCTGAGCGCGCAGTACGTGACCGACACGGTCGTCGCTTTGGTGGCCGACACCGAGCGCATCGCCGCGATGTCCCGTGCTGCGGCAGGAGCCGGTCACAAGGGTGCTGCGGCTGCCGTTGCGCAGATCGTGCTCGATACCGCGCACGCGGCGCGGCGCTGAACCGGGCGGCGGCGAGAATGCCACAGAACGAGGGAGACGTCCGCGTGACAACTGAGGGTGCGGCGATGTCGGAGTTGCCGGCAGAGCTCGAACGGGTGCACATGGTGGGAATCGGCGGTGCCGGGATGTCCGGGATCGCACGCATTCTGCTGGCGCGCGGTGGTCAGGTGTCCGGATCGGATGCCAAGGAATCGCGCGGGGTGTTGGCGCTGCGAGCCCGCGGTGCGCTGGTGCGAATCGGGCACGATGCAAGCGCGCTGGACATGATCGACGGCGGCCCCACCGTGGTCGTGACGACCCACGCGGCCATACCCAAGACCAACCCCGAACTCGTCGAGGCTCGCGATCGCGGGATTCCGGTGGTGTTGCGGCCCGCCGTCCTCGCGTCGTTGATGGAGGGGTACCGCACCCTGCTGGTGTCGGGCACGCACGGGAAGACGTCGACCACATCGATGTTGGTCGTCGCACTGCAGCACTGTGGGTTCGACCCGTCGTTCGCGGTCGGCGGTGAGCTCAACGAGGCCGGAACCAACGCGCATCACGGCAGTGGCGACGTCTTCGTCGCCGAGGCGGACGAGAGTGACGGTTCGCTGTTGCAGTACTCGGCGAACGTGATCATCGTGACGAACATCGAGGCCGATCATCTCGATTTCTTCGGTACGACCGAGGCCTACGTGAAGGTGTTCGACGATTTCGCCGCGCTGCTGCACCCGGGCGGTGTGCTGGTTGCATGCATGGACGACCCGGGTTCGGCAGCTCTGGCCCGCCGCGTGGTCGAGAAGAATCTTCCCGGAGTGACGGTGCTCGGCTACGGGTCGTCCGACGTCGACGCCGGACCGGTGGAGATGGCCGTTCGTCTGTTGGCCTGGGAGCCCGAGGACATCGGGGGCGTCGCGCAGTTGCAGATCGCCGGTGAGGACTCTGCCCGCACGGTTCGGCTGGGAGTACCGGGACGGCACACCGCCCTCAACGCGCTGGCGGCGTTCGTGGCTGCCCGCCAGGTGGGCGCGGGGGTCGAGGAGTTGCTGGCCGGGCTGACCGGATTCGGGGGAGTGCACCGGCGGTTCCAGTTCACCGGACGCGAGCACGGAGTCCGAGTGTTCGACGACTACGCCCATCACCCCACCGAGGTGCGGGCCGTGCTGACCGCTGCGCAGGCGTTGGTCGCGGGTCAAGCACTGGAGGGTGGCGAGCGGGCGCGGGTCGTGGTGGTGTTCCAACCGCATCTGTACTCGCGCACTGCGACGTTCGCCGAGGAATTCGGTACCGCACTGTCGTTGGCCGACGAGATCGTGGTGCTCGACGTCTACGGCGCTCGCGAGGAACCCCTGCCCGGTGTGACCGGGGCCTTGGTCGCAGCGTCGGTGACCAAACCGGTGAACTACCAACCGGATCTGTCGTTGGTCGCCAAGCAGGTGGCCAATCTCAGTCGTCCCGGCGACGTGGTGATCACGATGGGTGCGGGCGACGTGACCATGCTCGGCGGGCCCATTCTCGACGCCCTTCGTTCCAAAACCGATTTCGGTGCCACGACCGGCCGCGCGGTACCGAAGGATCGGCCGTCGACGTGACTCGTCGGTCCGATCGAGACCGCGCTTCCAGATCGGAACCCGTTGCCGGGCAGGGTGATTCGACGTCGTCGGTCACAGACAGGCAAGCTCGCGCGCGGGCCAGGGAAGAAGAGCGCGCTCGCGTGAAACGGTCACGCCGTCGCGCAGTGCTTGCCGTCGTGGCGGTTGTCGCAGTGATCATCGGATCGGCAGTGCTGGTCTACTTCACGCCGCTGCTGTCGGTTCGGACGATTTCGGTCGTGGGAGCCTCGTCGGTGTCCGAACAGCAGATCCTCGACCGACTCGAGGTGCCGACCGGCCTGCCGCTGGTCCGGGTCGACGCCGCGGCCGCGGCCCAGCGTGTTGCATCGATACCGGAGCTGGCATCGGTTCGGGTGCAACGGAAATACCCGTCCACCGTGCAGGTGACCGTCGAAGAACGTGTCCCGGTGGCGTTCGTCGATTCCCCCGACGGCGCTCACTTGCTCGATGCAACCGGCGTGGACTTCGCCGTCGCACCGCCTCCGCCCGGGGTGGTCCGACTGGTGACCGACAATCCTGTCTTCGGCGATCCGGTGACGAAAGATGCACTGGCTGTACTCGATTCGCTGCCGCCGCTGATCCGAGGTCAGGTCGGCGAAGTGCGCGCGAGCACGCTGTCCGACATCTCGATCCTCCTGTTGGACGGGCGGACCGTCGTGTGGGGGAACAAGGACAACTCCGAGCGCAAGGGGGCGGTGGCGATCGCGTTGCTGTCGCAACCGGGTCAGATTTTCGACGTGTCCAGTCCCGATCTTCCGACCACGAAATAGCAACGGGCCCGAAAGGCTCATATTTTCGGCGCGGCATCGGCGCGCCTAATGGCGATCGTGGCCGTCGGTGAATAGCGTTCCGATCAGTCGAGTACTTGACATAACTCTAAGCCTGTGGTTTAGGTTGAGGGTTTTCCACATTTTTCGAGCAACAATCCACGGAAGGCGAGAGCCCATGACGCCCCCGCACAACTACCTCGCCGTAATCAAGGTCGTCGGCATCGGCGGCGGCGGCGTGAACGCGGTCAACCGGATGATCGAACAGGGACTCAAGGGAGTCGAGTTCATCGCCGTCAACACCGACGCTCAGGCCTTGCTGATGAGTGACGCCGACGTCAAGCTCGACGTCGGCCGTGAGCTGACTCGCGGACTCGGTGCCGGTGCCGACCCTGAGGTGGGTCGCCGCGCAGCGGACGACCACAAGGACGAGATCGAAGAGGTCCTCAAGGGTGCCGACATGGTCTTCGTCACCGCAGGTGAGGGCGGCGGAACCGGTACCGGTGGCGCTCCCGTCGTCGCCAACATCGCGCGCAAGCTCGGCGCGCTGACCGTCGGCGTCGTGACGCGTCCGTTCTCTTTCGAGGGCAAGCGCCGTGGTGGCCAGGCCGACACCGGTATTCAGCAGCTGCGTGAATCCTGCGACACGCTCATCGTCATCCCCAACGACCGTCTGCTTCAGCTCGGCGACGCGGCTGTCAGCCTCATGGATGCGTTCCGCAGTGCCGACGAGGTCCTGCTCAACGGCGTTCAGGGCATCACCGATCTGATCACCACCCCCGGGCTGATCAACGTCGACTTCGCCGACGTCAAGGGCGTCATGTCCGGCGCAGGCAGTGCGCTGATGGGCATCGGTTCCTCCCGCGGTGAAGGCCGCGCGATCAAGGCCGCGGAATCCGCGATCAACTCGCCGCTGCTGGAAGCGTCCATGGAAGGTGCTCGCGGAGTGCTGCTCTCCATCGCGGGTGGCTCGGATCTCGGCCTGTTCGAGATCAACGAGGCCGCCTCGCTGGTCCAGGAAGCGGCGCACATCGACGCCAACATCATCTTCGGAACTGTCATCGACGACTCTCTCGGCGACGAGGTTCGTGTCACCGTCATCGCCGCCGGGTTCGACGGGGGAACGCCGACGCGTCGTCCGGTCGAGGCAGCGGCATCCACCCGCGGCCCGATCGGATCGGCGCGCTCGGGCGAGGTCTCCTCGCGTTCCAACGACAGCTCCGAAGGCGCTGTGTTCCGCGACCCGGTGGGCGCACCCAGCGGATCCAGCCTGCCCCCGCTGAACTCGTCCAGTTCGTCGAACCGCGAATCGTCCAGCCGCGAGTCCGCAGCCGGTCACGGCCGGGATTCCGGCGGTCAGGGCCGCGAGTCGGTCGGATCCGGACGCCGCGTTCCCGTCGCCGAGGACGACGGCGAAGACGAGGTCGACGTGCCGTCCTTCATGCGGCGGTGAGTGACTCCTTTCGGGTCAGGCGGGTGTCGACGACGCGAGCAGGCGGCGTGTCGGCCCCGCCGTTCGACACCTTCAATCTCGGTGACCACGTCGGCGACGACCCGGCTGCTGTCGAGGCCAACCGTCGGCGCCTCGGTGACCGGTTGGGTATGGGCATCGAACGCATGGTGTTCATGGAACAGGTCCACGGCCGCACCGTCTCGGTGGTGGACGGGCCGGTGTCCGAGCCCGTTCCCATGACCGATGCGTTGGTGACGACGCAGCGCGATCTCGCGCTCGTGGTGTTGACGGCCGACTGTGTTCCGGTGTTGCTGTCCGACGAAGAGGCGGGCGTGATCGCCGCGGTACACGCCGGCCGCGTCGGTGCCCGCATCGGCATCATTCCTCGAGTACTTGCGTCGATGGTCGAGCTGGGCGCGGTCCCGGAGAGGATCGGGGCCTTCCTCGGCCCGGCGGCCAGTGGGCGTCAGTACGAGGTACCCGCCCACATGCGTGCCGACGTCGACAAGCATCTTCCCGGAAGCGCGACGACGACGGTTCGGAAGACTCCCGGTCTCGATATCCCGGCAGGTGTGCGCGCGCAGCTGATTGCCGCAGGACTGCACGGAGTGGCTCAGGATCCCCGGTGCACCATCGAGGATCGCACCCTGTTCAGCCATCGCCGGGAAGGTTCGACCGGCCGTATCGCGAGCGTCGTGTGGATGGATTCCGCATCCGCAGACGAGGTTCCCGACTCCGGCCAGGAGAGGATGTCGTGAGCGAGCCCACCGACCGAGCTGCCGAGATCGCCGCCGCGTTGGCGTCGGTACGCGAACGACTGGCGCGAGCATGCGCGGACGCAGGTCGAGAAGACTCGACCGTGACTCTGCTGCCGGTGACGAAGTTCTTCCCCGCGTCCGACGTTCGGATCCTGTACGAGCTGGGCTGCCGTGAGTTCGGCGAGTCCAGAGAGCAGGATGCGTCGCCCAAAGTGGCCGAGACCGCCGAGGACTTCCGCGGTGATCCGCCGCGATGGCACATGATCGGGCATCTCCAGCGAAACAAGGCGAAGTCCATCGCTGCGTGGGCGCACTCCATTCACTCGGTGGACAGTGCTCGATTGGTCACCGCGCTGTCCAAGGCCACCGAGACAGCACTCGACGACGGCGCTCGGACGACGCCGCTCGACGTCCTCGTTCAGGTCAGTCTCGACGGCGATGTCCACCGCGGCGGCGTCGAACGCGGGGACCTGTACGAGTTGGCCGACGCGGTGTCGACCGCACCCGGCTTGCGTCTGGCCGGACTCATGGCCGTACCTCCGTTGGACGCCGATGCGGACGCTGCGTTCGGTGATCTCGAGGTGCTGCATCAGCGACTTCTGCGTGATCATCCCGATGCCCGCGAGTTGTCGGCCGGCATGACGGGGGACCTGGAAGCTGCTGTGCGACACGGATCGACGTGCGTGCGTGTCGGTACCGCAATACTCGGTGCGCGGCCGATAGCCTCCCAATAACAGTCCACGGATCACATCAGTCACAACAGACACTTGCGAACCTGGAGATGGACAGTAGACACGGCCACGGAAGGCAGAACGATGAGCACCCTGCACAAGTTCAAGGCGTACTTCGGCATGGTTCCGCTCGCGGACTACGAGGACGACTACCTCGACGATCCGGACACCCGCCGCAGTCCCCGTGGTGGCCGTGACGGTTACGACGACATCGACGATCGTGACTTCGTCAAGCCGTCGTTCGGTGGCTCGCGGCACGCGCAGGCCGAGGACGACTACGACGATTACGAGGCTCCTCGCCCCGCTGCGACGCTCGCTCCGATCGGTGGACGCGCACGCGGCACAGCAGGACCGTCGACCCGAGGCGCAGCCACTCGTGGCGCGCTGGCGATGGACACCCGCATGGACGTGCGGGCCGAGACCCGACGCAGCCCGATCGTCGACGACGGCGGCCCACTCTCGAAGATCACCACCCTGCGCCCGAGGGACTACAGCGAGGCGCGCACCATCGGTGAGCGTTTCCGTGACGGCACTCCGGTCATCATGGATCTCGTCGAAATGAGCAACGCGGACGCCAAGCGACTCGTCGACTTCGCTGCCGGATTGGCCTTCGCACTCCGTGGATCGTTCGACAAGGTGGCCACGAAGGTGTTCCTGCTTTCGCCGGCCGATGTCGATGTGTCCCCGCAGGAGCGCCGGCGAATTGCGGAAACCGGCTTCTACAGCCAGCAGTGATCGTTTCTCCCCTTGGGGCGGCAAGTCGGAGCTGTGACCAGCGCACTTTGCTCAGCCCGGCGAAGTCAGGCAGAGTATAGCCGTGATCGTGTTCACGGTGATCAACATCGTATTGTTTCTTTTTTGGCTCCTTCTCATCGGTCGAATCATCGTCGAGTTCATCAGGACTTTCGCGAGAGATTGGCAACCGACCGGGCTGGTCGTCATCCTTCTGGAGGCGATCTTCACGGTCACCGACCCGCCCGTGAAGTTCCTGCGCAGGATAATTCCGCCGCTCAACCTCGGTGGTGTGCGACTGGACCTGTCGATCATGGTCTTGCTGTTCGTCGTGTTCATTCTTTGGAATGTGACCAGCAGTCTCGCGGCCTGAGGCCGAAGATGGAATGTTAGAACTCGGGACCCAGCGCAAGCTGCGTGTCCCGTGTGACAGAATGGACGCCAGTTACAGTTTGATTGTTCTGCACTCGCGCGGAATGGCATATAACTGAATGCTTGCTCTACCGCCCCAAGACGCGTGAAGGGATCCTTCCATGCCGCTGACTCCAGCTGATGTGCACAACGTTGCGTTCAGCAAGCCGCCCATCGGTAAGCGCGGTTACAACGAAGACGAGGTCGACGCATTTCTCGACCTCGTCGAGCAAGAGTTGTCCCGACTGATCGAAGAGAACGCCGACCTGCGCCAGCGTGTCGGTGAGCTCGACCAGGAGCTTGCGGACGCCAAGAACTCTGCGCGCCAGAGCCCACAGTCGGCTCCGGTTGCCGCACCGAAAGCCGAGCCGCAGCGGCCGGTCGATCCCCCCAAGCCGCCACCGGTGGTTCAGCAGCCCGCGCCGGTCGCTCCCGTGGCCGCAGCACCGCAGCAGAGCGGCGACTCCAACATGCAGGCCGCGAAGATTCTCGGTCTCGCGCAGGAGATGGCGGATCGCCTCACCGGCGATGCGAAGACCGAGTCCGAGCAGCTGCTCGGCAATGCGCGCACCAACGCCGAACGTCTGGTGTCGGATGCCCGGGCTCGCTCGGAGTCGATGATGTCCGAAGCGCGGCAGAAGTCCGAGTCGCTGCTCACCGATGCACAGACTCGCTCCGAGACCCAGCTTCGCCAGGCCAAGGAGAAGGCCGACGCATTGCAGGCCGACGCCGAGCGCAAGCACACCGAGATCATGGCGACGATCAACCAGCAGCGGTCCGTGCTGGAAGGTCGCATCGAGCAGCTCAAGACGTTCGAGCGCGAATACCGGGTGCGCCTCAAGTCGTACCTCGAATCGCAGCTCGAAGAGCTCGAGAACCGTTCCTCGGCGCTGCCGGTGGACAACGGCCAGGACAACTTCAACCAGGACAACCAGACGTCCGGCTACAGCCAGTCGTACGCCAAGGGCAACAACTGACGCGATCGTTCTCCGACGCTGTCTCTCGGGGCAGCGTCGGGCTCGGTTGTAGCGTCGAGTGGTGAGCGAGGAATCCTGTGCTGATTCTGACCCTCGGCGCGGCGGCTGTCGGGTTCGGGTTCCTGGTGTTGGCCCTGATGACCGGATCGGTCGTCTGGGCCTGGGCCTGCATCGTGATCTGCATAGTCGGGGCGGTGCTGCTCCTGGTCGGGGCCCTGCTCGGGCGACGGCCACCGCCCGAGATCGACAGGTAGCATCTACGCGGCAGTGCATCAGGCGGTAGTGCATCAGGCGGTAAGTGCATCAGTTCGACGGTTGTCAGACGAGAGAACAATCAGGCGTCGATCCGGCCATCACCGGGGAGCCTTCGGAAGAACGACAGTGACGATTCGGTCTGCAACGACCGAAATGGGCTGTTCAGTAGAACCGAACGGGTGAGCCCGTCACAGCTCGTGTGGAGAGGCTCGGTCCGACGGGTTCCATCGGTCCGAGCAAGCGGGGTGGTACCGCGGTACTCGGCGTCCCCATCGCCGAATGTCGTCCCCGTGCCAATCGATGTCGCGTCCTGTACGCGTCCGGCACGGAGGAGACAGATATGACAGATTCGAGCGCACGCACCGAGAACGCGTCGTACCCGCTGGTGGATCTGGCCGAAGGTCGATCGGGAAGCGTTCCGTTTCCCGATCTCGAGCGTATCGTGCTGCACGAATGGGCCGAGGACGGCACGTTCCGCGCCAGCATCGACAACCGCGCCGATGCCGAGGAATTCGTTTTCTACGACGGACCTCCGTTCGCCAACGGTCTGCCGCACTACGGCCATCTGCTCACCGGATACGTCAAGGATCTCGTGCCCCGGTTCCAGACCATGCGCGGCAAGAAGGTCGAGCGTCGTTTCGGGTGGGACTGCCACGGCCTTCCCGCCGAATTGGAAGCGGAGAAGCAACTCGGCATCAAGGACAAGTCCGAGATCGACGAGATGGGCCTGGCGAAGTTCAACGCCTACTGCAAGCAATCGGTGTTGCAGTACACCGACGAGTGGCGGGATTACGTCACTCGGCAGGCGCGGTGGGTCGACTTCGACAACGACTACAAGACCCTCGACGTCGACTTCATGGAGTCCGTCATGTGGGCGTTCAAGACGCTCCACGACAAGGGCCTGATCTACCAGGGCTACCGAGTGCTGCCGTACAGCTGGTACGAGCAGACGCCGCTGTCCAACCAGGAGACCCGGCTCGACGACGCGTACAAGATGCGTCAGGATCCCGCGGTCACCGTCACCATGCCCCTGACGGCACCGGGCACACCCCTGGACGGCGCGAACGCACTGATCTGGACCACCACTCCGTGGACTCTGCCGTCGAACCTCGCGATCGCGGTGCATCCGGAGGTGCACTACGTTCAGGTCCGCGGTGCCGACGGTGAGCGTTACGTGCTCGCCTCTGCCCGACTCGCGCACTATGCGAAGGAACTGGGGGAGGAGCCGGAGGTGCTCTCGGAGCACACCGGCGCGGAGTTGGTCGGCCTCGCCTACGCACCGCCCTACGACTTCTTCCTCGGCCACGAGAATGCGCATCGCGTTCTGGAGGCCGATTACGTCACCACCGACTCCGGCACCGGAATCGTCCATCTCGCACCGGCATTCGGTGAGGAGGACATGGACGTCGCCACCGCGAACGGTATCGAGGTCGTGCAACCGCTCGATGCGGGCGGCAAATTCACGTCGTTGGTGCCGCCCTACGAGGGCCTGATGGTGTTCGACGCCAATCCGGTGATCATCAAGGATCTCAAGGCCTCGGGCCGCTTGCTGCGGCACGAGACCATCGAGCACTCGTACCCGCACAGTTGGCGTAGTGGTCAGCCGCTGATCTACATGGCGGTTCCGTCGTGGTTCGTCGCGGTCACCAAGTTCCGCGATCGGATGGTCGAGCTCAACCAGGAGATCACCTGGGTGCCCGAGCACATCAAGGACGGTCAGTTCGGCAAGTGGCTCGAAGGTGCCCGCGACTGGAACATCAGCCGAAACCGGTACTGGGGCAGCCCGATCCCGGCCTGGACGTCCGACGACCCCGCCTACCCTCGTCTCGACGTGTACGGCAGCCTGGACGAACTCGAGCGTGACTTCGGTGTGCGTCCGACCGATCTGCATCGGCCGTACATCGACGACCTGACGCGTCCCAACCCGGACGACCCGACCGGCAAGTCGACCATGCGTCGCGTTCCCGAGGTGCTGGACTGCTGGTTCGAATCGGGCTCGATGCCGTATGCACAGGTGCACTTCCCGTTCGAGAACGAGGAGTGGTTCCAGACGCACAACCCGGGCGACTTCATCGTCGAATACAACGGTCAGACGCGCGGCTGGTTCTACACCCTGCACGTGCTCGCGACTGCTTTGTTCGACCGGCCTGCCTTCAAAACTGTTGCTGCCCATGGCATCGTGCTCGGTGACGACGGTCTGAAGATGAGTAAGTCGAAGGGGAACTACCCGGACGTCAAGGAGGTCTTCGACCGCGACGGCTCGGATGCCATGCGGTGGTTCCTGATGTCGTCGCCGATCCTGCGCGGTGGCAACCTGATCGTCACCGAGCAGGGCATCCGCGAGGGAGTCCGGCAGGCGCTGTTGCCGATCTGGAACGCGTGGAGTTTTCTGCAGCTCTACGCGTCGACGCCGGGGCAGTGGCGGACCGATTCTCCGCACGTTCTCGATCGGTACGTGCTTGCCAAACTGTCCGCCACGCGGGATGCGATCACCGATGCGCTCGAAGGGAACGACATCGCCGGGGCGTGCGACGAACTGCGTACGTTCTGTGACGCATTGACCAATTGGTATGTGCGACGGTCGCGTTCACGCTTCTGGGGCGAGGACGCCGACGCGATCGACACCCTGCACACCGTGCTCGAAGTGCTCACCCGCATCGCCGCTCCGTTGTTGCCGTTGATCAGCGAGGTGGTCTGGCGCGGATTGACCGGTGGCCGATCGGTGCACCTGACGGATTGGCCGACGGCCGACGAGTTGCCGTCCGACCCGGAGCTGGTCGACAGCATGGACGAGGTTCGTACCGTGTGCTCCACGGTGCTCGGTCTGCGTAAGGCACAGAATCTGCGCGTGCGGCTGCCGCTGCCCGAGGTGACCGTCGCGGCCGCCGACGCCGAGCGGCTGCGTCCGTTCCTCGACATCATCGCCGACGAGGTCAACGTCAAGAAGGTGGATCTGACCGAAGACGTTGCCGTGCACGGCAAATTCGAGCTCGTCGTGAACGCACGCGCTGCCGGTCCGCGGATCGGTAAGGATGTCCAGAAGGTCATCAAGGCAGTCAAGGCCGGTGACTGGTCGGAAGATGCCGACGGTGTCGTGAGCGCCGCAGGCATCGCGTTGCTGCCCGAGGAGTACACCCGCAGACTCGTTGCCGCGGAGCCGGAATCGACGGCACCGCTGCCCGGGAACGCAGGACTCGTGGTGCTCGATTCGGCGGTCACCGAAGAGCTGGAGGCCGAGGGTTGGGCCAAGGACCGCATCCGTGAGCTGCAGGATGCGCGTCGTAGCCACGGACTCGATGTGTCCGACCGTATCGACATCGTCATCGAGGTACCCGAACATCGACGGGCGTGGCTGGACGCTCATCGGGATGTGATCGCGCGCGAAGTACTCGCGTTGTCGCTGGTCGACGGCTCGGTCGGCGACGACGGCAGCGATCTCGGTGAGGGAGTTCGGGCAGCGATCACGAAGTCGTCGTGACCGAGGGCATATGAGCGAGGGGCACCGGGTCGTCGTGACCGAGGAGGAGGTGGTCGATGCCGTCCACGAGCGCCTCTCCGAGGCTCGTGGCGGCGTCGTTCCCATCGTCGCCGCCGGCCATCCGGTGCTGCGTGCCCCGGCGCTGCGCTACACCGGTCAGCTCGAGCGTGATGTGTTGACGGAGTTGATCGAGGTGATGCGCGCGACGATGCACGACGCGCCCGGTGTCGGCCTTGCTGCCCCGCAGATCGGAATTCCGTTGCAGATCGCGGTGATCGAGGATCTCTTCGAAGTCGCGGAGGGCGTCGCCCGGGTCCGGGAGCGCACCCCGTTGTCGTTCCGAGCGTTGATCAATCCACGGTACACCCCGGTAGGACGACGCACTGCCTCGTTCTACGAGGGCTGCCTCAGTGTGCCGGGGTATCAGGCCGTCGTCACTCGCGCCGCGGAAGTCCGGCTTGTGTGTACCGACGAGACCGGCCGCGAGATCGACGAGGTGGTGCGTGGCTGGCCCGCACGGATCGTGGCCCACGAGAGCGATCACCTCGCCGGCACGCTGTACATCGATCGTGCACACACACGGTCGCTGACCACGACCGAGCAGTACTCCGCACGGTGGTCCGATCCCGGACCGGAGCGGGCCGCACGTGTGCTCGGCTTCGGTGCCGACGCCCCGTTCGAGCCGCCCGACGGCCGTCGTTGACCATGCCCGACAGTGTCGATCGGACTCTGCGGAGCCGGCGTTGGGTGTTGCATCTGGACATGGACGCGTTCTTTGCGTCCGCCGAGCAGCTGACGCGGCCGACGCTGCGGGGTCGGCCGGTGCTGGTCGGCGGTGCAGGCGGCAGAGGCGTGGTGGCCGGGTGCAGCTATCAGGCCCGGGCGTTCGGGGCTCGTTCGGCGATGCCGATGCACCAGGCCCGTCGACTCGTCGGTGCGAGCGCAGTGGTCCTGCCGCCGCGGTTCCCGCTGTACTCGGAGCTGAGCAGACGTGCCTTCGAGGCGCTTCGGGTGCGCATGCCCGTGCTGGAACAGCTCTCGATCGACGAGGCCTTCGGCGAGCCGCTCGAGCTGGCGGGTGCGACGGTGGCCGAGGTCGAGCGCTTCTGTGCCGATCTGCGGGCGCTGGTACTGGCAGAGACCGGGCTCGTCGCCTCCATCGGTGCCGGGTCCGGGAAACAGATCGCCAAGATCGCGTCGGGTCTGGCCAAACCCGATGGAATCACGGTGGTAGCGCCCGGCATCCAGGCCGAGTTGATGGCCGATCTGCCGGTGCGCAAGTTGTGGGGGATCGGCCCTGTTGCCGGAGAACGGTTGCACCGCTTGGGGATCGACACCATCGGCAAGTTCGTGGCTACGCCCGAGTCGGAAGTGGCGTCGATTCTCGGTGCGACCATGGGCCCGAGCCTGCATCAGCTGGCGCGCGGCATCGACAACCGGGTGGTGGCCGAGCGGGCCGAGGCCAAGCAGGTCAGTGCCGAGACGACGTTCGCGAACGACCTTACGACTCTCGCTCAACTACGCCCGGCGATCGAGTCCATCGTCGAGTCGACTCATCGCCGGTTGCTGAAGGACGGCCGGGGGGCCCGCACGGTCGTGCTCAAGTTGCGTAAGTCCGACATGAGCATCATCACCAGATCGGCGACATTGCCCTACGCGACGGTGGACAAGCAGACGATCGTGGCCACTGCTCAGCGGTTGGCGGTCGATCCGGTGGATGTCGGACCGATCCGGCTCGTCGGTGTAGGCCTCGCCGGTCTGTCCGCGGTTCGGCAAGGATCGTTGTTCCCCGAACTCGAGTACGAGCCGGTTGCTCCGGTCCCGGACGAGCCGTTACCCGCGACGGAGGAGACCGCGAATCTCGCCGTGGTCGAGGACGGTCCGCGGTGGCAGCCGGGTATGGACGTTCGGCATGTTCGGTACGGTCACGGGTGGGTGCAGGGCGCGGGACACTCGGTGGTGACGGTCCGTTTCGAGACACGGACCACCGGTCCGGGAACGGCCCGCACCTTTGCAGAATCGGACACCGACCTGGTCGTGGCCGATGTTCTGGACAGCTTGGCGTGAGTTGTGGCGCGGCTGAGGAAACTCTGTGAGGTTTCACAGGTATGGCCTTCGCGTTGTGACTCGGGCGAGTCGAGCTGACATAGTGGACTCGGTCCGAGACGACCCCCATACAGACGACCGACGAGTCACAGAACGATCGATACGTGACTCAGAGTGAAAAGGACAAGCACTTGAAGCTTCGCAACACCCGACGGGCCATGGTTGCCGGTATCGCCATCGCCGGTGCACTGACCATGTCTGCCTGCAGCTCGGAAGACGGCGGCACGACGGCCACGACCACGACGGTTGCCACCACCACCGCGAGTGCTGCACCCGCGGGCGGGGACTACCCGCCGGTGCCCACCGTCGAGCAGCTCAACACCGAGCTCAACCGCGGACTCGATCCCAACGTTCCGGTCGAGGAGAAGGCTGCTCTGATCCAGGGTGCGTCCGAGGATCCGGGTCTGATCAACCAGGTTGCCGCCGCTGCTGTGGCCAATAACGCACAGATCGAGATCACCAGCATCGACGATCTGGGCACCGGTGAGCTCAACGCGGGTATCACCATCACCCTCAACGGCCAGGCCAACCCCGGCACGTTCAAGTTCGTCCCCGAGGACGGTGTGTGGAAGCTCTCCAAGGAGAACGCCTGCGGCATCGTGTCTCTCGCGCAGCTGACCAGCCCGGCGTGCCCCGCACCCTGAGTCCTGCCGATCGTCTCTGACCAACGGCGAACTGCCGGTGACACCTTCTTTCGAGGGAGTCACCGGCAGTTCGTCTTGTGTAGGGACGGCGGTCAGGCGCTGGGCACGGCCGATCGAATGCGATCCGCTGCAGACCCCGCGACGGCGGTGACGGTCTCCGGTTCCAGTCCGCTCTGGTCGGAGACGACGATCTGCACCACGGTCGAGTCGACCACCGCCACCACGACGTCGGAGACCAGCGTGAAGCCCTCGCTCGTGGTGGTCAGTCGAATCGATGCGGACGCGTCGCCGACGGTCGCTTGGTCACGCCCCGCCACCGAGTAGTCGACGCCGATACCGTCCGCGTCGGTTCCGGTGAACGTCGAGCACTCGGCCCACGCTCGCTGAATGTTCGCGAAAGCCTCGGCGGCTCCCGGCACGGGATAGCTCGCCGCGTCCTCGTCGATCGACGAGAAATTCGGACCGGAGAAGCGGACCACCGCGCTCGACGCGGCTCCGGCCTGCTGTTGCGATACCGGCGCGAGGACGGCGGCGCACTCGGCCGGGTCGGTGCTCGAGCGATCAGGCGAGTCGTACTCCGGTGCCGGATCCAACCCCAGATCACGAACCGGATCGGGAATCGAGGAGAAGCCGTCCGGCAGGTCTGCGAGCCCCAGCATCGCGGCAGTCAGCGCGGCCGGATCGGTGATCGGCGGACCGCGTAGCGGGTCGGGAGCCGCGACGGTGGTGACGGCAGGCGTGGCCGTTTCGGCAAGCTCGTTCGTGCTGCATCCGGTGGCAGCGATCCCGAGAATCGACAACGTCGCCAGTACTCGGGTGGCAGCGCGCGTCATCGGGCGGTCCAGGTGATCGAATCGCCGACGGTTTGCCGGAGCACCGTGGTGCTGTCGGGGTCGGTGTACATCTGCTCGCCGCCTGCGGTGATCGAACCTCCGACCGGAAGTGGTCGGGAGAGATCGACATCGAGTGTTCCCGCGCCCGTGAAGGTGTAGGACGCGATGTTGAGCGTGCCCGCATTGTCGGGCAGATTCCACACCGACGATTCGGGCGTCTGGGTGATGGCCACGTCGAGGGTCGCGCGGTCGCCGTCGAGTGCACGCAAGGTGACCGTGGTGCGCTGGTTCAGTGTGATGCCACTGAGCACTTGCTGATCGACGGTCCAGACCGCGCCGACCCCCACTTCCGCGTCGGGAAAGTCGATGGATCGGTACACCGCCGCGTTCAAGGAGCGTTCGATCGCGGCGCGGGCGGTATCTAGGGCATCGTCGGCCGGCGTGATGTGCAGGGCGGTGATCGCTCCGGAATCGGTCCTGGCCAATCGCGCAGTCGATCCCTCGGATGCGGAGAGTGCGTCGGTCAGTCCCGCGTCCGGTGACGTCGCGGCTCCGATGGTCAGCTCGACGGAGGTGGTGGCCCCGCTCGACGCGTCCTCGTCCGGGACGGTGTCGGACGTCGAGGCAGTCAGCGGCACGGTCAGTTCCGGACTGGAGAAGTCTTGCGGCGCAGCAGCATTGATCTGTTGCTGCACGGTCGAGGTGGTGGTGAGGTCGACGCTCTGGTTCTGCGCGTCCGCGTCGGAGCTGTCGAAGGTGAGCGCGCGCCGTGGCTCGCTACCGGGATCGACGACGGTGGTGGTCGTGGGCGTCACCGCGATCGTGACCTCGTTCGAAGCCGGGGTCTGTTCGGGTGCGGGATCCGAATCACCGCTCGAGCATCCGGCCAGTAGAGCCACTGCGCAGGAGGCGGCCACGAAGCCGGAGCGGACGGTGCGGGTGCGATCGGTCGACTTCACGGGCACCAGGCTACTGATGACACCGGGTGCGCAGACCGCTACCACGCGGCTCGGATGCGGACCGACGGTTGTCGATGCGCCATGATGGACGGGTGAGTGACGACCGACCCGACGATCCGACCACCGAGACCAGTGCAACCCCCGACCCCCACGAGGCTGCAGACGAGCAGGTGTCCGGTGCCGACAGTGCTGCGGTTCGGCCCGCCGCACCTCTGCGTACCCGACTCCTGGTGGCGATCGCGGCAGTGATTCTGCTGTTCGACCTGATCACGAAGATCGTGGTGGTGCACTACGTGAAGCCTGGAAACCCGATCGAGATCATCGGCGACGTCGTGACTCTGCGGCTGGTGCGCAATCCCGGTGCGGCGTTCTCCATGGCCACCGGAATGACCTGGTTGCTGACGCTGGTCGCCGTGGCCGTGGTGATCGGGGTCGTGAAGATCGGTCGAACGCTGCGTTCGCCGTGGTGGGCGCTGGGGCTGGGTCTGGTTCTCGGCGGCGCTCTGGGCAACCTGATCGACCGGTTCTTCCGCGCACCGGGCCCGTTCCAGGGTCATGTGGTCGATTTCGTATCGGTGGGCTGGTGGCCGGTGTTCAACGTCGCCGACTCGTCCATCGTGTGCGGGGCCATCCTGCTCGTCGCGCTCAGCCTGTTCGGTTTCGAGCCCAACGGCGAACGGGTGACCAAGTCCACGTCCGATGCCCCGCAGAAGGCCGACTCGTGAGGGAATCGCGTTCCATGCCGGTGCCCGACGGCTTGGACGGCATGCGCGTCGACGCCGGCCTGGCGCGACTTCTCGGGCTCTCGCGTACGGTCGCCGCAGCCTTGGCCGAAGAGGGTTCGGTGCTGGTCGATCACAGTGCCGTCGGGAAGTCCGATCGCCTCTCGGGTGGGTCGTGGCTCGAAGTGACTCTGCCCGAACCTGCACGTGAGCTGACTATCGAGGCCGAACCGGTCGAAGGTATGGAGATTCTCTACGCCGACGACGACGTGGTGGCAGTCGACAAACCGGTGGGCGTCGCCGCGCACGCCAGTGTGGGCTGGACCGGGCCGACCGTCATCGGCGGCCTCGCGGCCGCCGGTTTCCGAATCTCCACGTCCGGCGCGCACGAGCGTCAGGGCATCGTGCACCGACTCGATGTGGGAACGTCCGGGGTGATGGTGGTCGCGACGTCGGAGCGGGCATACACCGTGCTCAAGCGGGCGTTCAAGGCTCGTACGATCGACAAGCGTTATCACGCCCTGGTGCAGGGACATCCGGATCCGAGCAGTGGAACCATCGATGCTCCGATCGGACGGCACGGCAGCAACGACTGGAAGTTCGCCGTCCGCGCGGACGGCAAGCCCAGCGTCACTCATTACGACACGGTCGAGGCATTCCAGGCCGCGAGCCTGCTGGACGTTCATCTGGAAACCGGACGCACACACCAGATCCGCGTCCATTTCTCGGCGCTGCGACACCCGTGTTGCGGCGACCTGACGTACGGGGCGGACCCGCGGTTGGCCGAACGGTTGGGCCTGGAACGTCAGTGGCTGCACGCGCGTTCGCTCGGCTTCGCGCATCCGTCCGACGGCCGTTGGGTCGAGATCGAAAGCAAGTATCCGGCAGACCTCGAACATGCTCTCGAGGTGCTTCGGAAGGCGTGATGCGCGGATTTTCGGGTGTGGTCGGTGCCGTCGTCACGATCGCTCTGGCGGTCGGTGGCCTGGCTGTCGTCGGCCATCTGAACCCGCAACGGCAACTACGCGTGGGAACCGACCGGCTCGGCCCGGACAGCGGCGAGCAGGTGACCGACTATGTGGCTCGCGCCGAGGAGAGCCTGCTCGACGACGATGCCGAACCTCGCTGGGGATCGGTGTCGTTCGATCGTGAATTCACCGCCGAACAGGCCTACGCCGCCGCGAACGGCGTGCGCATCTCGATGGTGCTCTTTCGAGTACCGCTCGATCGCGTGCAAACTCCGATCCTCACGGTCGGTGTTCCCGGCAGTGAACGGTCGGTACTGAATGCGACCGCGCGTGCTGCCGGCCAGATCCAGGAATCGTTCGGCGCAGGGGACAGGCAGGCGCAGATAGACGCGGTGTCGCAGCGCCGGTTGCTGGCCGGATGCGCATGCGTGGTGACGGTGGTCGTGCGGGGCACCGCGGCCGAGTTGAGCGAGCTGGCAGGCCGCGACGGGGTGCGGGCGGTGGAGGCACTTCCGGCCGACGCGGTGTCCGGGAAGTTCGCCGTCGAGCCGTTGCTTCCGCAGAACATCGACGTCGTCGGGCCGCTGCCGGACGACGGTCCGGTTCCCGCCGAATGAGGCAACTTCAGTCTCGTTCGTCACACCCGTCACGTCCTCCCAGGACACACCGTCGGCCTGAAAAATCTGTCGGTTCCACCGCCTAGAGTGGGTGCATTCGCGGCTCGTATTTTCGAAAACGCACGACCTTCAGGAGAGAACCTTCGTGGCCGATTCGTTCGTTCATCTGCACAACCACACCGAATATTCGATGCTCGACGGTGCCGCCAAGATCGGGGCCATGTTCGCCGAGGCGGCGCGGTTGGAGATGACGGCGGTCGGCATGACCGACCACGGCAACATGTACGGAGCCAGCGAGTTCTACAACGAGGCCAAGAAGGCCGGCATCAAGCCGATCATCGGTATCGAGGCCTACATCGCTCCCGAATCCCGATTCAACAAGAAGCGCGTGCTGTGGGGCGATCGAAGCCAGAAGTCCGACGACGTCTCCGGTAGCGGTGCGTACACGCACATGACGATGGTGGCGGAGAACGCGACCGGCGTTCGCAACCTGTTCAAGCTGTCCTCGCTCGCGTCCATCGAGGGTCAACTCGGCAAGTGGGCCCGCATGGACGAGGAGATCATCGCTTCGCACGCGGAGGGCATCATCGCCACCACCGGATGCCCGTCCGGTGAGGTTCAGACGCGCCTACGTCTGGGCCAGGACCGCGAAGCCCTCGAGGCCGCGGCCAAGTGGCAGGAGATCTGGGGCCCGGACAACTTCTTCCTCGAGTTGATGGACCACGGTCTGTCCATCGAGCGGCGAGTCCGAGAGGGCCTGCTCGACATCGGCAAGAAGCTGTCCATTCCGCCGTTGGCCACCAACGACTGCCACTACGTCACCAAGGACGCCGCCGAGAACCACGAGGCTCTGCTGTGCATCCAGACCGGTAAGACGCTCAGCGATCCCACTCGTTTCAAGTTCGACGGCGACGGCTACTACCTCAAGTCCGCCGCCGAGATGCGTGCTCTCTGGGACGACGAGGTACCCGGTGCCTGCGACAGCACGCTCCTCATCGCCGAGCGAGTCCAGCCCTACGACGAGGTGTGGGCGCACCGCGACCGGATGCCCATCTTCCCGGTTCCCGAGGGATACACGCAGGGAACGTGGCTGCGGCACGAGGTCATGACCGGACTCGAACGTCGGTTCCCCGACGGTCCGGCCGAGGATTACCTCGCGCGAGCGGAGTACGAGATCAAGGTGATCCTGGAGATGGGCTTCCCGGCCTACTTCCTCGTGGTCGGCGACCTCATCAACCACGCGAAAGCGGTCGGCATCCGCGTCGGACCGGGCCGTGGTTCCGCCGCCGGATCCCTGGTTGCCTACGCCATGGGCATCACCAACATCGATCCGCTCCCGCACGGATTGCTCTTCGAGCGATTCCTCAACCCCGAGCGCGTCTCGATGCCCGATATCGATATCGACTTCGACGATCGTCGTCGCGGTGAGATGGTGCGCTACGCCACGGAGAAGTGGGGTAGCGACCGGGTTGCGCAGGTCATCACCTTCGGCACCATCAAGACCAAGGCTGCCATCAAGGACTCCGCACGTGTGCAGTTCGGCCAGCCCGGTTTCGGCATCGCCGATCAGATCACCAAGGCCCTGCCGCCGCCCATCATGGCCAAGGACATCTCGGTGGCCGGCATCACCGATCCGTCGCACGAGCGCTACAAGGAGGCCGTCGAGGTCCGAGCGCTCATCGACTCCAACCCCGACGTGGCCACGATCTACAAGACGGCCAAGGGCCTCGAAGGCCTGATCCGCAACGCGGGCGTACACGCCTGCGCGGTCATCATGTCCTCGGAGCCGCTCACCGACGCCATCCCGGTGTGGAAGCGCGCCCAGGACGGCGCGATCATCACCGGCTGGGACTACCCGTCGTGCGAGGCCATCGGCCTGCTGAAGATGGACTTCCTCGGTCTGCGAAACCTCACGGTCATCGGCGACGCGATCGACAACATCAAGGCCAATCGCGGCATCGACATCGATCTCGACGCGTTGCCGCTCGACGATCCGGCGACCTTCGAATTGCTTTCTCGCGGAGACACTCTCGGTGTTTTCCAGCTCGACGGCAGCGCGATGCGAGACCTGCTGCGCCGCATGCAGCCCACCGGTTTCGAGGACATCGTCGCCGTGCTCGCGCTGTACCGCCCGGGTCCGATGGGCATGAACTCGCACAATGACTACGCCGACCGCAAGAACGGGCGGCAGGAGGTCAAGCCGATTCACCCCGAGCTCGAAGAGCCGCTCAAGGTGATTCTCGGCGAGACGTACGGCCTGGTGGTCTACCAGGAGCAGATCATGCAGCTCGCGCAGAAGGTCGCCGGGTACACCCTGGGTCAGGCCGACCTGCTGCGTCGTGCCATGGGAAAGAAGAAGCTCTCCGAGCTCGAGAAGGCCTACGCCGGATTCCGGCAGGGCATGTTGGACAACGGCTTCTCCGAGGCCGCCATCAAGGCGCTGTGGGACACCGTGCTCCCGTTCGCCGGCTACGCGTTCAACAAATCGCACTCGGCCGGCTACGGCCTGGTCTCGTACTGGACGGCGTACCTCAAGGCCAACTACCCGGCCGAATACATGGCCGGCCTGCTCACCAGTGTCGGTGACGACAAGGACAAGGCCGCGATCTACCTGGCCGACTGCCGCAAGCTCGGCATCACGGTGCTGCCACCGGACGTCAACGAATCCGAGCTCAACTTCGCATCGGTGGGCAAGGACATCCGGTTCGGTCTCGGCGCGGTGCGCAACGTCGGCACGAACGTGGTCGCATCGATCATCAGAGCGCGGTCGGAGAAGTCCAAATACACGGATTTCTCGGACTACCTGGGCAAGATCGACGCGATCGCGTGCAGCAAGAAGGTCACCGAATCTCTCATCAAGGCAGGCGCTTTCGACTCTCTCGATCATCCGCGCAAGGGTCTGATGTTGATCCATGCCGACGCGATCGATGCGGTGATGGGCACCAAGAAGGCCGAGGCGATCGGACAGTTCGATCTGTTCGGCGGTGAGGACGCCGACGAGTCCATTTCCTCGGTGTTCAACGTCCGCGTGCCGGACGAGGAGTGGGAGTCCAAGCACCGTCTGGCCCTCGAGCGCGAGATGCTCGGTCTCTACGTGTCCGGCCACCCGCTGCTCGGTGTCGAGCACATGTTGGCCGCGAAGTCCGACTGCAACATCCCGACGATCCTCGAAGGGGACATCAAGGACGGCACTCAGGTCACCGTCGGCGGAATTCTGGCCTCGGTGAACCGGCGGATCAACAAGAACGGTCTGACGTGGGCGTCGGCTCAGCTCGAGGACCTTGCCGGCGGCATCGAGGTGCTGTTCTTCCCACAGGCCTACTCGGTGTTCGGTGCCGACGTCACCGAGGACTCGGTGGTGCTCGTCAAGGGGCGCGTGTCGGTGCGTGACGACCGGGTGTCGTTGATTGCGAACGATCTTGCGGTGCCGGATCTTTCGGCGATCGGTATCGACAAGCCGCTCGCGGTGAGTTTGCCGACGCGACTGTGCACGGCCGACAAGGTCGGCGCACTCAAGCGGGTGTTGATCAGCCACCCGGGGACCTCGGACGTCCATCTACGTTTGGTCAGTGGCGACAAGATCACCACGATGAAGCTCGACGACAGTCTGCGGGTGACGCCGACGTCGGCGCTGATGGGAGACCTGAAGGCGCTACTGGGGCCCGGCTGCCTGACGGGGTGAGCCGGTCCGGGCGGGGTGGACCTCGGTCAATCGGAGAGTCCACCACGCGGCGACTGCGACTGCCGCGCCGCCGAGGACGGCTGCCTGCAGTGATCCGACCAGCGCGAGGGTGGCGACGAATACGACGAGCCCGATCGCCAATGACTCGAGCTTGTACAGAGGCCAATCGACGCCGGCGACATCGACCGTGCGCAGGACGGGGACAGTTCGACGGCTCACCTGGTTGCTCGTGTAGGTCATCGCGTCCTCCTCGGGTACGCCCGTCCGGTTCGATGATTCGGGTGTCCGGCGGGTGAAGTTCAGACTATACCCACGCAAAGATTCGGTCCACCGAACTCACGGTTCCGACCTGCGACGACCGAGATTCGGTGGCGTCCCGGCGGCCGTGGGTGTTGACTGAAACCATGCCATTGACAGGAGAATACGAACCGAGTTCATCCGACTGGGCCCGCAAGCAGGCCGAGCTGTACGAGAACTCCGGCGGAACCGAAGGCACGACGATGAACGGGATGCCGGTCGTGCTGCTGACCACCAAGGGAAACAAGAGCGGGAAGCTGCGCAAGTCGCCGTTGATGCGGGTGGAACACGATGGGGAGTACGCCATCGTGGCCTCCCTCGGCGGTGCGCCGAAGCATCCCGTCTGGTACTTCAACGTCAAAGCCGAGCCGCTGGTGGAGCTGCAGGACGGACCCGAAAAGCATGATTACGTCGCTCGGGAGGTAACCGGCGACGAGAAAGCCGTGTGGTGGGAGCGTTCGGTCGCGGTCTACCCCGATTACGCGGATTACCAGAAGAAGACAGACCGGGAGATCCCGGTGTTCGTCCTCGCTCGCGCCTGAGCGCGATCGGCCTGCCCGTGGAACGGTCCCGAGTGGGTGACCGTTCCACGCTGGTGGCAGCATGTGCTGGTGTCTTCATCACCTGAGCTCGCCTCCCAGCACCCCTCGTCGGTAGCCGTCACCGCGGCCGACATCGATGCAGCTGCGATGCGAATTTCCTCGGTGGTCGCCGCGACACCCCTGCAGTTGTGCGAGCGCCTGTCGGCAGAGACCGGAGCGACGGTCTACCTCAAACGGGAAGACCTGCAGATCGTCCGCTCGTACAAGATCCGCGGTGCCTACAACCTGATGGATCAGCTGACCGAGGCCGAGCGCAGCGTCGGCGTGGTCACGGCGAGTGCCGGTAACCACGCGCAGGGGGTGGCATTCGCCTGTCGGTCCATGCAGGTGCGAGGTCGGATCTACGTGCCGGCCAACACCCCCAAGCAGAAGCGTGACCGAATCAGGGTGCACGGAGGCGACTTCGTGGAGCTCATCGTCATCGGCGACACGTTCGACGCCGCAGCTGCCGCGGCTGCCGCGGATGTGGCCCGTACCGGTGCCACCATGGTCCCGCCGTTCGACGATCCACGAACGGTGGCGGGCCAAGGGACGATCGCCAAGGAAATCGTCGATCAGCTCGGCGGCGCACCCGATGTGGTGGTGATGCCCGTCGGCGGGGGCGGCTGCATCGCGGGTATCTCGAGCTACCTGCGTGAGCGCGCTCCGCAGACATCGTTGGTCGGCGTCGAACCATCCGGTGCTGCGTCGATGACCGCTGCGTTGATCGCCGGTGAGCCGGTGACGCTGTCGGATATCGATCCGTTCGTCGACGGGGCGGCGGTCCGGCGCATCGGCGATGTTCCGTACGCGGCGCTGCAGTCGTTGGGCGCGACGGTGGTGTCCCATGCATCGTTGCCCCTGATCACCGCGCCGGTGTTCGAAAGTTCCGGCCCCGGTGCGTTCCTGATCACCCAGATAGACGAGGGCGCGGTCTGTACCGCAATGCTCGAGCTGTACCAGAACGAAGGGGTCATCGCCGAGCCCGCAGGCGCATTGGCGGTCGCCGCGCTCGAGCACCTCGACATCGCACCGGGAAGTACCGTCGTGTGCCTGGTGTCCGGGGGAAACAACGACGTCTCACGGTACGGCGAGATTCTCGAACGATCGCTCGTCCACCTCGGCCTCAAGCACTACTTCCTCGTGGACTTTCCGCAGGAGCCCGGCGCACTGCGTCGGTTTCTCGACGAGGTACTCGGGCCCGAGGACGACATCACCCTGTTCGAGTACGTCAAGCGAAACAACCGGGAGACCGGTGCCGCGCTCGTCGGCATCCAACTCGGTGCGGCGCACGGCCTTTCGGCCCTCCTCGAACGTATGCGGTCCTCGCACCTTCAGGTGGAGCAGCTGGAGCCGGGTTCGCCGGTCTACCGCTACTTGACCTGAGTCACCGACCCAGCAGGCGGTCGACCACCCGCTTGTGCAGTTCGGGGTCGACGGCGGGCAGGTCGAGGACGGCTCCGAGGTATATCCCGTCGCCGACGAGTCGGATGATCTCGGCCTGCACCGGATCGTCGATCTCGGTACGTAAGCCCTCGTCCCACTGCTGCATCATGTCCGTGACGGCGTCCTGCACCTCACCGGAGTTGCCGTCGACGCTGCGCAGTGCCGCCAGCGTGGAGCGGTAGAGCGCGATTTCCTTCTCCGAAATGCAATCGGGTGGTTGCAGATACCACTCCGCCACGGAGGTGCCACCTGCGCCGGCGTCGGCTCTCTGCTGATCGGCCTGAACGGCGAGTCGTCGGACCATGGCAGCGACCAGCGCGTCCTTGGTCTTGAAGTGGTACAGCAAGCCGCCCTTCGATACCCCGGCGGCGGCAGCGACGCTGTCCAGGGTCACTTTGGTCATGCCGTGTTCGAGGAGCAGCGTCTCGAGCGAATCCAGAATTCGGTCGCGTGTGTCAGATGACATGGAACTCACTTTACCGGCTGGACGGTTCGAGGTAGTCTTCAGTGCTGTACCGGCTGGACGGTTGGTATTGAAGATGTGCCCGGTCGCGGACCGGGCGGGCGAAATGGAGTCATGGTGAGCGACGTGCGGACCGGTGCGGTGCACGAGATCGACGGCGGATCGGCCTCCAGGGCCACCGCGCGCGACTGGCTCGGGTTGGTGGTGCTCGCGTTTGCCGTCCTTCTCATCGCGGTCGATGGAACCGTGCTCGATCTCGCCCTGCCGTTCATCAGCGCCGATCTGGCACCGTCGAGCAATCAGCTGCTGTGGATCATCGACGTGTACTCGTTCGTACTGGCCGGCTTGCTCATCACGATGGGCACGCTCGGTGACCGGATCGGTCGGCGTCGCCTACTGCTGATCGGAGCCGCGGGCTTCGGAATCGCCTCTCTCGTTGCGGCTGTCTCGACCAGCCCGGAGATGCTCATCGCGGCGCGAGTTCTGCAGGGTATCTCCGGCGCGACCTTGATGCCCGCCACTCTCGGCTTGATTCGCACGATCTTCCTCGATCCGCGCCAACGGGTGACGGCTATCGGCGTCTGGGGCGCCATGGCGGGCGGCGGCGCGGCCGCCGGTCCGCTCGTGGGCGGCTGGTTGCTCGAGCACTTCTGGTGGGGCTCGGTGTTTCTCATCAACATTCCCGTCATGATCGCGCTGATCGCGCTGGGGCCGTTGGTGATTCCCGAGTCCAAGGATCCGAACCCGGGCCGTTTCGACCTCCCCAGCTCGGCGTTGTCGATGCTCGCTATCGTTCCGATCGTGTTCGCGGTCAAGGAGATCGCAGCGCACGGCCTTCACCCGGCCTACGTGGTCTCCGCCGTCGTCGGCATGATCGCCGGTGTGGTGTTCGTGCGGCGGCAGCGAATTCTGGACGCCCCGATGATCGACATCCGGCTGTTCGCCAACCGTGCCTTCTCGACGGGTGTGGCGACGAACTTCCTGTCCGTGTTCGCACTCGCCGGCGTGCTGTTCTTCGGTTCGCAGTACCTGCAGCTCGTCCTGGGCAACAGCCCGCTCGAAGCCGGACTGCTGTTGCTGCCGGGCACGGCCGCCAGCATCGTGACCTCATTGCTCGCGGCGGTTCTGGTTCGGTACTTCACCGCAGGCACGGTCCTCGGCGCAGGCATGATCGCTGCCGCTGCGGGCGCGGGCATCCTGGTCGGTCTCGGTACCGACACCAGCCCGGCGTTGTTCATCGCCGGATTCGTCCTGGTGGGTGCCGGCGTCGGCTTCGCGCTCACTCTGACGTCCGACCTGGTGGTCAGCGCCGTCGAACCCGAACGAGCCGGGGCTGCGTCCGCGGTGTCGGAAACCGCGTACGAGCTGGGCATCGCGCTGGGAGTGGCGATCCTCGGCACGGTCGTCATGGCCATCTTCCGACGCGGCATCGATACCTCGCAGCTCACACCCGAGCTCGGTGCCAGAGCAGCCGAAACGCTCGGCGGCGCCGACGCGGTGGCCCGTGAACTACCGGACTCGGTGGCGACGGTCCTCCTGGACTCCGCGCACACCGCGTTCGTCTCGGGCATGCACGTTGCGGCCGTCGCCACCGCGGTGGTCCTTGCGGTCACCGCCGTGTTCGTGCTGGTGAACCTACGGGTTCGTCAGGATTCGAGTACCGCGAAGGAGTGACCGGGAACCGTGGTGGCAGACCCGGTGTCGTTCGAGGTCGTCGGCTCCCACTCGAGCAGTGTGGAGCCGCCGACCGGCACCGTCACCGCGGACTCGGACAGATTGCACACCACGCTGACGCTGCCGCGGCGAATCGCGATCCACTGGGCGTCCTCGTCGTACTCGACCTTGACGTGGTCGAGCCACGGGTCGGTCAGTTCGGTCCGCTCGCGGCGCAGGGCCAGTAGGTCTCGATAGACGGCCAACAGTCGGGCATGGTCGCCGTCGCCCAGTTCCGACCAATTCAATTTCGATCGTGTGAACGTCTCGGGATCCTGTGGGTCGGGGATGTCGCTCTTGTCCCACCCGTGTTCGGCGAACTCGGCTTTGCGTCCTTCCGCCGTGGCCTTGCCGAGCTCGGGTTCGGGGTGCGAGGTGAAGAACTGGAACGGAGTCGACGCTCCCCATTCCTCGCCCATGAACAGCATCGGAGTGTAGGGCGAGGTGAGTACCAGAGCTGCCTTGATCGCGAGCTGTCCGGGGGAGAGGTAGAAGCCGGGGCGATCTCCGATCGCACGGTTACCGACTTGATCATGGGTGGTCGTGTAGGCCACCAGAGAGCTGGCGGGAATGCGGCGGGTGTCCAATGGTCGCCCGTGGATTCGGCCGCGGAAGCTGGAGTACGTTCCGGCATGAAAGAAGCCCTGCCGCACCGTGTTCGCCAGGCCCTGCAACGACCCGAAGTCGCCGTAGTAGCCCTGCCGTTCGCCGGAGACCGCAGCATGGATCGCGTGGTGAATGTCGTCGTCCCACTGTGCGTCGAGTCCGTAGCCGCCACCCGACCGCGCCGTGATCAGCGACGGATCGTTCAGGTCGCTCTCGGCGATCAGAGTGAGTGGACGGCCGAGATGCGCTGACAGGGTGCGCGTTTCGATCGAGAGCTGCTCGAGGAGATGCACAGCGGTGTGGTCGACGATGGCGTGCACCGCGTCGAGACGCAACGCGTCGATGTGGAACTCGGAGAACCAGCGCAACGCGTTGTCCAGGGCGTAGCGCCGCACCTCGCCCGAGTCTGCATCGGCATAGTTGATCGCCTGGCCCCAGCTGTTGGCCCCTTCGGTCATGTAGGGACCGAAGCGTTCCAGGTAGTTGCCGGACGGGCCGAGATGGTTGTAGACGACGTCGAGAACGACACCGATCCCGCGGCCGTGGCATGCATCGACCAAGCGCTGCAACCCTTCCGGGCCACCGTAGGCCTCGTGCACGGTGTACCAGAGGACGCCGTCGTAGCCCCAGTTGTGCACGCCGTTGAATCCGTTGACCGGCATGATCTCGACGAAAGATACGCCGAGGTCGACGAGGTGATCGAGCTTGTCGATCGCCGCGTCGAACGTTCCCTCGCGAGTGAAGGTGCCGATGTGGAGTTCGTAGATCGACGATCCGGGGAGTTGACGACCGGTCCATGCGGAATCGGTCCACAACGACGGATCGACCTCGAACACCTGGGACAATTCGTGCACACCGTCGGGTTGCCGAGGCGAGCGTGGATCCGGCAGCGCCTTCTCGGCGTCGTCGAGGAGGAATCCGTAGCGACTGTCCGCGGCGGCGGCCACCTCTGCTCGCCACCAGCCGTCCGAGGATTGCTCCATGTCGTGGACCGCGTCGTCCAGTTGCAGCCGTACTCGTTCCGGGGTCGGTGCCCATACTGCGAATTCACGGGTGGTGGCCGAAGATGTCGTGGCCGGGGATGTAGTGGTCGAGGATGTCATCGTGCTGACTCTCCTTCGTTGTCGCGCACCAGAAGTGCAACCGGCAGGGAGGCGAACAGCTCGGCGACCGCAACGGTCCCGCTGTGTTCGACGTCGGTGATGCGGTCGCGCCACCGACCGTTGGGCAGCGTCACGGTCGTCTCGCCCCACCCTTTCTCGGCCACACCGAGGGACAGCCTCGTGGCCAGCGCAACCACATCGGAGTTGCCGGGCAACGGACCTCGGGCAAATCCGACGACATGCTCGGCCGCGGCCCCGTCCGCGACGATCGGCGTGTAACTACCGCCGACGAAGCTCGCAGGCCGTTCGCGTCGTACCGTCAGCGCGGAACGAACCACGGCCAATTTCGCAGCACCGGTATCGACCGACGGCGCGGATCCGTTCAGTCCGGCCAGAACGGACCGGCGTACCGAGTAGTCGACGGGTCTGCGGTTGTCGGGGTCGACGAGCGAGTCCTCCCACAACTCGGTGCCCTGATACACATCCGGGATTCCGGGACCGACGAGTGTGAGCAACTTCTGCCCGAGTGCATCGGAGTGTCCATGGGGCGAAAGCTTTTCGACGAGCATCGTCATCGAACGCGCCACCGGACCGTCCATGATCGCGTCGAGCCACGTGTGTACGGCAGTCTCGAACTCCTCGTCCGGATCGGTCCACGTGGTACGGAGAGCGGCCTCGCGAATGGCCTTCTCGGCGTAGGCGTGTAGCCGTTCCCGCAGGGTCGAGGTGATCACCCCGTCGACCGGCCAGACACCGAAGACGTTCTGCCACAAGAACATCCCTGTGGTGCCGTCGGGGCTCGGGGCCAGCTCCTCCCAATCGGCGATCGACCGGGCCCACAGCTCCGGCGTCTGCGAGAGCACGCCGATACGCGCCCGCACGTCCTCACCGCGTTTGGTGTCGTGTGTGGACAGTGTCGTCATCGCGGCGGGCCAGCGCTTCGCGCGGTCGGCGTTCTTCAGATGGAAGTACGCTGGGCTGCAACCGAACCGAGCGGGATCGCCGCCGACCTCCTGCAGCGAGATCAACCGGTTGGCGCGGTAGAACAGGCAGTCCTCGACGCCCTTGGCCGTGACGGCACCGCACACCTGATCGAAACGCACGGGGGATTCGGTACCGGCGATCAGGGCGGTTGTCAGAGCGTCGAGACCGCCGGCCAGTTCCGGCTGCTCTTCACCGATGGCGGCGACGACACCCGGAAGCACACCGGCCAGCGGCGCGTAGTCGGTGCGGTACACCGGAACTGCGGCAACAACGGCGACGATGGCGTCGATCACCGATTCGAGCTCGATGGAGGTACCCGATTCACGAACCACGGCGCGGGCGAGGCGTCGCACCTCGGGGGACAGGTCGCCGCGCGCGACAGCGGTCTTGAGATCGAGTTCTGTCTCGTGCAACGTCTCGTCGTCGTAGGCGATGCCGGAGCGCACCTGGGACAGTGCGGTCAGTGCCGGCGCCCCTTCCGGGTCGACGAATATCCCGCCCACGGCCGCCAACGCGTCGTACCCTGTCGTGCCGTCGACGGGCAGCGACTCGTCCAACGGTTCGCCGTCGGCCAAGATCTTCTCGATCACCAGCCAGCGGTCGGGACCGAGCAGCCCGCGCAGTTCGGTCAGATATCCGGCAGGATCGGCCAAGCCGTCGGGGTGATCGACGCGCAAACCGTCGATCAGCCCGTCCTCGATCCAGCTCGCCACCTGGCGATGCGAGTCGGTGAAGACGTCGAGGTCTTCCTGCCGGACACCGGCCAGGCCGTTCACCGAGAAGAAGCGCCGGTAGCCGATCAGCCCGGCGGACCAACTGACGAGGCGGTAGGCCTGACGGTCGTGCACGGCCTGGGCGTCGTCGCCGTCGGTACCGTCGGCGATGGGGAAGCGGTGCTCGTAGAACGCCAGTAGAGGCTCGTCCTCGGAGCGGTCGACGGTGAGCTCGGCGACATCGCTCGCGCTGCCGAGCACGGGGATGGCGATCTTGCCGTCCACTCCGTTGTCGGCTGCGAAGTCGATGTCGAAGTAGGTGGCGAACTCCGAGTCACGACCGCGCCGCAGAACGTCCCACCACCACGCGTTCTGTCGTGGATCCTCCACCCCGACGTGGTTGGGGACGATGTCGACGATGATCCCCATGCCCACCTCGGCAGCCCGAGAGTGCAAGCGGGTCAATGCATCTCGCCCGCCGAGGGCGGCGGAGACGGTCGAGGTGTCGGTGACGTCGTACCCGTGCGTCGAACCGTCGGTTGCGGTCAGTATCGGCGAGAGATAGAGATGGCTCACTCCGAGGTCGTGCAGGTAGTCGACCACGTCCGAGGCGTCGGCCAGGGTGAAGGCATCGCCCCGCAGTTGTAACCGGTATGTGCTGGTGGGCAGCGGCATGAGTCAGGCAGTCTTTCGTAGAACGAGTAGGGATCGAGCGGTGACCTCCACCGGTGTACCCGCTTCGATCGATTTCTCACCCGCTCCCGTGCGCGCTGCCGTATCGAGGGCGACCGTCCATTCCTTGGCGTAGTTTCCGTCCGGGGTGACGAATTCGATCGTCTCGTGATGTGCGTTGAAGCACAACAGGAACGAGTCGTCGACCACCCGCTCCCCGCGCTGATTCGGCTCGGGAATGCCCTCACCGTTGAGGAACACGGTGAGCGATTTGCCGAAACCGCTGTCCCAGTCCTCGGGAGTCATCTCCTCGCCTGCGGGGGTGAGCCAGGCGATGTCACGTGCCTGTTCGCCCGATCGGATGGGCCTGCCCTCGAAGAATCGGCGACGGCGAAACACCGGGTGCTCGTTGCGCAGCGCAATTGCGTTGCGGGTGAACTCGATCAGGTCGGCGTTGGTCTCGGCCAGGGACCAATCCATCCACGCCAGTTCCGAATCCTGGCAGTAGACGTTGTTGTTGCCCTGCTGAGTTCGGCCGAGTTCGTCGCCGTGCGCGATCATCGGCGTGCCTTGGCTGAGCAGCAGCGTGGCCATGATGTTGCGAATCTGGCGGGCACGCAGATCGAGGATCTCGGGATCGTCGGTCGGACCTTCGACGCCGCAGTTCCACGACCGGTTGTGGCTCTCGCCGTCGTTGTTGTCCTCGCCGTTGGCCTCGTTGTGCTTGTCGTTGTACGAGACCAGGTCGTTGAGGGTGAAGCCGTCGTGTGCGATGACGAAGTTGATGCTGGCACCGGGGCGACGGCCCGTCGCCTCGTAGAGATCCGACGATCCGGTCAGACGCGACGCGAACTCGCCCAGCGTCGCGGGCTCACCGCGCCAGTAGTCGCGAACGGTGTCGCGGTACTTGCCGTTCCACTCGGTCCACAGACCGGGGAAGTTGCCCACCTGGTATCCGCCCTCGCCGACATCCCACGGCTCGGCGATCAGCTTCACCTGGCTCACGACCGGGTCCTGTTGCACCAGATCGAAGAACGCGCTCAACCGATCCACGTCGTGCAGTTCACGGGCCAGGGTGGATGCGAGGTCGAATCTGAATCCGTCGACGTGCATCTCGGTGACCCAGTAGCGCAGCGAGTCCATGATGAGCTGCAGCGTGTGCGGGTGTCGAGCATTGAGACTGTTGCCCGTCCCGGTGTAGTCCATGTAGTGCTCGAGATCGCCGTCGACCAGTCGGTAGTAGGCCGCGTTGTCGATGCCGCGGAAGCTGATGGTGGGGCCCATGTGGTTTCCCTCGGCGGTGTGGTTGTAGACCACGTCGAGGATCACCTCGATGCCGGCGGCGTGGAACGAACGGACCATCGCCTTGAATTCGGTCACCGCGGCACCGGGCGACTGATGCGAGGAATACTCCGCATGAGGCGCGAGGAATCCGAAGGTGTTGTAGCCCCAGTAGTTTCGCAGTCCCTTGTCCAGAAGTACCTGGTCCTGCATGAACTGGTGCACCGGCATCAGCTCGATCGCGGTGACGCCCAGGTGCTGCAGATGCTCGATGATCACCGGATGTGCCAGACCGGCATAGGTGCCGCGCTCGGCCTCGGGGATGTCCGGATGGGTGATCGTCATGCCCTTGACGTGGGCCTCGTAGATCACCGTCTCGTGATACGGCCTCTTCGGCGCGCGGTCGGCCTGCCAGTCGAAGAAGGGGTTGATGACCACGGTGGTCATCGTGTGCCCCAGCGAATCGTGCTGGGGGAAATCGTTGTTCGGCTCGTCGTCGTGGGCGATCGGGGCCTCGTCGACGATTTCGCCGTCCGGATCGGCAAGATCCGCCGCGTCCTCGAACCGGCCGTCGGCGTCGAGTGGATCCGCGGCTGCGGAGTCCGTGGACTCCACGGGCTCGGGTTCGGCGGCCGGGATGTCGATGTTGTAGGAGAAGAGCGATCGGTCTCCGTCGAACGACCCCTCGAATGCTTTTCCGTAAGGATCGACCAGCAACTTGCTGGGATCACAACGATGTCCGGCAGCCGGATCCCACGGCCCGTGGACGCGGTAGCCGTAGCGTTGTCCCGGCACGACCGTGGGCAGGTACGCGTGCCACACGTAGCCGTCGGACTCCTCGAAACGAATACGAGTTTCGGTACCGTCCTCGGCGATCAGGCACAGGTCCACGGCCTCGGCGACCTCGGAGAACAAGGCGAAGTTGGTTCCTGCTCCGTCGTAGGTCGCTCCCAGTGGATAAGGGGATCCCGGCCATACGGCGATGGCGGGCGTGTCGTCGGAGGCGTCGTGCAGCATGGATCAACCCTACTGTGACCGGTGGGACCAGGCTTACCGAGCGCGAGCCGTTCCGCTCACGGTCCGGCCCACCAGCCGGTCGCAGATCCGAGCTGCCGGCCGAGCTCGGTGGTCAGGGTTCGCACGTAGGTGGCGGTCAGATGATGCTCGTCGCGATAGATCAGTACGTTCCCCTGCTCGACGCGACAGACGGTGTCGTCGCACACCGCGTCCGAGAGGTCGAGGGCGGAGAATCCGCTCAGCTGGAACGAGGACGCCAGAGCGGGGTTGACCGAGTCGAGCGCCTCGTCTCGCGGGATGCCGCACGAGGTGGCCGAGCCGCCGTCGGCCAGGCAGTCGATGGCTCGATACGCGAGCCACGGGGTGTCCCTGATACCGAGGACGCCGACACCGTCGGCGATCAACTGCTGCCAGACCGAGACGTACCAGGGCGGGGTGAAGTCGCCGGGGAAGTCGTCGCGGGGCCGGGTGGCCGTGGTGAACACGTATTCCGGTTGCATCGATGCGACGTCGTCGAGCACGGTCCGGGTCCAATCCAGACAATCCGGGTACTCGTTCTGCCCGAGCATCGGCATCGTGTCCAGGCTGAGCGGGCACCCCATCTTCACGAACGTGACCACCTTGAAGCCGTGCCGCCGCCCCAAAGTGTCGAGAGCGGTCACCCAGTGCTCGGCGTGTGAGCTCCCCGCCAGCACGATCGTTCGGGCCGCATCGACGTCGCCGTAGGTACAGGACAGCGCGTCGCGAGTCTCGAAATCCGCGATGCAGCCCTCGAGGGTGGTGACGGGAAGATCCTCGGGAGCGGAGTACAGGGGAGGCGTCATCTCGGCCGGTTCGACGCGAATGCCGTCGGTCAATTCCAGCGCCCCCGGGTGCGTGGCTTCGTCGACCGATTCGTCGGCCTGCACGGCCGAGATCGATCGTTCGATGTAGGCGTTCCAGCCGACCGAACCGGCTGTCACCGCCACGGCAGCAACGAGGGCGACGGCCGTGACTGCGATGCGGCCGGGAGTGAATGTGGTGGCCTGCGTGGGACGCTCCACGAAGCGGACGGTGAGCCACGCGAGTGCGACCGATGCACCGACGATGCCGAGTCCGCCGGGTATGTCCGCGTGGGTCCTGCCGGTGGCCGACAGGTAGAAGATCAACAGCGGCCAGTGCCACAGGTACAACGGAAACGCGATCGAGCCGACCCAGGCGAAGAACCGGTTGGACAACGTCGCGGCGACCACGGTGTTCGAGCCTCCGATGATCAGCGCCACAGTGGCCAGTACCGGAATCAGCGCCAGGGGACCGGGGAACGCGGTCACGCCGTCCACCACGAATCCACAGACGACGATGACGAACATCGCACCGGCGGCGAGCGCGCCCCGGGCGGTCGATCCCAGCCGACTCACGCGGGCATCGGCCCCGGTGTTTCTGCCGGCGAATGCCGCGAACGTGGCCGCGACCGCCGCACCGAGCATGATCTCCCAGAGTCGCGCGCCCGTGTCGTAGTAGTTCCACGCCTGATGGCGTCGAGCACCGTCCGCTGCATACACGAACGACAACACCGCGATGACGGCGAAGATCACGGCGAAGGTCTGTGGTCGCAGACTTCGCGGTCCCTCCGGTCGCATCGTGCGCAGAATCCACGCCAGACCGAACACGACGGCAATCGCGAGCAGATAGAACTGGAATTGCACCGCGACGGACCACAGGTGCTGGACCGGGCTCACCGAGGGGTCGGCCGCCAGGTAGTCGTTGGCCGTCGTCGCCAACTGCCAGTTCACGAAGAAGAAGACACCGGAGACGAGTTGGTCGCCCACGTCGGCCCAGCGGGTCCTCGGTAGCAGGAACACCGACGCGGCCGCTACCGCCAACAGGGTGAGCGCGAGCGGCGGTCCGAGTCTGCGGAGCACGCGAACGATGCGGGTGATCGGGTTCAGGCTCGCACCGGCCTCGGCCGATCGAAGCAACGACGCAGTGAAGAAGAAGCCGGACAGCGTGAGGAAGACATCGACTCCGCCCGACACCCGACCCATCCAGATGTGGAACACGACCACCAGAGCGATGGCGACACCACGCAGGCCGTTCAAATCCTGGCGCTGTGGCGGTCGCGGCACGACGGGAGCCGACACCGAACTCGGGGCCGCGGAATCGGTTGCCGATTCGTGATCGGTGCCGCTCGGGTGTACCTGCATGAAAGGGGAATGGCTCCGGCTGTCGATCGACCACTGGTCGGGCGGTCACGGTCGGTGGTGTTCGTCTCGGAAGCTGCTCGGCAGACGCCGAGGTTCGTCGCAAACAAGAAGACGTTCTGAGCAAACAATACGTGTACGCGCGGTGACGCACTCCTCGGAGTCCGTACTGCGGTGCCGGTCCCAGCTCGTCGCCGGTTTCTCACAGCGTGGTCTCACCGGTCCCGCAGCAGTTCGGGTTCACATCCCACCGTCGGCCGGAACCGAGGACAACGCGGCGACCAGGGCCACGGGATCGTCCACGTACACGCCGATGGACGTCGCGGTGCCCTCGACCCGCCACCGACGTAGGGGTGCGGGTACGACGACTGTGGTGCGGGTCGACAACGTGATGTCGACGTTCGTGCCGTCCTGGTTCGGTAACACGGCTCGGTCGTCGCGGACAGTGGGAGCCACCACGCCGAACCGGCGATGGAGTCGGGCCGAAACGATCGTCGATCTCTCCACCGTGGTGACGACCTCGCCGGAGGTGCGCAGGACGAGTGCTTCGGGTGTGAGGACATGGGGGTGCACCCGGCCGACGGCTGTGGCCGACGCCAGCAGAACGATCGATACGACCGAGAGCGCACCGAGCACGATATCGAGCCACAGCCACGGCACCAAGAGATGCACGACGACTATCTCGACGACCGAGGCCACACCGAACATCAACGGCATCGAACCCGTTCCGCGCACTGCGGTGAACTCGGCAGAGTCGGCCGCGATCGGTGCGTGGCGGCCGCGTCCCCACAACAGCAGTGCGTGCCATCTGCCGACCCGGGCACCCCGATCCGGGGTCACTGTGATGTTCCTGCCGGATGCGCACCGTCGAGCAGACGAGCTGTGGTGCGGAGGACGACGGCGCGTTGGGCCGCGTCGGGAACGATGTCTTCGATGTCGAGCAACCCGGTCGAGTCGCTCCCGAGCGCAGCGGACTCGCGCACCTGAGCGAAGGACTCGACATCGAGTACGGACACCAACTCGTCGGCCAACGCGTCGATGTCGTGCTCGGATTCGGCGACGCTTCGGCCCTCGAGGGCACCGAAGCGTCGTAGCAACACCAGGTATCTCCGACGTAGGTCGTGATCGCCGAGCGCGGCGGACATCGTCTCGAAGAATGCCGCCGGGACGCGGCCCGAAATTGCCATCACTTCGAGTAGATCGCGTTCGCGGATCAGCGCGGGCCGGTCCCGTTCGTCCGCTGCATCGAGCAAGGACCCGAACGTCGCGGCAACATCTCGTGGGAGCGCGGTCAGAGGACGCCGTTCGACAGCGTCGTCGAGCAACGCCGACAAGCGACTGTGCTTGTGTGCCAATGCCGTCTGCTCGGTCTCGATGCCGGCCAGCAAGGCTCGCAGGTCCGCGACCACGTCGGGCTCGTCCGTCGCTTTTCCGTCGAGCACTGCCGCTATCGCGCCCAGCGGCATTCCGCACTCGGCCAACCATCGGATTCGCATCAGCCGAACGACGTCGTCGATCGTGTACTCGCGGTAGCCGTTGGACAGCCGCCGAGGCTCGGAGAGCAAGCCGAGTCGGTGGTAGTGGCGCACCGTCCGCGGGGTCGTTCCGGCGGCATCGGCGAGGGATCCGATTCTCATGCTTCCAGTGTGAACGTTGACGTAGCGTCAAGGTCAAGACCGATCGCTGGATACTGTTCGGGCCCCCACGACGGCGTATCGTCGGTGTGTCGTGTGAATCGATGTGGCTCGCACCGTTCGAGGAAGTGAACCGGACAATCATGGTCGACGCCGATCGCTGGTATCGGGAGATGTTCGAGGCCAGCACGGTCGGAATGGCACTCGCCGACGAACACGGACTGCTGTTACTCGCGAACGAGGCGTATGCGGCAATCGTGGGGTGCCCAAGGGATCTACTGTGGGGCCGATCCTCCCGTGAATTCACCCACCCCGACGACCTGGACCAACACGCGGCGATGGAACAGATGATGGACGACGCCGAGGCCCGTGGTGAATCCGTACACGTCGAGAAGCGATACCTGCATCCCGACGGCACAGTGCGGTGGGGTTGGGTGTCGGCCAGCGAGGTCCCCGGCCCGGACGGCCGACGATGGACCATGGCGGTGGTCCACGACGTCACCGACCGGCGGCGGTTGGAGGACGACCTACGGGAGGCTGCGCTGACCGATCCCTTGACCGGGCTGCTCAATCGGCGCGGTTGGCGAGATCGGTTGTCTCAGTTGACGACTCCGCGCGGAGTCGAGGTGTCGCTGGCCATGGCGATGATCGATTTCGATCGCTTCAAGTCGTTCAACGACAAGTACGGACACGGCCGCGGCGATCGCCTGTTGGTCCAGTTCTCCACTGCCGCAATGCAGTTGCTTGCAGGACGAGCGTATGTCGCCAGGTGGGGCGGGGAGGAATTCGCCATCGCGATGCCCGATACCGGGTCGACGACGATGGCAACCGTGCTGACCGAACTCGCAGCCGTCGTTCCGGACGAGCAGACATTCTCCGCCGGTTACACGACATTGCGTCCGGGGGAATCCCTCTACGACTGTTTCGACCGAGCAGACCTGTTGCTGTACAGAGCGAAGAGAGACGGAGGGGCGCGATCACTCGGCGACCGTTCCAGCACCCCGTTGCAATGACGGCCTTCAGGATGCCAATCGGCCGAATCCGACTACACCCGAGTCGGATTCGTAATTCAGAGTGTGAATCCTGATCTTGCCGGCTTCGTTCCCGCCCACGGTGACGGCCTCGCTGCCGTCGACAGCCACGATGACGTTGGTGTGTTGGCCGACCCAACTGCTGTTGTCGTACAACACCACATCACCCACCGACGGCGTGTAGTTGCCTACGGTCTCGAATCGTCCCTCTTGCTGGTAGTACTCCTGCAGCGTGTAGACGCCGGGAATGCGCCACGAACCAGAGTTGGGATTCGACAACGGCATACCCGCTTCCTTCATGATCCAGCTGACGAAGTCGGCGCACCAGGCCTCGTCCACGCCCTCTGCATAGAAGGTTCCCGGACGCTGCTTCTCGTGCTCGACTCGCAGCAGGTCAACCACACGGGCTTGGTCGACGGTCAACTCGGAGCTGTTCACCTCGGGGAACGATTCGGTGTCCCACGGTAGATAGCGACTCGGGGCGAGCCACAGAACACCGACGGCCACCACCACGACCACAGCGGTGACCGCTGCGGTCCACAGGGGCCAGCGTCGCCGCGTACGGGTATCGGTGTCGATGCTCATGCCCACACGGTAGCGCGTGAGCGAACACCGGTTGGCACAATAGCTGTGTGACCCATTCGCACGAGCAGACGGTCGACGCCGTTCCACAACCCATCGTGGACGCCGCACGATCGGCGTCGCGCATCGTCGTTCTGACCGGGGCCGGCATGTCGGCCGAATCCGGAATTGCAACGTTTCGCGACGCCCGGACCGGTCTGTGGCAGGACTTCGATCCGAAGGACCTCGCCAGTCCCGAGGGTTGGCTCGCCGACAGCGACCTCGTGTGGGGTTGGTACCGGTGGCGTGCAGCATTGGTTCGTCGTTCCGAACCCAACGCCGGTCACCGCGCCGTCGCGCAATGGCAGCAGCAAGCGCAGGTGGACATCGCCACGCAGAACGTCGACGATCTGCACGAACGAGCCGGATCCACAGTGCTCGCACACGTACACGGAAGCCTCTTCGAGCCGTACTGCAGCGAGTGTGGAGTGCGCGCGGAACTCGACGACACCGACATTCTGGACGACGGCATTCTGATCGACGCAGATCAGCGTGTTCCGCCGCCGGACTGTCCCCGGTGCGGCGGACTCATCCGTCCTGGGGCCGTGTGGTTCGGCGAATCGCTGCCCGAACAGGCGTGGGAAGCAGCCGAGAATTCTGTGCGCGCTGCAGATCTGGTGCTCGTGGTCGGTACGTCGGGCGTGGTGTACCCGTTCGCCGGACTGCCCGCCGTCGCACGCAGTGCGGGCGCAACCGTGGTCGAGATCAACCCGGTCGAGACCGAGGTATCCGACATGGCCGACCACCGATGGCGCACAACGGCCGCGGTGGGTCTGCCACTGCTGGTCGCACAATTGTGAACGGACGGGCGGCACGCGAACTACCCTGATCACACCATCGACTTCGAGGAGGCCGAGATGGCGGAGTACTGGTTGCTCGTGTGCGCCCTCGCGTGTTCGTCCGTCGGTGCGTGGTGGGCAACCTCGGATCCGACATCCCGACGCGTTCGCCGAATCGAATTTCTCGCCTGGATCCTCGGCATCGTCGGCGCGGTCACCCTGGCCGATCAGCTGGGGGTGTCCAGGCCGTGGTCCACTGCTGCACTCGTAGTCGGAATCATGGTTCTGGTCCTCGGCCTCCCCGCCCTCGTGGCCACTGTGATCAGAAAATCGGAAACCGCTCGGGATTCCAGCGCAGAGGTAGCTGCGGCAGACCTGCCCTAGGGACGCAGCCTGCGCAGCAGCAGGAGTGACACGCCGCCGAGAAGCCCGGCAACCACCAACGACAACGCCGACTCGATCGCCTGGAACCGCCAGAACGATCTGTCCTCGTGATAGCGCGTCTCGTAGGCCTCGGCACCCTGATCCCGAATGCACTGGATCTCGATGTTGCGACGTTCCACGCTCTGGCGGTCGGAGTACTCCTCGTACTCGGCGACAGTCTCGAATTCGCTCAGATCCCTGTAGTTCTGGGTCCAATTGCAGTCCATCAAGTCGACGGACACCGGGCTGCCGTTGCTGTCGACGTAGTCCGCAGAGAATTCCCATCGCGGGAACAAGCTGATCGAGTCGCCTGGCCTGTAGTCCGGAGTACCGCCGTACATGTCGTCGACCTTCTGTTCCACCGATACTCGTTCGACCTGTGGAGTCGCATAGTGCTCGCGAAACTGCGTCGGCAGCAGCGCCAGGAATGCAGTCGACACGATGACGGTCGTGATCATCGCAGCGATCGTGTTCCGCATCGCGAGTGCGCATGCCGAACCGACCATCAATCCGACGGCCGTGTACGCGCCTGCGACGAATCCCGTGGCTCCGAAGATGGGAAAGTCCAACCGCGATGCGCTCGACCCCGCGAAGGACATGGCGAAGGTATCGGGTGCAGTGTTGTACTTGGCTGCGAACAGCACGCATCCGAGCACCGTCATCGCCCCGACGATCGGTGCGAACACGACGAGAATGCGCACGCTGTACCACCGTCGTCGGCTCACGGATTGAGTCAGACCGAGTACATGGGTGCGACGTTCGAGATCGCGGGAGAAGACGGTCACCCCGACGAATGCCCCCAGGACGACGGGCAAGACGATCGCCGAAAGTATTGCTATCGTCTGCATGTTTCCGACGGCACAGTCGGACGAATCGAAGGATCGGCAACTCTGCAGATACGGTGACGGAATCACACCACCGCCGATCACCGTGACGGCAATGGTGATCGCAGCCAACAGAAGTGGCGTCAACACCCCGAACAGGATGGTCGCGCGAAATTGTCTCCAAGTCACCCAGATCATCAGGTGGTCTCCGTTCCGAGGTGGGCGAGTACGACGTCGTCGAGGGTGGCGTTCTCGACTGTCCACCCCGGTGGTGTCGTTGTCGGTTGTTTGCCCTGTACGACGAATGTTGTTGCCCCGGAACCGAACACCTCGGACACGATGGTGCCGTCCTCGACCGTCGGGTCGGCGTCGGAGCTGCCGGCGAGCAGGTAGTGGTCGGCGGTGATGGCGTCGAGGTCCCCGTCGAGTCGCATTCGCCCACCGCGTAGCAGCAACAGCCGGTCGGCGACGTCGACGAGCTCGGACAGTACGTGTGAGGACAGCACGATCGTCGTACCGTTCTCGGCTGCATCGCGCATCAGGGTGCGTGCCACCGCCCTGCGAGCGACCGGATCGAGATCGGCAAGCGGCTCGTCGAGCAGCAGTACTTCGGGTCGACGCCCGAGTGCCAGTGCGAGGGCAATCCGCGTGCGGTGGCCGGGGGAGAGGGACTTGACCCGAGCGGAGGTGGCGATTCCGGCGGCGTCGACGATTTCCTTCGCGTACGCATCGTCCCAGTGCGAGTTCGTGTTTCGGCCGAATCGCAGCAGTTCGGCGACGGTGAAGTGTGGGTACAGGGGCTTGTGCTGCGCCAGATAGGACAGGCCGGGCGAGATTCCGCGTTGGGTAACGCCCTCACCCAGAACCCGAATGGTTCCGCTGTCCGGTGTCAGCAGGCCGACGGCCAGCGACAGCAGCGTCGACTTTCCGGCACCGTTGGAGCCGACCAACGCTGTGACGCTTCCTCTTTCGACTGCGAACGAGCATCCGTCGAGGACGGTCTTCCTGCGAAACGATTTGGCCACCTCGTCCATGGTGAGCACCGCGTCGGTCATGTTTCGTCTCTTTCGGTTCGGTCGAATTGCTTGTCGAGTGCGGCGGTGACGATGGCTTCGAGGTCAGGTCTGTCCAGTCCTGCGGCCGTGCAGTGTCGGATCCAGCGGTCGAGTTCGGTCTCGAGCGCCGATCGTTCGGCCATGCCGGGTTTTGCGAGCGAGGCGACGACGAACGTCCCGGAACCGGTTCGTGGTTGGACCAGCCCGTCGCGTTCGAGTTCTCGGTACGCCTTGAGGACGGTGTTGGGATTGATGGCCAGCGCCGTGACCACTTCTTTTGCTGTCGGCAGTCGGTCACCGACAACGAGTGTTCCCAGTCGCAGGGCCTGTTTGGTCTGCAGTATCAGTTGGACATAGGTGGGAATGCCGGACTGACGATCGATACGGTAGGCGATCACCAGAAGCCTTTCACTAGTTGATTAGTGGAAGACGTTAATACGTACCCCTCGGTTTGTCCATGCTCTGTTCGGATCTCGATATTCGGAGGGCGATCACTGCGTTCGTGACGGCTGGGGGATGCGCCGCCATCTCCGACCCGCAGCAGGCCCGAGACTTCTTCGCCCAGGGCCAGTCCTACTACCGCTCGCAGAATCGCAGTGACAACGCCGCTCGACGCGGGGTAGTGGGCAATCGGCACTCGGTACTGTGGGAAAGAAGATCACGTACTTTCTCGAGTAGGGATGACAGATGGCTGTGGGCTCCGACCGATTCTGGCGTGTACTCGGCCGCTCTGCGCAGAAGGCGCAGAGCGCGTCGCGTCGGCGCGTCGAGCAGGCCGGAGACCATGCGAGCTGGGCTTCGGGCTTGTCGGACGCCGAATTGGCCACCGAGGCCGCTGCGTTGCGGGCCCCGAGCGCGTCGAAACTCGACGTTCCGCGGTACCTGGCGTTGACGCGTGAGGCGAGCGACCGCACGCTCGGCATGCGACCGTTCGACGTACAACTTCTGGGAGCCGAGCGACTTCTCGCCGGTGACGTGGTGGAAATGGCGACCGGCGAAGGAAAGACGTTGTCCGGGGCCGTGGCTGCGGTGGGATACGTTCTGTCCGGTCGCAGGGTTCACGTCATCTCGGTCAACGACTTTCTCGCACAACGTGATGCGCGGTGGATGGCCCCACTGTTCGAGGCTCTGGGTATCACCGTCGGTTCCATCGCCGAGTCGTCCTCCGCGCAGGAACGTCGTGACGCCTACGCGTGCGATATCACGTACGCGTCGGTCAACGAGGTCGGATTCGATGTTCTCCGTGACCATTTGGTCGACGATCGTGCCGATCTGGTGTCGCCCGTCCCGGATGTCGCACTGATCGACGAGGCCGACTCGGTGTTGGTCGACGAAGCGTTGGTGCCGTTGGTGTTGGCCGGCTCGGTATCGGGTGACGTGTCGACCTCGACGGTGATGGACGCAGTCCGCCTGTTGGACAAGGGGATCGACTTCGACACCGATGCCGAAGGACGCAATGTGTTCCTCACGGACGAGGGTGCGCTTCGGCTCGAGAAGGAACTTGGCGGAATCGATCTCTACTCCGAACAGCACGTCGGATCGACTCTCGTTGCGGTCAATGTAGCGCTGCACGCTCAAGTGCTGGTGCAACGCGATGTCGACTACATCGTGCGTGACGGACGTGTTCAGCTGATCAACGCTTCCCGTGGCCGAGTGGCGGACCTGCAGCGTTGGCCGGACGGGTTACAGGCGGCCGTGGAGATCAAGGAGGGGCTCGAGCCCACCGAGACCGGTGAAATTCTCGACACGATCACGGTGCAGGCGCTGATCAACCGGTATGCCACCGTATGTGGAATGACCGGCACGGCAATGGCGGCGGGGGAGCAGCTGCGTACGTTCTACGGTCTCGGCGTCTCGGTCATCGAGCCGAACGTACCGACGGTGCGGGTCGACGAGGTCGACCGGGTGTACGACACGGTCGAGCACAAGAATGCCGCAATTGCGCAGCAGGTCAAGGAAATTC
Source organism: Rhodococcus sp. Leaf233 (assembly GCF_001426165.1). NCBI lineage: Bacteria > Bacillati > Actinomycetota > Actinomycetes > Mycobacteriales > Nocardiaceae > Rhodococcus > Rhodococcus sp. Leaf233. The sequence goes on from NZ_LMRO01000008.1 coordinate 507,087, forward strand.
ACGAGACCGGGCAACCGATACTCGTCGGCACGCACGATGTCGCGGAGTCGGAGACGCTGGCGGCGATCCTCGCGGAATCCGGTGTGGACGCCGTCGTACTCAACGCCAAGAACGACGCCGAGGAGGCCGCGGTCATCGCTGCCGCCGGAGTGCACGGCGCGGTCACCGTCTCGACGCAGATCGCCGGGCGCGGAACCGACATCAAGCTCGGGGGACCGGAGGGGACCGACCGCGACCGCATCGCCGAGTTGGGTGGGCTGTTCGTCGTCGGCACCGGCCGCCACACCACCGAGCGGCTCGACAATCAATTGCGAGGACGTGCGGGCAGGCAGGGCGACCCGGGCCGTTCGGTGTTCTTCGGCAGTTGGGAGGACGACGTCGTCAAGAACAACATCGGTGACAAGGACGCACCGAAAGGCATCGACGACAGCGGCCTGTTCACCTCTGCCGCCGCAGCCGATCGAGTCGATCATGCCCAGCGCATCGCCGAAGGGCAGATGCTCGAAATACACTCGCGTACCTGGCGCTACAACCAACTGACGGCGCAGCATCGGGAGATTCTGGACCGTCGTAGGGCAGCGTTGCTGAGCACCGGAGAGGCGTTGGCTCTGCTCGAGGAGCAGTCGCCGACGCGATCGAAGGAACTTCGCGAGAACGTGTCGGAGGAGACCCTCGTGGTGGTCGCCCGCCGAATCGTTCTTCACCACCTCGACCGCGCGTGGTCGGACTACCTAGCGCACCTGACCGACGTGCGCGAGAGCATCCACCTCCGTGCGCTGGGTCGCGAGAATCCACTCGACGAGTACCACCGAATTGCGGTCGAGGCCTTCAAGACTGTCTCCGCCAAGGCCATGGATCTGTCCCACGCGACATTCGAGTCGGCCGAGATCACCTCCGACGGAATCGATCTCGACAATGCCGGTATGCGCCGACCGACGTCGACGTGGACGTACATGGTGCACGACAACCCGTTTGCCTCCCGCGGAAATGCCGGTGCGGCCGGTCTGGGGCCGATCTTCGGTGGCTGACGCGCGCCGGGCACTGCTCGCTCTCGCCTGTGGCGTGAGCGTGTTGGCCTCGGGCTGCACCGATTCGTACGGGGAATTCCCGGCAGACAAGAATTACACCTCCGTCGATGCCGACGGTTCCTACACCCCGGTCTCGGGTACGACGATCCGGCTCGAGTTCGCCGACGACCGCATCTCGGCCGAAGCCGGATGCAACAGGTTGTTCGGCACCGTCGACACTTCGCTGGGGACGCTCACCGTCGATTCCCTGGGTGCCACGCGGATGGGGTGCCCGACCGAGCTCATGGAGCAGGATCGGTGGCTGTCGGAGTTTCTGTCCTCGAAGCCGAAATGGTCCAGAGAAGACGACACGATGACTCTGGACAACGGACGCGACCGAATCGTGTTCACCGAATCCTGACCGAGCGTGGTTCGGACGCGGCGTGGCGCACGCCGTCCAGAAAGAGCCGGAGACCGAAGTCGAATTTGCTGGTGGGATCGGGGCGCTCGAACATCGGGGACGCGTCGGCGGTCAGCGCCCCGGCCGAGTCCATCTGGAGCCGAGCCTGTTCGTCCACGGTATGGCCGAGCACGTAGTACAGCAGCGTATCGGCGGTCAGTTCGGCGTCGACCCGGGGTAACCCGGCACGAATGCAGACCGCGGCGATGCGTTCACGGATGCGGTTGGTGGTGAGCCGCGAAGCGTAGGTGGAGGCGACCAGTTCGGCTCCGTCGCGCCGGGAGAGCAGCGCGTCGCGAAGTCGATGTGCGATCTGCGAGATCTGCGCGTCCCACAGTTCTTCCGTCGACGGTGCGTCGGCACCGGACAGTATGTGATCTGCGATCGCTCCCAGCAGCGTCTGCTTGTTGGGGAAGTGCCAGTACAGCGCTCCGGGTTGGACGTGCAGTGAGGTCGCCAGGCGGCGCATGGTCAGATCCGCGAGGCCGTACTCGTCGAGAATGGCTATTGCACCGTCCAGGACGTCCTGCCTGCGTAGCTGCACTTCCTACCCCTGCCGTTCGACGCGGTGTTTCGCTTTGACAGTAGCCGAGTGCGGTGCCTAACGTGAACGCCGTTCAACTTGAACGGTGTTCAATTCCGAGACCGTTCGACGACGAGGGGACCGGTATGGACATATTGCGTACGGCGCGCCTGCAGGTGCTCGACAACGGCATCGCGCTCGATCGATCCCAGGTGCTCGAGGTACTCGAGCTCGGAGAGGACCGTCTCGAAGAGACGATGCAACTGGCGCACGAGGTTCGGATGCGATGGTGCGGACCGGAAGTGGAGGTCGAGGGGATCGTCAGCCTCAAGACCGGAGGCTGCCCCGAGGACTGCCACTTCTGCTCGCAGTCGGGCCTGTTCGCCTCTCCGGTGCGGGCGGCCTGGCTCGATATTCCGTCGTTGGTCGAGGCGGCGAAACAGACCGCAAAGACCGGAGCCACGGAGTTCTGCATCGTGGCCGCAGTGCGGGGTCCGGACGCTCGACTGCTCGCGCAGGTCGCCGCAGGAATCGAGGCCATTCGCGGCGAGGTCGACATCGACATCGCTTGTTCGCTGGGCATGCTCGACCAGGATCAGGTCGACCAACTCGCCGCAATGGGTGTGCACCGCTACAACCACAACCTCGAGACCTCGCGGTCCTACTTTCCGAACGTGGTCACCACCCATACCTGGGAGGAACGCTGGAACACACTGCGGATGGTCCGCGAGGCCGGCATGGAGGTCTGTTGCGGAGGCATCCTCGGTATGGGCGAGACGCTGGAGCAGCGAGCCGAGTTCGCAGCCGATCTCGGCGCTCTCGAACCCGACGAGGTTCCCCTGAATTTCTTGAACCCACGTCCCGGAACGCCGTTCGGAGATCTGGACGTGCTGCCTGCATCGGATGCGTTGCGAGCCGTTGCCGCCTTCCGGCTGGCCCTGCCGCGGACGATTCTTCGATTCGCGGGCGGCCGCGAGATCACTCTCGGTGATCTCGGAGCTCAGCAGGGAATTCTGGGCGGCATCAACGCGATTATCGTCGGAAACTACTTGACGACGCTCGGTCGTCCCGCCGAGGAGGATCTCGATCTTCTCGGGGAACTGCAGATGCCGATCAAAGCGTTGAACTCGACGATCTGATGCGCGTATTAAGGTGGGTCGAATGACGAGCGAGAGCCGGTACGACCCGCACACCGGTCGGCCTGTCGAGGTCGGTACGGATGCGGGGGCACCGTCGTTCTCGGTTGCCGTCGGTCTCGGGCTGGAGCCGCCGAGGTACTGCGACCGGTGCGGTCGCAGGATGGTGGTGCAGATCGTGCCCGACGGATGGACGTCGGTGTGCTCGCGGCACGGCCTGATCGATTCCGCCGCGACGGGTAGGCGTTAGGTGACGACCTCGTCTGCCGTCGAGACTCCGGAGCGGCGTCGAACGCTTCGCTTTGTGGCTCTGGTCGGCGGTGTGACGATCGCGCTGTCCGCCGTCGGCGGTCTGCTGTGGGGATTCCTGGCACCGAGCCAGCAATTGCTCGTCGTCGCGCAGGACAGAGGAGCAACACTGACCGGGGAGAGTCTGCATCGATTCGACGCTCTCGCCCTGTTCGTCCTCGTCTCGTTCGCTCTCGGCATTCTCGTGCCGATCGGGTGGTGGCTGTGGATTTCCCAGCGGGGTCCACGGCTGTTCGTGGCCGTGTTCGTCGGGTCGTTCGTCGGCTCGATCGCAGCAGTGCTGGTGGGCAACGGAGTTGCGGCGCTGCGATTCCCGAGGGCGGACGAGCCGGCCGTCGGATCGATCGTCCGGGTTGCACCGAGTATCGACACGCCAACGGCACTGATCGTGCAGGCGCTGACGGCGTCGTTGGTGATACTGCTGCTCGCGGCGATGAATCCCAACGACGATCTGCAGCACCCCGATTCCGATCCCGAGCTCGACGAGATCGAATTCGACGTCGCTCCGCCGCCGCCGTCGTTCGACTCGCGGGTGCCCGACTGACGGCGGATCTCGTTCATCCCTGTGGTGGCCGCAATGCCGCGAACTCGTCGGTGACGCGAATGCTGTTGTCGGCGAACCGGAACAATGCTGGAGGCCGTCCACCCGCTCGACCCGACGGTGCCCGCCGTCCGGTGGGTTCGATGACGCCGCGGCGGCTCAGTACCCGTTGCAGATTGGTGGCGTCGACCTGATAGCCGAGGGCTGCGCCGTAGATTTCGCGAAGCGTCGAAATCGCGAATTCTGCGGGAGCGAGGGCAAATCCGATGTTGGTGTACGACAGTTTGGCGACCAGTCGATGCCGTGCGTGCTCGACAACCGTTCCGTGATCGAACGACATGGCGGGCAGCTCCGACACCGGGTACCAGGTCGTATCCGCGGGCAGGGTCGGCTCGGCCGCGATCGGTACGAGGCCCAGAAACGTCGACGCGATTCGGCGATCTCCCGGCACCCTGTCGGGCTCGCTGAAGATGGACAGCTGCTCGAGGTGTGCCACCTTGCGTACGTCGACCTTCTCGGCGAGCTGTCTCCGCGCGGACGTGGCCAGGTTCTCGTCGTCGCGCAGGGTGCCCCCGGGGAGTGACCAGGTGCCCGCCTCGGGGTCGAGTGCACGCTGCCACAACAGGACCGCCAGTTCAGGGGTGTCGGGGTCGGAAAAGACCCGAACTTGGAACACCGCAATGAGTACTTCGTGGACGGTGCTACGATGAATCATGTTTTCGATCATAAGTCGAAAACTCCCTCGGAGGAAATTCGGTCACCGACGACCGGATGATCGGTGAAGGAGAACCGTCATGACCAGCAGCGCTACCCAGGTGAACTTCCTGGACTCGGCATTCGCCGGAGTCCGCGACATCGTCGATGGAGCCGGTGGTTACGGGGGAGTCGACGCGTCGGCGGAATGGGCCGCGGAAGTGCGACGGCTCGCCGATCTGCGAGGTGCGACCCTGCTGGCGCACAACTACCAGCTGCCTGCGATTCAGGACGTTGCCGATCACGTGGGTGATTCGCTCGCGCTCTCGCGCATGGCCGCCGAAGTATCCGAGGACACCATCGTGTTCTGCGGCGTGCACTTCATGGCCGAGACCGCCAAGATCCTCAGCCCGCAGAAGACGATCCTGATCCCGGACCAGCGTGCGGGTTGCTCGCTCGCCGACTCGATCACTGCCGAGCAGTTGCGCGAGTGGAAGGCAGACTTCCCGGATGCCGTCGTCGTCTCTTACGTCAACACCACCGCTGAGATCAAGGCGCTCACCGACATCTGCTGCACCTCGTCCAACGCGGTCGAGGTCGTGCAATCGATCGATCCGAGCCGCGACATCCTCTTCCTGCCCGACCAGTTCCTCGGGGCTCATGTCAAGCGCGTGACCGGGCGCGAGAATCTGCACATCTGGGCCGGTGAATGCCACGTCCACGCAGGCATCAACGGCGACGAGCTCGCCGAGAAGTCTCGAACCCACCCCGATGCGGAGCTCTACGTGCATCCCGAATGCGGTTGCGCCACCTCGGCTCTCTACCTCGCCGGAGAAGGATTCGTGCCCGCCGACAAGGTCAAGATCCTCTCCACCGGCGGCATGCTCGACGCGGCCCGCGCCACCGAATCCAAGCAGGTTCTGGTCGCCACCGAGATCGGGATGCTGCATCAACTCCGCAGGGCTGCACCCGATGTCGACTTCTTGGCCGTCAACGACCGCGCGTCGTGCGGATACATGAAGATGATCACGCCCGCCGCGCTGTTGCGCTGCCTCGTCGAAGGGCGCGACGAGGTCCACGTCGACCTCGAAACGGCGAACATCGCCAGCAAGTCGGTGCAACGCATGATCGAGATCGGCACACCCGGCGGCGGCGAGTGAACCCGTCGGTCGCCTGGGAAACCGCGGCCGACCTCGTCGTCGTCGGCGGCGGAATCGCCGGACTGACCGCGGCTCGCACGGCCGCCGCTCGCGGCCTGCGCGTGCTGACGGTCAGCAAGGGCAGTTCGGTCGATACCGCGACCAAGTATGCGCAGGGCGGAATCGCAGTCGTCGGCACCGATCTCGGCGACTCGATCGACGCGCACGTGTCGGATACCTGCGCAGCAGGCGCGGGCCTGTGCGACGCGGATGCGGTGCGTTCCATCGTGTCGGGCGGCCGCGCGGCGATCGCGTCGCTCGAAGTCGCCGGCGCACATTTCGATCGTGCGCCCGACGGTTCGGTTTCCCGCACCCGAGAGGGTGGCCACAGTGTGCGCCGAATCATCCATTCCGGCGGCGATGCCACCGGAGCGGAGGTACAACGCGCACTGGACTCCGCAGTGCCTTCGGTGGAATTCGACACCACCGCGCTCCGTGTACTGACCACCGACGGCGAGGTGGCCGGACTCCTCGTGCGCGGGCCTCGCGGTGTCGGCGTCGTTCGCACTCCGACGGTGTTGCTCGCGACAGGCGGCCTGGGACAACTGTTCTCGTGCAGTACCAACCCGGCCGGTGCCACGGCCGACGGCATTGCGCTGGCTCTGGATGCGGGCGCACGTGTCGCGGATCTGGAGTTCGTTCAGTTCCACCCGACCGTGCTGTTCGCTGCAGGGTCGACGGGCCGTCGCCCGTTGATCAGCGAAGCGGTGCGCGGAGAGGGTGCACGCTTGGTCGATGCCACCGGCCGCGCATTCATGGACGGTGTTCATCCCATGGGCGACCTCGCACCACGCGACGTGGTCTCGCGTGCCATCGCCGAGTTGCTGTACCGCAGCGGCGACGACCACGTGTTGCTGGACGCCCGTCGCGTCGAGCACGTGCGTGAGCGTTTCCCGACCGTGACGGCATCGTGCCTGGACGCCGGCATCGATCCCGCAACGGATCTCATCCCCGTTGCACCCGCCGCGCACTACTCGTGCGGAGGGATCGTGACCGACACGTTCGGACGGACGTCCGTCTCGGGATTGCTCGCCGCGGGCGAGGTGGCGCGCACCGGGCTGCACGGTGCCAACCGGTTGGCGTCGAACAGTCTGCTCGAGGGTCTGGTGGTCGGCGAACGCGCTGCGCTCGTCGCCGCGGAGCGGGTCGGAACCACGGTCGCCGTGTCCGATACCGCGCTGCCTGTCTACCGGCGGATCGATCGCGCGGTACTGCAGCGAACCATGACCACGGACGTCGGTGTCGTCCGCGATGCGTCCGGTCTAGCGGCGGCACAGAACGTGCTGGCACACGGCGTGGTGTCGGAACCGCCGGTCGACGGCGTAGCTGTCGAGGATGCCGCCCTGACGGCAGCGGCAGACGTGATCGTGCTGGCTGCGGCGCACCGCCGAGAGAGCCGAGGGTGTCACACCCGACGGGATTTCCCGGACAGCATGCTCGAGTACCGACGGAGCCTGTATGTCGAACGCGACGACGACGGACGACTGACGATCGTGAACGATGACGTGATGACGGGAGCAAGCTGACATGACCGGTACTGCCGACGAAGTGAACCCGGGAGTCGACCGCGACGAGGTTCTCGCACTCATCCGCACCGCGCTCGACGAGGATCTCCGGTACGGGCCGGATATCACCACCATGGCAACGGTTCCCGAGGACGCCGTGGCCACGGCGTCGGTGGTGTCTCGACAGTTCGGCACCCTCGCGGGCCTGGATGTCGGACTGCTGGTTCTCGACGAGGTGATCGGTTCGGGCGCGTACTCGATCCGCCACAGGACCGCCGACGGATCGAATGTCGAACCCGGACAGGCTGTTCTGACGGTCGAAGCTCCCACCCGTGGATTGCTCACCGCCGAGCGCACCATGCTCAATATCGTCTGTCACCTGTCGGGTATCGCAACTGCCACGGCCGGCTGGGTCGCCGAGGTCGCAGAGACCGAGTGTCGCATTCGAGACAGTCGAAAGACGTTGCCCGGACTGCGATCGCTGCAGAAGTACGCGGTACGGGCGGGCGGCGGTGTCAACCATCGGATGGGTCTCGGTGACGCCGCGCTGATCAAGGACAACCACGTCGCGGCGGCCGGCTCCGTCGTCGCTGCCCTGCGAGCCGTGCGTGCCGCTGCGCCGAACATCGCCTGCGAGGTAGAGGTCGACAGTCTCGAACAACTCGACGAGGTGCTCGCCGAGAACGTCGAACTCGTTCTGCTGGACAACTTCGCGCTGTGGCAGACGCAGATGGCAGTGCAGCGCCGCGACAAGTTCGCGCCGGACACCAAGTTGGAATCCTCGGGTGGACTGACCGTCGACGTGGCTCGGGATTACGCGCGTACGGGGGTCGACTTCCTGGCGGTGGGCGGTCTGACACACTCGGTGACAGTGCTCGACCTCGGCCTGGACATGTAGCCGAGCCTAACGATTCGAGGAAGACGTTCGAAGATGGAATTGCAGAGTGCCCGTCTGGACAGCTGGATCTGGGCGGTGCGACTGTTCAAGACGCGGTCTGCCGCTGCCGCAGCCTGTCGCGGTGGGCATGTCCGCGTCAACGGCACCCCCGCAAAGCCCGGCCAACGCATCGGGCCGGACGACGAGATCCGGTTGCGCGTGGAGGGCGTGGAGAAGATCGTCGTCGTCGTACGTGCCATCACCAAACGCGTCGGCGCGTCGCTGGTACCCGAGTGCATGATCGATCGCAGTCCGCCGCCGCCACCGAAAGAGGTTCTGGCGTCGGTTCCCCGGCGTGACCGCGGAACGGGCCGTCCGACCAAGCGTGATCGACGTGACATCGATCGGCTGCGGCTGCGCCCCTCGTGAGTGTTGTGCGTACCTCCGGGGGCGCACAACGCGCACGAGGGCGAAGCCCGGCTAGCGTCTCTTTCCGCTGCGACGTGCGTTCGTTTTGGTCTTGACGACCGGTCGAGCCGGTTTGGAGGGCTGCGCCTTCTTCTTCTTGACGGGCGCGTCGTCCGACGATCCGCGTGAACTTCGCGTCGACCGGCCCCGCACGATGCCGATGAATTCTTCGATGCGGTCGTCTTCCCGCTCCGCCACCCAGGCCAGTGCGATCTGTGACTGCTCGACGTCGGTGACCGGGCGGTACACGAGATCTTTGCGAGCGTTGAAACGCGCAACCGAGTGCGGGACGATCGCCACCCCCAGCCCGGCAGCCACGTATTCGAAAGTCTCCGCAGTGCTGTTCATCGGTGGCAGTGCGGGACGATCGCCGGTGCTCAGTTCTGTTGCAACAGCAGCGCATTCGGGCACCGAGGCCGGATCGGCGAGCAGGTGTTCGTCGGCGAGGTCCAGCGCGGTGACCGAGTCGAATGCTGCGACCGCATGGTCTTTGGGCACCACCACGACCTGAACTTCCTGATACAGCCCGATGGCGTTCAGACCCTCACGGTCGATCGGCGGCCTGACGAAGCTGACGTCGACCGTTCTGTCACGCAGATGAGACACCTGCGTGTCCGGAGTCGTCGCCACGACGGACAACGCGACATCGGGAAACCGATCGGCCCAGATTCGCGTCCACTTGGTCAGCGTCACGCCCTCGGCGTATCCGATGGTGAAACTGCGCGGCTCGCCGGCAGCAACCTGCGCAACCTCCGAACGCCGATCGTCCTCGGCGATCTCGACCAACGCGCGTTCGAGCAGATCGCGTCCGTCGGCGGTGAGTTCGGTGGGGGAGGCACCCGGCACGAACAGGTCGACGCCGAGCAACTCTTCGAGTTCCACCACGGTCTTGCTGAGGCGGATTCGGGAGATTCCGAGCGACTGAGCAGCGCGGGCGAAATGCAGTTGTTGCGCCACTGCCGCATACCAGCGCAGTGTCTGCACATCGATGTTCACGGAGTCGAGCCTATGGGACGGTGCACGAAGCGCGGGACGGTGGCGTCGGGACCACCGATTGGCGGATAAGCTGGTCCGGTGAGCCCGGAGAACAAACAGCAGACCATGAAGCCATTGACCGCGGCGAACAAGCTCGGCATCTATCTACCCGCAGCGCCGGAAGAGTTCCAGAACTCGATGATCAGCAGATCCGACCTGGACGCCCTGCGCAGCGACCCGCCGCAGTGGCTGACCGACTTGCAGACCGACGGACCCTTCCCCCGCGACGTGATCGCGAAGAAGCTCGGCGTGTCCATCGCCGGATTGGCACGCGGCGGAGTCACCGAAGCGTTGACCAGCGTGGAGATCGAGGAACTGATCGCCAGCCCACCGCAGTGGCTGGTACGCGAGCGTCGGACTCAGATCCAGGTTCGCAAGGATGCCGAGCGCATCAAGGAGAAGCAGGAAGCGCGTCGCACCGCGGGCAATCGGCCCACGAAACTACGCAACCTCTAGGGCGCGACGACTCCGTCGAGGTAGCGCCACCGGCCGTCGACCCGGACGAAACGGCTGATCTCCGACATCGTGCCGGCACCGTCGGGATGCCTGTACCGTGCCTCGAACTGCACGGTGCCGGTCTCGTCGAAAAGTCCGCCTGCGTCGGCAGCAAGGATGTCGAGTCGATACCACCGTTGGTCGGGGTCCAACTCCAGGTCGGCCGGTGCGGTGTCGGGATGCCAGGACGTCCGCAGGTAGGCAACGTCACCGACGGCGAACGCGGTGAAGCGCGAGCGCATCAGCTTCTCGGCCGTCGGTGCATCGACGGGGCCCGTCAGGTACGGCTCGCAACATGCATCGAACGTGTCCCCACTCGAACACGGACACCGTCCACTCACTCGACGACCTCCACTTCGACCGAGTACGTGCCGAGTTCGTGCTCGTCCCGCTTGCCCACGTCCTGAATCCACGTGTTGGCTTCGAGCAGAGTGTCGAAGAGCCCCAACGGAATCGGATCTCCGCCGAGCGCATTCTTCATGATCACGCGGTATTTCCTCATGGGGTCACCCTTCGTACCGTGGCCAGAAATGTTGCGGCGGTAAAGAACAGGCCGGCGAACGTGCGGTTCATGGTCTTCTGCTGACGGTGCGACCGCATCATGCGGAGGACTCGCGATGCCAGAGAGGTGTAACCGGTCATCACCAGCATGTCGACGACGACCATGGTCGCGGCGATGGCGAGGTACTGGGTGATCAGCGGCCGCGTCGGGTCGAGAAACTGGGGCAGCACAGCGACCATGAACACGACGGCTTTCGGGTTGCTCGCGTTGACGAGAAATCCCCGCGCGAGCATCGTCGTGCCTCGATCCGCCACCGCGGGGGCGTCCGCGACTTCGGACGGAGCCGACCGCCACTGGCGGATGCCGAGGTAGACCAGATAGGCGACACCGAACCACTTGATCGCGGTGAAGGCCAGGGCCGAATTGGCAAGGACAGCACCCAGTCCGACTGCGACGATGCCGATCTGGACCAGTAGGCCGATCTGCAGCCCGAAGATGTTCCAGTACCCGCGGCGCAGGCCGTAGCGCAGACCTGTGGACATCGACGCGATGGCTCCGGCTCCGGGAGACAGACTGATGACGATGCTCGCGCCGAGGAAGGCGAGCCACACTGACCAGGACATGTGTTCATTGAACTACGCCCGTCAATTCGCATTCTGCGCGGTGGCCGGGTGTCGATACGGTCATTGTGGGGTAGACGCTGCAGATGGCAGACATCAGAACCATCGACACCGGTCCCCAGCAGGTCACGAGACAGACCGAGGTTCGGGCACCGGCAGCCGAACTGTTCGACATCGTGGCCGATCCCACCCGGCACGGCGAGCTGGACGGATCCGGCACAGTCAAGGACACCGTCCGTGGACCCGAGAGGCTGAGCAGCGGCGCGAAATTCTCCGTCGGCATGAAGCAGTACGGCGTGCCGTACAAGATCACCAGCACCGTGACCGAGTTCGTGGATGCGGATCGACACAAGATCATCGAGTGGCAGCACCCGATGGGCCACAGCTGGCGCTGGGAATTCGAGGAGAAGCAGCCCGGCCTGACCACTGTCACCGAGAGCTTCGTCTACGGCACCGCCAAGGTTCCGAAAATGCTCGAGTTGTTCAAGATGCCGCAGAAGAATGCGCAGGGCATCACGAGCACACTGCACAATCTGGCTGCTCGTTACGCCTGACCTCTCGGACAGCCCGTGGCGGTACGGGCCCTGCTCTACAGTGACCCGCATGCCGATCGAACCCGATACCAAGAACTGGACGTGGGTCCTCGACAGTGCCTGCCCCGACTGCGGGTTCGACTCGAGCGCCGTCGAATACGACGCCGTACCCGCGTTGATCCGCGCTGACGTGGATCGGTGGATCGCAGTGCTCCGTCGCGAGGACGCGGCAGTGCGTCCCGACGATTCGACATGGTCGGCGCTCGAATACGGCGCACATGTTCGGGATGCACACCGCATATTCCGCACTCGGTTGGCGCTGGTGCTGACCGAGGACGATCCCGAGTTCGACAACTGGGACCAGGACGCCACGGCCGTGGCCGAGAACTACAACGCGCAGAATCCGGCGACGGTGGCGTCGGAACTCGGGGAAGCGGCACATGCGTTGGCCGACGCCTTCTCGGCTGTGCCGCCGGAAGACCGTGATCGCAGAGGGCGACGCAGCGACGGTTCCCACTTCACCGTCGAAACTCTGGCGGCCTACTACATTCACGATCCCATCCACCATCTGTGGGACGTGCGGGGCTGAGCCGAATTCGGTGGAACTATCCTGGTGGTTCGGACAACACTGATTCGACCGAACCCCGGCACCGAACCGACTCCACGAAGGGGCCCACTATGCCTGCCCGCATCGAGCTCGCCCGCGTCGATCTACGCGGACGAACTCCATCCACTGCCGAACTACGCGGCGCTCTTCCCCGAGGCGGAGTGGATGTCGATTCGGTGCTGCACCAGGTTCGGCCCGTCGTCGACGCCGTCAAGGAACGTGGGGCCGACGCGGCCCTCGAGTTCAGCGAGAAGTTCGACGGAGTCCGACCGGACCGCGTTCGGGTTCCGCAGCAGGAATTGGTTCGAGCTCTCGACGAGCTGGACCCGGCCGTCCGGGCCGCCCTCGAGGTCGCGATCGGGCGAACCCGACTGGTGCACTCGGATCAACGCCGCACCGACCACACCACCCAGGTGGTGCCCGGCGGCACGGTGACCGAGCGCTGGATTCCGGTCGATCGCGTGGGTCTCTACGTGCCCGGTGGCAACGCTGTGTACCCGTCGTCGGTCGTGATGAACGTGGTGCCTGCGCAGATCGCTGGCGTCGGTTCGCTGGTGGTGGCGTCGCCGCCGCAGAAGAACTTCGGTGGATTACCCCACCCGACGATCCTGGCGGCCGCGCAGCTCCTCGGAGTCGACGAGGTCTGGGCCGTCGGCGGCGGTCAGGGCATCGCTCTGCTCACGTACGGCGGTGTCGACACCGACGGCGAAGAACTGGCACCGGTCGATCTGATTACCGGCCCGGGCAACATCTACGTCACGGCGGCCAAGCGACTGTGTCGTTCGCTCATCGGAATCGACTCCGAGGCAGGCCCTACCGAGATCGCGATTCTCGCCGACGCCACCGCAGACCCGATCCACGTGGCAGCAGACCTGATCAGTCAAGCCGAGCACGACGTGATGGCCGCCAGTGTGCTGGTGACCGACAGCCTCGAACTCGCCGATGCCGTCGACGAGGCTGTCAATGCGCAGATGGCGTCCACCCGGCACGCGGAACGCGTCACCACGGCGCTGAGCGGTAGCCAGTCCGGAATCGTTCTGGTCGACGACGTCACACAGGGCCTGGCCGTGGTCAACGCCTATGCGGCCGAACACCTGGAGATTCAGACGAAGGACGCGTCCGACGTCGCCGCTCGCGTGCGCAGCGCCGGCGCTGTATTCGTGGGGGCGTGGTCACCGGTCAGCTTGGGTGATTACTGCGCCGGGTCGAATCACGTACTGCCGACGGCCGGGTGCGCTCGGCATTCGTCCGGCCTGAGTGTGCAAACGTTCCTGCGGGGGATCCACGTGGTGGACTACAGTGAGGCCGCGCTGAAAGACGTTGCTGCGCACGTCATCGCGCTGGCCAACGCAGAAGATCTCCCGGCTCACGGTGAGGCCGTTCGGCTGCGTTTCGAGGGGTTGCGTACCGGTGGTGCATCATGAGTGATGCTCTGGGGCAAGCGATTTCGCTCGACGACCTGCCGTTGCGCGAGGCGCTGATCGGCAAGTCGCCGTACGGCGCGCCGCAGCTCACCGTGCCGGTTCAGTTGAACACCAACGAGAATCCACACCCGCCGACGCAGGCACTGATCGACGACGTCGCCGAATCGGTGCGTATCGCCGCGGCGCAGTTGCACCGGTATCCGGATCGCGACGCGGACGACTTGCGAGCTGACCTGGCGCGGTATCTCACCGGGCAGACCGGCTTTGCGGTCGACACTGCCAACGTGTGGGCGGCCAACGGCTCCAACGAGATTCTGCAGCAACTCCTGCAGGCCTTCGGTGGGCCGGACCGTATCGCGCTGGGTTTCGTGCCGTCGTACTCGATGCACCCGATCATTTCGTCGGGGACTCAGACCGAGTGGATTCCGGCGCAGCGTCGGGCGGATTTCTCTCTCGACGTCGACTACGCAGTGCAGGCGATCGAGGAGCGTAAGCCGGACGTCGTGTTCGTGACCAGCCCCAACAATCCGACCGGGCACAGCATCGACGAGGCAGACCTACGTCGAATCCTCGACGCCGCACCGGGAATCGTCGTGGTCGACGAGGCGTACGCCGAATTCTCCTCGGCGGCAAGCGCAATCGGATTGATCGAGAGCTACCCCAGCAAGATCGTCGTCAGTCGGACCATGAGCAAGGCGTTCGCGTTCGCCGGCGGACGGCTGGGATACCTCGTTGCGGCCCCGGCCGTGATCGACGCAATGCTGTTGGTGCGCTTGCCCTATCACCTCTCGGTGGTCACGCAAGCTGCCGCTCGGGCCGCGTTGCGGCACGCCGACGACACCCTGGCGAGCGTGGCCGCATTGTCGGCCGAACGCGATCGCGTTGCCGAAACGCTCGTCGCACAGGGGTACGACGTGGTGCCGTCCGACGCCAACTTCCTGCTCTTCGGCCGGTTCTCCGATGCGGCCGCCACCTGGCAGCGGTACCTGGACGACGGCGTGCTCATCCGGGACGTCGGAATTCCCGGGTATCTGCGTGTCACCATCGGACTCGCTCACGAGAACGACCGATTCCTTACCGTCAGCTCGGAACTCGCATCGACCGAAAGAGCAGAGGCACTGCAGTGACCACACCCGCTCCCCGCATCGCCAAGATCGAGCGCACCACCAAGGAATCCGACATCTCCGTCGAGCTGAACCTCGACGGCACCGGCATCGTCGACATCTCCACCGGCGTGCCGTTCTACGACCACATGCTCACTGCCCTCGGCACCCATGCCCGCTTCGATCTCACCGTGCGGGCCAAGGGCGACATCGAGATCGAGGCGCATCACACGGTCGAGGACACTGCGATCGTGCTCGGGCAAGCGCTGGGACAAGCCCTCGGCGACAAGTCCGGCATCACCCGCTTCGGCGACTCGTTCATTCCGATGGACGAGACACTCGTGCATGCGGCGGTCGACGTGTCCGGCCGTCCCTACTGCGTGCACACCGGCGAGCCGGACTACATGGTGCACTCGGTGATCGGCGGCTACCCGGGTGTTCCGTACTCCACCGTGATCAACAAGCATGTGTTCGAGACCTTGGCGTCCAACGCTCGGATCGCGTTGCATGTCCGCGTCATCTACGGCCGCGACCAGCACCACATCACCGAGGCGGAGTTCAAGGCCGTCGCTCGGGCGCTGCGTCAGGCCACCGAATACGACCCTCGGGTCACCGGAATTCTCTCCACCAAGGGCAGTCTGTGATCGGTCGAGCGGTGCTCGTGCGTTGAGTGGTCTGAGTTCGATTCGTGGCCTCCCGGCCGCGATGGCCATGGGTGCGGCCGCGTTCGGCGGCTGGGGCCTGCTGCTCCCGGTGGTTCCGCTGGCGGTGTCGCAATCGGGTTCGTCCGACGCGGTGGCGGCAGCCAGCACCGCGATCTTCATGGCCACCACGGTCATCACCCAACTGTTCGTTCCCTCGATGCTGGTTCGCGTCGGCCATCGGCCCGTGCTCGCGGCCGGTTGCCTGCTTCTGGGTGTTCCCGCGTTGCTGTTCATCGTGTCGGTGCAGGCCGTACCGGCACTCGCCGTGTCGGCGCTACGGGGTACGGGTTTCGGAATGTTGACGGTCGCCGGGGCCGCCATCGTCGCCGAGTTGGCACCGACCCACTTGCTCGGCCGCGCGACGGGAGCACAGGGAATCGCGGTCGCGTTGTCGCAGATGGTGACGTTGCCGCTGGGCCTGGTGATCTTCGCGGCCAGTCCGACGGCGGTGTTCGTCCTGGGGGCTCTGGTTCCCGCTGCGGGCTTGATCGGGGTGGCTCTGTTGCCGCCGACCCGGCCTGCACCGCAACCGGCTCGGGTCGACCGGGTCCGCCTCGACGCCAGGCGATTCCTGGTGCCGTGCCTCGTCGTTGCGTCGGTGTCGGCGTCGTACGGCGGCATCACCAGTCTGCTGCCGATCGCCGAATCCGAGCGAGCCGCGATGATCGGTGTGGCCCTCGCCGTGGTCAGTGCCGCGATGTTGGTCGGTCGATATGCCGCCGGCTCGGTTGCCGATCGCATCGGAATCGGCCGGTCGGTGGTGCCTGCGCTCATCTCCGCGGCCCTGGGCGTCGGCCTGTTCGCCGTTGCCGCCGCGGGTGCCATGCCTGCCGCACTGTTCTTCGTTGCCGCGGTGTTGTTCGGAATCGGTTACGGCGCATGCCAGAACGACAGTCTGGTGATGGCCTTCGATGCGGCGGGGCCCGCTCGCTACAGCAGCGCCAGCGCCGTGTGGAACATCAGCTTCGATGCCGGTACCGGCGCAGGGGCGCTCGCCCTCGGTGTGGTCGCGACGAGTGTGGGCTACACCGCCGGGTTCACTGCAGGTGCAACCACCGTTGCCGTTGTCGCGGCGGTGGCACTGATCGCGCGTCCACGTCCCCGATAGACTCGTTCCATGACTTCTGTGGTGTTGCTCGACTACGGCTCGGGCAATCTGCACTCGGCGAAAAGGGCGTTGGCCCGCGTCGGTGCCGACGTGACGGTGACCTCCGACTTCGACGAAGCCCTGAATGCAGAAGCGCTGGTGGTTCCCGGGGTCGGTGCATTCGCCGCCTGTATGGAGGGTCTGACGGCCGTTCGAGGTGAGCGCATCATCGGGCGTCGTCTCGCGGGTGGCCGCCCGGTACTGGGAATCTGCGTCGGCATGCAGATCCTCTTCGATCGCGGTGTCGAGTTCGGCGTCGAGGCGGACGGGTGCGGCGAATGGCCGGGCACTGTCGAACGCCTGCAGGCGGACGTGCTCCCGCACATGGGTTGGAACACCGTCGAGGCTCCGGAGAACAGCGTGTTGTTCGACGGCATCGACCGCGAGACACGGTTCTATTTCGTCCATTCCTACGCCGCGCAGCAGTGGGAGCTCGAACCGAGCGAGACCATCGCCGCGCCGTTGCTCACGTGGGCCGATCACGGTGGCCGCTTCCTCGCTGCCGTGGAGAACGGCGCGCTCTCGGCCACACAGTTCCACCCGGAGAAGTCCGGCGACGCCGGTGCCGCGTTGCTCGAGAACTGGGTTCGATCGGTGTGAGCGAACGCGAGTTCTCGCTCGGCCGGTTGGCGTTTCGAGCGCTCGGGGCGGCAGTTGCGGTACTTGCCCTCGCGACCGTGTCGATTGCTGTGTGGCAGCCCACCGCCGGCGTTGCTCTGCTCATCGCGTTGGCCGGAGTTGTCGGGGCGATCACGGCCATGGGGGTCGTGTCCACGCGCATGACGCGCAAGGAACTCGGTCCCGACAGCTGACGGTCCGTCCCGGCGGCCTGCGGATCCGGGCAGTGCTGACCCGTTTTGAATTCGACGCGAGTCGGCCCGTAGCATAACCGCACGTGAGCCTGGTCTTATTGCCTGCTGTCGATGTCGCAGGCGGCGAAGCTGTCCGTCTCGTTCAAGGGGAAGCCGGTAGCGAAACGAAGTACGGTTCGCCCCGTGATGCCGCCCTGGCGTGGCAGAACGACGGTGCCGAGTGGGTCCATCTGGTGGATCTCGATGCCGCGTTCGGGCGCGGGTCCAACCGTGAACTGTTGGCCTCGGTGGTCGGTGAGCTCGATGTGAAGGTCGAGCTCTCGGGCGGAATTCGCGACGACGATTCCCTGCGCGCCGCCCTCGCAACCGGATGCGCACGCGTCAACCTGGGTACGGCGGCTCTGGAAGACCCCGAGTGGTGCGCTCGCGCGATCGGCGAATTCGGCGATCGTGTCGCGGTCGGCCTCGACGTGCTGATGGTGGACGGCGCGCCTCGTCTGCGTGGCCGCGGTTGGGTCAGCGACGGCGGTGGCCTGTGGGAGGTACTCGAGCGGCTCGAACGCGACGGCTGCTCGCGGTACGTCGTCACCGACGTCACCAAGGACGGCACCCTGACCGGCCCGAACCTCGAACTTCTCGCCGACGTGTGCGACAGGACCGACAAGCCGGTCATCGCGTCCGGCGGCGTGTCGACGATCGCCGACCTCGAAGCGATCGCCGGACTGGTCGACCGTGGCGTGGAGGGATCCATCGTCGGAAAAGCCTTGTACGCCGGGCGTTTCACACTGCCCGATGCCCTCTCGGCAGTGTCTCGGTAACGACGAATGACCCTTCCCGAGGAACCGAGTCGTCTGCTCGAGATCGCCGGTGGGTTGCTCGACGGCATCCATGATCGGTTCCTCGCGGGCGTCGGCGCACCGAGTGCCGTGCAGAAGGGCCCCGACGACTTCGCCACCGCGGTGGATCTCGAACTCGAGCGTCGTCTGGGCGCGGAACTGTACGACGCCACCGGAATCGCCGTTCACGGTGAAGAGTTCGGCGGTCCCGATCTGAACTCCGGTCTCGTATGGGTACTCGACCCGATCGACGGCACATTCAACTACTCGTCCGGATTGCCCTCTGCCGGAACGTTGTTGGCGTTGCTCGATGACGGGGTGCCGGTCCTCGGGCTCACGTGGCTACCACTGGTGAATCAGCGATTCTCTGCCGTGGCGGACGGCCCGTTGCTTCTGAACGGGGCCCCGCTACCCGCACTGCAACCGAAGTCGTTGCGCGAGTCGATGATCGGGTTCGGTGCGTTCAACGTTGCCAGCCGTGGATCCATCCCCGGCCGCTTCCGGTTTCGCATTCTCGAAGAGTTGTCGATGCACTCCTCGCGGCTGCGCATGCACGGTGCCACCGGAGTCGATCTGGCGTACACCGCCAGCGGCGTACTGGGCGGCGCGGTGGTCTTCGGATACCGCGCCTGGGACAACGCTGCCGGGGCCCTGCTGGTTCGTGCTGCGGGCGGAATCGTCACCGATCTCGCAGGCCGACCGTGGACCATCGATTCGAAGTCGGTGCTCGCGGCCGGCCCCGGAGTACACGGCGAACTGCTGAAGGTGATCACCGAACTCGGTGCACCCGGCGACTATTTGGAAGGACCGGTGCGATGAGCGTTGCGGTCAGAGTGATCCCGTGCCTCGACGTCGATGCCGGACGTGTCGTCAAGGGCGTCAACTTCGAAAACCTCCGCGACGCAGGTGATCCCGTCGAGCTCGCGGCAGCGTACGACGCACAGGGAGCCGACGAACTGACGTTCCTCGACGTCACGGCGTCCACATCCGATCGAGGAACCATGCTCGACGTCGTCAGCCGCACCGCCGAGCAGGTGTTCATTCCCCTGACCGTCGGTGGGGGAGTACGCACTGTCGCCGACGTCGACCTACTGCTGCGGGCCGGTGCCGACAAGGTCAGCGTCAACACCGCAGCCATCGCTCGGCCGGAGTTGCTGCGCGAGCTCAGTGAGCGATTCGGGTCCCAGTGCATCGTCCTGTCGGTGGATGCACGCACCGTCCCGCAGGGACAGCAGGACACCCCGTCGGGCTGGGAAGTCACCACCCACGGCGGCAAGCGTGGAACCGGTATCGACGCCGTCGAATGGGCAGTACGCGGTGCCGAACTGGGAGTCGGTGAGATCCTTCTCAATTCGATGGATGCCGACGGCACGAAGGCCGGATTCGACCTGCCGATGATCGCGGCGGTCCGGTCCGCCGTGCACGTTCCCGTCATCGCCAGCGGAGGAGCAGGGCGCGTCGAACATTTCGCGCCCGCCGTCCACGCCGGAGCCGACGCCGTCCTCGCCGCAAGCGTGTTCCACTTCGGGGACCTCACCATCGGCCAGGTCAAAGAATCGATGCGCGCCGAGCGCATCGTCGTCCGCTAGCGAAGAGGTTTTCGATGACTCTCGACCCGACGCTGTCCGCCCGGCTCAAGCGAAACGAAGCCGGACTGTTCAGTGCTGTGGTGCAGGAGCGCTCGACCGGCCAGGTACTGATGGTTGCCTGGATGGACGACGAAGCGTTGTCGCGCACGCTCGCGACGCGCAAGGGCACCTACTACTCCAGGTCCAGGCAGCAGTACTGGGTCAAAGGCGAGACCTCGGGGCACACGCAGTACGTGCACGAGGTCCGGCTCGATTGTGACGGGGACACAGTGCTGTTGGTCGTCGACCAGATGGGCGCGGCATGCCACACCGGCACCCACACCTGCTTCGACTCCGACGTGCTGTTGGGGCCCGCGGCTCAGGCGTGACCGGTTCCTGCGGCAATTCCCTTGTCCAGCTGAGTGAGTAGCGTCGTGCTCAGAGTCGACAGTCGACCCACCTCCGCGTCGGACAATCCGTCGAATATCAGAGCCTGCACTGTCTCGACGTGTCCTGGCGCCGATGCCACGACCTTTTCCATGCCGGCGTCGGTCAGCACCGCATAGGAACCGCGGCTCCCCGGAATACTCTCGCGGCGAACCCATCCCGCTTTCTCGAGCTTGGTGACCACGTGCGACAGACGTGACAGTGACGCGTTGGCGTACTCCGCGAGATCGCGCAGTTGAATTCGTCGCTGTGGATTCTCGCTGACGACCGCGAGGACGAAGTAATCGAAGTGGGTCAACTGCGAATCGCGTTGCAGCTGGGCGTCCAATGCTGCGGGCAGTCGGGTGACCAGGGCGACGAGCGCGCGCCACGCCTCTTGCTGGCTCTCGGTGAGCCAGCGGGGATCCACCGCATCATTCGGTGTCGCCGACGTGTCCATCGCGGGTACCTCTCGATCGAGACAGTTGTGTTCTGCACATGATGCCTCGAGCATCCCCGGGCCCGAGGCATCGCGTCGAACAATCGGCCTAGCTGCGGTGCGCGCGCAGGTATTCCAGCGCCTTGTCCGCGTGGGCCTCGAATCGCAGCTCACTGGAGAAACTCTCGAGGACCTTGCGGTCGGTACCGATGACGAACGTCGCGCGCTTGACCGGGGAGAGCTTGGCGAGCAGGCCGCGCTTGACCCCGAATGCGGTCGCGACGGCACCGTCCTCGTCGGAGAGCAACGGATAGTCGAACGATTTGGCGGCGGCGAACTCGGCCTGCTTGGCGACCGCGTCGGCGCTGATGCCGACCCGGGTGGCACCCACCTCGGCGAATTCGCCTGCGAGATCGCGGAAATGGCAGGCTTCGGCGGTGCATCCGGGGGTGAATGCAGCCGGGTAGAAGAACAGCACTATCGGACCGTCGGTCAGCAATTCGGTCAGCGTTCGCAGCTTTCCGGTCTGGTCCGGCAGGGAAAAATCGGGAACGAGCTCGCCTGGTTTCATGGTCGGCAGGTTACCGCGCGCGAGGGTGTCGCCGCCGAACCTGGGAGGATGGGGTCATGCACGGCGAGACGACTCCCCACACGAGCCCCACCGAGACCGCATCCATGGACGCCGCACCCATCGACGCCCAACCCACCGATGCCGCGGACTCGACCACGTCCCGGGAGGTGTTCCGCCAGCTCGCCGCCGAGCATCGAGTGGTGCCGGTGACGCGAAAGGTGCTCGCCGACTCCGAAACTCCGTTGTCGGCGTACCGCAAGCTTGCCGCCGACCGACCCGGAACGTTCTTGCTCGAATCCGCGGAGAACGGGCGGTCGTGGTCGAGATGGTCGTTCATCGGTGCGGGTGCGCCTGCGGCGCTGACGGTGGTCGACGGCGAGGCGGCGTGGCGCGGCAACGTGCCCGCAGGTGTCCCGAGCGGCGGTGACCCCCTCGACGTGTTGGCTCGAACCTTGGAGCTACTCCATTCCGAGCGCGTGCCGGGCCTGCCGCCGTTGACCGGCGGAATGGTCGGATATCTCGGATACGACTCGGTGCGGCGCATCGAGAAGCTGCCCGAACATGCGCAGGACGACCTCGGCATCCCCGAGATGGTCATGTTGCTGGCCACCGATCTGGCGGCCGTGGACCATCACGAAGGATCGATCACCCTGATCGCGAACGCGGTCAACTGGAACGGCACCGACGAGCACGTCGACCGGGCCTACGACGACGCGGTGAGTCGCCTGGACCGGATGTGCGCGGATCTGTCCGAGCCTGCTGCGTCGACGGTGTCGGTCTTCTCCAAGTCCGCGCCCCGTTTCCGCAGGCAGCGGACATCGGAGGGATTCGGTGCCGATGTCGAGCGGCTGGTCGAGGAGATCGAGGCCGGTGAAGCGTTTCAGGTGGTGCTCTCGCAGCGCTTCGAGATGGACACCGAGGCGTCTCCTCTCGACGTCTATCGCATGCTGCGGGCCTCGAATCCCAGCCCGTACATGTATCTGATGCACGTGCCGGGGGAGAACGACGAGACGGCGTTCTCGATCGTCGGATCCAGCCCCGAAGCTCTCGTGACGGTCAAGGACGGTCTCGCGACCACGCACCCGATCGCCGGTACGCGCTGGCGCGGTGCCTCCGAGGAGGACGACGTGCTGCTCGAGAAGGATCTGCTGGCCGACGAGAAGGAGAACGCGGAGCATCTGATGCTCGTCGATCTCGGTCGCAACGATCTCGGCCGAGTGTGTGCTCCCGGGACGGTGCGCGTGGGCGACTACCGCCATATCGAGCGCTACAGCCACGTCATGCACCTGGTGTCGACGGTGACGGGACGTCTCGCCGAGGGAAAGCGGGCTCTGGACGCAGTCAAGGCGTGCTTCCCCGCGGGCACGCTGTCGGGTGCACCCAAGGTGCGGGCGATGGAACTGATCGACGAGCTCGAGCCGACGCGGCGTGGCATCTACGGCGGCATCGTCGGCTATCTCGACTTCGCCGGGGACGCCGATACCGCAATCTCGATTCGCACCGCGCTCATCAAGGACGGCACGGCGTACGTGCAGGCCGGTGCCGGAGTCGTGGCCGACTCGGTAGCGGAATACGAGGACGACGAAGCGAGGAACAAGGCCATGGCCGTGCTGAGTGCCGTCGCAGCAGCCGAAACGCTGCGTGAGGTCGGTGGCCGATGACCGAACGCTCCGGCGGCCGCGGATCGGCCGTTCTGCCTGTCGTGCTGCTCGTGGTTGCGGCCGCATGCCTGTGGGGTGCGTCCAGAATGACGTGGGTGAGCGTGACGTCCTCCGACGGTCTCGGCGAGAGCCGGACCGACGATCTCGTCGGCAGTACCTGGGCCGCCGCCACGACTCCTCTCGCCTTGGTGCTTGTCGCTGCTGTGGCGGCCTCGTTCGCGGTGCGCGGGTGGGCATCTCGGGTTCTGGCGTTGCTCATCGCGGTGGTTGCGATTGCTGCGGCGATTCCGGCCGTTCGGCTACTCGCCGCGGGGGCTTCGGACTCGGAGGCGGCTGCGCTCGCCGAGCTCCCGGCTCGTGCCGAGGTGACGATGACGACGGCATCGACACTACCCGCGCTGATCACGCTCGCAGGGGCCCTGTGTGCGTTCGCGGCGGCTGCCCTGTCGATTCGGAAATCTTTTGGCCCACAGGTACTCTCGTCCAAGTACGCAGCTCCGGCTGTGCGGCGCGACGAAGTGGCTCGCCGGGCCGCTGGAACCACGTCCGCCGTGGGTGCACAGGACGAGGGTGAAGACCTGACCGAGCGCATGATGTGGGACGCGCTCGATGCCGGTGAAGACCCTACCGACGAGTCCGGTACCCGGCGTTCGTCGGATTGATTCGGCCCTCTACGCTAGGTTCCGACCTCGATGAGATTCCTCACATCGAATGTCGACGCTCAGAAAGGACTGGGGCACCATGACTGTTCTCGACTCGATTCTCGACGGTGTACGAGCCGACGTCGCCGCGCGCGAATCGGTGATCGATTTCGCTGCGGTGAAGGCAGCAGCGAAGCTGGCCCCGGCACCTCTCGACGCGGCGGCTGCCCTCCGCGAGGACGGCATCGGCGTCATTGCCGAGGTCAAGCGTGCGAGCCCGTCCAAGGGCGCGTTGGCCGACATCGGTGATCCTGCGGTGCTCGCGCGTGCCTACGAGCAGGGTGGCGCTCGCGTCATCAGCGTGTTGACCGAAGAGCGTCGATTCCGGGGATCGCTCGCCGACCTCGACGCGGTGCGAGCCGCAGTCTCGATTCCTGTGCTGCGCAAGGATTTCATCGTCGGTCCGTACCAGATCCACGAGGCCCGAGCCCACGGCGCGGACGTCATCCTGCTGATCGTCGCAGCCCTGGAGCAGGACGCACTCACGTCTCTTCTCGATCGCACGGAGTCACTCGGCATGACGGCACTCGTCGAGGTCCACACCGAGGCCGAGGCCGATCGCGCACTCGAGGCGGGTGCCAGCGTCATCGGTATCAACGCCCGCAACCTCAAGACCCTCGAGATCGATCGCGACAGTTTCGGCCGTATCGCGCCCGGCCTGCCCAGTGAGATCATTCGCGTTGCCGAGTCGGGAGTGCGGGGCACCGCCGATCTTCTCGCGTACGCCGGAGCCGGTGCCGACGCAGTGTTGGTCGGAGAAGGTCTGGTCACCGCGGGCGATCCGCGCACTGCGGTCTCGGACCTGGTGACGGCGGGCACGCACCCGTCGTGCCCCAAACCCGCACGCTGAACCGGCACCCCACCCGAACGCGGCGACGGTCCGCCGTTGGGGCACACTGGAGCGGTGAGCACCAGCCAAACTTCTTCCGCCGCGGACGCCCCTCAGGTAGTCCGCTTCAAGGGCGCTGATCTGCCGCAGAGCAGCATCGGCCTCACCGATCGCAGCGCGCACGAGCCCGACGTGGGCGGTCACTTCGGCGTGTACGGGGGCAGGTTTGTGCCCGAGGCGTTGATGGGTGTGATCGAGGAAGTCACCGCCGAGTACGAGAAAGTGCGCAGCGACAACGAGTTCCTCGGTGAGCTGGATCGGCTGCAGCGCGATTACACCGGTCGCCCATCTCCGGTGTTCGAGGCGACCCGGTTGTCCGAGCATG
Source organism: Rhodococcus sp. Leaf233 (assembly GCF_001426165.1). Classification (NCBI taxonomy): domain Bacteria; kingdom Bacillati; phylum Actinomycetota; class Actinomycetes; order Mycobacteriales; family Nocardiaceae; genus Rhodococcus; species Rhodococcus sp. Leaf233. Next base: position 532,203 of record NZ_LMRO01000008.1, read on the forward strand.
CCGGTGGCGCTCGGATCCTGCTCAAGCGAGAAGACCTGAATCACACCGGTTCTCACAAGATCAACAACGTGCTCGGGCAAGTTCTGCTCGCGAAGCGAATGGGCAAGACTCGTGTCATCGCAGAGACCGGTGCCGGTCAGCACGGCGTCGCGACCGCCACAGCCTGTGCCCTGATGGGTCTCGACTGCGTCGTCTACATGGGTGAGGTCGACACCGAGCGCCAGGCCCTCAACGTCGCCCGGATGCGTTTGCTCGGGTCGGAAGTCGTCGCAGTGAAGTCCGGTTCGCGCACTCTCAAGGATGCGATCAACGAGGCACTGCGAGACTGGGTCACCCACGCCGACAACACTTATTACTGCTTCGGAACCGTCGCGGGGCCGCATCCGTTCCCGGTGATGGTCCGCGATTTCCAGCGCATCATCGGCCTCGAAGCGCGGCAGCAGGTCCTCGCGTCCACCGGCCGCCTGCCCGATGCCATCGCGGCCTGCGTCGGCGGCGGGTCCAACGCCATCGGCATCTTCCACGCGTTCATCGACGACGCCGATGTGCGTCTCGTCGGGTTCGAGGCTGCCGGCGACGGAGTCGAGACCGGTCGTCACGCGGCGACCATCAGCGGTGGTACGCCTGGAGCCCTGCACGGTGCCTACTCGTACCTGCTGCAGAACGAGGACGGCCAGACCGTCGAATCCCATTCCATCTCAGCAGGATTGGACTATCCCGGGGTCGGACCCGAGCATTCGTACCTGCACGACATCGGGCGCGCCGAGTACCGCGGCGTGACGGACACCGAGGCGATGAACGCCTTCAAGCTGCTGTGCCGCACCGAGGGCATCATCCCGGCCATCGAATCGTCGCACGCCATCGCAGGCGCACTCACCCTCGGCAAGGAACTGGGTGAAGGTGCCATCATCCTGGTCAACCTGTCCGGTCGCGGCGACAAGGACGTCGACACCGCAGCCGAGTGGTTCGGCCTGATCGACGGAGACGGCGAAGCGAACGTGGACGACGAAGCAGGTATCAAGCCATGAGCAACAACGACTCTCGCCTCTCCGGGACGTTCGCCCAGTGCCGTGCCGAAGGGCGCGCTGCACTCGTCGGATACCTGCCCGCCGGCTTTCCGACCGTCCCCCGGTCGATCGAGGTCTTCAAGACCATGGTCGATGCCGGGTGCGACATCGTCGAGGTCGGCATCCCGTACTCCGATCCGGTGATGGACGGCCCCACGATCCAAGCTGCTGCAGACGTGGCGCTGCGAGCCGGTGCCCGGGTCAAGGACGTCTTCGCCGTCACCGAGCAGGTCGCAGCCGCGGGTGGCAAAGCGGTCGTCATGACCTACTGGAATCTGGTGCTCAAATTCGGCATCGAGAATTTCGCCCGGAGCCTCGCCGATGCGGGTGGACTCGGAATCATCACTCCCGACCTGATCCCCGATGAGGCTCAGGAATGGATCGAGGTCTCGGATCGGTACGGACTCGACCGAATCTTCCTCGTCGCACCGTCGACGACGGAGGAGCGACTCGTCAGCACCGTCGAAGCCAGCAGCGGCTTCGTCTACGCCGCCTCGACGATGGGCGTGACCGGTGCCCGCGACGCGGTGTCCTCGATGGCACCGGCGTTGGCGGCGCGTATCCGCGAGCATTCCGACATTCCGATCGGCGTCGGTCTCGGCGTTCGGTCGGGCGCACAGGCTGCCGAGATCGCGAAGTATGCTGATGCGGTCATCGTCGGCTCGGCTTTGGTGACCGCTGTCGACAACGGTCTCGACGCGGTTCGTGACCTGACGACCGAACTCGCCGAGGGTGTCCGCTCCGCTAACGTAGCGTCGTGACTTCGACCGCCTTCCTGGCCTACATTCCCAGTCCCGCGCAGGGGGTGTGGCACGTCGGACCGCTCGCGCTCCGTGCCTACGCCCTGTTCATCATCATCGGCATCGTGGTGGCCGTGGTGTGGGGAGATCGCCGGTGGGTCGCTCGCGGCGGAACCAAGGGCACGGTCCTCGACGTCGCCGTGTGGGCCGTACCTTTCGGGCTTCTCGGTGGCCGGCTGTACCACGTGGCCACCGACTGGAAGACGTACTTCGGTGCCGGCGGTCGGCCGATCGAGGCGCTCTACGTGTGGAATGGCGGCCTCGGAATCTGGGGCGCGGTGTTCCTCGGCGGAGTCGGCGCCTGGATCGCGTGTCGTCGACGCGGCATCCCACTCCCGGCATTCGGTGACGCGGTAGGCCCGCCGATCCTGCTGGCCCAGGCAATCGGCCGCATCGGCAACTACTTCAACCAGGAGCTCTACGGTCGCGAAACCACGCAACCGTGGGGTCTCGAGATCTACGAGCGACTCGATGCGAACGGCCGGCTCGATCCGCTGAACGGCGTGTCCACCGGAATGGTCGAGAAGGTCGTCCACCCGACGTTTCTCTACGAACTGCTGTGGAGCGTCCTGATCGTCGTCCTCCTGGTACTCGTCGACCGGAAGTACACGATCGGCCACGGTCGACTGTTCGCGCTCTACGTGGCCGGATACTGCGTCGGTCGGTTCTGGGTGGAACTCATGCGAGACGACTTCGCGACGAAGATCGCCGGCATTCGCGTGAACTCGTTCACCTCGGCGATCATCTTCGTGCTCGCGGTCGCGTATTTCGTTCTCGCCACCAAGGGTCGCGAAGACCCGGCGGCATTGAAGTCGAACGACGACGACGGTCGCGACAGCGAAGACAAGACGGGTGGCGAGTCCGCCGACGGCGATACGCAGGAAGGCACGCGCGAGACATCGTCCGAGAAGAAAGCCGAGGAAGAAGGCAGTACCCGTGGTTGATTTCGAGAAGAGGGCACACCCCGACCCTGCTGATTCGGGCGGCGGCACCGACAAGTCGGCCGGCTCTTTCGGTACACCGTTCGACTACGACGCAACGGCCGAGGCGTCGCTCTCCGAGCCGCCCGCGACATCCGAGTCCGCACCCTCGCACGGTCCCGCCGGTTCTACCGGACCGGGCTGGGACACCTATTCGGGTATCGGCAACGGCCCCGGCTGGTCCAGTACTCCCAGCTATCCGGCCCCCAGCCCGAACGGCAGTATCGACAATTCGATCGGTGGCCTTCCGCCGTCCGCCGGTTACCCGACACCGGGATCCGAGTACCAGGGATACGGTCAGCCGGGATACGGCCAACAGTCGCCCTACGGTCCACCGCAGGGGTACGGCCAACAGTCGCCCTACGGTCCACCGCAGGGGTACGGCCAGACCGGGGGATACGGCCAACAAGGGTATGGCCAGCAGGGGTATGGCCAGCAGTCGGGCTACGGCCAGCAGGTTTACGGCCAGCAGCAGGGTTACGGCCAGCAGGGCTATGGCCAGCAAAATTATGGCCAAGCACAGGGCTTTTCGGCCGGGCCTGGTTTCGGTGTCGGACCCGACGCGCCGTACGGGCGGGATCCAGTCACCGGTGAACCGTTGTCGGACAAATCGAAGATCGTCGGTGGACTACTTCAGCTGTTCCTCGGCTGGCTCGGCGTGGGTCGTTTCTACATCGGTAGCACCGGAATCGGCGTCGCACAGTTGCTGCTGTTCTTCTTCGGCGTGCTGCTGACCGTGGTGTTCGGCCTCGGCCTGATTCTGTTGTTCGGACTGTTCGTGTGGCATGTCGTGGACGCCGTGCTGATTCTCGTCGGCAATGTTCCCGACAGTCGCGGGCTCAAGCTGCGAGACTGATCGACCTACCCGTAGCGCGTCGTCGAGGGAGTTCGTTGTGAGTGATTCAGGTACATCGTCATCGGACGGATCGACACCGGGCGGTTCGGCGGGAGACGGCTCGGGTTCGGAGCCCACCATCTCGTTCGAGAAGAACGCGGCACCGGGTCCGGTATACGGCGCACCCGACCCCGGGTACGGCCCGCCGAATTGGGGCAGTGATCCGTACGACGCGTCCGGAAGTGACGACCGTAGCTCCGGTGCACCGGACGGTCCACCGCCCGGTGCGGGTTACCCGCCGCCCCCGTTCCCGGGCGGCGGTCCCCAATACGGCGGTCCCCAGTACGGAGAACCCCAGTACGGAGGACCCCACTACCCAGGCCCCCAGTACGCCGGTGCTCCCGGTTGGGTGGATCCGAGCGCTCCTTACGGACGGCATCCCGTCACCGGGGAACCGTTCTCGGACAAGCAGAAGCTCACTGCCGGGCTGCTGAACATCCTGCTGGGTGTTTTCGGGGCAGGACGCTTCTATTTGAATCAGCCGGGAATCGCGGTGGCGCAGATCGCGGTCACGTGGCTCACGTGCGGCATCGGCGGTATCTGGCCGCTGATCGACGGGATCATGATGCTCACGGGCAGCGTGCGCGATGAACACGGGCGCCCCCTGCGCGACTGAGCCCAGTGCCGTTCGCGATTGCATCGTTGCGATCGGCAACTGATACGATTCCGCCATCCGAGAGCGATCTCGGATTCTTTCGCGGGCCAGAGCTGTCCCGGTGAATTCCCGATAGGCATCGAATTCGGTCGATCCGGCACTCTATGTCGGTTCGGACGACCAGCCGGCGGGGTAGCCGAGGCTCACAGTGCAGCGTGTCGACACTGCGCCATCCGAAGCACCCACCGGTCTACGTGGAGGTGATCGTGGTGTTGTTTTCTCGGATGCCTGCCGAGCAAGGACTGTACGACCCGAGCGCGGAGAAGGACTCCTGCGGCGTCGCGATGATCGCGGACATCGCCGGACGCCGTTCGCACTCGATCGTGTCCGACGGTGTTCTGGCACTGGAGAACCTGGAACATCGTGGTGCTGCCGGTGCCGAGCCCAACAGTGGTGACGGCGCGGGCATTCTGATCCAGCTGCCCGTCGAACTTCTCGATTCGTTGTCGTCGTTCGAGTTACCGTCCGCCAACGGCGACGGCGAGAACACCTTCGCGGCGGGTGTCTGCTTTCTGCCGCAGGGCATCCGGGAGCGCGGGTCGGCCGTGCATCGTGTCGAATCCATTGCAGCCGAAGAGGGTCTCGAGGTGCTGGGGTGGGTTCCGGTCGAGGTCGATCCCGATCGCGCCGACGTCGGACTGACGGCGCTCGGATGCATGCCGTACATGAGCTATCTGTTCGTCGCGGCCCCCGAGGTCGACGGTTCACGTCCGGCCGGTCTCGAACTCGACCGATTGGTGTACGGGCTGCGTAAGCGGTCGGAGCGCGTCACCCCGGAGATCGAGGCAGAGGGCTCGGGCCTGTTCTTCCCTTCGCTGTCCGCACGCACCATCGTCTACAAGGGCATGCTCACCACCATGCAGCTGCCCCTGTTCTTCCCGGAGCTGCGTAACCCGTTGTGTACGAGTGCAATTGCGATCGTGCACAGTCGCTTTTCCACCAATACCTTCCCGTCGTGGCCGTTGGCGCACCCGCACCGCTACGTCGCGCACAACGGAGAGATCAACACGGTCAAGGGCAACAGGAACCGGATGCGAGCTCGGGAAGCGATGCTGTCCAGCGATCTCATCCCCGGTGATCTGGAGCGGCTCTTCCCCATCTGCAATCCCGACGCCTCCGATTCGGTGTCGCTCGACGAGGTGCTCGAACTGCTGCATCTGGGCGGCCGGAGCGTTCCCCACGTCGTGATGATGATGGTGCCGGAGCCGTGGGAGAACCATCGCACGATGGATCCGCGGGTACGGGCGTTCTATCAGTTCCACTCGTCGATGATGGAAGCGTGGGACGGTCCGGCCTGCGTCACGTTCACCGACGGTAGCTACGTCGGAGCCGTTCTCGATCGCAACGGTCTGCGCCCCGGTCGGTGGTGGCAGACGGCCGACGGTCGGGTGATCCTCGCCAGCGAGGCGGGTGTCCTGGACGTGCCGCAATCTCAGGTCGTCGCCAAGGGTCGCCTCGAACCGGGCAAGATGTTTCTGGTCGACACCGTCGCCGGACGTCTCGTTCCCGACGAGGAGATCAAACTGCAACTGGCGCAGGAACATCCGTACCAGGAATGGCTGCACGCCGGATTGCTGGAAATCAAGAGCCTGCCCGAGCGCGCCCACATTCAGTACAACCACGAGTCCGTGATTCGCAGACAGATCGCCTTCGGCTACACCGAGGAAGATCTCCGCGTCGTGCTCACCCCGATGGCCGCCTCCGGGGGCGAGCCACTGGGATCGATGGGGACCGACACCCCGTCCGCGGTGATGTCCCAGCGATCTCGTCAGCTGTACGACTACTTCATCGAACTGTTCGCGCAGGTCACGAACCCGCCACTCGACTCCATCCGAGAAGAGATCGTGACGTCGTTGTCGCGAGTGATGGGACCGGAGCAGAATCTGCTCGAGCCCACCGCCGCGTCGTGCAGGCAGATCGTATTGCCGTGGCCGGTGCTCGACAACGACGAACTGAACAAGATCATCCACATCGACGACGACGGTGATCATCCCGGTCTGTCGGCGATCGTGCTGCGCGCACTGTACGAGGTCGAGCGTGGTGGCGAAGGTTTGGCCGAGGCCATCGAAGAACTGCGCATGCGGGCATCGGAAGCCATCGCTGCCGGCTACCGCACGCTGATCATCTCCGACCGCGATTCGGACCACACTCGGGCACCGATTCCGTCCCTGCTGGCCACCTCTGCTGTGCATCATCATCTGGTGCGCACCAAGGAACGCACCAAGGTCGCTCTCGTCGTCGAGTCCGGCGATGCACGAGAAGTGCACCACCTTGCCCTGCTGATCGGATTCGGTGCGGCGGCGGTCAACCCGTACCTGGCCATGGAGTCGATCGAGGACCTGGTCGGCGAAGGCGAGCTCACCGGGGTCGAACCCACTGTCGCGGTGCGCAACTACCTCTACGGGCTCGGAAAGGGCGTGCTCAAGGTCATGTCCAAGATGGGCATCTCGACCGTCGGGTCCTACACCGGCGCACAGGTTTTCGAGGCGGTCGGTCTCGATCGCGAGGTCGTGCGCGAGTACTTCAAGGGCACCGTCAGCAAGCTCGGCGGAGTCGGTCTCGACGTCCTCGCCGAAGAGGTCAAACTCCGTCACCGGAAGGCATACCCGGAGAATCCCACCGACCGTGTTCACCGCCGCCTCGAGATCGGCGGCGAGTACCAGTTCCGGCGTGAGGGCGAACTCCACCTGTTCACTCCCGAGACGGTGTTCCTGTTGCAGCACGCAACACGCACCGGTCGCTACGACGTGTTCCAGAAATACAGCGACGAAGTGAACCGGCTCGCCCGCGAAGGGGGTGCACTCCGGGGCCTGTTCGAGTTCAAAGACCATGTGCGCACGCCTGTTCCACTCGACGAGGTGGAGTCGGTGGAGTCCATCGTCACCCGGTTCAACACCGGAGCGATGAGCTACGGATCCATCTCTGCCGAGGCGCACGAGACCATGGCCGTTGCGATGAACAATCTGGGTGGGCGCTCCAACTCCGGTGAGGGTGGAGAGGACGTCGATCGCCTCTACGATCCGAGCCGGCGCAGTGCCGTCAAGCAGGTCGCGAGTGGACGGTTCGGGGTGACCAGCGATTATCTGGTCAACGCCACCGACATTCAGATCAAGATGGCGCAGGGTGCCAAACCCGGTGAGGGCGGGCAGCTGCCCGGTTACAAGGTGTACCCGTGGGTGGCCAAGACTCGGCACTCGACGCCCGGGGTCGGCCTGATCTCCCCGCCTCCGCACCACGACATCTATTCCATCGAGGATCTCGCGCAGTTGATCCACGATCTCAAGAACGCCAACGAGAACGCGCGCGTCCACGTCAAACTCGTCAGCTCGGTAGGAGTGGGCACGGTGGCGACGGGAGTGAGCAAGGCGCACGCCGACGTCGTACTGATCTCGGGATACGACGGTGGCACGGGCGCGGCTCCGTTGACGTCTCTCAAGCATGCCGGTGCGCCCTGGGAAATCGGGCTGGCCGACGCCCAACAGACGTTGGTGCTCAACGGACTTCGCGATCGCATCACCGTCCAGTGCGACGGTGGCATGCGCACCGGCCGTGATGTGATCGTCGCGGCGCTGCTCGGTGCCGAGGAATTCGGGTTCTCGACGGCACCTCTGATCGTCGCGGGATGCATCATGATGCGGGTCTGCCATCTCGACACCTGCCCAGTGGGTGTCGCGACTCAGAACCCCGAACTGCGCAAGCGATTCACCGGCAAGCCCGAGTTCCTCGAGGACTTCTTCAGGTTCGTCGCCGAGGATGTGCGAAAGTACCTCGCGCAGCTCGGGTTCCGCAGCATCGACGAGGCCGTCGGCCATGCCGACGTGCTCGAGACCGCTGCCGGCGTCGCACATTGGAAGAGCAAGGGACTCGACCTCACACCCATCTTCGCGATGCCGGTGGATCGACACGGCGCGCCCATGACACAGCGTCGACGCCTACGCGATCAGGACCACGGCCTCGATTTCGCGCTGGATCGCACGCTGATCCAGCTGGCCGAGGGCGCACTGGAGGACGCGCATCCGGTCACGCTGGAGCTGCCCGTGCGCAACGTCAACCGCACGGTCGGAACACTTCTGGGGTCCGAGGTCACGCGACGCTACGGCGCGGCCGGGCTACCCGACGACACGATTCGCGTGTCGTTCACCGGCTCTGCCGGGCAATCGCTCGGTGCATTCCTGCCGCCCGGAATCACGATCGATCTCGTCGGCGACGCGAACGACTACGTGGGCAAGGGCCTGTCGGGAGGACGCATCGTCGTCCGACCGGCCGAGGACGCACCCTTCGTTGCCGAGGACAACGTCATTGCCGGAAACACGATTCTCTACGGAGCCACGTCGGGGGAGGTGTACCTGCGCGGTAAGGCGGGGGAGCGGTTCGCCGTGCGCAACTCCGGAGCCGTTGCGGTCAACGAGGGCGTGGGAGATCACGCCTTCGAGTACATGACGGGCGGACGGGTGGTCGTGCTCGGGCCGACCGGACGCAACATGGCGGCCGGCATGTCGGGCGGTATCGCCTTCGTTCTGGGTCTCGACCCCGCGGACGTGAACACGGCGATGGTCGAGTTGCAGGTTCCCGATCCGGACGATCTGGTGTGGCTGCGCGAGACGGTCGAGAACCACGAGCGCTGGACCGGCTCCACCATCGCGGCATCGCTGCTCGCCGACTGGCCCCGCCGGTCCGCTCTGTTCACCAAAGTCATGCCCGTCGACTACCAGCGAGTGCTGGAGGCGACACGAATGGCGCGCGCCGAGGGGCGCGACGTCGACGCTGCGATCATGGAGGCTGCACGTGGCTGATCCACAGGGATTTCTGAAGGTCGTCAAGCGTGAGGCCGCCAAGCGTCCTATCGACGAACGGGTCAGGGACTGGAACGAGGTGTACTCGGATCAGCCCAGCAGCGAACGCGCAGCCGAGGTCTCGGAACAAGCGCGCCGCTGCATGGATTGCGGAATTCCGTTCTGCCACTCCGGAACTGCCGGATGCCCGCTGGGCAACCTGATTCCGGAATGGAACGATCTCGTGCGCCGCGATCGGTGGGACGCGGCCAGTGATCGGCTGCACGCCACCAACAACTTTCCGGAGTTCACCGGCCGAGTGTGTCCGGCTCCGTGTGAATCCGCCTGTGTCCTGTCCATTTCCGAGGCCGCCACCGGCGGAAGTGTGACGATCAAGCGGGTCGAGCAGACCATCGCAGACCTGGCCTGGGAACAGGGCAGCGTCGTTCCGCAGCCTCCGACGATCACCACCGGTAAGCGAGTGGCCGTCGTGGGTTCGGGTCCGGCGGGACTGGCTGCGGCGCAACAGCTCACCAGGGCCGGGCACGATGTCACCGTGTACGAGCGCGACGATCGGCTCGGTGGATTGCTTCGATACGGAATCCCCGAATTCAAGTTGGAGAAGTCGGTGCTCGATCAGCGGCTGATGCAGATGCGGGCCGAGGGCACGCATTTCGTCACCGACTGCGAGGTCGGCATCGACTTCACCGTCGAGCAACTGCGCGCGAGCTTCGATGCGGTCGTGCTCGCCGTCGGCGCTCTGCGGGCTCGCGACAACACCGAGGTGATCGGCCGGGAACTCGACGGCATCCACCTGGCGATGGAGCATCTGGTGCCGTCGAACAAGGAATGCGAGGGCGACGGGCCGACGTCGATATCCGCTACGGGCAAGCATGTGGTGATCATCGGCGGCGGAGACACCGGGGCCGATTGTCTCGGCACGGCTCACCGTCAGGGTGCCGCGTCGGTCACTCAGCTCGACTACAACCCTGCTCTTCCCGGTGCCCGTGACGACGGCCTTTCGCCATGGCCGTCGTGGCCGTTGGTGCTTCGGACGTCGCCCGCGCATGCGGAGGGTGGCGTCGTGCGTCATCAGGTCGCGGTGCAGCGATTTCTCGGCGACGAGCGTGGACATGTGCGCGCCATGGTGCTCGCCGAGGTCGAGGTGCAGCGCGACGCGGACGGGCGACGCATCGTGACGCCCATCGGTGAAGAGGTCGAATTGCCCTGTGATCTGGCATTGTTCGCCATTGGATTCGAGGGTGTCGAGCATGGACCGCTGCTCGACGACTACGGCCTGGCGCTGACCAAGCGCGGCGCGTTGTCGTGTGGTCCCGATTGGCAGACGACGGCCCCGGGTGTGTTCGTCTGTGGGGATGCCCACCGCGGTGCGTCGTTGGTCGTGTGGGCGATCGCCGAGGGGCGTTCGGCTGCCAACGGGGTCGACGCATTCCTCACCGGACACTCGGAATTGCCGTCCCCGGTGCACCCCACGGCACTGCCTCTGGCGGTGGTGTGACACTCGTCTCTGTACCGGTACAGGTGCTTTCAGCAGCGGCCCGGCGAGGCTACCCGTCGGTAGTATCCGGCCGGGTTCCTCTGCGATAGAGAACAAGGCGTCCAGCGGCTACGCTCGCAACCGTGAGCCGACGTACGAAGATTGTCTGCACCCTTGGACCCGCAACCGCAACCACAGAGCGCATCCGCGAACTCGTCGAGAGTGGAATGGATGTCGCACGACTGAACTTCAGCCATGGCGATCACCCCGATCACCAGGCCAACTACGAGAGAGTTCGCGCCGCATCGGACGCCACCGGCAAAGCCGTGGGCATCCTGGCCGACCTGCAGGGACCGAAGATCCGACTCGGCCGATTCGCCGAGGGCTCCACCACCTGGGCCGCCGGTGAACTCATCCGCATCACCGTCGAGGAGTGCGAGGGCACCCACGATCGCGTGTCGACCACGTACAAGGAGCTGGCTCAGGACGCCAAGGAAGGCGACCGCCTGCTCGTCGACGACGGCAAGGTCGGCCTCGTCGTCACCGGCGTCGAAGGCAACGACGTGCTCTGTCGGGTCACCGAGGGTGGTCCGGTCAGTAACAACAAGGGCGTCTCCCTCCCGGGCATGGACGTCTCCGTTCCTGCCATGAGCGAGAAGGACATTGCGGACCTCGAGTTCGCCCTCGCGCTTGGATGCGATTTCATCGCGCTGTCGTTCGTGCGCTCTCCCGCCGATGTCGAACTCGTCCACGCCGTCATGGACCGCGTCGGCCGCCGAGTTCCGGTCATTGCCAAGCTCGAAAAGCCCGAGGCCGTCGACAATCTCGAAGCCATCGTGCTCGCGTTCGATGCGATCATGGTCGCCCGCGGTGACCTCGGTGTCGAATTGCCGCTCGAGCAGGTGCCCCTGGTGCAGAAGCGCGCCATCCAGATCGCCCGCGCCAACGCCAAGCCCGTCATCGTTGCGACCCAGATGCTCGAATCGATGATCGAGAACTCCCGTCCCACCCGCGCCGAGGCATCCGACGTCGCCAACGCAGTGCTCGACGGTACCGACGCGGTCATGCTGTCCGGCGAGACCTCGGTCGGCAAGTACGTCATGGAGACGGTGCGGACGATGGCTCGGATCGTCGAGACCGTGGAAACCGAGGGCGACAGCGTTCCTCCTCTGACCCACGTTCCTCGTACCAAGCGCGGTGTCATTTCCTACGCCGCGCGCGACATCGGCGAGCGTCTGGACGCGAAGGCACTCGTGGCCTTCACCCAGTCGGGCGACACCGTGCGACGGTTGGCTCGTCTGCACACCAAGCTCCCGTTGCTCGCATTCACCTCGATCTCCGAGGTCCGCAGTCAGTTGTCCCTGAGCTGGGGCACCGAGACGTTCCTGGTTCCCGATGTGGGCTCGACGGATGCGATGGTCAAAGAGGTCGACAAGGCGTTGCTCGAACTCGGTCGTTACAACCGAGGCGATCAGGTCGTGATCGTCGCCGGTGCCCCTCCCGGCACAGTAGGCTCGACCAACTTGATCCATGTGCACCGAATCGGAGAAGAGGACCGGTAAGTGGTCGAAGCGGGGGGAACCGGCGTCAGCGAGAGCGCGCCGAGCAGTACTGCAGTACGCGGAACCGATCTCGAAACCCTTCTCGGTCTCCTCGCCCTCGAGGAGACTGAGGAGGATGTGTTCGTCGGACAGCATCCGGAGCAGGTGGGGAGCCGGACTTTCGGTGGGCAGCTCGTCGCTCAGGCGCTCATCGCCGCCGGCCGGACCGTATCCGGAACGTCCCGGGACGTTCATGCGATCAATGCGCACTTCATTCGCGGTGGTGACGTCAAGAAGCCCATCGAATACCGCGTGAGTCGTCAGCGCGACGGCCGGGCGTTCGCCAACCGGCAGGTCACTGCGCTGCAGGACGGTAACGAGCTGTTCGTCATGCTCGCTGCCTTCCAGGATTTCGGTAAGGGCCTCGAGCACAGCGTCGAGGTGCCCGAGGTTCCGTATCCCGACGCTCTGCCGCCTCTCGGCGACCACTTCGTAGGGTTCGAGGACCGACTGCAGATGTTCGTCGATGCACTCAAACCGATCGACATGCGGTACGCGAACGATCCGGCGTGGATCATGCACGGCACCGGCGAGAAGCTCAACCACAATCGAGTGTGGATGAAAGCGGACGGCGATCTGCCGGACGAGTCGATCTTTCACGCCGCGACCATGGGCTATGCGTCGGACACCACGGTGCTCGATTCGATCATCACCACGCATGGACTGTCCTGGGGACTCGACCGCATCGTGGCGGCGACGGTCAACCACTCCATCTGGTTTCACCGACCGTTCCGATTCGACGAGTGGGCTCTGTATGCGACCGAATCGCCGGTCGCGGCCGGATCGCGGGGACTCGCCACCGGCCGATTCTTCTCGATGGACGGTCAGTTGCTCGCAACCGTCGTGCAGGAGGGCCTCATTCGCCACTTCCCGAAACGCGTTCGCGCCTGAGTGCTGCCGACCACAGTCGAGTCTTGGCTTCGAGGGTGAGTGAGGCGTGCGCTGGACTGGTGGACGGCAGACGGATGCACTCGACGTCCTGCTGCACCGCGTTCGCGACGTATCTGCGATAGCTGTCGGCAGCTTTTGCTCCGTTGAACAGCACGGTGTCGATGCCGGGATGACCTGCGATGAGGTTCGCGACATCGTTTGCCACGATGGATGATTCGACTATGGCCGAGTCCAGGCTTCCGGTCCTGGTACACAGCTTCAGTACGTCCCACACAGCAATCCCGCTGCGCGCCAGTCGCTCTGTTCGCGCCTCGTACGGAAGTTCGGGACCGGCACCGAACAGCGCGCCCATGATCGGCCAGAACGCATTTCGGGGATGAGCGTAATACTGCTGAGCAGCAAGCGATGCGACACCGGGCATCGAACCGAGTATCAGCGTGTGAGCGTGCTCGTCGACTATCGGTTCGAAGCTGTGCACGACGTTCATGTCGCGATTACAGCAAACAGCGCGCGCAGGCACTCGGGTGGGACCACAATGGAGAGATGTTGGATCCACGCGTACTCGACAACAACGAACTCGAAGCCGAACTCGCCGCCTTGCGCAGAGGACGCGACGCCGCGATGGACGAAGGCGCGCGAGATGTGTCCACTGCCGATACCGATCATCTCATCGCCCGCTTCGAGGACGAGATTCGCAGGCGTCACCAGGACGGTGAGTCCGATCAGCCCAGCGCGGATCTGCCCTGACCGAGTATCAGCACGGCGCACGCCGCCGTCGACGAGATGATCCGGACGGTGTTCCACCGCGTCCAGTTCGAGGTGAACGACCGCCAAATGTCGGCTCCCGACGGACTCGCCGGATCCACCGCTGCCAGTGCATCGTTGAGTGGGACGTTGAACGCCACCGTGACCACGAAGCAGCCCACCACGTAGAGCGCTGCTCCCGCGCCGACCCAGGTCGATCGCCCACCCTCCGTGGTGATCGCGAGAACGGTTGCGAGAGAACAGGTCAACGCCGTACCGACGAACAGCGTCAGAAACAGTGGGTTGAGGATCGCGGCGTTCGATCTCTGCATCGCGGCGATCGCGTCGGGCACCGGTAACGACGCCAGGCCAGGAAGAACACTGACCGAGAACGCGAGCATGACGCCCGCGACGAGGCCGCATCCGACTGCTGCGACCAGGGTGGCGATCGAGGAGATCTTGTCGATCATCGGTTTTCCTTCCCGGGGATTCGTCGTGCGCTTCCGACCTTTCCGCGTCGCGGGTGGATGGACAATGCGCGCAGGGCTCGAATTCATGTCCGATCGTCCCGGCCGTGGGGGACAATTGTCCGGTGCGTGGAGCCGACCCCTGGAAGTCACCCGATCCGCTCGGTGAGGCTTTGCATTTCCTCCGAATGACCGGGTCCTTCTACGTGCGTTCCGAGATGAGTGGCTCGTGGGGGCTGGCCCTGCCCGCGATGGACGACGCTGTGTGGTTCCACACCGTGGTCGACGGGTCGTGTGTGCTGTCGGTCCCCGGGGAGTCGACGCGTGAGCTCGTTCCCGGCGACTTCGCGTTGGTTCCCCACGGGCGTGGGCACGTATTGGCGGCCGACATCGAGTCTGTCGGCGACGCGACCAGCGTGTACGAGGTGCCACACGACTACGTCAGCGACCGGTACGCAGTGATCGCCCAGTGCGATGCGAGCGGACCCGACACCGTGTTGGTCTGCGGGGCCGTCCGGATGGATCATCCTGCGGCGCAGCAGCTTCTTCGGCTGCTACCGGCGGTGATCGTGATCGACGCAGACAGCGAACCACAGCGCGCACGTATGCAGAACATCCTCGCCATGGTGGCCGACGAGGCACGATCGCTCGAGCCCGGGGGAGAGGCAGTGATCACCAGGCTTTCCGACGTTCTGGTGATTCAGGCGTTGAGGTCATGGATTGTGGACACTCCGAGCGCGCAGTCCGGTTGGCTGGGAGCGTTGCAGGACGAGCGCATCGGAGGCGCGCTGGCTCGCATTCATCGAAATCCCCACGAGCGGTGGACCGTTGCGACCCTGGCGTCGAGTGCACACATGTCACGTTCGGCGTTCTCGGCTCGATTCACCGCATTGGTCGGCGATTCGGTGATGAGTTACCTGGCGACGTGGCGGATGCAGGTCGCATACGACACATTGCGGTCCGAGGACGTGGTGCTGGCCGAATTGGCCAGGCGCAGTGGGTATTTGTCGGAGGCAGCATTCGGAAAAGCGTTCAAACGGGCGATGGGAGTCTCTCCGGGAAGTGTGCGTCGTCGTCGGGACGTCGCGTTGGTGCCGGTTCAGTCGAGTAGATGACGGAGATACACGTTCGGATCGTCGAGATATCGCCGCCAGTGCTGGACCAATTCGAGTTCGTCCCAGGTGCTTCGGCGCAGACCGTGTTCACCCACTTCGACGATGTCCGCACCGGGTGTCGAAGCCAGGATCGGTGAATGCGTGGCACAGACGAGCTGTGCCCCCTCCTCGCCCAAGTGGGACATCAGCGCGACCAGGTTCAGGCACGCGGTGAACGACAGGGCCGACTCCGGTTCGTCCAGCACATAGAAGCCCGGTTCGGCCAACATAGCACCGAACATGGTGAGAAAGCCCTCACCGTGGCTCATTTCGGCGGTGTTCTCGTCCCAGAAGCCCGGCATGCCGCCGAGGTTCTCGGCCATCTCGAATGCAGTCTCGGCGCGCAGGAAGAATCCCCGCTTCTGCTCGCGCGGACCCCGCAGCATGCGCGCGCCTCGTGGCGTGGTCTCGAGTTCGAGCACCTCGCCGAGGACGCTCGTCACCTCGTCCAGTCGACGAGACTTCTGCGCTGCCCGACCCCCGCGGGCGTCGATGCCGAAACGCTCTGCGATCGCCTCTACGAGAGTCGACTTACCGGAACCGTTGTCGCCCACCAGAATTGTGACCGGTGCGAGAAACTCAAGTCCCTCGCGCGTGAGGTCGGCGACAGCGGGAACGGTGAAGGGCCACTCCGATCCCACATCGTCGGCGCGGACAAAGGCGCGCTCTACGAACATGATTCAGGCGGTGACCAGGCGGTCGACGTAACCGGTTTCGTGGGCGGAGTCGGCGCTGCAGGTGTAGTAGACCCACTGAGCGGACTGGTCCGCGGAATCTCCGAAACGGTGGTCGACCTTCTGCGCGCACAATTTGCCCGCGCTGGTGTCATGGCAACGAAGACTGCTGGGTATGTACATCACCCCACTGTAGGCGTGATCGGGAGTGGACCCGACCGCTGTCGCGGCCGGTCGATCGTGCTGTGGTGCCCTCGGTGAGACTCGAACTCACACTGGACGGGTTTTGAATCCGTTTCCTCTGCCAATTGGGATACGAGGGCTGGCGTCTTTCAAGCAACGATTGACGAGTGTAGAAGATGCGCTTTCGGCCCCGTGCACCGGTACCCTTCAGTTGCTCGATGCCCCTGAGGGGCGACGACTGTCGAAGGAGACCGGTACAGATGAATGCTCCTGATACGCACGGTACTGGCAAGCCTGCGCTGCGGGTGGTGGTCGCGGAAGACGAATCCCTGATTCGTCTCGACCTGGTGGAGATGCTCCGCGAAGAGGGGTACGACGTGGTCGGTGAGGCCGCGGACGGTCAGCAGGCTGTGGAACTGGCTGTCGAACTTCGACCGGATCTGGTGATCATGGACGTGAAGATGCCGCGTCGTGACGGCATCGACGCGGCCTCCGAGATCGCGGAGAAGCGGATCGCGCCGGTGGTGATTCTCACAGCGTTCAGTCAGCGAGAGCTCGTGGAGAAGGCGCGCGATGCGGGTGCCATGGCCTATCTGGTCAAACCGTTCACCAAGGCCGATCTGATGCCTGCAGTCGAGTTGGCCGCGAGCCGATTCGGCGAGATCTCTGCGCTCGAATCGGAGATCGCCGATCTTCAGGATCGACTCGAGACCCGCAAGTTGATCGAGAAGGCCAAGGGCGTCCTGATGGAGTCGCAATCGCTGACGGAACCGCAGGCGTTCAAGTGGATTCAGCGTGCCGCGATGGACCGACGCACGACGATGAAGGCGGTAGCCGAGGTCGTGATCGAAACACTCGGTACTCCGGCGAACAACCCTGTGGCAGAGAGCTGATCGGCCCGCGGAAAGCTACGGCCACGTAAAACTTCGACCTCTTAGGTCACAGTCAGGTCACGAGCGTCGTTCTAGGCCTTGCGAACCGGTTTCGAGCATTAGCGTCTGGTTCACACGTGAGCCACATGTAACTCAGGTGAGCTTCAACGACGAGCAATTTCAAGGAGAACCTAGATGGCAATTCGGACCTATGTCCGCACGGCTGCAGTGCTGAGCGTCACCTCGCTCGCACTGTTCGGCTGTTCGTCGAGCGACGACTCGGGCTCGACCGACTCCACCAGCGCCAGCGGCGGCACGTCGGCCGCGGAAACGACCGTCTCCACCGACTGCACTCCTGAGCAGGCCACCGCCGGATCCACTCCCGACACGTCGCCGCTGGTGGTAGGAACCCTCCTTCCCGAGACCGGCACCCTGGCCTTCCTCGGACCACCCGAGGTCGCCGGTGTCCAGCTGGCCGTCAACGATGTCAACGGTGCGGGCGGCGTCCTCGACCAGCCCGTCACGCTCATCCCCGGTGACTCGGGCGACACCACCACCGACACCGCCAACACCACGGTCGACCGTCTGCTCGCCGGCGGCTCGAACGTCATCGTCGGTGCGGCGTCGTCCTCGGTGTCGCTCAAGGTCATCGACAAGATCGCCAGCGCGGGTGTCGTGCAGTTCTCGCCTGCCAACACCTCCGACCAGTTCGTCTGCTACCCGGACAAGGGCCAGTACTTCCGTACCGCGCCCACCGATGTGCTGCAGGCACAGGCACTCTCGCAGCTGATCGCCGAGGACGGCGCGCAGCGCGTGGCCATCCTGGCTCTCAACGACCCCTATGGAACGGGCCTGGCCAAGAACACCGCCGACAACCTCGAAGAGGCCGGCATCGCGGCAGACCAGATCCAGACCACGATCTACGACCCGAACGCACAGTCGTTCAACGCCGAGGTCGACGGCGTGAAGAACTTCAACCCGGATGCCGTCGCCATCATCGGCTTCGAAGAGTCCGCGAAGATCATCACCCGTATGCACGAGATCGGCATCGGACCGTCCGACGGCACGTTGGTCTACGGCGTCGACGGCAACATGGGCAACGCACTCGGTGAGTCGGTCGCTGCAGGCCTGCTCGACAAGATGCGCGGCACCACCCCGCTGACCGACGTCGGCACCGCGTTCCAGGACCGACTCAAGGGCGTGGATCCGGCATTGGTCGACTTCAACTACGCCGGTGAGTCCTACGACGCGGTCGTCATCTCGGCGCTGGCAGCCGAGCAGGCGAAGTCGACGGCAGGCACCGACATCGCTGCCAACATCAACAGCATCACCAAGGACGGCACGAAGTGCACGACCTTCGCCGAGTGCCTCCCACTCGTCAAGGCCGGCACCGATATCGACTACGACGGAGTCACCGGCGCGCTGAACTTCAGTGACGCAGGCGAGCCCGCCACCGGTTCCTACGGCAACCTGGTCTTCGGACCGGACAACAAGCTGACGACGGACGGATACATCGTCGTCGGTGAGTGATCTGTAGCTGCTGCACAGCCTCCGGGCCCGAGTCCTGACATCAGGACTCGGGCCCGGAGTCGTTCGAATACACCACGTTGGGTACCTATGGCGCAGGTACGAGAAAGCCCCGACTCGAACTATGTCGAGTCGGGGCTTCCTGCCGAGAAGGTCAGGCCTTCTTTTCTTTGCTTCCCGCGAGAGTGCCGAGGTAGAGCTCGATCACCTTGGGATCGTTCATCAACGCCGGCCCGGTATCGGTGTAGGCGTTGCGACCTTGATCGAGAACATAGCCGCGGTCGCAGATCTGCAGGCAGCGGCGGGCATTCTGCTCGACCATGATGATCGAGACGCCCGCCGCGTTGATCTTCTTGCAGCGGATGAAGACCTCGTCCTGGAACATCGGCGACAAGCCTGCCGACGGTTCGTCGAGCAGCAGCACCGACGGTTCCATCATCAGGGCCCGCCCCATCGCCACCATCTGGCGCTCACCGCCGGACAGTGCACCTGCCTTGACCTTCTTGCGTTCGCCGAGCAGTGGGAACAACTCGCTGACGAAGTCGAACCGCTCACCGAACTTCTTGGGCCGCAGATAGATTCCCATCTCGAGGTTTTCCTCGATCGTGAGCGATGGGAACACGTTCTGCGTCTGGGGCACGTATCCGACGCCCTTGGTCACCAGAACGTGCGCCTCGGCGGAGGTGATGTTGTCACCGCGCAGCTTCACGCTGCCCTCGCGGACCGCCACGAGGCCGAACAACGTCTTGAGCAGAGTCGACTTACCGGCACCGTTGGGTCCGATGATGCCGACGATCTCACCGTCGTTCAGAAAGAAGTTGCACTCACTGAGGATGTTCACACCGGGGATGTACCCGGCAACCAGACCGTCGGCGCGCAGCAACGCTCCTTCGGCCAGACGCGCATGCTCGCCCGGCGTGGCCGCGAACTCGGCCGGCGTCAGAGTTTGTTCGCTCATCAGTTGTCCTCCTTGGCTCGGTGCGAGCCGCCCGCAGCAGTGTCGGTGGCTGCGGGGCTGACGAACTCCGGTTCCGAAAGATCGCCTCCTGCTTGCAGTTCCTCCACCTCGGCTTGCTTCAATGCCTCGGCCAGTTCGGCGGTGGCTCCGACGGGATTGCCGTCGGCGTCGAATTCGAGTGCTTGATCGTGATGGCTACCGAGATAGGCATCGACGACGGCACCGTTGTTGGAGAGCTCTTCCGGGGTGGACTCGGCGATGATGCTGCCCTGAGCCATTACCACCACCCAGTCGCTGATGTCGCGGATGACATCCATGTCGTGTTCGACGAACACCACTGTCATGCCGTCGTCGCGCAGCGATTTGATGTGGCCCAGAAGCGATTGCGTGAGAGCGGGATTGACTCCGGCCATCGGCTCGTCGAGCATGACGACCGACGGATCGGTCATCAACGCTCGCGCCATCTCCAGGAGTTTGCGCTGGCCACCCGACAACGAGCCGGCCAGATCGTCGGCCTTGGCGTCGAGTTTGAAGCGCCCCAGCAGTTCATAGGCGCGTTCGGTGATCTGACGCTCCTGTGCTTTCCACGTCCACGGCATGAACGTGTTGATCATGCGCTCGCCGCGTTGGCCCGTCGCGCCCAGTCGAACGTTGTCCAGCACAGTCAGTTTCGACAGTGCCTTCGTCAACTGGAAGGTGCGCACGACGCCTTTGCGTGCCACCTGATGTGGGTGCATCCGGCCGAGTTCCTGACCGTCCATCGACCACGTGCCGGTGTCGGGTCGGTCGAATCCGGTGAGCAGGTTGAACAGTGTGGTCTTACCCGCGCCGTTCGGTCCGATCAGACCGGTGATGCATCCGCGCTGGATCTCGAGGTGCGCCACGTCGACGGCCTTGAGGCCGCCGAAGGTACGCGAGACCCCGTCGACCACCAATGTCGCGTCGGGCTTGGCTGCCCCGGGCTCGTTGGCGACGCCGGCGAACAGACTGGCACGCTGATCGCTCGACAGTGCTTTGGCCGCACGTGCTTCGAGTGTGCTGGCTTTCTTGCTCGGTGTCGCATCTGCGGCGGCACCGGTGCTCGGGTCAGGCATTGAGTTGAACCTCTCGCTTGTTGCCGAGAATGCCCTGGGGTCTGAACACCATCAGCACGGCGATCAGAATTCCCAGGAGTACGAATCGGGTTGCACCGACCTGGGCACCGGTGAGGTTGAGCACCGGATCGTCGCCCGAGATCAGTTGCCGCAGAATCGCGTCGGGAATGGACAGCAG
Source organism: Rhodococcus sp. Leaf233 (assembly GCF_001426165.1). Classification (NCBI taxonomy): domain Bacteria; kingdom Bacillati; phylum Actinomycetota; class Actinomycetes; order Mycobacteriales; family Nocardiaceae; genus Rhodococcus; species Rhodococcus sp. Leaf233. The sequence goes on from NZ_LMRO01000008.1 coordinate 553,213, forward strand.
GAACCAGAACAGCATTGCGCCGATCACGGGGCCGAACACCGTTGCGGCACCGCCGAGAATGAGAGCGCCGAACGCGAAGAACGTCTGCGCGGTCGAATAGAAGTCGGGGTTGATCGACTGCGTCTGCAGTGCGTTGAACACGCCGCCCATACCGCCGATCACGCCGCCGAGAACGAGTGCCTGCATCTTGTAGACGAACACGTTCTTACCCAGCGACCGGGCAGCGTCCTCGTCTTCACGAACCGCCTTGAGAACGCGACCCCACGGGCTGTGTGTCAGCAGGTAGACGACCCCGCACAGCAGCAGTACCAACGTCCAGCCGACGAGCATGGCCCACAGGTCGTTACCCAGGAACCGAACGCCGATGAAGCTGTACGTCTTTCCACCCTCGAACGGACTGAGGTTGGTGAACGGAGCTGCGAATCCGGTGATGCCGTTGGTGGACTTGGTCACCGAATCGGTTGCCGTGGAGCGGAATACCAGCCGCAGGATTTCCGATGCGGCGATCGTCACGATGGCGAGATAATCCGCTCGCAATCGCAGGGTCGGAATGCCGAGCACCAGAGCCAACAGGCCGGCCGCAGCGAGACCGACCAGAATGCCGAGCCACAGTGGCTGCTCGTAGGTGATCGTGGTGATGCCGACGCCGTAGCCGCCGAGCAGGGCGAAGCCGATCTGGCCGAAGTTGAGCAGGCCGGCGTAGCCGAAGTGCAGGTTCAGGCCGATGGCGAGCAGTGCGTAGAAGATGGCCGACGGGCCGACCAGCTGAGCAAGAGAGATTTGAAGTGCGCCGATGATATCCATGTGCAGGTCACCCGATCCTTTGTCGCGAGCCGAGGATGCCCTGAGGACGGACGACGAGGATGAGAATCAAGACGAGCAACCCTCCGATGTATTTGAGGTCGGGATTGATGACCAACGTCGACCACTGCACGAGCAGACCCACGATGACGCAACCGAGGAATGCGCCGTAGGCCGTGCCGAGTCCGCCGAGCGTGATTCCGGCGAACATGAGCAGTAGGAGTTTGAAGCCCATCTCCCATTGCACGCGGCCGCCGAGTTCGGAGAGCCCGAACAGCACGCCGCCGAGGGCGGCCAGGCCGCCACCGAGGCACCACACGAACGTCACGACGCGCTCGACGTTGATACCCGACGAGGCAGCCAGATCACGGTTGTCGGCCACCGCACGCATGGCTTTACCGATCTTGGTGCGCTGCAACATCAGTGCGACGCCGATGAGGACGACGACGCTGATGACGATGCAGGCGAGGTTTACGTTGGTGATCGACAGTGGGCCCCAGTCGTTCTCGGTCTGAGCCTGGTAGTCGTCGAATGGCTCCGAGCGGTCGGAGAAGAAGATCAGGATGAGGTAGCGCAGCGCAATGGCGAGTCCGATCGTGACCACCAGCTGAGCGATCAGGCCGGTTCGACGTTTACGCAACGGCCGCCAGATCAGGGCGTTGTTGAGCCAGCCGATCGCGACTCCGACGATGATCGCCAGCACGGTGGCCGGGATCAGTTGTATCCCAAGGCTCACATTGAAGAACCACGCCGCGACGGCTCCGAGCGTCACGAGTTCGCCGTGTGCGAAGTTGGTCAAGCCCGTCGTTCCGAAGATCAAGCTCAGACCGACCGCCGCGAGCGCGATGACCAGACCGAAGCGGAAGCCGTCGACCGTGGTGCGCACGAACTTCTCGTAGAACGGGGTGCTGGTCGCGGTCCTGGCCTCACCGAAGGAGAAGATGACGGTGTTCGAGCGACCGGCCTGCACGTCGCGCTCGACCTCGCCCTGCACGCTCACCCCGTCGGGGAGCGTTTCCTGGACCACCTGGAATGTGTATGTGCCAGGCGACAATTCGAGAGTCCAGCGTCCGCCGGTCTCGCTGGTGGTGCGGGCCACTTCGCTGCCCGACGCGTCGAGCGCCGCAACATCGACCCCTTCGAGGCGTTCTCCACCGTTGTTGAGCGATCCCGCGACGCTGACGGCGTCTGCGGGCGGTGCCTGTTCGGCACTGGTTCCCGGTGCCGCCGGGGGAGTGGGGGTAGGTTCCTGCGCCAACGCAGGCGCACTGAACAGCAGCGCCGCAATGGAACTCAGGATGGCGAGTAGGAGTGTTCGCTGGAATACGCGAACTGCAGATCTTGCGCGCAACCTCGGTGGTTGCACCTTTCTGGTCCATCGAACATTTGGAGCCACGCACGTCCTCCGGACGGTTGTCGTTGAGTCACGGGATGGGGATTTACTGCAATTGTCGGACTCTATCCGTTGAAACGACGCAAAATCGGCAACTGAGATTTCCGGAAAGTATCGGTTGTGTTTCGCGCTGCGGAAGATCGGTGCCGCGGCGATTGCGTCGCGGTGCCCGCATCCGGCTACGTGATGTCGGACCCGCTACCTAGACTGGTCAACCGTGAGCCCAGTAACCGACAAAAGTGCAGCACCCGCAGCCCGGACCGATGCGAAGTCAGCCGAAGAGCGTCCGACGCTGCTCCTCATCGACGGTCACTCGATGGCCTTCCGTGCCTTCTTCGCGTTGCCGGCGGACAATTTCAAGACCACGAGCGGTCAGTCCACCAATGCCGTGTACGGGTTCACCTCGATGCTGATCAACCTGTTGCGAGACGAGAAGCCGACGCACATCGCCGCCGCCTTCGACGTGTCACGGCAAACGTTCCGAGCCGAGCGGTTCCCCGAATACAAGGCGAATCGGAGCAAGACGCCGGACGAGTTCGCGGGCCAGGTGGACATCACCAAGGACGTGCTCGGTGCCATGGGCATTCCCGTGATGGCCGAGGCAGGATTCGAAGCCGACGACATCATCGCCACTCTGGTCACACAGGCCGAGGCACTGGGCTATCGCGTCCTCGTGGTCACCGGCGATCGTGACGCACTGCAGCTGGTCACCGACAACGTCACAGTGCTCTATCCCCGCAAGGGTGTCTCGGACCTGACGCGATTCACTCCGGACGAGGTCGCCACCAAATACGGTCTGACGCCGTCGCAGTACCCGGACTTCGCAGCTCTGCGCGGAGATCCGAGCGACAACCTTCCCGGCATTCCCGGCGTCGGGGAGAAGACGGCGACCAAGTGGATCATCGAATACGGGTCGCTCACCGCCCTCGTCGACAACGTCGACAAGGTGAAGGGCAAGGTGGGCGACGCATTGCGGGCCAACCTGTCGAGTGTGGTGCTCAACCGCGAGCTCACCGAGATGGTGCGCGACGTGCCGTTGCCCTTCACGCCCGATCAACTCGAGCTGGCCCCGTGGGATCGCGAGAAGATCCACGCCCTGTTCGACGATCTGGAGTTTCGCATCCTGCGGGATCGACTGTTCGAGACACTCGCCTCGGTCGAGCCCGAGGCAGAAGAAGGGTTCGACGTTCGGGGCGGCATCGTCGCGCCCGGGGAGTTGGCGGCGTGGCTGGACGAGCACGCGTCCGACGGTCGGCGTAGCGGGGTATCCATCCTCGGACCGCGCAGGCCGTACGACAGCGACGCGACCTCGGTGGCCATCGCGGCAGCAGACGGCGAGGGCGCCTTCGTCACCACGACGGCTCTCGACGAATCCGACGAACGCGCACTGGCCGCATGGTTCGCCGATGCGGATCGACCCAAAGCTCTGCACGAGGCGAAGTGGGCACTGCACGCGGTTCGTGGTCGGGGATGGACGCTCGGTGGGTTGACGACCGATACCGCGCTCGCGGCGTATCTCGTCCGGCCCGGTCAGCGGTCGTTCAACCTCGACGACTTGTCGCTGCGCTACCTCAAGCGCGAACTACGCGTCGAAGATGCGGGCGAGGGGCAGATGTCACTTCTCGACGCCGAGGACACCGCTGACGCGGCATTCGCCGAGGGCGAAATTCTCAAGGCGCGGGCGGTCATCGATCTCGCCGACGCCCTCGACGCGGAACTCGCGGCAATCGAGTCGACCACTCTGCTCTCGGAGATGGAACTGCCGCTGCTGACAGTGCTTGCCGATATCGAAGCCACGGGCATCGCAGTGGACGGCGATCACCTGCGCTCGCTGCAATCGGGTTTTGCTGCGCAGGTCGACGAGGCCGCGAATTCCGCGTACGGCGTGATCGACAAGCAGATAAATCTCGGATCGCCCAAACAGCTGCAGGTGGTGCTGTTCGAGGAACTCGACATGCCCAAGACCAAGAAAACCAAGACCGGGTACACCACCGACGCCGACGCACTTCAGGGGCTGTTCGAGAAGACCGAGCATCCGTTCCTCAAATTCCTGCTCGACCACCGTGATGCCACACGAATGAAGGTGACGGTGGACGGCCTGCTCAAGTCCGTCGCCGACGACGGCCGCATTCACACCACGTTCAATCAGACCGTCGCGGCCACCGGACGACTGTCGTCGACCGAACCGAACCTGCAGAACATCCCGGTGCGGAACGAGGCGGGTCGCCACATCCGCGACGGCTTTGTGGTCGGTGCCGGCTACGACACCCTGCTCACCGCCGACTACAGCCAGATCGAGATGCGCATCATGGCGCACGTATCCGGTGACGAGGGGCTGATCGAAGCGTTCAACACCGGTGAGGACCTGCACAGCTTCGTCGGTTCGCGCGCGTTCGGCGTACCGATCGACGAGGTCACCCCGGAACTACGCCGTCGAGTCAAGGCCATGTCGTACGGCCTCGCCTACGGACTCAGCGCGTTCGGCCTCGCCGCGCAGTTGAAGATCTCCACCGACGAAGCCAAGCAGCAGATGGAGGCGTACTTCGCTCGCTTCGGCGGCGTGCGCGACTACCTGCGCAACGCGGTCGAGGAAGCCCGAAAGGTGGGCTACACCTCGACGCTGTACGGCCGTCGTCGTTACCTGCCAGATCTCAACAGCGACAATCGTCAGCGTCGCGAGGTCGCCGAGCGTGCGGCACTCAACGCTCCGATCCAGGGCACTGCCGCAGACATCATCAAGGTAGCGATGATCGACGTGCACAAGTCTCTGGCGGAGTCGACCTTGAAGTCGCGCATGCTGTTGCAGGTGCACGACGAACTGGTACTCGAGGTCGTCGACTCCGAGCGCGAGGAAGTCGAGGCGTTGGTGCGTGACAAGATGTCGTCGGCCATCGAATTGTCGGTGCCCCTCGAGGTGTCGGTCGGTACCGGCCGCAGTTGGGATGCCGCAGCTCACTGAGTCGAGGCTGGCTCATGCATGACGAAGGGCCGCTCACCGGATTCGGTGAGCGGCCCTTCGTTTTGTGCTGTGAGGGAACTACTCCGCTGCGGGTGCCTGCTCGGCGATCTGCTGACGGACGACGTCCATGTCGAGTGCCTTGATCTGGCCGACGAGGTCTTCGAGCGCCGGAGCGGGCAATGCGCCGGGCTGGGCGTAGACCAGGATGCCCTCGCGGAAGGCCATGATCGTCGGGATCGACTGGATCTGCGCGGCAGCGGCCAAGCCCTGTTCGGCTTCGGTGTCGACCTTGGCGTGCACGATGTCCGGGTGCGCGTCGGAAGACTTCTCGAACGTCGGCGCGAACTGGCGGCACGGACCGCACCAAGAGGCCCAGAAGTCGACCAATACCACGTCGTTGCTGGTGACGATCTCGTCGAAATTCTGCTGAGTCAAAGTCTGAGTGGCCACGCGTACCCTTTCGATTGATTGCGCTTCTTGTTCGTCTCAACGCAGAGGTTCTCCGGAATCTTCCCGGACCCACTCCTCTCCGTGGTCCGTCACACGGGTTGCGGCGCGGCCCGGAATGTTCGGCGGTACGAGTTGGGCGTCGTGCAGCGAAGTCTGACGAAATGCTGGCGCAGGGCTGCGGCATTGCCGAAACCGACGACTTCGGCTATCGAATCCATGGGCAGGTCAGAGTTTTCGAGGAGCTGCTGCGCAGCCAGTACGCGTTGGTCGTTGAGCCACCGCGCGGGCGTCGTGCCGGTCTCGGCGGCGAACTTCCGGGCGAATGTGCGAGCCGACATGTTCACCCGCGCCGCCAGTCGGCCGATCGTGAGTTCCGAATCGAGGTTCTCGGTCATCCAATCGAGCAACGGTGCCAACGTTTCGGTTCGAATCGCCGGTAGTGGACTGGTGACGAACTGCGCCTGGCCGCCGTCACGGTGTGGCGGAACGACCATTCTGCGCGCGATTCCGTTGGCCACGACACTGCCTTGGTATTTGCGGACGATGTGCAGGCACAGGTCGATACCGGCCGCCGTGCCCGCACTGGTCAGTACATTCCCGTCGTCCACGTAGAGAACGTTCGGATCGACCTGGGCCAACGGGTATTTCGCGGCCAGGGAGGCCGAGTGTCGCCAATGGGTCGTACACCGCCTGCCGTCGAGCAGGCCCGCCGCGCCGAGTACGAACGCGCCGTTGCACAGGCTGGCGACCAGCGCGCCTCGGTCCACCGCCGCACGGAGTTTGTCGAGTAGTGGCTCGATCGAGGGGCTGTACTTACTGCCGCACACGTAGCTTCCGTCGTCGGCCGATTCGGTGCCGCCGGCCGGAACGATGATCAGATCGGCGCTGTCGAGCCGGTCGAGATCGTGGGGCACATCGATCGTGTAACCCACCCGGGTGCGAATCGTGTCGGGGACCCCGGCGATCAACGAGAAGTCGTAGGTGGGCAGTCCCTCGTCGGAGCGGTCGAATCCGAACACCTCGCAGGCCACGCCGAGCTCGAACTGCTCGGTCAACGGCAGCAATACTGCGACCACCTTCTTTAGCATGACAGCAGTATGGCAGAAAATCGACGATACATGTCGTTACTGCCACTCGTGTTGGGTCGGCGCAGGTAGGACGCTGGTGGCATGACAATTGTACTGGTGGTTGTGTTGATGTTTCTCGCCCTCGATGCGTGGGTCGCTGTCGGCCGCACGCCGGATACACACGCGGAGGTGACCCAGTTCGGAGACTTCCGGTTCTGACAGGCCCGGCGGTCAGCCGATGCGCCATTCGCACTTGTTGTCGCCGTCCCACCGACGCAAGGCAACGGCAGAGCCGATCAGGTCGTCCAGGTGCGGGCACAGCAGGCGCGTCGCGGCACCGGCTTCGTCGGGTGTCAACCGCCGGGCCAGCGTCACGTGCGGCGTCCAATGCCCGATGGCGACGTTGTCGAACGAGCCCGGGCCTACGGCGGCATGCATCCGAGCATGCAGGTCGAGCAGTTCGACGCTCGGCACGACCAGACGGGCCAGGGTGGCGGTCCGGCCACCGAATACGACGAGGCCGCCGAGACGAACATCGAACGGGTCGAAACGCACGGCCGTACCGGAATCGACGGACGCGGGCATGGACGACGCCACCGAGACGGTGATGTGTGGGCGATTCGACTCGCCCCGATGACGGTTCTGGCTCGGCAGGCCGGCATCGGAGAGTGCCGCCCACTCGCGGCGAACCGCAGTATCGAGCCCCGAGTCGAGGAGGAGTTCGGCGGACTGCACCATGTAGTCATGATGGCGCAGACGGACGGACGAGATGCACCGACTTTACGAATTGGGGCCATGACCGGCGACGGTATCGGTCACGAGATCGTCCCTGCGACGATCCGGGTGGTGGACGCAGCTCTGGCCGCTGTGCACGGTCCCGTCGTCGACTGGCAGCACTTGCCGCTGGGGTTAAGTGCTCTCGACGAGCACGGAACGCCGATGCCCGAGCACACGTTGAACGAGCTCGGCAGGCTCGAGGCGTGGATTCTCGGGCCTCACGACAGCGCGTCGTACCCCGAGCCGTTCCGATCTCAGCTGACTCCGGGCGGACGAATTCGCAAGCATTTCGATCTGTTCGCCAACATCCGTCCGGCCAAGGCACTCCCTGGAGTGCGCGCGATGTCGCCGCAGATGGACCTGGTGGTGGTGCGGGAGAACACCGAGGGCTTCTACGCCGACCGCAACATGTTCGTCGGCGGTGGCGAGTTCATGCCCACGCCCGATGTAGCGCTCGCGGTGGGAGTGTTCACCCGTTCGGCGTGCGAACGCATCGCTCGTGCGGCCTTCTCGCTCGCAGACCGGCGGCGGAGGAAAGTGACGATCGTGCACAAGACCAACGTGCTGTCGTTGACGACGGGGTTGTTTCGCGATGCCTGCCGGTCCGTCGGCGAGGAGTTTCCGCAGGTAGACGTCACCGAAGAGCACGTGGACGCCCTCGCGGCGCATCTGGTTCGACGCGGTGAGGACTACGACGTCATCGTGGCCGAGAACATGTTCGGGGACATCCTCTCCGACCTGACCGGAGAGCTGTCCGGGTCACTCGGTACGGCACCGTCGATCAACTCTTCGCGTACCCAAGCCATGGCACAGGCCTCCCATGGATCCGCCCCGGATATCGCAGGCAAGAATCGCGCCAACCCGACGGCGCTGTTCCTGTCGACCGCGATGCTGCTCGAGTGGCTCGCCGATCGGCACGGGGACGAACGGCTCGCCGCCGCGGCCGGCCGGATTCGGCACGCCGTGGACGACACCGTCGAATCCGGGGTCGCGACAGCAGACCTCGGCGGGCAGGCGTCGACCAGCGCCTTCACCGAGACCGTCGAAGCCAGGGTGCACCGGCGCTGATCGACTACGGACTCACCGCGGTTTTCGACTACTGAAGATCGCGGTGCCGGGAAACAGCTGGCCGCGCAGTGGGCTCCACTGACCCCACTCGCGGTCGAGCCACTCCGGCCAATCCGGCTCGACGATGTCGCGAACCTCGAGACCTGCGGCGACCAGTTCACGCACGCGATCACCGATCGTGCGGTGATGCTCGACGTAGTTGGGGGTCCCGTCGGCGTCGTATTCGACGTACGGGGTTCGATCGAAGTACGGAATCGTCGCGGTCAGACCGCCCACCCCGGGATCGTCGGGGAACACCCAGCGCATCGGATGGTTGACCGCGAACACCCAGATGCCGCCCGGCCGCAGTACCCGCGCCACTTCCTTCATCACATTGGCGGAGTCCGCGACGAACGGAACCGCACCGAAGGCCGAGCACACGATGTCGAACCGTTCGTCGGCGAACGGTAGGGACTCGGCGCTGGCCTGCACCAGCGGAACCGTCGACCCGCCCGCGGTCATCGCGTCGACGCCGCGCTGCAACATGCCCATCGAGATGTCGAGGCCGATGGCGCGCGCCCCCTGAGTCCCGAGCCAGCGGGCGCAGGGTGCGCTGCCGCAGCCCACCTCGAGAATGTCCTTGCCCGCGACGTCACCCAGCAGATGCACGTCGCCCTCGTGCAGTCCCTCCGGGCACCAGACGAACTCTCCGGATTCGGTCGACGCGCCCAGAAACGCGCCGTGCGTACGGTGATAATTGTCGGCATCCGAATCCCACCAGGTTCGACTCGCGCGGTCGCTCGCGACCGAATCGATTCGGCCGCGGCCGGGGGTGGACGACGGTGCGGAAGGATCGGTCACACGCCGACTCTAACCGGGTTTGTGCTGGTACTGCGGCATCGCGTACCCTGATCAACGCGAGTGTGTTCATGCTGCGCCCAGGTCGGGTTCGCCCGGCGTCGACGCGTGCGGAGCCGGCAACGGATCCGCGGAAGATGCTCGTGCTGCACACGTTTCACAAGTCCGACCGAACATCCATCAACCGATACCCAACCCGTCCGGAGCAACTCAACACATGCCCTCAACCACAACCTCACCGCAGGTAGCCGTCAACGATATCGGCTCCGCAGAGGATTTTCTCGCCGCCATCGACGCCACGATCAAGTACTTCAACGATGGTGACATCGTCGAGGGCACCATCGTCAAGGTCGATCGTGACGAGGTTCTACTCGACATCGGTTACAAGACCGAAGGCGTCATCCCTTCCCGCGAGCTCTCCATCAAGCACGATGTCGACCCCAACGAGGTCGTCTCCGTGGGAGATGAGATCGAAGCACTCGTCCTCACCAAGGAGGACAAGGAAGGCCGTCTGATCCTGTCCAAGAAGCGAGCTCAGTACGAGCGCGCTTGGGGCACGATCGAGGAGCTCAAGGAGAAGGACGAGGCCGTCAAGGGCACCGTCATCGAGGTCGTCAAGGGTGGACTCATCCTCGACATCGGTCTCCGTGGCTTCCTCCCCGCCTCGCTCGTCGAGATGCGTCGCGTCCGCGACCTCCAGCCGTACGTCGGCAAGGAGATCGAGGCCAAGATCATCGAGCTCGACAAGAACCGCAACAACGTGGTCCTGTCGCGTCGCGCATGGCTCGAGCAGACCCAGTCCGAGGTCCGCAGCGAGTTCCTGCACCAGCTGCAGAAGGGCCAGGTCCGCAAGGGCGTCGTGTCCTCCATCGTCAACTTCGGTGCCTTCGTGGACCTGGGTGGCGTCGACGGCCTGGTGCACGTCTCCGAGCTGTCCTGGAAGCACATCGATCACCCGTCCGAGGTTGTCGAGGTCGGCACCGAGGTCACCGTCGAGGTTCTCGACGTCGACCTGGACCGCGAGCGTGTGTCGCTGTCGCTCAAGGCAACGCAGGAAGATCCGTGGCGCCAGTTCGCTCGCACCCACGCGATCGGCCAGATCGTGCCCGGCAAGGTCACCAAGCTCGTTCCGTTCGGTGCGTTCGTTCGCGTCGAAGAGGGCATCGAGGGCCTCGTGCACATCTCCGAGCTGGCCGAGCGCCACGTGGAGGTTCCGGACCAGGTCGTGGGTGTCGGCGACGACGCACTCGTCAAGGTCATCGACATCGATCTCGAGCGTCGCCGGATTTCGTTGAGCCTCAAGCAGGCCAACGAGGACTACGCAGAAGAGTTCGATCCGTCCAAGTACGGCATGGCCGACTCGTACGACGAGGGTGGCAACTACATCTTCCCCGAGGGCTTCGACTCCGAGACCAACGAATGGCTCGAAGGTTACGAGAAGCAGCGTGAAGAGTGGGAAGGTCGCTACGCCGAGGCCGAGCGTCGCCACAAGATGCACACCGCTCAGATGGAGAAGACGGCCAAGGACGAAGCTGCCGAAGCCGCCAACACCAACTACTCCTCCGAGTCGGGTCAGGCTCCCGCCGATGCAGAAGGCGATGCTCCCGCAGCGTCGGCTCCCGCCTCGACCGGTGGATCGCTGGCCAGCGATGCGCAGCTCGCTGCACTTCGCGAGAAGCTGTCGGGCAACGCCTGATAGAAGTAGTCCACCCGTGAGGGTGTGACCTCGGCCCCGGTTCTCCCTGTGAGAACCGGGGCTTTCTCGTTCGAATACGCAGGTGCAACGGGAACGACAATGGACCCGGTTCTGGTGAACCGGGTCCAAGGTTGAGGGGGAGTGCGAACTACGCGGCGGTGGCTGGACTCCACTGGCCGACGCTCGCCGTGCGCTTACGCATCGTGGCGAAGCTGTGGCGGGCAGGGGTCAGGAGGTTGGTGAACCAGTTACGCCGGTGGTCGGCCAGCGCCGAGGCAACTTCTGGAATGAGAATGCAATGAACGCCTGCATCCATGCCGAGGCGGTGCCGACCCGGTTGGATCTGATTGCTTTGCATGGGTGTCCTTTTCGCTGGCGGTGGGTCGGCACATCGAGGTCGCGCTCGTCGAAGATAACCGACAGGCTTGCAAAACCGGTGCATTTGGGGCTGGTGGGCTTCGGCGTGTTCGAGTGTCAGACTGGACGCATGCTGAGACTGGGACTGACCGGCGGAATTGGTGCCGGCAAATCGACCGTGGCGAAAGTGCTGACCGAACTCGGGGGAGTGCTCGTCGACTCGGACGTACTTGCCCGCGAAGTGGTGGAGCCGGGAACGCCTGGGCTGCAACAACTGACGGACACCTTCGGTACCGAGATACTGGCACCCGACGGGTCACTCGATCGGCCGGCCTTGGCCGCCAAGGCTTTCGGCGACGAGGAGTCGCGAAAGAAGCTCAACGCCATCGTGCATCCATTGGTCGGACAGCGCACTACCGAGATCATCGAGGGTGCGGCAGCGGATGCCGTGGTGGTGCAAGATATTCCACTTCTCGTCGAAGGCTCGATGGCTCCGTTCTTCCATCTGGTCGTCGTCGTCTGGGTCGACGCCGAGGAACGAGTACGTCGGCTGACCGGCCAACGAAACATGCCCGAGGCCGATGCCCGCGCGCGCATCGCCGCGCAGGCGACCGACGATGCGCGCCGAGCGGCGGCAGATGTGTGGATAGACAACACGGGTGCGCCCGGCAGCGTCGACGATCAGGTACGAAACTTGTGGAACGAGCGCGTGATTCCCTTCGAGCGCAACCTCAGAGAGGGCATTGTCGCCCGGACGCATCCGGAAGTCGTGACTGCAGACCCGGCCTGGGAATCCCAGGCGCGGCGAATGATCGCGCGCCTTGCTCTCGCGTGTGGGGACAAGGCTGTTCGGATCGACCACGTCGGATCGACGGCGGTACCCGGACTCGACGCCAAGGACGTGCTCGACATCCAGATCACGGTGCGCTCGCTGGCCGACGCAGATTCCGTCGGCGAACAGTTGCGCGTCGCCGGGTTCCCCGGCGTCGAGTCCAGTGACTTCGACGATCCGAAGCCCGCTTACGGAGTGGGTGGTGAGGCCGATCCGGCCGTGTGGGGCAAGCGTTTTCACGGCAACGCAGACCCCGGGCGACCGGCCAACGTCCATGTTCGAGTCGACGGTTGGCCGAACCAGACGTTCGCGTTGTTGTTCCGCGACTGGCTCCGGGCGGACGCGGCTGTCGCGACGGAATACGCCGCTATCAAGCGGCGTGCGTCAGAAGCCGCCGCCGGAATCGCCGAATATCAACCGGCGATCGATGCCTACGTAGACGCGAAGGCACCGTGGTTCGACGTGGCTTATCGGCGGGCGTGGCAGTGGGCGGAGGAGACGAACTGGACTGCCTGAGGCAGAGCTGCGCGGTTCAGGCCGGTTTGCCGTTCCATTCCGTCGGCATGCCGACGGACGCGAGCCAGGCGTTCAGGTCGTAATCGTGCCGCGTCAGTCCTTCGATGGCCGCGATCGATCGGGACAGCGCCCGCTCGGCCGTCGGGGTGTCCAGATGCTGCGCCACGCGCGCGTCGAACAGCTCGTCGACGTCCAGCAGGTCGTAGTCGCGGCCGGTGCGAACACTGAGGTCGAGATAGTGATCGACCGAGGTCCATCGGCTGGCCCCGGCCGTGTACTCGCCGATGTCGACGTAGTAGTCCTGGTCTCTCGCGTGCGCGGGCAGGTAGTGGAACACCGAGGCCCGGAGCCCGAGAGCAGGCAGTAGCCAGGACTCCAGGTAGTCGAAGTGGGCATGGTCGGAAGGCCGGGCCATGTACAGCCCCCACGGCTCGACGCGGTATTCGTCGACCACGCGAACGAACCCCTTGGGGTCGACGTTGGTCTTCGCGACCAGGTCGAACGTTTCGTGTTTCGGGGCATGAACGACGGTGTGCGCACCGGCTGACGTGTGAGCGACCATGCCTGTAGAAGCTACCGGGAACAGACCCCCGAGGTCTCTCCGACGGAACTTGTCGGTGGTCGCGTCTACGCTTGTGTAATGGCGTTTGCATCCGAACATCCCGTTGTCGCGCACTCCGAACACCGTCCGGTGGGAGCGATCGAGCGCACCGGTCCGGCGTTCGAGGTCGTCAGCGAACACGTTCCGGCCGGTGATCAGCCGACCGCCATCGCCGAACTCGAACGGCGGATCAAGGCGGACGAGAAGGACGTCGTGCTTCTCGGTGCCACCGGTACCGGTAAGTCGGCCACCACCGCCTGGCTGATCGAGAAACTGCAGCGCCCCACCCTGGTGATGGCACCGAACAAGACTCTTGCAGCGCAGTTGGCGAACGAGCTGCGAGACATGTTGCCCAACAATGCTGTCGAGTACTTCGTGTCGTACTACGACTACTACCAGCCCGAGGCGTACATCGCGCAGACCGATACTTACATCGAAAAGGACTCGTCCATCAACGACGACGTCGAGCGTCTGCGGCACTCGGCGACGGCATCCCTGCTCTCTCGCCGAGACGTGGTCGTGGTGGCGTCGGTGTCGTGCATCTACGGTCTCGGTACCCCGCAGTCGTACGTCGATCGGTCGATCGAGCTCGAGGTCAACGTCGAGGTCCAGCGCGATGCGCTGCTCCGGCTTCTGGTCGACGTGCAGTACACGCGCAACGACATGGCGTTCACCCGCGGATCGTTCCGAGTCCGCGGCGATACCGTGGAGATCATTCCGTCGTACGAGGAGCTCGCTATTCGCATCGAGTTCTTCGGTGACGAGATCGAGGCGCTGTACTACCTGCATCCGCTGACGGGCGACATCGTTCGCCAAGTCGATTCGGTACGCATCTTCCCGGCCACCCATTACGTCGCCGGACCGGAGCGCATGGAACGGGCGGTCAAGGACATCGAGGCCGAGCTCGAGGCGCGCCTGGCGGAACTCGAAGGCAAGGGAAAGCTGCTCGAGGCGCAGCGGCTTCGGATGCGCACGCAATACGACCTGGAAATGATCAAGCAGGTCGGCTTCTGCTCCGGCATCGAGAACTACTCGCGGCACATAGACGGTCGCGGGGCCGGCACCGCACCCGCGACATTGATCGACTACTTCCCCGAGGACTTCCTACTCGTCATCGACGAATCCCACGTCACCGTCCCGCAGATCGGCGCGATGTACGAGGGCGACATGTCGCGCAAGCGGAACCTGGTCGATTTCGGGTTCCGGTTGCCGTCTGCGACGGACAACCGGCCGCTGACGTGGGAAGAGTTCACACAGAGGATCGGCCAGACCGTCTACCTGTCCGCTACTCCCGGCAAGTACGAACTGGGGCAGACCGGCGGCGAATTCGTCGAGCAGGTCATTCGTCCTACCGGCCTCGTCGATCCGAAGGTCGTCATCAAACCGACCAAGGGGCAGATCGACGACCTCGTGCACCAAATTCGCGAGCGTGCCGAGAAGGACGAACGAGTTCTCGTCACCACATTGACCAAGAAGATGTCGGAGGACCTGACCGACTATCTGCTCGAGCTGGGCATCCGCGTCCGGTACCTGCACTCCGACATCGATACGTTGCGCCGAGTCGAGCTGCTGCGGCAGCTTCGGCTGGGTGAGTACGACGTCCTGGTCGGCATCAACCTCCTCCGGGAGGGGCTCGACCTTCCCGAGGTGTCATTGGTCGCCATTCTCGACGCGGACAAGGAGGGATTCCTCCGCAGCGGCACCAGCCTCATTCAGACGATCGGCCGCGCCGCTCGAAACGTCTCCGGTGAAGTGCACATGTACGCCGACAAGATGACCGACTCCATGACGTACGCGATCGAAGAGACCGAACGTCGGCGCGAGAAGCAGATCGCCTACAACAAGGAGCGGGGAGTCGATCCGCAACCGCTGCGCAAGAAGATCGCCGACATTCTCGATCAGGTGTATCAGGAAGCAGAGGACACCGACACGGCCGTCGAAGTGGGTGGCTCGGGTCGGAACGCCAGCCGTGGTCGGCGAGCGCAGGGCGAAGCAGGCAGGTCGGTCAGCTCCGGCGTGTACGAGGGGCAGGATGTCTCGTCGATGCCGCGCGCCGAGTTGGCGGACCTGATCAAGAACATGACCGATCAGATGATGAACGCTGCCCGCGAGTTGAAGTTCGAGCTGGCCGGTCGACTGCGCGACGAGATCCAGGACCTGAAGAAGGAGCTCCGGGGCATGGACGCGGCCGGCCTCAAGTAGGTCGGGCGGGTGGTGCGAGTCGAGCCTGCGGAACGATCCGAAATGGTTCGGTTACGGTTCAGTGATGGACGCAACCACCGCCGGCCGCACCTCTCGTGCACTCGAACTGATCCACTCGATGACCTACTTCCTGCCGGAGACGCAGGACGCTCTCGTTGCTGCTGGGTTACCGCCACGGGCCTGCTATTTTGCCGGTCGTGCAGCACCTCTCGGGCCGGTCGGTGCAGGTGTCGTGACAGCCACGTTCTACAACTTCAACCGCGATCTGATCAGCCCGCTGGTTCCGGCAGCCTGGGCCATCGCCTCTCCCGACGAGATCATGGCAATCCGTTACGCCACACTCGACACCGCATTCGAGCGTCTGTTGGGCTCCGAGACGTTGGCGTCCCCGGATATGGCCGAAGCTGCCGACCTCGCATCGATCGCTGCGCGTGGAATCCCAGGAGACGACGGTCGGCCGCTGTACGCCGCCTACGCCGAACTCGACTGGCCGCAAGCGCCGCACCTCGTGTTGTGGCACGCTCTCACCCTGATCCGCGAATACCGCGGCGACGGCCACATTGCCGCGCTGCAGACGGCGGGGTTGAACGGCCTGGACGCGCTGATCACCCACACCGCCACCGGGTACGGCTTCGAGAAGGAATTCGCGCGCAAGCGTCGTGGATGGTCGACCGAGCAGTGGAACGAAGCCGTGGCGTCCTTGGCCGATCGTGAATTGGTGACGGCCGACGGCGCTTTGACTCAGGACGGCAAAGATCTCCGCACGTTGGTCGAGGACATCACCAACGACCTCGCCGTCGCGCCGTGGGCCGCCCTCGGCGAGGACGGTGCAGCTCGGCTGGTTTCGCTCGCGACGCCGTGGCGTGAGTCGATCGTCGGCCAGGGCACCATTCCCGAGGGCGTCTTCGGGCCAGCGATCAAAAAGAAGTAGGCCGCCTCAGCTGGTGATGTCCTTGGTGGCGAATCGTCTCCACGCGATCAGCCCGAAGACCGCCGCGTAGGTGATGGCCGAGAACGATCCGACCACCATGTCGTTCCAGTCGATGTTCGTGCCGAAGGCGTCGATCCACGAGTTCGCGTAGTGCCCGGGCAGATAGTTGCGCAGCGACCCCAATGCCGTGATCTGATCGAGGATCTGCATCAGAATCGACGTCATCACCGCGCCGCCGACGGCCCCGAGAGGGGCGTCGGTGAGCACCGACAGCAACATCGCCAGACCTGCCACCCACAGCAGATTGACGCCGATGTAGGCGACCGCAATCAGTAGTCGCACCAGGGAAGTGCCGTACGACAGTCCCTCACCCAGCGGCGTGACCAATGATTCGGCGCCGTACATCACCGTCCCGATCAGCAGGGACACTCCGACCAGCACCAGAATGGCGGCGCTGGACAACGTGGCCGAAACGAGTGCCTTCTGGGTCAACAGTCGGCTTCGAGGAACCGGGATGGCGAGCAGGTAGCGCAGGCTCGACCACGATGCCTCGGTCGCAACGGAGTCGCCGAAGAACAGCGCCACCACGACGATGAGCAGAAATCCGACGGACATGAACAGTGCGAAGACGGTGAAGTTCATGCCGCCTCGCGTGCCGAGCTCGATGAGCCCGCCGGCGTCGGAGTCGGCGCTGGAGCTGCCCACGGTGAAGGCGACGACAAGGATCACCGGTAGCAGGGCAAGGAAACCGATGGCGAGCTGAGTGCGTCGCCGGCCCAGCTGTCGACGCAGTTCGGTACGAAACGGCAGGGTGCGGCCGCCGCTGTAGCCCGCTGCGCGGCCGTCTGCGTGCGTTGTACTCATGAGCGATCCTCGCTGGAGTCGGTCTCGTGAACGACTGTGCCTGGGGTATCTCGATGAACGAGGTCGAGGAACACGTCCTCGAGTCGGGTGGACTGGGAGAAGCCGCGGACCGACACCCCCGCCGTGACGAGTTCTCTGATGACAACGGCGGAATCGGCGTCGGTCAGGTCGACGGTCACCGTGCCGTCGTCGACGATCACCGCGCCGTCATGGCCGGCGGCGTCGAGTACCGACTGGGCGCGGCCGGCGTCGTCGACCCTGATCTCGGTCTGCCCTCCGGCCGCTGTCAGCTCGCGGACGGTGCCCGAGCTGATCACGGAGCCACGGTTCATGACCACGACGTGCGTGCACGTCTGTTCCACTTCGGCGAGGAGGTGGCTCGAGACCAACACGGTGCGTCCCGTCTTCGCGTAGTTGATCAGCACGTCACGCATGGTTCGGATCTGTGGCGGGTCGAGGCCGTTGGTCGGTTCGTCCAACACCATGAGATCGGGTAGACCCAGCATGGCCTGTGCAATGGCGAGGCGCTGACGCATGCCTTGGCTGTAGGACTTGACCTTGCGTTCGATCGCTGCGCCGAGGTCTGCGATCTCGAGTGCCTCGTCGAGGTGAGCGTCTTCGATCGGTCGCCCTGTCGCCTCCCAGTACAGCCGCAGGTTCTGGGTGCCGGTCAGATGCGGAAGGAAGCCGGAACCCTCGACGAAGGAGCCGAGCCGCGACAACACCGGGGCACCGGGTGTGACCTTGTGACCGAAGACCCGGATGTCGCCGCCGGTGGGGGTGATCAGGCCCATCAGCATGCGCAACGTGGTGGTCTTTCCGGCACCGTTCGGTCCGAGCAGTCCGAGTACCTGCCCCTGTTTCACCTCGAAGCTGACGCCGTCCACGGCACGGAATCCGTTCGAGTACGTCTTGGCCAGGTCGGTGATCACCAGGGGAGTGTCGACCAGAGCCTCGTCGACTTCGGCCACCGTGCGGCGTCTGGTTCGCACGATCGTCGCCACGACGATACATCCGACGACCAGGACGACCACGCCGATTCCGATCAGTGGAGCGACGGGTACCGTGCTGTTCGCGCTCGCCACCGCGGGAACCGTCGGCAACGCGACGGACGTGTTCGCCATGGTCACGCTGAACTGTGCGGGCTCCAGCGGGACGGCGTAGGCCTGATCGGTGGTGGAGACGCTCAGTTCGAGACGATGACCTTGCTGGACGGTATAGCTGATTCCCGGGAGGGCGACGGTGACGTCGACGGGATCGATGCTCCCGGTGTCGGGCAGTCGGATGGCCGACACTGCGCCGCCGGGAAGGGTCCGTGTGCCGTTCGGGGCGACGTCGTACAGTTTCGCGAACAGCACAGCCTGGCCGGGCCCGGCGAGGGACGCCACCCGGAGATCGACTCTCGGCGCGCCGGTGATGGTCAGTGACGAGTCGACGGGCTCGCTGGTGAAGATCGCGGACTGGCCCGGAAGGTCCGCAGTCAGCGCTGCACCGGCTCCGGTCGATCCGAGTGTCGACAACACCGAACCCAGACCGGGGACCGTCGAGATCGCGGACGGTGACGCGCCGGGCGGACGAATGATCGTCCCGTCGTCCGAGGCGGGGGTGAAGGTCACCGTATTCGTCTGTGTGGGTGCGGAGTTCGGGGTCAGGCCTGGGTAGTCGGGAGCCGTCATCCGACGATTGCGTTCGCCTCCTCGCTCATCGGCTGCGCGCTGCGTCGAATACACGAACGGCGCGCTCTCGGAGGTCGCGGGATCGGGGGTGCCGCGCAGAGTCCGGTCGAAGAAGTCCGCGACGGCTCGATCCGACGCTCCGTTCGTTCCACCGGCATCGTGCCCACCGTCGAACCACCGAACGGTCACGTCACCGCCTGCGGCTGCGATCTGCCGAGCCGTCGCGTCGGCCTGGTCGAGACCGAACAGAGTGTCCTGGGTGCCCTGTAGGAGAAGCGTCGGAGCCGTGATGTTCGACGCCACCGCAACGGGCGAGTGGGCAGTCAGCAGATCGAGCAGCGGCTGGCTGGGGATGCCGGTCACTGCGGATTGTGCGTATGCGTCGCAGAATTCCTGGGCGAATCTGCCGCATGCGGATGCGCCACCGCCATCGTTACCACCACTGTTACCGTCCCCGGCACTACCGGGCGCAGCGCTGGAGGCACCCGCTCCGAAGAAGACG
Source organism: Rhodococcus sp. Leaf233 (assembly GCF_001426165.1). Classification (NCBI taxonomy): domain Bacteria; kingdom Bacillati; phylum Actinomycetota; class Actinomycetes; order Mycobacteriales; family Nocardiaceae; genus Rhodococcus; species Rhodococcus sp. Leaf233. Next base: position 572,742 of record NZ_LMRO01000008.1, read on the forward strand.
CCGGCCCATCCACGTTTGAGGACGCCGGGTCCGCCGTATTCGGCACCGGCCGGGGAGTCGATGCTTCCGAGCGCTTCTCGACCTGCGGACGAGGTGACGCCGAAGTTGGGGAACAGGGCCTGGCCCAGGTCGTTCCAGGTGATGGCAGCGGCCACCGAGTCCACGCGGGGGTCTGTTCCGCCTGCGCTGAGGGCCAGTGCCCCGCCGTACGACCCGCCTGCCACGCCGACGTGGGGATCACCAGGAGCGTCGAGCTGTACTTCGGGCTGTTCGGCCAGCCAGTCGATCAGGCCGCGGGCATCGGCGACCTCGCGATCGGGGTCGTTGATGGAGATGGAACCCGTGCTGTCACCGAAGCCGCGCGCGGTGTAGGCGAGAACCACGTATCCGCGCGCGGCGAGATCACGAGCTTCGCCGTCGACCGAGTCCTTGCTGCCGCCGAAGCCGTGCGCGAGCAACACAGCCGGAGCGGGGGTGGACTCGGGAATGTAGAGCCGGGTGTCGAGGTCGACGGTCTCCGTCGAACCGGGGCTGTCCGGTAGCGTGATGCGCGCGTCACGCGTAGCAGTGTCGGCTTCGCGTCCCTGGGGGAGGAGTGCGAATGCGAGGGCGGCCACGATCACGATCGAGATCGCGACGGCACCGAGAGCGAGGGCCCGTCTCGACAACGGCGGGCGGGGGATCGGCATGCAAACCAATGTATGTGAGTGGCGCGGATCGTGTTGTTCCCCAAGTTCACGTGCCGATCGTCGACTTCCGGCTACTGTCAGCGCATCAGTCCCCGGACCACGTCTTTCGGTCCTGTGACTTGCACCAATCCAGTTCGACCAGAAGTGTCACATCTGTGTGTGACCGACAAATGGAGGAATGAATGAGCGCCTACCGCACCGTCGTCGTCGGAACCGATGGCTCCGAATCGTCACTGCGGGCAGTGGAGAAGGCCGCGGCTCTGGCGGGAGATGCCGATGCCACCCTGGTGATCGCGTGTGCTTACTACCCGGCCGATCCGAAAGACACCTCTGCCGCCGCCGACGCACTCCGCGAGGACGCCTACCAGATCACCGGTTCGGCACCGACGCGCGAAATCCTGCGCACCGCCCGAGAGCACGCCACCAAGGCCGGCGCGAAGAACATCGAGGAGAAGCCGATCGTCGGAGCGCCCGTCGAGTCCCTCCTGGCACTCGTGGACGAGGTCAAGGGCGATCTACTCGTCGTCGGCAACCGTGGGCTGAACTCGCTGACCGGGCGGTTGCTCGGTTCGGTTCCGTCCGACGCGGCCCGCAAGTCGACCTGTGACGTCCTGATCGTCCATACCGTCCGCTGATTTTCTCGTAGTACGACAATCGGCCCGCCCCGTCGACGATGACGGGGCGGGCCGATTGTTCTCGTCGGACTGTTCTCGTCAGACCTCGGCGCCGAAGGGCTGCAGGGCCCCGAGCTCCTGGGGCAGAGGATCCACATGGACGACTCCGAGTCGCTGGGTTGCTCGGGTCAGGGCCACGTAGAGGTCGTTCATACCCTTGACGGACTCCGCAACGATCGCGCTCGGCTCGACGATGAGCACCGAGTCGAACTCGAGCCCTTTCGCGTCCTTGACCGTCGACACGGTCACCACATCCGACGCCAGGTGCTGCAGTTGGGAGACGAGTTCGGAGGGAACGAGCACTGCGCTCAGGCCGGGACGAGGGTGGTCGGCCACTCGCTTCTCGACCGTCGTCACCAGATCTGCTGCGGCTACGCGTTGAGCCCACGGCTCGACGCCGGTGCTGCGAATGGATCGCGGTTCGGACTGCTCCGGATCGATCGCCGCGAGCACGTCGTGCGCCACGGTCATGATCTCCGACGGCGTTCGGTAGTTGACCGTCAGTTCGGTGAGCTTCCAGCGTTGAGCCACATACGGTTCGAGCACCGATCCCCAGGACGAGGTTCCGGCCGGATCACCGGTCTGCGCGGTGTCACCCACCAGTGTCATCCACCGATTGGGGATGCGCCGCATCACCATTCGCCACGCCATCGCCGACAGCTCTTGTGCCTCGTCCACGATCACGTGCCCGTAGGTCCAGGTACGGTCGCCGGCTGCGCGTTCCGCGGTGGTGAGTCGCTGACCCGAATTCTGGCGTCGCGCAAGCTGATCGGCGTCGATCAGGTCGTACGCCATCAGAATCTCCGGGTCCAGTTCGTCCTCGAGGTCCTGTGGTGCAGACCCAGTCAGGATGTCCAGCGCGCCCTGGGCATCGGCGATCTGGCCACGCCATTGACGCTGGGCCTGCTCACGTTCGGCAGCATCGTCGACGCCGAGCAGCTCGGCGAGCTCGTCGAGCAGCGGGGCATCCGCGGACGAGAAGCCGTGGCCGCGGCGCAGCAGCGACTCGCGCTCCGACTCGCCGAGCGCAGGTGCGGCCGATGCGATCTTCTCCGGCGATGCGAACAGGTCTCGAAGAACCTGCTGGGGTGACAGATCCGGCCACAACTCGTCTATCGCAGCCATCACGTCGTGGTCCTCGCGCATCTCGTCCCGCATGTCCGCAATGTCGTCGGCGCTGAGCAAGCTCGATCCGTCCACCACGTTCTGGCCGAGTTTCGCGGCCAGCTGATTGGCCAACTGGTCGATGACCGAGGACACGAACAGAGGTCGAGCCAAGTTGTGTGGTCGCCGGGAGGACCGGGCGCGGCCGCGGGCACGCGTGACTATCTTTCGATCGAGGGTGATGTCGTAGGTGTCGAACTTCAGCCGGCGCGGCTGTGCGGGCACCTCCTGGCGATCACGCACTGCCTGCGTCAGTACGTCGACCATCGACAGTCTGCCCTTGACCTCGGTGGCCAGAGCCGAATCCTCGCGCTGCGCACGGACTCCGGGGTACAGATCGCCGATCGTCGACAGCAGTACCCCGGTTTCGCCCAGCGACGGCAGCACCTGGCCGATGTAGTCGAGGAACGTGGCGTTGGGCCCGATGATCAGGACACCGCTCTTGCCGAGCTGTTGACGGTACGTGTACAGCAGATACGCTGCTCGGTGCAGTGCCACGGCCGTCTTGCCGGTGCCCGGTCCGCCCTGCACCACCAGCACACTGCGATGCTGTGAGCGGATGATCGCGTCCTGCTCGCTCTGGATCGTTTCGACGATGTCGTTCATCTGACCGGTTCGCGCCGCATCGAGCGCGGACAGCAGCGCACCCTCACTGGCGACGCCACCCGCGACAGCCGCATCGTTCGACGACTGCGCGGACTCGAGGTCCAGGAATTCGTCGGCGATGGCGGTCACCTTGCGTCCGCGGGTACGAATATGCCTGCGGCGCAACACGTTTTCGGGGGCTGCCGGTGTCGCCAGATAGAACGGACGGGCCATGGGGGCTCGCCAGTCCAGCAGTAGTGTCTCGTAATCGTTCTTGTCGTCGAGGATGCCGACACGGCCGATGTAACGCTCGGGGCGGTCGTCGACTTTCGGATCGAGGGTGTCCGGGTCGAGGTCGATGCGTCCGAAGCAGAGCCCGTTCTCGGCTGCGTCGTACTTGGCGATGTCCTCGGTGTACATCTGGTTGAAGGATTCGCGCTCGCTTCGGGCCTGCGGTGTTCCGCCGGTCTCGAGCAGCACGGCGCGAAGTCGGTTTGCTGCATACTCGCGCAGCGAATCGAGCTGCGTGTACAACCGCGTCAGGTGCGCCTGTTCGAGGTCTTCCTCGATGGGTGCACCGGGATCGTTCGATGTGTGGCCGTCGTCCGGCAAAGGTTCTCCTCGGGAGTTCGGCCGAGGCGACGATATCGCCTCGAAATCAGCCAGAGCAGTCTACGCCGCAGAACGGCCCTGCCGCAGAACCGCGAGTTCTGGGACAGGGCCGTGCGCGCGAACGACGCCGAGCGTCGTGGGTAGACCTACTTCGCGTACTGCTGGAGCTTCTTGTCCAAGTTCTTCTGCGCCTTGGCAACTCGCTTCTCGAGCTTGGCCCGAGCCTGCTCGGTTGCCTTCTCGAGTTCCTTGTTCTGCTTCTCGGCCCGCTTACGAGCGCGCTTGCCGAGCGTGTCTACCCGATCCGACGCGATGTCGGCCCACGTGGCACCGCGCTTCTGAGCCTCTTCGGCCAGAACGGATCCCTTCTCGGCAGCGAGATCGGCGAGCTTCGCTCCGCGCTTCTGTGCCACCTCGGCCAGTTCACTGCGACGGTCGGCAGCGACGTCGACCAACTTCGAGCCCCGCTTCTGAGCGAGCTCGGCCCAATCCGAGCTGCGGTGCGCGGCCTTGTCGGCGAGCTTCGAGCCACGCTTCTGCGCTTCTTCGGCCAGATCGCTTCCGCGGTCGGCAGCAAGCTCGGCCAGCTTCGAGCCACGCTTCTGGGCTTCTTCGGCCAGCTCCGAACCCTTGTCGGCGGCGATGTGAGCCCACCGGTTCAGAGCGGGCTGCGCGACCTCTGCCAGCTCCGAGCCCTTCTCGCCGGCGATGTCGGCGAACTTGGCCAGCTTCGGCTGTGCGGCGTCGGCGAGCTTGGCCAGCTTCGGCTGTGCGGCGTCGGCCAGATCGGCACCGCGGCTCGCTGCGATCGAGGCAATTTCCTTGACGCGTTCCCCGGTGTCGTGAGTGGTGTGACCGGGCAGCGCAGAGACCACAGATTCCTGTGCGCGGCGTGCCGCCCGCTTGCTGCGCCACGCGACGGAGGGCTTGCCCTCGGTGTCGACGGCCGCGATCAGCAGTCCGCCGAGGAGGCTGAGGTTCTTGAAGAAGTGGATGCGTTGCGCAGCCTTGGTCTCCGGGTCGGTTTCGTTCCAGAACGCGTGTCCGGCCAGCGTCGTCGGAACGAGGCTTCCAGCCAGAGCGAGCGATGCGATACGCGGTGCCTTGCCGGTGGCCAACAGAATGCCGCCGGCGACCTGGATTCCGCCGTTGATCCGAACCAACGTCTCGGGATCGGTCGGCACGTTCGCGGTGACCTCGTTGGGCAGAGCATCCTTGCTCTGCTCGATCAACGGAGCGGCTGCCTTCGCCCTGCCGGCGGGATTACGAAGTGCATCGACGCCCCCGGAGATGAAAATCGTAGACATCAGCGGACGGGCGATACGGCGGACCAGCATTGACAGCCTCCTGCGTAGTTTCTCGTGTCATGGCGGTTGTACGTGCGGACTCGCACCGAAAGTAGATCGAAATCACCGGTGCGTGCACTTTTGTCACACTCTTCATACCCCGTGTTTCACGGTCTCAAGCACGTGCGGCGTCACCAGCCGCGTTCGCGCCATTCCGCCAGGTGCGGCCGCTCGTCACCGAGAGTGGTGTCCTTGCCGTGCCCGGGGTAGACGACGGTGTCGTCGGCGAAACGGTCGAACAATTTGGCGCTCACGTCGTCGAGCAGGTGGGTGAAGTCCTCGGGGCCGTTGGTTTTGCCGACGCCGCCGGGGAACAGGGAATCACCGGTGAAGAGGTGCGTCGTCTTGCCCTCGGCGTCGGTCAGCGCGAGCGCTATCGAGCCCGGAGTGTGACCGGTCAGATGCACCACATCGAACGTGAGCTCTCCCACCGACACCGTGTCGTGGTCGGCAAGAAAACGGTCCGGAGCTACCGGCAGCGGTTCTGCGTCCAGCTCGTGGGCCGCGGTGGGGGAGTCGGTGCCACCGGCGATATCGGCCAGCGCCTGCCAGTGGTCGGCATGCTGATGTGTGGTGACGATCAGAGACAGCGTCGGTGCGTTCTCGTCGAGAAGCAGTGAGATGCGGTCGGCCTCGTTGGCGGCGTCTATCAGCAGGGAATGGCCCGTTGCGGAACAGACGACCAGGTAGGTGTTGTTGTCCATGGGGCCGACCGACATCTTGGTGATCGTGGCTCCGGGGATCGTCCGCCGCTGCGGGGGTGAACCCTGTGCAACGACGCCGGTGTAATTGTCGTCGATGACCATGAGGTGCTCGTCCATTTCGAGGACGCTACCGTCGGCAGCAACGACGGGAGCGCCGGGGTCACGCTCGTGGAAAAGTGTGTCGGTACCTGGACCTACCATTGCTACGAGGTGAGGTTCGTCCCTCACCTCGACAGGTTTTCGACGTGGAGTCCTCGGCTACACGGCGTGTGATCGGTGCATCGGCACCACGCGTCATCATCGACTCGACGTCGGACAATGCTGCGCCGAGCAGCAACACGGCTCGACGTGCTCGTGAGAAAAGAAGGGAACACAGTGGCGGATCGCCTGATAGTGCGAGGTGCACGGGAGCACAACTTGAGGGGGGTCGACATCGACCTGCCCCGGGACGCGCTGATCGTGTTCACCGGTTTGTCCGGTTCGGGCAAGTCGTCTCTCGCCTTCGACACGATCTTCGCCGAAGGCCAGCGTCGCTACGTGGAGTCGCTGTCCGCATACGCACGGCAGTTCCTCGGGCAGATGGACAAGCCCGACGTCGACTTCATCGAAGGCCTGTCGCCCGCGGTCTCGATCGACCAGAAGTCGACCAACCGCAACCCACGCTCCACCGTGGGCACCATCACCGAGGTCTACGACTACCTACGGTTGCTCTACGCCAGGGCGGGCACTGCGCACTGCCCGGTGTGCGGCGAGCAGATCGCCAAGCAGACCCCACAGCAGATCGTCGATCAGGTTCTCGACATGGAGGAGGGCCTCAAATTCCAGGTCCTCGCGCCGGTGGTCCGAACCCGTAAGGGCGAGTTCGTCGACCTGTTCGACTCGCTCAACACCCAGGGCTACTCACGTGTGCGCGTCGACGGTGTCGTCCACCAGCTCAGCAGCCCGCCGGTCTTGAAGAAGCAGGAAAAACACGACATCGAGGTCGTTGTCGACCGACTCACCGTCAAGTCCAGCTCGAAGCAGCGGCTCACCGACTCGGTGGAGACCGCACTGCGGCTCGCGGACGGCATCGTGGTTCTCGACTTCGTCGACCGTGAGGAGAACGCCCCCGATCGGGAGCGTCGTTTCTCGGAGAAGCTCGCGTGCCCCAACGGCCACCCGCTGTCCATCGACGACCTCGAACCGCGATCGTTCTCGTTCAACTCGCCTTACGGCGCCTGCCCCGACTGTGTCGGGCTCGGCGTGCGCAAGGAGGTCGATCCCGAGCTGGTGGTGCCCGACGGTGATCTGAGTCTGGCCGACGGTGCCATCGCGCCCTGGTCGATGGGCCAGACGTCGGAGTACTTCGGTCGCTTGCTGTCCGGACTCGCCGACGCCATGGGCTTCGATCTGCACGCTCCGTGGAACAAGCTGCCGGCGAAGGTCAAGCGAGCTGTCCTGGAGGGCAGCGACCACCAGGTGCACGTGAAGTACAAGAACCGGTACGGCCGCACCCGGTCGTACTACGCCGAGTTCGAGGGCGTCATGCCCTTCCTGCACCGCCGCCTCGAGCAGACCGAATCCGAACAGATGAAGGAACGCTACGACGGCTACATGCGCGACGTTCCGTGTCCTACCTGCAACGGAGCCAGGCTGCGTCCGGAAATTCTGTCGGTCACCATCGCGGCAGGTGATTTCGGGCCGAAGTCGATCGCCGAGGTGTGTGAACTCTCCATCGCCGATACGGCCGACTTCCTCAACAGTCTCACTCTGGGGCGACGCGAGGAAGCGATTGCGGGCCAGGTCCTCAAGGAGGTTCAGGCTCGACTCGGCTTCCTGCTGGACGTGGGTCTCGAATACCTGTCGTTGGCGCGCACCGCGGGCTCGCTGTCCGGCGGCGAGGCCCAACGTATCCGGCTCGCCACGCAGATCGGCTCCGGCCTCGTCGGCGTGCTCTACGTACTGGACGAGCCGTCCATCGGACTGCACCAACGGGACAACCGCCGGCTCATCGACACGCTGACGCGACTGCGCGATCTCGGCAACACATTGATCGTCGTCGAGCACGACGAGGACACCATCCGTACCTCCGACTGGGTCGTCGATATCGGACCGTTGGCCGGTGAGCACGGCGGACGCGTCGTGCACAGCGGTTCCTACGCGGACCTGCTGACCAACGACGAATCGCTCACGGGTGCGTATCTGTCGGGTCGCATGGAGATCCCGCTGCCGGACACCCGTCGGGTGGTCGACAAGAAGCGACAGGTCACCGTCGTGGGTGCCCGTGAACACAACCTCCAGGGAATCGACGTCAGCTTCCCTCTCGGTGTTCTGACGTCGGTCACCGGTGTCTCGGGCTCGGGTAAGTCGACGCTGGTCAACGACATCCTCGCGACCGTGATGGCCAACAAGCTCAACGGTGCCCGGCAGGTTCCCGGTCGGCACACCCGGATCAACGGTCTGGACCAACTGGACAAGCTGGTTCGCGTCGACCAGTCGCCGATCGGCCGCACGCCCCGGTCCAACGCCGCGACGTACACCGGGGTGTTCGACAAGATCCGTACGTTGTTCGCGGCCACCACCGAGGCCAAGGTTCGTGGGTATCAGCCCGGGCGATTCTCGTTCAACGTCAAGGGCGGCCGGTGCGAGGCATGCTCGGGAGACGGCACGTTGAAGATCGAGATGAACTTCCTGCCCGACGTCTACGTCCCCTGCGAGGTGTGCGAAGGCGCTCGCTACAACCGCGAGACGCTCGAAGTGCACTACAAGGGCAAGACCATCGCCGAGGTCCTGGACATGCCGATCGAGGAGGCTGCCGACTTCTTCGAGGCCATCACGTCTATTCACCGGTACCTCAAGACACTCGTCGAGGTCGGCCTCGGTTACGTCCGCCTGGGGCAACCGGCGACGACACTGTCCGGCGGCGAAGCTCAGCGTGTGAAACTCGCAGCCGAGTTGCAGAAGCGATCGACCGGCCGCACCGTCTACATTCTCGACGAGCCGACCACGGGCCTGCATTTCGAGGACATCCGGAAGTTGCTCGGAGTCGTGAACGGACTCGTCGACAAGGGGAACACCGTGATTGTCATCGAGCACAATCTCGATGTCATCAAGGTCTCCGACTGGGTCATCGACATGGGGCCCGAAGGTGGTTCGGGCGGCGGAACGGTTGTGGCGCAGGGTAATCCGGAAGCCGTAGCAGCGGTGCCCGAAAGCTACACCGGAAAATTCCTGCAGGAGGCGCTCTCCCGCGAGGTAGTGGCGTCCACGCCGAAGGCGGCCCCGAAGAAGCGTCGGGCTCGTAAGGTCGCTGCGGTCTGACGCGAACACGTCGACGACGAAGCCGCATCCGGATTGCCGGATGCGGCTTCGTCGTCTGTGGGTTGGGTGGGGTGCGCTCGTTCAGTGCACCGGGCCGGTGTACTTCTCACCGGGGCCGAGTCCTGGCTCGTCCGGGTGTGCTGAGGCTTCCCGGAACGCGCGTTGCAGTGCCTGGAGGCCGTCGCGAATCGGTCCAGCGTGGGGACCGAGGTACTCGACCGACGCGGTGACCAAGCCGGCGAGTGCGGTGATGACGCGTCGGGCCTCGTCGAGATCGAGGTAGGGGCTCTCCGCGGGATCGGGCTCGGACAGACCCAGTTTCTCGGCCGCGGAACTCATCAGCATCACCGCTGCACGGCTGATGACCTCGACCGCGGGAACCTCGGCGAGTTCCCGGACTTCTTGCTCGATACCGGTGGGGTCGGAGCCTGCGGGATCGGCGGGCGTGGATGAACTGGTCATACCTACGAGAATCCCACGCCGCGGGTGCCGTCGGTCGGATCGGGTGTCGACTCGGCTTCATCGACCGGTGCGATTGTCGGTTTCGGCATTCTGCTGGTACGCTGACTCGACGACCGTCTTCGGCGTGCGCTCCTCGATGGAGTTCACCGCATGGAGGCAGCAAGTGGAGCCCGACTCCCACCGGTATGTGATCCGAATGGATCGCTTCCGGTCCGGTCGCACGAAGGTCTCCCAGTCGGGATTCCCCAGTGCTTCCTCCTCGTGAGGAGACTGTACGACGCGCTATGTCGTACGGATCGACCGGTCGACATCGGGCCCTGCTGTCGGTAAAGACCGGCTGCAGGGTTTTTTCGTTTTCGGTGTTGGTTCGCCGAGCGTGATGTCGAGGTTCGAGGGCGACGGGCTGTGTAAGTGGCAGGCGGTCGGGTTACACACCACACCGCACTACCTAGGAGGCCCCATCAGCACTGAGACCCGCATCAACGATCGCATCCGAGTTCCCGAGGTCCGTCTTGTCGGACCAGGCGGTGAACAGGTGGGGATCGTGCGTGTTGAAGATGCACTCCGCTTGGCTCTCGAAGCCGACCTCGATCTTGTCGAAGTAGCTCCCGACGCACGTCCGCCGGTCTGCAAGATCATGGACTACGGGAAGTTCAAGTACGAGGCTGCGCAGAAGGCGCGCGAATCGCGCAAGAACCAGACGCTCACCGTCATCAAGGAGCAGAAGCTCCGCCCCAAGATCGACGCGCACGACTACGAGACCAAGAAGCGCAACGTGGTTCGCTTCCTCGAAGCCGGCTCGAAGGTCAAGGTCACCATCATGTTCCGTGGTCGCGAGCAGTCGCGCCCCGAGCTGGGTTTCCGTTTGTTGCAGCGCCTGGGAGCCGACGTCGCGGAACTCGGTTTCGTGGAAACGTCGGCCAAGCAGGACGGCCGCAACATGACCATGGTCCTGGCTCCGCACAAGGGTGCCAAGACTCGCGTGAAGGCTCAGGAAAGCGCTGCCGCGCCGCCTGCGCAACGCGCACCGGCCCCCGCGCCGGAACAGCCCGCCGCAGCAGCTCCGGCTGCAGAGGCACCGGCCGCAGCAGCTCCGGCTACTCCGGCTCAGACCAACTGAGCTTCGCGCTCTACCAGTAAGACAGTCCCGCACCCGCCTCGGTGCGCAGTCCGTTCCGAGGCGCTGCGTGGCTGTGCCATGCACCACCGAAGAGCTAATACAGAACAGAGGATTTCATGCCCAAGCAGAAGACGCACAGTGGTGCCAAGAAGCGATTCAAGGTGTCCGGCAGCGGCAAGATCCTGCGCCAGAAGGCCGGCCGTCGCCACCTGCTCGAGCACAAGCCCACCAAGGTGACTCGTCGCCTCGATGGTGTCGCCGTTGTCAAGAAGGCCGACGTGCCTCGGATCAAGCGCCTGCTCGGCATCTGATCCGGCTCGCCGCCGACTGATTTCGGTCGGCTTCATCCCATTACCATTCGGGGTTTCACACGCCCCCAGATCGACAGGATTCACCAGTGGCACGCGTAAAAAGGGCCGTCAACGCCCAGAAGAAGCGCCGTTCGATTCTCGAAGCGTCCAAGGGCTACCGCGGACAGCGCTCACGTCTGTACACCAAGGCCAAGGAGCAGCAGCTCCACTCGCTCACCTACGCGTACCGGGACCGCCGCGCGCGCAAGGGTGACTTCCGCAAGCTGTGGATCACGCGTATCAACGCTGCAGCGCGGGCCAACGACATCACCTACAACCGCTTCGTCCAGGGACTGAAGGCTGCGGGCGTCGAGGTGGACCGCAAGATCCTCGCCGAGCTCGCTGTGTCCGATGCCGAGGCATTCGCCGGCTTGGTCGCCATCGCCAAGGCTGCACTGCCTGCCGATGTCAACGCTCCTGCTGGAGAAGCAGCCTGAGCGAGTCGCCGCACGACTATTCAACTCCGAAACGACCCGTGGATTCGCTGACCGAGCGAACTCCGCGGGTCGTTTCGGCCGTCAAGCTCGGTCGCGCTGCAGAGCGCAAGAAGACGGGACTGTTCCTTGCCGAGGGCTTCAACGCTGTGTCCGAGGCTGCTCGATTCGGTTCGGTCCGCGAGCTGTTCTTCACCGCGGATGCCCTCGACCGACACGAGAGCCTCATCGCCTCCATCGAGGCCGGTGGCGCACGGGTGTTTCCGATCACCGATCGTGCTGCGAAGGCATTGTCGGACACCGTCACCCCGCAGGGTCTGATCGCAGTCACCGAGTTGGTCGACGTCCCGATCGACCGTGCGTTGGCAGGAAAACCGCGGCTGGTGGCCGTTCCGGTGGAAATGGCCGAGCCTGGTAACGCCGGCACGATCATTCGTGTTGCCGATGCCGCCGGGGCCGATTCGGTGGTCCTGCTCGGCGACTCCGTCGACCCGCACAACGGCAAATGCGTGCGGGCCTCGGCCGGCAGCGTCTTCCATCTTCCCATTGCGCGGGAGCGCTCGATCGAAGACGGTATCGACGCACTGCGCCGTGCCGGCCTGACGGTCGTGGCGACTGCCGCCGACGGCGAAGTCGACTTGGACGACGCAGACGAGCTGCTCCAGCAGCCGACTGCGTGGTTGTTCGGCAACGAAGCCCACGGTTTGTCCCTCCCCGTTGCCCAAGCTGCCGATCACCGGATCAGAATTCCCATCCACGGTCGGGCGGAGAGTCTGAACCTGGCGACCGCCGCGGCGCTGTGCCTCTACGCGAGCGCCCGTGTTCGACGACGGTCGGCGAACCCGTGAATACGGTCGCCTAGGATCGTTACCACTCTGCTTCGTGCAGACCGACCATTATTCGAGGAGTGCATCTGTCGTGGCGAAGAAAGAGTCCGGGCCCGAGCCGGTAGATCCGAGCGTTCTCGAAGAGTCCGCACTCGACGCTGCGGTGGCCTCGGCCGAGCAGGCGTTCGCCGACGCGTCGGACCTCGATGCGCTCACGAAGGTCAAAATCGATCACGTGGGTGGAAAGGCACCACTGGCGTTGGCTCAGCGCGCCCTCGGAGCTCTACCCGGTGACCAGAAGGCGGACGCGGGCAAGCGCGTCAAGGTGGCACGAGACCGGGTGCAGAAGTCCTTCGACGAGCGCCGCGCAGTGCTGTCGGCGGAGCGCGATGCAGCGATTCTCGTGGCCGAGACGATCGACGTGACGCTGCCGACCGACCGGGCACCCGTCGGAGCGCGCCATCCCATCACGATCATCTCGGAGCAGGTCGCCGATGTCTTCGTCGGTATGGGCTGGGAGGTCGAAGAAGGCCCCGAGGTGGAAACCGAGCACTTCAACTTCGACGCGTTGAACTTCCTGCCCGATCACCCGGCTCGCACGATGCAGGACACGTTCCACATCGCACCGGAGGGCTCGCGGCAGGTACTGCGTACACACACGTCGCCGGTGCAGGTGCGGTCGATGCTCTCCCGCGACGTACCGATCTACGTCGTCTGCCCTGGCCGAACGTTCCGTACCGACGAGCTCGATACGACGCACACTCCGGTCTTCCATCAGGTCGAGGGGCTTGCGATCGACAAGGGCCTGACGATGGCGCATCTGCGCGGAACGTTGGACGCGTTCGCGCAGGCTCTCTTCGGCAGCGATACGCGTACCCGGATGCGGCCCAACTACTTTCCGTTCACCGAGCCCTCCGCCGAGGTCGATGTGTGGTTCCCCAAGAAGAAGGGTGGAGCCGGTTGGGTCGAATGGGGTGGCTGCGGAATGGTCAACCCGAAGGTGTTGCAGGCCAGCGGCATCGACCCGGAGGTGTACACCGGTTTCGCGTTCGGCATGGGTCTCGAGCGAACTCTGCAGTTCCGCAACGACATCCCGGACATGCGGGACATCGTCGAGGGGGATATCAGGTTCACTCTGCCCTTCGGTGTTCAGGCCTGACGCGGCCACTCTCCAGCCCCACTTCATCTCGGATACAAGAAAGAGCTGAGCACACGTGCGAGTCCCACATTCCTGGTTGACCGAGGTCCTGCACGCGGGTACTCCCGACTGGTCCGTCTCGCCCGACGAGCTCGACGCGGGTTTCGTACGCGTCGGTTTCGAGGTCGAGGAGCTGGTCTCGTTGGACAACGTGACGGGGCCCCTCGTGGTGGGTCGGGTCGAGTCGATCGAGGAACTGACCGAATTCAAGAAGCCCATTCGGTTCTGCCTCGTGAACGTGGGGGCCGACGAGCCGCAGGAGATCGTCTGCGGTGCACGCAATTTCGCCGAGGGGGACCTGATCGTCGCGGCGCTGCCCGGCAGCGTTCTGCCCGGCGGGTTCGCCATCGCGTCGCGCAAGACGTACGGCCGCAACTCCAACGGGATGATCTGCTCGACGCTCGAGCTCGGTCTCGGCCGGGACCACTCCGGCATCCTGGTGCTACCGGAAGGGACTGCGCAGCCCGGCGACGATGCCAAAGTCGTTCTGGGTCTCGATGATTCGGTGATCGAGCTGAACGTGACACCGGATCGCGGGTACGCCTTCTCGGTGCGCGGCCTGGCCCGTGAGTTGGCGTGCAGCTTCGATCTTCCGTATGTGGATCCGGCGCGCACGATGCCCACCGAGGTCACCGGTGACGCCTGGCCCGTGACGGTCGAGCCCGAGTCCGGTGCTTCTCGGTTCGCTCTGCGCAAGGTCGTGGGTATCGATCCCGCTGCCGTCACTCCCTGGTGGATGCAGCGGAGATTGCTGCTGGCCGGGGTGCGACCGATCTCGGCGGCGGTGGACGTGACCAACTACGTGCTCCACGAGCTCGGCCAGCCGTTGCATGCTTTCGACGCGAGCAAGCTCGACGGTGATCTCGTCGTGCGGCGCGCGAATGCGGGGGAGACGCTCACGACGCTCGACGGCGTCGAGCGGTCGCTCGATGCGGAAGACGTGGTCATCGCCGACGGAACGGGAGCCATCTCGTTGGCCGGCGTCATGGGCGGGGCGTCCACCGAGGTCGACGACTCGACCAGCGATGTCGTTCTCGAAGCAGCATCGTTCGATCCGCTCGCGGTGTTCCGAACCGGCCGTCGCCACAAGCTGTCGAGCGAGGCGAGCAAACGTTTCGAGCGGACTGTGGATTCGGCGCTCCCGGTTGCGGCGCTCGATCGGGCCGCACAGTTGCTCGTCGAGATCGCCGGTGGACGTATCGAACCGGTGCTGACCGACATCGGCGAGGCTGCCCGTTTCCCGTCGGTGACGATGGACTTCGACCTGCCCGATCGGATCGCGGGTGTGCAGTACCCCGACGGGACCGCTGCTCGACGGCTCACTCAGATCGGATGCACCGTCGAGGTGGATGTCGACGGTGGCGGCCACGGACAACTGGTCGTCGATCCTCCCTCGTGGCGACCCGACTTGGTGCAGCGCGCCGATCTGGTCGAAGAGGTGCTGCGGCTCGAAGGGCTCGAGAAGATCCCGTCGATTCTGCCGTCCGCTCCCGGTGGGCGCGGCCTCACCGCCGAGCAGAAGCGTCGGCGGGCAATCGGCAAGGCCCTTGCGTTCGCCGGCTATGTCGAAGTTCTTCCGCCGGTGTTCCTGCCCAAGGGAATCTTCGACACGTGGGGCCTGGACGCGGACGACCCGCGCCGAGCGACGACGTCGGTGTTGAACCCGCTCGAGGCCGACCGCCCCGAGCTTGCGACGACCGTGCTTCCCGGTCTGCTCGAAATGCTGAGCAGGAACATCGCGCGCGGACAGCGGGACGTGTCGTTGTTCGGAATCGCCCAGGTCGTTCTCCGGCACGACGCGACCGCTGCAGTGGACGCGTTGCCGGTCGATCGGCGACCGACCGACGATCAGATCGCGATGCTCCGTGGGTCCCTCCCCGCACAGCCGGTACACGTGGGCGTGGTGCTCGCCGGTCAGCGTGAGCCCTCCGGGCCTTGGGGACCGGGCCGAGCAGCCGAGGCCGCGGACGCGTTCGCCGCTGTGCGCACGGCTGCCGCGGCGTCCGGCGTGCAGGTCGATCTTCGTGCAGCACACCACCTTCCCTGGCATCCGGGCCGGTGCGCCGAGGTTCTTCTCGACGGTGAGGTCGTCGGGCACGCAGGCGAACTGCATCCGGCCGTGCTCGAGCGAGCCGGTTTGCCGCCGCGTACGTGTGCGGTGGAGCTGAGTTTGAGCGCTCTGCCCGTCGTCGAATCGCTTCCGGCCCCCGAGGTATCCCCATACCCGGCCGTGTTGCAGGACGTCGCTGTCGTGGTCGACGCGTCCGTGCCCGCGGCCTCCGTCGAGGCAGCACTGACGATCGGCGGTGGAGAACTGCTCGAGTCCATCCGACTGTTCGACGTCTACGAGGGTGAGCAGGTCGGCGAGGGGCGTAAGTCGTTGGCGTTCGCCCTCCGGTTCCGCGGTTCGGACGGAACCCTGACCGAGGATCAGGCGACGGCGGCTCGCGACGCAGCCGTGGCGGCGGCATCCACAGCGGTCGGTGCCCAGCTGCGTAGCTGAACCGTCGACGGCGCGGCCGGTGTGGTGCGTAGCGTGGTGTCATGACGGGCACGACGACGGGAGCAGCCGATGAGTGAATCCGACACGCAGGCCACGGCCTCGGATCTGCAGGTGTTGAACGAGGTTCTCGCGGCGGTGGTTGGCCGACCTCGGTTGGCTCCGGTGGCAGCGGCGGCATCCGCTCTGGCGGCCGAGTTGGGGACGGCGGAACCCGAGCCAGCCGGTCCGGATCGCGGCGTCCCGCCGGGAACCGTTCCCGATGTGGATGTTCCGCAGGTGACGAAACCTCGTATCGACCAGCCGCTCGGCGATCCACCACCGGGAGCTCCGTTGGGCGGAACGGTGCCGGGCGTCATCGATGCGGAATTGGTAGACGACCTGCCCGTCGGCGGGGGTGGGGGTTATGTCGGCGGTGCGACTACGGGCGAGTTCACCGACTCCGGGGTGCCGACCTGGGACGGGGTGCGAGAGAAGGTGGAGCACCGCTCGGGTACGGCTGTCGGGGCGGAGGAGCTGGACCGGGAATCGAGAGCCGGTCAGGACCTGGACAAACAGTGGAACGATCGGCAGGAAGCGGGCCGAAAGAAGCTCGACGAAATTCGTAGATCGATGGGTAGCAGCTAGCGTTTCCGGCCCGCCGATGAATGAGCTTGCATGATGCTGCATAATAAACCGCATGACTATTTCGGAGGCAACGCCGAAGCGCATCGCGGTGGCGGGTGCCAGTGGCTACGCCGGTGGTGAGATCCTTCGCCTGTTGCTCGGCCACCCAGCTGTTCGCGACGGCTCGTTGGTCATCGGAGCTCTGACTGCGGGCGGCAATGCAGGCGCGACGCTGGGTGAGTTCCATCCCCATCTGCTGCCGCTTGCCGACCGTGTTCTCGGCCCCACGACGGTCGACGAACTCGCCGGGCACGACGTGATCTTCCTCGGGTTGCCGCACGGCAAATCCGCCGAACTCGCGCTCCAGTTGCCGGAATCCGTGGTGATCATCGACTGCGGTGCCGATTTCCGCCTCAACGACTCGGCAGCCTGGGAGAAGTACTACAAGTCCCCACATGCGGGGACTTGGCCGTATGGGCTCCCGGAGCTACCGGGGCGCCGCGAGCTCCTGGTCGGGGCAACGCGTATCGCCGTGCCCGGGTGCTATCCGACGGTGTCGAGCCTTGCCCTGGCCCCGGCAGTTGCCGCCGGAATCATCGAGCCACGGGTCAACATCGTTGCGGTCACCGGCACGTCCGGTGCGGGCCGGGCACCCAAGGCCGACCTGCTGGGCTCCGAGGTGATGGGCTCGGTTCGCGCATACGCGGTAGCAGGCGCGCACCGGCACACTCCCGAGATCGTGCAGAACCTGTCGGCTGTGGCCGGTACCGACGTGTCGGTGTCGTTCACTCCGGTACTCGCGCCGATGCCGCGTGGCATTCTGGCCACCTGTACGGCCGTGACCACCGCTACCGAGGCTCAGGCCGTCGAGGTGTACGAGAAGGCCTATGCCGCAGAGCCTTTCGTTCATGTTCTTCCGGCCGGGCGGCTGCCGCAGACCGGTTCGGTCATCGGATCGAACGCCGTGCAGATGAGTGTGTCCGTCGATGCAGACGCCGGCTTGCTGGTGGTCATCGCGGCCATCGACAACCTGGCCAAGGGAACAGCCGGTGCAGCAGTGCAATCGATGAATCTGGCGTTGGGAATCGACGAGACCGACGGTCTCTCTACCGTAGGAGTTGCTCCATGACCGGCCTGAAGAGCGAGACGGATACGGTCGCCTCGATCGCGGGGAAGCTCGTGCGTTCCCAGGGCGTGACGTCTCCCGCCGGATTCCGTGCGGCCGGGATTCCCGCGGGTATCAAGGCAAGTGGCAGGTCCGATCTGGCTCTGGTGTTCAACGAGGGCCCGGACTTCACGGCAGCGGGCGTCTTCACCCGCAACAAGGTCAAGGCCGCGCCAGTGCTGTGGTCGCAGCAGGTGCTCACCACCGGTCGGCTTCGCGCGGTGGTGTTGAACTCGGGCGGTGCCAACGCCTGTACCGGTGCACCCGGTTTCCAGGACGCGCATCGGACGGCCGAGGAGGTCGCGTCCGTGTTGAGCAACTGGGGTTCGGAAACAGGGGCCATCGAGGTTGCCGTGTGCTCGACAGGTCTCATCGGCGATCGGTTGCCGATGGACAAGCTGTTGCCGGGGGTGACCGAGGTGGTGCACGAACTGGCCGGCGGTATCTCCGGTGGCACCGATGCCGCTTACGCGATCATGACCACCGATACCGTTCCGAAGCAGGCCGCGATTCATCACGCAGACAAGTGGAATGTCGGTGGCATGGCCAAGGGCGCGGGCATGCTCGCACCCTCGCTGGCCACGATGCTCAGTGTCATCACCACCGACGCCGTCGCGACCGCGGAGCAGCTCGACACCGCGCTTCGTGCGGCCACCCGGTTGTCCTACGACCGACTCGACGTCGACGGCGCATCCTCCACGAACGACACGGTACTGCTGCTCTCCTCCGGGGCGAGCGGTGTGAGCCCGTCGCAGGAGGACCTCGACGCTGCTGTTCTGGCGGTATGCGACGACCTCGCCGATCAGATGATGGCCGATGCCGAGGGCGTCACGAAGCGAGTGAAGATCACCGTCTCCGGTGCTGTATCCGAGGACGAGGCTCTCGTCGGTGCGAGGACGGTCGCCAGGGACAGTCTCACCAAGACGGCCCTGTTCGGTTCGGACCCCAACTGGGGCCGTGTACTCGCGGCGATCGGTATTGCTCCGATCGAACTCGATCCGGATCGGATTGCCGTGTCGTTCAACGGCAATCCGGTGTGCATCGACGGCGTCGGCGCTCCGGGTGCGCGCGAGGTCGACCTGTCGGGAGTCGATATCGCCGTGACCATCGACCTCGGACTCGGGTCCGGTACGGCCACGATCAGAACGACGGATCTCTCCCACGCCTACGTCGAAGAGAACTCGGCGTACTCGTCATGACTGCTGCTGCAACGCAATTGACGGCAGCGCAGAAGGCGTTCACGCTCGCCGAGGCACTGCCCTGGCTCCAGCGCTTCTCGGGCAAGATCGTCGTGGTGAAGTACGGCGGGAACGCCATGATCGACGACGATCTCAAGCGAGCGTTCGCCGCCGACATGGTGTTTCTACGCACCGTCGGAATTCACCCCGTCGTCGTGCACGGCGGAGGCCCGCAGATTTCGGCCATGCTCACCAGGCTGGGCCTGACGGGTGAGTTCCGCGGCGGATTCCGGGTCACCACACCGGAAGTCATGGACATCGTTCGGATGGTGCTGTTCGGGCAGGTCGGCCGTGAACTCGTCGGCTTGATCAACAGTCACGGGCCGTATGCCGTCGGAATCTCGGGGGAGGACGCACACCTGTTCACCGCGACGCGTCGTTCGGTCCTGGTCGACGGCGTCGATACCGATATCGGTCTGGTGGGCGACGTCACCTCGGTAGATCCGAAGGCGATCTTCGATCTGATTGCCGCAGGCCGCATTCCGGTGGTCTCCACCATCGCACCCGACAGTGACGGCGTGGTGCACAACATCAACGCCGATACCGCTGCTGCTGCTCTCGCCAGTGCGATCGGGGCAGAGAAGTTGGTCGTGCTCACCGATGTCGAGGGTCTCTACACGGCGTGGCCCGATCGCAGTTCCCTGACCTCTCGAATCGACGCGTCGGAACTCGACGCATTGCTGCCCACGCTCGATGCCGGGATGGTTCCGAAGATGGAAGCCTGCCTGCGGGCCGTTCGTGCCGGAGTGCCGTCGGCGCACGTCATCGACGGTCGCGTCGAACATTCGGTTCTGGTGGAGCTGTTCACCGGAGAGGGGATCGGCACCATGGTCACCCCCGATCACTCGTCTACGTCAGGAGTCACGTCATGACCGGCACGCAGTCCACGGTCGATCTACAGCAGCGGTGGTCCACGTCGCTGATGGACAACTACGGTGTGCCGCGCGTAGCGCTCGTCCGAGGCGAAGGCGCTGTGGTGACCGACGCCGACGGCAAGCAGTACCTCGACCTGCTGGCCGGTATCGCCGTCAATATCCTGGGCCACGCTCATCCTGCGGTGATCGAGGCGGTCACTGCTCAGCTCTCCACGCTGGGTCATACGTCGAATCTGTATGCGACGGAACCGGGTATCGAACTGGCCGAGCAATTGCTCGCACATCTGGGTGCGGGTGCGACGGGACGAGTGTTCTTCTGCAACTCGGGTACCGAGGCCAACGAGGCGGCGTTCAAGATCGCGCGTCTGACCGGTCGTCCCCACATCATTGCCGCCGAGAAGGCCTTTCACGGACGGACGATGGGTGCACTGGCGCTCACCGGACAAGCCGACAAGCGAATTCCGTTCGAACCCATGCCTGCCGGTGTCCAGCACGTGCCCTACGGAGACATCGCCGCGCTCGAGGCAGCCGTCGATTCCGACACCGCCGCAGTGTTTCTCGAACCCATCATGGGGGAGGGCGGCGTGGTCGTTCCTCCCGACGGGTATCTCGTTGCCGCACGTGAGATCACGGCGAAGCACGGCGCGCTGTTGGTCCTCGACGAGGTGCAGACCGGTATCGGCCGCACGGGCTGGTTCTACGCCCACCAGTCGGTCGGCATCGTGCCCGACGTGATCACCTTGGCCAAAGGACTGGGCGGGGGTCTGCCCATCGGAGCCTGCATCGGTATCGGGGCGGCGGGGGAGTTGTTGCATCCGGGCAAGCACGGCACCACCTTCGGCGGCAACCCGGTCTGCGCCGCTGCTGCGTTGGCTGTGTTGCGGACCATTGCCGCCGACGACCTCGTTTCGCACGCCGACAGTCTCGGCAAGACCATCGCTCATTCCATCGAGGCTCTCGAACACCCTCTCGTCAGCCATGTTCGGGGCTCCGGGCTTCTGCTCGGAGTGGTGCTCACGGCCGCAGTTGCGCCTGCGGCCGAGGCGGCGGCCCGTGACGCAGGCTTCCTGATCAATGCAGCGCAACCAGACGTATTGCGGCTCGCACCGCCGCTGATCATCACCGAAGAGCAGGCCGCGTCGTTCGTCTCGGCACTACCGGCAATTCTCGACGCAGCACAGGAGGCACACCAGCCATGACCGTTCAGCACTTCCTTCGCGACGACGACATCACCCCGCAGCAGCAGGGAGAAATCCTGGCGCTCGCGGCCGAGATCAAGCGGGCTCCGTTCTCCAAGCGGCCGCTCGAGGGGCCGAAGGGCGTCGGTGTGATCTTCGAGAAGAATTCCACCAGAACTCGGTTCTCGTTCGAGTTGGGCATTGCGCAGTTGGGTGGCCACGCCGTTGTGGTCACCGGAAGCGACACTCAACTGGGACGCGAGGAGACTCTGCAGGACACCGGCCGCGTGCTGTCCCGCTACGTCGAGGCGGTCGTCTGGCGTACGTTCGGCCAGAAGCGGCTGGAGCAGATGGCAACGGGTGCAACGATTCCCATCGTCAATGCGCTGTCCAACGAGTTCCATCCCTGCCAGGTCCTCGCCGATCTGCAGACGCTGATCGAGCACAAGGGAAACCTGACCGGGAGGACGCTGGCGTACTTCGGCGACGGTGCCAACAACATGGCACATTCGCTTCTCATCGGCGGAGTGACCGCGGGACTCGATGTCAGGATCGCCGCTCCGAAGGAATTCGCACCACTCGGTTACGTCCTCGATGCCGCACGTGCGCGCGCCGAGGAGACCGGAGCGTCCATCACGGTGACCGAAGACCCCGACGAGGCCGCCGACGGTGCCGACGCTCTCGTCACCGATACCTGGACATCGATGGGTCAGGAGAACGACGGACTCGATCGAGTCGCTCCGTTCCGGCCCTACCGCATCGACTCCGAGCTGCTGTCGAAGGCGAAATCCGATGCGGTCGTGCTGCATTGCCTTCCTGCCCACCGCGGCGAGGAAATCACCGACGAGGTGCTCGACGGTCCGCACAGTGTCGTCTGGGACGAGGCCGAGAACCGTCTGCACGCGCAGAAAGCACTGCTGGTCTGGCTCCTCGAGCAGGCTCGGCGACCGTGAGTGACGACGTCACTGCGGTTCCGCTGACCGCGTCGACCCGCGCGGGCAGACAGGCGCGGATCATCGCGTTGCTGGCCACGCATCAGGTGCGCAGTCAACCGCAGCTGGCGTCGTTGCTCGCCGCCGAGGGGATCGACACTACCCAGGCGACGCTGTCGCGTGACCTCGAAGAGTTGGGTGCGGTGAAGTTGCGCGCTCCCGACGGCGGCGTCGGGGTGTACGTGGTCCCCGAGGACGGCAGCCCGGTGCGCGGGGTGTCGGGCGGAACCGACCGTCTCCTGCGGCTGTTGGGGGAGCTGTTGGTGTCCACCGATCACAGCGGAAACCAGGCAGTTCTGCGGACACCGCCCGGAGCTGCGCATTACCTGGCCAGCGCCCTCGATCGTGCTGCATTGCCGGAAGTCGTGGGAACGATCGCCGGGGACGACACGATCCTGCTCATCGCCCGTGAACCGACCACCGGCGGCGAGATCGCCGACAAGATAGAAAAGCTCGCTCGACGCGGAAACTGAGATCCGGTCACTCCGCACTGCACCACACGAACCACGAAGGAGCGTCATCACCATGGCCGAACGCGTCATCCTCGCCTACTCCGGCGGACTCGACACCTCTGTCGCCATCAGCTGGATCGGACGGGAGACCGGCAAGGAGGTCGTCGCTGTTGCCATCGACCTCGGCCAGGGCGGTGAGGACATGAATGTCGTCCGCCAGCGCGCATTGGACTGCGGCGCAGTCGAATCGGTCGTCGTCGACGCCAGGGACGAGTTCGCCGACGAGTACTGCCTGCCGACGGTGCAATCCAACGCGCTGTACATGGATCGGTATCCGTTGGTTTCGGCCATCAGCCGCCCGCTGATCGTCAAGCATCTGGTGGAGAACGCACGTGCGCACGGCGGAACCGTCGTCGCCCACGGATGCACGGGCAAGGGCAACGATCAGGTCCGGTTCGAGGTCGGTTTCAACACGCTCGCTCCGGAGCTCGAAGTGCTGGCACCGGTACGCGATTACGCGTGGACCCGGGAGAAGGCGATCGCGTTCGCCGAGGAGAACGACATTCCGATCAACGTCACCACCAAGTCACCGTTCTCCATCGACCAGAACGTGTGGGGACGAGCAGTGGAGACCGGCTTCCTGGAAGATCTGTGGAACGCGCCGACGAAGGATGTGTACGACTACACCGAGGATCCGACGGTCAACTTCCAGGCACCCGACGAACTGATACTCACGTTCGACAAGGGTCGCCCGGTCGCCATCGACGGCCGTCCGGTGTCGGTGCTCGGTGCGATCCAAGAACTCAACACCCGTGCGGGCGCTCAGGGTGTCGGCCGATTGGACGTCGTCGAGGATCGGCTCGTCGGCATCAAGAGCCGTGAAATCTACGAGGCTCCCGGTGCGATGGTCCTGATCCGTGCGCACGAAGAACTCGAGCACGTGACCCTCGAGCGCGAACTCGGCCGCTACAAGCGTCATACCGACCAGAAGTGGGCCGAGCTGGTCTACGACGGCCTGTGGTACTCGCCGCTCAAGGGTGCACTCGACACGTTCGTTCAGCACACGCAGGAACACGTCTCGGGCGACATCCGCTTGGTGCTGCACGCGGGCGGAATCATCGTCAACGGCCGTCGCAGCGGGGAGTCTTTGTACGACTTCAACCTCGCTACCTACGACGAGGGCGACACGTTCGACCAGTCGGCGGCCAAGGGATTCGTGCAGCTGCACGGGCTCTCCTCCAAGATCGCAGCGAAGCGGGACCTGGGCCTGTGACCACTTCGAGCAACGCACACGGAACCAACGAAGGCTCGCTGTGGGGCGGGCGCTTCGCCTCCGGCCCGGCGGCTGCCATGGCTGCCCTGAGCAAATCGACACACTTCGACTGGGTTCTCGCGCCCTACGACATCCGTGCGTCCATGGCGCACGCTCGGGTTCTGAACGGTGCCGGACTGCTGACCCCGCAGGACCTCGAGACCATGCTCGACGGTTTGCAGCGGCTGGCCGACGACGTGGCGTCCGGTGAGTTCGTCGCGGCCGAGTCGGACGAGGACGTGCACGGCGCCCTCGAACGCGGTTTGATCGACCGGGTCGGACCCGAGGTGGGTGGTCGCCTGCGCGCCGGCCGCTCACGCAACGATCAGGTCGCGACCCTGTTCCGGATGTGGTTGCGCGACGCCGTCCGTCGGGTGGCGGTCGGTGTTCTCGACGTCGTGGACGCATTGGCAACTCAGGCTGCGGCTCACCCCACCGCGGTCATGCCCGGCAAGACTCATTCGCAGGCGGCGCAGCCGGTGTTGTTGGCGCATCATCTGCTCGCACATACCCATCCGCTGCTGCGTGATGTCCAGCGGTTCGCGGACTTCGACAGGCGAGCGGCAGTGTCGCCCTACGGTTCCGGCGCTCTGGCCGGCTCCTCGCTCGGTCTGAGCCCCGAGAAGATCGCCGCCGAACTCGGGTTCGATTCGTCCGCCGAGAACTCGATCGACGCCACGTCCTCGCGTGATTTCGCGGCGGAAGCCGCGTTCGTCCTGGCGATGACAGCGGTGGACCTGTCTCGGTTCGCCGAGGAGGTCATCTCGTGGAGCACACCCGAATACGGTTACGTGACTCTCGCAGATGCATGGTCGACGGGCAGCTCGATCATGCCGCAGAAGAAGAATCCCGACGTCGCGGAGTTGACTCGTGGCAAGACGGGCCGCCTGATCGGAAATCTGACCGGCCTGTTGGCCACCCTCAAGGCACAACCCTTGGCGTACAACCGGGATCTTCAGGAAGACAAGGAGCCGGTGTTCGATTCGGTGGCTCAGCTCGAGTTGCTGCTCCCGGCTTTCACCGGTTTGACGGCGACATTGGAGTTCCACACCGATCGCATGGCCGAACTCGCGCCGGCCGGGTTCACGCTCGCCACCGACATCGCCGAATGGATGGTGCGGCAAGGGATTGCGTTCCGGGTCGCTCACGAGGCAGCGGGAGCCTGCGTGCGCGCGGCGGAAGCGCGGGGCGTCGGGCTGGTGGATCTGACCGACGACGAGCTCGCGTCGATCGATCCGGCGCTCACTCCGGCGGTGCGCGAGGTGCTCACCGTGGAGGGCTCCATTTCCTCGCGTGATGCTCGCGGCGGCACCGCGGCGGTTCAGGTGGCGCACCAGCTCGGTGGTGTGCGGGCGACTGCGTCGACGTTGCGCGCGTGGGCCGAGGTGCCGGTGTTGCGGCACTAGTCGACATCCTCGCCGATTCCACGAGTGTGATGTGAGAAGCTTTCGTCACGCGAAGACCGATGTCGGTCGTTCCGTCGGGGCCGAACGCAGGAGTGTATTTGTGGGACTGAATGCAGACGCGGTACGTGGTCCACTGCGGCGTGCTATCGCAACGGCCCAGAACGGCCTCGAGGTCATCCGGCTGGGTGGTCTCGAGACCGAGGTCGATCCGTCGCCTTTCCGGGTGATGGACCGCGAGCCGATGTATCGGTTGCGGCGTTACTTCCCCGACGACGTTCCCGTGGACAGTCCTCCGGTGGTGCTGATTCCGCCGATGATGGTCTCCGCGGACGTGTACGACGTCACCACCGATCAAGGTGCGGCCGGCATTCTGCACGGCATGGGCATGGACCCGTGGGTGGTCGATTTCGGTTCGCCCGATACCGAAGAGGGCGGGTGGAGCCGTACTCTGGCCGATCACGTCGTCGCCATCAGCGAGGTCGTGGACAAGGTGCACGAGCACACCGGCCGCGACGTTCACCTCGGCGGGTATTCGCAGGGCGGCATGTTCTGCTACCAAGCTGCCGCCTATCGAGGTGGACGAAACCTGGCCAGCCTCATCACGTTCGGGGCTCCGGTCGACACCTTGGCCGGCTTGCCGTTGGGTATCCCGGCCGGTGTCGCTACTCGGGGCGCAGAGTTTCTCGCCGACCATGTATTCACGCGCTTGGCCGTGTCGGGGTGGATGGCGCGGACGGGATTTCAGCTGCTCGACCCGGCGAAGACCGTGCGGTCTCGTTTGGATTTCCTGCGACAGTTGCACGATCGGGAAGCACTGTTGCCTCGGGAGCCGCAGCGCCGCTTCCTGGCGATGGACGGCTGGGTGGCGTGGTCCGGGCCCGCCGTGGCCGAGTTGCTCAGGCAGTTCGTCGTGCACAACCGCATGATGACCGGCGGTTTCGTCATCAAGGACAGGTTGTTGACGCTTGCCGAGTTGACGGTGCCGGTCTTGGCGTTCGTCGGCGAGGTGGACGACATCGGACAGCCGTTGGCGGTGCGCGGAATCCGGCGTGCCGCACCGCGTGCTCAGGTATTCGAAACGACCTTGCGTGCAGGCCATTTCGGTCTCGTGGTGGGTAGCACGGCAGCTGCGCAGACGTGGCCGACCACCGGAAACTGGATTCGGTGGCGCGAGAACCTCGGACCGAAGCCCGAGGCCGTGCGCGTGATGGAACACGAGGAGCACTCGGACAGCGACAGCGGAGTGTCGATCACCAACAGGCTGATTCATACCGCTGCCTCCATCGCCGAAGTGGGAGTCGGTGTAGGACGCGGATTGGCGTCGGCCGCGACCGGTGCCGTGCGCGGCACTCGTGAGATCTCGACCGAGGCCGTGCGCACCCTTCCGCGGCTGGCACGGCTGGGGCAGATGCAGCCGCACAGTCGGGTCTCGTTGGGCCGCTTGATCGCTGAGCAGGGAAGAAAGTCCCCGCTCGGCGAGTGCTTCCTCTTCGACGACCGAGTGCACACCTACGACGCCGTCAACGTGCGTATCGACAACGTGGTTCGAGGTCTGATCAGTGTCGGTGTACGGCCGGCATCGCGCATCGGTGTGCTGATGGAGACCAGGCCGAGTGCCCTCGCCGCCATCGCAGCTCTCTCGCGCATCGGCGCTGTTCCGGTGTTGCTGCAGCCAGGTAGCGACCTCACTGCCGCGTTACGCACCGTGGACGTCGACACCGTGATCGCCGATCCGGAAAATGCCGCGGCGGCGGTTCCGGTCGCGCCCAACGTACTGGTGCTCGGCGGCGGCGAGACGCGGCGGCTCGATGTTCCGGACGGCTACGAAGTGATCGACCTCGAAGCCATCGACCCCGACGCCGTCCGGCTACCGGCCTGGTTCGAGCCGGATCCCGGTCGCGCTCGCGAACTGGCAATGATTCTGTTCACCACCACCGACCGTGGTCTCGAACCGCGATACATCACCAACCATCGCTGGGCACTGTCCGCATTCGGTACCGCGACGACGGCCGCTCTCGGTCCCGGCGATACTGTGTATTGCCTAGCACCGCTCCATCATTCGGCGGGCATACTCGTGACCATCGGCGGCGCGCTTGCCGGCGGATCGAGGATCGCGCTCTCCCGTGGTCTCGATCCCGAGCGCTTCAGGGAAGAGGTGTACCGCTACGGCGTCACTGTCGTCAGCTACACCTGGACGATGATGCAGCAGATCGTCGACGACGGGCGCTTCCCGGTCGACACCGGTCACCCGGTTCGGCTGTTCATCGGCTCCGGTATGCCGGTGGGATTGTGGCGTCGCACCCTGGCGAAGTTCACCCCGGCGCGAGTGCTCGAGTTCTATGCCTCCACCGAGAACGACGTCATTCTGGCCAATGTCGCCGGGACGAAGATCGGCTCGAAGGGACGCCCTCTGCCCGGCAGTGCGCGAGTGGCCCTGGCGGCGTACGACCCGATCACCGGCCGACTCGAAGAGGACGACGACGGATTCGTGCGGCAGTGCCGCGACGACGAGATCGGGCTGCTCCTGGGCCGCCCGAGCGGTGACGGTGAAGCGACCAGCCATGTCATGCGTGGGGTCTTCGAGCCCACCGACGCGTGGATACCCACCGAGAACCTGTTCCGGCGTGATTCGGACGGCGATTACTGGCTCATCGATCGTAAAGACACCGTTGTTCGCTCGGCGCGGGGTCCGGTGTACACCCAGCCGATCGTCGACGCCGTCGGCGATCTCGACCAGGTCGGTTCGGCCGTGGTCTACGGGGTTCGTGTAGCCGTCGACGGGCCACGGTCGATCCGCATGGAAGCGTCGGCCACCGAGGTTGCCGTGTGTGCTGTCTCCCTGCAGCCGGAAGCGGTGATCACCGCTCGCGCCCTCACCGATGCCCTGGGAGTTCTGCTTCCGGACGAGCGCCCGGCGATCGTCCACGTTGTGTCCGACATCCCGGTCGGTCGCGCCTATCGACCCAACGCGTCTGCATTGAAGCAGGCAGGAATTCCTACTCCGAGCGCACGATCGTGGTACTACGATCCGGAGTCGAACAGCTACCGACGACTGACGAAAGCTGTTGTGGCAGAACGCTTCGTGGGACGTCAGGCCACCGCCGAGAAGTCTTCCTGACATGAAGGTACGGCCGGCGGCCCCGACGACGGAAACAATCGGCGTTCGGTAGCGTGAACGAAGACCATCACTCCGACTCGGTCGGAGCAGACAGAAGGACACCTGTGGCAATCGACTCGACTCTGCTCTCCATCCTCGCGTGCCCTGTGGACAAGGGCCCGCTCCTGCTCGTCGAGGATGAATTGCTCTACAACCCGCGACTGCGTCGCGCATATCCGATAGAAAATGGCATTCCGGTGTTGCTCGCCGACGATGCGCGCGATGTCGACGACGCCGAGCACGAGTTGATTCTGGCGCGCGCCACGTCCTAGATCACTTCGTTCATGGTGTCCGCCGACGCAATGTCGCTGCCGCACCGGTCAGCGCTGCCACGGTGAACATCACGACCACGGCGATGTCGGCCCCCATGCGCCTGGTTGCATCGGGGTGGACGGATATTTCCTGCAGGGCGTCCACCAGGTAGCTCAGCGGCAGAAGGTTGCTGACTGCACCGAGCCAACTCGGCATCTGATCGCGGGCCACCAGGAGCCCGCAGAGGAAGAGCTGCGGGATCACGACGACCGGCATGAACTGGACCGCTTGAAATTCGGTACGTGCGAAAGCGCTGCACAACAGCCCGATCGCCACTCCGAGCATCGCCCCGAGTACCGCGATCACCAGAACCCACCCGATCGAGCCTTCGATGTCGAGCCCGAGCAATCCGAATGCGAGTGCGCACGCGAGCAGCGCCTGCCCTACAGCGGCGAGCGAGAACGCCGAGCCGTAACTCGCAAGCAGGTCCATCTTGGACATCGGTGTGGTCAGCAGGCGTTCGAGTGTTCCCGTGCTGCGTTCACGCTGCATCGAGATCGACGTGAGCAGAAACATGACGACGAACGGCAGAATGCCGAGCATCGTGATCGCAATTCGATCGAACGACGATTGTTGGTTCGGCGGAGCCGGGACGTCTCGGTACAGGAAATACAGCAACACCATCAGTAGAGACGGCACGAGCAGGACCATGGCCACCGATCGGTGATCGGCTCTGAGCTGGCGCAGGATTCGACCCGTACCCGCTGCGTAGATTCGTCCGTTCACGATGTCTGTTCCGTGGATCTGATGAGCGAGAGGAATGCGCGGTCGAGGTTCGTTTCCTTCGTCCGCGCCAGTAGCGCTTCGGGGCTCGATCGGTCCAGGACGGCACCGTCGCGCATCAGTACGAGCTGGCTGCAGTGTTCTGCCTCCTCCATCACGTGGCTCGAGACCAGCACTGTCGTACCTACCGCTGCGATTGCGGCGAATCGTGACCACAGTTCCGAGCGAAGGACGGGATCCAACCCGACCGTCGGCTCGTCGAGGACGATGAGTTCGGGTTCGGCGACCAGCGCGCTGGCCAGGGAGACCCGGCTCAGTTGGCCACCGGAGAGCTCACCCGCCCGCGACGCCGCATGGTCGGTGAGTCCGACAGCCGCGATGGCGGACGCCACCTCGGAGTGGCGGCGACCGTAGAGCGACCCGAAGTACTGCACGTTCTCGCGAACGGTGAGGTCTCGGTACACGCTCGGTGCCTGCGTCACGTACCCGACGGTGCGGCGCAGGGAGGTGGAGCCGGCTGGGCATCCGAGCACTGTCACGGTTCCGCCGGCAACGATCTGCGTGCCGACTATGGCGCGCATCAACGTGGTCTTTCCGCAGCCCGATGGGCCGAGGAGGCCGGTGATGGCAGCCCGCGGAATCGTCAGGGACAGATTGTGCAGCACCGTTCGGTTGCCGCGGCGAACCGTCAACCCTGTGATCTCGACGGCATGTTGCCCGGTGAACGCCATGTCGGCCTCCAGACTCTCATCGATCGATGCAGTCATAGCCCCGTCGATGCCTCGAGGTCAAGGGTTCAGCATCATGGGACGGGTGAACGCTGCTGACTTGGAAATCGGAGAGCCGGACGACGCAGCCCGACGTATCCTCGGGGCCACCGTCCATGCAGGCGCGGTGTCGGTGCGCATCGTGGAGGTCGAGGCATACGGCGGTCCAGTCGACGGTCCGTGGCCCGATCCCGCTGCGCATTCTTTCCGTGGTCCGACACCCCGAAATGCCGTGATGTTCGGTCCGGCGGGTCGGCTGTACGTCTACCTGAGTTACGGCATGCACCTGTGCATGAACGTCAGTTGCGGGCCGGACGGGACGGCCGCTGCCGTCCTGCTTCGAGCCGGTCAGGTAGTTGCAGGTCACGATTTCGTCGACGGCAGGCGCGGTGGCGGAAAGTCGCGAACAGCGCGGGTCGAGGCCGGGTGGGCTCGAGGGCCCGGCAATCTCGGACGAGCACTCGGAGTGGGACTTGCCGACAACGGGACCGATCTGTTCGACGCGTCGTCACCGATCACCCTCGAGCTGCTCGAACATCCGCTGGGCGACGAGGCGTTGAAAGTCGGTCCACGCGTGGGTGTGAGCGTGGCAGCAGACAGACCGTGGCGTTTCTGGCTACCGGCCTCGCCTGCAGTGTCGAACTACCGGCGCAGTCCCCGCGCTCCCCAGCCCGGCTTGCGTGAGGGCTGAACGAGGCGGCGGCAAGTGCATGCGGGAAGATCGACGTCGTGAGCGAGAACATCATCGACGAATTGACCTGGCGCGGACTGATCGCGCAGTCCACCGACGTGGAAGCACTGAAGAAGGCCACCTCGGACGGGCCGATCACGTTGTACTCCGGTTTCGACCCGACCGGACCCTCGCTCCACGCCGGCCACCTCGTTCCGCTGCTCGCCTTGAAGCGGTTCCAGCGGGCCGGTCATCGGCCGATCATTCTGGCGGGCGGCGCAACCGGACTGATCGGTGATCCTCGCGATGTGGGGGAGCGGACCATGAACTCCCGTGAGGTGGTCACCGAATGGGCGTCGCGTATCCGGGGGCAGCTCGAACGGTTCGTAGACCTGGACGACGGCCCTACCGGTGGCGTGGTGGTCAACAACCTGTCCTGGACAGGGGAGCTGTCCACCATCGACTTCCTCCGAGACGTCGGCAAACACTTCTCGATCAACGTCATGCTCGCGCGGGAGACGGTCAAGACTCGGCTCGAGGGCGACGGCATGTCGTACACCGAGTTCAGCTACATGCTGTTGCAGGCCAACGACTACGTCCAGCTGCGCCGGGAGTACGGCTGCAGTCTGCAGATCGGTGGCTCGGATCAGTGGGGCAACATCATCGCCGGCGTGGAACTGAACCGTCGGCAGGACGCCGAACAGGTTCACGCGCTGACCGTTCCCCTGGTCACGTCGTCGGACGGCAAGAAGTTCGGTAAGTCCACCGGTGGTGGCAGTCTCTGGTTGGACCCCGAGATGACCAGCCCGTACGCCTGGTACCAGTACTTCGTGAACACCGGTGACGCCGATGTGGTCAAGTACCTGCGCTGGTTCACCTTCCTGTCCCAGGACGAACTGGCCGAATTGGAGACAGCAACCGAGGAGCGACCGCACGCGCGAGAAGCTCAGAAGCGACTGGCAGCAGAGATGACGACTCTGGTTCACGGCGAAGAGGCGACTCGCTCGGTCGAACTCGCCAGCCAAGCACTGTTCGGGCGGGCCGAGCTCACCGACCTCGACGAGAGCACTCTGGCAGCGGCGTTGCACGAGGCATCTGTGGCCGACATCGAGGTGGGTGCTCCGAACACGATCGTCGACCTCCTTGTCGCGACAGGGTTGAGCGAGAGCAAGGGTGCTGCGCGACGGGCGGTCAAAGAGGGCGGGGCAGCGGTGAACAACGTCAAGATCGCCGACGAGAACTGGACACCGTCGAGCGACGACCTCTTGCACGGACAATGGTTGGTGGTCCGGCGCGGGAAGCGGAACTTTGCGGGAGCACGCGTGGCTCGCTGAATCCAGGATCGGCAAGTGGCCGGAGTCACATTGATGTAATTTGGTTTGGACATCCGCTCGAGGGGCAATCCATCGAGCGCGACCAGGCTGTTCACACCGATTGTGTCCGAGCGACCTGGGGATTTGACGCGTTGTTATCCGGGGCGTAACTTTGTCCAAGTCAGAGCGACACGGACGCCAGCCCAGACCGCAAGGCCTGAGCGAAGCGGACGCGCTCTACACAATCTGGTTCGGACACTACTTCGGTTGTGTCTTAACCGCGGATCGAAGGCCAGTTTGACTGAGCCTGAACATCCGATCTAAGCTGGAACGGTTGCCCCGGACACCGACGAGATCATCTCGGACGTGAATGGTGTGTGCGTGTTCTTTGAGAACTCAACAGTGTGTCGATGAATGTCAGTGCCGAATTTTATTTGGTGAAAGCATTCGATGTATCAGCCATCCGCTTGTGGTGGTTGTTGTCGGGTGTTTGAGAACTCAACAGTGTGTCGATGAATGTCAGTGCCGAATTTTATTTGGTGAAAGCATTCGATGTATCAGCCATCCGCTTGTGGTGGTTGTTGTCGAGTGTTGCTTGAAAATGCTAGTTGAGTTTWTTTGCTAGTGATTTGACTCTTTATGTTTATGACTGATTTGCAGTTTCGACTGTTGATCGAGAGTCTTTTACGGAGAGTTTGATCCTGGCTCAGGACGAACGCTGGCGGCGTGCTTAACACATGCAAGTCGAGCGGTAAGGCCTTTCGGGGTACACGAGCGGCGAACGGGTGAGTAACA